>CASDRK010000001.1 GCA_949283125.1 uncultured Clostridia bacterium
CGGAGTGCGATGCAACGGAACGTTGTCGGCCGCGAACCGACAGCGGAAATGCTGCGCGGCCCGTTCGCGGAGTGCGATGCAACGGAACGTTGTCGGCCGCGAACCGACAGCGGAAATGCTGCGCGGCCCGTTCGCGGAGTGTGATGCAACGGAACGTTGCGCGCGCCCCAAGCGCACAACGAGCGTTAACATTTAAAATAATTCCGTGCGCAAGGCGGATTCACTCCGCCGTTAAGCGCGACACAATTTGTCGCGCAAGCGAGCTCACCGGCGTGAATTGCCGCGACTATTTAACTGTAGGGCAATTTAAAGTCGCGGCAAGAGCGGCAGAGCCGCTCAAAATAACGGCGAGATGTTGCGCGCCCCAAGCGCACAACGAGCGTTAAAAACTTAATTTAATCACGGCTGCACCGAAAGTCTCTCGTTGCTCTCGTCGCCGCCCATCAGCGCGCCCTCCACCTTGTATTTTTTCAAAATGAAGTGCGTCGCCGTGGAAAGCACGTTGTCGTAGGTGGATATCCTTTCGGATACGAACCGCGAAATGGATTTTAACGACCTTCCGGAAACTATCACGGCCAGATCGTACGCGCCGGACATCAGGTACAGATTTTTTACTTCGTCGTGCGCGGCTATTTCGCGCGCGATCCTGTCGAAGCCCGTGCCGCGCTGGGGCGTCACCTTGACCTCTATCAGCGCTTCCACGTTCTCCTCGTCGAAGGCGTCCTCGTTCACTATGGCGGTGTACTTTACTATCACGCCCTCGCGCTCCAGCTTTTTGATCTTTTCAGCCGCTTCCGCCTGCGGTATGCCCAGCATGCCGGCTATCTTGGCTGCGCCCGCGCGCGAATCGGCGGTGAGTATGGCAACAATGTCCCTTTCAATCTTTTCCATAAGTCGTGTCCCCGTAAAAATGTTGATATTATTTTATAACTTGCGCGCGCGTTTGTCAATGTTATTTGCAAAAAGCGTTTACAATGCGGCAAAGTTCTGCTAAAATATATGTATGTTCAGGATCTGGGGAAAAATTTTAAAGGACGGCAAAATAGTCCGTCAGGTCACATACGAGCGGTTGGATAAGTTTACTTATTCGGCCTTTTTCAATTACCTTGCGGACATCTGCGAGGAGCTGGACATCGCCACGCCGGTGCTGCTAAAAACGCACATATTCAACTACGCCAAGTTCAATCAGGTGCGCTTTCTCCCCCGCGACTTTGCCGAACATGTGGATTTCGACAGGCTGGTGCTGGAAAACATCACCGTTTAAAAGCTTGTCAAACGTCTGCCTGCGCGCCCCATAAATAATTGACAAAGATGTGCATAGAATATATAATATAGTAAACGGATATGTGGCGGAATTTGCGTCCGCCGCATATCTTTGTTTATTTTCTGCAATCAATATCGAGAGGTATAAAAAATAAAATGTCGGAACAGTTTGTAATGACCCAGAAAAATCTTGACGATTTAAAGCGGGAGCTGGACTATCTCGTCAAGACCAAGCGCCCCGAAATAATCGAGCGCATAGCCGAAGCCCGCTCCCACGGCGACCTTTCGGAAAACGCCGAGTACGACGCCGCCCGCGAGGAGCAGCGCTCCAACGAAGGCAAGATAGCCGAAATCGAATATCAGATCAAAAACGCCGTGGTGCAGGAGGAGATAACCGACAATTCCTACGTCCATCTCAACTCCGTGGTCACGGTGTACGACGAGGAATTCGGCGAGGAGGAGACGTACACCATATCCTCCGTCACCGACGTCGACGTTATGAACAACAAGATATCCTCCGAATCCCCCGTCGGCGCGGCGCTCATGCGCCACAGGACGGGCGAAGAGGTGCTCGTCGCCTCGCCCGAAGGCGAATACAAGCTTAAGATAGTGAGCATAAGATGAGCATGCGGCACGCTTTCCGTCCGCGCGCGGAACGCGCCGGCCGGAAAGCGGCGCGCACATAAAGGTTTATATGGAAGAGAACAGAGTAAACGAAATCACCGAAGAAGAGGAGCGCGAACTGCTTGCGGAGCAGGCGCGCATACGCAGGGAAAAACTTGCCAAGCTCTGCGCCGAGGGCAAAAATCCCTACGAAAAGACGCTTTACGACGTAACGGCCAACTCGTCGTACATCAAGGACAACTTCGCCTCGCTCGAAGGCAGGGAGGTCTCTCTGGCCGGCAGGCTCATGTCCCGCCGCATAATGGGCAAGGCCTCGTTTTCGCACGTCTCCGACCGCGACGGGCTCATTCAGATATACGTAAAGCGCGACGACGTGGGCGAAGAGGACTACATGTCCTACAAAAAGGACTACGACATAGGCGACATAGTGGGCGTAAGGGGCTTTGTGTTCAAGACCCAGACGGGCGAAATTTCCGTTCACTGCACGCATATCGAAATGCTTTCAAAGGCCCTTCTGCCCCTGCCCGAAAAACAGCACGGACTCACCAATCCCGATATCCGCTACCGCCAGCGCGACCTCGATCTGATAGTCAATCCCGAGGTGCGCCGCACGTTTATAGCGCGCTCAAAAATACTGCGCGCCATCCGCGCGTATCTCGACGGGCTGGGATATCTGGAAGTGGACACGCCCGTTCTTACCACGTTTGAAATAGGCGCGGCCGCCCGCCCCTTCAAAACGCGCCACAACGCGCTGGATATCGACATGTATCTGAGGATAGAGACGGAACTCTATCTCAAAAGGCTGATAGTCGGCGGGCTGGAAAGGGTCTACGAAGTGGGCCGCATCTTCCGCAACGAGGGCATGGACGCCTTCCACAACCCCGAATTCACCTCCGTGGAGATGTATCAGGCCTACACCGATTACAAGGGCATGATGGACCTCATCGAAAACATGTACAAGACCATTGCCCTGCAGGTGTGCGGAACGACGGAGATAACCTATCAGGGCACGCGGATAGATCTGGGTTCGCCCTGGAAGAGGATGACCATGAAGGAGGCCGTAAAGGCCGCCTGCGGCGCCGATTACGATTGCTGGGCGGACGACGCCGCCGCGCGCGCCTGCGCCGCGGCGCTCGGCTGCGAAGTGCCCGAAGGCGGCTCGGCGACGAAGGGACACGTGCTGATAGCGCTCTTTGAACGTTTCGTCGAGGACACGCTCGTCCAGCCCACCATCATCTATGATTATCCCGTGGAAAACTCTCCCCTCGCCAAGCGCAAGGCGGACGACCCCGCATTTACCGAAAGGTTTGAATATTTCATCTGCGCCCATGAATTCGGCAACGCCTTCTCCGAGCTCAACGACCCCATAGACCAGAAGGCCCGCTTCGTAAAGCAGGTGGAGGAAAAGAGGAAAGCCGAGCCCGGCTGCAACGCGCAGGTGGACGAGGACTTCATAACCGCTCTCGAGTACGGACTTCCCCCCACGGGCGGCCTCGGCATGGGTGTGGACAGGCTCGTAATGCTGCTCACCGACAGCGCCACGATAAGGGACGTCATACTCTTCCCCACAATGAAACCAAAAAAATAAATTTTCCGGCAGGCATGGCTTTTGTCCGCCCCATGAAAGATGTACAGATACCATATACTTTCGCAACTTAAAAAGTACGCCGGGCGCGACAGGCTGCGCTTTCACATGCCAGGGCACAAGGGCGCGGGCGCGTTCGCGCGCGTCTTTCCCGGCGCGCGTCTGGACGTAACCGAGCTGTCGTTTTCGGACGATCTGCAGTCCCCGGCGGGCGTCATTGCCGCCGCCGAGCGCGACATAGCGGAAATCGTGGGCGCAAAGCGCGCCTTCATCGTCACGGACGGCTCCTCCTGCGGGGTCATGGCCTGCGTGTATGCGGCTTCGCGCTTCGGCAGCAAGCTTATTGTGCCGCGCAACAGTCACAAGAGCGTATTCAACGCCTGCCGCATATTCGGCGTCGAACCCGTGATAGTGCAGGGCGAAACCATGGCGGGAACGCTTCTTCCGCCCGATCCCGAGCTGATAAAAAAGCTGGTCGTAAACGACGTTAACATAGCGGGCATGATAATAACTTCGCCCGATTACTACGGCAATATAGCCCCTCTGGACGACTACGCCGCCGTGCTCCGCCCGCAGGGCAGAAAGCTGTTCTGCGACGGGGCGCACGGCGCGCACCTCGCCGTCGGCGAAAACCGGGCGGGCTACTGCGGCGCGTATGCCGACATGTGGGTGGACGGCGCGCACAAAACGCTTCCCGCCCTCACGCAGGGCGCATATGTGTGCGTCAACGACCAATCTCTGCTCGGCGTCGCGGCCGAAGCTCTGGACATGCTGCGCACCACGTCCCCGTCCTATCCCGTGATGGCTTCGGTGGAGTACGGGGTAAAATACTACAAAAATCATCCCGAGCTCTACGCGCGCGCCCGCTCCGCCGCCGCGGCCTTCAAAAGCTCGCTTTCGGCGTTTACTTTCTACCCCTCGGCCGACTGGGCCAAGCTCGCCGTGGACTTCAAACCCCTCGGCGTCTCGCCCGACGTCGTGCGCGAGCGGCTGGAAAAGAAGGGCATATATGCCGAAATGAGCGACGGCAGACATCTGTTGTTCTATCTCTCGCCCGCCACCACGAAGGGCTGGCTCGAGCGTCTCGCCGTCGCCCTCATCGAAGTTGCCGACAACAAAAAGTTGCGTGGCACGTATAAGGACGTGCCCCTGACTCTGCCGCAGACGGCGCGCACTTACAGCTATCTGTACGCGCTGCGCGCGCCCTTCGAGTGGGTGCCCGTCAAAGACAGCGCCGGCAAAATGTGCGCCGGTAACGCCGGCGTCACGCCGCCCTGTCTGCCCGTGGTCATCGCCGGGGAGATAATTTCCGAACAGGCCGTAAGGCTGCTTTCGTGCGGAAGGGGCACGTTCGGCATAACGGACGGAATGATAAAGGTGGTAAAGAGATGAGGGGTAAATTTGTGACGTTTGAAGGCTGCGAGGGCTCGGGCAAGAGCACGCAGCTCAAGCTGCTCGCCGAACGGCTGAACGGCGAGGGCGTCGATTTTGTCATGACGCGCGAACCGGGCGGGAGCGACATAGCCGAACGCATACGCGAAATCATTCTGGACGGAGGAAACACCGCCATGTGCGACGAGTGCGAAGCTCTGCTCTACGCCGCCGCGCGCGTCCAGCACATAAAGGAAAGGATAATCCCCGCGCTGGAAGCGGGCAAGCTGGTCATCTGCGACAGGTACGTGCATTCCTCGCTGGCCTATCAGGGCTTTGCGAGGGGGTTGGGCGAACAATATGTGGCGGACATCAATGCGTTCGCTTTAAAAAATTGTCCGCCGGATCTCACGGTGTTCCTCGACATCCCGCCCGAACGCGCCTTTGCGCGCAAGCACGGCGCCGACGAGGACGACCGCATGGAGCAGCTCGGTCTCGCGTTTCACCGCAGGGTGTACGAAGGCTATCTGGCCATAGCGGAGCGCGACGGCGCGTTCTGCCGCGTGGACTGCTCCGGAACAAAGTTTGAAACGAGCCGGAAAATCTGGCAGCTTCTGAAACAAAAGGGCATCGTCTGACGGAGGGGGTATGCGCAAGCTTCTCGGCGGAACAACTGCATATTCCGTGCTGCGCCGTGACGCGGCATCCGGCCGGGCCGCCCACGCCTACCTGCTCTACTTTCAGGACGGGGCGTATTTAAGGTTCGCCCTCAAATATTTCGCCCTCGCGCTCTTCGGCACGGACGAGACCCGCCGCGAAGGCTCGCTTATAATGAGCGAGAGCTTTGCCGACGCAAAGGTGTTCCCCGCCGAGGGCAAAAAGCCCGCGGTGTCCGATGCCGACGAGATAGCGGCCGACAGCGCCCTGAGCCCGCTCGAGGGCGACAAAAAACTGTATGTGTTCACCGATTTCGATCAGGCTTCGGCCGTCGTGCAGAACAAACTTTTAAAGCTGTTGGAAGAACCGCCGCAGGGCGTGTATTTTCTGCTCGGCGCGACCTCGCTTTCGCCGGTGCTGCAGACGGTGCTTTCGCGCGTGCGCGTTTTAGAGATCCCGCCCTTTTCGCGCGGCGACGTCCTCGCCGCGCTCGGCCGGGCGGGCGCGGAGGGACGGCTGGCCGAAGCGGCCGCCGCAAGCTCCGGCGGGCTGTTCGGTCAGGCCGAGCGCATGGCCTTCGGCGGGTGGTTCAATGACATCCTCTCCGCGGCGGAGCGCGTTGCCCGCGCATCGTCCGCAGGCGAAGCGGGCGCGTTGAGCGCCGAGCTGGCGGAGGTCAGGGAAAAGGCCGAACTGCTGCGTCAGGTACAGCGCATATATTTCGACGAGCTGAAGGAGTGCGTTTCGTCGGGGGATATGTTTGGCCATACGCATACGCGTCCCGCCCTTATCCACGCCGTGGAGGCGGTGAACGGCGCGCTGGAGGACCTTAAGTTCAACGCAAACTTTTCCTCGCTGCTGTTCGGATTGATGACGGACATAATTACGGAGAACGACAAATGGAAAAAATTGTTGGCATAAAATTCAATAACGGCGGAAAGGTGTATTACTTTGCGCCCGGCAAGGACGTGTACGAAAAGGGTACGGACGTCATAGTAGAAACTTCGCGCGGGTTGGAGTTCGCCACCGTGGTGATACCGCTCGATGAGGTGGAGGAGGACAAGATAGTCTCCCCCCTCAAGCCCATAGTGCGCGTCGCCACCGAAAGGGACAGGGAGACGGTCAGGCGCAACGCCGAGCGCAAGCCCGAAGCCATGAAGATCGCGCGCGAAAAGGCCCAAAAGTGCGGGCTGGAGATGAAGATGGTGGACTGCGAGTTCGCCTTTGACGGCAGCAAGCTCACCTTCTATTTTTCGGCGGAGGGCAGGGTGGACTTCCGCGAGCTTGTCAGGGAGCTGTCCTCGGCGTTCAGAATGAGGATAGAGCTCAGGCAGATAGGCATACGCGACGAAATAAAGCTCGTGGGCGGCATCGCGCCCTGCGGCAGGGAGTGCTGCTGCTCCAGCTGCATGCCGGACTTCAAAAAGGTGTCCATCAAAATGGCTAAGAATCAGGGGCTGTCCCTCAATCCCGGCAAGATATCCGGGCTGTGCGGCAGGCTGATGTGCTGTCTCGCATACGAAAACGACTACTACGCCGAAGCCTGCAAAAAAGTGCCCAAGCTCGGCTCCGAGGTGGACACGCCCGAAGGCAGGGGGCATGTGGTCGGAGTCAATATGCTCAAGATGGAAGTAAAGGTGAAGATAGAGCAGAAGGACGCCGTAACCTACCGCGACTTCGCTGTGGACAAAATAAAATTCCGCCGTGGCGGCGCGCCCGTCAGAACGGGCGAGGAGACCGCGGCGGAGGAAGAGCTGAAAGGCCTCGCCGACTGAGGCGCGGGCCTTGCGCGCCGGACGGCGCGCCCGCAGACAAGACCGCCCGTCCGGACGGCAAAAAAGGGCCTGCGGGCGGGATAATCCCGCCCGCAGGCCCTTTGCGCGCAGACCGCGTTTTACAGCCTGAATCGCAGATATATCATGTCCTTGAGGAGCACGCCCGCTTCGCGGACGGGGTGGTCGTAATTGTCGGTGAAAAAATTTTTGACCGTGTGCGAGCGGACAAAACCGCAGGCCAGATAGAAGGGAACGGTCAGGGGGCTGTCGCCCGTGCCGGCCTGCAGAACGGCATATTTTCCGCGGCACGTCTCCTTTACATGCTCGATCAGCGCCCTGCCGTAGCCCTTGCGCCTGAATCCCGGCAGCACGGCTATGTTTTTCAGCTCCGCCACGCCGCCGCCTTCGTCCGTCACCACGCACACGGCCTTTACGCCGTCATCGTCCAGCGCGTACATCTCGCCCCGCTCCAGATACCTGTCTATCATGCTCTCCTGCTCGTCCCCGAGCAGAAGCAGGTCAATAAATCTCTTTTTGTCGTCCTCTACTTTAAATATGCGTGCCATGCCTCAAGTATATCACATGCGCGCGCGGCAGGCAACCTTCCGGACGGCGGAAGCGCGGCGGCGTTCGGCGCGCGGAGTATGAATAAATGCATAAAATTCCGCGTGCGCCGCGATTTTTGAATATTTTTAAAAAGTTTATGCAAAATGCTTGCAAAAAACCGCAAAGTGATTTATAATTGAAAATAATTTAGCGCAGGCCGCCGGTGCGGCCCGCGCATGCAAACGGATATCCATAAGCGCTATGAACGAGCGAGTAACGGACGGAAGCTGTTTTCAGCGAGCGGATGGTGGTGCAAGTTCCGCAACGTGCACGTCTGCGAAGAACCCTCGGGAGCGCGTCATCCGAACCTCGTGCGGCGGGCAGTAGGGTGGCCGTCCGGCCGTACGAAAACGCGCTCTCAAAGTGACTGCTTTGCAGTAATTTAGGTGGCACCGCGGACAGGCAATTTACCCCGTTCGTCCTAACATATATTGGGACGAACGGGGATTTTTTATGTGTGCGCCGCATTGCGGGCAGGGGTGCGGACCGGCGGACCCAGCATGCAAAAACCGTTCCCGCGGCCCGACAAGGAGGAAAATTTATGTGTTCGATAATAGCCTACGAGGGCAGGGACATATCCCTGCAGCAGCTCGACGAAGCCTTTTCGCGCTCGTACATGCGCGGCCCCGACGCGCGCTGCATTCAGACGCTCGCGGGGGGATATATAGGCTTCAACCGCCTTGCCATAATGGGGCTCTCCTCCCTCGGCATGCAGCCCTTTTCGCTCAAGGGCAATCAGGTGGTGTGCAACGGCGAAATATTCGGGTTCCGCGTAATACGCCGCCGTCTCATAGAGCAGGGCTACGAGTTCCGCTCCAATTCCGACTGCGAGGTGCTTCTGCCCCTCTATGAGGAGTACGGCACGGATATGTTCGCCATGCTCGACGCCGAGTTCGCCATAATCATTTACGACAGAAAAACGCAAAAATTCATCGCCGCGCGCGACCCCATAGGCATACGCCCGCTGTTCTACGCATATTCAAAAAGCGGCAACATCATGTTCGCTTCGGAGGCCAAGGTGCTTGTCCCGCTCGCGGACAAGGTGTTTCCCTTCCCTCCCGGTCACTACTACAGGGACGGGCGGTTCGTGTGCTACAGCGACATAGCGCGCGTCGACCGATATCTCGTGGACAGCCACGACGAAATATACAAAAACATAAACAGGCTGCTCACCGAAGGCGTGGTAAAGCGTCTGGATTCCGATTCGCCCGTCGGCTTTCTGCTTTCGGGCGGGCTGGACAGTTCGCTCGTCTGCTCCATCGCCGCAAAGTACTACAAAAAGCAGGGTAAAAGCATACGCACCTTTGCCGTGGGCATGAGCGAGGACGCGATAGACCTAAAGTATGCCCGCCGGGTAGCCGACTACATAGGCAGTGAGCATACCGAAGTCTATATAAACAAGGACATAGTTCTGTCCAGCCTTGAAAAGGTGATACAGGTGCTGGAGACCTTCGACATAACCACCGTGCGCGCCTCCATGGGCATGTACCTCGTCTGCAAGGCCATACACGAGCAGACGGATATACGCGTGCTGCTGACGGGCGAAATTTCGGACGAGCTGTTCGGGTATAAGTACACCGATTACGCGCCCGACGCCGAGGAGTTCCAGAAGGAGAGCGCAAAGAGGATAAGGGAGCTGTATATGTACGACGTGCTGCGCGCCGACAGATGCATAGCCGGCAATTCGCTCGAGGCCCGCGTGCCCTTCGGCGATCTCGAGTTCGTAAAGTACGTCATGGCCATCGACCCGCAGAAAAAGCTAAACACCTACAACATGGGCAAATATCTTTTAAGGCGCTCGTTCGAAGGCGACTATCTCCCCCACGACATACTCTATCGTCAGAAGGCCGCCTTTTCGGACGCCGTCGGGCACTCCATGGTGGACTATCTTAAAGAGTATGCCGAAGGCATATATACGGACGAACAGTTTGCAAAGCTGTCCGCAAAATACGGTCACGCCCGTCCGTTTACAAAGGAATCGCTGCTCTACCGCGAGATCTTCGAAAAGTATTATCCCGGTCAGGGACACATGATAAAAGATTTCTGGATGCCCAACAAAAACTGGGAAAACTGTGACGTCGACGACCCCTCCGCCCGCGTGCTCAAAAATTACGGCGACAGCGGAGTGTAAAAAAAGCCGGCGCCGTCCGGGCGGAGCCCCGCTCCGCAGGACATCCGTTCAATCACAGCAAAGGAGTAATCATCATGAAACATACAGACATCAGACAAATTCTTGCAAAGCCCGAAGAGTACTTCGGCAAACGCGTTGTGGTCTGCGGCTGGGTGCGCCTGTGCCGCGACAGCAAAAACATGGCATTTCTCTCCCTGAACGACGGCACCTCGCTGCCCCACCTGCAGATAGTTATCGACAAGGCAAAAGTCGCCCTGCCGGAAGGCGCGGCGCGCGTGGGCTCGTCCGTGAGGGTGGAGGGCGAAGTCGTCAAATCGCTCAACAAAAATCAGGCGGTGGAGGTCAACGCCGACGGCGTGGTCCTGCTGGGCGACTGCCCTTTGGACTATCCCATACAGAAGGCGAAAACCTCGCTCGATTATCTCCGCACGCTGCCCCATCTGCGCGTGCGCACCAACACGTTCAACGCGGTGTTCAGGATAAGGAGCAGGCTGTCCGCGGCCATTCACCGCTACTTTCAGGAACGCGACTATATCTACGCCCACACGCCCATAATAACGGGCAGCGACTGCGAGGGCGCGGGCGAAATTTTCCACGTCACCACGCTGGGCTATGCTCCGCAGTACAAGACGGCGGAGGAGTACAACGCCGCCGACTTCTTCGGCTGCAGCGCGGGCCTTACGGTCTCCGGCCAGCTCGAAGGCGAGGTCATGGCCATGGCTTTCGGCAAGATATATACCTTCGGCCCCACCTTCCGCGCCGAAAATTCCAACACCACCCGCCACGCCGCCGAATTCTGGCAGATAGAGCCCGAAGTCGCCTTTGCCGACATCGACGACATAATAGAGATAGCCACCGAATTCATCAAATATATAATAAAGGCCGTGCTGGATGAGTGCCCGGACGAGCTGGCTCTGCTCGAAAGGTTTTACGAGCCCGAACTTACGGCCAAGCTCGGCAAGGTCGTGGCCGACGACTTCGCCCGCGTGGACTATACGGACGCCGTGGAGATACTCAAAAAGAGCGGCCGGCAGTTCGTCTATCCCGTGGAGTGGGGGCTGGCCCTTCAGACCGAGCACGAGCGCTATCTCACAGACGAAGTTTTCGGCCGCCCCGTGTTCGTGGTCAACTACCCCAAGGACGTAAAATCCTTTTACATGAAGCTGAACGCCGACGGCAAGACGGTGGCTGCCACCGATCTTCTCGTGCCCGGCGTGGGCGAAATAATAGGCTGCAGCGAACGCGAGGCCGACTACGACAAGCTTGTAAAGGTGATCAGGGAGCGCGGAATGAAGATGAGCGACTACGAAAACTACCTCGATCTGCGCAAGTTCGGCTCCGTTCCCCACAGCGGGTTCGGGCTGGGGCTGGAAAGAATACTCATGTACATCACGGGCATGGGCAACATCCGCGACACCATAGTGTTTCCCAGGGCAAAGGGCGAACTGCGCTGACCGGCTCTGCCGGCGCGCGTCCGGAACGGGACGCATTCTATGCAAAAACGGCGGCCGCCGCACATTTAAGTGCGGCGGCCGCTTCGTCGTTTGCGGCGGAGCCGGGTCCGCGCGCTCTTCGGCGGCGTGCCCGGTCACGCCCCGTAGGCGAGCAGCGCGAACAGATCCACGGAATAACTCTGCATCCACAAATTTATCAGGCACAGCAGCGCCCCGCCCGCCAGCGCGCCCGCCGCAAGGGCAAGCGCAACCGTCAGCGCGGTCTCCCACGCCTTCATGGCGGCTATGCTCCCGCGCCGCATGCCGCACGAGGCAAACAGCGCAAACTGCTGCCGCCGCGCGCGGTAGCTCTCGTACAGGTTGTCGGCCAGTCCCGCCGCCGAAAAGAACGCCATGCAGGCGAACAGCAGGTAGCCGCAGGTTATGTACACGTCGAACATGGCGGTCTTCTGCTCAAAAAATTCGTCGGGCGTCATTATCACGGCCATGTCGGGCGCCATGCACGCGGCAAGCTCCGTCCGCAGCCGCTGCGCGTCGGCGCCTTCGGCGGCGGTGACGGACAGTATGTTGTATCCCATGCCGAAATGCGAACTGTCGAAAAAGATGGCGTTTACCGGCGAGGAGAATATTTCGGCGACCTTCAGCGACAGCCGTTCGCCGTCCACGGATATCGTAATGTCGTCGCCCACCGAATATGCGTGCAGGCGGGCATATGCCGCGGTGACGGCGGCGCAGTCGCCGCGCGGGGCGGAGGAGGGGCGAAGCTTTGGCGCGAGCGCTTCGTAGTCTTCGGCCGAAACGAGCAGTATGGAGCCGCCTGTGCCGTCGTAGAACGAGCCCCAGTACAGCGAAACCGCGCTCCCCGTCCCGTCGCATTCCCTCACCCGCCCTATGGCGTTCTCGCCGGCGTTCAACAGCACATAGTCCGCGGGCAATATGTCGCACGCGGCGGCTATGTATATCTCCCCGGAGACGGTGACGGCGGCCAGAGCGGCGCATACGGCCGCGAGTATGGCTAAAAGACGGCACGAGTTGTGCAGCGTTTTTACGGTGCGCGCGTTCTTCACCGCGCATATCAGGGCGGGACAGCGCGCCCTCGCGCCGCCGTCCGCCGCCGCGCTCAGCGCGCGCATTGCGGCGCGGAACAGCGGAGGGAGGGCGACGAACACAAACAGTATGACAAGTATCGTGGCGGCCACGGCAAAGGGCGCGTGCGCGGCCGTCGGAGTAAGCGCTGCGGCAAGCGCGCATGCGGCCGCCGCTCCGCCCGAAAGCGCAACGGCTATCGCCCCGCCCCGCCTGCGGCCGGGCGCGCGGGCGGAGACTTTTTGCCTTCCCGCAAAATAGAATCCCAGCGCGGTGAGCACGGCCGCGGCTCCCGTAACGCCCAGCGCTTCCAGACAGCCGAGCGCAAATCCGCCGCCGAACGGCTTTGTCGCGTATGCAAATCCGCCCATCCGGACTATGGCCGGCGCAACGGCGCAGGTCAGCGCCGCGCCCGCAATGCTGCCCGCCAGCCAGTACATAAGAATTTCGGCGCACTGCAGCCCCAGCAGGGCGCGCGGCGGCGCGCCGCTCAGCTCAAACAGCGCGTTTTCGCCCGCGCGCTGCATGGACAGTATGTAAAAACAGCACAGCACCACCGCCGCCGCAACCACCGCTATGAATATTACAAGCACGTGTATCATTGACGACAGTGACGACAGGTTGGCCTGCGCGGCCATCAGGTCGGAAACTATCGCCACGGTCTTGTCCGCAAAATCGGGCATTGCGCGCAGCGCGTCCGCGCATGCCGCGGCGTCCCGTTCCCCTACGTCTATGTATATGGTCGTGCACAGGCC
This sequence comes from uncultured Clostridia bacterium, assembly GCA_949283125.1. Classification (GTDB taxonomy): domain Bacteria; phylum Bacillota; class Clostridia; order Christensenellales; family Borkfalkiaceae; genus Coproplasma. The sequence goes on from CASDRK010000001.1 coordinate 13,308, forward strand.
GAAATCTTCCCCGAGGGCGGCGATGAATGGCGAAGAGGCCGCCAGCGCCCTCACCACGCTTTTTACGGGTATCATCACCGAAAAATTGCCCATGAAATCGTGCGGGGAAATGCCCTGCACGGTGTACTGCACATCGTGCCCCAGCACCTCCGCGCGCAGCGCGTCGCCCACGCTCAGGCCGTGCCGCCCCGCAAACGCCTGCGTCACGAACGCGCTCTCGTCCGCGTTGTCCTCCGTTACGGCGCCGTAGGCGGTGAACTCAAAGTCGAACATGCCGTCGGCCTGTTCAAAGTCCGTGGCCGCGGCTGCCGCCGTTTCGCCGCCCTCGCAAAATAGGGGCAGCTCGAAACTGCCGGCAACGGCCGCGTCCTTGTTAAGCGCGGCCAGCGCCGTTTGCGGCTGCATGAACCGGTTTTCCGTCCGGCTGTTCAGCGTCACGGTTATGTCCGCCCGCCCGTACGAGGCCGCCTGCCTTAAATACGTCTCCTCGGTCAGCCTGTCATATACGTTCAGCGACGAGGCCGCCAGCGCAAACGACAGCGTGAGTATCAGCACGCTCAAAACGGGCTGAAGGGGGCGGAGCTTTATGCTCCTTAATATGTGTTTTGCAAACAGTTTTATCCACATATCGCACCGTCTTTTATCCTGACCGTGCGCGTGCCGCAGGCGGCCATGGCGGCGCTGTGCGTCACCTGCACTATGGTGGTCCCGTTGCCGTTCACGTCCTTCAATAGCTCCATCACGGTCGACTGCATGGCACTGTCCAGCGCGCCCGTGGGCTCGTCCAGCACCACGGCGAGCGGCCGGCATATCAGCGCGCGGGCTATCGCCACGCGCTGCTGCTGTCCGCCCGAAAGCTGGTCGGGAAATTTGTTCGTCATGCCGTTCAGCTTCAGTTTATGGCACAGCTCCTCCGCACGTTCGCGCGCGGCGCGCATGTCCCTGCCGGCCACGGCGGCGGGCAAAAGAATGTTCTCCCCGGCGGTCAGCGTGGATATCAGGCGGAAGGACTGGAACACAAATCCCATCTCCTCGGAGCGGAAGCGCGAAACGCGCGCCCCGTCGAAGGCGGAGATGTCCTCGCCCCTCCACAGCACGCGCCCGCCGTCGGGCGCCAGAAACCCGCCCATAACGTTTAAAAGCGTGCTCTTGCCGCTGCCGCTTTCGCCCATCACGGACAAAAATTCTCCGTCGTCTATCTTAAGGGACACGCCCCTTAAAACAGCTTCGCCGTTGTAGCTTTTTGTAATATTTTCAAGTTCTATCATCCGAAAAACAAAAATGCCGCCGCGGGCGCAATGCCCGCCGCATATCCCTTAAGCAATTCAATAAATCCCCGTTCTCCCGCGGCGCTTTCCAGCTCGCCCGCGGATACGGAAGGGAGTCCGGCTTTGAAGTCCGCATACTCCTGCCCGAAGCGGCCTAGCGCGGCTTTGTCGTACTCCGCCGCCGAAAAGCATGCGCACAGCGCGTAAAAAGTCTGCCATTCGTCCTCGCCGAACGCGGCGAACACCGAGGAAAGCAGCGCGTCGGCGTCGCCTTCGCGCAGCATTGCGGCCTGTTCGGCGGTCATGCGCGACTGCACGGTCTGCAAAAGCTCCGCAAACTCGTTCATGTCCGCGGCTATGGCGTCGGCGTCGCCCCTTTCAAAGGCGATGTCCATAAGTTCGCCGGCGTAACTTCCGTCGGCCAGTCTGCGCGCAAAGCTCAAAAGCGTCAGCCACCCGTCGTCGGGCAGGCGGATGGAGGTAAAGCTCTGCGCCTGTATCAGCGAAAGTATTTCGCCGTCGGTCAGCATGTCGGCGCCTTCGTCCCCCGCGGGGACGGCGGCCAGCACGCCGAGGGCGCACGCCGCCCGCAGCGCCGCGGCAAAATTGTCCCGCCCCACAAGCGTCTCCAGCGCCGCCTTTTCTTCGGCAAGCTGTTGCGCGCGCTCCAGAAGATAGGGGTAGCCGTACTCCTCGTAGCGCTCCAGATCGCTTTCGCGGCATATGTCGTAATAGCACAGCGCAAAGGTATAGCACAGTCTGCCCGTGTCCTCGAACCCTATGGCCGAAGCCAGCCTGCCGTAAACGCGTATCAGCTCCGCGGGCGTCGCGTCGGGCAGCACGCCTTCGTCGGCGAGGGCGCAGGCTATGTCGGCCAGTCTGTCCGCGTCGGCGGCGGAAAACCCTTCGTTCAGCACCGCGCGGGTCGCGCTCGCGGCATAGCCGGCAAGATTTTCCGTCGTGGCCTGGGGCAGCGAGGTCATGCCGCTCTCCTTCAGCGCCGCGGCGCACATCAGCCTGTATATTCCGTTTTCAAGCCGTTCGGCGCTCTCCTCCGGGTAGACGGGCGCGGGTGCGGGCGCGATATCTATGCCGTGCTGCACCACCTCGTCCCCGCCGCAGGCGGCGGCACAGGCGGCCGTCAGCGCGCAGGCGGCGGCCAGCGCGGCGCATATTATTTTCTTGAGCGCGGCCCCTTTTGCTCCGCCCCTCGCGGCGCGCCTACCGCATGCAGGGTCTGTTGCGTTCTTTATCTTCATGTCTGATTTATTATAACATATTTCCCGGCGCGGACAAATCATTTGCCTGCAATTTTTTGTAAAAAAACGCCCGCCCGCGCAGTGTGCGCGGGCGGGCAGCGCCGTTGCCGGCGCGCGTCGCCATGCGTTCAGGCCGTCATGCCTGAGCCCATATGTTGGTTACTTCGGGAGGGGTTATCATGATCCCCTCGCCCTCGTAGCCTTCGTAGGGGCTGTATTCGATGACTATTTCGAATACGCCGCCGCGGCCCATGTCCATCGTGTTCAGCGTGAACGTGCCGCTGTCGTGCAGATAGTCGTAGTGCTCGCCGTTGACATAGATGTAGCAGTCGCCGTTAAACTCTTCGGGCAGTGCGTAGCTGAACGACAGTGCTTCGGCCACAGGGTCGCCGTCGAGGTTGTATTCAAGCTGCACCTGCATTACAAGCACGGCGTTCTGTCCGCCGTCTGCCGCAGCGCCTTCGCCGTTGTAGTAGAAGGAGTTGAGATTGCCGAAGTTGTAGTACTTCACGCCATCCGTGCCGAGATAGTCGTTGAGTTCGCTTTCGGTCAGGAACCCGCCGGATACGGCCGTTTCGGGAGCCGGATCGCCCCTTGCCGAAAGTGTGTCGCCTATCGTGTAGCGGTTGTCGCAATCGCTTACGAAGATGTCGCAGCCGATGTTCACGGTGCCGATTATTATCTCTTCCTCGCCGCTGTTGAAGGCCGTCAGCAGGCCTGTGCCCTTGCCGTCGGTCACGGATGCGGCATATTCGGGAGCTTCGGGGTCGAAGCCCTCCACCGAAGAGGTGTCGAATGTGTTGTCGGTTATCGTCAGATATCTTCCGTCGTAGCTGTACACCGTCAGGCGGTAGCCGTTGAGGTCGATGTTGTGCCCGTTCAGGTCGATGACTATGCCCTCGGCTCTGATATAGACGTTGTCCGTCAGCGTCCAGTCGCCGTTCAGCGTCAGCACAACGTTCATCAGCGTCTCGCAGCCGCCGCAGAAAGATTCGCTCGTTATGGTGGCCAGCTCCCCGGTCAGCCCCGCAAGGCCGTATTCGCTGCCCGTCAGGTACAGCGCGCTCGTTGCGAAATCGAAGTCCGAAGAGTAAACGTAGCTGTGGTAATACTGCACGTCGAAGTTTCTGTCGTTCGTCTTGCCGCACACATCGCAGGAGGAAACGGAATATCTTCCGTCCTCGCGGCAGTTTTCGCCGTACTCCGTGCGGCGGGAGTATTGGTGTTGCTCGCTTGTGTAGGAGTCAACTGCCTGCCATGTTCCGTTCGCGTATTTGTAGTATGTGTGGGCGGCGAGACATTCGCTGTAGTCATAGCTGTCCACTTCCAGACGCTTGTCGCTGTCGTCATCGTACAGCGTTATGACCAGTCTGTCGCCGTTCGTCATATCGAAGTCGCACGTCACGTATTCGCCCGAATCCTCTATCCGTACATACGCGTAGCTCGCCGTGCCCTCAAGCGTATACAGCCCGGCGTAGTGCTCCTGCGCATATGTGATGGCAAAGTCGGCGTTGTATATCTCGATACTGCTCGTCGAGCCGTCGTCGTTGTAGTAAACGCTGATATAGAAGTTGTCTTTGGATAGCTCGTTGTACAGCTCTATGTGCAGAGAGTCCTTCTGTCCGCAGGCGGGGCAATAGCTGTAGCTGTAATAATACGTTTCGGCAAAGGAGAGGTCTGCCGTCATGCCCGTCTCCGCCAGAAGTATGTTGTTGAGCTCTTCTTTTACGCTCTCAATGGCATCGGGGTCGGTCTTCTCTCCGTCTCTCACAAAGGCGTGGCCGTGCGTCCGGGATACGAGCATTTCGGTAAAGCCGGCGTAGTCGGCGTTGCCCTTGTACTCTATGACCGTGGCCGTGCGGCACGTGCAGTCGTCGGGGTCTGTGCCGGAGTTGGTGTTGTACGTGTAGGTATATACGTTCAGGCCGCAGAGCGCGCAGTGTTCAAGCTCCGCCGTGCCGTAGTAGAATCCCGCAACGTCCAGACTTAACGCTTCAAGGTCGCCGAGCCTGACGTATTGCTCCGATATCTGCGCTTCGGCCGCCTCTGCCGCGCTGCCGTACAGCTCCTCGTCGTAGCCCTCGTACTCAAGCTTTTTGGTCAGGTTTTCAACCTCGAGCTCGTAGTCCGCGTCGGTCAGTATCTCCTTGGTCCATGCTTCGTGCGTTTTGTGCTCGTACAGGGACAAGCCGGTGTACTCGTAGCCGCACATTATGCAGGTGTTCACCCCTATGTAGCTCTCGTCGCCGCACTGGGTGGGAAGTTTGGTTATCTCTGCTTCATAGAAGTGGCCGTAGTTCCGCCTCGTGTACTTGTCGCCGCAGTGCTCGCACGTGTAGGTGAGTATCAGGCCGTCGTCACAGTTTGCGCTGCCGGGGGCGTAGGCCGCCTCCACTTTGTAGCTGTGCGCGGACTGGTAGGTTATCTCGCCCGTCTGCGTGTTGTAGTACGCCCAGCCGCTGACGGGGCTTGACGAAGGCAGCTGCACGGGGCGGCTTATCTGATTGCTCACCGCAACGGCCGTATATACGCCGTATTCGTCGCGCGTGAAGGTGCCTATCGTGTATATCTCCTCAACGTAAGGGGCGTTCATGGATATGACGTTCAGGTAGAGCACGTCGTTGCAGTCGGGATGGACGTTTATCGCAAGTTCGGGCATGCCGTTCACGCTGCCCACCCTCGAATAATACCTGGTTTCCAACAGTGTGCCGTAGTAATAGGTCATGCCGCCGTCGGTGTATTCCGAAAGTCCGATAGCGGCATATGCGTGCATGGTCACCGCGTAGTAATCGCCGTCCTCGTCGTTGGAGTATTCCACGGTCACGGGGTAGGGGTAGTTATAGGGGGCGTTGCCGCCTGCAAGTGTCATGTTCATGTGGTAGAACAGCTGCTTGAGCTCCTTATGCTCGGCCCATACGTCGGCGTTCACGTCGCCGTCCCCCTGCGAAGCTTCCAGCGAACCGTTCAGTTCATAGTCTTCGGGCGGTTCCGCGGGCTGTTGCTGGCCGCCGTCGCCCGTGCCGTTGTCGGGGTGTGCCGCGCTGCCGCCGAACATGTTTTCGATCATGCCGTTCAGCGTGCCGGCAACGTCTATCGTGCAGCCGTCGGTCCCGTCCGTCACGGTCAGCGTAACGTCGGCTATCACCGTGCCGCCCTGTTCGGCGTCTATGGTTATCAGCGCGCCCGTCTGCGTTTCGGAGTAGACGAGGGTCACTTCCATGCCCATTATGTTGGCCGATATCTGCTTTTCGCCGTTCTCGCCCTCCGTCAGCGCGGCTATAACGCCCATCACGTTTACGTTTATCTCGGGCAGTTCGTCGCCTTCGTTCCATACAAGGGACAGCACCTGCGTGCGCACGAGCACGGGATTGCCGTATTCGTCCGTCTCGCCGCCGGGCATGTCGGCTTCAAAGGTCACGTTCAGCGCCGTCAGGCGGCCGTCGCCGCTCACCGTCACTTCAAAGTTCAGTCCCGCGGCATACGTCTGCACCATCTGTTCAAGGGTCGTAAAGTCGAAGGGCAGCTCAAACATGCCGCTGTCTATTATCTGTTTCACGGTCATGTGGGCCATGCCGTTCTGCGCGTCGAATATGTTCAGGACGATGCCTGCCAACTGCTCTTTCATCTGCTCGGCGGTGACGTCCTGTCCCGCGCCGGAAGCATTCATGTATTCAGCCATGGCCTCGGCCACCGTCATGCCGCCGTAGCCGAGTATGAGTTCGTCCACGTCTATCGCGGAGCCGGTCACGCGCGTGAGGACGGCGCTTGCAAGCTTCACCAGTTCGGGCTGGCTTATGCCCGAATTTTCGGCTATGGCGAATATGTCGTCGGCCAGCTCGGAAACCTTTATGTCCGCAAGGCCTTCGGCGTAGGATTGCAGCTTTGCAAACGTGCCCTCGCCGAATGCTTCGTCTATGAGCGCCGCGGGGGTCTTGCCGCCGAGCGCGGTTATGAATTCATTCAGCTTCCGGGCGCTGAAGGTATATTTCGTGCCGTCGGCAACGGCGGTGCTTTCAAAAGTCTTGTCGGCTATGGCCTGCAGCACTTTCGTCGCGATGTCGCCCAGCTCTTCGCCCGTCAGGCCTTCCGCCGCGCCGTAAAGCGCTTCGTACACGGCCTCCAGATCTATGCCCGTGGCCAGCGAGAGCCCGTCGAAGATGGCGCCCGTCAGAGTGGCGTATATCGTCTGCTCGTCGTCGAGCATCACGTCGCCCTCGCCAAGGTAGTCGTAGACGACGAAGAGGTATATCTCGTTGCCTTCGGCCAGCACGGCCCTGAAGTCGGCGTCGGTCAGCGTCTTGCCTTCGGATGTCGCAAGCAGACGGCCGTCTATCGTGCCCTGCAGGCTGTCGCCCGCAACCTTTATTATTATTTCAAGGTCGCTTATCTCTATCTTGTTTCCGTTCGGCTGGGCGGCGGTCAGCGATTCGTTCGCTCCCGTCTTCAGCGTGTAGGTGCCGTCGGGGATGAGGGAGTACAGCTTTTCAAGTCCGGCCAGCGTCAGCGAGCCCAGCTTGGCTATCTCCACTTCGTAGCTGTCGCCGCAGCGCGAGCAGGTGTATTTGCCCCTGCCGCTCTCGTCGGCGGTGGGCTGTTTTACCACGGAATATATGTAGTCGTGCCCGAGCGCTTCTATCGGCTCGTCTTTCGTGGCGTCGCACCACGCGCACTGCATGTGGCGCACGCCGTCCTGCGTGCAGGTGGCGGGCTGGCTCGAAACCGTGTAATATACGTGTTCGTGCGCTATCAGGTCGGCCATTTCGTCCTCCGTGACGGTGCTCACGGAGATATCGCCGGAGATGTTTTCGGTGTTCACGTTGTCGGTCACGGCCACCTGGCCCACGCCCGCGCCGCCGGCGGCCGTAAGGCCTATCTCCTGCGCGGCCACGGCTATGGTGTCTACGTTCGCGCCCTCGTTCAGCTTTACGCTTGTGCCGCTTGCGCTCTCGTTTACGACCACTTTGCCTATGCCGCCGTTTACTTCAAGCTGCGCGGGGGCGTTCAGCTCCATCTGCGCAACGCTGGCGTTTTCGGCCACGCTCACCTTTGCGTTGGCCGCCTTTTCGCTCACGGCCACGGCCGAAACCGTGCCCGCAAGGCTCACTTCCGCGGCCGCTTTCACTTCCAGCTTGGTCACGCTGGCGTTTTCGGCCACGCTCACCTTCGCGTCTGCCGCGCTCTCGCCCACGGTCACGGCCGAAACCGTGCCCGCAAGGCTCACGTCTGCGGCCGCGTTCAGCTCAAGCTTTGCAACGCTGGCGGAGGGCGTCACCTCTATCGTCAGCGCCGCTTCGCCGCCCGTCGCGCTCTCGCCCACGGTCACGTTGTCCACCGCGCCGGCCACCTTTACGTCGGCGGCCGCGTTGAGCGCCATGGAGGAAACGGACGCCGCGGGGGATACGTCCACGCTCGCGCCGCTCGCGCTCACGGTCACGCTGCCGAGGTTCGCGCGCGTGCCGGCTTCAAGCCTGCCGCTGCCCGTCAGCGTGATGTTGCTCACGGCGGAGTACTCTATCTGCACTCTCGAGCCGGATTTCACCGTGCAGTTGCCCGTCAGTATGGCGTTTGAAAATCTGATGGTGTCGCTTGCGGCTTCCAGCTCGTACGTAACGCTTTCGCTTATGGTCGTGCCGCTGAACTCGATGTCGCCGTTGGGCGCGCTCACGTCCAGCACGCCGTTGGTTATCGTGCCGTTTTCAAAGCTTATCTCGGCCTTCTCGTCGGTGGCTATGCGCAGCGTCAGCCCGCCGAGGTCGAGCGTGTGCCCGCCGAGGTCGAACGTGCAGGCTTTGTTCAGCGTAACGCCGTCCGTGCCGCCGGTGCCCTTAACGTCTTCCTGCGTCAGCGTGTAGTCGGCGGAGAGCGCGTAGTCGCTCCCCTCGCCGGCAAACAGTCCGTCGTACGCCGGTTTGTTTCCGTCGTCGGGTTCGTTTCCGTCATCGGGTTCGTTTCCGTCGTCGGACGCGTCGGGCGGGGTCGTCCCGTCGTCGCCGCCGCAGGCCGCAAGCGCAAAGCTCATGCAGCCTATCGCGATTGCCAGCAGAAAGAACAGCAAACTTCTGACTTTCTTCATTTATCTGTCTCCTTATACATATTTTTCTTTCCATGCGGGCGCACGTGCGCCCGCGCAGGTCTGTGTCTAAATTATATATTATGTCGTCGTTATAAACAATAATGTTTCCAAAGTGGGGACAAAATAATTTGCGCGGGCGGCAGTCTGCCGCCCGCGCAAAAATTGCCTTCGGGTGAATGCGTTCCGGGTGTCCGCGGCCGGTCAGCCGGGTTCGCGGAAGCCCTTGCCGAGTATCTCCGTCGCGTCGGACACGATGATGAAGGAGGCGGGGTCGAGCTCCTTGGCCTTGGCCCTCAGCCTGCGCGCTTCGGGTCGGCTGCACACAACGATGAGCACGTGCTTTTCGTTGCCCGTGTATCCGCCCGTCGCGGCGTAGGTGGTATAGTCGCGGTGCATGGTGTTTATTATATAGTCGCCCACCTTTGCCACCTCGTTGGTTATCACGGTCACGTATTTGCTCTTGCCTATGTCCTCTATCACGCCGTCTATCAGAAAGGCCTTGGAAAACAGCCCCAGCATGGAGAAAAGCCCTGCTTCCACGCCGAACACGAAAAACGAGGACGCGGCTATCAGCATGTCCGTCATCAGCAGCGCCCTGCCCACGTGCACGGAGGTGTATTTTTTAAGTATCAGCGCCACTATGTCCGTTCCGCCGGAGGACGCTCCGCAGTTGAAAATTATCGCGCTGCCCACGCCGGTGAGCAGAATGGCGAAGACCAGCTCTAAAAAGGTCTGGTCGGTCAGCGGCCCCGCAAGGGGTATCAGCCGCTCGAACGCAAAGTTTTCCAGCGAGTAAACGGCGCTGCAATATATGGTCTTGAACGTGCATCCCCGCCCGAGGAATATAAAGCCGAGCAGCAGCATCAGCGCGTTTATCGCCATCAGTATCTCGGACTGCGAAAGAAAGGGTATCAGCGGTTCAAAAACTATCGAAAGGCCGCTCACGCCGCCCGTGGCGAAGTGGTTGGGGGATTTGAAAAAGTACACCCCCGCCGCCAGAGCCAGCGCGCCCGCGTTGAGCGCCGTCCAGTATTTCACGCTGTTCGCAATTTGTTTTCCGTCGGCCATGGCCGTCCCCTCAATGTAAAGATATTGTAAATATTTTGTAAAGCAAATACATGATATCATATGCCGGCGGCATGTGCAACGATAATCGCGCATATAATTGCGCCCGGAGAAAAAAATAATTTTTTTGGCGCGCGCGGGCATTTTTTTGCGTGAATAGAGTTGACATGCGCGCGGAATAGGACTACAATGTGCGTAGCAATGATAGGCGGGAAAAGCGCGCGTCCTTTGCGCGCGTCAATATCGGGAGCGGCGCTTCGTCCGCACGCCCGGGTCATACCGTGCGCGCGTCCGTTGTCTGCGCGCGGCGGTTCCGCATTGCGCAGTCGGTCGCTCGGCACGTTCGGTGTCGGCGCTTTTTTATTTGTCCGGCTCCGCCGCGGCGGGGAGAGGTAAACATGAAGACGGTAAAAAGATCTGTCAGCAAAAAATTCATAATCGCGGCGGTGCTCGTCGCCGTGCTCGCGGCGCTGCTCGTCGGCGCCGTGCTGCTGGGCGCGCCGCCCAAGGGCAGCCTTTCGGAAGAGCTTTCCGACGCCGTGCTGCACGAAGAAAAGCGGCTGGATCTGTTCGGCATGAGCGTCAACCCCGCCGTCCTTTCGGGCTTTATCGTCACGGCCGTTCTGCTCGTGTTTGCGGCGTGCGTGCGCATATTCGCCCTGCCGCGCTTCAGGGACGTGCCCGGCAGGTTCCAGCTGGTCATCGAGCAGATAGTCTCCTTTTTCGACGGCATGGCCAGGAACGGCAGTCCGCACAGGTACGACTTTCTGGGCTGCTACATATTCGCGGCCGGCAGCTACGTGTTCGTCGGCACGCTGTTCGAGCTTTTCGGCGTTCAGTGTGTGTCCTCGGGCGGAGCGTCCCTGAGCCTGCCCGCGCCCCTTTCGGACATAAACGCGGCCATAGCCATGGGCTTTTTGTCCTACTTCGTCATTCTCGGCGGAGGCATAGCCGCAAACGGACTGCGCGGTCTGGGCAGGGCCCTCAAGGAATTTTCGCTGCCCGTGTCCATGAGTTTCCGTCTGTTCGGCGCGCTGCTTTCGGGGCTGCTCGTCACCGAGCTGGTGTACTACACCATATACCTCAGCGTGGGCGTGCCCGTCGTGGTGGGCGTGCTGTTCACGCTCCTGCACGCAGTGATACAGACGTACGTTCTGACCATGCTCACGGCCACATACTACGGCGAAGTTTCCGAACCGCCCGCGCCCAAGGCAAAAAAGCTCAAAAAATCCGCGCCCGCGGCGCAGAAACAATAATTTCAAAGCAAAAGTATTTCGGAGGAAATTTTTATGAAACTCACAAAAAAGCTCCCGGCGTTCGTCATCGCCGCCCTGCTGGCGGCGCTGGCCATTGTGGCGGCGGTCTGCGCGCAGACGGCTGCCGCGCCCGCATCGGCGGATACTTCCACCGAAGTTTCCGCAGTGCTCGACGAAGCTTCCGAGACGCAGACGGACGGGGAGGAGACTCCCTCGGCCGCACAGCCCGCCGAAGGTTCTTCCATGACGGCGATAGGCGCCGCCGTGGCCATAGGTCTGGCCGCCATAGGCGGCGCGATAGCCATGGGCATGGCCATATCCAAGGCCATGGAGGGCATCGCCCGCCAGCCCGAAGCCGACGGAAAGATCAGAAGTTCGCTCATGCTCGGTCTCGTGTTCATAGAGACGGTCGTCATCTATGCTCTCATCGTGGCCATACTCATAATGTTCGTCGTTTAATTTTTCGTAAGGCGGCGCATATGCCGCAGACAAGAGGGGTATTATGCCGCTTAACATCGATTGGCAGCAGATACTGCTGCACCTTTTCAACTTCATAATCCTTGCCGCGGGGCTGGCGCTGCTCCTGTTCAGGCCCGTAAGGAAGTTCATGTCCGAAAGGGAGGCAAAGTACAAAAAGGCCGCGGACGACCACGCCCGCGCTCTGGCCGAAACGCAGGCTCTCGAAAAGGAGCGCGAAGTCAGGCTGGCCGCCCTCGACGGCGAACTCGCCGAGCGCGAAAAACAGTCGCTCGCCGTGGCGGAGGCGGCAAAAAACAGGGTGCTCGCCCAGGCGCGCGCGGAGGCCGACAAGATATTGGACGACGGCCGCAGGCGCGCGGAAGCCGAAAGGCAGAAGTATATGGAGGGCGCCGGCGAGGAGATCTGCGACATGATAGTGCGCTCGGCCGGCAAGCTGCTTGCCGCCGGCGGCTCCGCGGAGACGGACGGCGCGCTCTACGACAGGTATCTCGCCGCGGCCGGCGAGCAGGCCCGCAAGCTTACCGAAGAGGAGCGGGCGGACTTTGCCGAGCGGCTTAAAAACGATCGCGGCGGCGCCGTGCTCCGCCGCGACGTGGCCGAAATAATGAGCGACGCCGCCGCGACGGCCATACAGGCCCGGGGCGCGGACGGCGACAGCGCCGTGTACGACAGGTTCCTCAGTCAGGTAAACGGGGGAAAGGGCGATGAATAAGGTTGCAAAGCTTTACTGCGTCACCCCGCCCGACGAGCGTCAGCTCAAGGGGCTGGGCGACTTTCTGGAGCGAGTTTCGGGCGTCCGCCCGGAGATAGACATAATTCAGGATGCCTCCATAGCGGGCGGGTTCAGGCTGGAGTACGGCGAAAGCGTGTACGACTGGTCGGTCAGAAGCCGCATGGAAAAATTCGTCGCGGACGAGACCGCTCCGGACGGCGCGTGCGCAAAGCTCTACTGCGTCACCCCGCCCGACGAGCGCCAGCGCGAGGGCATCGCCGATTTCCTCGGCAAAACGTTCGGCGTCCGCCCCCGCATAGAGATAATACGCGACGCGTCCATAGTGGGCGGGTTCAGGCTGGAGTACGGCGGAAACGTGTACGATTGGTCGGCCAAGAGCAGGCTGGAAAGCTTCAGCGAGGACGTCCGCCGCAGCGCCAAGGGAGTCACCACTCTTTTAAGGGAGGCGGTGGACGGACTAAAAACGGCCATAGACGACTGGTCCATGTCCGCGGCCGCGCGTCAGATCGGCCGCGTGCTGTCCGTAGGCGACGGCATAGCCCGCGTCGGCGGGCTCGATCTTGCGGAATACGGCGAGATATTGCAGTTTGAATGCGGGCTCAAGGGCATGGTGCAGGAGCTCTCGCCCGAGGGCGTGGGCTGCATAGTGTTCGGCGACGACAGGGAGGTGGAGTCGGGTTCGTCGGTCTTCCGCACGGGCAGGACGGCCGGCGTCCCCGCCGGCGACGGGCTCATCGGCAGGGTGGTGGACGCGCTCGGTTCGCCCGTTGACGGCGGCGGCGCCGTCGAAGCGCAGGCCTACATGCCCATCGAGCGCCCCGCGCCCGCCATTATAGACCGTCAGCCCGTCAACGCGCCCCTGCGCACGGGCATACTGGCCATCGACAGCATGTTCCCCATCGGCCGCGGCCAGCGCGAACTCATCATAGGCGACCGCCAGACGGGCAAAACTTCGCTCGCCGTCGACGCGATAATAAACCAGAAGGGGCAGAACGTGATCTGCATATATGTCGCCATCGGCCAGAAGGCCAGCTCGGTGGCGCACCTTGTGGAAAATTTAAAGCGCAGGGGTGCGATGGACTACACCGTCGTCGTCTCCTCCACTGCGGGCGATTGCGCCGCGCTGCAGTATATTGCGCCCTATGCCGGCTGCGCCATGGGCGAATACTTCATGAATTCTGGCAGGGACGTGCTGATAATCTACGACGATCTCTCCAAACACGCCGTTGCGTACAGGGCGCTCTCGCTGCTCCTCGGCCGCGCGCCCGGGCGCGAAGCCTATCCCGGCGACGTGTTCTATCTGCACTCCCGCCTTCTGGAGCGCGCCGCGCACCTCTCCGACGAGCGCGGCGGGGGCTCCATAACCGCCCTGCCCGTGGTGGAAACGCAGGCGGGCGACATCTCGGCCTACATCCCCACCAACATAATCTCCATAACCGACGGCCAGATATTCCTGTCCGCCGACCTGTTCTATTCGGGGCAGCGCCCCGCCGTCAACGTCGGCATATCCGTCTCGCGCGTGGGCGGCGACGCCCAGACCAAGGCCATGAAGTCCGCGGCAGGCACAGTCAGGCTCAATCTCGCCCAGTACAGGGAGATGGAGGTCTTCATGCAGTTTGCCTCCGACCTCGACGAAAACACGCAGAAGACCCTCGACTACGGCAGGGGCATAATGGCTCTTCTGCGCCAGCCGCAGAACTGCCCGCTGCCAGAATACAGGCAGATAATCCTGCTCGTGGCCGCGACAGGCCACGCCTTTGCGGGCGTTCCGCCGGAGGATATCGCGGCGCTTAAGCCGCAGCTTCTGGATTATTTCGACGACGCCTGCGCCGATCTGACGGCGCGGCTGAAGACGGGCGAGGCGCTCTCGCCGGAGCTCAAGACCGCGATAATCGACAGGGCAAAGGCCTTCATAGCCGGGCGGATGCGCGCGCCGGACGACGGGAGGTAAGGGCGCATGTCCGATCTGCACACCATAAAGCGCCGCATCGATTCTGTGGGGGATACGCGCAAGATAACCAATGCCATGTATCTCATCTCGTCGGCCAAGATGCGCAAGGCCAAGGCCGATCTCGACCGCACTCGCCCCTATTTCGAAGCCACCCGCACGGAGATCAAGCGCATTTTCCGCTCCGGCGAGCTGCCCGAAAGCCGGTACATGTACCCCCTCGACGAAAACGAAAAGCCCGAAGGCACTTTCGCCTGCCTGCTGATCACGGGCGACAAGGGGCTGGCCGGGGCGTACAATTACAACGTGATAAAAAAGGCCGAGGAGCTGCACTCCTACGGCTGTCCCATAGCGTGGTACGTCGTGGGCGAATACGGCAGGCACCTGCTCACGCAGCGCGGGGTGAATATAGAGCGCTCCTTTGCATACACCGCGCAGAACCCCACCATGCGCCGCGCGCGAGAGATAGGCGATATCCTGCTCGAAGGCTTCAATGCCGGGCGGTTCGCCAAGATATATGTGGCATATACCGACATGCAGGGCATGTACGACGAGGCCAGACTGACGAGGCTGATACCCTTTCACCGCAGCCAGTTCGGCTACGCCCCGGGCGAAAAGCCCGTCGCGCGGCCCTTTGAATATTCTCCCTCGCCCGAAAAGGTGCTGCAGAGCATCATGCCCGCATACATTTCGGGCTTCATATACAGCGCGCTGGTCGACAGCTTCTGCAGCGAACAGCACGCCCGCATGACGGCCATGAAGGCCGCCAACGACAGCGCGGAGGAACTCATCGCGCGGCTGCGGGGCGAATACAACAGGCTGCGTCAGGCGGCCATCACGCAGGAAATAACCGAAATAGCCGCCGGCGCCCGCGCCCGCGGCAAGGAGGAAGAGCAGTGAATACGGGAAGGATAGTGCGCGTGGCCGGGCCCGTGGTGGACGTGAAGTTCGAAGCCGGCCCGCTGCCCAGGATAAGGGACGCGCTCACCGTTCGCAACGACGGACAGGAATGCGTAATGGAGGTGGCTTCCCACCTCGGCGCCGACTGCGTGCGCTGCATAATGCTCGGCCCGTGCGAAGGGCTGGCGCGCGGCGCGAAGGTCGCCGCCACGGGCGACGTGATAAAGGTGCCCGTGGGCGAATGCACGCTGGGCAGGATGTTCAACGTGCTCGGCCGCCCCATAGACGGCGACCCCGCGCCCGAATGCGGGGAAAAGTGGGGCATATACCGCCCCGCGCCCCCGTTCGAGGAGCAGTCGCCCGTGGCGGAGATACTCGAGACGGGCATAAAGGTCATCGACCTCATGGAGCCCTACGCCAAGGGCGGCAAGATAGGCCTGTTCGGCGGCGCGGGCGTGGGCAAGACGGTGCTCATACAGGAACTCATACACAACGTCGCCATGCAACACGGCGGCTATTCCGTCTTCACGGGCGTGGGCGAGCGCTCGCGCGAGGGCAACGACCTCTGGCGCGAAATGACCGCCGGCGGCGTGGCGGAAAAGACCGCGCTCGTCTTCGGTCAGATGAACGAATCTCCCGGCGTACGCATGCGCGTGGCGCTCACCGGGCTGACCATGGCCGAATATTTCCGCGACGCGCAGGGCAAGGACGTGCTCCTTTTCATCGACAACATATTCCGCTTCGTGCAGGCCGGGTCGGAAGTGTCCACCCTCCTCGGGCGCATGCCATCGGCCGTGGGCTATCAGCCCACTCTCGCCGGGGAAATGGGCGAACTGCAGGAGAGGATAACTTCCACGCGCAGCGGCTCCGTAACGTCCGTGCAGGCCGTATATGTGCCCGCGGACGACCTCACCGACCCCGCGCCGGCCACCGTGTTCGCCCATCTGGACGCAACCACGGTTCTGAGCCGCAAGATAGCCGAACAGGGCATATATCCCGCCGTGGACCCGCTGGAGTCCACCTCGCGCGTGCTCGAAGAGGACATAGTGGGAAAGGAGCATTACGAAGTGGCCCGCCGCGTGCAGGAGACGCTGCAAAAGTACAGCGAACTGCAGGACATCATTGCCATTTTAGGCATGGACGAACTCTCCGAATCGGATAAACTCACCGTCTACAGGGCGCGCAAGGTGCAAAGGTTTCTGTCGCAGCCCTTCCACGTCGCCGAAAAATTCACCGGCGTGCCCGGCGTCTACGTGCCCGTGGCCCAAACCATCCGCGGCTTCAAGGCCATTCTGGACGGCGAGATGGACGAGTACCCCGAAGCGGCCTTCTACAACGTGGGCACGCTCGAGGACGTGAAGGCCAAGGCCGAAAGGCTGAAGGCGGAGGGCTGACGGGGGCGCGCCGACATGAACGTTTTTAAATTGCATCTGATGGGCGCCGACAGGCTGTTTTACGACGGCGACTGCGTCAGCGTCATCGTGCCCGCGGTGGACGGGCAATACGGCGTGCTGGCCGGTCACTCCAATCTCATCACGGCCATAGTGCCGGGCGAACTCACTTTCACGGTTCCTGGCGAAAAGCCCGAAGTCTGCGCCGTTGCGGGCGGCATAATGAAGGTGGAGGACGGCGACGTGCTCATTCTGGTCGACTCCGTGCTCCGTCCCGAGGAGATCGACGCCGAGCGCGCGCGCAGGGAGGCCGAGGCCGCGAAGGAGGCCCTCGCCGCCCGCCGAAGCCGGCGCGAATACCGCTCCGCGCAGGCCCAGCTCGCCCGCGCGATAACAAAGCTGAAGGTGCGCAGAAAGAGCGGCAAGTGACGCCCGCCGCTTTCCGGCCGGCGCTCCCGCGCTCTGCAACGCAAAAGCAAAGCCCCGCTCGCGGCGGGGCTTTACTTTTGCGCTCTTGCGTGATACAATACAGGCATGAACAAGGACGCATTCAAAAACGTCGCCGCCGAAGCCGGCTGCGCGCGGTGGGAGGACCTGACGGCCCGTCCCGCGGAGCTGTACGCCCGCGCGGACGAAATACGTTCGCCCTTTGCGCGCGACTACACGCGCATTCTGCACTGCACGGCGTTCAGGCGGCTCAAGCACAAAACGCAGGTCTTTTACAATGCGGACAACGACCACGTCTGCACCCGGCTGGAGCACGTCGCCCACGTGGAGTCCGTCTCCAACACCATAGCCAAATATCTGGGGCTCAACGACGAGCTCACGCGCGCCATCTCTTTCGGGCACGACCTCGGGCACGCTCCGTTCGGGCACTACGGCGAGCGGGTCCTTTCGGAAATTTCGCAAAAATACTGCGGCCGCGCGTTCTGGCACGAGCGCAACGGCCTGCGGCTTGCGGACTGTCTGGAGCTGCTGGAGGACGACAGGCGGTGCCTGCGCAATCTCGACCTCACGTACGCCGTGCGCGACGGCATAATCTCGCACTGCGGCGAGGTGGACGAAAACGGCCTGCGGCCGCGCGACGAACTCTTCGACCTCGCCGCGTTCGACAGTCCCGGCAGATACATGCCGGCCACGTGGGAGGGCTGCGTGGTAAAACTTTCGGACAAGATAGCCTATATCGGCAGGGATATCGAGGATGCCCTCGCCCTCGGTTTTCTCACGCGGGCGCAGTTGGGCGAGCTGGAGCATGCGGCTCAAAGGAGCGGCGCGCTGAACACCACCGTGATAATACACGACCTCATCTCCGACGTCTGCGCCAACAGCTCGCCGGAAGAGGGCATAAAACTTTCGCGCGCGGCCTGCGAAAAGCTCAACGCGATAAAGGCGTTCAACTACAAATATATCTACGCCAATCCCCGTTTCGAGCCCTATCAGCGCTATGCCGCGCTCGTGCTCCGCAGCCTGTTCGACGTGCTCTTCGGCATGTTCGGCGGGGAATATACCATATCCAACGTTCAAAAGCGCGGTTCGGATTTCCCCGGGCTGTGCGCGTCGTTCGCGGACTGGCTGTCCAAATTCTGCGACCGAGCCGTCGTTCCGCCCGGCCCGCTTGCGGAGAAGGCCGGGCGCTGCAAAAACACAAAAATTTACGGCGTGCTCGCCGACGAGCGCGTCTATGCGCAGGCGGTGATAGACTTTTTGTCGTGCATGACGGACAAGTTCGCGGTAAAAGTGCATTCCGAGCTGCTCTCGTACTGAAGCGCGGCCGCTAATTTTTACAGAACGCTTGACAACGCGCCGCGCAGCATTTATAATTTAATCAAATAATATATGAGAGGTAACAACATGAATCTGCTTGCCGGAGTGCCCGAGTGGTTTACCAGCTGGGGCTGGATAGTGATAGTGGCCGCGGCCGTCGTGGTGATAGCCGTGGTAATAGCGCTCATCGTTCGCGCGAAAAAGTCCGACGCCGTCGAAGAGGAGGGCGTTGAGGAGACCGACGGGCTTTCCGCCGACGAGGAGAACGAGCCCGCGGAAGAGGAAGAGACCGTAGCCGACGCCGCATCCGGCGAGGAAGAAGAGGAAGCCGACGAAGAGCCCGCGGAGGAAGAGCCTGCGGAACAGCCCGCGGAAGAGCCGGCCGGAGAGCAGTCCCCGGCGCAGGCCGAGACGGCAAAGGCCAAGGCCGTCAACAAGACCTATCACATAGCCAAGCGCAAGGCGGACGGCAAGTGGCAGGTAAAAATAGCCGGCGGCGCAAAGGCGATAAAGCTTTTCAACACCCAGCTCGAGGCGATAGATTTCGCCAAAAAGCTGGCCGAAAATCAGGAAGCGAAGATAGTCATCCACAAGGAGGACGGCACGTTCCGCCGCCTTACATACCACAAAAAGAAGTGACGCGCGCTGCGCGCGACAGCCGCGGCCCGATAAACCCGGGCCGCGGCTGTATTTTTTTGTATTGATGTTTCCGCGCCGCCGTGCGCATATCCGGCAGCGCCGCGCGGCCCGTCAGTAGAACGTGGCCACCGTCAGATCTGCGGGCAGGGGGTCGCACCGCTCTATTTCCACGGCGCTCAGCACGGGTCCTTCGCCGCGGTAAACCGCGTTGTAGCCGTAGCCTATCTCGGCCGTCACCATCAGCCAGTCCCTGGTCTTCGCGTCGGAAATTTTACCGTTGGTTTCAAGCGCGAATCCGTCGTAGGCTATGTCGGCTTCGCAACAGGTCATAATGTATCTGCCTATCACTATAAAGCCCTGCGGCACCTTTTTGGATACCGCCGCCATGCCCTTGAATCTGACCGTTTTTCCTTTGTACGCGTCCGGGTTTTCCGAAAGATCGCGGTAAAACAGCGCAAAATCCCTGTCCGCGATCTCTATCACGGGCGCGTCCATGTCGTAGGGCATGGGGTCTTCGATGTCGTCGAACTCCGCCTTCCCGCCCGTGTATTCGTACACTATGTCCGCTCTGCGCGTGATCCCGCGCACTATCTTGTGGAATTCGTCCTTCCGCATCCCGCCCTCGAAGCGGTTGAACACCACCATCTGCGTCATGTATATCTTGTCGTAAACAAGCTGGCGCATGTTCTGGTTGTAGCTCAAAAAAGTGCCCGCTTCGGCAAAGGTCATCATCTGGTTTATTATCCAGCTTTCGGGCATGGCGTCAAAAAAGTCCTGCAACATCCACGTGCCGTTGTATTCCACTATCACGCGCTCCGCCCGGTACTTTCTCGTCAGATAATTCAGGGTGTACTCGTTCAGGTGCGCCCTGTCCTCTATCGTCTCTATCGCCACGTTTTTAACGGCGAATTTTTTGGGCTCGTATTGCTCTTCGCCCTCCTCGCACACCAGCAACAGAGTGCGCTCGCCGTTGTCCATGCGGGGGTCTTCCAAGGTTTCCTGAATGAACCTTGTTTTGCCGCTGTCCAAAAATCCCAGAAATAAAAATACGCTTACGTCTTGCATGCTGCACCCGAAGTATTGTCTTTTTGCGGGCGCGCGGCGCGTTTGCGCGCCGCGCGCCAGCGGTCAAATGAGCGTCAGATCTCAAACAGGGCCGAAAGTTCGTCCTCGTCAAGCTTGCTGCCTATCACGCACAGCCTGCCGGAGTATGCGGGCGCGCCCTCGCGCACGTCGCTTTCGCCGGGCACGTAGTCAAAGTGCAGCCATTTGCCGTCCTCGCCCTCGACAATGCCCTTGGCCCTCAGCACCGTGCCGTAGCTCACCGCGTCCGCAAGCTTTGCAAGTTTTTCGGCAAGCTCCCCGGCCGTGAACTTTTTGCTCGTCTCCCTGCCCCAGCTCGCAAACACTTCGTCGGCGTGATGGTGATGTTCGTGTCCGTCGTGTCCGTGATGGTGTCCGCAGCCGCACCCGCCGTGTTCATGGTCGTGCTCGTGCTCATGCTCGTGTTCATGGTCGTGCTCATATTCATGCTCATGCTCATGTTCATGGTTGTGCTCATGCTCGTGCTCATGTTCATGGTTGTGCTCATGCTCGTGCTCATGTTCATGCTCGTGCTCGTGTTCATGCGCATGCTTGTGCTCGTCCTTCACTTCCAGCGCCAGTTTTGCCAGCTCGTCGGCAAGGGTGGAGGTATGCTCCATGGCGCTCAGTATTTCGCGGCCGTTCAGGGCGCGCAGGTCGGTGGTGACTATTGTGGCGTCCGGGTTGTGCCCGCGCACCAGTTCGACGGCCTTTTCAAGCTTGGCCTCGCCGGCCACGTCGGCATGGCTGAACACTATGCAGGCGGCGCTCTCTATCTGGTCGTTGAAAAACTCGCCGAAGTTCTTCATGTATATTTTGCACTTGTTCGCGTCCACGACGGTCGTCATGGAATTTATCTTCGCGTCGGCAAGGCCGGCTCTCTCCACGGCTTTGGCCACGTCCGAAAGCTTGCCCACGCCCGATGGTTCGATGAGTATCCTGTCCGGGCGGTACTGCTCGTCCACCTGTTTCAGGGCCTTTGCAAAGTCGCCCACCAGCGAACAGCATATGCAGCCGGAGTTGAGCTCGTTCACCGTTATGCCCGCCTCCTGCATAAAGCCGCCGTCCACGCCTATCTCGCCGAATTCGTTCTCGATGAGCACCAGCTTTTCGCCGGAATAAGCTTCCTTTATCAGTTTTTTGATGAGCGTCGTCTTGCCCGCGCCCAGAAAGCCGGAAAAAATATCGATTTTCACCATATAAAAAACACTTCCTTAAAATAAGTCTTTATTAATATTATATAACCGCGTCATAAGGGTTGCAAACAAAACGTTGACTTTAGTTTTTCCGTATATATTGACGGAAAATTGTTTTGTCAAAACAAAATTAAAAAGCGCGGCGGGCTGCTTTTGCAGTCCGCCGCGCGGGTCACTCAGGGTTTAAGCCGCAAAGTTATCATTCGATGGCTATATACGAAGTTTCGATCTGTTTGGGCTGGCTCTTGGGCACGCATACGGAGAGTATGCCGTTTTCATACTTTGCCTTTATGTCGCTCTGCTTCACGTCGTCGCCGACATAGTAACTTCTCGAGCAGCTTTCGGAAATCTCTTTCCTTACGTAGTGCTTGTTCTTGTCCTCTTCCTTACTTTCCTTACTTGCGCTTATCGTTAGATAACCGTTTTCAAGCGAAAGCTTTATCTGATTCTTGGCGTAGCCGGGCATTTCCACGTCCAGCTCGTAGCTTTCGTCCGTCTCCTTTATGTTGGTTTTAAGGTCGTTCGTCTCGTCGAAGAATACGGGGCGGAAGAAGTCGTCGAACGCGTCGAATAAGTCGTAGTTGTTGTTTCTCTTGGAAAGACCATAATTTTTCATAATAAAAATCTCCTTTAAATTCAAATTGTTTTAAACTTTCGGGGAGTCTTTATCGGGGCTTCCCTTTTGGGGAGAGCCTTTTGCGGAGCTTCCTTTTTCGTTCACTATTATTATAACGCCGTCCGCCGGATTTGAAACGTGGCGCGCAAATTATTTTTTGCCGCCCGCCGCGCCCGGGCATGTCTTTTGGTCCGGGCGCGGCGGGAAACGGCCTTGGCGCGCGTGGCACGCCCTCGGGCTCCCCGTTCCGCGGCGTCGCCCGCGGGCAGGGGCGCCTTTGCCGGCGTCGGCGGCCCTCGTCCGCATGCTCGGTAAATTGAACGTTTTGTTTGTTGTTAACACAAATTAGTGTCATATTGCAACAAAAAGTCTGCTATATAACATTTTAAAATTAACATAAGAAAATTTAATACATATTTTTTGTTCCGCCGCGCTGTATATTTTTGCTGTTTCGCGGGTATTTAAAGCGGGCGGAACGTCAATATATTGTGTTGAAACCGGGGCGGGGACACTAAAAATCGGAGCGGGCGCAAAACGTGCGCAAAACGGGGCAAATCGCGCCGTTTTGCTGCGCTTGCGGCGCAAAAACCCGCAAAAAAACGGCCTTCAAACAGTTGACAGGGGCGGGGGATTATAATATAATAGTCGAGCGTGTTGAAAGACGTGCGTATAGGGATGAGGCGTAAAGTTACTTCAAATTCCCCTTGAAGCTGCGGGGAAAAGATAATTTACGCTGACAACTGTAGGGGCTCTGACCCCTGCGACTAACCGTGGCTTTACTTCGTTGCGCCATTAAATTGGCGTTTTTTGATGTTAAAAGCGCGATACACACGGATAAGTTGACGCGACACAATGAAAATTTTGTTAGTATAAAAAGGAGTAAACAATGGCAGGACAGAAAATCAGGATCAAACTCGTAGCTTACGACCATGAGCTCGTAGACCTCGCGGCGTCGAGGATAGTTGAGACCATGAAGAAGAGCGGCGCAAAAATTTCGGGGCCCATTCCCCTTCCCACCGAGCGCGAGGTGGTAACCATCTTGCGTTGCCCCCACAAGTACAAGGACAGCCGCGAACAGTTCGAGCAGCGCACCTATAAGAGGATAATCGATATCTACACCCCCAACGCCAAGCTTCTGGACACCGTACATCTTCCCGCGGGCGTAGACATCAAAATAAAGCTTTAAAAGGTAATCGACCACGATACTCTACGGCGCCGTGCCGACGGCGTATAGGGGACGAAGCGTGCAACCGCGCCGCGGTTGCGCCCCAGTCTTCCCGGCCGGTATCCCTCGTTGCCGCGCGCAGAGCGCGGCGGGCAGACACTATTTATAATATATTGTTTGCGCGTGCGGGAGATGTGGCTTGGGCGGAGCGGGGCGGACGCGGCGATCCCCCAACGTCGGCGCTACGCGGCGGACGCGGTATCAACGGTAAAAATAAATCGGAGGATCTTTAACATTATGATTAAAGCAATCATCGGCCGTAAGGCGGGCATGACCCAGATATTTACGGCAGACGGCAAGGTCATTCCCGTGACCGTCATCGAGGCAGGCCCCTGCCCCGTCGTCCAGATCAAAACTGTGGAAAAGGACGGCTACTCCGCCCTCAAGCTCGGTTTTGACAAGACGAACGAAAAGGCTCTCACCAAGCCCCAGCTCGGCCAGTTCAAAAAGGCCGGCGTGGAGCCCTGCAAAGTGCTCAAGGAATTCAGGCTCGACGACCTGTCCGCATACGCCGTCGGCGGCGAGATAAAGGCCGACGTGTTTGCGGCGGGCGACAGGGTTGACGTGCACGGCGTCACCAAGGGCCACGGCTACAGCGGCGTAATCAAGAGATGGAATCAGCACCGCCTGAAGGAAACGCACGGCGTCGGCCCCGTACACAGGGAGCCCGGCTCCATGGGCGCCAACAGCTCGCCTTCGAGGGTCTTCAAAAACAAGCGTCTCGCCGGTCAGTACGGCCACGAAAACGTCACCATCCAGAACCTTGAGATCGTCAGGGTGGACGTTGAAAGAAACTGCATACTCATCAAGGGCTCCGTTCCCGGACCCGACGGCAGCGTCGTTACCATCAACGACACCGTTAAATAAGGAGGACTGACAAATGCCCAGCATTAAAGTATATAAAATGGACGGCACCGAAGCGGGCTCCATGGAGCTCTCCGAAAAGGTTTTCGGCGCCGAATACAGAGAGGAACTCATTCATCAGGCGGTAGTAACCCGCCTTGCCAACGAAAGACAGGGCACCAAGTCCACCCTCACCCGCACGGAAGTAAGGGGCGGCGGACGCAAGCCCTGGAGGCAGAAGGGCACGGGCAATGCCCGTCAGGGCTCCATCCGCGCACCCCAGTGGACGAAGGGCGGCGTGGTGTTCGCACCCAAGAGCAGGGATTTTTCAAAGGCCATGAACAAGAAGGCCAAGGCTGCCGCGCTCGTCTCCGCGCTCTCCAAAAAGGTGGCCGACGGCGAACTGGTTGTCATCGACAAGCTTGCCGTAAAGGAAGGCAAGACCAAGGAGATGGCCGCGTTCAAAAAGGCCCTCGGTCTCGACAAGACGGCCGTTGTGGTAATGGATAGCGCCGACGAAAAGGTCATCCTCGCCGCAAGAAATCTCGAAAAGCTCACCACCCTGCCCGTAGAGCAGATCTCCACTTACGAGGTGGTGGCAAACGCAAAGGTCGTTTTAACTCAGGCGGCCGTCAAGAAGATAGAGGAGGCTTACGGAGAATAATGTTAGCTCAGGACATAATCATAAGACCCCTTCTCACCGAAAAGGGATACGACGGCATAGCCGATAAAAAGTACACCTTCATCGTGGCGAAGTCGGCCAACAAGACGCAGATAAAGGACGCCGTCGAAAAGCTGTTCAAGGTGGACGTGGAGAGCGTCAACACCGTGAACTGCAAGGGCAAAAAGAAGAGGATGGGCCGCTACGAAGGCTACACCTCCGACTACAAGAAAGCTATCGTTCAGCTCAAGGCTGATTCCAAGACGATCGAGTTCTTCGATTCGTTATCCTGACAGGAGGTTTGAAAAATGGCAATCAAGAGATATAAACCGACGTCCCCTTCCCGCCGTTTCATGACGGTCTCGGCCTATACCGAGCTGACCGGGGATAAGCCCGAAAGAAGCCTTCTTCACGATAAGAGAAAGACGGGCGGCAGAAACAACACGGGCAGGATAACCGTGCGCCACATCGGCGGCGGCAACCGCGTAAAATACAGAATAATAGATTTCAAGCGCAACAAGGACGGCATACCCGCAACGGTCAAGTCCATACAGTACGACCCCAACAGGTCGGCCAACATAGCGCTTCTGGCCTATGCCGACGGCGAAAAGAGGTACATCCTCGCGCCCGTCGGGCTCAATGTGGGCGACAAGGTCGTCTCCGGCCCCACGGCCGACATCAAGGCCGGCAACAGTCTCGCCCTTGCCGACATCCCCGTAGGTACCGTCGTGCACGCGATCGAGCTCAAGCCCGGCCGCGGCGCGCAGATAGCCAGGGCGGCCGGCATCTCCGCGCAGATAATGGCAAAGGAAGGCGCTTACGCCACCTTGAAGATGCCCTCCGGCGAAATGAGGCTGGTATCCGTAAAGTGCAGGGCCACCGTAGGTCAGGTGGGCAATCTCGAACATGAGATAGTTCACCTCGGCAAGGCCGGCAAAACGCGCTACCTCGGCGTAAGGCCGACGGTCCGCGGCTCGGTAATGAACCCCAACGACCACCCTCACGGCGGCGGCGAAGGCAAGTCTCCCGTAGGCCACGCAGGCCCTATGACCCCTTGGGGCAAGCCCGCGCTCGGCTACAAGACGAGAAAGAAGAAGAACACCTCTTCCAAGTACATCTTGAAGAGGATCAACTAACAGGCGGAGGATAGAAAATGTCAAGAAGCGTTAAGAAAGGGCCTTATTACGAAGAAAGGCTTATGTCGAGAATAGAAGCTATGAACGCCGCGGGCGAAAAGAAGGTGGTAAAGACCTGGTCGCGCGCAACGACTATCTTCCCCCAGTTCGTAGGTCACACCATAGCCGTGTACGACGGCCGCAAGCACGTGCCCGTGTATATCACCGAAGACATGGTAGGCTGCAAGCTCGGCGAGTTTGCTCCCACCAGAACGTTCAAGGGCCACGCGGCCAAGACCGTCAAGAAGTAAGGAGATAAGAAAATGGCAAGCAATATGAAGAAAAAGACGGAAAAGATTGCCGCCACCAAGGATAAGCGTCCTTACGCAACGGCAAAATATATCAGAATCTCGCCCTACAAGGTAAGAACCGTGCTTGCTCTCATCAGGGGCAAGAGCGTCGAAGACGCGGCCGCAATACTTGCATACTGCAACAAGGGCGGCAGCGAGGAAGTGAGAAAGGTGCTGCTCTCCGCGGCGGCCAATGCCGAGCATAACTTCGGCATGGACAGGTCGGATCTCTACGTGGCCGAAACGTTTGCCGACGGCGGCCCCCACCTCAAGAGGATGCAGCCCGTGTCCAAGGGTCGCGGCCACGCGATACTCAAAAGGACCAGCCACATCACGGTAATACTCGACGCTAAGGAAATTTAAAGGAGAAGTCAACAAATGGGACAGAAAGTTAATCCTCACGGTTTAAGAGTAGGCGTAATCGCACCCTGGAGCACGCAGTGGTATGCCGACAAAAAGGATTTCGGCAAACAGCTCAAGGAAGATAACGTCATAAGGGGCTTCATCAAGCAGAAGTATTACGACGCGGCCATCTCCAAGATATTCATCGTAAGGGCGGCCAACAAGATAGAAGTGACCATCTACACCGGCCGTCCCGGCGTGCTCATCGGCAAGGCCGGCTCGGAGATAGAAGTCATCAAAAAGGGTCTTGCAAAGCTCACCGGCGGCAAGATCATAATAATCAACGTCAAGAAGATCGACAAGATCGATCAGGACGCGCAGCTCGTTGCGGAGGCCGTGGCCGCCCAGCTCGAAAAGCGCGTATCGTACAGAAGGGCCATCAAGCAGCAGCTGTCCAAGGTATCCAAGTCCGGCGTAAAGGGCGTAAAGATAACCGTCAGCGGCCGTCTCGACGGCAGGGAGATTGCCGGCAGCGAAAGCTATCACGACGGCTCCATTCCCCTTCAGACGATAAGGGCTGACATAGATTACGGCTTTGCGGAAGCCCACACCACTTTCGGCGTGCTCGGCGTAAAGTGCTGGATATACAAGGGCGAAGTGCTTTCGGGCTCCAGAAAGCTGATAATTTCGGACGGAGGCGAAGAGTAAAATGTTAATTCCCAAGAGAGTAAAAAGAAGAATGCAGCACCGCGGCAGGATCCGCGGTCGCGCGCACAAGGGCAATAAGATCGCCTACGGCGAATACGGTCTCGTCGCCGAAGAGGGCGGCAGGATCACTTCCAACCAGATAGAAGCCGCCCGTATCGCAATGACAAGGTTCATCAAGCGCGGCGGACAGGTATGGATAGACATATTCCCCCACAAACCCATCACCAAGCACCCCGCCGAATCCCGTATGGGCTCGGGCAAAGGCTCGGTAGAGTACTGGGTAGCCATCGTCAAGCCGGACAGAGTGATGTTCGAAATGGCGGGCGTCAGCGAGGACGTCGCGCGCGAGGCAATGCGTCTTGCCGCGCACAAGCTGCCCGTAAAGTGCAAATTTATCAAGAAAGAAGAAGGCGGTGAGTCTAATGAAGGCTAAGGAACTTGTTAACTTAAGCGATGCGGAGCTCGCGGCAAGGCTCGACGAGCTCAAGACCGAGCTTTTCAATTTGCGTTTCCGCCATGCCGGCGGTCAGCTTGACAACCCCATGCGCATCCACCTCGTAAAAAAGGACATCGCAAGGGTGAACACCGTCATACGCGCAAGGCAGTTGAATGGTTAAGGAGAAAGGTATGGAAAGAACTACACTCAGAAAGGAAAGAGTCGGTCTCGTAGTCTCCGATAAGATGGATAAGACCGTAGTGGTAGCTATCACCGAAAAGAGCAAGCATCCCCTCTACAAAAAGACTATAACCAGAACCACCAAGTTCAAGGCGCACGACGAAAACAACGATTGCGGCGTGGGCGACAAGGTCAGGATAGTCGAAACGCGCAAACTCTCCAAGGACAAGAACTGGAGGGTGGCGGAAATAATAGAAAAGGCAAAATAATTTTGCAAAAATCCGGCATGGCCGGCCGTGTCTGTGCCGCATGTGTGCGCAAACTCCCTTTTTCAGGCGCATATGTGCAGGGCAGGCGAGCCGCAAGGGCGGCAGAGGCCCGGCCCGCTGCGCGGGAATCCGGCGCCGGGAACGGCGGCGCGGAGACAGTGACGAACGCGGACTCCCCGCATTGCGGGCGGCGCGTGCGTCATTCTCTGCCGCTTGGCTCCCGACCGGAAAACAGAGTTGTAAGTGACATAAAAGGAGATTTATATGATACAACCTCAGACGAGGCTCAAGGCCGCGGACAACAGCGGCGCAAAAGAGCTTATGTGCATAAAGGTGCTGGGCGGCTCGTTCAGAAAGACGGGCAACATCGGCGACATCATCGTCTGCTCCGTAAAGACGGCCACCCCCGGCGGCGCCGTCAAGAAGGGCGACGTTGTAAAGGCGGTAATAGTAAGGACCACCAAGGGCGTTCTGCGCAACGACGGCACATATATCCGTTTCGACGACAACGCCGCCGTAATACTCGGCAACAATCAGGAACCCCGCGGCACGCGTATCTTTGGCCCGATAGCCAGGGAACTGCGCGAAAAGAACTACATGAAGATCATCTCCCTCGCACCCGAGGTTCTTTAATTAAAGGAGAAGAGCTATGAACGTAAAATTGAATGATAATGTATTGGTTATCACCGGCAAGGACGCGGGCAAGCAGGGCAAGGTAATCGCCACTTCTCCCAAGAACGGCAAGGTGGTCGTCGAAGGCGTCAACGTCCAGAAGAAGGCCAAGAAAGCGAGAAGGGCCAACGAGCAGTCGCAGATAATCGAAAAGGAAGGCCCCATCGACGTGTCCAACGTAATGGTGGTGTGCGACGCGTGCGGCAAGCCCGTAAGAGTAAAATACAGCGTGGAAGGCGGCAAGAAGACAAGGGTCTGCCCCAAGTGCGGCGCCGTGCTCGACAAGGCATATGCCGGAAAGAAGAGCGCAAAGGCCGCGGAAACCAAGGAAGCCCCCAAAAAGCGTACCCGCAAGCGCGCCGCCAAGAAGGCGGAAGAAGCCGAGGGCTCGGCCGAATAAGGAGGATGGCATAGATTATGGCAAAAAAGGAATACGCAAGCAGGGTGGCTCAGCAGTACGCTGAAGAAGTAGTGCCCGCCCTCGTAAAGAAATTCGGCTACAAGAACCCCATGGAAGTTCCCAAGCTCGTAAAGATAGTCATCAACACGGGCCTCGGCGACATAAAGGACAACGCAAAGTCCATCCAGACCACTCTCAACGAGATCAAGCAGATAACCGGCCAGCAGCCCATACTCACCAAGGCCAAGAAGTCGGTTGCCAACTTCAAGGTGCGCGAGGGCATGTCCGTCGGCATCAAGGTCACGCTGAGAAACAAAATGATGTACGATTTCTACGATAAATTCGTATCCATCGCTCTGCCCCGCGTGCGCGACTTCCGCGGCGTCCCCGCAGACAGCTTCGACGGCAAGGGCAATTACAACATGGGCATCAAGGAACAGCTCATCTTCCCCGAGATCCAGTACGATCAGGTGGAAAAGATCCGCGGCATGGATATATGCTTCGTAACGACGGCCAAGACCGACGAGGAAGCGAGAGAGCTTTTAAGGGCAATGGGTATGCCCTTCAAAAAGTAAGGAGAAAGCAAAAGTATGGCAAAGAAGTCAATGATAAACAAGCAGCAAAGACCTGCAAAGTACTCCACAAGGGCATATACAAGATGCTCTATCTGCGGCAGACCTCATGCAGTGCTCCGCAAGTACGGAGTATGCCGTATCTGTTTCAGGAACCTTGCTTACAAGGGTGAAATACCCGGCGTAAAGAAATCGAGCTGGTAAGAAAGGAGGACTCAAAAAATGACAGATCCCATAGCAGATATGCTCACGCGCATAAGGAACGCGCTCATGGTAAATAAGGAAGTCGTCGAAGTGCCTTCTTCCAAGATGAAAAAGGCCATCGCCGACATAATGCTCGCCGAAGGTTACGTCTCCGACGTCAAGCTCGTGGAAGACGGACTTTCCGGCAAACTGGTCATCACGCTCAAGTACGCCGGCAAAAGGCAGCCCGTCATCAACGGACTGCAGAGGATATCCAAGCCCGGTCTCCGCACCTATGCGGGCGTTGAAAACATGCCCAAGGTAATGGACGGTCTGGGAGTGGCCATTCTCTCCACCAACAAGGGCGTAATGACCGATAAGCAGGCAAAGGCCGCCAACGTCGGCGGCGAAGTGCTCTGCTACATCTGGTAAGAGGAGGTCAGCGCAACATGTCAAGAATAGGTAAATTGCCCGTTCACCTGCCCGCAGGCGTAACGGTAACGTTCGAAAACGGCCTTCTCACCGTCAAGGGCGCAAAGGGCACCCTCACGCAGCAGGTCGTCGGCGACATCGACATCAGGGTCGAAGGCGCCGAAGCGCACGTGATAAAGAAGGTGGACACCAAGGAGCTTGAAGCCAAGCACGGTCTCTACCGCGCGCTTCTGCACAACATGGTTGTGGGCGTAACGCAGGGCTACAGCAAGTCCTTAAAGGTCAACGGCGTCGGCTGGAAGGTCGCCAAGCAGGGCAACAAGGTGGTGCTCAACGTAGGTTTCTCTCATCCCGTCGAGTTCCCCGAACCCGCGGGCGTTCAGCTCTCCTGCCCCAGCGCCAACGAGATAGTCGTGGCCGGCATCGACAAGACCCTCGTGGGTCAGACGGCCGCAAACATCAGGGGCATACGCGTTCCCGAACCCTATCACGGCTACGGCATTGCCTACAGCGACGAAGTCATCGAGCGCAAGGAAGGCAAAACGGGCGGCAAGGGCAAAAAATAATTCAAGGGCAAGAAGTTTAATTTCGGACATGCGGCCCGCCGCGGCTTAAACGGCGTCCGCCCTTTCTCCTGAAGGGAGACGACGACCGTTGCCAAGTCCGAAGGATGACGCGCCGCGGGGCGCAGACCCCGCAATATTCGGCGCTCAACATTGCTCACATATAATTCAAGGAGACATCATGATAAAGAAGATCGACAAAAACGAGGAAAGAAAGCGTCGCCACGAAAGAGTGCGCAAAAAGCTCTCCGGCACGGCGCAGACCCCCAGATTCAACGTCTATCGCAGCCTCAACCACATATACGTTCAGGTCATCGACGACGTAAAAGGAGTAACCTTGTGTTCTGCTTCCACCATGGAAAAGGAGATTAAGGCGGAGATCAAGGACATGACCAAGACAGAAGCTGCCAAGGTCGTAGGCAAAAAGGCGGCCGAGCGCGCTGTAGCCGCCGGCATAAAGGAAGTCGTGTTCGACAGGGGCGGCTACCTCTATACCGGTCGCGTTCAGGCGGTCGCAGACGGCGCAAGGGAAGCCGGACTTAATTTCTAAGGAGCAAGGGTTATGGAAGAAAGGAAAGAAAGAACTCAGAGAAGAGATTCAAGACCCAGAAGGAGAGATGAGGACGACGGCTTCATCAAAAAGCTCATTCAGGTAAACAGAGTCAGCAAGACCGTAAAGGGCGGCCGCAACATGCGCTTTGCCGCGCTGGTGGTCGTAGGCGACGGCAAGGGCTCGGTAGGTTACGGCATGGGCAAGAGCAAGGAAGTGCCCGAAGCCATCGAAAAGGCAACGGCAATGGCCAAGCGCAACCTCATAAAGTGCAACCTCAAGGACACCTCCATTCCCCACACGGTAAAGGGCGTGTACGGCAGGGGCGCGGTTCTGATGATGCCCGCCGCACAAGGTACGGGCGTTATAGCCGGCGGTCCCGTCCGCGCGGTAATGGAAGCCGCGGGAGTAAAGGATATCCGCACCAAGTCGCACGGCACCAACAACCCCATCAACTGCGTAAAGGCGGCGGTGGCCGGCCTTGCAGCCCTCAAATCGCCCGAGGACGTGGCCGCGGCCCGCGGCAAGTCCGTAGAGGAAATTTTAGGCTAAGCGGAGGATGACAATGGTAAAGATCACGTTAATAAAGAGCGTATCCAACGAGAACAAGAGCATCAAGGCCACGGTGGCCGCGCTCGGTCTCAAAAAGATCCGCCAGTCAAAAGTTTTGGAAGAGACCCCCGCAAACATGGGTCAGATAGAGAAGGTAAAGTACCTCCTCAAGGTAGAACAGGCATAAGGAGAAGACAAGCAATGAGAATAGATACACTTCAGCCCGCAGAGGGCGCTACCACTTCTCCCAAGAGATTAGGCAGAGGCATAGGCTCCGGCAAGGGCAAAACGTCCGGCAAGGGCCACAAAGGTCAGTGGGCCCGTTCGGGCGGCGGCGTCCGTCCCGGCTTCGAAGGCGGCCAGATGCCCCTTCACA
The DNA here is from genome assembly GCA_949283125.1 of uncultured Clostridia bacterium. GTDB lineage: Bacteria > Bacillota > Clostridia > Christensenellales > Borkfalkiaceae > Coproplasma. The sequence goes on from CASDRK010000001.1 coordinate 45,408, forward strand.
GAAGGATCCCCAAGAGGGGCTTCCACAACAAGTGGGCCACCAGTTACCTCATCATCAATCTTTCGCAGCTCTCGTCCGTTCCCGCCGGCACGGTTGTCGACTACGATTACGTTGTCGCCAACTCGCTCGCCAAAAACGTAAAGAACAACGGCGGTCTCAAGGTTCTGGGCGGCGGCGAAATAACCGTGGCGCTCACCGTAAAGGCAGCGGCCTTCTCGGCATCCGCAAAGCAAGCCATCGAAAAGGCCGGCGGCACTGCAGAGACAGTAAAGTAATCCAACTTTCAGGCGCAGTGCGCCGAAGGAGAGCAACCGCATGTTTGAAACAATAAAAAATTGTTTTAAAAACAAGGAAATACGCAAAAAGATATGGATAACCCTGCTCATTTTGCTTATTTTCCGTCTGGGCTGCTATATCCCCGTGCCCGGCATGGATGCCGACAGCTTTGCGCAGCAGATAAACGACGTATCCTTCCTGGAGCTCATGTCGTCGATCACCGGCGGCTCGCTGGCTAACGCAACGCTGTTCGCACTGGGCATCAGCCCCTATATCAATGCCTCCATTATAATCCAATTATTAAGCGTAGGCATTCCCTACCTCGAGCGTCTGTCCAAGCAGGGCGAAGAGGGCAGGAAGAGGATAGCGCAGATAACAAGGTATGTAACCATACTTCTTGCCATAGCGCAATCCGTAGGCATCATAGTCAACTTCGGTATTCAGGGCGGCGCGATAGAGCTTCACCTGTTCGGCGGCAACGCCATAGGCGAAACGGGCGCCGGCTGGATAGCGGGCATATTCCTCACGGTAGTGTACACCGCCGGCGCCATGATAGTAATGTGGCTGGGCGAACGCATCACGGAATACGGCGTGTCCAACGGCATTTCGCTCATCATATTCGTGGGCATCATCTCCACGGCGGGCAACCAGCTGGTTACAAAGTTCACCGACGTGTTCGGCGGCAATCCCTCGGTGCTGTGGGAGATCGCGGGCTTCATAATCCTCACGGTGGTTGAGTTCACAGCGATAGTCGCAGTGGACCTCTCCGAAAGGAAGATACCCGTTCAGTACGCAAAGCAGGTCAAGGGCAGAAGGATGTACGGCGGTCAGTCGTCCGTCATCCCCATGCGCATAGCCGGCGCGGGCGTCATGCCCCTCATATTCGCGTTCGCCATCATCTCCGTTCCCGCAATGCTCGCCAGCCTGTTCTGGCCGAATTCGGGCTTTGAAACGGGCGTAACGGAATGGTTCTCCGGCTCTTCGCCCTACTGGTACGGTCAGCTCATCTACATGGTGACGCTCTGCCTGCTGATTTTCGCCTTCTCGTTCTTCTATGCTTCCATGCAGTTCAATCCGGAGGACGTGTCCAAGACAATCCAGCAGAACGGCGGCTTCATTCAGGGCATCCGCCCCGGCAGGCCCACCGCAGACTATCTCAAGAGGATAAACAACAGAATAACGCTGTTCGGCGCCATATATCTGTCGCTCGTCGCGTTCATTCCCTCCATCCTCGGCATAGTGGCCACGGCGCTCAGCTGGAACACCGACCTCATCTCGGTATTCTCCACCACGGGTATCCTCATCGTCGTATCCGTCGCGCTGGAGCTGGATAAGCAGCTGCAGAGCCAGCTGATGATGAAGAACTACAAGGGCTTCTTAAAGTAATTCAAACGGACGCCTGCGCGGACGGGCTCGTCCCCTCCGCGCGGCGCAAAACATCACATATACACGGGGGTAACGTCAATGAACATCGTATTGCTCGGCGCGCCCGGCGCAGGCAAGGGCACACAGGCCAAACTCATCGAAGAAAAGTACGGCCTCGTGCACATCGCCACGGGCGACATATTCAGGGCGAACATCAAGGGCGGCACGCCCATCGGCAAGCTCGCCAAGAGCTATATCGACAGGGGCGCCCTCGTTCCCGACGAAGTCACCTGCGAGCTCGTAAAGGACAGACTGACCAACGGAGAGACGGGCGCGGGCTTTATGCTCGACGGTTTCCCCCGCAACATCTTTCAGGCCGAAGAGCTCGACAAGTTCGCCCAAGTGGATCTGTGCATAAACATCGACGTAGACAAGTCGTTGCTGATGGACAGGATATGCGGCAGAAGAATGTGCTCGTGCGGGGCAAGCTACCACGTCTCCACGCTGGGCGGCGCAACCACCTGCGCAAAGTGCGGCAAGCCGCTCTACCGGCGCGAGGACGACAATCCGCAGACGGTGGGCGCGCGTCTGGATACCTATGCAAGCCAGACGGCTCCTCTCGCGGATTACTATTCGGCGCAGGGCAAGCTCGTCACCGTGGACGGCGGCTGCGGCACGCCGCAAGAGGTGTTCGCGCTCATCTCCGCCCAACTCGATAAACACATAAAATGATCACCGTAAAGAATGCCGAAGAGATCGCGCTCATGCGCGAATCGTGCAGGATAGTAAAGGAAACGCTGGAATTCGTCGGCAGAAATATCCGCGCCGGCATGACCACGAAGGATGTGGACGACATGGTCAACCGCTACATAACCTCGTGCGGGGCCTATCCCTCGTCGCTCGGTTACTGCGGATATCCCGCCAGCTCGTGCGTGTCGGTCAACGAGGTCGTCGTGCACGGCATCCCGTCCGACAGGATAATAGAGGACGGCGACATAGTCAGCGTGGACATCACGGCCGAAAAGAACGGGTTCAACGGCGACGCCGCGCGGACGTTCATGATAGGCGACGTGTCGGAGGAAAAGCGGCAGCTCGTCCGCGTGACCGAGGAGTGCTTCTTCAAGGCGCTCCAGGGTTTAAAGGCGGGCACGCCCCTGTACGACATAGGCTATGCGGTGCAGACTCACGCCGAAAGTCACGGCTACGGGGTCGTGCGGGCCCTCGTCGGGCACGGCATCGGCCGCGAAATGCACGAAGACCCCTCGGTCCCCAACTACGGCAAACGGGGCACGGGCATGCGGCTCAGGGCCGGCATGACCATCTGCATCGAGCCGATGATAAACGCAGGCACGCACAAGGTGGTGTTCCACAAGGACGGCTGGACCGTAACTACCATGGACGGCAGGCCTTCGGCTCACTACGAAAACACCGTGCTCATCACCGAGGACGGCGTGGAGATATTAACGCTTTAAGGGTTTTGCATGAAGATAAAGAAACCTGAAGTGGGCATGCTGTGCGTCAGCACGCAGGGCCGCGACAGGGGCAGGGTATATGTTGTCTGCGCCCTCGCGGAGGAAGGATTTGCGCTCGTGGCGGACGGCGACGTCCGCAGGCTGAACGCCCCCAAGCGCAAGAACATAAAACATCTGATGCTTTTGCCGCACGGCGCGGCGGAATACGGCGCGGATCTTTCGGCCGGAAACGTCAGCGACTGCATGCTGGCATACGCCGTCAGGCAGTATGTGCATTCTCAAAAATAAAGTCGGAGGAAAACAATTTGTCTAAGGACGATGCAATCGAGGCCGAAGGCAGGGTGATCGAGTGCCTGCCCAACGCCAACTTCAAAGTTCAGCTTTCCAACGGTTATGTGATCACGGCCTATATTTCCGGCAAGCTTCGCATGAACTATATAAGGATCATCGAAGGCGACATGGTCAAGCTGGAAATGAGCCCCTACGATCTGACCAAAGGCAGAATAACTTGGCGCAGCAAGGGTTGAACCCTCTCGCCGCAATAAAACAATCAGGAGATTAACTATGAAAGTAAGACCTTCAGTAAAGCCCATGTGCGACAAGTGCAAAGTTATCAAAAGAAACGGCAAAGTAATGGTCATCTGCTCCAAGAACAAGAGCCATAAGCAGAGACAGGGTTAAGCTGTCGTCCGCTTCGGCGTTTCCGGCGGACGCGCGGTCCGCGTCGTTCGGGAGCGATATGTTTTAAACGCCGGCCACGGCGCTTTGGCCCGTATTCCGGGCCGCGGCAGTCCGCCTTGTGCGGGCGCGCCCCTCGCGGCACGCTTGCCGCCCGGGGCGGGGTAACGCAAACGCCTTGCGCGCGCCGGCCTGTTTGAACACATTTTTGCAAGAACTGACTTTCATTATAATGACAGAGCTGATTTCTCACAGCCGGCACATTGCAGCGTGAGGGATATCGCCGCCGCGGCCTGCGGCCGCCGTGCGGAACTCTATCACTATAAAAATATTTCTGCGGCTTCGGGTCGGTCATTCCAACGCGTCCCGCGGCCGTACGGTTGACATAATAATCAATTTTGTAAATTTAAACGGAGGAAATAAATCGTTATGGCACGTATTGCCGGTGTAGATTTACCCAGAGAAAAGAGAATCGAAATAGGTTTGACCTACATTTACGGTATCGGACTTACCACCAGCAAGAAGATACTTGCGGCAACCGGTATCGACCCCGACACGAGAGTGAAGGACCTCGACGAAAACCAGGTCTCCAAGCTCCGTGAATATATCGACCACAATTACAGGGTGGAAGGCGAGCTCCGTTCGGAAGTTTCGCTCAACATCAAGCGCCTTATGGAAATAGGCTGCTACCGCGGCATCCGCCACAGAAAGGGTCTGCCCGTCCGCGGCCAGTCCACCAAGAGGAACGCAAGGACCCGCAAGGGCCCCCGCCGCACGGTAGCCAAAAAGAAGGGCGCAAAGTAATAGGGAGGACTAAAACAAATGGCAGCAACTAAGAGGACAACAGTTTCCAGAAAGCGCAAAGAGCTCAAAAAGGTTGACAAAGGTCAGGTTCACATTCAGTCATCCTTCAACAATACTTTGGTCACGGTAACCGATCTTCAGGGCAACGCCCTGTCGCAGTCCAGCGCGGGCGCGCTCGGATTCAAGGGCTCCCGCAAGGGCACGCCCTTCGCGGCGCAGATGGCGTGCGAAACGGCAGTCAAGTCCGCAAAGGAACACGGGCTTCGCTCCGTGGAAGTGTACGTAAAGGGCCCCGGCGCGGGCAGAGAGTCGGCCATCCGCGCGATAGCCGCGTGCGATGTGGAAATAACGCTCATTTCCGACGTTTCCCCCATCCCTCACAACGGATGCAGACCCCCCAAGCGCAGAAGAGTATAATCGGAGGATAGGTAAAGAGATATGGCAACTTATAGAGAAGCAAAATGCCGCCTTTGCAGAAGGGAAGGCGCAAAACTCTTTTTGAAGGGCGATAAGTGCTACAACGGCAAGTGCCCCTTTGAAAAACGTCCCGTAGCTCCCGGCCCTCACGGCGCGGGCAGAAGAAAGGTTTCCGAATACGGCCAGCAGCTGCGCGAAAAGCAGAAGGTAAAGCGCATCTACGGCGTTCAGGAAGGCCAGTTCAGAATGTATTACGAAAAGGCCGACGCCATGAAGGGCATCACCGGCGAAAACATGCTTTCGTTGCTTGAACGCAGGCTGGACAACGTAATCTACAGAATGGGCATAGGCGTGAGCCGCGCACAGGCAAGACAGCTTGTAAATCACGGCCACTTCACCGTAAACGGCAGAAAGGTCAACATCCCCTCCTACATCGTAAAGGCTGGCGACGTTATAGCCGTAAAGGAAAACAAGACCTCCAACAAATATTTTGAAGCCATCAAATCGGCAAAGGCTGCAAACCTGCCCAAGTGGCTGGAATTCAGCCCCGAAAAATTAGAAGGTAAAATTTTAGCGCTTCCTCAGAGAGAAGACATCGACAGCCAGATTGCCGAGCATATGATTGTCGAGTTCTACTCCAAGTAATAATTTAAGTTAAGGAGGTAGTTTATGATCGAAATGGATATGCCCAAGATCACGGTCGACGAAAGCGAGGACGTCTCCTACGCGAAGATAGTAGTCGAACCTTTGGAGAAGGGCTTCGGTCTTACAATAGGCAACTGCTTAAGAAGAATACTCCTGTCCGCGCTCCCCGGAGCGGCGGCGCAGGGCATAAGATTTCTCGACGGCTCCGTAAAACACGAGTTTTCGGCAGTTGCAGGTGTTAAGGAAGACGTAACCGAAATTATCCTTAACTTAAAGTCGCTGGCGATAAAGACAAAGATAACCGACAAGGACTATGTAAAGGTCGTTCACCTCTACAAGGAAGGCCCCTGCGACGTCAAGGCAAGCGACATAACTCAGGACGCCGAAATCGAGATCATCAACGGCGACCAGCATATATGCACGGTGGATGCCGGCGGAAAGATCGATATGGAGATCACCATCGGCCGCGGACGCGGCTACAAGGGCGCCGATCACACCCGTACCGAACTTATCGACTACATCCCCATCGATTCCATCTACACGCCCGTTAAAAAGGTCAACTATCAGGTAGAAAACACCCGTGTCGGACAGAATACCGACTTCGATAAGCTCACGCTTGAAGTGTGGACCAACGGCGCTTTCTCCGCCAAGGAAATCGTTTCCCTCGCGGCAAAGATAATGCAGGATCACATCTCCCTGTTCGTCGACCTTTCGGATACCATCAAGGAAATGGATATCCTTGTCAAGAACGAGGACGACCGCCAGCAGAAGATACTGGCCATGGCCATCGAGGACATGGATCTTTCGGTGCGTTCCTACAACTGCCTCAAGCGCGCAAACATTCATACGGTGGAAGATCTGACAAAAAAGACCGAGGAAGAAATGTTGAAAGTCAGGAACCTCGGCAGAAAGTCTCTGGACGAAGTCATCTTAAAGCTCCAGTCCTACGGGCTTTCGCTATCTGACAAGGAGGACTAAATAAAATGCCCGGCAAATTAGGAAGAACATCAGCTCAGAGAAACGCCATGCTGAGGAACCAGGCTTCCGAACTTTTATGGTATGGCAGAATAAAGACCACACAGGCAAAGGCCAAGGAGCTTCAGCCCTACGTTGAAAAGATAATCACCAAGGCCGTCAACACCTACGACCTCAACGAGGAAAAGGACGTTGTAAAGACCGATTCCAAGGGCAAGGAAGTTACCGTAAAGGTAATAAAGGACAGCCCCAAAAAGCTTGCCGCGCGCCGCGCCATCATGGCCAAGCTGCGCGACCTTCAGGAGATCAAGGCCTTCAACGAAAAGAAGTCCGACTACAAGGCCCGCACCAAGGACATAAAGCATCCCCTGATGGAAAAGCTCTTCAACGAGATCGCTCCCAAGTACGCGCAGCGCAAGGAAGAGGTCGGTCAGGGCGGCGGCTACACCCGCATCTATCTGCTCGGCGAGCGCCGCGGCGACGGCGCCGAAGAGGCGATAATCGAGCTCGTGTAAGCCAGCTCCGCGCCGCATTGTTCCCGTTCGGGGCGGCAGCGGCAAAATATGCGCAGAACATCAAAAGACATGGCAACCGCCATGTCTTTTTGCGTGCAGCCAGCCCGACAGAAAGGTCTGCCTTACCAGTCCTTACTTTCCTTAACCGGCTTTTCCGCCGTGCGGCGCGCTTAAGGCCTGCATCTCCCTGTGCACGGCGCGCTCTTTTCGGGACGACGTCCGGCATTTCTGCGCGCGGACGGGCGCAGACTTTTCTGCCGTGCATCACGGCGTCCGCCGCTTCGGCGGGGCGAGTTGCTCTTTCCGGCGGCGCGGCAAGGTGGGCAGAGAAAGTCAGGGCGGCGTGCGGGGCGCGCGGTGGACGCCTTGCCCGGCGGGATATGCTGGCGGCGCATTGTTTCCGCCCGGCATTCCGCGCGGACGGCGCAAACTTTTTTTTGCGCGCCGGTTGAAAGGAGGGGGCGCATGTGGTATAATGTATGCGCATACATCTTTTATGCAGCGAGGTAAAGTTATGAAAGTTGTTATCATCGGCGGAGTCGCCGGCGGCGCATCGGCCGCCGCCCGTCTGCGCAGGCTGGACGAGAGCGCGGAGATAGTCATATTCGAGCGCAGCGGCTACATTTCCTATGCCAACTGCGGTCTCCCCTATTATATCGGCGGAGTCATAGCGGACAGGGAGCAGCTGACGCTGCAGACGCCGCAGTCCTTTGCCCTGCGCTTCAATGCAAAGGTGTTCGTCGGGCACGAGGTCGAGGCCGTCGACAGGCAGAACAAGCGGGTGCGCGTGCGCGACCTTGCCGGCGGCCGCACCTTTTACGAAAGTTACGACAAGCTGATAATTGCCACCGGGGCCCGCCCCGCGCTGTTCGGCATAGAGGGGACGGAGCTCGAAGGCGTGTTCACGCTGCGCACGGTGGAAGACACCCTTGCCGTAAAGGAGTATATCTCCGCCCGCAATCCCCGCACGGCCGCGATCGCGGGCGGCGGCTACATCGGCATAGAGCTCGCCGAAAACCTCGTCCGCGCGGGTCTGTCCGTCACCGTGCTTCAGCGCCCGGAGCAGCTCCTTCAGCCCCTCGATCCGGACATGGCCTGTCTTGTGGCCGCAAGGATGAGGGCCGCGGGCGTGCAGATAAAATTCGGCGCAAGCGTAAGCGCGTTCCGAAGGCGCGGCGGCGCCCTCGAATGCGTCCTTTCGGACGGCATGGCCATCCCCTGCGACATGGCTGTGGCCGCCCTCGGCGTTCAGCCTGACAGCCGCATCGCCGCCGAAGCCGGGCTGAAGACGGGCATTAAGGGCGCAATATGCGTGGACGAACGCATGCGCACGTCCGATCCCGACATCTACGCCGTGGGCGACGCGGTGGAGGTGAAAAACTTTGTCACGGGCCGTCAGGCTCTCATCTCGCTGGCGGGCCCCGCAAACAGGCAGGGCAGGATAGCCGCCGACAACGTCTGCGGCATACCCTCGGTTTACGGCGGTTCGCAGGGTTCTTCGGTCATAAAAGTGTTCGACATGACGGTGGCCGCGACGGGCATAAACGAGAGCGCCGCCCGCGCCGCCGGCATGGACTGTCAGAGCGTGGTGCTCTCGCCCGCGTCGCACGCTTCGTATTATCCGGGCGCGCGCAACATGACCGTTAAGGTGCTCTTCGACGGGGCGGACGGCCGCCTGCTCGGCGCGCAGATAGTCGGGTACGAGGGCGCCGACAAGCGCATCGACGTCCTCGCCACGGCAATAAGGGCGGGCATGCGCGCCGCCGATCTCGCGGCGCTCGACCTCGCCTACGCGCCGCCCTATTCCTCCGCGAAGGACCCCGTAAACATGGCGGGGTTTATGATAGAAAATATAATGCGGGGGCTGGTAAAACAATATTCGTGGCGGGATATCCCCGCACTTACGCCGTCGGAGGAGGTTTTTCTGCTCGATACCCGCACGGCGGAGGAGTACGCCGCGGGCCACGTTGCGGGCTATGTGAATATCCCGCTGGACGAGCTGCGCGCCCGCATCGGCGAAGTGCCGTCCGGCGGCCGGGTGTACGTCATGTGCCACAGCGGATTGAGGAGCTATCTCGCCTGCCGCATCCTTGCGCAGAGCGGCCGCGATTGCTTCAACCTCTCCGGCGGCTATTCCTTCCTGCGCGCCGTCAGGGACGGCGGCGGCATGCCGCAGGTAACTTTCGCCTGCGGCGCGGAGATGTGACGGGTCGGCCCGCCCGCCGCGGCATGCGCACGCAAACGCGCGCACGTAAAAACAAATGCGCGCGCAGGTAAAATCATAATATATGCGGGGCGGACTTTGCAAAGTCCGCCCCGCTCGTATATATTCGCTTAAATTTTTGTCCCGTTAAATCGAGCGTCCGCCCTCGCCCGCGCGGCGCTTGAGGCCGTCTGCGCCCGTTCCGGCGGCCGCCCGTCAGGTCAGCATTCCGTCGAAGCTCTCGCCGAACAGGTCGCATATGCGCGCAAGCATGTCGTAGTCGGGCTGGCACACCCTGTGCTCCCACGCGCTCACTGTGCGCTGGTCCACGCCCAGCTTAAGCGCCAGCTGGCTCTGCGTCATGTCGCGCGCCTGCCGCAGCGCCTTTAAATTTTCCGCAAACATTATTTTGAACATCTCCTATATATAATAGCAATTTGCGTTGCATAAAAAAACGTTTACTAAAATTGTTGGTAAAATATGTATTTTTTGCGTTTTTTTGATACTATTGGTACACTAAAAAATATTTTCGGAGGGAAAACGAATGAAAAGAATTGCAAAGTACCTGATCGCAATGCTCGCAATCGCGCTCGCGGTCGTAACATTCGCCGCCTGCGGCGGCGACGTGGCCGGCAACACTTACACCTTCGACAACGTCGAAGTAAGCTACGCTTCCGACGTCACCGACGAGGAGAAGGCCATGATGGACGAAACGATTGCGTCGATGAAGGAAAGCATGGCCGGACAGACCATAGCTTTCGGCGATGACGACAAGGTGACCATGACTTCGAGCAACTATAAGCAGGAAGGCACATACGTTCAGGACGGCGACACCGTTACCGTAACCGTCGACGGCGTTGAAACCGAATTGAAGGTGGACGGCAACAAGATCATAGTGGAGCAGTCCCAGGACGGCGTCACGCTTAAGATGATATTTAAAAAGTAATCAAGGTTTGCAGTTTACCGCTGCAATACAGCGCTCCTAAAGGACGGCGCCGCGCAGGTTTTGCGCGGCGCCGTTCGCATGTGCGTGACACCCGACAGAATAAAGCGAACCCGCTTCAGGGCGGCCATATCGCCCCCACCTGCTGCGTTCAAGCCCTTGATAATAGGGGGGCTTGCCGGCAGCTTTGCCTTGTATCCGGAACAATCTTTCACGCAAGTCGGTGTTTTCACCACCCGCCTTGCGGTAAGCGTTTAAGGACATGTTCGTATTACTTCTGTTCGGTATAAGCCGCGCAAACCTTGCGCGGCAGGTTGTTCTGCTTATCGGCACATATTGCGGGTTCAACGGCGTATATCGCGCGCCGGCAAGGGGCATAATATGTGCATGAGCAAAAAAATCCATGCAAAAAGGCCGCCCCTGCCCGGCGGCGACGTTGTAAGCGCCAACGAATGCACCGGCGCGCTGCAAAAGATATCCCCCGACCCCGAAGAGATACGCCGCTTTCACGACGAATATATCGGCCCGTAGCCGGCCGGGCGCGCAAAGACAGAGAGCGCGCAAAACGGGGTGCGCATAAAAATATGGCGCGCAAAACAAAGCGCGCATAAAAACGGGGCGGGCGCAGACTTTGGTCTGCGCCCGCCCTGTTGTCTGAACCGTTCAGTCCGATGCCGTACGTTCGCCGCCGTCGGAAGGCGGTGTGTGCCCGCCCCTGCGGCGGCGCACGCACTCGGTAAGCAGGTATTCTATCTGCCCGTTCAGCGAGCGGAAGTCGTCCTCCGCCCAGCGCTCGAGCTCGGCATACAGCCGCGCCGATATGCGCAGTGGGATCTGTTTTCTGCTGTTTTTTGCGTTGTCCTTGTTTTGCATGCCGTCCATGATAGCTGCTTCCCGATCGCTCGCTTTTTTCAGTCGCCGAAGGCGTTCGGCACGGGGGTTACGACGGGCTTGCCTTCCCTGTCCAAAAGGGGAGTTATGCTGCCGCACCCGCCGCCGTCGTTGCGGAAAAGGTAGTTTACGCCCGTCTTTCTGTCCACTATTATCTCAAACCTGTCAAACACGCCCTGTTTATAGGTGACAACAAATCTCTCGTTTTTCATGGTCGCATTCCCTCATGAATCGCGCCGCCGTGTTGGCGCTTTATATTATGCTTTAATATATCGAGCCGCTGTTCACTATGGGCTGGGCGTCCTTGCTGCCGCACAGCACGACCAGAAGGTTGGATACCATCTGCGCCTTTCTCTCGTCGTCCAGCTCGCACACGTGGTTGTCGGCAAGCTTTTTCAGCGCCATGTCCACCATCGAAACGGCGCCGTCGACTATCTTCTGTCTTGCGGCGATAATTGCGGCCGCCTGCTGGCGCTGCAGCATTGCGGCGGCTATTTCGGGCGCGTATGCAAGGTTGGATATCCTCGCTTCAAGTATCTCCAGCCCGGCCATGTCCACGCGCTCCTGCAGTTCCGCCTTTAAAATGTTGGCGATCTCCTGCGAGGAGCCCCTCAGCGACTTCTCGTCGCCGCTGTCGGACACGTCGTAGGGATACTGTCTCGCCACCTGCCTTATGGCGCTGTCGGTCTGAGTGGCTATGTACGATGAGTAATTTTCCACCGCGAACACCGCCTTTGCCGTGTCCACAACGCGCCATATTACCACCACGCCTATCTCTATGGGGTTGCCCTCTTCGTCGTTTACCTTCTGCTTTTCGTTGTTCAGCGTCATTGCCTTCAGGCTGAGCTTTTTCCTCGGCATGCCCATTCCCGCCGCGGGGTTGACCGCGGAGCACAGCGGGTTTACATAGTAAAAACCGTCGCGCTTCAGCGTTCCGTAGTATTTGCCGAAGAACGTCAGCACCGCCGCTTCGTTGGGGGCAAGCACCTTAAAGCCGCGCAGGGCTATCACAAGCAGCGCGGCAAGCACGGCTCCCGCCGCCGCCAACCACACCAGCCCTTCTACCGCGCTCCCCGCGGCTATCATAACTATCGCCGCCGCCACAAGCACCAGATATATCACAAGCGCCGCGCCGCCGGGCAGTCCCTTTATCAGCTTTTCTTCCACTTTCGTTGCCATATAACGCTCCTTAAAATCATATTGATATCATTTTGATATCTGAATATATTATAGCGCATTCAACAAAAATGTCAACCGCCGAGACAAATATTCTACGTGCGCGGCAAATATTTTACAATTTTTTGCGGACGGAGTATAATTGAGACATGAAGCTTGATTTTGAACTTGTGCCTGACGGCTGCTGGTATTCAAACCTGCGCACCCTGCTGCCGCCCGGCGGTTGGGACGTCGTGCGCAAAAAGGCCTATGCCCGCGCTGGCGGGCGGTGCATGATCTGCGGCGCGCCGACGCGCCGTCCGGAAGCGCACGAAAGGTGGAGCTATGACGAAGCAAACGCCGTGCAGAAGCTTGAAGACGTGGTGGCCGTCTGCCATGCCTGCCACGAGGTGATACACATAGGTCGCACGCAGCTTGCGGGCAGGGAGAGGGAGGCCACCGACCACTTCATGAAGGTCAACGGCTGCACCTATGCCGAATACCGCGCGGCCCTCGGCAGGGCCAACGAAGCTCACCGCCGCCGCAACGGCGTGGCGGAGTGGAAGCTCGATCTCTCGCTGCTGCCAAAGTTTTTGTAAACCGCGTTGCCCCGCGCATATGCCGCGGCATTTGTCGGGAACGCGGTCATGCTTCCGCATATATAGCTGCGTTCGTCCGTAACGCGGTAATGCCCCCGATATATGTTGCGGGGCACTGGGCTACGTCAATGCCGCCCCCGGCGCTTTTAAGCGCCGGGGGCGGCTCTTTTTGCCGGCATGGGTGCGTTTGCCCCGTCATATGCCGTGTCGAACGCTCCGCGCGGCCGCGCTTCCCCGCCCTCCGCGCGGTCAGTAATCGCTCTTTGCAAAAAGATAGTCCAGCGTCACTTCAAAATAGTCGCTCAGCTTCAGCAGCATAGTCATGGACGGCTCCTGCTTGTCGCACTCCCAGCAGTGCACCGTGTTGCTGCTCACGTTAAGCACGTTTGCCAGTTGTTTCTGCGTCAGCCCCTTGGCCGTCCGCAGTTCCTTCAACCTGTCTCCGAAAGCTCTCATACGCCCACAATACACGAAAATCGTGATTTTTTATTGACAATCACGTTTTTCGTGATTATAATAATAATCACAATAATATAAAGGGGGTTTGTTGCGATGGCAAACGAAAACAATGGGAACAAGGTGCGCTACACCGCGTACAGAAGTCTCGCCGGCACATGCGGCGGCAGGCTGTTTTTATGCTTTTTGTTCTGCTGGCTGATATTGCCCGCAATTTACGGCATCTATCTGGCGATCGAAAACTCGTGCTACTGCATAGAGTTTTACGACGACAAGATCGTCACCCGCAGCGGCGTTATCTCCACCAGCGAAAAGCGCAGCGTGCTCATGCCGATAATGGGGGTGAGCGTGGAATACACCTTCTGGGGCAAGATATGGGGATACGGCAACGTGCACGTGGACACGGTCGGCCAGTGGGACATAAACACGCAGGCCATAAAGGATCCCGAAGAGTTCAAGGCCTATCTCGAATCGCTCATGAACAAGCAGGCGGCCGCGGGATTTGCCGCAAGGCCGGTAGTCGCAAACTGAGGTGTTGCATGAAGAGGTTGAAAATGATCGTCGCGCTGGCGTGCGCGCTGTGCATGTTTGCCCTGCCGGCGTGCGGCGCAAACAACGGCGGAAATGACGGCGGAGACAGCGGCATAAACGGCGGCGACGCAGGCGGGCTGAAAAGCTTTTCCGCGGACATCGCGCTCAACGATTTGTCGGTGGTCTACGACGGGCAGCCCCATTCGCTGCAGGTCTCGGGCGAGCTCCCCGCGGGCACGCGGGTGGAATACGACGGCAACGGCCGCACGGATGCGGGCGAATACGCCGTCACGGCGGAGCTGTCCTGCGCGGGCTATGCCGACAAGTCCCTGTCGGCCACGCTGACGATAGAGCGCGCGGAGTTCGGCGCGGACATCGCGTTGAACGGCGCGCGCGTGCGCTACGACGGGCAGCCCCATTCGCTGCAGGTCTCGGGCGGGCTCCCAGCGGGCACGCGGGTGGAGTACGACGGCAACGGCCGCACGGAAGCGGGCGAATATACCGTGACCGCCACGCTGACCAACGCAAACTACAAAACAAAGACGCTTTCCGCCACGCTTGAAATATACAAGCTTACGGACGCCGCGCAGGAAGTTATCGGCGACCTGCTCGGCAGGCCGCAGCCGTGGGAATTTTTGCCGGAGGCCATGCGTCCCGAAAACATGGCATACGACGGACAAATCGACGCCGGTTGCTCAACGCAGACCGACGTTGGCGAGCTGCCCGTAAAATTTATCGGCAGGCAGCTCAACGTCGCGCACGACATTCTCGGTCGCTCGGACGCGGTGCTCTCCGCGGCGGACACCGTGTTCGCCGCGGGCGAGATAATCGCCTCGGCATACCGCGCGTTTATCGACGAGAATCCCGGCGACGCCGACGTGTTTGAAACCACTCTCACTCTGGGCGGCCTGCAGGCGGATATAGCCGTCGCGGTCGACGGCGAAAGCTCTTCGCTCACCGCTTCGGCCGGCGGGGTGAACATTGCTCTGTCGCATAACGCCGCGGCGGGGGCGGAATGGCGCAACGTCGGCAGGATAGAGCTGACCGACGGAATAACGCTCAGCTACCGCATGTCGGAAGGCGCCCTGTGCCTTGCCTTAAGGTTCACTCTCGGCGGGGTGGGGTATATGCAGTACCTTCAATTCTCCCGCTCGGGCGACGCGGTCGAAGGACGGCTGGCCGAATTTGTCGGCGCGGAGAGCGTGGCGATAAAGACGAGCGCCCTGCTGTATTCCGACGGCCAAATAACCGCGGTGATCTCCGACAAGCGCGAAAGCGCCGACCTGCCCGTGGAAGCGTTTGCCGAGGTATATTCCTCGTCGGACGGTAGATACATAGGCGGCGAGGTGCACGAATCCGTCGCCGTCGTCGATTACGAAACGCTGTGGCTGCCCCTCGGGTATGTCGACGGCATAGACAGCGTGTGCGTCGCGCCCAAGCTGCCCGATGCCGACAATGCCATGAATCCCGACACGGTGTACGTGAACGGCTCGTCGCAGCCCTTCGTGCCCGAATACAATACCGTTCCCATAGTGGGCACGCGCACGTCGCGCCACTACGACATAGAGCTGCGCACCGTCTGGTACTACGCCGAAGTTGACGGCGAGACGAGCAAGGTCGAAACCGAGATGCCCATGCTCTTCGTCCAGCGCGAAAACATTGCGGACTTCACCGCAGAAGTGCTGGCAAACAATGGCTTTTCCGCCGGTCTGCCGCTGCTCAACGCAAGTCTCACCGACGGCGTGTTCAATGATTACGAGCAGGCATTTGCGCAATTCAAGCAGGAGATAACCTTCTCCTGGCTGTACGATTTCATAGGCTGACGCGCCCCGCGCGCGCATAGCGCGTCGTCCCTTGCGACGCGGCGCATGCGGCAGGTTTTTGCGGCGCGGCGGGCCGAAAGGAAGTCCGCGCAGGATCTTGCGCAAAATTTTGCAAAAATAAGCCGCAAAATGAGTTGACAAACGCGGAGTTTGTCCATATAATATCAGCATAAAATAAATTACGCCGCAGACAGCAAGCGGGGTTTTCCCCTTAATTTCTTGCCGAGGTTGTAAGTGCAGAATACGCTTTTACGATGTATTTATGCCCTTGCGCCGTTGCGGCGCAAGGGTTTTTCATTTCTTGCGGCGCGCGTCGCGCGCCGACACTAACGGGAGGTAATCGATTTGTCAGCTAATTTTGAAGCAAAAAAGGTTGTCGTACAGGAAATCGTCGATAAGATCAAGGCTTCCAAGTCGGTCGTGTTCGTCGACTACAAGGGCCTGACCGTCGCCGAAGTTTCCGCGCTCCGCAACAAGTGCAAGCAGACCGGCTGCGAATACAAGGTGTATAAAAACACTCTTGTGCGCAAGGCTTTCAACGAGCTGGGCTACGACATGTTCGACGCCGATCTCAACGGTCCCACGGCCATAGCCTTCGGCGGCGACGAAACGTGCGCGGCAAAGGCCATGGTGGCTGCGGCAAAGGATTACGACGGCAAAGTCGTACTCAAGAGCGCGTTTGTGGACAACGCTTATGTGGACAAAGCGGGCGTAAAAGCTCTTGCAAGCATGCCTTCGAGGGAAGAACTGGTTGCAAAGATGCTCGGCTCGATGCAGGCTCCTGTCGCAAACTTCGCGGGTGTGCTCTCCAATCTTCTGGGCGGCATAGTTCGCGTCATAAACGGTATTGCGCAGAGCAAAGAGGCGTAAGCCTGAACGGGGAGCGGCGGCCGCTCCGCAAAGAAAAACGCGCCGCAACAATCAATTTAAAAACAAATAGGAGACAATAAAAAAATGGCAGACGTTAAAAAGTTTATCGAAGAAATCAAATCCATGACCGTGCTTGAGCTCAACGAGCTCGTAAAGGCTCTCGAAGAAGAGTTCGGCGTAAGCGCAGCCGCTCCCGTGGCAGTTGCAGCCGCTCCCGCCGCAGGCGCAGCGGCAGGCGCTCCCGCCGCAGAGGAGAAGACCGAATTCAACATCGTCCTCAAGGATGCCGGCGCAAAGAAGATCGACGTTATCAAGGTCGTTCGCGCCTTCACCGGTCTCGGCCTTGTAGAAGCCAAGCAGGCCGTTGAAAAGGGCGGCGTTCTCAAGGAGAACGTTGCCAAGGAAGAGGCCGACAAGATCGTTGCCGATCTCAAGGCAGCAGGCGCAACCGCCGTTGCAGAATAATCTTTCCGTTGCAAAAACCCTTAACGCCGCGCGTGGCACGCCACGCGCGGCGTTTTTTTGCGCGCGCGGCGCATGTTTTGCCGCCGCGCGCGCGGCAGAGCCCCCGGCAATTGTGAAAAATGCGGCAAGCATGCGCTAAATCGCTTGACGGACGCGCACAAAAAAAGTAAAATTATAAGGTATAAATTATAAGGATATTTGTATGAAAAAGATATTCAAACGACTTGTCGTAGGCGCGGCCGCGGCGGCGGTGCTCTGCGCGGTGCCCCTCATGTCCGGCTGCGAATCCGACCATCCCGAAGCGGTCATAACCATTTCGTACGACGGCACGGACTACGAACTGCACTACAAGCTCTACCGCAACATGTATCCCCAGACGGTGAGACACTTTATCGAACTTGCCGACGCGGGCTTTTACAACGACACCATAATTCACAGCTATGAATCGAGCTATTTCTACGGCGGCGGATACGCATACGACGCCGAGGCGTACGAATCGGGCTACGAGACGGGCGCAGGCGCCATGCGCGAGTATTTCGACGCCAATTCCAAGGAAGGCGCCTATTACGACCTCGCCACCAACGGTACGCTCACGCCCTCGGTCTACCTCGACTATATCGGCGGCGAGTACCGCGACATGCTGCCCACGCTCATAGGCGAGGTGGGCGACATGCACGTCGTTCAGAACGGCGCTCTCACGGGCGGCTTCGGCGCGCTGCGCATGTACTATTCCGACAAGGATCTGGAAAACGGCGACGTCGTCTATCTCGACAAGGACGGCAACCCCGACGGCGTGCTGTTCGACGGCTATCTCGAGCACAGCGCCACCAGCATATTTTCCATTCAGACGAGCTCCACGGCGGGCTCCACGGCGTACTGCATCTTCGGTCAGCTTACGGACACGCAGCCGCTCACCGATCTTGCCGCCGCGGTCAGCTCGGGCGCGTCGCTCACCGTCAGCGACGTGGTCATCGACCAGTACGATCAGATAATCGGCAAGAGGTACGACAACGTGGACGACTTCACGGTCCGCTCCGTGCCGCTCATCGTAAAGTCGGTGGAAATAACCAGATATTGAGTTCTGACTCCTTAAAGGGGACGGGCACGGCCCGCCCCCTTTTCATATACAAATATTTACAGTCATAGCCCGCGCGCCGGCGGCACATACTGTTATCGGGCGGATATATGCGCGGAGCACGCGGCCTGCGGCCCTCCGCCGTCCTGCCCGAAGGAGTGTTATGGAAAAATTTATTCTCGGCGCGGCGCTGGGCATGGCGGGGGGCGCGCTCCTCGTCGCCAACAACTGCAAACTGCGCGCCCTCGTAAAGAAAAATCAGGAAGAGCTCATGCAGAAGGCGGAGCAGTACATCGACAAAAAGCTCGAAGAAAAACAGAACGGGGCGGATGAGCCCGAAGATCTGTAAAAGCGCCGGACAACGCAAGGGGGCGCGCGGCCGTGCGGCCGCGCGCCCCCCTTCGCGCACATGCTGTTTTCGGGCCGGCCGGAAGGGTTTCCGGCCGGTTTTTTTCGCCGCGTCCTAGGTCCGCTACGGCCGCAGCGCAGGCTATTTCAGATTCTTTATCTGAAGCTTAAGCAGCCTGTTCTCGTCGCTCAGCTTGTGCACCAGCGCCGTCAGGCGCTCGTTTTCGCTCTTCAGCGCGCCCGTTATGTCTTCGTACAGCTCGTTTATCCTGTCCTCTATGCGCTTCTGCGCGTCCGGCGCGCAATTCATGCCGCACTCCCGCATGAGCGCCTTTATCCGCTCGGGCTGTTTCAAAAGCACGTTGCGGTATTTGTTCTGGTAGCGCAGCATCAGCTTGTCGTCGCCCTCCGCAAGCTTGAGCACGGCCCGTCTCACCGAAACGCCCTTGCTCTTTTCTGTCAGTATGGCGCGCAGTATTCTGTCCGTCTCCTCGTCGGTGAAGGGCTTTACGGCCTCGGCCTTCAGGTCGGTGCCCGCAAGCAGTTTTTTTACCTGCTCGTCGTCCGTCCTCTTCAGCAGCGCGTAGTAATAATTGCGCACGCTGCCCTTTGCCCTGCCCGTTCTGCCGGCATACTCTTCAAATATTCTTGTAAGCGTCTTGCCCTTCAGCTTGCCTTCGCACACGTATCTGACGAGGCTGCCTGCTTCTTCGGCGGTGTATCCGTTTATCTTGTTCATATTTACCTCCCGTCGGCGCCACGGGCGCGGCGTGTGCCGCCGCGCCGGGGCGCCGTTGCGATATGTTTATTGACATAAAAACCTGCACTTATACATTTTATAATACCATGACGGTATATTTTATCAGCTGCGTCGCGGCCGCTCTGCGGTTGAACGGCGCATATGCGGGCATCATCGACGAGTTTGCCCGCCGCGTGGACGGCGTGGAGGGGGACGTGTTTGCCGAAGCCGTCCCGTCGGACAACCGCCACGCCGTCAACTTTATGCTCGGCAGGAGCTTTCTGTCCTCTCCGCCGCCCTTTGCCGACGTGTACATGCTGGGCGGCGACGCGCTTGTCAGGCTGAAGAAGTACGCGGCCAAGGACGACGGCATCCGGCTGATATGTCAGGCGCGCATCGGCGGCAATCTGGTCACGGTCTGCCGCCGCGGCGCCTTGATGCTGTGCGTGGACGGGGCGGACGGCACCGTCGCTTTGCGCGAGCTGGACGAAGGCTTCGCGCGCGCGTCGGCAAAGCTGGCGACCGTAGGCGGCAGGCCCGTGCTGTGCATCAGCGCCGAGGAGCGTCTTCTGGTGGTGTCGGAAGCGGGCAAAGTGATATTCTGCAACCCCGTCAAAAGCTATTCGTGCGGCGATATGCTGGGGGTAACGGTGGACTTTGCCACCTGCGCCGGGGCCGTGGGCGAGTGCGGCTATTCCTACGACGGCGACAAACTCACCCTCGTTTCCGGCAGGACGGTGGAAACGCGGCCCGTCCCCGAAAGGATAAAGCACTTCGCCTTTTTCGAAAGCGTTCTCACCCGCGGCGACAGCGCGCGCTATCTCTGTCCCGCGCTCAGGGACAGGGCGGGCGAGCTCGGGGCGTATCTGGGCGAGTTCGTCGACGTGATCGTCCCGCCGCAGAAGTTTTACGAGCTCACCGGCGAGGAGCGCGCCGCCGGCCTCGTCCGGCCCGTCGGCCCAAATCTGTTCAGGGTGTCGTTCTTCGCCGCGGACATGTGCGACGGCCTTGTGGAAAACATAAGGGAGGTGGAGTATCCGTCCGGATAGCCCGTGCGCGCGTTTCCACGCGCCGGCGGGCGATTGCGCGTGTTCCCCCGCCGCCGCAAAATATTTGAAATTTGCTTTACAATTGACTTGACAGGTGTAAACTTTTACTGTAAACTAATGGCAATCGCGGGGCGGGCTGCCGCCGGCGCGCCGACGGCAGCCCCCGCAAAGAAGGAAAAACGCTATATGATACAACTCGATAAAAAGTACGACGTGATAATCGTCGGCGCCGGCGTGGCCGGGCTCAACTGCGCGCTCAACGTCTCGTCCGGGCGCAGCGTGCTCGTCATCTGCAAGGACACGCCCGACAAGTCGGACAGCTATCTGGCGCAGGGCGGCATCTGCCGTCTGCCCGACGAAAGCGATTATCAGAGCTACTTCGACGACACGATGCGGGCGGGGCACTACGAAAACGATCCCGCCGCCGTGGACGCGATGATACGCGGCTCGCAGGAGATAATCGACGACCTCGTCGGACTCGGCGTGGAATTTGCGCGCAATGCCGACGGCTCTTTCGCCTATACCAAGGAGGGCGGACATTCCCGCCCCCGCATCTGTTTTCACGAGGACACCACGGGCAGGGAGATCACCACCCGTCTGATGGCGGCCGCGCGCGCCCGCAGGAATATCCGCATAGTGCCTTACGTCACCATGCTCGACGTGATCCGCGACGACGTCCGCTGTTACGGCATAGTGGCCAAGGACGGCAAAAACGGCCGGCTTTACCGCCTGTTTGCCGACTACACCGTGCTGGCTTCGGGCGGGATAGGCGGCATATTTGAAAATTCCACCAACTTCCGCGTGCTGACGGGCGACGCCATAGCCGTCTGCCTGAAGCGCGGCATACCCGTCGATCACGTAAACTATGTGCAGATACACCCCACCACGCTTTACACCAAAAAGAAGGGGCGGAGATTTCTCATATCCGAATCGGTGCGCGGCGAGGGTGCGGTGCTGCTCGACAAAAATTTCAAAAGATTCACCGACGAGCTGCGCCCGCGCGACATAGTCACCGCCGCGATACGCGAGCAGATGCGGAAGGACGCAACCGACCACGTGTGGCTGGACATGCGCCCCATCCCTCCGGAGGAGGTCATGCGGCACTTCCCCGACATCGTGCGCCACTGCCTGAACGAAGGTTACGACGTGTTGCGCGAACCCATACCCGTGGTGCCTTCGCAGCACTACTTCATGGGCGGCATACGCAGCGGCGTCAACGGCGCAACGGCCCTGCCCGGACTGTACGCCGTGGGCGAAACGTGCTGCAACGGCGTGCACGGCAAAAACCGTCTCGCGTCCAATTCTCTGCTCGAAAGCCTGCTGTTCGCCAAGCGCGCCGCGCAGGACATCAACGCGCGGTATTGCCCCGCGGATATGTCCGCCGCAACGGCTGCGGAGGCCGCGTTGGACCTTTCGGTCTACGCCAATTCAACCAAACTTTTAAGGGAATACAAGGAGATCATCCGCGCCGCGATAGACAGCGAAAACGCCGCCTGCGCCGCGCGGGAAGGAGAAACAAAAGCATGAACGATCCCGTAATAGCAACGGTAAACTGCGACAATCTCATAAAAATGGCCCTCGCCGAGGACATAACCAGCGAGGACGTATCCACAAATGCCGTGATCCGCGGATATGTGCGGGGCAACGTCCGCCTGATGTGCAAGCAGGACGGCGTCATATGCGGTCTCAAAGTGTTCGAGCGCACCTTCACGCTGCTCGACCCCGCCACGGAAGTCAGGCTCTTTGCCGAAGACGGCGACGAGGTCTCCGCCGGCCAGCTGCTGGGCGAAGTTTCGGGCGATATACGCGTGTTGCTGTCGGGCGAGCGCACCGCGCTCAACTTTTTGCAGCGCATGAGCGGCATTGCCACATACACGCGCCGCGTCGCGGAGCTTTTAAAGGGCTCCGGCACCCGCCTTCTGGACACCCGCAAGACCACGCCCAACATGCGCATCTTTGAAAAATACGCCGTGCGCGTGGGCGGCGGCTACAACCACCGCTACAATCTTTCGGACGGCATACTTTTAAAGGACAATCATATAGGCGCCGCGGGCAGCATAAAGCGCGCCGTGGAGATGGCGCGCGAGTACGCTCCCTTCGTCCGCAAGATAGAGGTGGAGGTTGAAAACCTTGACATGTGCCGCGAGGCGCTGGAAGCGGGCGCCGACATAATAATGCTCGACAACATGACCCCGGAAGAGATGAAGCGGGCCGTGGCGCTCATAGACGGCAGGGCGCAGACCGAGTGCAGCGGCAACGTCACCATGGAGAACATAAAAAGCATAATCGACACGGGCGTGGATTTCGTATCTTCGGGCGCGCTCACCCATTCGGCGCCCATTCTCGATCTCTCACTGAAGAATCTCCGCCCCTCGGAGCAGTGATGAAGTCCGCAGAGCGCCGCAAGGAGATACTCAGCCTGCTCGGCAACACGTCCTCGCCCATTCCGGCGGGCGTGCTGTCCGAAAAATTTGCCGTCTCGCGGCAGGTCATCGTGCAGGATATAGCCCTTCTCCGCGCAAACGGGTTCGACGTGATCTCCACCAACCGCGGCTATCTTCTGGGCGGCGGCGCGCGCGCCGTGCGCGTGTTCAAGTGCCGCCACCGTCTCGACGAGCTTGTGGAGGAGGCGGAACTCATAATCGGCCGCGGCGGCAGGATCGAGGACGTGTTCGTCAACCACCGCGTCTACGGCCGCATATCCGCGCGGCTGGATCTCATCACCCGCACCCATGCCGAGGAGCTGCACCGCTCGCTCGTTTCGGGCGCGTCCAAACCCCTCATGAGCGTCACCGACGGCTATCACTACCACACCGTCTCCGCCGACGGCGAGGGGGCGCTCGACGATATAGAGCTCGCCCTGCGCGCGCGCGGATTTCTTATCGAAATTTGATCGCGGCCGCCGTCGCCGCGGCCGCAATCCGCCCTTTGCCCGCCCCGCGGCAGCATGCCGCGGGGCGGGCAAAAAGCTTGCGCCTGCGGGCATAAGCTATCATTTTTATGAATATTTATGCAAATTTCACCCCGTTTTTGGTTGATAAACGCGGCGGGGTGTGATAGAATATCCGTTGAAATCAAAAGCGCGCGGACAAGGCTTTTGCTCCGCGGCGCATACAGCAACAGAGGTGAAGTTATATGAAAAAGTTTATCGCAACATGCATGGCGGGCGCGGCTTTAGCAGCCTGCGCGGCCGGATTTGCCGCGTGCGGAAGCGGCGACCTCGTCATCTATACCGAAGCCGGCTTTGCTCCGTTCGAGTATATGGATAACGGCAAAATAGTGGGCGTGGACGTGGACATCATGAACAAGGTCGGCGAAAAACTGGGCAGGAACGTGGTGTTTGAAAATGCCAACTTCGACATGATAATCGACGTCGTGGCCGAAGGCAAGCTTGCCAACGTCGGCGCGGCCGGCATCTCCATCAACGAGGAGAGGGCCGCAAAGGTGGATTTCTCCATTCCCTATTACACGGCGTCGCTCTACGTCATATACAGCGCGGACGGCAACAAGGCTCCCGCAATTTCGCAGAGCACGGCGCAGAACGGATCGGTGATTTACTGGGATTCGCTCGCCGGCATGAACATAGGCGTGCAGGGCGGCACCACCGCCGATCTGTTCCTCGGCGACGAGCTGGCCGACGGCGGTTCGCTTGCGGGCACGGGCGCCGCGCGCACGGCGTTTTCCTCGCTCGCGGTGGCGGTCAACGATATCGGCGTCAACACCAATGTGGTAATAATCGACGAACTGCCCGCCAAGACGCTGGTCGCCAACAATGAAGGGCTCGCATGTCTGCCCCTCTATTACAGGGGCGCCACGGCGGATGAGGACGAGGCCGCGGTCGACGAGTATGCCATCGCCGTCACCAAGGGACAGACGGATATACTCAACGCGGTGAACGAAGTGCTGGAGGAGCTGCTCGCCGAAAAGGACGAGCAGGGCAACAACGGCATACAGCAGCTCGTCATCAATCATCTTTCGCTGGCCACCGACTGAGCCGCGCGCGGCCGGCGGCAAAACAGGCCGGAACAATAAGCAATAAACATATCGGCGGGCTGTCGCTTTCAAACGCGGCGGCCCGCCCTTTCAGAGGTAACAATCAGTGTTCGAAGATATTTCAACCATACTGTCGTCGCCCGTTTACATGGGATATATATGGCAGGGTTTCGGTTCAACGCTTGCGGTCACGCTGGCGGCCGTGCTCATCGGTCTCGTGCTCGGCTTCATCGTGGCAATGGTAAAGATCGCCGCCATGAACAACAGGTGGATGAAGATCCCCGCGTTTGTGTGCAACGTCTACACCACGGTCATACGCGGCACGCCCGTGGCGCTTCAGCTCTTTCTGATGGTGTTTTCCGTTCTCGCCTTTCCCGGGTTCAAGCCCTATGCGGCAATACTCACGTTCGGCATAAATTCGGGTGCGTACGTGTCCGAAAATATCCGCGCGGGCATACTGTCCGTGGATAAGGGCCAGATGGAAGCCGGCCGCTCGCTCGGCATTCCGTGGACGCACACAATGGTAAAGATAATCTTTCCGCAGGCAATAAAGAACGTTGTGCCCGCCATAGGCAACGAGATGATCTCGCTGCTGAAGGAGACGTCCATAATCGGCTGGGTGGGCAGCACCGTCGGCACGCTCACTTTCGATCTAAACGCCGCTTCCGGGCAGATAGCGCTCGGGCTCGGCGGGGCATATCTGGCGCCTTCGCTCATAGTGGGCTGCTTCTATCTGGTCGTGGTCTATGCCATGGTGCTCGTCATAAAATTTGTCGAAGGGAGGTTGCGCGCAAGTGATCGCCGTTAAAAATCTGTACAAAAATTTCGGCAAGACGTCGGTGCTCAAAGCCGTTTCCGCCAATGTGGAAAAGGGTGAAAAGGTGGTCATCATCGGCCCCAGCGGCAGCGGCAAATCCACCCTCCTGCGCTGCATGAACCTGCTCGAAGAGCCCACATACGGCGAAATATGGGTGGAAGACAGGCTGCTCACGCCCGTCGACCCCTATCTTCACCCCGACATCATAGCCCTTTCAAACACCTACAAAAAGCTTGTTGCCTCGGGGATATCCCCCGACGAAGCCATAAAGGACATAAAAAAGAACGACCTTTTGAAGAGGTTCGAAGGCTTCGCCTACGCCAAAGCGATGTCGCAGTGCGCAAAGGATAACCGCATAGACATAAATCTGGCGCGCCGCAGGATAGGCATGGTGTTTCAGCACTTCAATCTGTTCAACAACAAAACGGTGCTCGATAACCTTACCCTTGCCCCCGTCACGTTGAAACTCAGGACGCGCGAGGAAGCGGAAGAGCGCGCATATTCGCTGCTTAAACGCATCGGGCTGGAGGACAAGGCCAAGGTATATCCGTCCACCCTCTCGGGCGGACAGAAGCAGCGCATCGCCATCGTGCGCGCGCTGGCGATGTCCCCGGACTATATGCTGTTCGACGAGCCCACAAGCGCGCTTGACCCCGAAATGGTAGGGGAGGTGTTGGAGCTGATGAAGGAGCTGGCCGACAGCGGCATGACCATGGTCATCGTCACGCACGAGATGAACTTCGCGCGCGAAGTGGGCACGCGCGTGCTGTTCATGGCCGACGGGCAGATAGCCGAAGAGGGTGCTCCCGCGCAGGTGTTCGGCGATCCGCAGTCGCCGCGGCTCAGGGAATTTCTCTCCAAAGTTTTGTAGCCTTGCGGGCGAATACGGCATGTGCCCGCGTGTGGCTTTTTCTCTCCCGGCAGCGGCCGGGCCGCACAGTTTTCGCAGGGCCGGGGTCGGGCGGCTTTGCTGCATGCCCGGCGGCGCTTCGGCCTAAGCGCCGCCGGGCCCGCTCTCTGCCCTCACCCGCCTGACCGTATGAGGGATTTTGCGGAAGGTCTGCTTGTGCGTCGGCGCAAATAAAAAATAAAAATGTGCAAAACGCAGTAAAAACGCTTGTAATTTTTGAATTTGTACATTATAATATATTTCGCAATTGCGGCGGTGTGCCGCGCAACCGATATTGGGGTGTCGCCAAGCGGTAAGGCAACGGACTCTGACTCCGTCATTCGTTGGTTCAAATCCAGCTACCCCAGCCACAGATGCCATATATTGTATAAGATTGAGTAAATCAAATACAATATATGGTTTTTGTTTTATATGGCTTGTTTTCCTCTTCCCCAAATAGGGGAAACTTTTGGGGAAACTTTTCGGAGTAATTTTTGTCCGTTGCCCTGTATTTTGCTTATCTCGCCCGCAAAAGCGGGCGTTTTTGTTTGTTTTTTATCTTTTTCAAAAATTGGATTGGGGAAATTTCCATCAGTAAATTACTTTCTCTGCTTCTTTGAGCTGAAATTCGTCCGAATAATGCGTATACACCGTCGATGTAATTGTGCCGCTCAAACTGTGTCCCGCCCAGATACTCACAACTTCTGAGCCAACGCCGCATTCTTTACAACGGCTGATAAACGTATGCCTTAGTTCGTGCGGGTGCCGTTCGGGCAAAAGTCTTTTCATTCGCGTAGAAATCGTGTTGAGATTGGTGTTTTTTGCCTTCTCAAAGTCGATAAACGGTAAAACTTTTTTCACCTGTGGGGTAAACGGTATCTTGCGAAGCACTACGTTCTGCCCCAAACGTTCTTTGCTCGTTTCGCATTGCAGCCATTTGCCGTCGATAATTTCGATGCTTGCAAGTTCGGATTTTCTTAAACCAAAGAGTAGTAGAACGAGTAAAGCGTCTGTACCTTCCGTTTGCTTGTGCGACTTGCAATAATTGACGAGCCTTGTTTCTTCGTCTTTGGTCAGTGCTTGTCCGCGTTTGGTTTGATAGGAAGGCAGTACGACCTTTTTCATGGGGGAGGCAATAGAAAAATCCTCTGCTGCCATGTCGAAGATGCAGTTCAGCATGAGCGCCAGCTTTTCCGCTTTGCGGTGTTTGTTTTCGCCCACGATGCCGAAGAGGTAGTTTTGAAGGTCTGTGCGCGTGATGTCGGCGAGCGGTTTGCTGCCGAACATGGGCTCTAAATCTACACGGAAGGAGCGTTCGTACTCCTTGAAGGTAGAAGGCTTGGTCGTCTGCTCCTTGATCTTCAGCCATTCGCGGGCGTAGTCCGAAAAGAGGACGGCCTTGGCGGTGCGCTCCTCTTTGGCGGGCTCTTCGGGTGCGGCGGGCAAAGTATAGCAGGCGGAGAGCCTGTCCATGAAGCGGCGGCGCATGGTCTCGAAGTCTCGTCCCGAGGCCTCTACATACAGCCCCTTGCGGCGGATGCGCGCCTCAAAGTAGCCGTTCGTGGTGATGCGGTAGTTTACGATGTAATTGTTTGCGATAAAAATCTTTCTGAAATGTTCGGGCATGGTTTTGATCTCCTGTTTGGTGAGTTTGAAACCGTTTTTGCCTTGTTCAGAAAGTTTCCCGTTTTCCCTGTTCAGGGCGATGGCGTCCATTGCTTGACGGATAGCGCGCATCTGCCCGTAGAGCGCCGCGAGCGGGTCATTCGCTGCGGCAAGTGCAGTGTTGGTTACAGTTTGTTTTCTCAATGTTCGATGTTGTTGCGTGAGCTACTATGTTCTCTCGCTCATCGGATACAATGTTCTCTTTCCTTGCGCAGTGTTCCTCCTGTTTGATTTATTTTGCGGGCAAAGGCGTTGCTGTTCGCTTTGCCTTTGCCGCGGAAAATATTCCCTGTTCGGGAAGTTGATACGATGATAGCGGACCTTTTCCAAAAAGTCAAGGCCCGGGACCTAAAAACTTTACTGTTTGCAAAGATTTAGTAAGGCAAATCGTTGAAAGGCGGTGGTTCGTTGTACAAGTCGTCTTCCGAACGGTCAAAGCGTTTTGCCTGTGCGGCATTGGTGTTTTTGATGAGCGACTTGCTTTCGCCCCGTACCGCGCCGTACTTGCAGGAAATTTTGCTGAAGAAGTCTTCCTGCAAATCGGAATAGGAAGTGAGTCCTCCGCGGGCTTTCCAGAATTCGGACGAGTTTAGCCGCGGGTGGTCAATATCGCAGTAACTCCGATAGACGGGCTCACCGGATTCGTCATAGCGTTGTAACTTGTTGCCTTGCTCGCTCTTGTTGTCGCTCATGACTTTGCTTGTCCACCTTTCGGTGACGGGCAGATACCAGACAAACAGATTGCGCCGCGCCTGTTCGGTGATGATTGTCGCACAGATGATGTTCTCATGCGTGTGCAGAAATCCGATTTTGTCAATGGCATAGCGATAACATTCGGAAAAATAGCGACGGATAGTTTCATTGTCTGCAAAGCTATCCCAAAACTCTCTGTTTCCGCCGAATTGCAGGCATTCCAAAACCGTATTCTTGCCGCGGGGGAAATACTGTGCGTTGGCGCTTGCCATGATATCTTTCCAAGCCTGTTCGGCAGGGAAGATCATGCGTTTCAGATACTCCACCGTAGACCGCTGTTCGCAGTTGCCTAAATAGGTATCCACGGCAAAGAGCTTGTCCGTCTTATATTTGATCACCGAAATGGTGGCGTGCTTATCCCGCGGACGTTCGTCTTCGGGATAGGTGTACCATGTGGGTTTTGTCGTATAAACCTTCGTTGTATGTACCTCCTTTAGATATTATTTGCCGAATGGCAGGGGCGCGCGGTCTGTTCGGCCGCGCGCCCTTCGACTTATTTCTATTGTAAGGCTATTCAGTTTTTCCGTCTTAAAACTGCTCCTATATATAAGCCACGAGCAGACCGAAAATATTAGTAAAATTCAAAAATTTTTTTAATTATTTTTTCGGAAGGCTTTTGCCTGTGTATAGTTTATAGAATTGCCGCGCGATCTTTATTCGCTTTTCGGCAAAGTAGGGCATAAATCTTTTGTTTATAAACTCGTCAGTCGTCATATGCACGCGTTTGGCTATCTTGTTTGCCATATTGATAAAAGTTGTGTATATATTGTCTCTTTCGTGCAACCCGCGCTCGCTTCTTTTATTTACCTCTTTGACAAATCTTATGTATAATGCGCCTATGATTTGAGGTTTATCGCCGTAATAATCGTCATAATGCATTTTTTCTTCCTCTGGGGCAGTTGCAAGGTATGCTACGATTTCTTGCGCCATTTTGTCGTTATCAAACAGATAGCTCTTGATTGCAAACCGTACAAAATCGCTTACGCTGTAAAACCAATGGGTAAAGGGGAGGAGATCGCATATAAGTTGTGTCAGAGCGTACTCAATTTCTACGTCAACGTGGTCAGGCATATAGCCTTTCTTGACGAATTGCTTCCAGTATCTCCATGCTATGCCGTCTGGAGTTTGGTCGCCATCGTGTTTAGCGATTTTCTCCTCAGACTGTTCAAGCACCATAGAAACATAGCCCTGTGATACACCCATTGTTTTGGCAATATCTGTCTGACGCATATCTTCAAAGTGTACGAGAGAATAGACTTCTTGCTCTTGCGTAGTCAGATGTTTCATTGCGCGGCGAATGTCTGCCATATCGTTGGAAGCTTCATCAAAAAGGGGATTGTTTCCTATTCTTTTCTGGCGTTGATTTGGGGTGAGTTCTTCTTCGTCTTTGCTGTAAATCAGCGGAGTAAATTTGCGAACGTATGCGTGGTCATCGTTGTACTCTTCTCTGTCAAAAGAAAACAGAATTTGCCATTCGCGTTCGGTTACCTCAATGACGGCATACGCCTTGCCTTCTATCCATTTATCCGGATTGTCTGACGGGTCACAGGGGTAAAAGTAAAGGTAAGTTCCTTCCGTTTTGTCCTTCAGTTTCTTTTTATTGTAATGATATGCTTGTTTATCCATGAACTTATTGTAACATAGAAAACTTGACAGAAATAGTCATATTTATTAAAATTTTTTTATAAAATTTTGCGAATGAATAGGGCGATGCCTAATCAAGAACAAATACCAAGAAGTGGGACAAAATGCAACAAAAACCGATGCCTAAGCAGGATAAGGGCGGTGGGATAATTCCCACCGCCGAACTCGCTCGCTTCTGTCCTTACAAGTAGCAAGCAGCGTGGCGGCATAACGCCGCCCCGCTACTTGCTACTCCGTCCATTGCTCGCGACAAACACGCGGGAAACCCGCGGTTGATATATTTACATTATTAGTCATGATTACATTTTTTTTGGAACAAATTCCAAAAAGTATTGATTTTTTGAAGGTTTTTGGATATAATATAAGTAACAGAATTCGGGAGGGCGTTTATGCTGATCGAAAGGAAAGAATATTTGGATAAACTGCTTGCATGGAAGGATAAACAGCTTATCAAGGTGATTACGGGCGTACGGCGCTGCGGCAAATCGACTCTCATGGAGATGTTTCAGTCGCATCTGAAAAGGAAAGGCGTCGAGGAAAAACGCATTCTTTCCGTCAATTTTGAAGATTATGACTTTTATGATCTGCGTGATCCGGCAAAACTGTATGCCTACATCAAGGAGCGACTCGACCCGAACGCGATGAATTATATTTTTTTGGACGAGGTGCAACACGTCGCCGATTTTCCGCGCATCGTCGACAGCCTGTATATCAAAAAGAATATCGATTTGTACCTGACGGGCTCCAACGCCTATATGCTTTCGGGGGAGATCGCGACCCTTCTTTCGGGCAGGTATGTGGAAATATCCATGCTGCCGCTCTCCTTTCGGGAATATGTGGAAAGCACGGGCAGCACAGCCGAACTTGGCAGAAAGTATGCGGATTATCTGCGCAACAGTTCTTTTCCGTACACGCTGGAGTTGCGCGACAATGCGAGAGAAATCAAAACCTATCTCGATGCAATCTACAATACCGTGGTCGTAAAGGACATCGCCGCGCGCAAAAAAATATCCGATACGCTGATGCTGGAGAGCGTGACGCGCTTTCTGTTCGATAATATCGGTAACCCGCTTTCGAGCAAAAAGATCGCAGATACGCTGACCTCCGCCGGCAGAAAAATTGACGTCAAGACGGTGGAAAAGATGATCGAAGGTCTGACGGAGAGCTTTATTTTATACCGAGCGGGGCGCTATAACGTAAAGGGGAAGCAGTATCTGAAAACAATGGAAAAATACTACGCCGTGGATATAGGGCTGCGCTATGCGCTGCTCGGCTCGCGAAATGCCGACGTGGGACATATCCTTGAAAACGTCGTATATCTGGAACTTCTGCGCCGCGGATATGCGGTATACGTCGGCAAGGTGGACGAGCAGGAGGTGGATTTCGTTGCCATGGACGATACGGGGAGCAAGTATTATCAGGTGGCGGCGACGGTGCGCGAGCAATCTACGCTGCAGAGGGAGCTTTTGCCTTTGCAAAAGATACGAGACCATTACCCGAAAATCCTTTTGACACTGGACGAAGACCCCGCCGCCGATTACGACGGCATCCGCCGCATCAACGCCTTGGATTGGCTGTTGGGGGAATGACCGCGCAACGGCGAAACTGTCTGTAAGAACAGTAAGAGAAGCGCCTTTTCAGAAAAAACCGAAAAATATTTTTTAATATGACTATATATGTCAAGTTTTATATGTTATAATAGAAAAAACAAAGAAGATACAAGAGGAAGAGCAGAAATGACAAATAAAATTATCGATACGATGTGGGACGAAACGCCTATCAATATTACGCAGGAAGCAAATTTTATCTGGTCGATCGCCAATAAATTACGCGGTTCGTATATGCCGGATAAGTACGGCGATGTGATTATTCCCATGACGGTTATCCGCCGCTTTGAATGTGCGCTTGCAAAAACCAAGCCTGCGGTGGTGGCGCAATATAAGGCGAATCCGAGTTTTCCGCCCAAAGCTCTCTGCCGTATTTCCAGGTTTCCGTTTTATTGCACGAGCGAATATGACCTTGCGGAGCTATGCAATGAGCCGGACCTTATTGCGGGAAACTTTAAGTCGTATTTGAACGGATTTTCGCAGAACGTACGGGAGATTTTAGACCAGCTCGAAATCACAAAGCACATCGACAAAATGGAAAAGGACGGCTGCCTGTATACCGTTGTCAAGGCGTTTTCCGAACTCGATTTGAGCATTGAAACATTCGACAGTATCCGAATGGGCTACATTTTTGAAAACCTGATCGGCAGGTTTTATCAGAACGTGGACGCCGGGCAATTTTATACAGGCAGGGATATTATCAAACTGCTCGTCGAAATTCTGATGGCGGAGGGCTGCGACGATATTTTCGACGACCAAAAGGTCATCACCGTCTGCGATCAGGCGTGCGGAACGGGCGGTATGCTTTCCACGGCGTATAACTATATCAAGCATTACAATCCAACGGCGGACGTTCGGCTATTCGGGCAGGAGCTTATGGGGCCTTCCTATGCGGTCGGGCTTGCCGAAATGCTCATCAAAAATCAGGATTCGGAGAACTTTCTGCACGTCGATACGTTCAAAATCGATTGCTTCCCCGATATTAAAATGCGTTTCGTAATTGAAAATCCTCCTTTCGGAACGCCGTGGTCGGGCAAGGACGCCAAAGACGGGCAGGAGCAGGCCGTGCTCGAAGAGTACAGAAAGGGAACGGCGGGGCGCTGGGGGCACGGTCTTCCGAGCGGCGGCGACTCGCAGATGATTTTTTTACAGTCTGCCATCGATAAAATGGACGAAACGAACGGCAGGGCGGCTATTATCGAAAACGGCTCGCCGCTCTTTAACGGCGATACAGGTTCGGGAGAAAGCCAGATCCGCCGTTGGCTTTTGGAAAGCGATTTGCTGGAAGCGATCATCGCCTTGCCGACCGATTTGTTCTATAACACGGGCATACAGACGTATGTGTGGATTCTCTCTAAAAATAAGCGCAAAGAGCGCCGCGGCAAGGTGCAGCTTATCAATGCGGACAAGTTCTATCATAAGCTGCGCAAGGCGGTCGGCGATAAAAAGAACGAAATTACGCCCGAAGACAGAAAGATTATCACCCACCTGTACGCCGATTTTGAGGAGAACGAAAACTGCAAAATTTTCAACAACGAAGAATTTATGTACCGCGAATATGCGGTGTATCAGCCTTTGCGGAGGAGCTACGCCGTCACCGAAGAACGCATCGAGCAGATGCTTTCCAAGGGTTCGCTCAATGGTTTGTACGACGAGGCGAAGGTCGCAGAACTCGAAAATCAGGGCGTTTCCATATCCGACGCCGATAAAAAGAAGTTGGAAAAATTTTATGCCAATAAGCCTGTATTCGACGGTATTTTGCAGGCGCTCCGCGAAAACGTTGCGGGAAAGGTGTATCTCTCGCCCGAACCGTTCCTTGCCCGCCTGTCCGAAATTTTGACCTGCGATAAAAAGTGGCTCGAAAAAGTTGCCGACGGTCTTTCCGTTATGGATAAAACCGCCGAAATTCAGCGCGATAAAAAGGGGAATATCCTTTACGACAAGGAAACAAAGGATATTGAAATCGTGAAATATGAGGAAAGCATCGGCGACTACATGGCACGCGAGGTGCTGCCGCACATTCCCGACGCCGTCGCCTTTTTTGAAGAAAACCTGACCGCCAAAAAGCCCGTCATCAAAGTGGGGGCGGAAATCCCGTTTACGCGGTATTTTTATAAGTACCAACAGCCCGTTCCGAGCGAAGAATTGGAGCAGAAATTTTTGAATTTGGAAAAATCCGTTTCCGAACGGGTGAAAAAATTGTTTGGGGAGGAATAAGTGGAACTGCAAGATAAAATCGGCAGGCAGCAGCTTGTCGAAAAAATGAAATATCTCATTGATGCGCTCCCGCAAGATGAGCATTTTTGCCTTGCGTTGGATGGCGAATGGGGCAGCGGCAAGTCGTTTGTAATGGGAATGCTGCAAAACGAATTTGAATCTCATTCCGACAAATACCTTGTTATCAATTACGACGCTTGGAAGAATAACTTTTATCCCGATCCGCTCATTGCCATTTTATATTGCGTTTTAGATTCGATACCAAAACAACACCTTGCCAAAAAAGATTTGCGGCTTGTATTGCGGGCAGCAAAACAAGTAGCAAGAGATAGAATTGCAAATGGAGTGGATTTCTTTATAGACGAACTTTATAAAACAGGTGGATGGCCTTCCGTTTGCGCTTTTGCAATGGAAATTATCAAATTGGTAATTAAACAAGCAAAGAGTTCGATTTTAGATAATAAACTGTTTGACGATTATAAATCATACCAAACCTTGCTGAATGAAAGTATTGCAGTGCTGAATGCGTTGACGGCACAAAAAACAAAGGATGGAAAGCAGCGCCGCCTTATTATTCTTGTAGATGAAATCGACCGCTGTCTTCCCAATGAGCAGTTGATTGTGTTAGAGCGCTTGCACCATTTGTTTGAAGTCAAAAATTGCGTTGTTATTGTGGCTTTGAATAAAGCGAGTATTGAATCAGTTTTTGAACGGTCGTACGGAGGTCATAGTAAGACGTATTTCAGAAAATTTTTTGATTATAACTTCAAGCTGCCAATGAAGTATCAGACTCTTTTGAATAATCTTATAAGAGAATGTGTGGATGAGCTAAATGAAAATTTGCCTCCTGAAAATTTATTGGTAAAGCAAGATGGCGATTATGTGAGCCAATGTTTAGGAAAATGGTGCGCGGATTGTGGAGGCCTTGACAATCGTGAGTGCCAAAGACTTGTTAAAATTGCCAAAGAAATTTGTAAATGTATCCCGCAAGGAGCAATAAATTACGGTTATTTTTGGTTTATATTCAAAATGATGTTTGAAAAATTATATGGCAATCATTTTAACATATTCAAAAACGGAACAGCAAGCAATTTGTATTTTGTTGACGAATTATGTTATATGACTAAACTATTAGACATTATTTCTACATTTCCTTTTGGGGCGGTCAGTATACCGATTTACAACGATATGAAAATAAATAATTTGAATTATATGTTAAATCAGTTTGCTCAAAGAAATAATGCGAATTTATTATCTTCCCGAAGTTCACTTTGGTGCTTTCAACATGGCGTTAAAGCAATTTGTAGTATGACCTGTTTGGACGAAATAATGGGTTGGATAGATAACTATAAGGAATAAAAAATGAAAGACAGTAAAATTGAATGGGTCGGGGAAATTCCTGCGGAATGGGCTTGTATTCGTGGAAAATTTCTTTTGCAATATAAGCAGAAACCCGTGAAAAAGGATGACGAAATAATTACTTGTTTCCGCAATGGTGAGGTTACATTGCGTAGCAATCGACGAGAGGATGGCTTTACAATGGCGGACAAAGAGATTGGTTATCAGGGTGTAGATATAGGCGACCTTGTCGTACATGGAATGGATGGCTTTGCGGGCGCAATCGGTATATCTGATTCACGAGGGAAAGCGTCCCCTGTTTTGAATGTTTTAGGAACGAAACAAAACAAGCGCTACATTATGTATTACTTGCGCAGTATGGCGTATAGTGATGTTTTCATGGCTTTATCAACAGGTATTCGTGTGCGCTCGTGCGACTTACGATGGAATAAGTTAGCGGAACTTTGGTATCTCGTTCCGCCGATTGAGGAGCAGAAAAGAATTGCGGAGTTTTTGGATAAAAAGTGCGGAGAGGTGGATGCGCTGATTGCCGATATTCAGCATGAAATTGAAACGCTCGAACAATACAAGCGTTCCGTCATCACCGAAGCCGTCACAAAAGGCCTCGATCCTTCCGTCCCCATGATAGACAGTGGAATCGATTGGGTACAGACTATTCCTAAACATTGGAGCGTACACCCGTTATATTATTACTTTGAGGAAAGGAAAAATAAAAATATTTTTGCAAAAGAGCAAAATTTATTGTCATTAAGTTATGGAAAAATCATTCGTAAAGATATAAATGCTAGTGGCGGATTGCTTCCTGAAAATTTCAATGCTTACAATATTGTTGAACCCAAAGATATCGTGTTGAGATTGACGGATTTACAAAATGATAGACGAAGTTTGCGTACAGGTTATGTGAATGAACGGGGGATTATTACCTCGGCATATATAACACTTAAAGCAAAGAGAGATATTATACAAGAATATTTTTATTATGAATTGCACGTATTTGATTTGATGAAAGGCTTGTATAATATGGGAAGCGGAGTACGTCAAGGATTAAACTTTGATGAATTATCAAAATTAAAACTATTTGAGCCTTCAATAAAAGAACAAGAGGAAATCGTAATCCACATTAAAGAAAAAGAAATTGCAATCAATAAAATTATTGCCGACAAACAATCGCAAATTGAAACGCTCGAATCTTATAAAAAATCTTTGATTTACGAATACGTCACCGGCAAAAAAGAGGTGGGATAAATGTGGTATCTTTGGTTGATATTTGCACTGCTTGCAGTGCTTATTCCTGTTTGGATATTGTTTATGGCGTCAAAAGCGGCGAAACCGTATTCAAACGATAAACAAAAAATGAAAATAATCAGTCTCAATGCGATAAAATATATTCTATTTTATTGGCTGTGCGATTTGTTTTTTATGTCATGTATTATCGATAATCTTGTTTGCAAATATATTTTCGGCGGCTCGATTATGCTGATTGTTTTTTATAATCTTTCAAATGCTTTTGCAAACTCAAAAGTAAAAAGAAGCGGTCTTATAAAATGGGGAATGTTGCAGGATTTTATCGTCGGAGTAGGATTATCAATTTATCTGATTTATATCATACCGAATACTGACCTTCGGGAGATTGTTTCTGTGATTATCGCCGCCGTTTACGGGGGCTTGCTCACTTTGGTCGGCGTTGCATGGACAATCAAGCATAGTATGATACAAAAACATGAAGATGAACTTGTAAAGGCAAAACCGCTGTTTACATTCAATTTTTTTGCTGAAAAAGAACCTTTGGTCAATAACCGCAAAGTATGTTTGGTTGAAGGTAACAAGCAGCCTACAACTATTGCTGAAGCATTGCGGCGGCCGAGCGGAACAGAATCATTTATGGAGATCGAAAATTCAGAACAATCTTCCTTTACGATAAAAAGATTTTACTTTGACGGAGCGTGGCATGGTGTATCTGCTAATAATGTAGTGTTGCCGAATACTCGTTTATTGGTACAATTGTTTCGGGAAGATACAGTAACGCATCCAATCATGGAAATTGAGGATGTTTTTAAGCGGAAATTTTACTATGATTTAATGTTTCAGTTTTTATTTTTTCCGAACGAAAAAATAACCGATAAACACAAGTCAACATTGGGGCAGATGAAAGAAATTACCGAACAAGACGTTGTTGAACGGGGCATTAAAATAGGGGAGTCAGTAAATGAATAATATCCTTTCCGAACTTGAATTTGAAGATTATATTATCGAGCGGCTTGTGCAGGGTAACGGGTACATCGAGCGCGACCATACATATTATGACGATAAATTTGCCGCCGACAGGGAACTTTTAATGCGCTTTTTAAGTGAAACACAGCCAGAAACAATGGCGCAGCTTAAAAAGGTTTTCAAGGACAAGTTGGAAGAAACGCTCATCGCCACAATCAACGCCGAGGCGACCAAAGAGCGGGGGAGCCTCCTTTCCGTTCTCAAACACGGCATCGAACTTGCAAATTTCAAGCTCGATTTGCTCTACCAAAAGCCAGCCACCACATTCAACAGGGAGGCGGCGATCCGCTATCAGAAAAATATTTTCTCTGTCATGAAAGAGGTGTGGGCGAGCGACAAAGAGCGCGTCGATCTCGTCGTTTTTATTAACGGGCTCGCTGTTATCGCCATCGAGCTAAAATGCAATCTGGCGGGGCAGTCGTATGCGGACGCGATCACGCAATACCGCACCGAGCGCAACCCGAAAACGCGGCTTTTCCGCTTTAAGGCAGGGTGCCTTGTCTGCTTTGCCATGGACTTGAACGAGGTCTATATGACCACGCGGCTGAACGGCGCGGCGACGTTCTTTCTGCCTTTCAACATGGGCAACGGCGAAGGCGTCCACGCGGGCAAGGGTAACCCCGTGTATCCCGATAAATACAGTGTTTCCTATATGTGGGAGGACATTCTCACGAAAGATACGCTCATCGACCTCATCTTCAGGTTTATCTTTATTGAGACGAAGGAAGAAAAGGACGAACTTACCGGGAAAAGAAAGGTCAAAGAGAACATCATTTTTCCGCGGTATCATCAGTTGGACGTTATCCGCAAATTGCTTGCCGACGCGGAGCAAAACCGCACGTCGCAAAATTATCTCATTCAGCACAGCGCCGGTTCGGGTAAAACGAACTCTATCGCATGGCTCGCGCACAGGCTGGCTTCCATGCACGATGCCGAAAACAAGGTAATTTTCGACAATATCGTCATTGTGACCGACCGCGTTGTCGTGGACAGGCAGTTGCAGAACGCAATTCTCGGCATGGAGCATAAAACGGGATTGATCCGCGTGATGGACGATAAATGTTCTTCCGCAGACCTTGCCATTGCATTGAAGGGAAATACAAAAATCATCGCAACGACCATACAAAAATTTCCGTATATCGTAAACAGCGTGTCGGGGCTCAAAGAGAAAAAGTTTGCCGTTATCATCGACGAGGCGCATTCTTCCACTTCCGGCAAGGATATGGCGGCGATCACCATGACTCTCGGTAGGGGCGAAGTGGAGATCGATACGGAAGGCACGCCCGACGCGCAGGACGTTATTGCCGACGAACTCGCGCGGAACGGAAAACAGCCGAACGTTTCCATGTTTGCGTTCACGGCCACGCCGAAAGCGACGACTTTGCAGCTTTTCGGCAAGGAAAACGCAAAGGGGCAAAAGCAGGCGTTTCATATCTATTCGATGAAACAGGCGATCGAGGAAGGGTTTATTCTCGATGTGCTGCAAAACTTTACAGAATATAAAACGTTCTATCAGATCAATAAAGAGGTGGAAGAAGACCCGCGCTGCAAAACCTCGGAAGCAAAGCGGCAGATCGCGCGGTTTGTTGAATTGCATGAAACGAATATCGCCCAGCGCATCGAGGTCATCATCGAGCATTTCCGCACGACGGTCATGCAGGAACTTGGCGGCAGAGCAAAGGCAATGGTCATCACCAAATCGCGCGAAAGCGCAGTCAAGTATCATCAGGCGTTTGAAGATTACATTGCAAAGAAAGGATATTCGGATATTAAATCGCTCGTTGCATTTTCCGGCAAAGTGAAAGTGGATAACATTGAATATTCTGAAAGCGGAATAAACGGCTTTTCGGAAGAACGGTTGCCGAAAGAATTTGAAAAGGACGATTATAAGGTTTTGCTCGTCGCAAACAAGTATCAGACGGGGTTTGACCAGCCCAAACTCTGCGCTATGTATGTCCTGAAAAAGTTGCGCGGCGTGAACGCGGTGCAGACGCTTTCTCGACTCAACCGCATTTGTCCGCCGTTCGATAAAAATACGTTTATTCTTGATTTTGTCAATACATATGACGACATCGTAAAGGCGTTCGAGCCCTATTATACGACGACTCTGCTTGCGAACTCGGTGACGCCGTCCGCCGTTTACGATCTGGAAGCTAAGCTGGACGGGTATTATATTCTTGATCCGAATGACATTGAACAAGCGGCGCAATTATTGTATGGCGGAGATACGCACGCGAAGACGAAGGAAAAGCTGAATTTCTATTTCGGCCGCGCAAAAAAGCGGCTGGAAGAATACGATTTTCTCAAACAGCTTGAAATTGCTGCGGTCATGCGGCACTTTGTGCGGTTTTATCAGTTTCTCATTCAGGTATCATGCTTTGAAGATATTGAACTGCATAAAAAATATCTGTTCGTCGATTATCTGCTGTCTTATATCGATATCCGGCAGCCGGGCAGGGGTTATGACCTTGACGGCAAAATCAAAGCGTCGAATTTTGTTCAGAAAAAGGGCGAAACGCATATAAAAGAGCGTATCAATCCGAGCCCGGTTATCAAATTACCGACGGCGGATACGATTGCGTTGCCGGAGGATAAACAGGAACGGCTTTCCGTCATTATCGCGGAAATCAACAGCCGTACGGGAAAGGCATACGATAACGACGTCGCAATCAAAGCGATGCTGCAAATCCGGGATTTGCTTCTCAAATCGGATAAACTTCGCGCGAGCGCAAAGAGCAATACCGAAAAGGATTTTGAATTTTCGTATTTTGACGGTATCGACGATGCGCTCATTGAAGGGCTTTCACAAAATCAGGATTTCTTTTCCTTGCTTTTGAATAATGAAGAGATAAAAAGGGAAGTGCTGGGTATTTTTACGAGCGAAATCTATAAGAGCTTGCGGGAAGCCGATTGAGGGGCTATTTAAGGAAAGGGGAATCAGGTGATGTATTCGCATTATGTTCCGCGATTTATCCTAAAAAAATTCAGCGATAAACTCAGCCTGTATAATATTCATACGGGAGAACTTGCCGAAGATATCAAGGTGGATAAGGCATATTCGCAGAAAGGGTTTTATGATGACGATACGGAGAAGAATCTTAACCTAAAACTTGAATCACAGTTCGGTAACCTTCTCGCCAACAAGTTGCTAAAAGCCGAAAATATAATTGAATTGAACAGGACTGAATTGCGGTTAATAAAAAAATTTATTCTGATTTCTACTTTGCGCAGTTTAGGTAATGAACCGTTTTTGCAGAAAGAGAAACGGTTTTATGTAGATTCGGCAGAGCACTGGCGCAATTATTGTCGTCAAAATAATATTTCTGCGGAAAAATGTGAAAGAGGCATCAAGGATATGCAACCGCCTTTTGAGGAAAAACAATTTTCCGGAGAAACTCCGTATGATTACTGGATGCGCACTCTGAATGTAATATTAGATACAGACGGTTCTCCGCAGGAAATTTTGGAACATCCGGATAAAACATATCCCGCGCACAGGTGGTCGCAAATAATTGCGGCAGGTTATCTTGCCTTTTGGGATTCGGAATACAAACATGACGAATTTGTAATTACAGATATAGGCATGACTTCTGAAAATGAAAAGGGTTGGAATGGAGTAACGGTTCACAATAGCAAGAAATTATTGTTTTTGATAGATTTATTAAAAAAAGAAAAGGAAAAGGATTCTGAATTCATTAAGTTATTACAAAATCAGATTGATTTACAAGAATTTTTCCACGAAAATTTTCAGATGTATCCTATATCGGCAAGGCGCATGATTGTCGAAATCTCTCCCTTTTATAAGTTCAGAAAAATGTATTCATGGTTGTACAAAATGCCAGCGCTAAAAGATTTAACTGAATTACCAAATGAAAATTTGTATGCGCCAAATCTTGCGGTATATGTAAAAACTCAAACGGACGCATTAATTCCGCAATATGATCCTGATGATTTGTATATTTATGATATCAAGAAACTTACCTCGGCAGAAACGAGATACTGCAACGAGTTGTTTTTGGACAGGATAAATACGCACTTAGGCTTTTCTTCTTTGCGGAAAGCCGTCAGAAGTATAGTGCAGTATAAGAGAGATAATTCGTATCCTTATACACCCCGCGTTGACTATACCAATTTATATAAGATAATTGAAGAAAGATATGGCGGTAATTTGAATGTTTGAATTTTTAAAACAATTAGACGAAAGACTGTATGTACGCTATCAAACTTTGGAGCGCAACATAAAAGCTGCAAGCAATTCGTTTTACGATTCGTTTCTCGACTTGCAGGAGCAATTCATAAAGTTTGTAATTGCGCGGTTTGATATAGATGCGTCGGTAAGGGAAACCTGCGGCGCACTTTTAAAACGAGATGATGTGAGCGCCGTTTTCAAAGGTCAGTTGCATATTGATGACTATACTTTCAACAAAATGAAAGATTACACGCATAAAGTCAATGCGCATAAGCATAAGGGGGAAAAGTGTATTCAGGTGGAAACGGTAGTTTCTTATATGCGTGTGATATACAATGCGTTTTCTGCTTATTGCGATTATAAGGGGATTGAATACGAGAACTTTGACGGCAATTATTTTATAAATCTGTTTGGTGTATTTGAAAGGGAGAATGTTGAGCTGAAAGCGCAGGCTGACTCTTTAAAGGAAGAATTGGCGTCGTCTGTCGAACAACATAAGCTTAAAGAGAGAGATATAGAGGAATACCGCAATTTAATTTCACAGGCACAATTGGAAAAGTTGTCTTTGGAGGAGCAGAATGTTGAACTCCAAAGGATGATAAGCAAATTAAAGGATATAAAGCTCAGTTCGATGGAGGAAAAACTCAACAAAACAATTGATCTGCTATTAGAACTTAAACCTGCCATTGAGGAAAACAGAATTATAGTCAAGGCGGTGGGCAGTCAGGTGGGCGGGCTTATAAATGGCGACAGAAACGTTGACGCGTGGATAGAAGCTGAAAGGAAAAAGAGGAGTGATAAGTAATGGTAGAACAGAGTAATATCTTTAAAAAACTCGACGAAATAAAGAGCGGAATAGACGAGATAAAAGCACCCGTGCAGGATGAGACGAAGTTAAAGGAATTTATTGCAAATGCCGAGCGGGTATATGTGTACTGCGGTCAGAAATCGGAGTACACATACGACAAAAGATCCGTATGTGTGAGCCGCATAGTTACCGTTATCCTTTTGTTGATCAATGTAATTGTTATGGCGTTTCCTATAATAATTTACAGAGATAACGCAAATATATTTTGTATTCCGTTTGCCGTGGTTGCGGTATTTAATGTTCCATATGGGGCCTTTACTATCGTTAAACTTTTATACATAAAAGGCGAAGGGTACGAAGTTGCTTATGACAAAATAAAAGTTCCGTGGATGTTTTACTTATATGACGTCAATGGTATTATTTGTGATGAAAAAGTTAAGTTGCCATATAGGATATTGAAAATTCTTACTCCATATGTCAATATTTTTGCGGGGTTTACCGTAATGATGTTGAAACTGCCCGAAATCCTTTTTAGCGGGTTGGTATTTGGCTGCGTCGCAGTGTTGGATTTGGTTTTTATATTTTTAGAGTTAAAGAAAATGAATGGATATATCTTGTATTTCCGCGACAAGAATAACATTATTCCTTATAGCCAACTGTCAAAATTTATGAGCGACAACAATTTAAAATAGAGCAAGAGCCCGTCGTTTATGGCGGGCTTTCACTTTACGCCAAATCGCCCTTGCAATATAGCGCGGTTTATGATATAATATAGTTGTTCTTTAATTGAACCTTCCGGAGCATTGCCATAGGCTAAGCAAAGGAGGCGGATATTATGGAACATAATAACCAAGACCTTGGCTTAGTCGCCGGGGCAAAATTAAAATGTCTTTTGAAAGAAAGAGGTATGACGCAGGAGGACTTTGCGGATGAGTTCGGCGTTGACGTCAGAACCATCCGCAGGTGGGTAAAGGGCGGCGTGTACGACCTTCGCCAACTTCAGCAGATTGCCGACTTTTTTGAAATGGATGTTTTTGCTATCCTCTCTTAACGGGAGGATAGACTTTTATACGTCGGAAGAACAGGACAAATCATGCCCTGTTCTTTTCTTTTGTTTTGTGCGATAATTAAATCACA
Organism: uncultured Clostridia bacterium; assembly: GCA_949283125.1. GTDB lineage: Bacteria > Bacillota > Clostridia > Christensenellales > Borkfalkiaceae > Coproplasma. The sequence continues at coordinate 89,051 of CASDRK010000001.1, forward strand.
AAAACAAAGGAGACGCCGATATGAAATATTTTATCGTAACAACCAAATGCGGACATGTAGGCAAGTGGAGCTGTATATGGATTGACTTTGCGGTGCCGGCGGAAAGTGCTTCGGAAGCCGCCCAAAAAGCTAAAACATATAAAAGGGTCAAAAGGCATCATAAAAATGTAATTGCACGTGTCGTGGAAGTTGCATTTGATGAGTTTATGTTGCAAATATCAAAAAACAGCCTTGATCCATATTTACACTGTAAAAACATTCAGAATCAACGGTTGATAGAGGATATAAATGAAAGGATGCAACCCGATATATGGAATATTGAACGCCACTTTACCAAGCGGACTAAAAAAAAGAACAAAGAGTATATAACAAAAAAGAATAGGATCGCCGAAAGAGAATGGACAAAGCAAATTGAGGAGTACGAGGAGGATGCGGCATGAAAATAGTTATAAATTCTATTCGCTTCAATCGCAGCCTAGTGGACGGCCCCGGAGTGAGGATGGTACTTTTTATGCAGGGGTGCGATATACGTTGCGCGGGATGTCAGAACTCTTCTGCGTGGGAAATCGCCGACGGCATACAGACGGATACCGACGAACTTGCCGCCTTGTTTAAAAAGGATTGCGTAAATAAAAAACTTACCATTTCAGGCGGAGAGCCGCTCATGCAGGCAGACGCTGTATATGATCTTATATGTAAACTTGAAGATTTCGACATAGCCCTGTATACAGGGCACGAAAGGGAAGATGTTCCGCACAATATTATAAAAAAGATTCGTTACTTAAAGACGGGAAGATATATTACGGAGCAGAGAACGACCATCATGCCCTATGTGGGTTCGGTTAATCAGCGATTTGAGGAGGTGCGTCATGCGAAATAACGACAATGCGGCAAACCGGTACAGTTATATCGGCGAGATATACTCGCTCGGCGAACAGCTTAAAAAGAAGCAAATTCTTGAAAGTATGCCCGAAAAGTGGCGAAAACTTCACGAGGAGGGATATATCCACATTCACGACCTCGACGCTTACGGTATGACGTATAATTGTCTGACATTCAATATTTTAGAGGATTTCCCCTATGAAAAGTTTAACGGACTTTCAGATGAAAAGAAAGTTGCGGGAGTATTCGGCTATATCACCAATCTGTTGACGGATATGGGCAACGAGCAGTCCGGGGGAATGGCGTTCGCCAACTTCGACGACGATCTGGCGCAAATATTTACAAGGATCGGTCTGTCATTGTGTGATACAAGTAAGCCGCTTATTGGCGCAGCGATGCGCGAACTTATATTATGGTGCAACAACACGCACACGAGAATGGGGCAGACGAGCTACTATGTAACTTTCAATGTCGGGCTTGCAAAAAGCAATTTTGCGCGCTTTATAGCCTATACCCTCATAGATGAATTTGAAAAGTGCGGCGAAACAGTGTTTAAACCCAATATTGTATTTAAAGTTAAAAAAGGCATAAACAGAGCGGAGGGGGATAAAAATTTCGACTTGTTTGTAAAGGCCCTGCGCTGTACGGCAAAGAAAATGATCCCCACTTATCTTTTGTGTGATTGTGACGAGGATAGAGATATTCCGCCCGAACAACTTGCCGTTATGGGGTGTCGTACGCGTGTTGCCGATGACGTGTTCGGTCGGACTACCTCGATAGGCAGGGGCAATATAGACAACATCTCGATCAATCTTCCGCGTCTTGCCTTGGAGACGGATAGGGAAACTTGCGATATGCCCGTCGAAGAAAAAATGAAGGTGTTTACTCAAAAATGGGACGGGGTGGCGGCTACGGTAAAGGACATACTTTTAGATCGGTTTGAGAAGGTATGTTCGCGAGGTTTGTCGGATTTTCCTATAAATGGCAGGCATAAATTATGGTGCGTACCGTTTGACGATATAAGGCAGGTATTTAAACACGGTACACTTTCGATCGGTTTTATCGGGCTTTCGGAGGCAATGGAAGTCATCACCGGAAAACGGTTTTATCTTGATGCGCAGACTTGTGTCTATGCGCTCGGTTTTGTAAAGCACATGCGCGAATATTGTGACTTTCTGCGCAGGCAATATAATCTCAATTTTTCATTGCTTGCAACAAGCGGCGAGCTTATTTCAGGCAGATTTATCGAAAAGGACAGAGCGGTATTTAGTGAAAATTACAGCATTTTCAGTAAGGGATTTTATACAAATTCCTTTCATGTAAATGTTGACAGCGATCTCCCCGCATTCAAAAAGATTGAGATGGAGGGTATGTTCCATGAATACTGCAATGGTGGAAGCATTACCTATGTTGAGTTAAGAGAAGCGCCTATATCAAACGACGAGGGGCTGCGCGAGTATCTTGAACGCGCGATAAACAGCGGGGTACATTACCTCGGTTTTAATTTCCCGAAGGATGTATGCAAAAAATGTGGTGCAAGCGGCGTGTTTGATAGTTGCCCCGTATGCGGAAGCAAAGAAATTACAAGGATACGACGCGTAAGCGGTTATCTTGAAATACTTGATGGTTTTACGTCGGGCAAGAAGAACGAAGAAAAGACGAGGAGGGCAAACTGAATTGGTACACATATCTGTTGAAGGAATGGACGGTGTAGGAAAGACGACAACCTGCAAATTGCTCGCTCAAAAATTGGGGTATATTTTCATAGATAAAAATCTGCGTTTCCTCTTTGACGAGGGGAAAAGCTATGAAAACTATTTTCGTATCCGCGACAAGGTGAACAACAGTCCAGACAGGCTGTTTACCTCATGGTTTTACGGCCTTGGAAACATCTATCTGCATACCATGTTCAAAGATAAAAAGGTGGTGACCGACAGATATTTTCTTTCAAACTATGCATGGAGCGGCACGGAGCAAAATATAGAGGTTTACGATTTGCTCGTAAAAAAACTTGGTTTTCCCGACCTTACGGTAATTTTATATGCCGACGATGCCGCCATTGTTGCGCGTATTAAGGGCAGGGACGAGCATGACAGCGACATTGCAAAAGTGCGCCTTGCAAAAAAGAAGTACGAAAAGATGATATACTTCTGTGAAAGGTATAAAATGCCCTATATGGTGATTGATACAAGCAGTCTTTCGCCCGACGAAGTTGTGGAGTGTATATTGAAGCGGATAGAGGGAAGAAGTTGATTTATTATATAGCAGATACGCACTTTGGCGATGAACGAGTGATGCGCCTCGCGCAAAGACCCTTTACGTCTGTCAATCAGATGAATAACTATTTATGCGGTAAGTGGAACGCAAAAGTTGGCGGAGATGATACCGTATATGTTTTGGGAGATTTTGCCTTCGACGATGTCGCCGCGCAAAAAATTTTTCCGCTGTTGAACGGGCACAAACATCTGATATTAGGGAATCATGATAAATTAAACGTTGAAAGCCTTAATATGTTTGAAAGCATAAATCAGATAGTTACTGTTTTCGACGAAGGCAGAAGTGTATGTCTGTGCCATTATCCACTTCTGTCTTACGAAAATTCAGTTTATGGCGGCTATCATATTTTCGGGCATATACACAACAATCAGAGCGATTTGGCTTTCAATATAGTAAAAAATATACCGCGCATATATAACTGCGGAGTAGATGTAAACGATTTTGAACCAAAGACATTAAATGATCTTGTGAGGAGCAAATTAGATGAGTAAAGATATCCAATATACGGCACTTATAAGCAAAGATATGAAATATACGGCGCTATATTGGGCGTTGCGTTTTTTTGAAATTGAAGAAGATATTTATTCAAAAAGTTACGGTGGATACAACGTTATAATAGACGCAGAGGCGCAAACGGTAGATTACGGCGAAAAGATAAAGGTGATTTCGTGTGAGTTGCATTATCTTAAAAGGCATAAGGATTTTGTGATTCTTGAGTGCGTGGACAGACTGCTTGCTTCGGGGGGTGACCCCGCAGATATTTTGCTCGACGGTCGTGACGGCTGCCCTGATATAATTATAAAAGGTCAGCATATTTACTGCGAACAATGGGGGGAGGATTATGAATATGCTTTCAACAATTTACCTCTCAGCGGCTTAATTTATACTTCCCGCCTTGTGAGCGGATTAATTGAATATCGAACCTCGGATATGGTTTTTAATAGGGTAAACGGCGGCGATGATTTTGAAATCTATAATGACGAACTTCTTTTATACCGCGGCAAAGAAAAGACGGTTAAAGTCCCTCAAGGGATCAAGACAATCGCGGCAGGGGCGTTCTGGAATAACGTGTTTATCGAAGAGGTCATTCTTCCCGAAAGCCTTGTTCAGCTCGGCGGAGATTGTTTCTACTGCTGTTATAATCTCAAAAAAGTAAATATACCCGCAAATGTCAGCATTATGGGCAACAACCCGTTCGCCGGATGCCCGAAGCTTGAAATCAGTAATTTCAGTCCACACTTCAAGTTGGTTGACGGCGCGCTGTATAGTGCGGACGGAAACAGCCTTATTTACTATACTATTTCCAATACAGTCAATCAGTTCAATGTTCCGCAGGGAGTAATCTGTATCGGAAAGCACAGTTTTTTTATGTGCGACAACCTTAAAAAGATAGTTATTCCGTCGAGTGTGGAGCGTATGGAAAACAATCCGTTTTCGGGCTGCATAAAATTAACGATAGAAAATCATAGCGCGGCATATCATTTTGAAAACGGCGTTATCTATAATAAGTGGCACAGCGGAATAATAGGATGTCTGAATGGCAGCTATATCGAAAGGCTGGTCATTCCAGACGGGGTAACGGCTATAAATCGCAATTCATTCTGGAACTGCAAGGGCGTCAAAAATATTGTAATCGGCAGGAACGTAAAGCACATAGGGTATAACCCTTTTGCATGGTGCGAAAATTTATTGCTTGAGAGTTTATCGCCTGAATTTCCGTGCGAAAACGGGATAATTTACGATAAAAATTTTACACATATACTCTGCGCCACAGATCGTGCTGTGGGTAAGTATTTCAAGGTCAGGGATAGTGTAACGCACATAAACAGGGGAGCGTTTAGCGGCTGTATTGACCTTGTAAGAATTGATCTGAATGGCATTAAGTGTATAGATAAAAGCGCATTTACCAACTGTATGTCGTTGAAATATGTGTTTATCCCGGATAGCGTTACTTATATCGGCGAGTGGGCGTTTGCTCATTGCACTTCGCTTAAATATATAAGCATACCGCATAAAACCTTTGTAGATAAAAACGCATTTAACGAGTGCAATATCGAAATCGAGTGGAGGGACTAAAATTGAAATCAATGCTCATAGAAGGCGATAACCTTGTCGTTATGCAGAGATTGCTTTATGCGTTTGAAGGCAAAATCGATGTTATGCCGATTGACCCGCCGTACAATACAGCTATTGATTATACGGGATATAAAGATGGCGGGTTTGACGACGGCTGGACACAATTTATGCGCACGCGCCTTGAAATTGCTTATAAGTTATTGAGCGAACATGGTGTAATGTTTATAAACATTGATGAAAACGAATTTTGCAGCTTGTATTTGCTATGCAGTGAAATTTTTGGCGCGCGCAATGTTATGAGCATGGTATGGAAAAAGACTAACCCACGGTTTGATAAAAACAGGGTAGAAAAGCCGTTGGAGGCTGGTATCCGCCGCACTCACGAATTTATTGTAGTGTGCTTTAAGGACAAGGCTAATACTTCACTCAATCATGTAATGCAACCTGTATGGGACGAAAGTAAATACGTGGATAGATTACAGCCTCTTGAAACAATCATAGACGATATGGGCACAAATTCTTCCGCAAAGGATGAGCTTGAAGACATATTCGGCGAGAGAAACTTATTTCAGACACCTAAGCCCGTTAAAATGATAAAGGAGTTAATCCGCGCAGCGAGCAATAAACAATCTGTTGTTATGGACTTCTTTGCGGGAAGTGGTACAACAGGTCACGCGGTAATGGAACTGAACAGGGAAGATGATGGACATAGAAAGTTTATTTTAATAACCAATGATGAAAACAATATCTGCAAGAGTATAACGTTGCCGCGCCTTCAGAAAATTGGGGAATTGTATGGCTGTGATGAAGATTTACAGTTTAAAAGTATAATATAAAAATACCCCGTCGCACAAATCAGAAAAAAATTGACACTTTACTAAATGGCAGCATAAGTGCGAATCTTTTTCTGTCTGCTGGTGGCGGGGACGAAAAATGTTTGTTTTGATTGGGGAAAATTGGGGAAACTTTTTGAAGAAAAGCGCAAAAAACGGTGGTTTCAGGCTTAAAAACGGGCAAAAACGGCGATTTTTCGAAAAGTCAATTTGCCTCTGACTCCGTCATTCGTTGGTTCAAATCCAGCTACCCCAGCCATCGCCTAGGCAAGGCGAGTTTTGAAAGAAAGCAATTTTTATTGCTTTCTTTTCTTTTTGCGCCTGACTCGGCTCTTTCGCGCAAAAGCCGCGGTTTTGCGCAAGTGCTTTTGAGCGGGTTTTTATTGGCCATAGCGGCGTTTCACAACAAGGTTTAAGCATAAAACCTGTGCTTTTTTATACTTACCGCTTCTCTTTTGCGTTAACACTACATGTTTTGCGAAAGTACTTTTGAGCGGATTATTAAAGGGCTTTATATACTCCGCCACCATGTTGAGCAGTTTTGAGCGGGTTTTAAAAGATCGGGGAGTGGATAGTGGAGTAAATCCGTGTTCTTTCGTGACTCAAGGCGCTCCGTCAGGTTTGTCTCTCCGGGCTGTTCAAAGCCCCCGAAAATTTTTGCTTGAGCACGCCGAAGTCCTTGGCCGGAACTCCTATGCCGATGTGCTTCCTATGCAGGCGCGTCACGCACCCGTCGTTCTTTCGCATGCGGCATGGCGCGTTCATGTCGCCCTGCGCAAATATTTCGCGACATTTCAAGGGCATACTTTTTTTGTAAAAGCAGAGCCGTCTTCAGTCCTGCCGCATTTTGTGCGGTGCGGCTTATGTGTGGTGTCGGGCTCTGTGAAACATTTTGCTCCGGTCGTCTGACGGCCGTTCGGGCGGAGCGGGATGCCTGCATTTGCCGGAAGCTGGCGGTGCGGTTGAGCCGAGCGACGGCAAATTAATGAAAAAAATAAAATTTTTCATCTTTTTATTGCAAAAATAACTACCATATGATATACTCTATTTAATAAAAATATATTGTCACCGTCGTCGCCGCGGCGGGCGGATAGGCACTTGATTCCGGTAAGAAACTGCAGACCATATCGGTTTGCACATATCTGCGGGCTAACGCTATTTTGTACCCGGTCGGTGAGCCGGCAATTCGGGGCGATAGGGCGCTATGCGTCGGCACGCGCGCGTGCCTGCAAAGGCGGGGTATATCGGGAGCAAAAGTTGATTGCCTGCGATATATATGCCGTTTAACAGCTTGATTTTATTCGCTTTCTTGCCGGATAAAAATTTCGCTGGTCAAATTCAGTTAAAATATTTATCAGTTGCTTTCTGCCGCCGACGGTATTTCTCAAAGGGGCTGCACGGCGTTTGCCGTCCGATAGAACTTACAAACCTATGGAGATATGCCTCAACAAATGGCTCAACGAGCAAAAGCAGAGTTATCTCGACAAGCGTCTCTGAAAATCCATCTCGCCGGGGGGCATTACTTGCCTCGAAATCATAGACACGAGGTGGAACTGACATAGATTGTTGCAAGGCTTTATTGATGTTGATCAGAGACTTTATATGACAGAGTTTACCAGCTTGACGTAACAGCATGGGTGGGTAGAAATTTATGAGTAAATTTAAAGAAGTATTTATGGCTGACATAAAACGTTACGGAGTGAACGGGGGGGGGTAAATTCAACAAGCGCTTTCATTATTATTTCCGTAAAGCACAGTTTTCAAGCAATAAGGCGCTAAGGCTATATTATCGATTTAGATATAAGCATCTTCAACAAAGATATGGCATTGAGCTCAGCTATCGCGTAAAAGTGGGGAAGGGATTGTACTTGGGGCATCCATATAATATAACAGTCAATCAAAATGCAATTATAGGAGAAAATTGTAATTTACACAAAGGTGTAACCATAGGGCAAGAAAATCGTGGTAAACGGAAAGGTGTACCTACGATTGGTAATTGCGTTTGGATTGGAATAAACGCTGTCATAGTAGGCAATGTTACCATTGGAGATGATGTACTTATTGCACCAAATGCATATATAAATTGTGATATTCCTGCTCATTGTATTGCCTTTGGGAATCCTTGTATAATCAAGCATAGAGACAATGCAACAGAACATTATATAAATAATTTATCGTAGATATTACAGATAATAAGGGGACATATGAAAAAACTGTTGTTAAAACACTTTTTAAATCACTATCAGGCAAAAGCGGAGGATGTTAAGTATTCCTACTGCCCCTACCGCATATGTCCTTTGGGCGCGCACGTCGATCACCAGCACGGGATGGTTACTGGATTTGCGCTGAATTACGGCATAGGAATAGCCTATACCGTCAACGGAAACGGAATATGTCAGGTCGTAAGTCATAATTTCAGGAACCGCAAGATATTCAGCATAGAGGATATTCAGGAGAGACAGTACGATTGGGCAGACTATATCCGCGGCGTAGTTCGTGCGTTGCAAAAGAACGGGCATCCGCTCACCTACGGCATAAATGCCTATATTTATGGTGAACTGCCCGTTGGCGGCCTGTCCTCTTCGGCTGCGGTTATTATCGCGTTTATGCTCGCCATGGCAGAGGCAAATGAATTTACGCTCACCAACGAGGAACTTATAGAGTACGCTTTCAAGTCGGAAACGGAGTTTGTGGGAATGGCCATAGGCAAGCTCGACCAGTCCTGCGAGGTTCTTTCCAAAAAGGACAGGCTGTTGGTGCTTGATACCGCAACAGGCGAATACAGAACTGTGCCCAAGGGTGCAGGCGAACATGACTACGAATTTCTTGTCGTGCACTGCGGCGCCGAGAGGTTGCTCGCTTCGTCCGCATACAACATAAGGGTGGATGAATGCAAGTCTGCAGCATTTATCTGTAATTCATATCTGGGCGAATATAAAAAATTTAAAGATACATACCTGCGTGATCTCTCCTATGACGATTTTTTGAAGTACGCCGACAAGATGCCTGAAAATTTCAAAAAACGCGCTCTGCATTTCTATAGTGAAAATCAAAGAGTGGCGGAGGGTGAAAAAGCATGGGCTGACGGCGATATTGTCAGGTTCGGTCAGATAGTCACGCAGTCAGGCAGGTCATCCATAGAATTGTACGAGGCGGGCTCACCATTGCTTATAGACCTGTTCAATATAATGGTGTCAACAACCGGAGTATATGGTGGCAGATTTATGGGCGGAGGTTTCAACGGCGCCTGCCTTGCCATCATAGATCCCAGGTACAGGGAGAGCATTATGCAGAGCGTAAAGGAAAGATATATTGCTCTGCACCCCGAATATGCCGAAAAGGTCAAATTATTTTTATGTTCTTCGGAGGACGGCGTAGGAATATGATCTGCATACTTCTCTGCGCCGGTTATGCCACGCGCCTGTATCCGCTCACGCAAAACTTTCCCAAACCTCTTTTAAAGGTGGGAGACAAAACTATAATCGACCGCATAATATGCGACCTTGAAGATCATTCCGCTATAACCTCATTCGTGGTGGTCGGTAATCATAAGTTTGCCGAATATTTCAGGGCATGGCAGGCGGAAAGTCGTTTTAAAAAACCTGTTGCTATACTCGATGACGGTTCCACGGATAACGATAATCGTCTCGGCGCGGTAAACGATATAAAGTTTGCTATCGAACAGCTCGATATCCAAGATGACGTCATCGTCGCCGCGGGGGACAATGTGCTTGACTTTTCGCTCGGAAGTTTTATCGAATACTTTAAGAAAAAGAGCGCCCCCTGCGTTATGTGTACCAAAGAAAGCGATGTTGCCAAACAGCGCAAAACGGCGATCATCACAAGAGCCGCCGATGGACTTATAACAAGTTATGAGGAGAAGCCTGCGCTCCCTAAAAGCGACCTCGCTGTGCCGCCGTTCTATTGCTATCGTGCTCAGGACATCGCTCTTATCGGGCGCGCCATAGCCGAAGGATGCAACACGGACGCTCCCGGCAGCTTTGCCGCGTGGCTAAGCAAAGTGCAGCCAATGTACGCTATGCCTATGCCCGGGCAAAGATACGATATCGGTGATTTAAAGAGTTACGAATTTGCCTGGAAACTATTTGGAGGAAAACATGAATAGTGGCGAATATATCGCTATAGATAAATTTAACAATCGGGGGGGGGGGGATGTACTTCCCTTCCTACAGTATATATATTTTGGACTGGCGGCTGGGATTCAACTTACAGAATAGTTGAGCTTTCCCGCAAAAAAGTAGTTATCAAGCCGGTATATTGCATAGATCCCGGCAGGGGCAGCACTGAATATGAAATCAAGGCGATGAACAGCATTTCCGCCGCATTAGCGGCTTGCGAGCAAACCCTGGCAATTATCGAACCTGTGGAATTGATAAGGGTGGAAGATATCCCCGTTAACGACAAAATAACCCGGGCTTTTAAAAGCGTTTCTGCCAGGGTAAAGTTGGGGTCGCAGTACGAATGGCTTGCTCGTCTTGCACAAAAATTCTGCGGGATAGAAATTGGAATCGAAAAACCCAACGGCGAATTCAGCGGCTGTGTGGAGGCAATAGCCGAATTTGGAAATTTTGTTTATGATGAAGATGCCTATATTGTAGATAATAAATCGTCTTCGCCCGAATGCGTGGAACTATTTGGAAATTTCAGGTTCCCTATAATAAATACTACCGAAGTTCAGATGCTTAATAACATCAAAGCTTGGGGTTATGAAGATGTTATGCGGCTTATTTGGTTTTGTCATAGCCCCATAAACGGCGTTCCCTGCGGTTATTGCCGTCCCTGCCAGCAAAAAATGGAATGTAATATGCAGTGGCTTTTGTCGGATAAAGCACAAAAGCGATATCGAACTTTTAAAAAAATATCTAAAATTTCGTCCAAATTTGCAACAAAAATATCAAACCTGATTTACAGAAAATTTTAAGTAGAGTCTTAATTATTATGGATAATACTAAAATAACTACTAAAGCGCAGCTTAAAGATTGGATCTCTTACGAATTAGCCAAGTATGGCCACAGGGAGGGGGGGGTAATTTTGCCCTTTTCCGAGAGGTATATCTTGTGTAAACATGTAAAACTGTTGCGCAGAACAGAGTATCACGCTAATTGCGGACACAGGATAAGAAAGATAATTTATAAAATACGTTTAAACAGATTGCAACTTAAATATTCCATTCACGTTCCCGTTAACAGTTGTGGGCGCGGCTTAAAAATAATGCATGCAGGTCCAATTTTGATTAATGGAAAATCAAAACTGGGCAAAGATTGTTCTTTGCATATTAATACTGCTATTGTTGCGGGTGGAGTAAGTAGGGGCGCACCACATTTGGGTGATGGTGTTGTCGTTGGTGTCGGTGCAGTAATTTTGGGCCCGATACATATTGCCAATAATGTAGCGATAGGAGCGAATGCTGTAGTAAACAAATCTGTGCAAGAAGAGAATATTGCGGTGGCAGGTGTTCCGGCAAAAAAAATCAGTAATAACGGAAGACTCGAATGGAATAAGCGGGATTAAATTTTTTCTGGGACAGAAATATGAAAAAACAACAAGTTGATTTCGAACACGCAAAAATATGTATCCCCACTTCGTCGGGTGGGCATCTCACGCATATGATGCTGCTCAAAGAGTTGTGGCAGTCGCACGACAGGTTTTGGGTGACTTTTAATAAGATCGACGCTCAAAGCCAGCTCAAGGATGAGCGCAAGTATTGGTGCTATTATCCGACTAATGGTAATTATTGGAACCTTCTCCGCAATTTCTTTTTGGCGTGGAAGATTTTAAGGAAGGAGCGTCCCGATATAATAATCTCCTCCGGCGCAGCTATTTCTATTCCTTTCTTTTGGCTGGGCAAAAAGTTTTTTCATTGTAAGTGTGTGTACATAGAGGTGTTCGATAGAATAGATAAGGACACTAAGTCCGGAAGGTTCTGCTATAAGTATGCCGATAAGTTCATTGTGCAGTGGGAGGAACAGCTTAAAGTATATCCCAAGGCAATAAACCTCGGTTCGATTTTCTAAGGGGGGCTAACATGATTTTTGTTACGGTAGGCACTCACGAGCAGCCCTTTAACAGGCTCGTCGAGGAAGTGGACAGGCTGAAGGGCGCCGGCGAAATAGATGATGTAATTATAATCCAGCGCGGATATTCTACATACGAGCCTAAATTCTGCAAATTTTATGACCTTATTCCGTGGGAGGAGATGCAGAAGTATAACCGCGAGGCCCGTATAGTTATCACCCACGGCGGCCCCGCGAGCTTTTTGGATGTGTTGGCATTGGGCAAAGTGCCGATAGTTGTCCCCAGGCAGGCGCAGTTTAACGAGCATGTCAACGACCACCAACTTGAATTTTGCCGCGAAGTTGAAAAAAGGCTGAATAATATCATTGTTGTTGAGAATATTCTGGATTTAAAAGAAAAAATTGAAAACTATTCGAAAATGTTAGTTACATTAAATTATGCTATGGACAGCAATAATGCAGTTTTTAATGAAAAGCTCATAAATAATGTCCGTGAGTTATTTAGTTGATTCTATATTTGGGTGATTTGTATGAAAGTAGGCATTTTATCGATGCAAAGGATTTATAATTACGGCTCTTTTTTACAGGCGTATGGTTTGAAAACAATGCTTGAGGAGATGGGCTGTGAGGTTGAGTTTGTTGATTATCACCCAGGGGAATGTTTAGTTTCAACTGAAAAAACACGAAAAGGTTTATTTAGAAAATTATATAAGGTGACAGAGATTTTAAAAATAAAATCATCCTTTTGTAATAAAATTTTATATTTGGACTATAAGAAAACCTTTGGGAAAAAGTATTTCCATTATTTGGGAATTACTTCAAATAAAAATTATTTTCCGGTTCTCGATTTGCTTGTTATAGGGAGTGATGAGGTTTTTAATTGTGTACAAGCTAATGAGAACGTTGGATTTTCGCTTGATTTGTTTGGGGCAAATAATAATGCAAAAAGACTGATTAGTTATGCCGCATCGTTTGGAAATACAACGCTCGATAAACTGGATAGATATACTATAAAAAGTAAAATCGCAGAGTTGTTAGATAAGTTTGATCGCATATCAGTTCGTGATGAGAATAGCAGAGAGATAGTTTTTGCGTTAACAGGCAATGAGCCTGATGTCCATATTGATCCTGTTTTGGTGTATGATTATGTAAATAAATGCCGGTTAATATCTGAAATTAGAGAAACTAAATACATGATTTTATATGGCTATACAGGTCGCTTTAGTGTAGATGAGTGTAAAGTAATCAGAAGCTATGCAAGAGAGAGGGGCTTAAAACTATATTGTATAGGTGGTTTACAACATTATTGTGATAAGTTTATAAACTGTTCCCCTTTTGAAGTTATAGCGTATTTTAAAAGTGCGGAAGGAATTATTACAGATACATTTCATGGTAGTATTTTATCGATTATTACGCATAGGCCATTTATTACGATAGTGCGTAAAAGTATTAGTGATAGTTACGGAAATGAAGAAAAACTTGTTGATTTATTGAAACGATTTAATCTGGTAGATCGTATAGCGGTTGATGTGGCAGATATTAAGGGGATAAGCAATTCAACAATCGATTATACTGCGGTAGATAGGATCTTGAACGAACAGCGTGAGCGTTCAAAAAAATATTTCGAAGAAAATATCCGTATTGTTGACTAGTATATATGGGGTCATGGTATATGTATTCTGAATTGAAAGTCTATCAAATTATAATAGCTCTTTTAAAAAAATATGGCATTAGTCATTGTGTGTTATCCGCCGGCAGCCGTAATGTGCCTTTCGTTCATTCTATAGAGGAAGATCCTGACTTTCATTGCTACTCCGTTGTAGATGAACGCAGCGCGGGATATTTCGCTTTGGGGTTAGCACAAGAATTACATGAACCGGTTGTTATTTCCTGTACATCATCAACCGCAACGTGTAATTATTGGCCCTCTGTTGCCGAGGCATATTATCAAGGCGTTCCAATCATTGTATTGACAAGTGATCGCGATCCTGAAATGCTTGGACAATGGGAAGATCAGATGATAGATCAGGTAGGTATGTATGATCGTCATGTACGGAAATCTGTCAATTTGCCAATTATCAATAATCGGGATGATGAGATATATTGTCAAAGATTAGTAAATGAAGCATTATTAGAGCTTAATCACCATGGGACAGGGCCGGTTCATATTAATGTGCCGATGAAGTCATATAATAATTCGTTTAATGTAAAAGAATTACCTCAGGTTACGAAAATTGAAAGATTATGCCTTAGTGATAGTAAATCTCAATGGGATAATCAGATTGCAAAATTAAAAAAAGCCAAGAGAATTCTGGTTACATGTGGGCAAAACAGTTATGTTTCGCCTTCATCGCAAAATGCGATTTCGGAATTTTTTAAAAAATATAATTGTGCTGTTTCAATTGAATATATGTCAAATATAGATTTAGCTGAAGGGTTAAATCTTAATGTATGTATGGATTCAAGATATGTAATTCAGAAAAAGGTAAAGGAATTACTTCCCGAAATCGTCATTTCTTTTGGCGGTAATATTTTTTCCGGAATTAAAGAACAACTGCGTAAATTTGCGGGCCAATTTGAACACTGGCTTATTCAGGAAGATGGCCGAGTTGTAGATCTTTATAAAAGCATTACAACTATTTTTGAATGCAAGCCGGAATATTTTTTCCAATATTGTTTGGCTAGTGCCGATGATAATGCAAAGAATGATCGGCATTATTACGATGAATTTAAAAGATATGTTGATTCCGTAGTTTATCCTGATTTTCCGTGGTCACATGTTTATGCAATTAAGGAAGTTGTAGAAAAAATCCCATCAGAGTCTATTCTGCACTTGAGTATAAATGACAGTATTCGTATTACGAATTTTTTCAAATTAAATCCTAAAATCAAAACTTATGCGAATATAGGTACGCATGGGATAGATGGCTGCTTATCATCGTTTTTGGGACAAGCAGCGGTTAGTCAAAATCAAAGTTACTTAATCATTGGTGACCTTGCATTTTTCTATGATATGAATGCGTTGAGGTTGCGCCATATTAAAAACAATGTGCATATTTTGCTGATTAACAATGAAGGCGGATCGGAATTCTATTTTAACCGCATGTGGAAAAATAATGCCAGCGATTTGCATACTACAGCGCGTCATCATACAAAGGCGGAGTTGTGGGTTAAGTCGAATGATTTTATTTATTTGAGCGCATGTGATAAGCAGTCATTGCAAGAGGCATTAAAACAATTTATGCGAAATGATTTAGAAAAACCGGTATTTCTTGAAGTGTTTACCGAAATGAAAACGGATGCCGAAGTAATTTACAAATTTTTTGATTTAAGCCGTCCTAAAGATGCGCAGTCAGAGTTGATCCGTCGTAGCAAGGAATGGGTAAAGGCTACCATTGGTCAGGAAAAGGCTCAAAAAATAGCAAATTTTTTCAAAAAACAATGAGGCCTGGCTGTGGGTGTTAAAAGAACAATTAGACGAGTAGCCAAATTTATCTTGGCGTCTCAACCTAAATCTAATATACAAGTTAATATTGGACAGATACATTGCGGGCATATTCTTTCGAATAAGAATATCGTAATTACAGGCGGTAGCAGCGGCATAGGGCTTGCAATGGCAAAAAAATTCATTTCAGAAGGAGCAACTATATTAATTACCGGACGAAATGAGAAAAAATTGATTGCTGCTGTAAATCAGTTGGGCCATGATAAATGCAGGTATATTATTGCGGATGTTTGTGACGTTGAACACGTTAGTGAATTCCTCCAACATGCAAAAGATGAACTTGGAGGAAGAATAGACTGTTTAGTTAGCAATGCCGGTGTTTCCCTGCATGAGAACAACTATGAAAATGTTACCATTGAAGGTTTTGACAAGCAATTTAATACTAAGTTTAGGGCTGGCTATTTTTTAGGTAAAGCATTTTTAGAAATGAAAACTCGCGAAAAGGATGTTGTGGATGCGCAACTTCTTTATATTTCTTCCGAGACCGGTGATCAGGTTTATGATATTCCTTATGGGATGACAAATGCGGCTATTAACAGTTTAGTCGGTGCTTTTTCTAGGCGTGTATATAAGCGAGGTATACGCGTTAATGCAATTGCCCCGGGAGTGACATTAACGGACATGACAAAAGATTATGCTGAAGCAAGTGATGGAAACATGTATCGTGATTGTGCATCAGAAAGACTTTTTTTGCCGGAAGAAATTGCCGAAGTTGCGTGTTTCATGTTAAGTGATGCGTCTAAATGTATTTCCGGAGAGATAATTCATTGTAATGCAGGAAATCATTTAAAAACATTTTGGGAATAAGCGATTCTACCTTTTTGGTTTTAATATAGGATATTATGTGTAAAGAAATAAGGGTTTTGAATATTCTAACTGGCGGATTACGTCGCGAAGGTATTACCTCTACGCAACTTGAATTTATGCGAAAAATGGATTTTTCGGATTTACGCATAGATTTTTTGGCTGTGCATAACAATGCTGATGATGTTATTAAGGAATTTGAATCATTGGGTTGCAAGGTAATAATTGCGCCGGATAGGAAGCAGCATCCTATAAAGTATTTACGGTTTTTAAAAAAATTAATAAAAGCAGAAAATTATGATGTTATTCATGTGCATGGAAGTAGTAGTTTGCTTGCATTGGAGTTAAGCGTTGCAAAAAAACTTAAAATGCCGATGAGAATTGCTCATAGTCATAATACTAAATCTGATAATGCAAAATTGGATAAGCTTTTCCGCACCAAATTTTATAAAAGTTATACTCATGCATTTGCGTGTGGCAAGGATGCGGGTGAATGGCTGTTTGGTTATCGTCCTTTTACAATTATTCATAACGGTAACGATTTTAAAAAATTTGAATACAATCAATATTTCAGAAGTGAGATCCGTAGTAAATACGAGATTGGCAATAAGCTTGTAATAGGCTATGTGGGTAATTTAAATAATAATCAGAAAAATATATCATTCCTGCTCGATGTGTTTGCACAGGTTAAGAGTAGAAATAATAATAGTTTATTATTCCTGATTGGAGATGGCGCTTACAAAGAAGAAGCAAAACAAAAGGTTGAAAGCCTTGGAATTACCGATAGCGTCATTTTTACAGGGCGTGTTTCAAACGTTAATGAATATTTGCAAGGTATGGATATAATGTGCTTACCGTCTTTTTACGAAGGGTTGCCTAATGTTGTTTTGGAATGGCAGATCGCCGGTTTGCCTTGCTATGTATCCGATAAAGTCACAGATGAATGTAAAGTTTCCGAGCTGGTTGAATTTTTGCCAATAGATAATGGAACTGAATTATGGGCAGATAAAATACTTTCTACGCGAATCAGCGATGACAGAACGGAGGTTTCGCAAAACTCTTGTCGGGCAATGCGCGAAGCAGGATTTGACATAGTTGAAAGTGCAAAGTTAGTAAAATCAATTTATATGAGTGTGAGACACAAATAAAGTTATGGCTAACAAAACAATTATATTTGTTATCAACAGACTGGGCGGGGGCGGTGCCGAACGTGTAGCGCAGCTTTTAGTCAGTTCAATTGGCGGTTCTGATTATAGTGTTAAAGTCCTCTGTGTGAGCAAATTCGAGAGGGAGTACGATCACGCTGGGCTAAATGTAGAATACCTTAGCTCTGAAGGTGTGCCTTTGAGCAAGTTAAAAAGGATTAGGGCGATTCGTAATTATTTAAAAAAAGATAAACCCGATATTGTTATTTCCTTTGAGTATTTTTTGAATATGGATACGATAGTGGCGGCGCGTGGATTAGGCATCAAAGTGATTGTGTCCGAGCGCAACGATCCTGCCCAGCAGCGCGATAGAAAGATTGTTAACTTTCTGCGTGACTATCTTTACAGAAAAGCCGATGTGCTTGTCTGCCAGACTCCGGACGCCAAGGCATATTTTTCAAAAAAAGTGCAGGAACATTCCGTCATTATTCCCAATCCCGTAAAAGGCGGATTGCCTGCGTGGTGCGGGCAGAACAGCAATAAAATAATCAATTTCTGCCGCCTTGAAAAGCAGAAAAATCTGCCCCTTCTCATTGACGCATTTGAGCAGCTCCATAAAGAATATAGCGATTTTGAGCTGTTGATATATGGCGACGGCAGGGAAGGCGATGCGCTGAAATGCCTTATAAAAGAAAGAGGTATGGAGCAATTCGTTCATATATATCCTGCGGTGAACAACATTCATCAAGTTGCGTCGGCTTGCAGAATGTTTGTGTCTTCGTCGGATTATGAGGGGCTTTCAAACTCTATGCTCGAAGCTATGGCAATGGGTATGCCGACTATTTGTACCGACTGCCCCTGCGGAGGAGCGAGAATGGTCATCGAAAATAACGTCAACGGCATACTTGTGCCTGTAGGCGATAGGGACGCCTTGGTGGCGGCTATGCGCAAAGTGATTTCCGATGTCGGCTTTGCCGCCGAAATAGCTGCTGCCGCGCAGAATATATCCGAAAAATTATCTCAAACAAAAATAGCAGAGAAGTGGATAGAAATAATCAGGTAAATTGAGCAATGTCACTATCTATTAAAAAGCATGATATCGCCGGATATGCAATCATAATTTATATTTTAGCCTACATGTTGGCGCCGAGCAGCGGGCACATAGCGGTACAAATCTCGCGTGTGTTGCTTGTCGGCGTTATGGCTTTATATTTTATCCGCAAAAACGAAGTTAACATATCCGCATGGAAATACATCCTCTGGGCAATCGTTCTGTTGGTTTGGATGTGTTTTTGTGCAGTAAAAGCGTATTCGAGCTCCCAGGCGTTTGACTATGTGCTGACGGTTGCCTATGTTTTGATCTGCAATAGTTTAATTGCTTTGTATGTTCCCGATCATAAAGATTTTATTGAAACTATTCTCATCACTTTAATATATGGTGCTATTTTCAAGGCATTGCTTGTCTATATTCCGGAAGGTTTTCTCGTCTTTTTAAATACAAGAGGAACAGAAGGCGTCAGCGCAAATACAATAGGTTACTACAGCGCGTTTGGTGCAGTCATAGCAATATATTTTGCGTTGAGCAAGGGGAGGAGATTATATTATTTGTTGTTTGCTATCAACTTGATATTTTTGATTCTCTCGGCGTCGCGTAAGGCATTTTTATTTTTAGGAATACCTTTGGCAGTAATGCTGATTTTAAGCTCAAAGAATCCGGTAAAAATCATACGAAATATAATTATTGTTATATTGATGGGATTGATTGCTCTTTTGTTGCTGTTCAATGTGGATTTCTTATATGAGCTTGTCGGTAACAGGCTCGAAACAATGATAAACGGCTTTCTGGGCGTTGGGGAAGTGGATGCAAGCACTTCAACCCGATTGAGTTTAATAGAATATGGCATTGAGTGGTTTAAGGATAGTATATGGTATGGATATGGCGGCGGTAACTTTGTTTTGTTTACTGCGGCTATGGGGATAAATTCAGGGGAAGGATATTATGCTCACAATAATTATATAGAAATGTTGGTCGATTTTGGGGTGATCGGCTTTATAATATTTTATCTTTTGCATTTTGTTCTCATTATCGCATTTTTTAAAAAATATCAAAAAGGTTTGAATCTGAACTTACTGATGTTTGGCTTGTTGATAGCTATACTTGTTTGCGATTATGGCATGGTAACTTATTATAGCGGGTATACCCATCTGTTACTGTTGGTAGATACATTGGTTGTTATGAATACTGTAAATGTTAAATTTAAATCGACAAAAATGGTGAACGTTAATGCGCATAAAGGAATTGCTCAAAAATCCCTATAAAATTTTTAATTTTTTAGCGGCAAAGGGATTATTCAATTGGCTGCCCGATAAACCGTATTTAAAACTGCGCTTCCGTGCGTCCATGGGCAAAAAACTCAATTTAAAAAATCCCCAAACCTTTAACGAAAAACTTCAGTGGCTCAAACTTAACGACAGAAAGCCCGAATATACCATGATGGTCGATAAGTACGAGTCAAAAAAATATGTTGCAAACATAATAGGCGAAGAGTATATAATCCCCACCCTCGGAGTGTGGGATAAGTTCGATGATATCGACTTTGATAAACTGCCCGATAAGTTTGTTTTAAAGTGTACCCACGATAGCGGAGGGCTTGTAATTTGTAAAGATAAGTCAAAGTTTGATAAGCGCGCGGCCAAGTTAAAGATAGAAAAATCTTTAAAGCATGATTATTTTAAATGGGGCAGGGAGTGGCCGTATAAAAACGTCAAGCCGCGCATTATAGCCGAACAGTACATGGAAGACAGCGCTTTGCATGAGCTCCGAGATTATAAATTTTTCTGTTTCGGTGGAGAACCTAAATTAACGCTTGTATGTACAGATCGCTTTTCTATAAGAGGTTTGAAGGAAGATTTTTATGATTTAAATTGGGAGCGTATGGCAATGAAACGTCCGAATCATGATAATGCGGACATTAAAACACCTAGACCTAAGTATTACAATTTAATGCGTGATTTGTCGAAAAAGCTCTCGGATAATATTCCTTTTTTAAGATGTGATTTTTATGAAATAAATAATAAAGTATATTTTGGCGAATTGACTTTTTTCCCGGCAACGGGAATGGAAGGCTTCTACCCTGATGAATGGGACAAAACCCTAGGTAGCTGGATCGATTTGGGTTTGGTTAAATAATAAAGCTATCTAAATCAGAGGGATGAATATAATTTAGCTGGAAGTTTAATTTTTAGAAATTAGTACTGTGTAACTTTATGCGCACTAAAAAATTGGCATTAAACACAATTTCATCGTTGACGTATCAATTGACTGCAGTAATTTGCGGTTTAATATTGCCCCGCTTAATTCTGCAGGCGTTTGGTACGGATGTTAACGGGTTGGTGAATTCCATTACTCAATTTTTATCTATAATTTCCTTTTTAGATTTGGGTGTGGGATCGGTTATTCAGTCCTCGCTGTATAGGCCGCTTGCAGTAAAAGATTTTGATGGCGTCAGTAAAATCGTAGCGTCCGGGGGCAAATTTTTCAGAAAGATAGCCTATATTTTATTGGGATATATTACGGTTTTATCGGTAGTGTATCCCTTTATAAACATCAGCGAGTTTGACTTTGGCTATACCGCGTTGCTTATTTTATCAATGAGCATAAGTTCTTTTGCGCAATACTATTTTGGCGTGGTCGATAGGCTTTTGCTAACGGCAGACCAAAGAGGTTATATTCAGTATTCAGCGCAAATAATTACGTTGATTTTAAATACTGCCGCGTGTGCGGTTCTTATTCACTTTGGCGGTTCTATACAGATGGTCAAGCTGACCACATCCCTGATATTTTTGCTACGGCCCATAGCCTTGCGCATTTATGTTAATAAAAAGTATGCAATAAATCGTAAAATCAAATACGAGGGAGAACCTATAAAGCAAAAGTGGAACGGAATGGCGCAGCATATTGCTGCGGTTGTTTTGGATGGTACCGATACAATAGTTTTAACTTTATTCTCCACGCTGGCAAATGTTTCAATTTATTCCGTATATCATTTAGTAGTTTACAATTTAAAAAATTTGTTCCTGTCGCTTACTAACGGCTTTCAATCTTTGCTTGGAGAGCTGTGGGCATTACAGGATATGGAACGAATAAGGGCATTTTTCCGTAAGGTACAGTGGGTATTACATACCGGTTGTGTCTTTTTCTTTGGATGCTGTGCAATTTTGATTTTGCCGTTTATTCAGGTATATACAGATGGAATAATCGATGCAAACTATTATCAGCCGGCTTTTGCCATGCTGATTACGGCGGCAAATGCTGTGCATTGCTTAAGATTGCCATATAATATAGTAATTTTAGCTGCAGGCGACTACAAGAATACGCAAAGATGCTATATTATTGCCGCGGTATTGAATATAGTTATTTCGGTGGTTACTGTATTCTATTTTGGACTTATAGGCGTTGCGATAGGGACACTTGTAGCGCTGACCTATCAAACCATCTGGATGGCGATTTATAATTCAAGGCATCTTATAAAAGGAGAAATAAAAAGTTTTGCAAAGCAAATTATTATTGATGCAATTACTGTTCTTTTAATGTGGGGGGCAACTGCATGGATTGATTTAATGTCGGTCTCTTATTTTTCCTGGTTTATAATGGCGCTCGAAGTTGCGGGGATAGGCTTGGGAATAATAATTGTTGTCAACCTTATTTTCTATCGCAGCGAATTTGTTGATATATTTAATTTTGTTGTAAAAAAATTAAAAAGAAAAAATGATTGATCAGATAAATTATCTTAATATATTGCTGCCGTAAAATATGAATAAATAAACTAATGGCGGGAGGGCTCGTTTGCCCTCCCGCCATTAGTTTATGTCGCGTTTTGTGTGGTGCAATATGGACTATGATGGCACTTTATAAAATATTTCGTCCGCTGCCGGTTGACGGCCATTCGAGTGGAGGTATCTGACTGCGTATGGCAGAAACCGATATCGGCAATGATTAAATCGAAAGCAGAATTCCTCATCTTTTGCGGGCATGAGGTGGATAATACAATTTTTTATTCGCCGTATACGCACGACGTTTCTGAAACGCAGTTGCCGGTGTTAAAAATATCCGAGGGTACATTATTTGATTTCTGCGCGGATGATATTGAAGATATTATTAAAAATTCAAGGCTGTCAACATAATTAACGGAAAATTAGCAGGCTGAATATAGATACGGCAAAGTGCGGAGAGGGGGGATGTCCGCGGCGGGGGATGAATTTTTGTCGCGGCGGCCATGTTCTTTGACAAATCCCGGCGGGCGTGATACAATAATTGCGGGCGGAGAGGCGCGGCCTTCTCCGCCTTCTGCAACGAGCACGGCCGTCTGGCGGGAGGAATGTTTTTATGTCGGGATTCGGCAAAAGTCTGGAATTTTTGCGCAAAAAAAATCACATGGGGCAGAGGGAACTCGCTTCGCGCATAGGCGTCAGCCGTCAGACCATATACAACTGGGAGCTGGATATATGCCGTCCCAAGCCCGCAAACATAATTTCGCTGTGCGCCTGCTTCGGGTTGAGCGAGGATTATTTCGTAAAGTACGGCATGCCGCCCGTCACGTCGTCCGCCCTTGCGTCGGGCGACTGGACCGACCAGGTTTCCGCCGCCGATGACGTTGCGGACGGGTTTGCGGCGGAGGGCGCTCCGGCCGTTGCGGCCGATTCCGCCGCGCCCGGCGATCCCTGCCCGCATTCCTGTGCCCGCGCCGCGGAGTGCGGCTGTTCCCGCCGCGCGCGGGAGGGGGACGAGCGCGGGCTTCGCTTGCTGCTCGGCCGCTTCATGGCGCTGTTTGCGCTGATGTTCGCCGCGCTTTCCGCGGTCTGCGCGCTGTTTGCGGTCGCGGGGGCGTCCTCGGCCTTTTCGCACAACCGCGGCGACGTGGTCGCCACGACGTTTGGCCGCGGGCTGGACTTTTTCATAGTAATGACGGCGCTGTGCATTTTTGCCGGCATGCTTGCGGCGATATGCGCCGTGTCGTGGTGGCGCAATCGCTGAACGCCCGCTCCGGCTCGGGCATGAGGAGGGACGTATGGCGGGAGATATATTGATCGCTTTCGCTTTGCAGGTGGCGTTCACCGTGGGAACGATACTGCTTTTCGGCTGGCTC
Source organism: uncultured Clostridia bacterium (assembly GCA_949283125.1). Lineage (GTDB taxonomy): Bacteria > Bacillota > Clostridia > Christensenellales > Borkfalkiaceae > Coproplasma. The sequence goes on from CASDRK010000001.1 coordinate 112,754, forward strand.
ATCTCGCTTTGCAACAAAAAATTTTATTCCAACTTCGGCAGATACGGCCGCACGGTCTGCTATGTCACGGGATTTATCGGTACGCCCGTGCACGAGCTTTCGCACGCGCTGCTGTGCGTAGTGTTCGGGCACAGGATAACGGAAATAAAGCTGTTTCAGATAAATTCTGCGGACGGCACCCTCGGTTACGTCAATCACACCTACAACAGGCGCAATGCGTATCAGCTCGCCGGTAATTTTTTCATAGGCGTCGCGCCCGTGGTGTGCATTTCGGCGCTGCTCTATCTGGCGGCGTGGCTGCTCATGCCCGGTTTTGCGGGCGATTTGAACGGATTTTACGCCCTTGAAATGAGCGATTGGGCGGGTTCGCTGGCATATATATGGCAGGTAATTTCGGGATTCTTTTCGCGCGCGGCGACATGGCAGTGGTGGGTGTTCGTGTTCGCGGGCATGTTTCTGGCCCTGCACATGAACCTGAGCGGCGCGGACATCAGGAGCGCCGCGGGCGGGCTTGCGGTATTGCTTGCGCTGTTGCTCGCCGCAGATTTCATAGTCGGCGCTGTCAGCCAGGCCGCCCTCGACAAGTTCACTGCGTGGATGTTCGGCGCGGGGTGCGCGCTGTTCTGCTTTTTGCTGCTGTCGCTCATCATCTCGCTGTTGGCGGTCGCGCTGTCGTACGTGTTCAGATTTTTAAAAAAATAGCCCCGCTCCGCTCCGCGTTGCGGAAGGGTAGGAGATATAAGGGAAAAATCAAGGGCGCGCAGCCTGTGGCTGCGCGCCCCGTGTTATTTTGTCCGTGCTATTTTGTCCATGCGCGGCAGCGCGAACGCGCCGCCGCGCGCCGTTCGGGTCAGGCTTCTTCGCGCTTCATGTCGGCGTCCCGCTCTAAAATGCCGTCCATGGCGCATATGGCTTCGCGCAGTTTCTGCGCGGCCAGCTCTGCTCCGTCGCGCTCGTCGGCTTCCTTTTTGCCGAATTTATATGGCGAAAGCGCGGCGCGCGCCTGTTCGACGAGGTCGGACACCTTGCCCAGGTCGGCGTATCTCTCCTTTTCGGCCAGCAGCGCGGCGGTGTAGGCCAGCCTGTCCGCGCGGTACATCGCCCGCGCCGTATCCTTCAGAAACTGTGCGCGCTCGGGCGCCTGCGCGGCTTCTTCCACCTGTGTAAGCAGGTCCGAAAGCGCCTGCGCCAGTTCGCCGTGTCCGGGCAATTTGGTGTGCCTGCGCAGCAGTATCAGCGCAACTATGCTCGCCGCTATCACAACGGCGTATATGCAGTATCTTATTATCAGTTCCCAGTCCGCCGCGCTCACGGCGAGAAGTCCCGCAAAATTACCGTTCATTTCCGTCCTCCCCGCGGGCGACGTCCACCCGCACGTTGCGCAGCGAAGGCTCCGCCTCAAATTTGCGTATGCAGCCGTAGATTATCTCCTTCACGTCGGTCTTGGCCGCGGCATAGTTCTCGCGCGCCGCCCATGCATATGCCGTGCACTTCACGGCCTGTTCGCCGAAGCTGTCCAGCCCGACGGAGGGCGAGGGCGAAGATATCACGTTTTCGCACTCCTCCAGCCCCGCGAGTATTTCCTTCCTGACGGCGTCCGCGTCGGCGGAATAGGCGAGATAAAAGCTCAGTTCCACGCGGCGCAGCGGCATGTTGCTTTCGTTCACCAGCGTTTCGGACAAAATGTCGCAGTTGGGAATTATGACCTCCTCGTTGTTGAACGTGAGTATCTTTGTGTTGAACAGCCTGATGCTCTGCACGGTGCCTTCCTTGCCGTTTATCATTATCACGTCGCCCTTTTTGAAGGGTTTTGTGAATATGATTATGACGCCGTTGGCCAGACTGGCCAGACTGTCCTGCAATGCCAGCGCTATGGCCAGGGCTATGGCCGAAAAGGCGGCTATTATGCCCGCCGTGGATATGCCCAGCGAGCTGGCCACCACTATCACCAGCACGATGTACAGCACAACGGTTATAATGGATATCACAAACGTTGCGGCGGCGTTGTCCAGCTTGCTCCTCAGCGCGGCGCGCTGAACTATCATGCGCACTATCTTAAGTATCACCAGCCCCAGCAGGGCGAAGGCGATGGTGCGCACAATGGTCAGACCGCCGTCGTACAGAAAGCCGGAAAAGAACGACTTGATGCCTTCTACAAAAGCTTCCAAAATAAGTACTCCTTTTATTTTTTTGTCCCGCGCAGCTGTCGCGGCCGATATAATTGTAGCACGTTATCGCGCTGCAGTAAACGGTTTGCGCTCATTTTTTGCGGGTTCGCCGCATCTCCCGCCCTGCTATGGTTTTATTTGCCTGTTTTGCGGCTTCAATGGGCGCCCGCGGCCGCGGTTTTACGCGCGTGTAAAGCGTGCTTTACGCATATGTAAAGCGCAAACGCTTGCTTTGCCGTTGAGCAAGGGTGTAAAATATAATCGAAGACGCGCCCCGATGGGCGCGGGATGAATGTCCGACCATACGCTCCATAATAAAAACCCGTGCGGGCAAATCGTCCCGCGCGGGTTTTTGCGTCCGCCGGGCTTGAAATTTCCGGCCGCGCATGGTATAATCGGGCATGAAAAAGGGCGCGCCCGCCGCGCCTGAAAATTAAAAGGAGAAGATATGATGTTGCAGAAAGGTTCCAAGGCGCCGGATTTCACGCTGAACGACGGGGAGGGCAACAGCGTTTCGCTGTCCGATTTCGCCGGCAAAAAGGTGGTGCTGTATTTTTACCCCAAGGACAACACCCCGGGCTGTACCCGTCAGGCCTGCGCGTTCGCCGCGGCATATGAAGAGTTTGCCCGCAAAAACGCCGTCGTCGTCGGCGTAAGCAGGGACAGCGTGGCTTCGCACAAAAAATTTGCGGAAAAGTACGGCCTTCCTTTCGTCCTGCTGTCCGACCCGGAATTGCGGGCGATAGGCGCCTACGGCGTCTGGCAGGAGAAAAAATCGTACGGTAAGACGAGCATGGGCGTCGTCCGCACTACGTTCATAATCGACGAAGAGGGCGTCGTGGCGGAAGTCATGCCCAAAGTCAGGCCCGACACAAACGCGGCCGAGGTGCTCGCCCTGCTGTAGCGGCGCGCCGGATTATATTGCGGCATTTTACGGGGGCGGCCGGCGCGCAGTTTGCGCGCCGGCCGCCCGTCCGTTCCGCAAATGCGTTTGCCGCGCCATATATGCGGGTATGCGGGCGTTTGCACGCCGTTTGATTATCTTGCCGCCTTGCCGCTCCATCGGGCGCGCGGCGCGTACGCGGCGGAATATGCCCCGTTCAGCGCCCGTCGCCCGGGCACTCCGTCCACAGCTTAAGGGTTTTCAGCGCCGTGGCGCGCATTTCGGGCGAAAGTTTTCGGAACGCGCGCAAAAGCTGTCGCTCTTCCAGCGCGTCTCTTTCGTCGGGTTCGGGTCTCGTCCGCGAACCGAATTCGTCTTCAAGCCCCAGAATATAGTCCGCCGAAACCTGAAAGTATGCGGCAAACTTGCGCACGGTGGAGGCGGTCGCCTCGTTGCGGCCTATCTCTATTTTCGCAATCGTGGATTGGCTCACGCCCGTCGCCGCCGCCAGCTGTTGCTGGCTCATTCCGCGCTCGCTTCTCAACTCACATAAAATCCTGCCTATGCACATATATCATATTTTAGCACCTAAAAATTACTTATGTACTTGACAAGTACAAAAAGTGTTGTTATAATACAATATAAGTAATAATGCACTTAAATATGCTCTCCGCGCGGCGCGCACGTGCGGGCGGCAGTGGGGCGGAGCGCACGTTCATATTGCCGCCGGAAGATGGAATATATCCTCATATGTGGCAGTTTCTGACACGCAAGGTGCATATTTCCGGTCGGTCAGGCATAAATTTAAACAAATTTTACAGATTTGATAGTTATTTTATATTGACAAATCCGCGCGCGTATGATAGAATTTATTCTGATAAAGATATAGCGAATGGGCCGTCGCGCTGCCGGGCGCTTCAGGCGGCGACTATCGCGCGGGGAAAGGCGGTGTGCGTGCGTTCGCGGCTTTGTCGCAAAATTTCATACCCGATATTGTGTATTTTATTTTTACTGTCTGCCGCGTAAGGCAATCACTATAAATTATACAACCCGACAGGCGGCAAAAATTCCGTCTGTCATTTTGTTTTATCGGCAAAGCGGTCTGCGGACGGCGCCCGCGCTGTCGGCGCGCCGACCGGTCGCGGCGGCATATCGGGTAACAGAGGGGTTCCCTTAAAGATGTCTCGCAAATTCACGGCAGGCGGCATAGTTTCCGCCGTAATAATGGGCGTCCTCGCCGCAATACTTCTGCCCGTTCTGATAATCAATTTAACGCTGATAATCAAGGGCAGCGGCGGCGGAATGATCCCGCCCGACGTGTTCGGCATTGCTCCGCTGGCCGTCACTTCCGGCTCCATGGAAGGCGACCGCGAGGACAGCTTTTCCAAGGGCGCGCTCATTTTCGTCGACATCATCGACGAAAGCGAAAAGAACGCGCTTGCCGAAGGCGACATTGTTACGTACTATCTGCCCGACGATGGCGGCGCGTACGTCACTCACCGCATAGTCTCCGTCGTGCGCGACGGGCAAACTATCACCGAAGTCACCACCTGCGGCGACGCAAACAACGGCTCGCTCGACGACCCCGTTTCCGCACGGTATATAGTGGGCAAGTGCGTGGGCCACGTGGAGGGGCTGGGCGACTTTGCAATGTTTTTGCAGACTCCCACAGGCATAATCGTGTTCGTCGGCATACCCGTCGTTGCGTTCATCGCGTTCGACGTCGTCCGCATAACGCTGTACAACCGCAGGGTAAAACAGCGCGAGCAGGCCGATAAGGCCCTCGCCGACAAGGACGAGGAGATAGCCCGCCTGCGCGCCCTCGTGGAAGAGCGCGGCGGGGACGCTTCTTCCGCCGCGGACGAACCCGCGCCCGCCCCGCAGACGGTCGTGCAGGAACCGGAGAAAGAGCCGGAAGAACCCGCATACGACGAGTCCGTGTCCGACGGAGAGTAACGCCCCGGAGTTTGATGCAACGGAACGTTGCTCGCGGGATATGATGCAACGGAACGTTGCCGTCGACCGGGATATGCAGTAAGATTTCTCGGCTTACGCTCGAAATGACAACACTTTTTTGGTCGACCGGACATTTAAAAAGTTGTCCGCGAATCGACAACGGGAATGAGTCCCCGCCCGTTCGCGGAACCTGATGCAACGGAACGTTGCCGTCGACCGGGCTATATAGTTAGATTTCTCGGCTTACGCTCGAAATGACAACGCTTTTTGGGTCGACCGGACATTTAAAAAGTTGTCCGCGAACCGACAACGGGAATGAGACAAAGCTGTTTCGCGGGATCTGATGCAACGGAACGTTGCTCGCGGAGTATGATGCAACGGAACGCTGCCGTCGACCGGGCTATATAGTTAGATTTCTCGGCTTACGCTCGAAATGACAACACTTTTTTGGTCGACCATTTGTCGGGCATTTAGATACAATGAAATTTGAATATTATGTCTATATATTATGCAATGCTAAAAAGACCGTGCTGTATGTTGGCGTAACAAATAATCTGGGCAGGCGCATGATGGAGCACAGGCAGGGGCTTGTGGAAGGGTTTACAAAAAAATATAACGTAAACAAGCTGATTTATGCAGAAACTTATAGCGATGTAACGGACGCGATAAGCAGAGAAAAACAGATAAAGCATTGGGCGCGCAAAAAGAAGGAAGCTTTGATTAATGTTGCAAATCCCGATTGGGAAGAGATAGAGATATTGTAGCCTGTAACAAACTATTTATTATGCTGATTTCGTGTCGACCTGGCGACCGCATTTGCCCCTTTTGTCATTTCGACCGGCGCGGAGAAATCTCGGAGCGACAGCGACGGACAAAAGGGCACAGTCGAACTATAATTGCGGAAAAGTGCACAGGCTTTTACTGTCGACCGGATTATATAGTTAGATTTCTCGGCTTACGCTCGAAATGACAATACTTTTTGGGCCGACCGGACATTTAAAAAGTTGTCCGCGAACCGACAACGGGAATGAGTCCCCGCCCGTTCGCGGAGTATGATGCAACGGAACGTTGCTCGCGGAATACGATGCAACGGAACGTTGTTGTCCGCGAACCTACGACGGGAATGGGTCTCCGCCCGTTCGCGGGATCTGATGCAACGGAACGTTGCTCGCGGAATATGATGCAACGGAACGTTGCCGTCGAGCGGGCTATATAGTTAGATTTCTCGGCTTACGCTCGAAATGACAATGCTTTTTTGGGTCGACCGGACATTTAAAAAGTTGTCCGCGAACCGACAACGGGAATGAGACGCTGCCCGTTCGCGGAACCTGATGCAACGGAACGTTGCTCGTTCGGAAGGCAACTTCGTCGTCCCCGCCATGCAGGGGGCAAACAAAACAACATTGGTATTTGCGGCGGAACGCCACATTTTTTCCGCCGAAGATATAAAAGATCGTAAAGAGGAGATAAAAAAACCATGAAACAGAAAAGAAAGATTCTTCCCAAGCTGTTTGCCGCGTTGGTCGTTCTCACGCTCATCAGCTGCTGTTTCCTCGGCACCACGTTTGCGCGCTATACCAGCACGGGCGAAAACATCGCTTCGGTAGAAGTGGCAAACTGGAATATTACATTCACGAATGCAAGCAACCAATCGCTTGACGAAAACATTAAATTCGGCCAGCTGTCGCCTTCCATGGCCGATGCCGGCGCGGACACAACGAGGAGCAATTCCACCGCTCCCAAGCTCGTGGCCGTTATCAAAAACAACAGCGAAGTCGACGCTAAGGTAAGCGTGACCGTCGGTGACCTCACGCTGTCGGCCCTTCAGGGCAGCCTGACTTACGGCTCCGCCAGCGACACGGCAAATCCCACCGAAGATCAGGTAAAGGCTCTGTTCAAAATCGAACTGTACTATCACGACACAAGCGCGGAAATCGGTTCCACGAAAGACCTGAACAAGATAACGCTGAATGACGGCAAAGCCGACGTGAAGACGCTTACGACCGGGTCGAATGCCGCAATCTATCTGTATGCGGTACTTACATGGACCACGGACGATACCAACACCTCCGCCGCTGGCGGCTGGGACGGCGACGCGCTCGACACGTGGGCGGGCGAAAATGTTGCCGGCGTATCTTATGCGGTGACCTACACGGCCGTTCAGGCTTCGCAGACGCCCGCGTCCGGTTCATGATCCGGGCGTCCGGCGCATATTGCGGCTTATTCAACCCCAAGGCTGTTCTGCGGGCGCGCGCTGCGCGCCCGCACTGCGCCTGATTTTTCAGAACGTTATTTATTCGCCTTGCCGCCGGGTGGCGCGCCGGCAGGCAAAGTAACGTTGTTTTCCGTATACTCATATCGCACGCACGGCGTGCGCCGCGCGCCGCCCAAACAGCGGCCCGTCGCCCGATGCGGGATGCGCCCGCAGGGCTCTTTCAGGTATAATAAAAGTGGCTGACAGGACAAACAGGTCGGATATACATAACAACTCCATCCATCCTCACTCCGCAGGGGAAGCCCCCTCTGCGGGATTTGTCACGGAAAAAAACATAGCTTTTTCGCAGCGCGTCGCGCTCGCGGACGAAAAGACGCGCTCGCGCTACAACGCCGCAAAGGACGCGTTCTTCGGCTACGTCGCTTCGGACGGCGTCGCCGGCGTGATGTGCGATGCGGACGTGTTCGGCGAAAGCTTCCGCCTCGGCGGGGTGTTGCTGGGCAGGATACGTCTGGTCAGGGGATATGTGCGGCTCTTTCTCAATCTCGACCCAAAAAAATACCCGCAGGACGAATATTTAATCAACGACTACTCGCGGCAGCCGATGTATGCCGACTGCCCCTTGGAAATAGATATATGCAGCGCCGCAAGCCTGTCTTGCGCCTACGCGTTGACGCGCGAAGTAATGCGCGCCGCGCGCGCGATCCCCGCAGTCGGGCACGTCGCGCGCGACTGGAGCGCGGAATACGACGGCTCGCATCTGATAAACTATCCCTTATCCGACGCCGCCGCGGTGCAAGCGGCCGACGCGGCGCTGTCCGACGACAAGATATGCGACGATATCCCCGAAGTTCCCGCCGCAGGCGAAGGCCGGGCGGAGGATAAGGGCGTTCCCGCCGCCCCGGCAGTCTTTGCCGCCGCGGCCGCAAAGGGCGACTACGTTCCGCCTTCCCCCGTCCGCGTGCCTTCAAGGGCAAAGGTGGTGGACGCCCGCGGCGACAAGGTGGGCAAGGTGCGCAAGGGCATATGGTACGACCTCGAAGGCCGGGTGGTGGGCATGTTCCGCCGCGCCGAAAGCCGGGTGGTGCAGTTTGCCGACGACGTGACGCACAGGGGATATGTGGATAAAAACGACAACGTCGTAACGCTCAACGGCGAATACGTGGCCACGCTGCGCCGCTTCCCCGTCGCGCTTCTGGCGCTCGTCCTCGCCCTTCTGGTGCTCGTCACCGTGCTTACGGGCACGCTCAGCGCGCACTTCCTCGCCCGTTCGGACAGCATCGATTACGCCCCCGTGCTCTTCGTCGCCGACGAACACGGCATTAACTGGCAGGACGCCGAAAATCTGCCCGTGTTCTACAACGCGCAGTTCGGCACCGAAAAGATAGCGCCCGGCATGAGCGGCAGCTATGCCTTCACGCTGCGCAACGACAATCCGGACGCAATAGAATTCTCCCTCGGCTTTTCCTGCGAAAACCAATACGGCATAGCCATTTCGTATTCGCTGTGGCGCGACGGCGTGTGCCTGTCGGGCGAGGAGAAGACCGCGCCCGAAGCCCTCGGGCTGGACGGAATGACCTTGGAGGAGAAGTCGAGCACGGTGTTCGTGCTCGAGTGGGAGTGGCTGCACAACGACGAGGCGGACACCGCCGCCGGCGAAAACGGCGCGGTATATACCCTTACGATAACCTTCAGCGCCACCGTGTGCGCGGACAGGGGCTGAAAACCTCGCTCCGGGCCCGCGCGCATTAAAGACTCCCGCGCGCATTAAAGACTCCCGCGCGCATTAAAGGCTTCCGCGCACAAAGGACCCGCCCGCGCGCATTGAAAGCCCGCCGCGCAAGACGCGCGGCCCTGTGCGGGCATGCCCCGGGCGGCGCTCGGCACTACTTTTAATGATCAGATTTTTTAAAACGGTAAACATAATCGTCCGCGCCGTGCTCGTGGCCGCATGTCTTGCGCTGTGCGCGTACAACGTATATATCCTCGTTGCGCGCTATGCCTTCGGCAACGGCATGCCCACCGTGTTCGGCTATGCCGGGGCGTCGGTGGTGTCGGGCAGCATGGACGACGACAGCGGCGACGACGACATCGAGGTCGGCGACTTTGTGATAATCAGAGTGCAGAGCGACTATGCCGTCGGCGACGTGATAACGTTTTTATGGGACGGCGTGTACATAACCCACCGCATAGAGAGCGTCACGGAGCAAGGCTTCGTCACTCACGGCGACGCCAACGGCGCATACCGCGAACAGCCCGACCGCTCGGCCGTGGTCGGCAAGGTGGTGCGCGTTTTAAAGGGCGCCGGCGGCGCGCTGGAATTTTTCCGCAGCCCCGCGGGGCTGCTCGTCGCGATAGGGGCGGGCGTGCTCGTGTGGATAGGCGCGGACATTGTTTCGGGACTGATAGAAAAGAAAGACGATGAAAAAGAGCAGGATTAAAAAATACCCGATATTCACATATCTTTGCTGCCTGCTTCTCGTGAGCGTGCTGTTCACGGGGGTAACTTTTTCGCGCTATGCGTTCACCACTTCGGGCTCGGCGGGCGCGGGGGCGGCGGCTTTCGGCTGCTCTTACGAGATAGAAGATTTCTCCTCGCTCAACTTCGACAACTCCAACTACTGGGTATCGGCCGGCGGCGAGGGTGAAGGCGAAAGCTACATAACTTCGGCCACGCCCCGCACGGTGCGCTTCACCATGCGCAATTACGACGACGAAGGCCGCGTCAGCGGCGTGGATGTCAGGGCGCACATGCGCATATACATTTCGGCCGAGCTGGCCGACAGTCTCGCCGTTCAGGTAAGCACGGGCGATCAGACCTCCGCGGGCGGAGCTTACACTCCGCAGATACCTTTGGGCGAACTGTTCTACGGCCGCTCGGGCGGAACAAACGCCAACGGCACGCCCGCGCTCAATGCGACATATGCGGATTACGGCTCCGAGACCGCGCTTAACAGCTCGTCTTTTTACGATTACGGCGCGCAGACGGCCGCGGACGAACAATTCACCGTCTCCGGCGGGCTGGGCACCCAAAGCCGCACTCTCACGCTCGAATCGTCGGCGGAGCAGGGCGGCAGCGGACTTGTGATGACGGTTTCCGCCGGCGAGCAGACCGTGGAATACTCCGTCGGGTTCCGCCGCGGCGTAAGCGAAACGCCGCTCTACCTCGACCTTAAGCGCGAGCAGACATTTTATACCATAGACATTACCCTGCCCGCCATGCGCTACGCCGGCGGCGGCAGGCACGAAAGCACGCACGTTGCCTACTTCACGCTCACCGACAGGTTGGAAAATTCCGCCCGCTGGTACGACAACATAACGAAGGGCGACGACGGCGGCTACACCACCGCCATAGACGGCGTCGGCGAGGCCATAGCCGTCACGCCCGTGTTCGCGGCCGACGGCGCGCTCGTCGAAGACATGGCACGGCTTGTCACCGACCCCGCGCAGGGCTATTACTTTTTGCAGAACGGGGCCAGGATAGACATAACGGGCTACCACTTCGAGCAGACCGCGCCCGTTGCGGGCGGCGCGGAAGGGCAAACCACCACCGTGCGCATAAAGTGCGCCTACGCGGAGGAGGCGGGGAAGTACAACGTGTCGCTCTACCACGTCGCGCCCTTGAGCGAAAACGCCGCCTACTACGTTCACCCCATAACGTGGAACGGCGGGGAGAACAGCCTTTCGTGCGAGTATATGCCCGATTCATCGCCCTTCGCGTCGTACGGGACGGGGGTCTGTTCCAACGTCGGACAAATCGACATATCCGGCATAACCATGGACGCTCTGCGCATTGCGGGCAAGGAAGCGGACATAACCATTGCCGTCAACCGCTCGTACTATTTCGACATGTACGCGCTCTTCGTTCAGGATTCGCAGGTCGGCTGAAGCCTGCGGGCCATATCGTTGCGGCGGGCCCGTCCCGCCCGTCGGCTGCGGCCGCGCCGCATGCCGCAAATTTTAAAAAAGGAGGTACAATTGCATGAAGCAGAGCGTGCGCAAAGCGCTTTTATATGTCGTTATGCTGCTGTTCATCGCCGCCATGTTCACTGCCTCCTTAACGTTCGGCAGATATATTTCGGAGCGCAATTCCGAAAGCGACTATTCCGGCGACATAGAATACATATTGAGCGACGCCATAGTCATCAGCACCATCGAAGACTTCTTCAAGGCCATCGAAAACGGCTACAGCAACATACAGATAGGCGAGGAGCTGGATAACCCCCTCATAATTTCGGGCGGAATAAGCGACGTGCGCAGCGACCTTACGATAGACCTCAACGGCCACGAGATACAGCGCAACAACCGCCAGCCCCTTTTAAACATTCAGGAGGGCGTAACGCTCACCATCATAGACAGTTCTAAGGATAAGACGGGCAGCCTTTACAACCCCGTCGGATCCGTTCTTCAGCTTTCGGGCGGCACACTCACCGTGGCGGCGGGCATATTCGAAAGCGGCCCCCGCTCCGGCGAGCGCGACGCAAGCGGCGCACGCAACCCCGACTCCGGGCTGTACGACGAGTACGCTTCGGGCGGCGGCACGGCGTGGAGCTCCCCGAACGGCGGCAGCTTCACCGCGACGAACAGCGCCGTGCTGTACGAAAAGAACGGCGCGGCATACTCCTCCGCGGGCGAGCGGCAGCTGCCCGTCATCGTGCCCAAAACGGTGGCAGGCTCCAACAACAACACCGTAAACGGCAATATGTATTTCGATGAAGGCGTCGCCGCGGACATTGGCGGCGGCATAATATGCGGCGACACCTATCTCTACTTCACATTCGAAGCGGACAACATGGAATTTTCCACCGTTGCAAACAACGGCAGCGCGGATTATTACTATGAATATTACGTAAAGGGCGAGCAGACCGACGGCCTTGTGGATTTTGAATACGTCGACGCGACCAGACAGAGCGAAACGGACGTGCTCGTCACCGTTTACGTGTACAACGACGTAAAGGGCAGCGCGGACGGCAGCGCCGACGCCGAAGGCTCGGCCCCCCCCAAGTATGCCGCCATCAACATGGGCAGCGGCAATCTGTACGCCCGCGCCGGGCACTATTATTCCTATTTCGGCAAAGCGGACACCTACTGCGTTTCGGCCACGGGCGGCTACATGGCCGTCAGCAACGGCTATTTCAACGCCTTCGGCGACGGGGTGTGCGTTGAGTGCGCCTACGGTTCGTCGGCGGGCGCAAACGAGTATCTCAACATATCCCGCGGCGATTTCTATTCGGAGGTGGGCGACACCGTCCGCGTTTCGGGCGGCACCATGGTTCTCACCGGCGGCAGCTTCACAAAGGACGCTTCGCAGGGCGCACAAAAGGGAGCGGAGGGCGTTGAAGCCGGCGCAAACGGCTCGGCCATAGATATGCAGAACGGCAGTCTGGTAATTTACGATGCCGCCGCTGCGGGAATACCCTTCGATATAACCGGTTCGTTTGTCTATGGCATAAGGGCTTCGGGACAGAGCGAGCTCACCGTCCACAATGCCGAAATCAACATAAATCGGGCCCAAAATGCCAATGCGGCCGACTACGAAAGCGCCCATGCCGTCTACACGCAGGGCGGAAACGTCAGCTTTTACGGCACCACTTCCGTTATGGTCGGCGGCGACCTGTCCACCGGCATTTATGCCTACGGCGGCAACGTCTTCGTCTACGGCGATAAATTCACGTGCGACGTCGCTATGGACGGTACTAACTCCACACTCTCCAGCACGGCCGTCAGCACCATAGGCGGCAGCGTGGACTTTAATGTTAAAACCGCCGACATAACCTCCAACGGTCTCGGCATAACCATAGGCGGCGGAGATATCGATGTCATCTCCGGCACAACCAAAGTAACGACCACGCGCGGCACGGGCATATACGTGTACGGCGGCACGTTAAAGGTCGAACAAAACTCTGTCTGCTCCGTGGAAAGCACCATTGCCGAAGGCACAAAATGGGCTGCGGACAGCAGCGAGGGCGAAGGCGAGACGAATACGGGCGTAAACGTATACAACGGCGTGTACGTGCAGGGCGGCTCGCTTATTTCCTATGGCACCCTCAACGTCACCCACACGGGCGTTGAAAACGACCCGGTCGGCAGCAGCATGAATGACGGCATCACGTCGGGCTACGAATACCGCGACTTTGCAATAAAGAGCTTTGCCGTCAGGGTGGAAGGAGCTGCCGGAACAGAAGTGCAGCTCAACGCCGGCGAAATTAAAAATACTGTCGGCGGCGGGCTGTATGTTTTGGGCGGCACCGTCACGCTCGGCGACGCCGGCACGCCTGCCGTTGATATCGATATAACAATAGAAACAACAGGCAAAACGCTGTACGAGACGGGCGGCAACGGCGAAAAAGCCGGCTATTACTATGTCAACAACGCGGCGACGAACTGGTCGGCAAAAATGCCGAAGACGGGCGGCCACGCCGTGCAGGTGGACGGCGGCGAGCTCACCGTTTACGGCGGCGAATACACTTCCGATCTCGGCAACGGAATACTCGTCAGCGACGGCGCCGCCGTCATAAGCGGCGGCACGTTCAACGGAAACGACGTCGGCGGGTCGGCGGAAGAAAATTCGGAGGGAAAAAAGAAAGCCATTGCCGGCGCCGCGGCCTCGTACGGCTTCAAAATGTACGGCGGCAAGGTCACAATCTATGGCGGAACTTTCGGCGGCAGCGGCAGCGGCGCGTTCGTGATGGGCGCGGGCGAGGACGATATGGCCGAAGCAAACATATACGGCGGCAACTTTGCCGTCAGCGGTCAGGCGGGCTTTTCCGCGTACAAATATGTAACCGTTACGTTTAAGCCCAATCATAGGCAGGACGGCTTCACCGGTTCCGACGTGACCGTCAGCGGCACGCAGGCGGGTCTTACGTTGGAAAGGGCCTATGCAGAAACCTCCGGCGAAGCTGTTGTTGCGGCGGACGTCACGATTGAGGGCGGCACATTCTCCGGCGAGGCGTCAGACGGCGACGGCGTGTGGTATGGCGAAGGCGCGGCAAAGCTCAAAATTTCCGGCGGCACCTTCACCGGCAAGCGTTCGGGGCTGTATTTCGATGAAGCAATAGAAAGCGACGGCTCCGTGCAGCTCTCCGGCGGCGAATACACGGGCGGAGATCCCGCCCTGCATTATGGAGGTTGGTTTATTGTGGGGCTATATCCGTATTATACAAACGGGGCGATAGGCGCAAATGCAGACCGAAACGCCGTAGGAACAAGCGGAGGGGACGCCGTTGTGCAGATAAGCAGCGTTCTCGCAGCCGGGGCGACGGTGTCCGGTTCCGGCAAAGATTCGGAAGCGGAGGAGAAGGGCATGGTTCACACCGATTGGGCGTGCTATAAAACAATAACTATAAAAACTATCTCCTGATTTTTTACAAACTTATTGCAACGTTGCGGGTGAATTTGTTACAACTTTGCGGTAAAATAAAGTTGCAAGCAGGGTCGGGGCGATTATGGTTTATGCCCGCCTGCGTGGGCAACTGCCCGCGCGGAGCGCGCGGCGGCAAAGCCGCGGGCCCGCCGCAACTTTTTCTTTGCCCGCAAGGCAAAGAAAAAGTGCGCAAAAAATAATTTTTTTCGTCCATACCTTCATTCCCATCCTCAACGCATCCCCCTTGCAGGGGGATGCGCTCCGCCCGGCGGGGCGGAAGGAGGGGGCAATACAGTCATTATTTTTCTTCCTTACTTATACTGCCGCGGGCGGTCTGCCGCCCGCGGCAGTTATTTTTTGCGTTGCCGCGCCTTTTCCGCCGGCTTAAAGACGCGCGGCGCGCATCCGTGCGGATGCGCGCCGTGCAAAAAAGGCGCCAAGGCGGGCGCCCTTTCCATCCTGTCATTTCTCCATGCGCCGCAGCGGACGGGTCGACTTCCCACCCTTGTCATTTCGAGCGCAGCCGAGAAATCTAACGGTATTGTTCGGTCGACCTTTCCGCCCTGTCATTTCGAGCGCAGCCGAGAAATCTAACGGTATTGTTCGGTCGCTCTACCCACCCTGTCATTTCGAGCGCAGCCGAGAAATCTAACGGTATTGTTCGGTCGCTCTACCCACCCTTGTCATTTCGAGCGCAGCCGAGAAATCTAACGGTATTGTTCGGTCGACCTTTCCGCCCTGTCATTTCGAGCGCAGCCGAGAAATCTAACGGTATTGTTCGGTCGCTCTACCCACCCTTGTCATTTCGAGCGCAGTCGAGAAATCTAACGGTAAAGCTCGGTCGATGACCTTTTGTCCGTCGCTGACGCTCCGAGATTTCTCCACACGCTCGTCGCGGCAAACTGCGCTCTAAGCAAGCCGCGCAGAGCGCGCCTTGCAACTTCGCTTCGTTGCCGCTCCTCTTTCGCGCAAAAGCCACGGTTTTGCGCGAGTGCTGCGGAGACAGCGTTCCGCTGCATCACATTTCCGCGGACGGGCGCTGTCGCATTCCCGTTATCGGTTCGCGGAGCAACGTTCCTCGTTTTGGCAAACTGCGCTCTAAGCAAGCCGCGCAGAGCGCGCCTTGCAACTTCGCTTCGTTGCCGCTCCTCTTTCGCGCAAAAGCCACGGTTTTGCGCGAGTGCTATGGAGAAAGCTACGCTCCGGTCGAAATGACAAAAGGGGGGAGTACGGTCGAACTTTCCGCCCTAGGCGATGTATACGCAATTCAATCACAGTGCAAAGGCGGCGCCCCGCACGGGGCGCCGCCTTAAGCTTTTGCCAAAAATCTATTCAATGTATTTGCAGGCGCGCCGTCAGCCCTCCTTGGGCAGGCTCTGCAGATATTCGTGCATGGCAAAGGCCACGCGCTTGCTCTGCTCCACGGCCTCCACAACTGTCTTTGCGCCCTTCACCACGTCGCCGGAGGCGAACACGCCGGGGCGGGAAGTTGCGCCCGTTTGCGGGTCTATCTTGGCAAGGCCGCGCTCGTTTACTTCCAGACCCTTGGTGGTGGTGAGTATCAGGTTGGAAGGCCGCTGGCTTACGCATATCATAACGGTGTCGGTTTTGTAAAGTTCGGGCTTGTCCGACATGGATATCACCTTGTGGTTTTCGTCGCACACGGTGTCGGCGAAGTACACGCCCTCGTTGCATATCTCCACGGGCGCCTTGTTGAATATAAACTGCGCGCCCTCGATTTCGGCGTATTCCTTCTCCTCGTCGCTGGCGGTGTACCTGTCGGAGCGCACCATTATTTTAACGTCGCGCACGCCGCGGCGCAGCGCCGTTCTGGCCACGTCCATGGCCACGTTGCCCGCGCCTATAACTATCATGCTCTTGCCCAGCTCGTAGCCTTCGGGCCGTTCCAGAAAGTGCACGCCGTAGTGCACGTTGCCCAGCGTTTCGCCCTTTATGTTCAGCGCTATGGGCCACGTCACGCCCGTGCCTATGGATATGGCCTTGAATCCGTCGCGGAACAGCTCCTCCACGCCGAAGGCCTTGCCTATCGTAACGTTCAGCCTTATCTTTATGCCGAGGTGCAGCATTATCTGCTTGTATCTGTCCACTATCGCGTGGGGCAGGCGGAAGTCGGGTATGCCGAACCGCAAAACGCCGCCTATGTCCGTTTTGCTTTCAAAAACGGTCACGTCGTAGCCCAGCTGCGCAAGCTTTATCGAAATGGTTATGCCTGCGGGGCCCGAACCTATTACGGCCACTTTTATGCCGTTGGAAGGCGCTCTGTCCAGAACGAGATTGTCCAGATAGCGTTCGGATATATAATTTTCTATCGTGGATATCTCCACGGGTTCGCCCTTCAGCCCGCGCACGCAGTGGCCCTGACACTGGTTGCCGTGGTTGCACACTATCGAACACACCACCGAAAGGGGGTTGTTGTCGAACAGTTTTTTGCCCGCTTCGTCTATGTCGCCGTTCAAAAACGCCGAAATAAATCCCGGTATGTCGGTGTTTATGGGGCAGCCCTGTCTGCACAGCGGCTTTTTGCAGTTAAGGCAGCGCTTGGCTTCCGCGATTACGTTGTGTGCCATTTTGTTGATTCCCTCCGTTATCCAAAAAAATTAGTGGGCGGCGCAGACCGCGCCGCGCCGCGCATGCATCACAGCGCGGCCTTTATTTTTTCTATCATGTCGGCGTATTCTTCGTCCGAAAGGTAAACCTTGCCGGGGTTCATCGTAAACGTTCCGCCCCATTCGTCGCCGCCTTCGTACTTGGGGCACAGGTGCATGTGCAGATGGCAGCCCGTGTCGCCGTAGGCGCCGTAATTCAGCTTGTCGGGTCTGAACACTTTGTGAATGGCCTTTGCCGCGCGGTTCACGTCGGCAAAAAATGCGTTGCGCTCCTCGTCGGAAATATCCACTATCTCGCTTACGTGGTCCTTATACGCGACTATGCACCTGCCGCGCTTGGATTGCTCCTTGAAGAGTATCAGCGTGGAGACGCTCAGATCGCATATGTATATGCCGAATTTTTCCAAAAGTTCGCCGCGCATGCAGTACCCGCAGTTTGCGTCCTTCATTTCGTTTCTCCTTGAATGCGTTTTGTTGCAGCCTTGCGCCGCGCCGTGCGCGCGCACTCTTACCCTGTTATTATAGCACGGTGCGGAAAAATATTCAATATATATTTTAAAAATATTTGACCTTTTTTGTTAACGCCTTTCATGTCCTGCCCGCATTTTTAATACACTTAATATAATAATTTACATACAGATTATATAGATAATACAGATAGTACAATATAGCTTGCGGGCGCCGTGCTTGGCCGCCGCGCGCTTTTTGGCAGGTTTCTATTGACATTTTGCGCGCGTTGTGATAATATATATATACGACGAAGCCGCATGCGGCGCGCCTTGGGCGGGCTCTTCCGTCCGCCACGGGACGCACTGCGGGCGTCGGAATAAGTTTGCAGATAAGGAGAAAGAGATGAAAAAGTTTAAAAAGTTTGTGTCCTGCCTTGCGGCGCTTTCGCTTGCGTTCGGCGCGGCCGCGCTGGCCGCCTGCGGCGACGAGACCGACCCTTCCGCCGTGCAGGATAAGATCGATGAGGTCACGGACTCCATGCAGAGCGTGGACTACAAGTCCGCCACCCTCTCGGCCACCACCAGCATAAAGGGAACTTCGGACGGCGAGACCCTCAACATCGGCGCGGAGACGAACGGCACCGTCGACATGCAGACGGGCGACCTCGACTTGGTCGTCAAGGCGACCGTCGACGAGGGCGGGGTAAAATCCAACTCAACGAACTACATGTTCCTGCGCGAGCTGAACGGGTTCTCCTATTCGGCCGATTCCGTGGTCAGCGACTGGACGGGCTTAACGCTTTCCGCTGGCAGCTCCGCCGGGGAGAGCGGATCGGCCGCGCTGGGCGGGCTGGGCGCTATGGAGCTTGACGGCACCGCCGCCATAATGCTGGCGGCGCAGCTCGGCAACAGCTACGGCGCCACGTCGACCAACGACGAGGCCGTAAAGGTCGACCTCATCGCCATGCTCCGCGGCATATACGACGACGTCTCCGAAGTGGTAGATTCGCTCGGCGCGGAAACCACCATATCCGCCCTCTACGACGCCGACCTCTTCAAAAACGTCGTGGGCGCGCTGGGCACTGTGATACCTGCGGAGGACGCTTATCTGATAGCCAACGCCGTTCTCGCAATGGCTATGGGCGGAACATATTCGGCCGCACCCTCCTCGCCCGCGATAACCATTCCCGCACCCGGCGAGGGCGTAAGCCTTTACGACTACATAGGCGACCTGCTCGACAGTACGCAGTTCGCTTCGTCGCTCGGCATCGGTCAGTCCATAGGCAGCATAAAGGTCATCGACCTCATCAATATGGGCTCTTCCACGACTGTCGCCATCAACGACGTAAAGAAGCAGCTGAACGACGTGCTCGATTATGTCAGCTTTGAAAACGGGCTGACCATAAGCATCCCCGGCAACGGCTCCGAAACCACGATAGGCGTATCCAGAGCGGACATAACCTATCACATCGCCGACAAAGTGCTCACCGGCGTTTCGGTGGACGTCAACGGTTCCGTGACCGTGGACGAGCAGACTGCGATGTCGTCCACGCAGACCGAAACGACCGCCTCGCTGAGCATTCTCGCCAATCTCGAAATGCAGTTCTCCTCTTCGGCGGCTTCGCTCACCGATCTCGGCGCGACCAACGTGGAGTATTACGATTACGTGACGGGCAGTTACAAAGTAGTCCCCATGGATGACTATCTTGACGGCACGGTTGACAACCCCGTTGACAGCGGCAACGTGTCCGGCAACATTAACGTGTCCGGCAACACTTACACCTTCGACAATATCGAAGTAAGCTACGCTTCCAAC
This sequence comes from uncultured Clostridia bacterium, assembly GCA_949283125.1. Taxonomy (GTDB): domain Bacteria; phylum Bacillota; class Clostridia; order Christensenellales; family Borkfalkiaceae; genus Coproplasma. Next base: position 132,234 of record CASDRK010000001.1, read on the forward strand.
GTCTCCGACGAGGTGAAGGCCGAGATGGACGAAGCGGTTGCGTTGATGAAGGGAAGCATGGCCGGACATACCATAGCTTTCGGCGATGACGGAAAGGTGACAATGCCTTCCGACGGCATTGAGCAGGAAGCCACATACGTTCAGGACGGCAACACCGTTACCATAATCGTCGACGGCGTTGAAACCGAATTTAAAGTGGACGGCAACAAGATCATATGGGAGCAGTCCCAGAACGGCGTCACGCTTAAGTTGATATATAAAAAGTAATCAGGGTTTGCAGTTTACCGCTGCAATACAGCGCTCCTAAAGGACGGCGCCGCGCAGGTTTTGCGCGGCGCCGTTCGCATGTGCGGGAGATAAGGCCGCGCAAGGTCGGCGCGGCACGCCTGTTTTGTCGGCCGCGGGATATTGCGGGCTCAACGGCTTAAAAGTGCGTTCATGGCGCGCGGACGGCAATGCCGTCCGCGCGCTTGTCCGTCCGCTTGTCCGTCCGCTTGTCCGTCCGCTTGTCCGTTCGCGGCGGGGCGGGTATAAGCTTGTTTGCGGCCGTGCCCCGAAAGGCGACCTGCTTTTGCGCCGCCTGATTTGTATTGCCTGCGGCAACGGCGCCGGCCGCCGCGGGATCGGAGCGGAGGAGCGGGGGAACGCGAAAGCGCGGGCAGATCCTGCCCGCGCTCTTAAAAGCTCTTTTGCCCGGTTATTCGGTTATGAACAGCACGCCGAGAGTGTTCCGGCCGCAGTGGCTGGTTATTATCGCGCCGGCCACGGTCTCTATCACTTCGTCAAACTCGAACATGTCCGCAACTTCCGCTCTGGCCGCGTCGATGAGCGATTGGTCGGCGCAGGAGTGGGTTATAAAACAGCGCGTCCTGTCGTAGCGGCGGTACTGCGCGCGCAGATCCTGCACATACGTCTTTATGCACCTCTCCATGCTGCCCTTGTATTTTTTCTTGGCTATCAGCTGGCCTTCGGCGTCCTCCTCTATCAGCGGATGCAGCTTCAGCACCTTTGCGCCCAGCATGGCCGCAAGCGAGCATCTGCCGCCCTTGTGCAGATAGTTGAGGTCGTCGGGCACGAACGAGGTGTTCACGAACGGCGTAAGCGCCCTTATGCGCGCGGCAATGTCCTCCGCGGACATGCCCTCGTCGCGCAGGTCGCAGGCCTTCAGCACCAGCAGGCCCTGACCGGTGGAAAGCGCCTTGCTGTCGATCACGTGCACCTTCCCGCCGAATTTGCGGGCGGCTATGCATGCCGAAGAATGGCTGGACGAAGCTTTGGACGAGATGTTGAAGTGTATCAAAGCGTCGTTGCCCTGAAGCTGTTCGTCAAAAAATGCCTCGTATTCGTCCGTGGAGCCCGCCGCCGTCTTGGGCAGAACGGCCGTTGCGGCCACGTAGTCGAATATGTCCTGCGGGGTTATGTCCACGCCGTCGCGGTAGCTCTTTTCGCCCAGAGTGACCTGCAGCGCGAATATGCCTATGTCGCGTTCTTCTATCAGCTTGGTGCCGAGGTCGCATGTGGAATCGGATGTGATCTTTATCTTCATAACATTTCCCTTATCGTCTTAACGGTGATTTCATTATACCACGTTCCGCCAAAAATTACAAGTGAAATTTTTGTGACGTTCGCGGGAGGCGCGATTGCGCATTTTCAGGCTTTGCCTGTCTGCCGCCGATTGCGGCCGCTCCTCCGCTTTGTCGCTTCGCCTTCTTTAAAGGCGCCCGCGCTGCAGTTGCGCTTTTTTCTTGCGCAAAATTGTAAATTTTGCAAATTTATTACATTTCGCAACCCATAGTTGCGCAAAATGCACGCCAAAGTCGGTTGAAACGGTCCGGCGTTTAAGGTATAATTAAAGTACAAAATAAATCGAGGAGATAAATTTTATGGCCTTTTCGGATAATTTGCAGTATCTGCGCAAGCGCGACAAGGTGACGCAGGAAGAGCTCGCCGACAGGCTGGGCGTATCCCGTCAGTCGGTCAGCAAATGGGAAACGGGCGAGGCCTATCCCGAAACCGAAAAGATACTCGCCCTGTGCGATAACTTCGGCATATCCATGGATCAACTCATGCGCGGCGACGTGAGCGACCCTTCTGCGGAGGGAGCCGGCTGCGGCAACGGACAGGAGGCGGCGTCCGTCGGCGATGATGATAAAGCAGTCGGTGCGCTCGGTGCGGCTGAATCGGCAAGAGACGCGCGTCTCTCGCGCGCGGGCGGCATAGTCAATGCCGCGGTCATCGCTTGCACCGCGATAGCGTACATCTGTCTCGGCGCCTGCGCTGGGCTGTGGCACCCCGGCTGGCTGGCGTTTATCGCCGCCGCGGCACTCGTCTTTTTCTTTGACAAAGTCTTCTGCACGGACGGAGAGGGCATGAGGCCGCTCGCCGCGCGCGTACTCGACGGCCTTTCTGCCATGATGATGGCACTCAGCACATTTGTCTATCTGCTCGTGTCTATCCTCTGGGGCGTGTGGCACCCCGCATGGGTGGTGTTCATAATAGGCGGCGTGCTCATGGTGGCCTTCGGCGCACTGAGTGCCGTTGCGGCCGGACGGGGGAAGGGCAACTGAAAGCGGTTGCCCCACGAATATCACCTTTCTGACGCTAAAATGCAGGGCGCGCCCGCACATGCAGTGCGGGCGCGCCCGTTTTTGGTTTAAGCTGATTTTGTTCCGACGGCCGCCTGCAGCCAGGCGTTCAGCGGTTCACGGAGAGCAGATACCACAACAAAGTATTGTATGTGATGCCCGTTGCCCTGTCGCTGTCCGCGTCCCTTGCGGCCCGTCTGAAATCGTTCAGAATGTCTAACATGATTCCAAACTCCTCAAAGCGTTGAGTATTTTTTGTTTTGCCGCCGCGGCGGCAATCGGTTTTATCTTGTCATCGTTTATTTTGTGTAATTATCTTGCGCAGTCCAGAGCGACGTATGAGAGGGGGGAAACGCCGATCTCATTCCTGTCGCTGTCAAGACGAGCGATCTCTTCATAAATTTCGATCATTTTATGCCTCCTGTGATTATGCGTCATTGTTGGTTGGATTCGGTTTGCTCTCTGCGCCCGCGCGGAAATTATCTCGCGCAGTCGAGCACTACGTACGAAAGGGGGTTCACGCCGTAAGCGTTCCTCTCTTCGTCGAGCTGGTTAAGTCTTTCATAAATATCCATATGTCTCGTACCTCCTTAAAGGTATTCTTCGGCGGGCGAGCCGCCGCTTTTTGTCTTTTTTATCTGAACGAGGTGTTTCCTTCCTCATTTCGCATGCAGTATAGCATACTCATTTTTGTTAGTCAATAACAATTAAAAAATTTTTTAAAATTTTATTTTTGTTATCTTCTATCAATATTTTATGATAATACCGATAATTTATGTTAACTTTCATTTAACTTGTAAATTTTTTGTTACAAGTTTTCATAATTAACAAAATTTTCCTCAATTTAACAAAAGCGTGCTCGCTTTTGTTTAAATTTATAAATTCCGACTCTGAACGCGCCCTCGCGTCCGCTTTTTCCGCGCGGCCGCGAGGGCGAGGGCGGGGAAGGAGCTCGCAAAATTTTGCGATATGCAAAGGGGCGCGCTGCCCTTGCGGCCGCGCGCCCGTTGAGGTTTGCCCGCGCGTCTTGCGCGCGGGCGGGTTCCCGTCCCGTCATTTTTCGGCGATGTCCAGATATTCGTTGGGGTCGGCGGTCTCGCCGTTGTCCGACACTTCGAAGTGCAGGTGCGCGCCCTCCTTGTATTCGCTGCCCGCGGGCTGCGCCACGGTGCCTATCACGTCGCCGCGCTTCACGGCGTCGCCCGCTTTGAGCCCCTCGGCGGCTTCGACGAAGTAATAGCTCGTCTTCACCCCGTCGGCGTGGGCAAGCACTATCTTGGTGCCGTCCAGAAGATCTCCGGCGGTTATGCTCTCCACCGTGCCGTCCGCGCAGGCCACAACGCTTGTGCCCGCTTCGGCCGCAAGGTCTATGCCGGTGTGGTAATGGTAGCAGTCCAGGGTCTTGTTGTAATAAAAGGTGTAGTCGTTTATCACGTTCATCTCGGCCACGGGCGCAACAAATTCGTATGCGGAGGAAACGTCCTCGTTGGGCTGTTCGTCGTCCTCGTCGTCCTCGTCGCCGCCGCCGTCCGTAACGTCGTCCGCGCCCTGATTTATGTCGAGCGGGTTGTCGCTTCGCACGGCAAATATCACCGTCACGGTCACGGCCGCGATCAGCAGTATGCACGCGCCTAAAATAAGGTAGTAGGTCAAAAGCTTCTTTTTGTTTCCGGTGTTCTGTTCCTGACTCATATTTGATATCTCCTTTTATGTAGCGTCCGGCGCTTACAAACACTTTATTGCCCGCCGCTTGCGCCTTTATACGCCGCCTTTCAAAAAAATTCCCGCGCGGCGTTTCCGCCCTTTGCCGCGCGCTTCAGTATCCGCCGAATATAACGGGCGAGCCCACCGTCACGCCGTCGTCGCGCACGCATATGTGCAGGTTGACCGTTTTGCCGTACAGCTGCACAGAGTAGGGCAGATCGGCCGAGCAGTAGTAATTCACGCTGTCCGAAAGCCGCTCCTCGAACAATATTTCGCCGCCTGTCCGCTCCAGAAATTTTTCAACGTCCAGCGAAGGGTAGGAGGTGGCCTCGCCCCGCACGTCGGACAGGGTCAGAAGGGTCAGCCGCGGGTTGTCCCCGGCGGCGACCACGCGGCACAAGGACGAGGCGCTGCCGGTATAAAATGTGTAGCTGTCCCCGCACTCGAACGCCGTCCGGCGGGAAAGACACACGGCCGAAGCGCAGAGCGCCGCGGCCGCGATAAGCATGACTGTCAGCTTTGCTGCGCGCATCAGGTTCTCCTCCGGGCGGAGCTTTTTCCGCCCGCAGTCGGTTATTGCCGCTCCGCCCGCGTTTTATTCATCCACGCCGCCGTCCGCTCCGCGGGCGGGGCTTTGCCGGGGCAAAACAATGCGCGGCGGACTTTGAATAAGTCCGCCGCGCATTGAGGGCGTTATCGGCATTATTTATGCGTGGCTTGCCCGGCCGGGGCGCCGCGGACGGGTCGTCCGCTCTGCTCGCCGGCTATTTTGCGTCAGCAGCCCCCGCAGGTCTTGCAGTTGCCGCTGCATTTTTTTGCGGGCTTGCCCGTAGCCGACCACACCGAGCCGGAATAGCTCCGCACCGCCTCCGTGCCGCATTCGCTGCATAGCACCCGCTCGTCGTATTTTTTTACGAGCTCTTCAAATTCCTTGCCGCACTTGGGGCACTTGTACTGTAAAATGGGCATCTTTGGTCACTTCCTGCGTTTTTTTAGTATGCGCGGCCTGCGCTTTGCGGGCGGGCGGAATTTCATCGACCTGAAAAGTATCACGGCCACCGCCGCCGTCAGCGCAAACGTGGCGCCTATAACCAGCCAGAACCACACCGTGGAAGTTTCGCCGTTCTGCACCTGCCACGGCACGGGCATGTTCATGCCCCAGAACCCCGCTATCATGGTGGGTATGGCCAGCAATATGGTTATCACGGTCAGCTTTTTCATGGTGTCGTTGGCGTTGTTGGATATCACCGAGCCGTACGCGTCCATCGAAACGGACAGTATGTCCTTGTATATCTTGCACATCTCCGCGGCCTGCCCGCACTCTATCACCATGTCCTCGTACAGGTCGCGGTAATCTTCGCGCGCGGCGACGGCTTCCACCTTGGAAAGCTTTTCGTGCACCTTGTTGTTTGAATTGAGCGAGGTGGAGAAGTACACCAGCGAATTTTCCAGCTCCAGAAGCTGCAGTATCTCCTCGTTCTTCAGCGTTCTCCCCAGCTCGGCCTGAACGCGGCGCGCCTTCCGGTCTATCTGCTTCAGGCAGTACAAAAAGCGCTTGGCGTTGCCGTACATGAAGTTGAGTATGAACGCCACCGGCTTTTCGCATTCCACCCTTATGCGCCCCGTTATAAAATCCTTAAGAACGGGGTTGCCCTTCAGGCAAACGGTTATTATGCACCGCTTGTTGTAAATTATGGCGAGGGGCAGGGTGGAGTAGGTGTCTCCCCCGTCGCCCTCCTCTATGACCGGGCAGTCCACAACGAACATGCTGCAGCCGTTTTCGTCGTCGAACTCCGTGCGCGCGGCCTCCTCCTCGTCGAGGGCGGCCTTTATCATGTCTTCGGGAACTCCCGCCGCGGCGGCAACGTCCTCCACCTCGTCGTCGGTGGGGTTTATCATATCCGCCCAGCAGGCGTTTTCAAACGCGTTCTTCGGGGCGAGTCCGCCTTCTCCGCCCGTGACAAAAAACTTTACCATACTGCAATTCTCCGTAAAAATAAAATGGTGCGCGACAAAACTCCCGCGCACCGTGCAGCATGGCGACGCGGCAGTTACAAGCGCTTAAAAACAAAACTTGGGTATGCGTCCATAACTTACCTTTGCCCGCAGCTTTTTTTGCTTTTATCTCCCGCGGGCAACATTATTATACTTCATAATATTTTGTTTGGCAACAAAAAGTTAAAAACTTTATTGTGTATAAAACGTAAAAAGTCCCGCAACGCCGCCCCGCGTGCGGGGCGGCGTTGCGGGGCGCGGGTTTTCAGATGATGACCTTGCCCGAAAGAAAGCTGTCGAAGATGCCCTCGCAGTCGGCGCGGCGGCAGAAAGCCGCCATGAGTCCTTCGGGCGGGGCGATGCCGGACAGGTATTGTCCGAAGTAATCTTTCAGCGCGGCGGTAAATGCCTCGTCGCCGCAGGCGTCCCGCAGGGCTTCGAACAGCATAAGGCCCTTGTTGCGCACTATGTTCACGTATTCGTACTCGCCGGAAAAACTCCCCGGCTCGCGCTCCATGGAGGTGTCCGCGCCGCCGAACAGCTGGTCGTACACCGAAAAATATGCCCTGTACGCGCCCCGGGCCTCGCCGAGCATGCCCGGCCGCGTGGGGCCGTAACGCGGGTGGGATTCAAAGAACATCAGCGCGGAATATTCCGCCAGCCCCTCGTCCTGCCAGGCGTGCGCGTAGCCGTCGTTGCCCACGGCGGCGTACCACCACTGGTGGGCCGTTTCGTGCACCGCCGCGCGCACGGCGTCCTCGCCGGAGCAGCCGGCGGATATCATCGCCAGCGCGGGATACTCCGCGCCGTCCGCGGTCAGCGGGGTCTGCACAACCGTAAAGGAGGGGTAGGGGTATTGCCCGAACGCGTCCGAAAAATATTGCAGGCTCTCCGCCGCGGCGGCAAGCACGGTTTCCGCGTCCTCGTCGTCGTAATAGCAGTACGTGACTTCGGCCCCCGCCGCGCTGCAGCCGATCGTGCGGAAGCTCTCCGACAGCACGGCGGCAAAGTCGCGCGCGGCGCCGAGCTCGTACCTGCGCGTGGTGACTCCGTTCTCCGTTTTTTCAAAAACCGGCAGACCGCTCGCCGCAACCGCGTATCCGTCCGGCGCGGCCAGCTCCACCGTGTAGTCGGCCGCGTGCGAAACGAACGGGTCGCCGACGGACGCGTATGCGTACTCCGCAAATCCCGCCCGCGTGTAGGCGCACAGCACGGGATAAAAATTTCCCAGATTCACCGTGCCGTGCTCCGTGACGCCCGTGCGGGCGTTCACTTTGGCCAGATCGAGGGTGAAATCTATTGCGCAGCTCGCGCGTTCGTCGGGATATACGGGCTGGTCGAACGTTATTTCGAGTATGTTTTCGTCCTCGCCGCACACGCGCCAGTTCCCGCCCTCGGCGGAGGTTATCTCCATGCTCCCGTAGCTTTCGCCGGCGTAGTACGCCTTGTCCCGCGCGGCGGAAGGGACGGGGCTTGCGGCCGCGTCCCGCCGGAAGGCGTTGCCCCACAGGTTGAACTTCAAACAGTCGAGGGCGTTGCCCGTGTCGTTGAAGTAATCCAGCTCCACCCTGCCCGTCAGCGAGGATTCGCCGTCGTACTCCGCGCGTATGAAGTACGCGCTCCGCTGCGTCTCCTCCGGCGCGCATGCCGGAAGCTGCAGCGCGCACGCGCATGCCGCCGCTGCCGCGATCGTTGCCGTAAGTCTTTTCATACTCATAAAATATGCCGCGGCGCGCGCGTACAGAACATTTTCCGCGCGCGCGAAATAATATAAATGTGTATGAAGATCTGCGTTGTGCCTAAATTGCGCGAGGGCGACCCCGTCCGCCTGCCCGAGTGCGACATAGCTCTCCTCGGCTGCCAGTACCTCGGCGACGTCGATTACGACGCCGAACTTTCGGGCAAGAGCGACAAGCTCGGCGCGCTCGCCAGACTGAGCGCGCGTTCGGGTTGCGCGGTGGTTTGCGGCTGCCGCACGGACAGCCGCGGGCTCAGGCGCAGGTCGGCCGCGGTGGCGGAAGGGGGCAGGCTGCTCGGCATAACCGACATGCTGCATGTGGTCGACGGCGAGCAGCTGAAGAGCGGCGCCTGTCTCGGCCTGTATAAGCTGGGCGGATACCGCGTGGGCGTGTGCATAGAAAACGACATAGCCTTCCCCGAAAACATAAAAAGTCTGTCGCTGTGCGGCTGCAATCTGCTTTTGTGCCTTATGGAGAGCGCGGGCAGGGTGATGCCGCCGCTGCTTGCCAGGGCGTATGCCTATCTGTACGGCATGCCGGCGGTGATGTGCGCGGGCAACTGCGCATACTTTGCAGATATCACCGGGGCAATAGTCACTTCCCCGTCGCCCTTCACCCTGTTTTCCGCCCAGCCGCGCAACAACTACCGCGTGGTCTGCACGCGCGAGCGGGGCGCATGCTCCGAACAGCGCGACGACTATTAGCCGCGCCCGCCGCCCGTCTTGCGAAAATTTTCCAAAAACCGCTCAAGCGGCTTGAATTTTTGCAATATTTGTGATATAGTGATTATGAATAAGCTATCAGAGGTTATAAATCGCTATGTACAGCATGACGGGTTTCGGCCGCGGCGAATACAGAGAGGGCGGCATAGAACTGACCGCCGAGATAAAGACGGTCAACAACCGCTATCTCGACGTGTCCGTCAGGTGTCCCAAGACCTTTTCGGGCTGCGAGGACGCCGTTCGCGCAAAGGTGCGCTCTTCGCTCACGCGCGGACATGCCGACGTGTTCATAAGCCTGACCGACAAGCGCCGCAGGGCCAAAAGCCTGTTCGTTGACGAGGAGGCGGCGCGCGCATATGTGCAGGCGGCCGAAAGGCTGGCCGGGCTCTTTCCCGAAGTGCAAAACGACGTCACCCTGACGGCGGTGCTTCGCCAGCCCGACGTGGTCAGGGCGGAGGAAGCTTCGGGCGCCGACGAGGAGGCGGAAGCCGCGCTCGACGCGGCGCTCTCCGCCGCGCTCGCAAACCTGAACGCCATGCGCGCGGCCGAAGGCGAAAAACTGGCCGCGGACATGCTCTCCCGCGCGGATAAAATAGAGGGGATGGTGCGGCAGATAGCCGCGCGCGCCCCGCTCGTCGCCGGCGAGTACGCCCGCAGGCTGGAGGAGAAGGTCAGAAATTACCTTAAAAACGTGCCCGTGGACGAGAGCAGGCTGCTGACCGAAGTGGCGGCCTTTGCCGACAAGTCGGACATAAACGAGGAGCTCACGCGGCTCTCCTCGCACATAGCCCAGTTCCGCGCCATCTGCGGCGAAAAACTCGTCGGGCGCAAGCTGGATTTCCTCATCCAGGAATTCAACCGGGAGACAAACACTATCTGTTCCAAGTCCAACGATCTGGTCATCACAAGGCTGGGACTCGAAATGAAGAACGAGATAGAAAAAATAAGGGAGCAGGTGCAGAATGTCGAATGATCAGGGCATATTGGTTGTGATATCCGGCCCGTCCGGCGTGGGCAAGGGCACGGTGGTGGACGTGCTGATAAAGCGTCTGCCGCAGGCCGTGCTGTCCGTGTCGTGCACCACTCGCGCTCCGCGCGAAGGCGAAAAGGACGGCAAGAGCTATTTCTTCATATCCAAGCAGACCTTTCTGAAGATGATAGACGAGGGCGGCTTTTTGGAATATTCCAACCACTTTGAAAACTATTACGGCACGCCGCGCTTCTTTGTGGAGCAAAAACTTTCCGAAGGCAGGGCGGTGATACTCGAAATAGACGTCGACGGCGCGCAGCGCGTCCGCGAGCAGTTCCCCTCGGCCCTGCTTCTGATGATAACCCCGCCCAGCCGCGAGGAGCTCGTGCGGCGCCTGAAGATGCGCGGCACGGAGGACGAGGTGCTCATATCCAAACGGCTCGAGCGCGCCGACTACGAAATGTCGCGCAGCAAGTTTTACGATTACACCGTCATCAACGACGACCTCGACCAGACCGTCGCAACTATAATAAAAATTATCGAAAATAGGAGAAAAGCAATAAAATGATCAACGTACCTCCCGTGGATTCGCTCATAGTAAAGCTCGGCGAAAACGGCAATCGCGTGTCGCGCTACGCGCTCTGCGTGGTCGTGGCCAAGCGCGCCCGCCAGCTGATAGAACAGAACAGCGTGAACAGCTCGCGCGACAATCCCCGCAAGCTCAAGGAGATAGCCCTCGCCTGCGAAGAGATAGAAGAGGGCAAAATAAAGGCCGTCAAGGACTGATCGCTTTGCACGTTCAAATCGCCCCGCGCGGGGCGATTTTGTCTGCCGCCCCGGCCGAGCCCCGGCTGCGAGTATTCAAACAATGTATTGCAAGGTCATAGTGGACATAGCCCACAGTCAGGTGGACAGGATATTTGAATATTCCTGCGGCGACGACGTAAAAGTCGGGTGCAGGGTAAAGGTGCCTTTCGGCGGAAGAGTTACCGAAGGCTTCGTCGTGGGGATCGGGGAGACCCCCTCATTCGACGCGTCCAAAATCAAGCCCGTAAAGTACGTCTACGACGAACAGCCCGCGCTCGTGCCCGAGTGCTTCGCGCTCATGCGCGACATCGCCGAACGCTTCCGCGTGCCGGCGGCCGTGGCGCTCAGGCTGTTTCTGCCGTCGGAGATGCGTCTCGGCCGGGTCTCGGAAGCGTTCACAAAGTATATAAAACTTGCAGACCCCGATATATCCTTGAACAAAACCGCCAAAAAACAGGCCGCCGCAATGCAGGAGCTCAAGTCGGGCGACAGGGAATACGCGTCGTTTTGCGCAAAGTACGGCCGCGCCGCCGTCAACGCCGTCGTGAGCAAGGGCGGGGCGGAGGTGTACAAGGTGCGCCGCAGCCGCACGCCCCTGTCGGGCGAGGAGGAGCCCTTCCTTCCCGTCCGGCTCACCCCCGCGCAGCAGGCCGCGCTGGAATATATCGAAAAGTCCGACAAGACCGTTCAGCTCATACACGGCGTCACGGGGAGCGGCAAGACGGAAATTTACTTAAGCTATATAGCGGAGGTGTTGAAAAGGGGCAAGACGGCAATATTTCTCGTGCCGGAAATTTCCCTCACTCCACAGATGCTCCGCCAGCTGCGCCGCAGATTCAAAGGGCTGGCGGCAATAATGCACAGCGGACTTTCTGCGGGCGAGCGCTTCGACGAATGGTGGCGGCTGCGCTCGGGCGAGGCAAAGATAGCCATAGGCGCGCGCTCCGCCGTGTTCGCCCCCCTCGAAAATCTCGGGGCGATAATAATAGACGAGGAGCACGATTCCTCCTACCAGTCCGAAACCGCGCCCAGATACTCCACCGCGGAGGTGGCCAAACTGCGCGCCGCCTACAACGGCTGCAAGCTCATTCTCGGCTCGGCCACGCCGTCGGTGGAGAGCTACATCTGCGCCTCGCGCGGCGAATACGGGCTGGTGGAACTGCCGGACAGGATAAACAAAAAGCCGCTGCCCGAAATAATCATCGCGGACATGCGCGAGGAGGTGCGCCGCGGCAACAATTCGGTCTTTTCCCGCCCCTTGCGCGAAGAGCTGTCCCGCGCGCTGAACGACGGCAATCAGGCCATAATCTTTTTAAACCGCCGCGGCTATGCAAAAACCGTCATCTGTCAGGACTGCGGCTATGTGGCCAAGTGCGCCAATTGCGACGTGTCGCTGACGTATCATTCCGAGGAGAACTGTCTCAAGTGCCACTACTGCGGGGCAAAGTACCGCATGCTTCCGGCCTGTCCGGAGTGCGGCGGCGTGCACCTGCGCTACGGCGGCACGGGCACGCAGCGCGTCGTGGCCGACTTAAAGCAGCTGTTTCCCTCGGCGCGCATACTGCGCATGGACAACGACACCGTTTCCGGCAAGGACGGGCACTATAAAATACTTTCGGCCTTCGGCCGCCGCGAAGCCGACATTCTCGTCGGCACGCAGATGATAGCCAAGGGCCACGACTTCCCGTCCGTCACGCTCGTCGGCATACTCGACGCCGACATGAGCCTGCACTTCTCCGATTACCGCAGCGGCGAGCGCACATTTCAGCTCATAACGCAGGTGGCGGGGCGCAGCGGCCGCGCGGACGAAAAGGGCAAGGTGGTGCTGCAGACCTGCTCGCCCGAAAATTACATTCTGCGCTATGCGGTGAATTACGATTACAAGGGCTTTTTCGAAAACGAGGTCAAAATACGCAAGGCCACGCTCTTCCCGCCGTATTCGCTCATCTGCCGCGTCATGGTCACGGCGGAGGAGGACGGCGCGGCTCTCGCGGTGCTCAAGCAAGTGTACTTTGCCGTGGACGAGCTCAGAAAGCGGCACGGCGAGGAGTTCATCTTCTTCAACAAGATGCATTCGCCCATCAAAAAGCTGCAGGGCAGGGTGCGCTATCAGGTGCTGATGCGGCTCAGGTCGCACAGGCTTCTGCCGCAGATATACGACATAGCGGTGCGCTGCTCGTCGGCGTCCGCCCTCGCTTACGTGGAGGAAAATCCGGCAAACCTGAGCTGACGCTTTCGGGAGGTCGGCTCTTCCCGAGCAAATGCGCAAAATACGCGGCGGGCGTTGCCCGTCGCACAGAGGTTTCAGACAATGATAAGATACGTGGTTCAGGCAGGCGACGAAGTTTTAAGACAAAAGTGCGCCGAAGTAAAAAAGTTCGATTCCGCCCTCGGCGCGCTGTTGGACGACATGAAGCAGACCGTGCGCGCCGAAAACGGCGCGGGGCTGGCCGCGCCTCAGGTGGGCGTGTCGCTGCGCGCCGTGGTCATAGACGTGGAGGAGGGGTATTTCGAGATGATAAATCCCGTAATATTGTCCGCGCGCGGCGAGCAGTCCGGGCCGGAAGGTTGCCTTTCGGTCAAGGGCAAACAGGGCACCGTCACGCGGCCGTACAGGGTCAAAGCCGAGTACCGCGACCGCGCGGGGCGCAAGCACAAGCTGACGGCCGAAGGTTTTTTCGCCCGGGCCGTATGTCACGAGCTCGATCATCTCGACGGCGTGCTGTACACGGACATCGCCACCGAAGTCTACGACCTGCCCGAAGAGGAATGACCGGTCGTGCCGCCGCGCTCTTTTGAGCCGCGCGCAGGCCTGGCGCCGAAACGCCCGTCCGCCGGCCGGTGTTTCGTCGGCTCCGTCCGGCAAATGAGGAAGGAACATGAAAATCGTATTTGCGGGTTCGCCCGCCTATGCTCTCCCCGCGCTCGAAGCGCTCTGCGGCGAAGGCCGTGTCGTGGGGGTGATCACCCAGCCCGACAAACCCGTCGGCCGCAAAAAGATACTCACGCCCACGCCCGTCAAGCAGTTTGCGCTCGACCGCGGCATACCCGTTCTGGATCTTCCCGGGATACGCCGTCATGTCGACGAAGTCAAAGCTCTCGGCGGCGACGTGATGTTTACGTGCGCCTACGGTCAGATACTCTCTGCCGAGATCCTTGCGTGTTTCCCCGCGGGGGTGTGGAACCTGCACGCTTCGCTGCTGCCCAAGTTCAGGGGCGCAAGCCCCATTCAGTCGGCCATACTCGCCGGCGAACGCTACACGGGCGTCACGGTCATGCGCACTGAAGTCGAGCTGGACAGCGGCGCCGTGCTGCTCGTCAAGCGTTGCGAGGTGGGCGACAAGACCTGCGGCGAACTCTCCCGCGAGCTTTCGCTGCTCTCCGCCGAAGCCGCGCGCGAAGCCCTCGGCTATATCCGCGCTGGCAATCCGCAGACCTTGCTGCAGGACGACGGCGCGGCCACTTACTGCAAAAAGATAACCAAGGAGGACGCCCGCATCGCCTTCGACGATGCGGCCGCGGCGGTGAGACTGGTCAACGCCATGAACCCCGCGCCTCTCGCATATTGCTTTCTCAACGGCGTCCGCCTTAACGTGCACAGGGCGGTTCTGTGCGACGGCGACCGCCCCGGCACGCCCGGCGCGATAGCGGCGGCGGATAAGAGCGGCATAGTGGCGGAGTGCGCAAAGGGCGCGTTCCGCATACTCGTCGCACAGTTTGCGGGCGGCAAACCGCTGTCGGCCGCGGATCTCGTCAACGGCAGAAAGATAAAGGCGGGCGACAGGCTTGAATAATCCTTTCACGGACGCATATATCGTGCTCTCCAAGGTATATTCGGAGGGCAAATTTCTTAAACAGGCCCTTGCAGAAAGCGCGGTGGAACCATTGAACAAAGCGCGCACCACCGCGCTCTGTTACGGCGTGACGGAGCGCGACGAGTATCTGGGCTATATAATTTCGGCCAACGCCGTCAAGCCTCCCCGGCCGGCGGTCAGGCTGGTGCTCAAGATAGCGCTGTACGCGCTGGAATTTCTGGGCTGGCGCGACTACGCGGTAGTTGACAACGCCGTGCAGCTCACAAAAAAACTCGGCAAGGCCGGCGCGGCCGGATTCGTCAACGCCTTTTTGCGCTCCTATAAAGTTCCCGAACTGCCTGCGCAGGCGGACAGGCGGCTGTCCGTCGTCGCGTCGGTGCCGCTGTGGCTGGCCAAAAAGGTGCGCCGCAGCTACAAGGAGGAGGCCGAAGCCATTCTCACTGCGCCTTCGCCCGGCGTCTGCGTGAGGTTCGAGCGGGGTAAAGAAGACTACGTCGGCGCGCGCGGCGGAGCGCCCGTCGCCACGCCATTCCCCGACACTTACATATTCAGGAATTTTGTGCGCGACGAGCGGTTTTTTGCGGGCGACTACACCTTTCAGTCGGTCGGGTCGGCGGCCATATGCCACGCAATATGCGGCGGCGAAAGCCTTCTGGACATGTGCGCCGCGCCCGGCGGCAAAAGCGTGCTGCTGGCAAAAAAATTCAAAAGCGTCACCGCGTGCGAGCTGCACCCCCACAGGGTGGAACTGATACGCTCGTACTGCTCGCGCATGGGTGTTGAAAACGTGCGCGCCGTCTGCGCCGACGGCACGGTGTTCCGTCCGGAATACGAGGGCGCGTTCGACGCGGTGCTTCTGGACGCGCCCTGTTCGGGCACGGGAGCGATAAACGAAAACCCGGATATAAAGCTCAACCGCAGGGAGGAGGATATCCCCGCGCTCATGGCGGTGCAGGCGGCGCTTTTTGCCAATGCCGCGCGCTATGTCCGCCCGGGCGGCAGGCTGTATTACAGCACCTGTTCCGTCCTGCCGGAGGAAAACGACACCGCCGCTTATAACTTTCTGGCGGAGCACGGCAACTTTTCCGTCGTCCGCCTTCAAAGTCCTCTCAACCACAAAACCACGGGGTTCGGAATGCAGTTTCTGCCCCACATCTCGCTCGGCGCCGGTTTTTTCCTCGCCTGTTTCGCGCGGGGCGAAGACTGACGCCCGCGCCTTTGCGCGGCGCAGGGCGTCGCTTGTTTGCGGCCCGCAGGAGCATACTATGAAAGCTATTATTCAGGATCTCGATTACAGACAGATATCCGCCCTTGCCGCGGACATGGGTCAGCCCGCTTTCCGCGCGAAGCAGTTGTACGAAGGCATAACGCAGGGCAAGGATATTTCGCAGATATCCACCCTGCCCGAAACTTTCAGGCAGCGACTGCTGAACGAGTTCGAGGACTGCGCCCTGCGCATCGAAAAGGTCTTTGCCGGCGCGGACGGCACTAAAAAATTTTTGTTTTCGCTTGCGGACGGCAACGTGATAGAGGGCGTGCTCATGAGCTATAAATACGGTAACACCCAGTGCGTTTCCACGCAGGTCGGCTGCCGCATGGGCTGCAAATTCTGCGCCAGCACGCTCGGCGGGCTCGTCCGCAATCTCACTCCCGGCGAAATTCTGTCGCAGATATTGAAGGTCA
This sequence comes from uncultured Clostridia bacterium, assembly GCA_949283125.1. Taxonomy (GTDB): domain Bacteria; phylum Bacillota; class Clostridia; order Christensenellales; family Borkfalkiaceae; genus Coproplasma. The sequence continues at coordinate 148,254 of CASDRK010000001.1, forward strand.
ACGCGCTCTGCGGCGGCACAAGGGAAAAGCGCGCCGTAACCAACGTGGTGCTTATGGGCAGCGGCGAACCGTTCGACAATTACGACAACGTGGTCGCCTTTTTGAAAAATCTGACCTGCGCCGAAGGGCTCAACGTTTCCCCCCGCAACATATCCCTTTCAACCTGCGGGCTTGCGGACAGAATGTACGACTTTGCCAAGGAGGGCATACCGCTCAATCTTACCGTGTCGCTGCACGCCACCGCGGACGCGGAGCGCGCCCGCACCATGCCCGTCGCGAACAAATGGAAGATATCGCAGATATTGCAGGCCTGCGACAACTACTTCAAAGTCACCGGGCGCAGGTTTATTTTCGAGTATTCGCTCATAGCCGGCGAAAACTGCGACGAGCGCCATGCCGGAGAACTGATAAAACTTTTAAAGGGCAGACCCTGCCATGTGAATCTGATAAGACTCAACGAGGTGAAGGAGCGCTCCCTTAAGGCCGCGGACGAAAAAAACGCCTACCGCTTTTTGGGAATGCTTCAGAAGGGCGGGCTGTCGGCCACGCTGCGCCGCCAGATAGGTGCCGATATAGGCGGCGCCTGCGGTCAGCTGCGGGCAAGCTATCTCAAAATGAACGGCGAGGACGGCGCGCCGGGCTCGCCGCCCGGATAAAGTTGAGGTCGTCTATGCTCGTTCGGGTGCGGGCGGCGAAAAAATTCGCCGCCCGCACCCGTTTATCTTTTTGCAAAAGGCGCGGATTGTGGTATAATGTCCGTGAACGAAACCATTAAAGGAAATTACGCAATGCAGACAAAAATAGCGCCGTCCATACTCTCGGCAGATTTTTCGCGCATGGGCGAGGCCGTCGGCAACCTCGAACGCGCCGGCGCGGATCTCATTCACTGCGACGTGATGGACGGCTCCTTCGTCGAGCCCATAACTTTCGGCGGGCAGATGGTCAAAAACATCCGTCCCCTCACAAAACTGCCGCTGGACGTGCACCTAATGATCGAGCACCCCAAAACGCAGATAAAATTTTTTGCCGACGCGGGCGCGGACATAATAACCGTGCACTGCGAAGCCTGCGCAAAAATTTCGCCCGATTACCTTGCGGAGACTCTGCAGCTGATAAAAAGCTGCGGCGTAAAGTGCGGCGCCGTCGTCAATCCCTCCACCGACGTACAGCAGATATTTCCCGTGCTGGGCATATGTGACATGGTGCTCGTAATGTCGGTCTTTCCCGGTTACGGCGGGCAGAAGTTCATACCGTCCGCCCTTGAGCAGCTTAAAAAGGTGCGCGCCCGGGCGGATTGCGTCGGCCGCGCCGACCTCGACATCGAGGTGGACGGCGGCATAACGGTTCAGAACGCCGCCGCCGCAAGGCAGGCCGGGGCAAACGTGCTCGTGGCGGGCTCGGCGGTGTTCGGCGCCGCGGACATGGCGGCGGCAATAGCCGCTCTGAAGGCATGAAGGGCATACTGCTGCTGAACGGCGAGCCGTTTTTGGGCGACATCGATCCCTCCGGAGCCGCGGTTTACTGCTGCGACGGCGCGTATGCATGGGCGCGCGGCAGGGTGCGCATAGATAAAAACGTGGGCGATTTCGACAGCCTGCCCTATATTCCTTCGCCCGCGCCTGAGGAGATCTATCCCTCCGAAAAAAATTTCACCGACGGCGAAATCGCCCTCTTCAAGATGCTCTCCGCAGGCATTGAGGACATAACGATATACGGCGGCGGAGGCGGCAGGGAGGATCACTTTGTGGGCAATCTTCAGCTGCTGTACGCGGCGTGCGCGCACGGGGCGCGGGCAAGGATGATAACAAACTCCTCCGTCATATTCGCGGCCTCGGGCAGGGCGGAGCTCGGCGAGTGGGTCGGCCGCACCTTTTCGGTGTTTCCCTTTTGCGGCGCGCTGCATATAATGGGCAGTGAGGGAGTCAGGTACGCCTACCCGCCCGTCATTTCGGCCGGCGAGTGCCGCGGGGTGTCCAACATAGTCCTCGGCGGCGATGCGTATGTGGAGTTTGCCGGAGGCGACGTCGCCCTCGTCATAGTAAACAGGGGGAAAGTATGACAGTTATCTGCATAAAACCGCCAAAGCCCGTGCGCACGGTTTTAAAGCTGGTATTCAAAAGATAAAGCGCGCGGCGCGGCCCGCCCGGCAGGGCGGGCCGCGCCGCTCATTTTTTTGCGGACGCATCCTGCCGGTCCGGGGGCCTTGCATAGAGAGCAATATCAGGCAGGCAGAGGGGATAAATAAGGAATTCCTTACTTAAAACCGCGCGCCTTACCGCGCTTCGTCACCTGATCCGCGAAAAAATTTCATCAAACGTTTGCGTCCGCTGTCTTGCCAAAGTCCGGCGTTTGTGGTAAAATATCTGCGTTATGAAAAAGTTTTTTGCGGTAATTTGCGCCGCGTCCGCGGCGGCGTGCGCGGTATTGAGTTTTTCGGCCTGCGGCTCGGCCGAAGTTGTCTTCACTCTCGGCGAGGACGGCTCGCACTATGTTTTAAGCGAGGTTTCAGGCAATCCGTCCGCTCTTACAAGCTACGAGATCCCCGCCGTCTACGACGACGGCGTCCACGGCGAACTGCCCGTCACGGAGATAGGCACGCAGGCTTTTATGAATTGCTCGCTTACGTCCGTTACGATTCCAGATAGTGTTACGGTCATAGGCGATATGGCTTTTGCCTATACGTCGCTATTGTCAATAGATATCCCGGAGAGTGTAACGCATATTGGAATAGGAGCTTTTGCCTGGTGCATAGGGCTTACCGATATTGTTGTTCCGAAAACGGTAAGATCTATCGGAAATTATGCGTTTGCATATTGTTCGTCGCTTGTGAGAGTTTCTATTGAGGCCGAAATTGAATCGCTTGGTTTGGGCGTGCTTATGGGGAATGTGGCTCAGGACAGCAGCGGATTGTATATCAACAGTCACCTTGAGACGATAAGCCTGCCTTCTACGCTTAAGGAAATGGAAAGGGATTCTATATCCGGCAACTTCGTCAAGGATATTTATTTTGCCGGCACTGCGGCGCAATGGAAGGCCATTAAGATTTTTTACTATGAGAGTAAGGAAAATTCGGACGGTGAAGAGGAAGCAATAAAAATAATCTATACCGACGATCAGGTCATTGAATATTTTTCTTTGCCCGATCTGACCATACATTGCGCGGACGCGACGCTGGTCTATTCCGGAGGGCAGATAGAGGAACTGTGACGCGTCGGCCGGCGGGATTTTGCCGCAATATCCCCGGCAATGCCCTTTTGCCTGCCGCAAAAGCCTTCGTCGCAAGCAGCAAAGCTCCCCGCGGCGGCGCGCCATTGCGCGCCGCCGCGGGGAGCTTTTGCGTCATGTATTCAGTATTTCATCGCGCGTTCGGCGCTGCGCGGAGGAGGGGGGGCGGGCATGATAAAAGCGCCCCCGCCGAACTTGCTTCGACGAAGGCGCTTCAAAAAAATATCTGGCAAATCAAAAATTCGCGGCGCGCGCCGTTTTATGCGCGCTCCACGGTCTTGAGACAGCGGGTGCAAACGTAATCGTTTACCACCTTGCCGTCCTTGTTGACGTAGGAAACCTTCTGAACGTTGGCCTTAAAGGTCCTTCTCGTCCTTCTCTTGGAATGGCTGACGTTGTTGCCGGAAGTCTGGCCCTTTCCGCATACGCTGCATACTCTCGACATATTATATTACCTCCCTGAAATAGCGGTCAATTGTCTTAAAAAAAGTGTAATTATAAGCCGTTCCGTGCGAACAGCTATAATAATATAGCATGCCTTTTTAAAAAAATCAAACAAAATAGCGCACATTGAAAATATTTTTTTGATTTTCGGATAATTTTTTTGGCGTCTTCCGGCCGCCGCCGGCCGGCCGAAGCGCGCGCCCGGCGGCCCTCTGCCGGCGTTTTTTTGCGGAAATTTTTTGCTCCCTTCACCTAAATTGCATAATTTTCCCGTAAACACTTGCAAAAATCATAAAAATAGGTTACAATTATTTTACAGGTGTGCCCATCCGGCACCCTCCATCCGCGCTCCGCGCGCTGTATTCAAGGTTATTCTATATGTCAGTAAATACAAGCAACGTGTACGGCAAGATCTCCATATCCGATTTAGCTATCGCCAAAGTGGCCTCCAACGCCGCTCTGGAATGTTACGGCATAGTCGAAATGGTCTCCCGCCGCTTTACCGATTCACTTTCGGAGCTCTTAAAAAAGCAGCCGGGCGGCAAGGGCGTAAAAGTCGTCACCAACGGCGACAGGATCTTTATAGACGTGTACGTCATCATCAAGTACGGCGTATCCATCAACGCGGTCGCCGAAAGCCTGAAGGAAGGAATTAAATATAAGGTTGAAAAGTTTACCGGCATGATAGTGGATACGGTAAACGTCAACATCATCGGGGTTAAGCTGTAAAATTGCGTTTTACGGTTTAATCCTTTTTTGCGGCGTAAAAATGTGTTTGGTCAGGATGCCGCTTTTTTGTGTAATTGAGGAGAAAAAATGCTTAAAACATTGAACAGCACCGATTTCAGAAAGATGATATCGTCCGGTGCCAGAATGCTTGAAATAAACAGGGCGAAGGTCGATGCTCTCAACGTCTTCCCCGTACCCGACGGCGACACGGGCACAAACATGTCGCTCACGCTTCAGTCGGCCGTCAGGGAGATGAACGGCTGCTCTTCCAACCGCTTTCAGGAGATATGCGACGCAGTCTCCAAGGGCGCTCTGCGCGGCGCAAGGGGCAATTCGGGCGTCATCTCGTCCCAGATCATGCGCGGCATCTGCTCCGTCCTGCGCGACTGCACGCAGACCTTCGACACCAAAACTTTCGCAAAGGCCATGGAAGCGGGCACCAAGGTGGCCTATTCCGCCGTATCCATACCCAAAGAGGGCACCATTTTAACCGTCGTCCGCCTTATGAGCGAATCGGCCGGAAAGCTGGCTTCCAAAAACAAGGACTTCGTCGAATTTTTCAAAGCCCTCATCGCCGTCGGCGACGAGGCCCTCGCGCAGACTCCCGAGCTTCTGCCCGTATTGAAAAAGGCGGGAGTCGTTGACTCCGGCGGCGTCGGTCTGATGACGATAATGCGCGGCTTCCTCGCCGCGCTCACCGGCGAAGAGGTGGGGGCGGATATGCCCACCGAGGCGGCCGAAACCAAGAAGGAGCCCGACTTCGGCGACAATTCCGACATAATAAATCTCGACCTCGGCGAAATACAGTTTGCCTACTGCACCGAATTTTTCATCATACATTTAAAGCAGATGACCACCCTTGCCGACATCGACAGGCTCAAGGAAAAGCTGATGACTTTGGGCGATTCCGTCATCTGCATAGGCGACCTCGAACTGGTAAAGGTGCACGTGCACACCAACACTCCCGGCATCGCGCTCTCGTATGCGCTCGAACTGGGCGAGCTGGACAGGATAAAGATAGAGAACATGCTCGAGGAGAACCGCGAACTCAAAGCCAAGCTCGAGGCGGAAAAGAAGGAGATGGGCATGCTGGCCATCTGCGCGGGCGAAGGCCTTGCCGAAATTTTCAAGGACCTCACCGTGGACAGAGTGATAGAGGGCGGCCAGACGATGAACCCTTCGGCTTCGGACATAGCCGACGCCGTGCAGAAGATAAACGCCGCAAACGTGTTCGTCTTCCCCAACAACTCCAACATAATCCTCGCGGCCGAACAGGCCAAGGGGCTGGTGTCCAACCGCACCATACACGTCATCCCCACCAAAAACGTGCCGCAGGGCTTTGCCGCCGCGCTGGTGTTCAATCCCGACATCACCGTTGAGGAAAACAAGATAAACATGATACACGCCATCGACGGCGTGGCGTCCGGTCAGGTGACGTACGCGGTCCGCAACACCACCATGAACGGATTCAAGCTCAAGGAAGGCGACATCATCGGTCTCGACTCCAAAAAGATACTCGCCAAGGGCGACGACGTGGGCGAGACCACGCTTCAGCTCATCAAAAAGATGAAGCGCGACGAGCACGAGATGATAACTCTCTACTACGGCGAAGGCGTGGAGGAGTCCGACTGCGAAGCTCTCGCCGCAAAGGTGGCCGAAGCCTATCCCGACTGCGACGTCGATTATCATTACGGCGGGCAGCCTGTATATTACTATATGGTATCGCTGGAATAAAACCTTTTTTTGCACAATATTTGCGTCGCATATCTTTGTCGCGCTTACGGGTCGGCTCGGTCGCGTACGTCTGTGTACGCTCCCTCGCCGCGTTCCGCGCGCTCCTCGATCTGCTCGCAACTATTGCGCAAACCCCGCTCTTTCCTGCATGGCGACGGTCCCGATCCCGTTGTCGCGCTTACGGGTCGGCTCAGTCGCGTACGTTTGTGTACGCTCCCTCGCCGCGTTCCGCGCGCTCCTCGATCTGCTCGCAACTATTGCGCAAACCCCGCTCTTTCCTGCGTGGCGACGGTCTCGATCCCGTTGTCGCGCTTACGGGTCGGCTCGGTCGCGTACGTCTGTGTACGCTCCCTCGCCGCGTTCCACCTTCGCGATTCCCGTCGGCGGACGGCCGCAGATATTTATAAATTTCCGATAATTTTTCAAAAAGACGGGCGCGGCCCGTCTTTTTATGTTATAATGGTGTCCGTATGGAGCTTAAGAAACTCAGGTTCGTCTCCGAAAAGCGCGAGAAGGACTTCAACAAACTAAATATATTTTCGCAGGAGGACCTCGTCAGGCATTTTCCCCGCGACTACCTTGACCTCACGCGGACGGACACGATAGCTTCGGCCTATCACAACGACGTCATTCTCACTCTGTGCGAAGTGCTCGGCGTCGAGTTCAACCGTTATTCCAAAAAGCAGCACGTAAAGGCGCTCTGCCGTCAGGGCGACTACATCTTTCAGGCCATATGGTTCAATCAGCCCTACGTCGCTTCAAAGCTGACAACGGGCGAGTACCTGTTCTACGGCCGCGTGCAGAACAGGTACGGTCTGGGCGCTTCCATGGTCAATCCCGTCTTCGAGCGGGCGGACGACAACATAAAGCTCAAGGGCTTCGTGCCCGTCTATCCGCTGGCGGGTTCGCTCACGCAGGGCGCCGTGCGCGCGGCGGTCAGGCAGGCGCTGGGCAATGTGAAGATAGAGAGCGCCATCCCCGCCGTCCTGCAAAAAAAATATGCCCTCGCCGATCTGCGCTCGGCCTACGCCGGGGTGCACGTGCCGTCGGACGCCGCCTGCGCCCGCGCCGCGGCGGAGCGCGTGGCGATAGAGGAGTACTTTCTGCTGATCTCCGCGTTCAGGATGATCAAGGGCGACGGGCAGACTGCCCGTCTCAAGGGGTATTCCGTGACGGCGGAGGACGTCAAGCAGTTTGCGTCGCGCTTTCCGTTTGAATTTACGCAGGGGCAGAAGGACGCGGTCAACGCGGTGTACGCCGATCTCCGCTCACCGCTCGTGATGAACAGGCTCATTCAGGGCGACGTGGGCAGCGGAAAAACGGCAGTCGCGCTCGCCGCCGTGTATATGGCGCTCAAGTCGGGCCGTCAGGCGGCCATGCTCGCCCCTACCGAGGTGCTCGCCCGCCAGAACGCCGCGCTCATGCAAAAATATCTGCCCGAATTTTCCGTGGCCTTTCTTTCGGGCTCCACGCCGGCGGCCGAGAAGCGCGCCGTGAAAAAGGGGCTGGAGGACGGCTCCGTTGCCGCCGTGTGCGGCACGCACGCGCTCATTCAGGGCGACGTGCGGTTTAACGACCTCGCCCTCGTCGTCTGCGACGAACAGCACCGCTTCGGCGTGGGCCAGCGCGCGTCCCTAACCGCCAAGGGCGGTACGGTGGATACCCTCGTAATGTCCGCAACGCCCATTCCGCGCACCCTGACGCTGATATTCTACGGCGACCTCGACGTCACCACAATAAAGGACAAGCCCCGTTCGCGGCAGGAGATATCCACTTCCATAATCCCCGAGCGCAAATACGACGACATGCTGCGCTACATCGCCGGCGAGGTGAAAAAGGGCGTGCGCGCCTATTTCGTGTGCCCGAGGATAGGGGGCGACGACGAGGGGGCGGCAATGTCCGTCACGGAGCTCTACGAGGAGCTGTCGCGCAGGATGCCGGGCGTGCGGCTGGGGCTCATGCACGGCAAACTCAGGGACAGGCAGAAGGAGGAGGTTATGTCCGCCTTCAGGCGCGGGGACTACGACGCGCTCGTGTCCACCACCGTGATAGAGGTGGGCGTGGACGTGCCCGAAGCCACCATCATGGTCATATACAACGCCGAACGCTTCGGCCTTTCGCAGCTGCACCAGCTGCGCGGCCGCGTGGGCAGGGGGGATAAAAAGAGCTATTGTTTTCTGCTGATGGGCAACGACACCGAGGCCGCGCGGCAGAGACTTTCGGTGATGAAAAACAATTCCGACGGCTTTGCGATAGCCGAAAGCGACCTGCAGATGCGCGGCGGGGGCGACTTCATGGGCACCCGCCAGAGCGGGCACGTCATCGGCGATCTCAAAAACCTGCGCTTCCCCGTCTCGGCCATATTCACGGCCAAGAGCCTTTCGGACGAGGCCTTCTCCGGCGCGTTCGATATCGCGCCCCTGCGGCGGGCGGCCATGGAAAAATACAATAAATTAAAGGACGTGATCTTAAATTGAACAGCGCTTATCCCACCGTATGGGTGGTCGGTGATTCCACCGTTTCAAGCTTTTCCGACGGCTACTACATCCCCCGCTACGGCTACGGCACCCGGCTGCAGAGGTATCTGCGCGGCGCAAAGGTGGTCAACCTCGCGCTCGCCGGGCGCTCTTCCAAAAGCTTTCTTTCGGAGGAGAACTACAAAACCCTCGCATCCGGGCTGTCCTGCGGCGATTTTCTCGTCATCGGATTCGGGCACAACGACGAAAAGCGCGAACCCGAACGCTACACCAATCCCAATCTGCCCTACACCTGCGCCGACGGGGACAGGGGCATGTCGTTTGCCTACTGTCTCTATACATATTATATAAAGCTCGCGCGCGAGCGCGGGGCGACTCCGCTGCTCTGCACCCCCATAGTGCGCGCGTCGGAAACGGACGATTACTCCGGCTCCTGCGGGCACGTCACGCAGACGGGCGGCGGCTACGAGGGCGGCGATTATCCCGCCGCAATACGCCGTCTCGGCAGGGACGCGGGCGTCACGGTGATAGACCTGACGGCGTCGTCGATGGAGCGCTACGCGGCCGAAGGCTTCAAAAGCGCCCTCGCTCGCTATCACGCGTGGGCGGGCACGTCGCACGGACGCCCCGTCGGGCCGGACGGAACGCATCTGAGCATGTTCGGCGCGTCGCGCACCGCATACGAATGGGCCGTCGCCCTGTCCCGCACGGACGACCCGCTTAAAAATTATCTCGGCGAGCTCGTTCCCCCCGCGGAGGAGGAGCTCGCCCTCTCGGTAAACGCCGGCTATGTCGAACCCGCCTATGTCCCGTTCTGCGCGGGCATGGTCGAAAAGCTGCGCGTGCGGCTGCCTTCGCCGTGGTACGGCTCGGTCATGGGCGACGTTCAGCAGGTCGCCGAGTTCGAGATCGCCGGCGACGGCTCGTCGTTTACCGTAGGGAATACGGGCGCCGTGGCGCGCGGCGGGGTGAGCGAGACGTCGGACGGCTTCGGCGCCGCCTTCGTTCAGCTGCCCGCGGACGCGAACTTCGTCGCCTCGGCGGAGTGCGTAGTGCTCGAAGCGGGCGGCTTTGCCGACGGCCGCACGGCCTTCGGCATGATGCTGCGCGACGACGCCTATGCCGACGAGTACGTGCCCGGTCTCGCGTCGTCCTACATAGCCGCCGGGGTGGTCGGCGACCGCGCCGTGTTCTGCCGCGAGGGCGGAAAGCTGCATGTTGAAGACTGCGCCGCCGAAGTGCGCGCGGGCGCGCGGTTTGCGCTCCGCATCGAACGCGTCAATCAACAGATACGCGCCGAAGTGAACGGCTTCGGCCGCGCGTGGTTCGACTTCGACCTCTCCGCGACGGACGGGGGCAGCGACTATCTGTGTCTGTTTGCCGCAAGGCACGTCCGCGTGCGCTTTTGCAACGTCTCGATAGAGGTCACGGGCAGGGCCGTGCGCGCGTAAAAGCTTCAAAAAACAGCTGCCGGCCGCGTTTTTGTGCAAAAACGCGGCCGGTTTTAAAAAAATGCCCGTTCATTCTGTTGACAATCGCAAACGGGTTTGCTACAATAGCATTTGCTGTAAATGCTTAATATGGGTCGCCATGCGGCGGCCGCCCTTTTTTGAAGGAAGGGACGTCGTATCGGGCGTTTCAGACAAAAGTTTTCAAGCCTCTGCGATTTGCATTTAAGGGTATGCAGGTCAAAGATATATTCCGCAGGTTTTTTAAAACCGAGTAAAACAAGGAGGAACAATATGCCCACCATAAATCAGCTTATCAAACACGGAAGGGAAAAGCAGATATACAAGAGCAAGTCGCCCATTCTGGACAACTGCCCTCAGAAGCGCGGCGTGTGCATTTCCGTAACCACCACCACGCCCAAAAAGCCCAATTCCGCTATCCGTAAGATCGCAAGGGTAAGACTGACGAACAAGCAGGAAGGTACCGTTTACATTCCCGGCGAAGGTCACAACCTTCAGGAGCACTCGTCCGTTCTCATCCGCGGCGGCAGGGTCAAGGACCTGCCCGGCGTCCGCTATCACATCATCCGCGGCGCGCTCGATACCGCAGGCGTCTCCAAGAGAAAGCGCAGCCGTTCGCTGTACGGCGCAAAGCGCCCCAAGAACTGATTTTTGTCCGCAAGCGCGCATTTCGGCGTCGCGCCGCGGCAGCTTCCGGCCGAGTGCGTCTTTTGCACGCACCCCGAAGTTTCCCCCGCGCTCTGCGCAAATGCCCGCTTTTCAACAAAAATGCGGCGGCACTCCCGCCGGAAAAGTTTCCGGGTGACGGGCTTTTGCCCGCATGTCTCTTATCGGCGTCACCGGATCTCATTGTCAAGCCTATTCTTGTCGGGAATATATCTACCCTTTAACCGATATGAATACGCAGTATTCACGGCTCTGCCGTGGAGAAGATTTGCTACCACACGGCCGAAACGCAAAAGTTTTGATGATTTAAGCGGCGCAAGCCGGGATCTTTGCGAAAAACGCGGCGTGGCAAGCAATAGCTTATTTAAAAGTCAGGGTCACACCCTTAAACGCAAAATTCAAAAGGAGGATAACATACATGCCCAGAAGAGGAAGCGTTCCCAAGAGGGACGTATTGCCCGATCCCGTGTACAATTCCAAGGTTGTAACCAAGCTCATCAACCAGATAATGTACGACGGCAAACGCGGCACCGCACAGGCCATCGTTTACGATGCCTTTAAAATAGCGAGCGAAAAGCTCGGACAGGACCCCATGGATATCTTCAATCAGGCCATGAACAACATCATGCCCGTATTGGAAGTAAAAGCGAGGAGAGTGGGCGGCGCCAACTATCAGGTGCCCATGGAGATCAGACCCGAAAGGCGTCAGACCCTCGCTATCCGCTGGCTGGTGCTCAACACCCGCAAGCGCTCCGAAAGGGAAATGTGCAACAAGCTCGCCGCCGAGCTCATGGACGCATACAACAACACCGGCGGCTCTGTAAAGAAGAAGGAAGACACGCACAGGATGGCCGAAGCCAACAAGGCTTTCGCTCATTTCAGATTCTGATCGGAGTGTAGACTATGGCAAGAGAATACGATTTAGCCCATACAAGAAATATCGGCATCATGGCTCACATCGACGCCGGCAAGACCACCACTACCGAGCGTATCCTGTACTACACGGGCATCAACCACAAGATAGGCGAAACCCACGACGGTACGGCTACCATGGACTGGATGGTGCAGGAGCAGGAGAGGGGCATAACCATCACCTCCGCCGCCACCACTTGCCACTGGACGAGGTCGGGCAAGACCAAGGCCGACGAATGCAGAATAAACATCATTGACACGCCGGGCCACGTGGACTTCACGGTAGAGGTCGAGCGTTCGCTGCGCGTTCTCGACGGCGCGGTAGCCACTTTCTGTGCGAAGGGCGGCGTGGAACCCCAGTCCGAAACGGTATGGCGCCAGGCGGACAAGTACAAGGTTCCCCGCATAGCTTACGTCAACAAGATGGACATCAACGGCGCAAACTTCCCTCGCGCCGTGCAGATGATGAAGGACAGGCTCAACGCCAACCCCGTGCCCATCGAACTGCCCATCGGCAAGGAAGACACCTTCAAAGGCATCGTCGACCTCATCGAAATGAACGCCGAGATCTACGATTCCGACGACGGCAAGCAGTATCATAAGGCCGAGATCCCCGCAGACATGCAGGACGCCGCCGAAGAGGCGCACATGGCCGTTATGGAGGCCGCCGCCGAGGGCGACGACGAGCTGATGGAAAAGTTCCTCGAGACCATGGAACTCACTCCTGACGAGATCCGCAAGGGTCTTAGAAAGGCCACCATCGCCATGAAGTGCACCCCCGTGCTCTGCGGTTCGTCCTATAAGAACAAGGGCGTTCAGATGCTTTTAGACGCGGTTGTCGACTTCCTTCCCTCCCCCGTGGACATCGACCACGTAAAGGGCGTAAATCCCGATACGGGCGAGGAGGAGGAGAGAAAGACTTCGGACGACGAACCCTTCTCCGGCCTTGCCTTCAAAATAGCAACCGACCCCTTTGTAGGCCGTCTGGCCTATTTCAGAGCTTACTCCGGCGTGCTGGAGTCGGGCTCCTATGTATATAACTCCACCAAGGGCAAGCGCGAGCGCGTAGGCCGTCTCGTGCAGATGCATGCAAATTCGCGCATGGAGATATCCAAGATATACTCCGGCGACATCTGCGCAATCGTCGGCCTGAAGGAGACCACCACCGGCGACACGCTGTGCGATGAACATCATCCCATCGTGCTCGAGCAGATGACCTTCTCCGACCCCGTAATCCAGCTCTCCATCGAGCCCAAGACCAAGGCCGGTCAGGAAAAGATGACCCTCGCCCTCGTAAAACTGGCGGAGGAAGACCCCACATTCAAGACCTACACCGATCAGGAGACGGGTCAGACCATAATCGCCGGCATGGGCGAGCTGCACCTCGATATAATCGTCGACAGACTTCTGCGCGAATTCAAGGTCGAAGCCAACGTCGGCGCGCCTCAGGTCGCCTATCGCGAAACCATCCGTCAGGCCTGCGACGCCGAAGGTCTCTACAAGAGGCAGTCGGGCGGTAAAGGCCAGTACGGTCACTGCAAGATCCACCTCCTTCCCGGCGAACCCGGTTCGGGATACGTGTTTGAAGACCTCACCGTTGGCGGCTCCATTCCCAAGGAATATATTCCAGCCATCGACAAGGGCATTCAGGGCGCCGCAAAGAACGGCTTCCTTGCCGGCTACGAAGTCGTCGACTTCAAAGTTCAGGTCTACGACGGCTCCTTCCACGAAGTCGACTCGTCCGAAATGGCCTTCCAGATCGCAGGTTCCATGGCATTCAAGGACGGCATGGCAAAGGCCAAGCCCGTGCTTTTGGAGCCCGTCATGAAGGTGGAAGTAATCACTCCCGACGACTATTTCGGCGACATCATGGGCAACGTAACGGCCCGCCGCGGCACCATTGTGTCCACGGACGACCGTGCGGGCGCAAAGGTAGTCGACGCCGAAGTTCCCCTTTCGGAGATGTTCGGCTATGCAACCGACCTTCGTTCGCGCACGCAGGGCCGCGGTCAGTTCACGATGCAGTTCGACCACTATGCCGAAGTTCCCAAGTCTGTAGCCGAAAAGGTAATCGGCGAAAGAGCCAAAAAGAACGGTTGATTCTTCCGGTTGCTGTCCGCAAGACGAGCCGTGCAGTGAAGCGCGGCAGGATCGCGGAGCACGGCGGGACACGCCGCGAAAGGGCCAATAAGAACGGATAAAGGCCGTTCGGGCTCCTGAGCCGACCTTCGGCACCCACCTCGTCCGCAAGACGAGCCGTGCAGTGAAGCGCGGCAGGATCGCGGAGCACGGCGGGACACGCCGCAACGCTAATTTTTTAAAATAATACGCAAAATTATTTGTGTTTTTTTAAAAGTTAAGCTATAATGTTTATACGCGTGAAAGGCGAAAGTTAAAGCAGCGTTTAAAGACAATGATAGATAGCTGCGACGCCGAAAGGCGTAAGTTATCATTTTTATAAAAATTTTTATAGGAGTAACAAAAATGGCAAAGGCTAAGTATGACAACAGCAAACCCCACGTCAACATTGGTACCATCGGCCACGTTGACCACGGCAAGACCACTTTGACCGCAGCTATCACCATGGTTATGGCATGCAAAGGTCAGGCTCAGAAGATGAGATACGACGAGATCGATAAGGCCCCCGAAGAGAAGGCCCGCGGTATAACAATAAACACCGCTCACGTCGAATACGAAACCACCAAGCGTCACTACGCTCACGTTGACTGCCCGGGACATGCCGACTACGTAAAGAACATGATCACCGGCGCGGCTCAGATGGACGGCGCCATCCTCGTCGTTGCGGCAACCGACGGTCCCATGCCCCAGACCAAGGAGCACATCCTCCTTGCCCGTCAGGTAGGCGTTCCCTACATCGTCGTATTCCTCAACAAGTGCGATCAGATGGACGACCCCGAACTTCTCGAGCTCGTTGAAATGGAAATAAGGGATACCCTCAGCTCCTACGACTTCCCCGGCGACACCACGCCCATCATCCGCGGTTCCGCCCTCAAGGCTCTGGAAAAGGCAACCTCCGGCTGCCCCGACGCAGAAGTTCTTGCCGCTCCCGAGTGCCAGTGCATTCTCGAGCTCATGGACACCATCGACGAGTACATCCCCACTCCCGAGCGTGACACCGACAAGCCCTTCCTGCTTCCCGTCGAAGACGTATTCACCATCTCCGGCCGCGGCACCGTTGCTACCGGCCGTGTAGAGCGCGGCAAGGCTCACGTAGGCGATCCCGCCGAAATCGTAGGCCTCATCGACAAGCCCGTCGGCACCGTCATCACCGGTCTGGAAATGTTCCACAAATCGGTTGACGAAGCTATCGCCGGCTTCAACATCGGCGCTCTGCTTCGCGGTATCGACAGGAAAGGCATCGAAAAGGGTCAGGTTCTTGCAAAGCCCGGCACCGTAAAGACGGCTACCAAGTTCGAAGCTCAGGTTTACGTCCTCAAGGCAGAAGAAGGCGGACGTCACACTCCTTTCTTCAACCACTATCGTCCTCAGTTCTTCATCAGAACCACCGACGTTACCGGCTCCATCGAACTTCCCGCAGGCACCGAAATGGTTATGCCCGGCGACCACGTAACCATCACCGTCGAGCTCATCAAGCCCGTTGCGGTTGAAGAAAAGCTTAAGTTCGCTATCCGCGAAGGCGGCAGAACGGTTGGTTCCGGCGTCGTCTCCAAGCTTATCGGCTAATTTAAAACAAAAATCAAAAAAGCGTTTGCTTCGGCAAACGCTTTTTATTTTGCGCGATATCTCGCTTTTGTCCCGCGACGCGAACGCGCGCAACGCAAAATACGTTCCATGCCCTGCCGCGCACCAAATTGCGCTCCGTACGGCAGGCGCGACGGGGCGGAACATATCGCGGCGCAGCGAAGAGGAGCCATAATAGGCCGTGTTCGCAGTCGCCCTTGCGGCGGTGGTTTTGCAAATTGCATTTTTAAGGCCGGCGGCATAAAGGCTGCTTTGCAAATACTGTAAAATCGTGCCCGACCATCGCGCTCCGCTCTCCCGCCCGCAAGGCGGCATGATAACGTTCGTCCGTCGTCAAAAAAGCGTTCTGGCAAACAATGCGGAATTATCCGCGCTGCATATGCCGCATTTTTGCGATCGTGCACAGAATTGCCGAAAAAATGCGCAAAACCGCCAAAATTCGCAGCATACGCGGCTGCTTTTCTTATTATACAGGAATTCCTTACCACATAAACCGCGTTAAAGGCCGACCGTCAGGTCAGCCTTTAATGGTTTTATCGTAATATTCGCACCATGTTTTAAGCGTGCAGTTTGCACAGTCCGGCCGCTGCGAATGGCAAACCTGCCTGCCGTGAAATATCAGCCAGTGGTGCGCCCGCGACCACATGTCCTTGGGAATGGCGGCGTTCAGCTGAAGCTCCGTCTTTTCGGGCGTGGGCGCGTGCGCCAGCCCCAACCTGTTTGAAACGCGGAACACGTGCGTGTCCACGGCTATCGCGTCGCCGCCGAACGCAACGGCATACACCACGTTGGCCGTCTTCTGTCCCACGCCGGCAAGGCTCTTTAGCGCCGCGTGGTCGGCGGGCACCTGTCCGCCGAACTTTTCGATTATGTCGCGGCTGGCCGAAAGTATGTGCGCAGCCTTGTTGCGGTAAAACCCGCAGCTGAATATGCGCTTTTCCAGCTCCTGCTGCGAAAGCTCAAGCATTTTTTGCGGAGTGTCGTATTCCTTGAACAGCTCCGCCGTCACCTTGTTCACCCGCTCGTCCGTGCACTGCGCCGAAAGGATCACGGCTATCAGCAGCTCGTAAGGGGTTTTGAAGTGCAGCGCGGGCGCGGCCTGCGGGTAAAGTTTTTCAAGTTCGGCAAGTATCTCTCTTTCGTGCATGTAAATATTTTATCACGAAGCCGCGGCGGGCGCAACTGTTTTGCGCCCGCCGCGGCCCGGCTATGCGACCCGTCCGTCGGCGGGCAAAGTCCGCCGTTGCCTTGCGCTCAAGCTGCAGAACTTTTTGGCGGCCCGCGCGGTTTGCCCGTGGATGCCTGACCCACCCGCGCTCATACATTCATATATCCGTAAAACGCGCTGTATCCCGCGCGCGATATCACCCGCTTTGCCGCCGGATATGCCGCAACCGGAAACTGCACGCTCAGTCCGCAGCCCAGCTTCAGTCTTTCGGGTGTGGTCGTCAGCCGCGCCGCGATCCCCGCCCTGACCAGCGCGCTCTTGCAGTCCGCCGCCTGCGAACGCGATTTAAAAACAGCTATGCAATAAGTCATAATGTCGCACCTCTGTAAGTATAAATATGTAAAACTGCCGGCAAACGCGTAGTCCGGCACAAGTGGAGGACAAGGCCTTAATGATTTATTTCGACAACGCGGCGACGGGCGGCGCCAAGCCCGAAAGCGTATTTGCGGCCACGCAGGCCGCTTTGAGGGCGTGTGCAAATCCCGGCAGGAGCGGACACGCCCTCGCTCTCGCCTGCGCGGAGCGCGTGCAGAATGTGCGCGTGATTTTGCGCGATTTTTTCCGCGCGCCCTCGTCGGACAGGGTGATTTTTACAAAAAACTGCACCGAAGCTTTAAACGTCGCCATTCTCGGCGCGCTTGGTGCGGGCGATAAAATAGTCGCCACCGTTGCGGAGCACAACTCCGTGTTGCGCCCGCTGGAGCATTTAAAGTCGCTCGGCGCACGCGTGCTGTATGCCCCGCTCGACAGGTCGGGCAATATAGACTTGAGGGCGCTCGCTTCGCTCGCGGGCGCCGACGCCTCGGCAATAGTCATCACGCTTGCCTCCAACGTTACGGGCATTGCCCCCGACATATGTGCCGTTCGCCGGGCTGTTGGCGACAGGCCGCTGTTGATATGCGACGGCGCGCAGGCCTGCGGACATATCGATATCGACATGTCGTCTCTCGGCATCGACGCGCTCGCCGTGGCCGGGCACAAGGGCATGATGGGGGTGCAGGGCGGCGGCGCGCTCATAATGTCCTCGCGCTTTTCTCCGTCGCCCGTAATGTTCGGCGGCACGGGCAGCGCAAGCTTCAGTCTGGATATGCCCGACTTTTATCCCGACGCGCTTGAGGCCGGAACCTTGAATTATCCCGCCATAATCTCCATGGGCGAAGGCGCTCTCTGGCTCAGACCCAGACTATACGAAAACCGCGACAAGCTGGTCTATCTCACCGATCTGCTGATAAACGGACTCTCCGAAATTGCGTCCGTCAGGGTATATTCCCGCACTAATCCCTTCGGGATAGTTTCATTCGCCGTGCAGGGCGTGCCTTCGGAGGAGGTGGCCGAAAGGCTGTCCTCGGAATACGGCGTATGCGTGCGCGCGGGTCTGCACTGCGCGCCGCTGATGCATGCCGCGCTGGGATCCGAAGGTCTCGTCCGCGCGTCGCTTTCGCCCTTCAACACGCGCGGCGAGGCGGAATATTTTCTTATGAGCATGGGCAGGCTCGCAGTGCCCGCGTAAGAGCCGCGGCGCAGGGCGCTGAATATGCGGCGCCCTGCGCCGCGCGGACCGGACGGTCACAGATTTTTCAGTCTGGTCACTACCTGCTGTAGCTTTTTTCGTCTGAAGCCGTCCAGCATCGGCGCCACGGTGCGATAAAAGTTGTCTATGTCCGCGTTTGTCAGCGTTCCGTCGCGCTTGCCCTGCTCGGCCTGTTCGATTATGGCCGAAAGTATCTGTCCCTCGCTCTTTCCCGCAAAGGCCTTCGCCAGCGTCGCGGCAAGGTTCAGCGTCTGCTCGGCATCCCTCGGCCCGCCGCCCGGCTTTTGTCCGCCGCTCTGCGCCTTGCCGTCGTCGTGTTTGAAGTTTTTAAAATCGCCCATATCCGTCACCTCGCATATAATGATAATACAGTCTATGTAAAAAGGTGATTTTATGCAACTTGCAGTGCTGTTGTTGCTGTTGTTGTCGGGCGCGGGACGGCGGGACGACGTACGCCCGCTGCTCGAAGAGGCGATCGGCCCCGAAGGCGCTGGGATGCTCGAAAGCGTCTGCTCCATCGCGCAGGCGCTCGCCGGGCCGCAGCAGTCTCCCGACTGCGCGGCCGAAGAGGAGAGCGGGGGCGGCGGCTCGTTTTTTCCCCTCGCCCCCGTTAGCAATATTGCCGACGAGCCCATAACATACTGCCTTGTGCGGCACATATCTGCGGGGCAATGACGTTGCCGCCGCTTGCAGGCGGTGCGCGGTAGTGCCTGTCCGCCGCGCGCAAGCCGTCGCCGGGTAAGCGGCGTTTGGCCGTCCGGATCCGCCGCACGCTTCGGCGTGGAAAGGGAAAGACCGCGCAGAGCTCGACGGCCGGATAAAAATGCCCGCGTCGGTCCGCCGCGGATTATGGTATTGCATTTTGCCGCCGTCTGTGTTATAATGTGCCTATGATACAGATAGGCATATCGACCGCATCTCTCTTTCCGCGCCGCGCCACCGAGGACGCGTTGCAAAAGATAGGCGGCCTTGGCGCCGACTGCGCCGAGGTGTTCTTTTCCACGTTCTATGAATACCGCCCCGAATTTTCCAAGGCCGTTGCCGCGGCCGGGCCGGGCGTGCAAATCAATTCCGTGCACGCCAACTCCGTCAATTTCGAGGGCAACTTCTTCAATTCCACGCGCAGGGTGCGCGGCGACGGCATGTACTGGCTCGATCAGCTCTGCCGCAGCGCGCAGCTTCTGGGCTGTAAAAACTATACCTTCCACGGCTTTCACCGCATGTCTGCGGGCGGCGGCGAAAATTTCGACGTTGTTGCCTCCCGCCTTGCCGAAGCCGCGGACTTTGCGGCGGGTTACGGCGTGCGGCTGTGTCTGGAAAACGTCTGCTGGGCGCTCTACAATCGCCCCGGCGTGTTCGCGGAGCTCAAAAGGCGCATCCCCGGTCTTTGCGGCGTGTTCGATATAAAGCAGGCCCGCCGCTCGCACTATCCGTGGCAGGCTTATTTAAAGGATATGTCGGGGTCTGTGGCCTATGCGCACCTATCGGACGTGAATGCCGAAGGCAGGCTGTGTCTGCCCGGCGCAGGCATTTGCGATTTCGGCGAAGTGTTCAGGCGCCTGCGCGGCGAAGGGTTTGAAGGCGCGGCGATAATCGAAGTTTACGGCGGCGATTACGGCGACGAAAGCGAGCTTGCGCGTTCGGTGGAATATTTAAAGGAGCTTGCCTGCAAACTGTTTTAGCGCCTGCGTTCCGCACGCAGCGGCGCCGGCCGTCTCGGTCGGCGCCGCTGCGCGTTTTATATATACCATATAAATAATAGGCGGATCGTCCCTCTGCCGCCTTGCGGGGTCGTCGCGCGTCGCCGCAGGCTTCCGTCTGCTATTTTGTGTCGCCGGCGGGCGCTTTACACAACATGTAAGAGCGGCTTTTTACGCCGCAAAAAAATGCGAAAAAAGCTGAAAAATTTTTTAAAATTTGCTTGACTTATTCAAACCCTTTTGATATCATATAAAAGCTGTCACCGAAAGACGGCGGGTTTTAACGCCCGAACGCCGACTTTTGTCGGAAGATGTAGATTGACAACTGCATAGAGAAGAGAAATAAAGTACAGAAAGGCAATTCATAAAGATTAATTTAGGTTAATGCGAATTGAGGACGTACAATTTTGTAAAGTCTTTAAGCTGCAATAAATTAGTCGAGTTAAAGTTGTAGAATTTTTGTAAGAGATAACTCAGAACTTTGAAATAGCGAAAGTGCTATTGAAGGGAAAGATCAAGCTACAAAGAGCATACGGAGGATGCCTAGGTACATGGCGCCGAAGAAGGACGCGATAAGCTGCGAAAAGCTGCGGGGAGGAGCAAATATCCTGCGATCCGCAGATATCCGAATGAGGGAACTCAGC
>CASDRK010000002.1 GCA_949283125.1 uncultured Clostridia bacterium
CGAACTGACCGTCGGCGAAAACGTGGCGCTCGCGCTTGAACTGCAGGGCAGAAAACAGGTTTTAAAGCAGACGGACAAATCCCTCTCCTCGGTCGGACTCGGAGGATATTCAAAAAGAAAGATAAATACGCTTTCGGGCGGACAGAGCCAGCGCGTAGCCATAGCGCGGGCGATAGCAAAAAACCCGGAGATAATTTTTGCGGACGAACCCACCGGTGCGCTGGACGAGACAACGGGTAAGGATATCCTTATACTGCTGAAGGGCCTTTCGCGCGACAGGCTCGTGGTTGCGGTCTCGCACGACAGAAAATTTGCGGAAGAGTTCGGCGACCGCATAATAGAACTGGCCGACGGAAAGATAAAGAGCGACAGCGACGGCTCGTACCGCGACGAACCGTGCCGCGACGGATCTGCGCGCGCGGAAGAGCTGAGCAGCCCGAAATTGCCGCTGAAAACCGCGCTCCGACTGGGATGCGGAAACCTTTTGCGCCGCCCGGCGAGAACGGCGATAACCATATTGCTGTCGGCGGCGGCCTTTGCGCTGACGGGACTTACGATTTCGGCGCGGCCGGACGGACTTGAAAGCCTGATAAGCGCCGACGCCGTAAGGACGATAGCCGACGTCGCGGCCGCGGCGGGCGGAATTTTTGCGGCGTTTTCGATGGCGCTCATGCTCAATCTGATGTGGCAGAGCGCGGCCGACCGGATCAAGACGATCGGCATATTGAAATCGTGCGGCGCCGGCAGCGGTCTGCCGGCGGCCATATTCGCCTGCGAAGCGGGAATAACCGGGCTGGCGGCTTACGCGGCGGCCGCGGCAGCGCTGTTTCCGCTGTGCGGTCTGGCAAACCGTTACGTGCTGGGCGACCGCGCGGACGCGGGAATGACTGCGTTTGCGCCTGGCTGGCATGCGCCCTGCGCGCTGTTGGCGCTGACAATCGCGTTTATCTCATCGGCTGCGCGCTGCCTACGATCAAGGCGGCAGTCCTTCGTCCCGCGGACATGCTGCGCGAAGAATGAATGACGCCGCGCCCCGAAAAGGTTAAGAAATGCCTTTTCGGGGCGCGGCGCATTTAAGTTGATTTTTGTCGACCTAAATGTTATAATGCCGCATATGAGAGAAAGCGGAGAAAAATTGCAGAAGGGACTGATACGCAGGTTCATACCCTACTACCGTCCACACCTTAAGCTGTTTGTGACCGACATAATTTTTGCGGCCGCGATTTCGGCGTTCAATCTTATATATCCCTACATCACGGGCGAGATAATAGACAACTACGTGCCTAACGGCATGATGAACTGGCTGCTTGCAAGCGCGTGCGCCCTGCTTGTGTTTTACATAGTAAAGGCAGGGCTGAATTACTTTTTGCAGTACTGGGGTCACATGGTGGGCGTGCGCATACAGAAGACGCTGCGCAGCGAGCTGTTCGACCATCTGGAAAAGATGCCCCTCTCCTTCTTCGACGAAAACAAGACGGGCGTTCTGATGAGCAGACTGACCAACGATCTGTTTGAAATTTCGGAGCTGGCCCATCACGGCCCAGAGGACGTGTTGCTTTCCGCCGTGACGCTTATAGGCGCGATAGCCATCATGTTCACGTACGACGTGTGGCTGGCGCTGATACTGCTGGCGCTGGTGCCGCTCATACTGCTGTACACGATATTCATGCGCAAGCGGTTCGTGGACGTTTACGCCGAGATGCGCGTGGTTCAGGGCGAGATAAACAGCGACGTGGAGAGCGCGGTTTCGGGCATACGCGTGGCGCGCGCATATACGGCCGAAGCGCACGAAAAACAAAAATTCGAGAAGGGCAACGAAGCCTTTGCAAAGTGCAAGAGCAAACAGTACAAAGTGATGGGGCAGTACTACGCTTCCATGAAATTTTTGCTGGACTTTATGAACTTTGCCGTGATAATTGCCGGCGGCATATTCTTTTTCAACGGACGGATAGAAGCGGGCGTGTTTTCGGCATTCATAATGTACGTTACCACCTTTTCCAATCCCATATCCACGCTTACCACCATATACGAGCAGATACAGCAGGGGCTGACGGGGTTCAGCAGGTTCTGCAGCATAATGGACAGGCCGACGGAGCCCGAAGAGCCCGACGCGAAGGACTGCGGCCGGCTCAAGGGAGACATAGCGTTTGAAAACGTGAGCTTTTCGTATAAAAACGACGACAGCGCGACCAGAGTGATATCGGGCTTTGATTGCGCCATACCGGCCGGAAAGACCGTGGCGCTGGTGGGGCCTTCGGGCGCGGGAAAGACGACACTGTGCCACCTGATCCCCAGATTTTACGAAACGGACGGCGGACGCATAACCATAGACGGCGCGGACGTGAGGACAATGACCAAAAAATCGCTGCGCGAAAATATAGGCATAGTGCAGCAGGACGTATTTCTGTTCAACGGGAGCATACGCGAAAACATCGCATACGGCAACTTTGAAGCGAGCGACGAACAGATAGCCGAGGCCGCGAAGCGGGCGGACATTCACGAATATATCTCGTCGCTGCCGCAAGGCTACGACACGCCCGTGGGCGAGCGGGGCGTCAGGCTCTCCGGCGGGCAGAAACAGAGGATAGCCATTGCCCGCGCGTTTTTGAAAAACCCGCCCATACTCATTTTGGACGAGGCGACGAGCGCGCTGGACAACGCGACCGAGGTGGCCATACAGAATTCGCTGAACGAGCTTTCGGAAGGGCGCACGACCATAGTCGTGGCGCACAGGCTGTCCACCATAAAGAACGCGGACGAGATAATCGTGCTGACCCCGGGCGGCATTGCCGAGCGGGGCACGCACGAGCAGCTGATGGCGCTGAACGGCATATATAAGGGGCTGTACGACTATCAGTTTAAAAACTGCTGAACAAATCACCTCCCCCGCCGACAGCAAAGCGGCGCGGATTAAATTGCAAAAAGAGCGGCGGCTGCCGCTCTTTTTTTAGCCCGAAGCCATAAAAATCAATTTTAGCGTTGATTTTCCGGACGAGCTGTGATATACTGTAAACGTCACTCAAACTGAATAAAATCCGTAGGTACGAATAAAGGCATTTCGTATCTCTTTTGCCTATGGATTTTTTCATGGTTTGAGTGACATCGACCGGAGATACACTTGCAGGGCGCGTCTTCGATCGAGGGCGCGCTTTTTTCCTGCAAATTCACTTTGAGCGCGCGTTGCAAAAAGGAGAGAGAAATGCAATGCAAAAAATGCGGAAAGCAATTTGAGGGCGCATTCTGCCCCGAATGCGGCACGCCCGCCGACGACGGGCGGACTACATGCCCCGAATGCGGGAACAGGTGCGGCCCGGGCGAAAAATTTTGCAGCAGGTGCGGACACAGACTGACCGCGGACGACGACCCGTTTGAGCAATTCGGAACGGCGGCCGCAGCGCACGAAACATCTGCCCATACCGCCGCAGCGCCGCCGGAGCCCATGGAGCGGCCAAAGCCTTCGCCGCTCATTGCCGGTCTCGGCACGTCGTTTCCGTTTTCAAACATGGCGGCGCTGCCATTGACGATACTGCTAATCGGCTATACGCTCGTGATGGCCCTGATAGGGAGCGTTACGTATGTGACGACGCGGGACGTGATATCGTTTGCTGTCGGGCCGGTGATACTCACTGTCATAATGACGGGCATAATATACCTGATATACAGATACTTCCCTTGGTGCCGCACGGACACAAGGATCTTTTAAAAAACCTTAAACAGCGCAGAGCCGCACCGGACACGCCCTTTAAAACTTACCGCAAGGCGCTGCTGACGATGATGATCCTGTTGCCGGCGGGACTTGCGGCGATATGCGTCGCGCTGTATTTTGCCACAAAAAATATCGGCGTCCCGTTTGCCTTTATTGCGATGTTTGCATTCGACATGATACTCGGCATGATACTCGGCAGGATAGACGGCAGAAAGAGAGATATGCGCAGGCTGCACAACGCGGCCATGTACGGTAGCGAAAAGCCGGGCATAAACGCAAAACCGATAGTTACAAACGGCGAAGTGGCAGACGCCGTGTACAGATATGAAGAACAATGGACGAACTACTTATTGTACAGGGCAAAGGCAAAAGCTTATAATCGCAACGCGGTGTTCACTTCGGGCGACGCCGGAAGGATACTGTTTCTTAAAAGCACGCTGCCGAGGATGATATGCATAATACTCAGCGTTGCGATCTGCGCGGCACAGATAATATATTTTGCGCTCGATCTGACGAATATGCTGAGGGCGGACAAGACGGACGGCATAACCATAGGAATGCGCGTGAGCGACCTGCCGGCCGCAATGGGCTCACCCTACGAGAGCGCCGGCGGCACCCTTAAATATTATGACCGCCGCTACACCCGCATGCTTAAAAGGAACGACGACTTCGATATCGGCGACATCGAAAATACCGACGATCTGGAGGACGCGATCGAGCAGGCAGGCGAACTCGAGACCACGAAATTTGCCTATATGGAGATAGGCACCGGAACGGATGACCTCGGCAACGACATTGTGATCAGCGTGTTCTTCGATCCCTCGCGCACGCGGCGGGAAACGGAGAGAAAATACGTGGAGAGCGTGCGCAGCGACGCCGTTCTGATTGCGCGGCACGCCGCGACCGCCACCGTTACGGTGTACATAGACTACACCGACGGCAGCCTTTTAAAATGCAGGACGGAAGCGGCGCTGAAGAGCGGCGAAAGCACGGACGGCACAGGCGAAACCGTTACGCTGACTTTTTACGACGCGATCTCCGGCAGCACGATAGAACTTGAGGGCACGGTGATATGACGGCCATGCCCTTACGGCCGCAATAACTTTATATTCGAAAAATTCTGCAAACATAACGCGGCGCGGGGCAATATGCCCCGCGCCGCGGATTTTTTTGCGCTTAAAACGCATCAGTGTTTATTCACAAAGGCGAGCATGGCTTTGTGCATGGAGTACAGGTCGGCCTTGGAAATTATTTCGTAGGGAGCGTGCATGGAGAGCACGGGGACGCCCATATCGAGTGTGTCGATGCCGAGATCGGCGATGTACATGGCCACCGTTCCGCCGCCGCCGATGTCTATCCTGCCGAGTTCGCCCGTCTGGTACACCACGCCGGCGTCCTCGAGCGCGTCGCGCACATAGCCGACCATTTCGGCCGAAGCGTCGTTGGTGGAGGCCTTGCCGCGCGAGCCGTGGTACTTTGTCACGGACGCGCCGCAGTTTATGTAAGAGGAATTTCTCTTTTCGTACACCGAAGCATATTCGGGGTCGAACGCCGCGCACACGTCGGCAGAAATGCACTTGGAATTATATCTTACGAGAATGGGATCGGCGCCGAGCGAGCGGCTGAGACTGTCGATGATGTCGACTATCACGCGGGACTGCATGCCCGTTACGCCCTGCGAACCCGTCTCTTCCTTGTCGGCGAAGATGGCCATCACCGTATCCTTGCCGTCGCCTTCGAACAGCGCCGTCATCTCGGGATAGGCGCATACCTTGTCGTCGTGGCCGTAGGCGGAGATCAGAGCGCGGTCGAACCCGACGTCGCGGGGACGGCCGGCGGGCACGAAGCACAGCTCCGAGGACTGGAAGTCGATTTCGGTTATGCCGTACTTGTCGTGCAGCAACTTTAAAACTGCCGCCTTTACTCCCTCCTTCTCCTCGTCGCCGTCGGGCATGGCGCCGACGATGGCGTTGAGACTTTCGCCGGAGATGGCTTTGCCGAGCTTGAGCTCGTTCTGCTCCTGCGAAAGATGGGGAAGCAGATCGGTGATGTAGAACACGGGGTCGTTTTCGTCGTCGCCGACGTTGACTTCTATCTTTTTGCCGCCGCGGAGCACCGCCACTCCCTCGAGAGCGAGCGCGATAGTCGGCCACTGATACTTCTTTATCCCGCCGTAATAGTGCGTTTTGAGGAAGGCGAGCCCGCCGTCTTCATAGAGGGGATTGGGCTTGAGATCGAGACGGGGACTGTCGACGTGCGCGGCCATTATCTTTATGCCGTGCTTTGCAATGTCGTTCGTGCCTATCCTGATGATGAATATGTTCTTTTCGCGGTTGACGAAATAGAGCTTGTCGCCCGCCTTCACCTTGTCGCCGAACATATAGGGCCTGTAGCCGCGCTCCTCGCACAGCTTTACGGCCGTGGCGCAGGCGCCGCGCTCAGTCTTGGACGTGAAAAGAAAGCTTTTGTAGCCTTCGGCATAGTCGAACATTCTCTTGCGTTCGGCAGCGTCGGCCTCTTTAAAATAGTTTTTTCTTACGTATTCGTAATCCATGATGCAACCATACTCTCCTTTTGCGTTTTTCAGTACGCTATTATATATTAGCCCGCAAATTTTGTCAACCCTTGCAGGGCGGGAGGATTTGTAAAATATTAGAAGAAAATTTGATATTTTCTGTTTACTATTTTGAAGTTTTAATATATAATTGTGAATATATGATGAAACCGCGAAAACCGGCGCAGCGCATAGCCGCCGACGCGCTGCTGGCGTCGCTGGGGCTGATAACCTTTCTGATAGAAAATTTATTCCCTCCGCTCTTCTTTCCGGGGGCCAAGATGGGGCTGGCAAACATATTTTCGCTGGCGGCGCTCATACTCTTCGGTCCGGCGGACGCGTTTGCCGTGCTGACGGCGCGCACGCTGCTCGGCGCGATGTTCGCGGGCAACGCTTCCTCGCTGATGTATTCGCTGACGGGCGGGGCGGCGGCCATGGCGCTTTCGGCGCTGCTGATGTACCTTGTGTACCCAAAAGTTTCGGTGATGGCGGTGTCGGTTGCGGCGGCCGTGCTGCACAACATAGTGCAGAACCTTGTGTTTGCGGCGATATCCGCCACTCCCCTCGCCCTTTCGTATTTGCCCTATCTTGCGCTGCTGGGCGTGCTTTCGGGCGCGCTGGTGGGCGCGGCTGAAATGCTGATATTCAAAAAGGTGCCCCTCTCCGCATTCGCGCGCGCGACGGGCGGCATGCCGCAAAGCGGAGAGAGCGGGCGCGGCGAAGACCAGACAAACTGATTTTGCGCGGCCGCACGCACCGTGCGGCGCATAAAATAAATCCGTTCGGCCGGAATGTACGGCCGACAATAACCGGAGGTTGATTTTGAAAGCTGTTAAAGGAAAAATCTTCTTCGGCGGAGTGCACGTAAGGGACGAAAAGAGCCCCACCTGCGACAAGCCGACCGAGGTGCTTCCCGAGCCTTCCGAAGTGTACATCTCCACCAGACAATCGGCGGGACGGCCCGCCCTGCCCTGCGTGGAGGTCGGACAAAAGGTAAAGGAAGGTCAAACGATCGCGCGGGCCGACGGACCCGTCTCTTCCAACGTGTTCGCGAGCGTTGCGGGCGTGGTGAAGAGCATAGCCCCCCTGCCTTCGCCCAACGGCGGCGAGGAGACGTTTATCGCAATTTCCTCGGACGGCAGCGGAGACAAGCAGTATCTTGAACCGCTTACCGACCCTTCCGCGGAGGAGATACTCGCGCGCATATACGACGCCGGAATAGTGGGCATGGGCGGCGCGGGATTCCCCGCGGCGATAAAGGACGCGCCCAAGTGCAAAGTGGACACGCTGATACTCAACGGCGCGGAATGCGAACCCTACCTTACGTGCGACCACAGGCTGATGGCAGAGCATACCGACGAGATCGTGCGCGGAGCGCGCTATATAGCCAAAGCTTTGGGCGGAGTTGAGATAGCGATAGGCATCGAGCGCAACAAGCCCGACTGCATAGCCGCGTTCGAGCCCTACGACGACGTGAAGGTCGTGTCGCTTGCAAGGCGCTACCCCATGGGCAGCGAAAAGCACCTGATATATTCGTGCACCGGCAGAAAGGTGCGCCCCGGCAAGCTGCCCGCCGACGCAGGCGCGATAGTGCACAACGTGGCCACGGCCTATGCCGTATGTCAGGCCGTGGAGCTGGGCAAGCCGCTGTACGAAAGGGAGATAACCGTTTCGGGCAAGGCCGTAAAGCAGCCCAAAAACCTTTGGGTGAAAGTGGGCGCGAGCGTAAAAGACATAATAGAATATTGCGGCGGCGAGCTGTCCTCGCCGGTGAAGGCGGTGCGCGGCGGCCCCATGACGGGCGTTGCGCTGGCCGACTACGACAACTATATTGTCAAGACTTCGGACGGCATAATACTGATGACCGCCGAAGAGGCCGACTGCATGGCGCCCACGCCCTGCCTGAACTGCGGCAAGTGCGCCGACGTGTGCCCCATGCATCTGATGCCCATGCAGACGGCGTTCTACTCCGCGGCGGGCGATTTTGACGCGGCCGCAAAACTGGGCAACACCATGTGCTGCATAGAGTGCGGCGCGTGCGAGTACGTGTGTCCCGCAAAACGGCCGCTCATTCAGGCCATAAGAAAGACAAAGGCGGCCATAAGCGCCAAAAATACGCAAGGAGGCAACAAATAATGGACAATACCGTTGTGATATCCACGCCTCCCCACATAAAATCGCGCAGGACGACAAAGGGCATAATGCTCGACGTTATAATAGCGTTGGCGCCCGCCGCGATAGCGGGAATGGTGTTCTTCGGCTGGCAGGCGCTGGTGCTGATAATAACTTCGGTGCTGGCGGCGGTCGCCTCGGAATTCGTGTATTACTTCATATATAACGGCGGCTTCAAGGCAAAGTGCGCAAACGCCGGCAAGGTGTGCCTTAACTGGTGGAAACAGTTTGACTACACTTCGATAGTGACGGGCCTGATACTCGCGCTGATAGTTCCCTCCACCGCAAATTGGTACGAAATTCTGATAGGCGCGGCGTTTGCCGTCATAATCGTAAAGATGCTGTTCGGCGGAACGGGACGCAACCTTGTAAACCCCGCCGCCGCGGGCAGGATAATGATGTTCCTAAGCTTTACCCTTACCACCTACGTTGCGGCAAACTTTGAACCCATAAGCCTGGACAGCCAGCTGTATTCGGGCGCCACGCACCTTTCGGGCTGGCTGCTCGGCGGCTCCTCGTCCGCGCGCCTCGATTGGCTTGACCTCTTCCTCGGCACGGGCGTGGCCGGCTGCATAGGCGAGACGTGCAAGCTTGCGCTGCTTATCGGCTACGTCTATCTGGTCGCGAGAAAGGTGATAAAGTGGTGGCAGCCCCTCCTCTACATCGCGCTCTCTTCATTCCTTTCGGTGTGCATGGCAGCGACGGCGGAGGGCGCGGCGTTTGAAATATCGCTGTTCGTCGATTACGCGCTCTCCGGCGGGCTGATGTTCGGAGCCATATTCATGGCCACGGACTACGTGACTTCGCCCAAGGGACTGTACGGACAGATAACCTACTACGTGCTGCTTGCGGTGCTGACTTCGCTTTTAAGGTTCTACACCAAGATAGAAGTGGTATCCTTTGCGATAATGATAATGAACCTTGTAGTTCCCCTGATAGACACCTATATCGTAAGAAAGCCCTTCGGCTACAGACGCGAGAAAAAGGCAAAGGAGGACAAATAAATGACTGCAAGAGAGTTTTTTAAGAGCACGGCATTCAAGTGCATAGCCGTTTTGCTTGCGATAGTTCTTATATGCGGCATCGTCCTCACGTTCTGCAACGCCCTGCTGGAAGTGCCCGACGAGGAGCGCACGGCGAGGGCCGTTGCAAAAGTGTTCCCCGGCGAGACAGTGACGTACGAAGAGAACGACGTAAAGGAAAAATACGCCGACACCGACAACTACACCGTGGAGCAGGCGTTCACCATGACGGGCACGCACGAAGGACAGTACCTTTTAAACATAGTGGGCAAGGGCGGCTACAAGAGCGGCACCGTTACGTGCTGGATACTTGTGGACGCCTTGAGCGGCACCCCCGCAGCCCCCGGCTCGTTCACCGGCATAAGCAAAGTGGTGATAACCGGAAACGAAAAGCAGTCGTTCATGAGCAAGGTGAGCGGCGACGCCGTTCAGGCAGTGATAGACAAGCAGGACGACGACGGATTCGTTTCGTACAGCGGTTCGGGCATAAAGACGGGCGCGACCTTCTCGCTCGGCGCCGTGACAAACGCCATGAACGGCGCAAAGGCCTACACCGAGAGCGTGTACTGCGGACTGGCCAATCCCTACGAGGACTGGATAGCGGGCGCGATGATAGACCGCACCACCACCTATTCCGTCGAGAACGGCGCCGTGACATACAACATCGTCACGCTGGCCAACCCCCCCGCCACTCCCTTCACGATAGAGATAGTTGTGGGCGCCGACAAAAAGATAGCTTCGTTTGAAATAGTGGTGGACGGCTCGACCGGACAGAAATACACCGATATGATATACGGTTCGTTCGTGGGCAAGGACGCATCGTTCTTTGCGGGCGTCATCGGCGAAAACGGCGAAATAAAAGACAACGACAACTACGTTGCAAACGGCATAACCACGGGCGCGACCCGCTCCAACTACCTTTGCCTGTGCGCGGCGCTGTTTGCCACCGCCAACTACGATACGGCCGTTGCCGACGGAGGTAATGCGTGATGAACAAGTACAAGAAGATAACTTTAGACGGAATAATCTTCAACAATCCCACGTTCATGCTGGTGCTGGGCACCTGCCCCACGCTGGGACTCATCTCCTCCGCGCTGCCGGCGCTGGAGATGGGGCTGGCAGTAATAGTCATTCTGACGCTGAGCAACGTCATCATCTCCGCGCTCAGAAAGCTGATACCCAACGAAGTGCGCATCCCCTGCTACATCGTGGTGATAGCCACGCTTGTAACGCTGATAAGAATGGTTTTGGACAAGTTTTTGCCCGACGTGTACGAAGCGCTGGGCAACCTGCTGGCGCTGATAGTGGTTAACTGCATAATACTCGGCAGGGCGGAAGCGTTTGCCAACAAGCACACCGTTGCGGAGAGCGCGGTCGACGGCCTTGCCAACGGCGTAGGCTTTACGATGGCGCTGACGGTGATGGGCATAATATGCGAATTTTTGGGCAGCGGCAGTCTGTTCGGGCTGAAGATAATGAACTTCAGCATAGGCATGTTTTCCACGCCGGCGGGCGCGTTCATAGTGTTCGGACTTTCGATATGCGCCTTTACGGCAATAATAGACGCGTTTCAGCGCGCCGGCCGCGTAAAGGCCAATAAGCTTGCGCGCGAAAATATGCTGGGTGCGGGCGAAGCCGCGGCGCAGACCGCCGGGGAGGTAAAAGCATAATGGCAACGTTTATAGCAATGGTGCTGGCAGCCGTGCTGACCAACAACTTTATCACCGTTCAGACGCTGGGCATCTGCCCCTTCCTCGGCGTATCCAAAAAGACGTCGTCCGCGCTGGGCATGGGCGTGGCCGTTACCGTGGTAATGGCTCTTGCCGCGGCGGTGACGTGGCCCATATACGAGTACGTTATGGTGCCGCTGAACTTTGCTTTCCTTGAAATAATAGTTTTCATCTTCATAATAGCTTCGCTCGTGCAGATGCTGGAGATGATAATACGCAAGCTTTCGCCCTCCCTTTACAATGCGATGGGCGTGTACCTGCCGCTGATAACCACCAACTGCGCCGTTCTGGGCGTGTGCGAACTTGTGATAGACAAGTCCGCCATGGCCGGACTTCTGGGCGGCGCGGCCGTAAACTTCGGCTGGGCGGTTTTGTACTCGCTGTTCGCCGGCATAGGCTTTACGCTCGTAATGGTAATAATGAGCGGACTGCGCGAAAAGCTCAACCACGTAAAGACGGCCAAATATCTGAACGGCTTCCCCATCTCGATGGTGACGGCGTCGCTCATCTGCATGGCGTTCATGGTATTCACCTACATCGCATAAGGAGGAGCAAGAAGAATATGTACAATTTATTATCCTCGCTCGGCCAGATAACGGCCGATACATGGAAGACCGTGGGCATAGTTGCCGGCATACTCTTCGGCGTTGCGCTGGTAATCGTCATCGCCATACTCGTTGTGGGCAAAGTGTTCAAAGTGGACATGGACGAAAAGGTGACGAAAATACTTGAAAACCTTGCGGGCGCCAACTGCGGCGGCTGCGGCTGCAGCGGCTGCGCCGGCTTTGCCGCAAAGCTTGCGGACGGCACGGGCGACCTTTCGGCCTGCCACGTTACCTCCCCCGAAAAGAAGGCGGAGATTGCAAAGCTTTTGGGCATAGAACTGAAGGACGAGGAACGCGAGGTGGCCATAGTAAAATGCAACGGCGGCGACAACGCGGCAAAGAAGTTTGAGTACAAAGGCAACCCCGCATGCTCGGCCTGCGCGGGACTTTTGGGCGGCAACACGGTGTGCGGCACGGCATGTCTGGGCTGCGGCGACTGCAAAAACGCCTGCCCCGAAGGCGCGATATCCATTGTGGCCGGGGTGGCGAAAGTCGACCCGGACAAGTGCATAAACTGCGGAGCCTGCATACTTGCCTGCCCCAGACACATAATAGAGCGCATACCCGCCAAAGCGCCCGTTTACGCAGCCTGCTCGTCGCACTGCAAGGGCAAGGAAGTTATGGACGGCTGCAAAGTGGGCTGCATAGGCTGCACGCTGTGCGCCAAAAAGTGTCCCCACGGCGCAATAACAATGGTTGACAACCTGCCTGTGTTCGACTACGACAAGTGCACCGGATGCAAGACCTGCGTGGCCGTATGCCCCAGACACATCATTCTTGAAAGATAAAAAGCAGATTAAAATAAAGAGCGCGGCCTCCCCTGCGGGAGGCCGCGCCTGTGTTCTTAAACAAATTTTTTGCGCCGCGGCGACGCGCGTCACCATATCACGCTGCCGCTGACGCTGCCCGAACTTATTATCATTGCGTGCGTGGCGCAGATTATGGGCGGCGAGGAACCGGAAGTTATTGCGGCGGTGTACACGCAGTTGAGCGCCGGACAATTGGCATTCGTCACCCTTACGCTGACGGCCGCCTTGTCTATCAATATCTCGTTATATTCCGTCTCGCCGGCGTGAAAGACGAGCTTTAAAGCCGAATCGTCGTCCGACAGCACTTCCACCCGCTCCGGGTCGGAGATATCCAGACGGCCGGAGACAAAATCGTATGCGCACACGGTGCGCTGTTCTTCGCCGAATCCGACGGTTATCACCACGCTTTCCAAAGGAGTTCCGCCGCGCACGAACACAAACGCCGCAAACAGCGCCGCAATGAGCGCCGCGAGAAACGCGTAGACGGCGATATCCCATATTTTAAAGCCCCTGTCGGCCTTTACCTGCGTTACTTTTTTTAATGACATTGCTTAAACGAGAACTATGCCGCCCGCGCCGTCGGACGAACCGGCGAGGACGTATTTGGAATTGAACTCAAGATCGGGCACGTTGGTAAGCACGCTGCGGCAGGGGCCGTCCTCCCCGCGCACTGCCATGACGACCTTGTAATCGCGCAGGTGCCCGTTTACGAACTGCACGGCGCTATCCGCGCCCATGACGGAGAGCGCCGTCGTCAGCGCGTCGGCGCGGGCCGCGGACCCGCCGACCACCGTGCAGGCGGCTATGCCGTACTCTATCGGGCGGCCGGTGAAGGGATCTATTATGTGGCAGTAAGTCACCCCGTCGAGCGTATAGCACTTTTCGTAATCGCCGCTGGAGGACAGCGCGGCCGAACTGATATACACGCGCGCATATGCCCCTCCGTAGGGGTCATCGGGGTCGGTCAGATTGAGCTCCCACTCGCCGCTCTGCGATTCATGAGAGGCCAGCGCGGAGACGGACGACGAGCCGAAATCGAAAAAGCCGTACTCAAAGCCGTATTCCGCCATCATGGACGTCACGACGTCGGCGGCGTAGCCCTTGCCTATGCCGCCGAGATCGAGGGCGAGAGAGTACTCGTCGCCTTGCGGCCCGGTGACGGTGAACGCGGGCTTTGCGGCATAATAGCGGCCCTCCCTTTGGTACACTTCAAGTTCGGACATGTGCGAAGCGAGCTCTTTGAATATATTCACGTACTCCTCGTCCGGCGCGGCGAGGGCGGTGACGGCGCCGCCGTTCTCCGTCAGCCTGTCGTAGGGCCTGCGCGAAGTTAAGGGCGCCTGCCACGTGAGCTCGTTGAATCGGGGAGAAAAGCCGAAAAGATCCACGCTGTAGTACACGGCGGGATTGTAGCAGCCGCCGCTGAATTCATACATTTCCACGGCCTGCGAAAGGACGGTGTAGGTCAGCTCGTCTATCTCCACTTCCTCCCCGGCCTCGGCCGCATTGAAGCGGGCTATGCACGAGCCTTCGACGGACGACGAAAGACTAGATTCGAGTTCGCCAAGGAAGCTTTCCACGGCCGTGCCGAGCTCGGAGAGACTGCGCTTATTTGCCTCGTCGGCAAAATCGGCTGTAACGACAAGGCGCGCGGTGGTATCGAATTTATTGTAGTAGCGCACCAGCGAAGAATATTCCTCGACATGGCATGCGGCAAGGGAGAACGGACAGGCGAGCGCGACTGCGCACGCCATGACCGCGGCCAACATTTTTTTCATATCACAACAATTATATAGATTTTTCGGGCATAAATCAAGCCCGCCGGCGGCGGGCCTGAAAATTTTGTGCGATTTTATTCAAACCTGAAGTCATGCCAGATTGCCGAGGGCGTTCTGCACGGCCAGAAGCAGCCTGCCAGAGCTCTGCGTGGCGCCCGATATCAGCAACGAGCCGTCGGGCACGCTGGCGGGCTCGCCGGTTTCATTGGCGGAGACAGTCATGGCGAGGATATCCTCCACCGACTTGCCTGCATATGCCGCGAGCAGCGCGGCTTCTCCCTTGAGATACACGGCGCGCATTTCATCCGTCCAGCCGTAGTCCGGATTGGCGTGCGAGAGCTGGGTGTATTCGCTCGGCGCTATGCCGACACCGCGCACTATGCCGTCGGATACGGCCACATTTACCTTTACGCCGTATTCCACGCCGTAGTTTGTGTAGTGATATTCGCCCGTGACTATCTGATAGCCTTCGATGCCGGCCAGCGCATCCTGCACGGCGAGAAGTATTCTGCCGGAGCTCTGCGTGGCGCCCGATATCAGCAGCGAGCTGTCGGGCACGCCGGTGGGCTCTCCCTTTTCGTTGACGGAGACGCTCATTGTAATGACTGCGCCAACAGACTTGCCGACGTATGCGGCGAGCAGAGCGGTCTCGCTGTCCAGATAGTTCTGTCTGTTTTCGTCCGTCCAGCCGTAGTCCGGATTGGCGGGCGAAAGCTGGGTGTATTCGCTCGGCACTATGGCGACGCCGGCAATGACGTCTCCGTTAAGAACGACCTTTACCTTTACGCCGTACTGCGTGCCGTAATTTGAGTAGCTGTATTCACCCTCGCGCACGCTGTAGCCGTCTATTTTGAGAATGGCGTTCTGCACGGCCAGAAGCAACCTGCCCGAACTCTGCGTGGCGCCCGATATCAGCAGCGAACCGTCGGGCACGCCGGTGGGCTCGCCCTTTTCGTTGACGGAGACGCCCACGGCAAGCACCTCCGCCACGGACTTGTCCTTATACGCGGCGAGCAGCGCGGCCTCGTTGTTCAGATAGTTCTGCCTGTTTTCGTCCGTCCAGCCGTAGTCCGGATTGGCAGGCGAGAGCTGGGTGTAGTCGCTGTCGGCTATGGCGACGTTGGTTATTACTCCGCCGTTGACGGTAACGTTGACCTTTACGCCGTATTCCACGCCGTAGTTTGTATAGTGATATTCGCCCGCATAGGTCTCGCCCTGAACGGTCTGCGTGCCGAGGGCGTTCTGCACGGCCAGAAGCAATCTGCCCGAACCCTGCGTGGCGCCCGTTATCAGCAGCGAACTGTCGGAAACGGACTGCGGAACGCCGTTTTCGTCTACGGTGACAGACTCGGAGAGGATATCCGAGCGCGTTCTGCCGGCGTAGGACGCGAGCAGACCTTCGAGTCCGCCGTTCCATACGGACGCGCCGTCCCAGCCCTGGGAGACGGACGTATAGGGACTGTCTTCGACGAGAACTTTGGCTATCGTTTCGCCCTTCATTACCACCTTCACGGCTATGCCGTAGCGCGCCGACGCGGGATTGTAGGGATTGAGATAGCTGTATTCGCCGCGGCAGACGGAGTAACCGAACTGCTTCAGAGCGTCCTGAACGGCCAGAAGCAGCCTGCCGGAGCTCTGCGTGGCGCCCGCGATGACGACGGATTTGTCCACGCCCGTGGGCTCGCCGACGGCGTTCGTAACAACTTCCATGGCCATGACGTCGGCAACGTACAGCCCGCGGTAGCTGTTCAGAAGCGCCTGCTCGTTGTCGAGATAGTTCTGCCTGTTCTCGTCCGTCCAGCCGTGATCCGGGTTGGCGGGCGAGAGCTGGGTGTATCCGCTGTCGGCTATGGTGACTTTGCGTATGCGGTCGCCCTTGGAATCGGTCTGCACCTCCACGCTTACCTTGACGCCGTAATCCACGCCGTAATTGGTGTAGTGATACTCGCCCTGAACGATATTTGTCTCCCAGCCGCAGCCCGAAGCGAGCATGCTGCCCGCGCACAGCGCGCCGGCGAGACACACGCCCGCGACTACCTTAATAAGTTTTTTGTTCATATCCGCTCCCCCGCGCGGCGGAAAGGCATGCAAATCACTCTGCCGCGCAAGCAAGATTTTATATGCATTATTTTAGCAGTTGTGCAACCCGATGTCAATTGCCGCGGGGCAATACTTTTAAAAATATATGCGCGGCGGCGAAAAAAGCGGGCCCTGCGAGGCCCGCTTTGAAATATTTGCGCGATCACTCCGTCCTGAGCGCCACGACGGGATCCTTTCTCGCCGCGGCGGACGCGGGAATGAGCCCCGAAATGAGCGTGAGCACTATGGAGAGTCCTATCATTATCAGCGCCTGCCACCAAGGCAGCGCCGCAATGCCCCATATGCCCGCAAGGAAGAGCACGATGAGATTTATGACGAGCGACAGCAGATAGGTGATGGCTATGCCGATTATGCCGGCGCCGAGACCTATTATGAAAGTTTCGGCATTGAACAGGCGCTTGATGTCCTTCTTTCTTGCGCCGACGGCGCGCAGGATGCCTATCTCCTTTATGCGCTCCACGACGGAAACATACGTGATGATGCCTATCATGACGGTTGAAACCACGAGGGAGAGCGCCGTGAAGGCTATGAGCGCTATCGTTATCATCTGGATCATGGTGTTGACCATTCCGATGATGAGCCCGACGGTGTCGGTAAAGGTTATTTTGTCGGCTATGGTCAGCTTGTGCGACTGCACGACGCCGTCTTCATCCGTCCACGTATAAGTTTCGCCCCGCTCGCACATGGCGTTCCACTCGTTCAGGTAATCGGTTATGGCCGTTTTTCCGTCGAAATCCACGGGGTAGATGTATATGGAGGAGGGTATTTCGGCCCCGCCGAGCAGCGCCGCGTCCACGCGGAGCATGGTGCTCTGATCGGTGCCGCTGCCCGAAAGTCCGGCAAGGAGCATATCCATTATGCTGCCCGAATCGTATATTGCCCCGCTGGCGGCGCCCGAATTGAGCGCGTAGTCGGCGGAATCTATTTTTCCGTCGCCGTTCCTGTCGGAGAAATTTACGTAGTTGAAGTAGTAGGGAAGCATGCTGAGATAGCCGTTTTTGGAGGCGAGGATTTCGCCGACGATGCGGCTCTGCAGGCTGTTTTCGCGCGCGTACTGCGTGAGCGCGGCCGTATGATAGAAGCCGGTGCTGAGACAGCCGTAAGATATGTCTTCCTTTTTCTGAAGTATGAGTCTGACGCTGAGGTCTACCCTGCTTTCGGAGGAGATGTCTATATCGGCGCCGCTTATGGGCAGAACCTTGTCGAATTTGCCGTCGTCCTCCTCGTCCTCCTGACTACCGTCGTTGTCAAAGCCTATGAAGTTGCCCTCGGTATATGTCTTTGCGAGCCACATGTCGGGAATGGTCTTGCCGAGCATCTGACCCACCATGTCGAGGTCGAAATAATCCGAAAGCTTGAAGTACACGTCGTCGTTGGAATACCATGTGAAGGATTTGGAATCGGGGCCGAGGAACTTGGAATAATCAAAGCCGCCGTCATCCCCCTCGCCGCTTCCGACGAGACCTACCTGCTCGTCGTACATGTCGCTGTCGACGGCCTCGAAGGCGTAGTTGAGGAATTCCTTTTGCGTGAGATAGCCGAACTGGCCCATCATCAGATCGGGAATGGTATCCTCGCTCGTGACCATTACGAGCGTGCTCTTGTCCCCGAAGATGGCCTTCAGCTGCTCTTCGGACAGATCGGAGGCGGATGTGACTATGCCGTTTTCGTCGGTGTACGCGGCCACGACGTCGTACTGGCTCATGATGTATTCGTAATTGTCGGGCAGCTCGTCGAACGTGGCGACGGTGGAGATAGTGCCGGCGAAATCGGCATACTCCTCCTGCTGGCGCAGAATTTCGGAATACATTCCGCGTATGGCGGTGACGGACATGGTGCCGTCGGCCGACGTCTCCGCCGCACTGTCGACGCGGAAATCGGTGTAAATGTTGTTGGCCACATCAAAGCCGTAGTCGTACTGCACAACGTTGTACGTCTCCTGCGGCACGGCGTTAAGGTAGCTCAAATACATTTCGCCTATGTTGTTCGTGGTGGAAAATCCCTGCGCGAACGAACCGAGCGTTTCCATGAGCGAATTGATGTAGACCTTGTCGTCGAGACGGGAGATATCCACCGTTTTATCGACGGACGAGGAGAGGTTGAGCAGCGACGTATAGTCTATCGCCGTTTCGGTTATGGCCACGGGGTTGCCGGAGAGCATGTCGTTCTGCATGTCGTTTATGTACGACTGAACGCCCGCCGAGATGGCCAGAACCATTGAAACGCCTATTATGCCTATGGAGCCGGCCACCGACACCATGGCCGTGCGCCTGCGCTTGGACAGCAGATTTTTGAGCGACAGCGAAAACGCCATGTTGAAGGGCATTGCCGAGCGCTTGCGGCTGCCCTTGCGCTTTTTGAGCTCCTTGAGCTGCTTTTTGGTGAGCTCGCGCGCGGGCTCCGACTCGCCGGCAAAGGGACGGCTGTCGCCTATCACTTCGCCGTCCAGCAGATTGATTATGCGCGTGGAATAGCGGCGGGCGAGGTCGGGATTGTGCGTGACCATTATTACGAGACGGTCGCGCGAGACCTCCTTTAAAAGCTCCATTATCTGCACGCTCGTTTTGGAATCGAGCGCGCCCGTGGGCTCGTCGGCAAGCACGATTTCGGGGTCGTTGATGAGGGCGCGGGCTATGGCCACGCGCTGCGCCTGCCCGCCCGAAAGCTGGTTGGGGCGGTTGTGCATCCTGTCCTTGAGCCCGACTTTTTCAAGCGCTTCCACGGCCCTGCGCCTGCGTTCGCGCTTGGACACGCCCGAAATTATTAGGGCGAGCTCGACGTTCTGCAGAATGGTCTGATGGGGAATGAGATGATAGCTTTGGAAAATGAAGCCTATGGAGTGGTTGCGGTAGGTGTCCCAGTCGCGGTCGCCATACTCTTTGGTGCTCTTTCCGTCTATTATTAGGTCGCCCGACGTGTAGTGGTCGAGACCGCCTATGATGTTTAAAAGCGTGGTCTTGCCGCAGCCCGAAGGGCCGAGGATGGAGACGAATTCGCTTTTGCGGAACTTGAGCGACACGCCCTTGAGCGCGTGGACCGCGCCGCCGGCAACTTCGTAATCCTTGACTATCTTTGATAATTCAAGCATGGTTGTGCCCCTTTGATTTAAATATATCTTGCGTCGTTTACCCTAATATAATATCACCGCGCCGGACAAAATGTCAACGAACGGCGCGGGAGATAAGTTAAATTCACAAAATTTTCAACTACTTTCACTCATTGTTTTCATCGTCTTTGCGATCGTCTGAATGCCTTGAAGCGCGGCCGGCGAGTTCGCCGAGCATATCTTCCAGACTTCTGTCGGAGCGGAAGGCAAACAGAAAGCCGGGCTTTTTGAGCTTTTTGGCTCCGGCGCCGAGACGCGAACGCGCCTCCTCGTAGCGCAGCCTGATGCCGAGTTTGAGCTTTTCGTATGCGACCACGACGTTATGCTGCTTTGCAAAGGCGCGTATGCGCACCGAAAGGTTGACGGCATGGGCGAGGTCGACGAAGAACACGCCGAAGAATATGCCGACCACGAACGAAAAGGCTATGTTGGAGACAAACCACTCCACCCACTTTATCACGAACGGATCGATGACAAAATAATATACCGCGCCGACCGCGGTCCATATGAGCGAAAATAGCGGACATATGATGCCCTGAACGTTGCCCGGCCTGTTTGAATAGTCCCACAGCTTGATCTTCATGCCCCTTATGAAGACGAGCCCTCCGACATATTC
Source organism: uncultured Clostridia bacterium (assembly GCA_949283125.1). GTDB lineage: Bacteria > Bacillota > Clostridia > Christensenellales > Borkfalkiaceae > Coproplasma. The sequence goes on from CASDRK010000002.1 coordinate 20,199, forward strand.
TATCGCAGTCATGGCAACGCCCATCGCGATGACGGTTATAACGGCGTCCCATGCGGGCACGCCCGTGCCGACGGGAATGCAGCACACTGCGTACAGCCCGACGAGACCGAACCCGTAAATGGGCAGATAGGGCCCCGTGAGAAAGCCGGGGTTTATCCACTTTTTCGCCGAAACGAAGCGGCGGAACACGACCTCGACGCACCAACCGAGACAGCTGCCGACAAAGAACAGAAAGCAGAGCGATAAAAATACGGTCATGTCGGAATGCTCAGCCGACGCGGGCGGCGGCGAGACGGGCGAGAGAACGCTCCCTGCCCAGAATTTTCATGATGGTGCACAGGTCGGGCGAGTTTGGCATGCCCGTTACGGCTATGCGCAGTATTTCGGCCGCGTCCGCCACGCTGCCCCTATATGCGGAGGGGTCAGCCCTGTAATCGCTCATTTCGGCGGCGAATCCGCACCGCGCGGCCACGGATTTCACCTTGGCGAACCATGCGGAATTGTCGTCCGACGGGTCGTACTCCGCGGCAAAACCGGAGAGAATTGCGTTTACCGTGTCGCCGTCGAAGCGGTAGTCGTAAACGGGAGAGAACGTATCGTCGAAAAAGTAACCTATGAGCGCCGCGCCCTGTTCCGCGCGCTCGATGTCCTTGCGCCGCTTTTTGCTGTTTGTGCCCATCACAAGGTTGAGTATGTCGATGACGTAGGCCCTGTCGGCAAAGTGCGCCCTGTCGGAATCGGAGCCGAACTCCTCCGCCCAGCCGTTCAGAAAATCGTACATCTCCTCCGCGGAAAGTCTGGAAAGCTCCGTTCTGGATATGTCGTTGAGCTTGTCGAGGTCGAAGAGCGCGCCGCTCTTGCCCATCTTTTCGATGGTGAATCTGAACTGCGTATAGTCGGCGTCGGGATTTTTGCGCTCCCACTCCTCGAAGTTGGAGTTGAGAATGGTCATCAGATATTTGACCACGGCAACGGGGTAGTAGCCGGCCTTGCGATAATAATCGAGCGACAGCTCGGGATCCTTGCGCTTGGACAGCTTGCGCTTTGTGCCGCCGTCCATCTTCATCAGCGAGCAGGTATGCCCGTATGCGGGCATGGGGAAGCCGAGCACCTTGAACAGCTCGATGTGAACGGGCAGGCTGGACAGCCACTCCTCCCCCCTTATCACAAGCGTGGTGCGCATGAAGTGGTCGTCGATAGCATGCGCGAAGTGATACGTGGGAATGCCGTCGGACTTGAGCAGCACGACGTCCTGATCGTTTTCCGTCACGGTTATTTCGCCCTTTATCCTGTCGCGGAAGGTCAGCTTGTTTTCCGTGCTGCCCTGCGACTTAAGCCTTATCACAAAGGGCTTGCCCGCCGCAAGGTTTGCGTATATCTGCTCTTCGGAAAGGTTGCGGCAGACGGCGTACCTGCCGTAGTAGCCCGTTATCTGCTTTTGGGCGGTCTGCTCCTCCCTCACCCTGTCGAGCTCCTCCTCCTTGCAGAAGCAGGGATAGGCCAGCCCGCGCGCGATGAGATCCTTTGCGAACGCGCGATAGATCGAGGCGCGGCGGCGCTGGTAATAGGGGCCGTATTTGTTGAGGGGAGAATCTATCTCCGCGCCCTCGTCAAAGTTGACGTTGAAATATTTCAGGGAGCGGATGACCGATTCCACGGCTCCCTCCACCCTGCGCTTTTCGTCGGTGTCCTCTATGCGGAGATAGAATATGCCGCCCGTGGTGTGGGCGATGCGCTCGTCGGCGAGCGCGGAATACAGATTGCCGAGGTGTATGAAACCCGTGGGCGAGGGCGCAAGCCTTGTTACCTGCGCGCCCTTCGGCAGGTCGCGCGGGGGATACATCTCCTCGTACTTGTCGAGGGGAAGAAGGTCGGTATCGGGAATGAGTGCGGATGCGAGTTTGATTAAGTCCATGTTTTATTTACCTTGACAGTCGTTTTGCAGATTTCCTTCGTGCTTTGTCTGCTGTTTGAGTTTTTTGCGGAGCAGGCGCTTTAAGGCCGCCTTGCCCTTGACGGGGTGGATTATCTGGAACAGGGCGGTTATTACCGAGATGCCCACCGCTATGCCCAGAAGCGTGAGACCGGCCGTTTCGCCCCACTGCGCGGCAAAGGCCATGTCGCCCGTGACTATGCCGTTCATCGTGTAATAGAGCGAGCCGCCGGGCACGAACACGATGATCGCGGGCACGAGGAAGATGGTGGAAGGCGCCTTGAACGCGCGGGCCATCACCTCCGCCACGACGGCGGCGAAGAGCGTGGCGACGAAATGTTCCAAAAACACGTTGCCCGTAAAGGTCTGCAGCAACAGGAATATGATGAACGTGACGAGAATGTTGCCCGTGCCGATAAGTATTTTTTTGAACGAGCAGTTGAACATCACGCCCACGGCGCACGCGCCGAGAAGGCACGTGACGGTCGAATAAATGTAGTATTCCCAGCCGGCGCGCGCAACGGGCGGTATGCTGACGACTATCGGGTTGAGCAATATGAGCGACGCGCCGTAGCCGGCGGCGATGGCCAGTATGGAGAGCACGCCGTTCAGAAATTCAAACGCGCCCGAGTATATGTCGCCGGCAAACATGTCGCGCACGGCGTTGCATATAAGCAGGCCGGGAACAACGACCATTATCGTGCCTATCATGGCCATGGACACGGAACATCGCGCGCCGCAGGCAATGAACAGCCGGCACAGAAGTATGGAAGTGACGCCGCCGAGGAGCGACAGCACAAATGTGCGGGCATAGGCGTTGAAATCGCGGCGGGAAAGCAGGATGTTTATGTACATCATCATGCACCCGGCAAGGAAAGCGGGTATCCCGTCGATGAGCGCGCCGCCGAAATAGACGGTGAATATGCCCGCGACCAGCCCGCCGCTGAGCACGGTGACGGGCAGTTTGTAGCCGCGCGTGCGCGATATCTCTTCGAGCCGCGTCTCGCCCTCCTCCACCGTGAGCTTTTTGGAGCAGACGTCGCGCGAGAGCTGATTGTAAAGCTCCATCTTGAGAAAGTCGTTGCTGACCTCGTAATTGCGCTTGAGCTGCGCCACTTCGCTGCCGTCGGCCAGCCTGACGCTGCAGATTATGACCGACGGGAAGGACATCACGTTGACTTCCTTTGCGCCGCACGCAAGGCAGATGAGCTTTACGGCCGTCTCCACGCGCGAAACGGACGCGCCCGCAGACAGCAGGCCCGCTCCTATATTCAGCGCCAGCGCGAGCACCCTGTCGAAATATCTTCTTTCGTGCTCGGAGCGCAGCAGCGCTATCTCCGCGTCTTCCGCCGTCGGCGGAATATTATCTTTGATAATATCCATACGCAAATTATTATAGCAGAACGGGCGATAAAGTCAATTAAAATCATTGCGCGAAAAAATCGTGCGCAGGCAAAGTTTTGCGCCGTGCGGCGCGGGGCAAAGCGAGCGCGGCGCGGGCAATGTGCCCGCGCCGCGAGATGTGCCGCTTATGAAATTTTATCTCTCCTTTGCGTGGAAGATGAGACCTATGGTGCCGGGGCCGCAGTGCGAACCTATGACCGGGCCGACGGGCTGAACCACTACGTCCGCCGCGGGGAACTGCGCCTTTATGTCCGCCACGAAGTGTTCGGCCGCGTCGGGGCAGTCGGCCTGAAGGACAAACACCTTGTACTTATCGAGCTCCGAGCCCTTTTCTGCCATGTAGCCGCGCAGGGCGGCCATGGCTTTTTTGAAGCCCTTCTGCTTGTCGATGTTGATTATTTTGCCCTCATCGTTGAAGTATAGTATGGGCTTTATCCCCAGAAGATTGCCGAACACCTTGGACACGCCCGACACCCTGCCGCCCCTGTAGAGATAGGTGAGATCTTCCACCGCGAAGTATGTGGCGGTGTGGGGCACGAGCTCATTTACGTATGCTTCCAGCTCATCCATGGAAGCGCCTTCCCTGTACCTGAGCGCGGCGTAATAGACGATGAACCCCGCGCCGAGCGAGATGGTTTTGGTGTCCACGGTGCGTATTTCGCGCTCGGGATACTTCTCCTTGAGCGCGGCGATCGCCGCGTCCATGGCGTTGAACGTGGCGCTCATGGCATGCGAGAAGGTTATGTAGAATATGTCCTGCCCGGCGGCGAGGACGGGTTCGAAATATTCGGTGTACGCATATTCGTTGAGCGCGCTGGTCTTGGGCACGGCTCCCTGACGCATGGCCTTGAAAAAGCCTTCGAAGTCGGTCTCTCTGCCCATGTCGTAAAAATATTCCCTGTCGCCGAGCGTATAGGGCATTTTAATAACTTCCAGCCCGAGCTCGTCTATCGTCTCGTACCACAATTCGCAGTTGCTGTCGCAAAATAATTTATACATATTGCTCTCCTTTGTTCTGCATCGTAAAGCGCCGAAGCCTTTACTTTATAGACATTATAAAACCAAATGTAGCAAAACGCAAGCGATTTTAGCGAATGAACGAGAATATCGGCGCAATATCCGGCAGCCCGCGCGGCAAGAAAAGCGGACGACGACGGCTTACTTTACTTTACGCAGGAAAAACCAGAATATGATAAGTATCTGGAATGGCGCGGCCACGAGATAGAACAGCCACCACTTTTCGGCGGCGATGACGGGGGCAAACACGGCGAAGAACACATGGAATATGGCGACCACCGACCAAAGTATCAGCGTGCATGCCACGGCGTTGGTCAGTTTGCTGCCCCAGATGCCCGAAAATACCGTGAGCACCACGCTCGACACCAAGGGCGCGACTACGTACGTGAGCCACGCAAACCGTTCGAGCTGGGGATAGAAATACACTATGGCGAACACGCCCGTGGCGATAAACCACACCAACCCGACGGACAGAAGGACTATGAGCAGGCGCTTTTTGCGCAGATTGAGTTTGGGCTTTACAACCTTTTCGGGCTGCTCGGTTATAATGTCGTCGACCTTGATGTGGTAAATTTCGGCAAGCTGGATGAGCACGCGGAGGTCGGGAATGGCGTCGCCCCTCTCCCATTTGGAGACGGCTTTATCGGAGTAGTTGAGCATTTCTGCAAGCTTCATCTGGGTGATCCCCGCCTCGCGGCGCAGGCGCACCAGATTTTTTGCAATTACTTCTTTCAAGTCTTCCATAGCCGTATTTTAGCATGCCGCCGCCAAAAAATCAATAAATTACGGCGACTCTACCGTGAGTAGAGTGTGAAATTTTTGCGGTAGAGTTATTTTTTGAACAATAGAGCGGGGCGCAGACGCAAACCGTTGAAAAACGCGCCGAAATGTTTTATACTGTGATTGACGCGCGGCCGGCCGGCGCAAAGGCGCAAGCCGCGTGCGCGCGCCGGACACAAAAAATCAACGCATGCCCGTGCGGGCTTCAAGGAGATTCAATGAAGACGTTTGACATATACGCCGATTCGGGAGCAAACATACCCGACGAGATCGCCGAAAGCAACGACATAAACATAATATCGTTCATGTGCAACATCGACGGCGAGGAGAGAGCCTGCTATTCCAAGGGCGTGCCTTCGCGCGAAATGGCGCTGAAGTTTTACGCCGCGATGCGCGAAGGCTGCGAAACTTCCACCTCGCTGATCAACGCGCAGCGGTTTGCCGACGAGATAGCTCCTTCGCTCGAGGCGGGCAGGGACGTGGTGATAACCACCATATCTTCGGGGATCTCGGGCACGTACAAACAGGCGTGCGAAGCCGCCGAGCAATCGATGGCGAAGTATCCCGGCCGCAAGGTCCACGTGTTCGACGCGTTCAACGCTTCCATGGGCGAAGGGCTGTTCGCCCTTGCCGCGGCGCGCATGCGCGAAAGCGGAAAGAGCTTTGAAGAGACCTGCGGATGGTTGGAGGACAATAAGCTGAACATGCATTCCGTGTTCACGGTCAGCGACCTGAAATACCTCAGGCGCGGCGGGCGCATTTCAGCCACCAAGGCGATAGCTGGCACTCTTATGAACATAAAGCCCGTGCTGATAGCGGGGCCCAACGGCACGATAGAGATGAGAGAGACCGTGCGCGGCAGGAGAAAGGCGCTGACGAGACTTGCGGAGATGTTTGCCGAAGAGGTAACCGACGCCGCAAACCAGACGGTTTCGATATGCCATGCCGACTGCGAGGAGGACGCCGCGTTTCTGGCAGACCTTATAAGGGAGAGGGGCGCAAAGGACATAATAACCGAAGTGTACGACATATGCACCGGTTCGCACGTCGGCCCGGGCACCGTGGCGCTGTTCTTTATGGGCGAGGACAGGCGGCAGACGTATGCCGCGCAGAAGACTTCGGCGCTGAAGACGCTCGCCGCCAAGTTTAAAAGATAAATAATTTTATCAGGGTTTATGGAGCGGGGCGCGCGGACGCGCGCCTGTAGGACAAAACGCGCCCGGGCCGCAGATGCGGCCCGGGCGCGCCGGTTTTTACCGGCAGAATAATATTTATCGCGGCCCTTGCCCGTCACAAAATGCCGAGGGCGGCGGGATGCTTTTTAGCTATGTAATCGGCAAATGCCGAGCACGCGCCGGCTATGTCGGAATAGGCCCTTTCAAAATCGCGGGTGTAATACGGGTCGGCAATGTCGCCGCCGGACGGCAGAAAGCTGCCCAGCCTGAGTATTTTGCCGGCCGCGCCGTCGCCCGCGATGCGGGCAACATCCCTGAAATTCATGTCGTCCATAACTAAAATATAGTCGGAATTTTTTACGTCGGCAAGCGTAAGCAGGCGGGAGCGGTGCTCAAAGCCCGTTATGCCGTGCGCGGCAAGGGTGCGCGCCGCCGGCGGGTACACGGGGTTGCCCTCCTCGTAATCGGAAGTGCCAAACGAGCGGACGCTGACAAAGGACGCGAACCCCCTCTCCTTTGCAATATTTTTGAAAACCGCCTCGGCCACAGGCGAACGGCAGATGTTGCCCAGACAGACAAATGAGACCGAAAGCATTTCAGTCACCCAGCTTGAGTTTCTGCCAAGGGGTATGCTCCGGACGATAGTTGTCGATATACTCCACAACTTTATCCATGTCGTCGAAGTTTTCGTAGAGGTGGCGGCACTGCTGCGTGATGAACCTGCGCCTGTAGGCCGTCTCCATAAATATCTCCATGCCGTCGTAATAGCCGTCGACGTCATAGATCACGATACCCTTGTCGTGGCGGTTGAGCTGTTTTAAGGTGAGCACCTCGAACAGTTCCTCGAACGTGCCTATGCCGCCCGGCACCACGACGAAAATGTCGGCGAGATCTTCCATTATGGCCTTGCGCTCGCGCATAGTCTCGGTATAGGTTATCTCGTCGCAGGCGTCGTAGAGCTGTTCCACCCCGTCGTCGCGGAAAAACGTGGGAACGACGCCGTGGATATGCCCCCCTCCCCTTTTGAATCCGCGCGCGGCCGCGCCCATCAGGCCCGTGCCGCCCGCGCCGAAGATGAGCGAATGGCCCCTTTTTGCCAGCCTTTCGCCCAGTTCTTCCACCTTGTCGATATAGATACGGTCGATATGCGCGCTGGACGCGCCGAATACGCAGACTTTCATGCAGCTTGATCCTTTTATATTATTTTAAAGCGTTACATATATAATATACTCCGGATACCGCAATTTGTCAACAGCCGCAGACAATATAACCTATGCCGCGGCGGCCGCAAAGTTCTTTGACCGCGGCGAAGCGCGCGTTTGAAGCGTTGCAGCAACACAAAAGAAGGTTGTCGCATTTTTTTATGCTCTCCGCCGCCGCGGAAAAATCGGCAACCTGCTCCACCCTGTCGAAGGCGTCCCCTCTCCGCCGCGCGCCGACGAACGACGGCCCGGCGAGCAGCACGGATAACGCCTTCACCCTGTATGACAACTGCCTGCAGCCGTTTATCATCGCCGCGGCTCTGTCGACAAATTGCTGCCGCCCGGCCACATAGACCGTTATGTCGGCATACGAGCGGAACACATATTCAAAGAATGCGCGCATCGCTTCCGAATATCTGCCGTCCCATCGATTTTCTTCGTCAAAACAGATCACGCCGAAGGTAAGCCCGTCCACAATATATCACCTTGGGGATATTTTTTTAAATTATACTCCGACGGTGCTAAAATGTCAATACTGAAAGTCAGGACATATATGCGAGCTGTGGACGTATTGTTTAAGGAACGACTGCGCGAACTGATGAAGGAGAACGCGCTCAATCAGGTAAAACTTGCACAAAACGCGGGATTGAAGCAAAACACGATAAGCGCTTGGCTTGCCGGCAAAAAGGAGCCGTCGCTCACTTCCCTGTGGCGCGTGGCGGATTATTTTGACGTGAGCATCGACTATCTTGTCGGGCGCTCGGACGACTGAAAAGCGCGGCCCCGCGCGGACTCAATGTCCGCGCGGGGCCTTTTTGCGCGCCGTGCGCGCTTCAGTGACTGTCGATGAAAAAGCGTATCTCGTCCATCACGGCGTCGTCCTCCTCGGTTGCGGCTACGAAATCGAACGAGGAGAAATACGCGGCGCGCTGCGCCGGAGTTTTGAGCCGCGCGAACGCGGCGTTAATGTCCTCCACCAGCTTTTGCGCGCGAGCGGTGTTGTAGACGTTGTGCCCCTTGTCCTTATACACCACGGCAAGGACGTTGGCGCCTTTGGCTCTTGTGGCCGGAGTGTTGTCCGGAAGAACGGTGCCGTCCCTGCCGCCATAGGCGATGAATGCGGGCGTGCCGCTGCGCAGAATGCGCTTTGTCGCGGACGCGTTGCCGTGAGGGCCGAATCTGAAAAAGTTTATCGCATGCCATGCGGGGAGACAGATTGCGGCCATCAGCCTGCCCGTCACGGGCGCGGCGCTGTCCGCCATCATCTTTGCGGGACGATCGAAGGGCGAGAGCGCCACGACGCTGTCCGCCCCGACGACAGTGGTCAGGCAGAGCGCGGCATACGCGCCCCAGCTGTGTCCGACAAGGCAGACGGGCTTGCCCTTGAGCGCGGCATCGCCCCTGACGGCGATGTACGCCGCCGTGGCGCACTGAACGTTGGCATAGAACCCGCGGGAATTTTTGCCCTGAGACGAGCCGCAGCCTATGCTGTCGTAGGCCGCGACAGCATAGCCGAAGGAGGCGAGACGGGCGATCTCGGTCATATAGGCAACGTGACCGGGGCCCATGCCGTGGCAGAAGAGCACGACCTTTGAGCAGGTTTCTTCGGGCTGTTTGGAATACACCGCCGCAAACAGCGGCACGCCGTCGAACGTGGCGGACAGCCGGCGGACGTTGAGCCCGAAATCCTGCGCCGAAAAATATTTAAGGTGCACGTTGCGGTTTATGCGCCTGCCGAACACCAGCCTGTCGGCATACAGCGCAAGCGCAAAGACCAAGGCCGCGGCCAGCGCGACCGTGGCGGCGATGACGATCAAAATTATCTGATAGACAGGCATATATCCCTCCGCGAACATGATTGCTTACACATGCGCGCCATGTGCGCGCAAAGCAGTCGGGCGGGCGCAGCGGCGCCCGCCCGACTGAATTCATTTATTGCCCCGCACCATCCGCGGGAAGGTAAAAGAACTGTTCCGGGCCGGTATCGCGCATGAGCAGACGGCTGTCGCGCAGTCTGAAGATAAGCAGCGCGGCAGTGTACAGATCGCCGACGCATCCGCCGAAGTGCAGCCCGAGAAGGACGACGGCGGCAACGCAGTAAAGCGGATTTGCAAAGTAAAGCCACGCGGTGAGACCGGCGAACAGCGCGCCGAACAGCGTGAAAGGCGCAAGCAGCGAGATGAGCGCCGTTCTGCGGGTGACGTAGATGTCGGGCACCCCGCAGAAGGCGACCGCGAGCGTTATGCCGAAGGTCAGCTTGCTGCCCGTGAGCAGCTTGTACGCCGCCCCGTGCACGAGCTCGTGCAGGATCAGGTAGGCGACGAGACAGATGACGCCGACGAGCACCATGCACAGCAACGCGGCCGCACCGGCGGCGTAAGCACGTTTCAAAATATCGGTGAACGCCAGCACCGGCGCGATTATCAGCGCGGCCATTGCCACAGAAGCCGCCGTGAACGCCGCGGCCTGCCAGCCCGACCCCGCGTTTATGTGATAGGCTTCGGCATAGCCGGCGGGCAGCTCGGCCCTGAAGTTATCGGCCCGCATACCGTCAGACTATGTATTTGTCCTCGGAGGCGGGAGCGGAGTCTATCTCCCTCTTCTTATCCTCGTATCCGTTTTTGCCGAGAAGGGCGAACGTCGCCTTTTTGCCGTTTTCCACGCCCGGCTGATTGAAGGTGTTGATGTTGAGCATGGCGCCCGTGTAAGCCGTCTGCAGCTCCAGAAGGTACATGAGCTGACCCAAAGTGAAAGCGTTTACCGCTGGCATATGTATTGTGTAATTCATTCTGCCGGCCATGGCGAGAGCATAGGCCGTGGCCTTGTTTTCGGCCTGAATGAGTTCCTGCATGGTGTGCCCGCCGAGGAAGCCGACGTCGGGAATGTCCTCGCAGCCGTGGGGAATGGGCATGGGAGTTGCGTACTCGTCCACGGAGATGAAAGTTATCACCTTGTCGAAAGGCCCTTCGATGTACAGCTGGACCTGCGAATGCTGGTCGGTGACGCCCAGCGATTTGACGGGCGTGGTGCCGGCGTTGACGACGTTGCCGTCGTAATCGACGGCCTTGCCGAGCGATTCCGCCCACAGCTGGCAGTACCAGTCCGCCATCAGCTTTAAGTTATCCGAATAGGGCATGAGCACGTTGATGTTTTTGCCTTCCTGCATGGTTATGTACTGCAGAGCGGCGCAGGCGAGCGCGGGGTTCTTAGATACGGAGGGTCTGGAGCACAGCCCGTCCATGTACGCCGCGCCGGCAAGCATGCCCTTTATGTCGATGCCGAGCACCGCCGCGGGAAGAAGCCCCACGGGGCACAGTTCGGAAAATCTTCCGCCGACGCCGTCGGGAAGGACATACTTCTTTATTCTTCCGCCGAAGGTCTGATCTATCTTTAAAAGATTGCCGCGCGCCGCGTCGGTGGTGAATATCATGTTTTCGGCCACGTCGACGCCCTTGTTTTTGAGAATGTCGGAGATGATGAGATACTGCGTCATGGTCTCGCTCGTCGCGCCCGACTTTGATATCACGTTGAAGCAGGTCTTTTCGGGCTCGATGACGTCCAGAAGGGCGGCCATGCGGACGGGGTCGACGTTGTCTTCGACATAGAATTTGGGGCCCTTTCTCTTTGAAGGGGGAAGCTCGTTGTAGTGCAGGTGGCACAGTGCGTTGAAGGCCATGATGGGGCCGAGCGCCGAGCCGCCTATGCCGAGCACGACGAAGTATTTGAACTTTTTGCGTATCTGCTTTGCGGTGGCGAGAATATCCGCGACGATGGCGTCCTGATTGTAGGGCAACTCCGTCCAGCCCATGTACAGATCGTCCCTGCCGCGGTTGGCCTTGACATAGTTGAAGGCCTCCTCCGCCCTGCCCTTTATCGCCTTGAGCTGACTGTCCTTTAAGCCCTTGTCGCCCAGCGTGGTGGACATCATATAGTTGTAATCTACCGTTACGCGCATGGAATTGCGCCATTCCCTGGTCTTGTAAGCCATCGCTATCCTCCAATTTTTGCGGCGCGCCGCATTTTTACTTTTACATTATATAACAAATCGGCCACGCCGTCAATATGCAAATTGAATTTTGCCCCACAAAAAAACAGAGCGGGAAGGCCGCCGCCGGTCACAAAACAAAAAAAGCAATCAAATCGGGTCATTTCATTTGCACACAACGCGGCGAAACCACATCAAATCAATTGCAAAAGTCACGTCAACGATATACAATAAATGTATGTTCAGATCATTGACCGAGGGGCAGGCGCGAGCCGAAAACATGATAGCGCACTGGTTTTACCACTCCGACCGCCAGACGTTTGTGCTGACGGGCTTTGCCGGCACGGGCAAGACCGCGCTTTTGCGGCACGCCGTATGCGAGCGGCTGGAGCTTGTGCCCGACGAGAGCGCGGCGTTCGTAACGCCCACGGGCAAGGCGGCTACCGTGCTTATCAAAAACGGCATACCAGCCTGCACGGTGCACAGACTGATATATCAGTCGATAGTCGAGCAGCAGGAAATCGAACTCAACGGCAAGACCGTAAAGATAGACAAGCTGACCTTCCGCAGGCGCGAGAGCATAGACAAGAGCATAAAGCTGATAGTGCTGGACGAGGCGAGCATGGTTTCGGACGAAGTGCTGCTGGACATACTCAACTTCGGCGTGAAGGTGCTGCTGTGCGGCGACGACAGCCAGCTTCCGCCCGTGGAGGGACTGAACACATACCTTAAAGAGCCGGACGCGCGGCTGACGGAGATAGTCAGGCAGGCGCGCGACAATCCGATAATATACCTCTCCTCCCTCGCGCGCGAAGGGCGGCACATATCCTTCGGCAATTACGGCAACAAGGCATTTGTGCTCAGCCGAAGGGAGTTTGCGGGCGAGCGGAGAAAAAGGCTTATGCAAAGGGCCGAACAGATAATATGCGGACTGAACAGGACGCGGACGAAGATAAACGACGAGATGCGCGCCCTTTACGGGTATTCCGGACTGCCGAAGGACGGCGAAAAGCTGATATGCACGCTGAACAACTGGGAACAGTACATAGACGGGCAAATGAGGTTCAACCTCGTAAACGGCATAATAGGGCGCGCGATAGAGCCGTTTTACGACGAGGGCGCATGCATGGGCTTTACGCAGTTTCAGGCCGACTTTCTGGACGAGAAGTGTCCGGAGGCCCTTCCCTTCGACGCGGGAATATTCATGACGGGCGAATACCGCTACCGGCACGGCGATTATTTTGAAAAATTTGACGAAGACGGTAACCCGAAGGGAGCGTTCACACTGAACAGATTCGAATACGGCTACTGCATATCCTGCCACAAGGCGCAGGGTTCAGAATTTGAGAGCGCGATAGTTTTCGATGAGAGCTATGCCTTCAGGGAGGATGCCGGCCGCTGGCTGTACACGGCCATAACCCGCGCCCGCGACAGACTGATAATTGTGCGCTGAAGCGCATTGAACGGCACATATCCCCGCACCTATTGCAAAATATCCGGGCGACGCCCGCCGCTTATGCGGCGGGCGTCGCCCGGATATCGTCTGAACGCCGGACGGAGCGCGTCAGCTTTCGGCCGCGTTCAGAAGGCGCGAGCACACCTCCGGTGCGTTGTTGCAGGAAGCCACCGCCGCGCCGAGAGTTTCAAGCTCGCTCATGTCGGCAAGATCGTCTGCACCGGCCTTTACGTCGCACCTGCCGCCGACGGCGCTGACCGCGGCAGAAACGGCGGAGCGGCCGGATGCGTTTACGATGCGCACGCGGGCTGCGCCGCAGTCGGCCGCACAGCCGCAGGCGCGGACGATATCGGATTCTTCCAAAAAGTTGCAGTCGAGCGTAAGCGTCAGCGACCTCGGTCGGGCGGCGCGCACAAGCTTTTTGCACTCTCGCCTGAATGCGGCGAGGTTGCCTTGGCGCAAAACGGAATACGAAGCGCACACTTCGGCGCCGTCGGCTCCGTCCCTGACCGCGCGCCGCACGGCGGCGACTTTGGCGGCAGGACTGTCGGCGCCGTGCGGAAAGGACACCGCCGCAAACAGCGCGCACGACGGGTCGGGGCCGAGATAAGCGACGCACTGCCTGACGAACGCGGGAAGAACGACTATCCCTCCCAGACCTATCCTTTCGGCCTCGCGGCAGAGCAGGCGCAGCTCTCCCCCGGACGGGACGGGAGAGAGGCTGTCGCACTCCACCCTCGCTATTCTGTCGCGGGTCTGCTCTAAAAGCTTTGCCTTTTTGAACTGCTCGAACTGCGCGAGATCCTCGCCGCTCATCCCGGACGGCGCGCCTTCCGCATGCGCGGATGCGACAAAAGCGTCACCGCGGGTGACGTCGTCAAAATTATTCTGCATAAAAATACTCCTTTATACTTTAACAGGCAAAATATTGCAATTGCGCTGCTGTAATATGTAGGCATGGCGACAGCAGGATTTTTTTATACCGCGCTGATTTTTTTATGCAGTTTTGCGGCAGTCTGCTTTGCGAAACTGGCAAAGACCGGACTGGACAGCTTGAGACAACGGCCGGGCGAGAAGCCCGAAAAAAGCGACGGGCGCGACGAAAAGAGCGACAAGCCGCAGCCCGTGTATTACATAGTTGAAAAAAAGCGCGCGCGCAGAGCAAGTTACGGCCGGCCGCGCGAAATAAAATTCAGCGACGACAAGTAGAGCCGCGCCCAAAAATTTTGCGCACTTCACGCCGGCGACAAAAGCGCGTCAATCCCCGGCGTAGCGGACGACGTTCTTCCCGTCCTCCCAAAGACGCTCGAGATTGTAAAAATCGCGCTCCTCGTCGTTGAACACGTGCACTATCACGTCGGCGTAATCCAGCACTGCCCAGCGGCCTTCGCGGAACCCCTCCTTGCGGCGGGGTATTTCGCCGTACTCCCTTTCAAGCTTTTCTTCGAGATTTTCCGCAAAAGAGCGCACCTGCGTGGCCGAGCGGCCGCTGCACACGATGAAATAATCGCACAGCGAAGACTTGGAGGCGACGTCGATGTACACGATGTCGCCCGCCTTTTTGGAAGAGAGAACGGAGCAGATCAATAAACATTTTTCTTTTGATGTCATGTAAGGAATTCCTTTAAGTAAAGATATGCCTGTTTTGTAAGCGGATATATGTCCGCCGCGCCGTCGCCGAGATAGGCGATCTGATGTTCAAGAGCGGCGAGCATGGCGCGGGGCAGGTCACACGTTGAAAACACTTCGCGCAATTGCTCCACGCCTTCGAACGAACGGCCGCTCTCGAGCATGTCGCAAAGATACAGCAGCATTTCCGCATCGGACATGCCCGCCCTGCCGCTGGTGTGGTAGCGTATGGCGTTTAAAAGATTTTTGTCCTCCAGCCCGAAATAGCGCTGCGCGACGTATGCGCCCGAATATTGATGCATGACGGGCGACGGTACGCCTTCGGGCGGGACGAAGTCCTTTAAATACGGGCTGTCCTTCGGCAGGTTTTTGGCCACGTCGTGCAACGCCGCCATGGTTATGGCCTGATGTTCCGTGAGACGGGCGCGCGCGGCGTTTTCGGCGCACATCACGGCCACACGCATGGAATGCGCCCAGCGCGATTTTTTTTCCAGCTCGCCCGCGCCGGCGAGATTTGCGTCGAAGTAGAGCTTGTTCTCCTTTATGTATTGCCCTACCTGCGGCAAAACATACGCGCCGACGGAGCCGCCGAGACAGGCGAGCGCGCGCACGCAGGTGGACGAGACCTTTTCGCCGGTGTAGCGCACCCTTTCCACCTTGACGGAAAACATACGCTCCACTTCCGAGCGCGATTTTTTGAGTTCCTTAGAACTCTCCCTCGCGCCGGCGGCGAGTGTGACGCAGGCGAGTATGCGCTCCGGTTCCTTCCACGAGGAGAACGAGGCGAGCATGTCGCCGCCCATGAGAAAATAGAGCTCGGCGCCGGGATACAGATCGCGGAAGTGTTCGCACGTCACATACGAATAGCTGACGCCGCCCCTTGAAATTTCAAAATCGGAAACTTCGGCGCAGGCAATGCCCGAAAACGCAAGCCGGCACATGCGGAACCTGTCCCCGGCGGAAGCCGCAAGGCCGCCGGATTTGTGCGGACTTACGGCCGTGGGGATGACGATGAGCTTATCCGGTTTGAATTTTTTTACGGCCGCCTTGGCCAGGGCGACGTGCTCCCTGTGAACGGGATTGAACGCTCCGCCGTAGAGAATTATTACCATATGCAAATTGTTGACGCAGACCGCGCGCACCGCGTATGCGGACGTGGCGCGGAGTCAATAATATCAGCGTGAAAAAAATAAGTTTGTTTGCCGTTATAGCCGACAGCGCGTTCGCCGCAGCGTGCGCGTTCGCCGTTATATTCACCGCCGTGCGCTTTTACGCGCGCGACCCCGCGCTCGGCCTTGTGCTCGGCGCGGCGGCGGCCGTTCTCATCGGAGCGCTCGCATTTTTAAGGCTCAGCTCCCGCCGCAGCGCATGCCTGACCTCGGGCAGGGCGCGCAGCCGCAGACAGGCGTTCAGGGCGCACCTTTGTTCCCTGCCGGAAAGCCGCGTGCTGCAGCTGGTGCAGCCTGCGCTCGGCGGCAGGATAACGCCCGCGGGAATAGAGAGCGGCGGCGCGCTGTACATTGCGGATTTTATGCCGCAGGCGCTTTCGCCAAACGACATCTGCAGGGCCATCGCGGCGGAGACGGCGGAAAAAAAGATAATCATGTGCAACGACGCGACCGAAGAAGCCGTTAGATTTGCCCGGTCGTGCGGCGCGGAGACGCTGTTTGCCGACGATATATTTTCAAAGCTCGAAAGCCTTGACGCCCTGCCCGAACACTACGCCGACGGAAAGGCGGCCCGCCCCTCGGTGAAAGCCGCGCTGAAGGACGCCCTGAAACGGGCCAACTTCGGAAGGCTGTTCAGGTGCGGGCTGTGGCTTACGGCATTCAGCTATTTCACCTTTCTGCCCGCTTACTACATCGCGGCGGGAACGATAATGCTCGCGCTTGCGGCCGTGTGCCTGATATTCGGCAAACGCGGCTGACGGAGCTTAAAAAACCGCGCGGCGCGCAACGGATGCGCCGCGCGGTTTTTCGTTTTTCAGTCGAGCGGAATATGCGCGAAGTCCTTGCGCGCAGACCGGCGATAGAGCACGGCCTTTCTGCCTATGACTATGACGCACTCGGCGCCCAGCCTTGCCGCGAGCTCGCGGCCGAGCTGCTGCGGATCGCCTTCGGCGTTTTCGAGAATGCTTACTTTGATGAGTTCGCGGGCTTCGAGACAATCGGAAAAGCTTTTAAGCATGTTTTCGCCTATTCCCTCCTTGCCAAGCTGTCCGACGGGCGTGATGTTGGCCGCCAGAGCCTTAAGCCTGCTGCGTTGTTTGGATGTGAGCGACATTTTTATTTTTCCTTTGAATTTCGTTGTTCCCAGGCGTTGTCAGTCGACGTACTCAAACTCCACGTCGCCGACCACCACGGTGTCCTTTTCGGTTATGCCCATGGACTTAAGTCTGGATATGACCCCTTTTTCGCGCAGGATCTTCTGGAAATACGCCATGGAATCGGGGTCGTTGAGGGAAACGTTGCGGCAGAGCATGTCCACAAGCGTGCCCACGACCACATATGCGCCGTCGTCGTCTATGAATATGTCGAAGCCGAGATCGCCGCTCCTGCGATAGGTGAAGCTTTCGTCCGCTTCCACGGGACTGACGGGCGGCAGCCGGTCGAGCACGTCCAGCACGCCTTCCACAAGCTCATGAGTGCCGCTGCCCGTCAGGGCGCTGATGCGGTAGATCTTGTAATCCTTTCCGTAAACCTTCAGAAAGGCCTCCGCGTTCTGCTCCGCCCCGAAGGCGTCGCATTTGTTCAGGGCGATGACCTGCGGCAGCTCGGCAAGCTTGGGGGAATATCCGGCAAGCTCGGCGTTTATCTTTCTGAAGTCATCCACGGGATCCCTGCCCTCCATGCCGGAGATATCCACCACGTGCAAGAGCATGCGGGTGCGCTCGATATGCTTGAGAAAGTCGTGACCGAGCCCCGCGCCCGCGGACGCGCCCTCGATCAGCCCAGGGATGTCGGCCGCGACGAACGACCGCTCGTAATACTGCACCACTCCGAGATTGGGCGAGAGCGTGGTGAAATGATAGTTGGCTATCTTGGGACGGGCAGCGGAAATTTTGGACAACAGCGTGGATTTGCCCACGTTGGGGAATCCTATGATGCCTACGTCGGCGATCACCTTGAGCTCGAGCAACACGATGTGTTCTTCCGTCTTTTCGCCCTTCTGCGCAAAATTGGGAGCGTGCCTGCGCGCCGTGGTGAAGCGCACGTTGCCCTTGCCGCCCCTGCCGCCTTCGGCCAGCAGAAATCTGTCGCCGTCGCGGAACATGTCGCAGATTATGGTCTTCGTTTCATAGTCCCTGACTATGGTGCCGACGGGCACGCGAATGACTATGTCTTCGCCGCCCTTGCCGGAACAGCGGTTTGTGCCGCCGCGCTCGCCGTTGCCAGCCACATATTTGTTGGTGAAGCGGAACGAGAGCAGGTCGTTCATAGACCTGTCGGCAAGCAGATACACGTCGCCGCCCTTGCCGCCGTCGCCGCCGTCGGGCCCGCAGGCGGGTTTGCCCTTGTACGACTTGAAGGAATTCATTCCGTCGCCGCCGTCGCCCGATTTTATGGTTATGCGGACTTTGTCCGTGAATACGTTTTTATCTATCATCTGACTATCTTATCCAAAAATTTTGCGCTGCGCGACACGAATCCCGCGTTGTCCGGTGAAGCCGACATCTCCTTCAGCACGTCGCGCGCGCCTAGCCCGCGCGAGAGCGCGGAGCGTATGGCGGAGGTCGCGGCGAGCTCTTCGGCGGTGAGGAGCAGCTCCTCCTTGCGCGCGCCCGAAGCCGCGATGTCCACGGCCGGGAATATGCGCGCCGACGCAAGCTCGCGCGAGAGCACGACTTCCATGTTGCCCGTGGATTTGAACTCCTCGTAAATAATATCGTCGAGCTTGCTGCCCGTGTCGACGAGCGCGGTGGCGATTATTGTTAGCGAACCGCCCTCCTCGGTGTTGCGCGCCGCGCCGAAAAAGCGCTTGGGCGCGATGAGCGCCTGCGAATCCAGCCCGCCTGAAAGCACCCTGCCCGAACCGACCACGGAGTTGTTGCACGCCCGCGCGAGACGCGTTATGCTGTCGAGCAGCAACACGACGTCCCTGCCCGACTCGACGAGCCGCTTGGCATGCTCAAGCGCGAGGTGCGCGGTCCGCATGTGATGGGCGTCGCCCCTGTCGAAAGTGGATGCGACGATGTCGGCGCCGTCGATGGTGTGCCTGAAGTCGGTAACTTCCTCCGGGCGCTCGTCTATGAGCGCTATCATGACGCGGACTTCGGGATGATTTTTGATGATTGCCCGCGCAATATGCTTTAGCAAAGTTGTTTTGCCCGCCTTTGGCGGCGAAACTATGAGCGCGCGCTGGCCCTTGCCTATCGGCGCAAACAGGTCTATCACGCGTTCGGTGAGGCCGCAGCCATCGCTTTCGAGCGTCAGCCGCTCGCAGGGATAGCAGGGCGTGAGACTTTCAAACTCTACGCGGCGGAGAGATTCGGGCGCGACGCCGTTGACGGAGACGATATACGTTGCGCCGGGGCACTCGTTATCGCTGCGCTTTTTTGCCTTGCACACGATGAGATCGCCCGTGCGCAGCCTGAACCTGTTGACGAACGCGGAGTGCACGAACACATCCGAGCGTGCGGCCGGCTGCGTGTTGCGCGTGCGCACGAACCAGTACTTGTCGGAATTTTCGAGTATGCCCGAATAGACCTGTTCGTCCTCTTCGAGCTCCGGCGAGCTGACCGCCGCGGTGACGGCGGGCAGTTTTTGCTCGGTCTCGTCCAGCGTCAGCCCCGCAAAATAGCCGCGGCAGCGCTCCACTTCGGCAAGCAGAGCCCTGTCGTAATCTTCGGATTTGGGCGGCGCGCCGCGGTGGTTGCCGCCCGATACCGGATCGGCGCGGTTGGTGGCTATGGCCAGTATGTCGGCAATGAGTTCGTCCTTCTTTTTGTTCGTGGGACTGTACACGCCGACCGCCCTGCCGAGCTGACGAAGGGGATGTATGCCGCTCGCATTGAGTTTTTTTGTGAGTTTGCTTAAAATTTCGTCCACTTATCGAGCGTTCTCCATAACTATTACGGTGGTCTGCTCGCCGTCGAGGTCGTCGCGGTAAATTTCTATCTCGTCCCCCGCCTCGACGACGGCGACGGGTTCGCCGTCGAACTTATCCAGAAAGGCGTCCACCTTGTCGATGTCAAGCTTGCAGCCCTTGGCGCGGTAGTGCATGGGAATGACTATGTCGGGCATGATCCTGTCCACATACTCCTTGGCCATGGCCGCGTCGATGGTGTAGTTGCCGCCCACGGGAATGAGCAGCACGTTTACGGGCAGTATCATCTCTATCAGATCGGCCGAGCAGTCCTCGCCGAGGTCGCCCAGATGACAGATATCCAGCCCGTCCATGCGGAACTTGAAGATTATGTTTTCGCCCCGCTTTCTGCCCCGGCAGTCGTCGTGAAAGCTCATGATGGAGCTGATCTCCACCCCGTCCTTCAACACGTAGGCCGTTTCGCTGTCGAGCACGACGGGATGGCCCTTGACGTTCGACACGGCGTCATGGTCGTAGTGATGATGCGAGACCGTGACCGCGTCGGCGGAAACCTGCGGCATGCGGTAGCCAACGCTTTCGTCGTACGGGTCGGTTACCACGCTTGTGCCCGTGCTTTCGGTTATAAGAAAGGACGAGTGACCGAGATATTTTATCTTCATTGCTGTATCCTTATATAATGAATTTATTTTTTAATTTGGCGGCGCATGCGCGCCGGAACGCGCGAATTGCCGTCAGACGTCTGCCAGCGCCCGCAGACGGACGCTGACGCGCTCGCCGTCTTCGCCGGAAAGGTACTCTATGCGGACGTCCGCTCCCTTTGCGCCGACCATGGCATGCAACTTAAGCGTGCGGACGGGAAACCCGCCGCGCAGCCCCTCTTCTCCCAGCACGCACGCCGTGCGGCAGCCCGGGACGAACGAAATGCGCATGCTCGCCGCGCCGCGGCGGAGCTGTTCCGCCCGGCCGGGACGGAGCACGAACTCGCAGTCGTCGCCGTCGAGATCGTAGACTATGCGCGTGCAGTCGCCTTCGGAAAACATCTTTGCGGGGCGGACGACGTCGCTGCGCCACCCCCTGCCCCGCGAGGAGATGGAGAGACGGCAATCAGTCACGGTTCCTCCCGAATATCATTAAAAGCCGCAGGAACACGTTGATGAGGTCGAGATACAGCCCGCAGGCCGAATCCACCGCGTTATCCGTCGTCTTGGGACGGTTTTTTGCAAGCGAGACGTCGAAGCCGATATAGCAACAGAACACGAGGACGATTATCCAGTCCAGCCACACGTAGCCGGACGAGAAGTAGGGACCGGTAAGCATGGAGACGAGCGACCATATGAGCGCAACCAGCAGACTGAGCGAGAGCACTTTCCACAGGGAACGGAACAGGTTGGGATACAGCACGGCCAGCAGGCCGAACACCGCCGCGAGCAGCGCGGTGACGACGAAGGCCGAGCGCACAACCCCGAACGAGTACTGCGGCACGGCGAGCGCGAGCACCGCGCCCACCGGCAACACGACGAGACAGTACCCCGCAAAGCTCAATGCGGGCTTGCGGCTGAACGCGTTTATGCATATGCCCGCGACGGCCGCCACCAGATAAATTACGTAAAACCAGACTATATTTGCCCCCGAAGAGACGAAAGCAAAGATATAGTCGGCAAGAAAGAGCACCTCTAAAACATTGACGGCAAAACCGAAAAGAAGCACGGCGGAGACGATGAGATAGAACTTTTTATCCGAAATGATCTCGCCGTCAGACTGTAAATATCTGTCCTTGCCGAAGATTGACGTTGCCAAATTTTATACCTCGCTGTTATCCTTTTGCCGGCCGCGCGGCGCACCCGCGCTCTGCGCCGGACCGCGCGAAAGCGGCGTGGTGACGACGTCCCTGCCCTGAAAGGAATTGTTTTTGCGCTCGCAGAACTGTTCGCGCCCGGCGCGGAGCAGCTCCCTTAGGGCGCGCTCGCCCCCCGACTCTATGGCCGAAGCCGTTTCGTCAAGACGGCGCGCCAGAGCGCGGATATTGCCCGAAAGGTTGTCGGCGTTAAGCAGATACAGCTCCGACCAGACGTTTTCGTCCACGCCGGCTATTCTGGTCATGTCCTGAAAGCTGCCGCCCGTGAATCCCAGACAACCCTCTATCTCGCCATCCTTGACATAGCAGCTGGACACCACGTGCGCAAGCTGCGACGTGTAAGCTATCTTTTTGTCGTGCACCTCGGCAGAGCACTCCACAAGTCGGGCAAACCCCATTTCCGCGGTGAGCGACTTTATTACGCCGTAAGCGCGTTCATCGGTATATATGTTGCGTGTAAGCACCATTGACGCCCCGTCGAACAGGTCGGCGCAGGCGTTTTCCACGCCGGAAACTTCCTTGCCGGCCATGGGGTGCGTGCCCACGTATTTGAGCCCCGGTCTGCGGGCGAGCACCTGCCGTTCGATATACCTCTTCACGCCGCAGATATCGGCCACGACGGTGTTTTCGCCGAAGGGCGCGGTGCAGATATACTCCGCCGCCGCGCGCGGGGGAAGCGCGACGAACACGACGTCGAAACCCGACACGTCGTCCGCGGCGGCGTCCACCACCCCGTGCGAGAGCGCGTATTCGAGCGGACCGGGAGAACGGTTTTTGCCGGCGACGAAGTGACCCGCGCGCTTCAGCGCGAGAGCCAGCGAACCGCCGATGAGACCCAAACCCGTTACCGCTATATTCATAGTGCAGTCTACCCCATTTTTTTATGCATGATAATTATAGCACGGCGGAGCATTTTTGTACAATGTTTTGACGCACTTTTTAAATAAAATACAAAATTGCCCGGCGCGACATTTTATGGCGCTCTTTTGCCCGCCAAACAATTGACAACAAAGAATTAAGTAACTATAATAAAACCGATAAATAAATATTTATTTTAAGGAGTGATGTGTTATGAACAAAATGTCCGTAAAAGACATTAAGGATCTGAAAGGCAAAAAGGTGCTTGTAAGGTGCGACTTCAACGTTCCCATGAAGGACGGCGCAATAACCGACGAAAACAGGATCACGGGAGCGCTGCCCACCATAAAATATCTTTTGGAAAGGGGCGCAAAAGTTACGCTCTGCTCACACATGGGCAAGCCCCACTCCATATTCTCCTCCGAAGTCAAGCTCAACAAGAAGGACCAGAAAAAAATAGACGCCGGCGAAACCACGAAGGAAGAACTGATAGCAAAAATACTCAAAGACGAACCCAAAAAGCTGACCCTTGCCCCCGTGGCAAAGAGGCTGAACGAGCTTCTGGACGGCAAAGTTACGTTTGCGCACGACGTGATAGGTCCCGACGCAAGGGCGAAGCGCGACGCGCTGAAGGAAGGCGAGGCCGTGCTGCTTGAAAACCTGCGCTTCCACTGGGAGGAAGAAAAGAAGGATTTAGAGTTCTGCAAGGCGCTTGCGTACGACGCGGAAATTTACGTGAACGACGCCTTCGGCACGGCTCACCGCAGCCACGCTTCCACCGCCGCGATAGTGGAATACGGCATAATCAAGACGGCCGTGTGCGGCTTTTTGATCGAAAAGGAGCTGTCAGTGATGGCCGACACGCTTGAAAATCCCCAAAGGCCCTTCGTGGCCATACTTGGCGGCGCGAAGGTCGCCGACAAGCTGGGCGTAATTTCCAATCTGCTTGAAAAGTGCGACACTCTGATAATAGGCGGCGGCATGTCCTATACCTTCCTCAAGGCCAAGGGCTACGAGGTCGGCAAGTCACTCCTGGACGAGGAAAAGATAGGCTACTGCAAGGAGATGATGGAAAAGGCCGAAAAGCTGGGCAAGAAGCTCCTTCTGCCCGTCGACACGGTAGTCACTTCCTCCTTCCCCGATCCCATCGACGCGGAAATCGAGGTGGAAACGGTTCCCTCCGATTCCATCCCCGCCGACAAGATGGGCATGGACATAGGCGAAAAGACGAGGGCGCTGTATGCCGAAGCCGTTCACGGAGCGAAGTCGGTGATCTGGAACGGCCCCATGGGCGTATTTGAAAATCCCACGCTTGCGAAGGGCACGATAGCCGTCGCGCAGGCCCTGGCCGACGTTTACGGCAAGTGCACCACCATAATAGGCGGCGGCGACAGCGCGGCCGCAGTGCAGCAGCTGGGCTTTGCCGACAAGGTGACGCACATATCCACCGGCGGCGGCGCTTCGTTGGAGCTGTTTGAAGGCAAAGTGTTGCCCGGC
This sequence comes from uncultured Clostridia bacterium, assembly GCA_949283125.1. Taxonomy (GTDB): domain Bacteria; phylum Bacillota; class Clostridia; order Christensenellales; family Borkfalkiaceae; genus Coproplasma. The sequence continues at coordinate 44,036 of CASDRK010000002.1, forward strand.
ATCGCATGCCTGAACGACAAAAAATAATCGCGCTTTAAACCGCGAGCCGGCCGACAGCCGACTTTTGCCCGGTCTGCGGCCGCTTGCCGCGAAACTTGCAAAGCGCGGACTTTTGCGGCGGATCTCGCATGATTGCTTATCATTGATACAGGCATATATGCGGGTCAATTAAAAAATATGCGCAAAATGCCGCGGCGACGGTCGTCGCCGCGGCGGTTTGCAACCAAACATAGAGGAGCCATTATGAGAAGACCTTTGATTGCAGGCAACTGGAAAATGAACATGACGGCGGAGAGCGGCGCAAAGCTCATTGAGGAGCTTAAACCGCTTGTAAAGGACGCAAACTGCGACGTTGCACTGTGCGTGCCCGCCATTCTTATCCCCGCGATGACCAAAGCCGCAGAGGGCAGCAACATCGCCATAGGCGCGGAAAACGTGCACTGGGCGGAGAGCGGAGCTTACACCGGCGAAATATCGTGCGCGCAGCTGAACGAGTACGGCGTGAAGTACGCCATTATCGGACACAGCGAAAGGCGGCAGTACTTCGGCGAGACCGACGAAGGCGTGAACAAACGCACGCTTGCGGCGCTTGCGCACGGCATTACCCCCATAGTATGTGTCGGCGAAACGCTGGAAGAGCGCGAAACGGGCCGCACGGAAAAGGTTATTTACAGACAGCTTAAAGACGGGCTTGCCGGCGTTGAAGACATGGCCAAAGTTGTTATTGCATACGAACCCGTATGGGCGATAGGCACTGGGCGCACCGCCACCGACGAACAGGCGCAGGAGACCATAGCCTTTATAAGAAGGACCATAGGCGAGCTGTTCTGCCCCGTTTGCGCCGAAAAGGTAGTCATACAGTACGGCGGCTCCATGAACGCCAAAAACTGCAAGGGGCTTATGGCCCAGCCCGACATAGACGGCGGACTCATCGGCGGAGCTTCGCTGAAGACCGACTTTGCCACGATAGTGAATTACGACAAGTAATGCCGTCATATAATTTGCCGCATAAACGGAGACGGTTTGCGAGCCGCCCGGCCGCGCCATGTTGCGCGCCGGGCGGCTTTTATTTTAATGCGAAGCCGACTCATTGCAAGACCGGGCAACTTCAATTGCCGGGCAGGGCGTTAACGCAAAACCTGGCGGCCTTGATTGCAACGGAAGCTTGTTTGCGAAACGACTTTTTATCGCGGCACCGCGGCACGGAACGGTTTATATCGATGGTGCGGGCATACCCGGGCGATGCCGCAAACAGAAGTCCGGCAAAGCAGCAAACATATTTGCAATGCGTAAGCAAGATCCGGCAGATATCCGCCCGTCGCGCTCAGACCGAGCCGGCAATCGCGCACATAATGCGTGGAATTTTTTGGCCGGAACGGTGAAATAATTGTCGCACGGACAAAAACAGGCACCCGTTTAAGAGCGCACCTCCCCCCACTCATATTCTTTTCAATATTTTTCCCGATATCCTCCCGCTGTAACGGGACGGCGCAGTCCGAAAATGTCAAGACACAAAAATAGCGCTTGCGTCGGCCGTTATCTCCCCACACCGCCGCGGCGTTCCGCGCGCCGCCCGAAAATCGCAGGCGAGGCAGGCATGCCGAACGCAAAAATACCCGAACCCCGCCGCCAAAATTTTGCGCCGCTCCCAAAAGCGGACCGCCAACGCACAACATTCTGCCGACACGGCCGCCGTCGCGCCGCAGATTGCGGAACGACCGGCATTAAGGCATGTGCCTGGCAGCGGAGCGCGAAAAGCGGCGCGCGTAAGCCGCATCGGAATTCTACCACGCCACAGCTTGCACAAACCACGCCGCAACACGTCCCTTATTTTCCTTACTTTGATTTTAAAGACTATTTATTTTATGTATTATCTGAATTAATTGTACTATCTGTATTTGTAAATCTGTATCAATTGGATTAAAAATTTGCACATGCGGACACTTGTGCACACTAAACAGAGCATGAGCATGCATAACGATAAAGGGCAACGGAGCAAAAAACATAAAATATTTGTTGCTTAACGCGCGCGTTATGGTGTATAATAATTGCCGTAAGAAAATTTTTGCGAGGTTGAAACATATGCAGAAAAAAGTGCCTTACGCCCTGATTATCATGGACGGCTACGGCGTTGCGCCCGCGGGAGCGGGCAATGCCATAGCACTGGACGGCAGCAAGAACATTGCGGAACTTGAAAGAATTTACCCTTCCGCCACTCTGGGGGCGAGCGGACTTTCCGTCGGCCTGCCCGCCGGACAGATGGGCAACAGCGAAGTCGGGCACCTGAACATGGGCGCCGGCAGGATCGTGTATCAGGATCTGACAAAGATAACCAAATCCATCGAGGACGGGGACTTTTTTGAAAATCCCGCGCTTGTGAAGGCGATGGACAACGCAAAGCAGGGCGGCAAAAAGCTGCACCTTTACGGCCTTGTATCGGACGGCGGCGTGCACAGCCACATAACGCACATTTTCGCGCTTTTGGACATGGCCAAAAAACACGGGCTCAAAGACGTGTTCGTGCACTGCTTCATGGACGGCAGAGACGTTTCTCCCACCAGCGGCGCCGGCTTTATCGCCGAGCTTGAGGAACACATGAAGAAGATCGGCTGCGGCAAAGTTGCTTCGGTCGTCGGCAGGTACTACGCCATGGACCGCGACAACAACTGGGACCGCGTGGAAAAGGCATACGACATGCTCACTCTGGGCACGGGAAGGCACGCGGACGACCCCGTGAAGGCCGTGCGCGAAAGCTATGACGAGGGCGTCACCGACGAATTCATAAAGCCGATAAACGTATGCGAAGGCGGCCGCCCCGTAGGGCTCATAGAAAAGGGCGACAGCATAATCTGCTTCAACTTCCGCCCGGACAGAGCGAGGGAGATGACGAGAGCCATGTCGCAGGATCCCTTCGTCGTGCCCAAGGGAACGGCGTTTGAAAGAAAGACGGGATTCATAGCGCCCGTGTACGTATGCTTCACCGTGTACGACGCGGAGTTTAAAAACGTGGACATAGCCTTCCCCAAGACCGAGCTTAAAAACACTCTGGGCGAATACCTTGCCTCCATAGGCAAAAAACAGCTGCGCATAGCCGAAACGGAAAAATACGCCCACGTGACCTTCTTTTTCAACGGCGGAGTCGAAGCCCCCAACGAAAACGAAGTGCGCGACCTGATCCCTTCGCCCAAAGTGGCAACGTACGATCTGCAGCCGGAGATGAGCGCACCCCTCGTCACGCAAAAGGTTCTGGAAGAACTTGACAGCGGCGAATTCGACGTGATAATCCTGAATTTTGCCAACTGCGACATGGTCGGCCACACGGGCGTGATCCCCGCCGCCGAAAAGGCCGTGCACACCGTGGACGAATGCGTTAAAAAGGTGTGCGACAAAATACTTGAAATGGGCGGCTCGGCCATAGTCACCGCCGACCACGGCAACGCTGACAAACTGCTCTCCGACGACGGTTCGCCCTTCACCGCGCACACCACCAATCCCGTGCCCGTGATACTCGTATCCGAAAAGTACAAGGGCGCCCGGCTGCGCGAAGACGGGATTTTAGCCGACCTTGCGCCCACGCTGCTTGACATAATGGGCGAAAAGGTGCCCGCCGAAATGACCGGCAAGAGCCTTATTAAATGACAATAGCCCCGGCAATATGCTTTAAACAAGGCATTTTAAGCGGGCGCGCCGCGTGCGGCGCGCCCGCATTTTTTTGAATAAAATGAACTCTCCAAGGCGCGGCGGACGGCTTTTGCGGTCCGCCGCGCACAGCATGTTTAACCGAAAACGCGATGCCCGCCCGCATTCCCGGCAAGGAAGCCTAATTGCAATTATGAACACAGCAGTCGATATCGCGGCAAAAATCGGCCCGGCCCTCGGCCCTGACGGAATCGATAATGCTGCAAAGTCATCCGTCGCAGAGCGAGCGCTCCGCAAATAACCTGCATTGCCGCGCCGCAACGCGAGCTTTTACAATCGGCCGCGTTTTCGCCCGCGCCCGCATGTTGAGGAGCCGGAAGCCCGGGATGCCTGAATCTGCGGTCCTCTCCATTGCGGGCCTTGTAAATTCTTTTGTATCTTCCGATCGTCTGCCTGCGCCAAGACGCGACAGGCAATCGTGTGCCGCGGCGGAAAAACCTTTACGCCGCGGCTTTCTTTTAACGCTTTTGCTTGCAAAAAACGGCGGCCGAGATTATAATGATACGGAAACATATTTTTTATGGAGAGAACAAAGGAGCGGAATGGAAAACAACCTTTCGGGCAACGCCGCGGCGGGCGCGGCGCAGACGGCGGACAGGGCGGCGGCCTTCTTCACAAAGCCCGCCGTCGTATGCATAGGAGCCATAATATGCTGCATTCTTTGGGGCAGTGCCTTCCCCTGCGTAAAGATAGGATACTCCATGTTTTCGGTGGATACCGGGCACGTGCCGTCCATAATTTTGTTTGCGGGACTGAGGTTCACCCTTGCCGGAATGCTGGTGATAGCCTTCGGCAGCGTGCGGAGCAAAAAATTTTTGCTGCCGGCGGCGCGGAACTGGTGGCGCGTGCTGCTGGTGTGCATTTTTCAGGCGGTGGCGCAGTACATATTCTTTTACATAGGGCTGGCGCACGTTTCGGGCGTCAAAGGTTCGGTGCTCAACGGACTGGGAGTGTTCTTTACCATACTTATCGCCTGCTTTGTATTCCGCACCGAAAAGTTCAACATGGTAAAACTTGCTGGGTGCATGCTCGGGTTCGGCGGAGTGATCCTCATCAATCTCGGCGGCGACTTTTCGTTTGAATTCACAATGCTCGGCGAAGGTTTTGTAATACTTTCGGGCCTTTCCGCTGCGGTTGCCGCAGGGCTCGTTAAAATATTTTCCGCACACGAGGACACCGCGGCGCTGTGCGGATGGCAGTTTTTTGCGGGCGGCCTTGCGCTGACGGCGGCCGGAGCGGCGCTCGGCGGACAGGTGCGGCCGACTGGCGCGGAGGCGTATATTATGCTCTTATACCTCGCCTTGATATCTTCGGCGGCCTTTACTCTGCAGGGGTATATAGTAAAATACAATCCCGTATCCGCGTTTGCCGTGTACAAGAGCGCAAACCCGCTGTTCGGCGCGGTATTTTCGGCCGCGATACTCGGCGAAAGCCAACAGCTTTTCAGCTATTACACCCTGATCGCCATAATCTTGGTGTGCGCAGGCATATTCATAATAAATAAATTTGGCGAGCGGCGCAAAAAAGTTTGATTTTAAGGGCTAATTTAATTGTAAATTATTTTTAGCTGTGTTATAATTCTGCAGTAGAAAATTCATTCAAGGGAAAAATTATGTACGAAGCCTATCTAATCAGTTCGGTAGTTTTATACGTCTGCCTGTTCGTGGCGGCGGCAGCGGCAATAGTTCTGGTGCTCTTTCAGCAGAGCAATTCGGACGGCATTCAGGGCATAACGGGCTCAAGCGAAACCTTTTTCGGCAAGAACAAGGGACGTTCGATAGAGAGCAGAATGAAAAAATGGACATGGATTTGCCTTGCGGTGATAACCGTGCTGGCCATTGTCGCCTATGCCGTTGCGCTTGTGGCGACCAAACTGCTTGGCGCATGATAAAACCGACGGAGCGGCTGAATATTTTTCAGTCGCTATTTTTTTACAAATTTGCACCGTATGCATGGGAGAGCGCCGCGGCGGCGCATGATAAATGGTGAAGGACATGAAACTTAAGGAAAGATTGCTAAGCGAAATACGCGGCGGGCGGCTGACTTTTAAAAACGCCAAAGCCATGTGCGACGGGCTGGGAATGAGATATTCCGAGCGCGACAAGATAAAAAAGGCCCTTGCGGAGCTTGAGGACGAGGGCGAAATTTTAAAAGACGACAAGGGCGGATACGCCACCCCCGAGCAGCTCGGTGCCTTCCGCGGCACCGTGCAGGGCAACGAGCGCGGCTTTGCGTTCATAATACCCGAAGGCGGCGCGGGACGGGACGGCGACTACTTTGTGCCCCGCCGCGCCCTGAACGGCGCCATGAACAGGGACAAGGTCCTGGCCGTGCACAGGCGCGGCACCGAGGACGAAGCCTTTGTGGTAAAAATTCTGGAGCGCGGACAGAAGACCGTTGTTGGCACGTTTGAAAGGGACAAGCGCGCCGGCTACGTGATACCCGACGACAAGAGGTTTGACAGCGACGTGTACGTGCCCCTCTCCCTGTGCATGAACGCAAAACCGGGCGACAAGGTGCTGGCAGAGATAACTTCCTATCCCAAAAACGCCATGGTGGGCGGCAAGATCGTTGAGGTGCTGGGCGAGAGCGGCGACTTTTACACCGAGGAACTTTCGATAATACGCAGTTACGGACTGACGGAGCAATTTTCGGCCGAAGCCGAAAGACAGGCCGAAGAGGCCGCGCGGCAACCAATAACGCCCGGCGACAGGCGCGATCTGCGGGACATACTCACCGTGACGATAGACGGCGAGGACACGCGCGATATAGACGACGCGGTGTCGCTGCGACGCGACGGCGACAGGTACGTGCTGGGCGTGCACATAGCCGACGTAAGCCACTACGTGAAGCTGAACAGCACGCTCGACCGCGAGGCCTATGCGCGCGGAACGAGCGTATATTTCCCCGACACGGTGCTGCCGATGCTACCCAAAGCGCTGTCCAACGGCGCATGCTCGCTGAACGAGGGCGAGGACAGATACGCCGTCAGCTGTTTTATGACGTTTGACGACAGCGGCAAAAAGCTGGACTACAAAATATGCCGCTCGCTGATACGCAGCGACCGCCGCATGACTTACACGGCCGTCACCGCCATACTCGAAGGCGACAGCGACGTCGCGGCGCAATACGCCGACGTCGCGCCCATGCTCAGACAGATGGAGACGCTGTGTTTAAAGCTGGAAAAGCGGCGCAAGGCGGCGGGCTCCATAAATCTCGACGTCAAAGAGGCGCACATATACGTTGACGAACAGGGAAAAATAGTTATACCCGATTACGAAAGATCTGTTTCGCACAGAATGATAGAACAGTTCATGGTGTCCGCAAACGAGAGCGTGGCGGACTATGCGTTCAGGCGCAAGGCGCCCTTTTTGTACCGCGTGCACGAACAGCCCTCGCCCGAAAAGGCTTCGGCCTTCTTCTCCTTCCTGCGCGACCTCGGGGTCAGCCCTTGCGGCAACACATACGATCTGGCGCCCATGGACTTCCAGAAAATACTCTCTTCGGTAGAGGACAGACCCTTCTCCTCCGTGGTGAACCGCGTGATGCTGCGCTCCATGCAGAAGGCGCGCTACTGCGAGGAAAATCTGGGGCATTTCGGGCTCGCTTCGCAGTGCTACTGCCACTTCACCTCCCCCATCAGGCGCTATCCCGACCTGTTCGTCCACCGCGTTTTAAAGAAACTGCTTGCGGGGGACGACGCCGGGGCACGGAGAGTTTACGGCCCCATAGCCCGTCAGGCGGGCATAGACACCAGCGAATGCGAAAGGCGGGCGGACATGGCCGAAAGGGACGTGGACGACCTTTACAAAGTGGTGTATATGCAGGACAAGATAGGCGAAGAATTCGACGCGGTGATATCGGGAGTGACCAACTTTGCCGTGTTCGCGCAGCTGCCCAACACCATAGAGGGCATAATGCGCATAGAGACCTTGCCGCGCGACAGCTATGCCTTTATCGAGGAAAAATTCATGCTGAAGGGCATAAGGCACTCCTTCAAGATAGGCGACGACGTGCGCATAAAAGTGGCCGGATGCGACTACGGGAACATGCGCGTGGAATTTGTGCCCGTGACAAATTAACGCTCGTTTGCATAAGGGGATGAGCGCCGACTCGCCGTTATTTTAAGCGCCACGCGCTCTTGCCGCGACCTCAACAGCCCCACATTTATATAGTCGCGGCAATTCACTGTGCCAAGGCGCAGGCATGCGCAAATCGGGGCTGCTGCGGGGAAAGAAATTCCCATTGTAACGTTATTAAATAATGAGATGTAGCCGCTATGCTTTACAATATGAGCGAAACGGACTATAATATAGAGTGATGAAACAGATAGCTTACAACCGCTCGGCGGGGTTCGAGTATTTCATAGAGGACAAATTCGAGGCCGGCATAGCCCTTGAGGGCGCGGAAGTGAAGGCCCTGCGGCAGGGCAAATGCAACCTGAAGGACAGCTTTTGCTATATCGACGGCCGCGGCGAAGTGTTCATAAAAAACATGCACATAGCCGTGTACGACAAGGCGGGCGCCTTTAACAGCAGGGATTCCAAGCGGGACAGAAAGCTTTTGCTGCACCGCCGCGAGATCGACAGGATAGCCGGCAAGATAAACGCCAAGGGCTATACGCTGGTGCCTATATCGCTGTACTTCAGGGACAACCTGATAAAGGCCGAGGTGGCGCTGTGCCGCGGCAAGCAGAACTTTGACAAAAAGCGCTCGATAAAGGACAGGGAACAGGAGCGCGACACGCAGCGGCAGATAAAAAATTATCAATAACCGATAAAAGACAAACGAGCGGCAACATGCCGCATACGACGAGGTTTTTAAATGGATAAGCATTACAATTTGGACACTCTGTGCGTACAGGCGGGCTGGAGCCCCGCCACCGGCGAAAGCAGAATACCCGGCATCTGCCAGAGCACCACGTTTTTTTACGGCGACAGCCGCGCCATGGCCGACTGCTTCGACCTGAAGAGCGACGGATACTTCTATTCCCGTCTGGCCAACCCCACCGTTACCGCCTTTGAAGGCAAAGTGGCCGCCCTCGACGGCGGCGTAACGGCAATAGGCTGCGCTTCCGGCATGTCCGCGATAACGCTCGCCGCCCTGACGCTTGCGGGAGCCGGCGACAACGTTTTATGCAGTCAGTCGGTGTACGGCGGAACGTTCAACCTGTTCGGCACCACGCTGCCCAAACTGGGGATAGAGTGCCGATTCTTCGACCCGGACGCCGACGGAGCGGACATAGAAAAACTGATAGACGACAGGACCAGATTCATAATAGCCGAAACGATAGCCAATCCCTCCATCGTCGTGCTGGATTTTGATAAGCTTTCGGCCGTCGCCAAAAAGCACGGGATAGTGCTGATGGTGGACAACACGCTTGCTACGCCCGTTCTGTGCAGGCCGAAGCAGTTCGGCGCGGACGTGATAATATACTCCACCTCCAAATACATGGAGGGGCACGCGGCCGCGCTTGGCGGAATGATAGTGGACGCGGGCACATTCAATTTTAAAAACAACCCCAGATATCCCGCATTCAACGTGCCGGACGAGAGCTATCACGGGCTTGTTTACGCCGACCTTGAAGTGGCCTTCGGCACCAAGTGCCGCGCGCAGATGATACGCGACACGGGCGCGATAATGGCGCCCATGAACGCATACATTTCCTATCTGGGCTGCGACACGCTGGCGCTGAGAATGGCAAGACACAGCGAAAACGCGCGCAAGGTGGCGGCATACCTTGCGTCCCACCCCAAGGTGGCGTGGGTGAAGCACCCTTCGCTGCCGGACAACAGATACCGCGCGCTGGCGCAAAAATATCTGCCGGACGGACAGGGCGGCATGATGAGCTTCGGCATAGACGGCGACATAGAGCGCTGCCGCGCCTTTATGGAGAGCCTGAAGCTGATAACGCAGGAGACCCACGTTGCGGACGTGAGGAGCTGCGTTCTGCACCCCGCCTCCACCACCCACAGGCAGCTTTCGGAACACGAGCTGGAGATGGCGGGCGTACCTGCCAACCTTATCCGCCTTTCGGTGGGAATAGAGAACCCCGACGACATAATCGCCGACATAGACGGCGCGCTGAAAAGAATTTAAGGGAGCGGCGCAATGCCCATAGTAATCGACAAAGACATACCTGCATTCAAAATACTGACGGGCGAAAGGATATTCGTGATGGATACCGACAGGGCGTTTTCGCAGGAGATAAGGCCCATAGAGATAGCCATTTTAAACCTTATGCCCACAAAGGAGACCACGGAGACGCAGTTCATGCGGCTGCTTTCCAACTCTCCGCTGCAGGTGAACATAACGCTGGTGCGCACCGCCACGTACAACCCCACGCACACCGAACAGGAGCACCTGAAGAGGTTTTACAAATCCTTTGAAGAGATAAAGGGCAGGCGGTTCGACGGCATGATAATCACGGGGGCGCCCGTGGAAAACATGCCGTTCGAGAGAGTGGCCTACTGGCGCGAACTGGAGGAGATACTCAACTGGACGACGACAAACGTGACGTCCACCCTGTTCATATGCTGGGGAGCGCAGGCCGCGCTGCACTATTTTTACGGAATCAGAAAACACCCGCTAAAGGAAAAGTGCTTCGGCATATTCGCCCACCAGCGCGTGTTCGACGGCGAGCAGGAGCCGCTGATGCGCGGGATATCGGACGAGTTCCACATGCCCCACTCCCGCCACACCATTATCTACGCCGAGGACATAAAGAGCGTGCCTGAGCTGAAGATACTTGCGTTTTCGCGCAGGGCGGGCGCAAGCATAATCAAGAGCCGCGACAACAGGCGGGTGTTCGTGACCGGCCACATGGAGTACGACCGCGACACCCTTAAAAAGGAGTACGAGAGGGACAGAGCCAAGGGACTGGACATAAAACCGCCGGCAAACTATTTTGCCGACAAAGAGATGACCAAAGTGAAGATGAACTGGACTTCGACGGCCAACCTGTTTTACATAAACTGGCTGAACTATTACGTATATCAGGTCACGCCTTACAAACTTTAAAATCCTGCCGGCGGCCGCATGCGGCCGCCGGCGATTTGCATTCTTCTTTTTTCCGCACAACCGTTGCGCTCGGCTTAACAATTCGCATTGCAAAAAACACGCGGCGCGGCGGCCCAGGCATGGGGCCGCCGCGCCGCAGTTTGCACAGCATGAAGTTACTGATTGAACAGAAGATCGGACGAACTCACCGTGAACGGATAGGTGACGGGATTTTCTTCGCCCTTGCGCGCAACGGTGACGCACACCGTGTCGCCCTCGCGCGCGGAGATAAGCACCTCGTCCAGCATATACGCGCGGGTAATTTCCACATCCTCCTTAACCGTTCCGTCGGCGGAAGTTATCTTTATTCCCTTCACCCTGTCGCCGGCCTGAAGGCCTCCGTCGGCGAGCAGGCCTACGCCCACATAGGATATTTCCACCGTCTCGGTTATTTCAACAAGGTTTGTCTGATTGTTCATGTAAGTTTCGGACGAAACGCAGGAGAGACTGACGCCCGGCTTTGCCTTATAGACGCCGAACGTGGCGGAACCCGTTGCCGAGTAGCGGTCGATCATGCTCCGCACAACGCGCCTGACGTTTGCGGCGGGCAGAGCATGGCTGATATTGTCGGAATATTCGCCCGAGGAAGCCGCCGTCGTCTTGGAATTTATGATGCCGATTAACCTGCCGTCGCTGTCGAAAAGTCCTCCGCCCGAGTTGCCGCTGTAGATGGGCACGCTGGTGCGTATCGTGCGGTAGGTGAAATCGTCGTCCGTCTTAACCGTGTCGTACATATCGAGCGTTATCTCCTCGCTGTCGACGCAGACGATGCCGTTGGTGGCGCTTATGCCGGCGCCCGCGGCGTTACCGATCGCATACACGGTCTGTCCCACATGCACGGTCTCGTCCTCGTTCCACTCGGCGGCGATGACGTCGGACGAGCGCACGACCGCGCTGTTTTCCACTTTGAGCACGGCTATGTCGTAAGCGAGCGACGCGCCTATTACCGTGGCCGGTATGGCGTTGGCGTCGTCCAGATAGTTGTTTCCGTTCATGACGTACGTGGAATATCCGCGGCCGTAGAGATACACTGCCACGTCGTCGCTGTACCGTTCGTCGGCGTCGTTGGAGTACACCACGTGACAGTTTGTGACGACGTACATATCCCCCGCCTCCCTGTCCGCCCCGACGATGACGCCCGAACCCTGCGAAACATAGTACTGCTTTTCGCCGTCGGGCTGCCAGAACGGATTGCCGCCGACGGACGGAGACGTCTGCGAAAAGGTGGCCGTGACCTGCACCGACGACAGCAGCGAGCGGTTGATGGCGGCCTGCAGAGAGGTCATCTGTTCGACCTCGTCGCCGTTGTAGCCGAGATACTGCGACACAAATTCTACAAAGGTCAGGTCGGGATCGTTGGTCTCCTTTTTGGTGGCTTCCCAGATCTCGTAGATGGACACGTCCTGACCGTCGCGGCCGTCCTCGCCGAGCGAGACGGTGCAGCCGGCAAAAGCGGCGCATACGACGACAAGCGCGCAGACCGTAAAAGTTTTTAAAAGATATTTCATGCAAACCTCGCATTTACGCCCACGCGGGCGGGTATGTCACAATTTTACGCCGTTGAGCCTGAGCAGCTCGCGGGCGCTGTCCACGCTGTCGACGCCGGTGCGGTTTTTGACGGGGGCGAACTCCCTTTCCCTGACCACCTCGAAGGCGAGACAGGAACCCATCAGACGGACTATGTCTACGGCGAGCGTTTCAAATTTGTATCCGCACGGCTCGGTCGGAGTGACCCTTACCCCGTTTTCGATATGGGGCACGGCCTTGAAAGCGAGATGGCACGGAAGCCTGCTGCCGGATATCTCGTTCAGTCTGCCGACGGAGAACAGATAATTGAGGATGACGCCGTAGCGGAATGTGAGCCGGCCGTCCGGATCGCGCCGGGCGGCGAGTTCCGCGGGCATTTCGTAATATTCCACTATGGAAGGCAGGCCGTCCTCCTTGCAGAGCACGCCCACGCGCTCCTCCGGCGAGACCTTTGCCACCACCTTGCCCGAACAGGCGCAGCCGCTCTTAAGCGTGGCGCCTATGAATACGGGATCGCATATGCGCTGAAGAACGTTGTCCACGGCGTAGACGTTGAGCCACTCTATGCCGCGGCTTTCAAGCAATCCGGCGTAGCCCGCCTCCACCAGCGACGAATACCACCCGCCGTTGCCGTTGGGCGACATGGCCACTTTGTGCATTTCGTCGAGGTATATCTTGCCTTCGGGCGAGCATACGGGGGCAAGCTTCTGCCTGTAAAAATGTATCCTCTGCGGGTCGTATCCGAAGTAACCGGCGTCACTGAAATACGCCCGCGTGACCGCGTCGTTGATGTCGCTGGTCATGACGAAGATATCGAACAGACACCCCGCCTTGTCCGTGACCTGCTTTATGTTGTTCATCTGCTGCTCGAAGATGGTGAGACTGCGCGTGAGACCGATATCGAACATGCCCTTCGGCAGCGACGAACCCAGCCGCGTGCCCTGACCGCCTGCCAGAAGCACCGCCGCGACCTTGCCCGCGCGGATGGCGGCGAGACCGGCCCGTTCGTACTCCTCCGCGCCCGCCGCTATCTCGTCGACGGAGAGCGCGTCGGCGGGGGAAAGTTCGCCGAGCGGCCTGCCGGAGTGCGAATTAAGATTTCCGAGGACGGAAAAATCTATCTTTGCGATGTCCGAAAGCAGACTTTTGCGCTGTTCTTCGGTGAGTCTGTCGTAATAGTCGAGCAGCTGCATCTGGCCGTGTTCGGCGAGTATGCGTTTTGCCTGAGTGAGATCCATAGTTTTGCCCCTTATAAAGCCATTTTTTACTATGAATATTATACATTATACAAAAAAGTATGTCAACAGCATTTAAGAATTGTGAAAAAGAGATAAAAAACGGCGCAAACTTTGCGCAATTTACAGAAAAATTAGGGCAAGGGTCTTGAAATTTCCGGATGCATGTTATATAATTATAAGGAGTATATGTAAGACGATACGACAATGCCGTTAAGGAGGTGAACGAACGATGTATTGCGGCGTATGCGGCGAAAAGCTTGCGCTTGTGGTGCACAAGTCCGAAGGACTGGTGCCCTTCTGCAAAAAATGCGGGGAATACCGCTTCCCCCAGTTTGCCACGGCGGTATCCATGGTGGTTACCAACAGGGCAAAGGACGCCGTTCTTTTGGCCAGACATCTCGGCCAGGAGGACTACATTCTGATAGCGGGCTATATAAAAAAGGGAGAAACTGCCGAAAAGGCCGTCACGCGCGAATTCAAGGAAGAGACGAAGCTGAACGTAGTGAAGTACAAATACATGTCCTCGCGCTATCACGAGCCGCGCAACGTGCTCATGCTGAACTATCTGGTAATAGCCGAAAACGGCGAAGTGAGCGCCGACCCCGACGAGATAGAGGAATGCGCGTGGTTCACGTTTGACGAGGCGCTTGAAAAAGTGAGAAAACAGTCGGTTGCCGAAGCCTTTTTGAAGGCGGCGATAAACGAAATCAAAAACAATAAAATTTAAGGAGGAAAAATAATGCCACCCTGGGTGATACCCGCCATTATCGCGGCTGTCGTAGTGCTGCTTGTGATAATAATAGTTGTCTGGGCCATATCGGTCAGGAACAAATTCGTCACGATGCGCAACGCCAACGAAGAGGCCTTTGCCACGATAGACGTATATCTGAAGAAGAGATACGACCTTATCCCCAACCTTGTGGAGACGGTGAAGGGCTACGCCAAGCACGAGAGCCAGACGCTGGAAAACGTAATCAAGGCGAGGAACAACGCCGCCAGCGCCAACACCACCGCGGAGAAGATAGAGGCCGACGCCAACCTTTCCAACGCGATCAGAAGCTTTAACATCGTTGCCGAGCGCTATCCCGAACTGAAGGCCAATACAAATTTCCAGAGTCTTATGGCCGAACTGAGGAACATAGAGGGCGAGCTTGCAAATTCCAGAAAGTATTACAACGCCCTTGTAAAATCCTTCAACACCATGAAGGATATCTTCCCCAAGTCGATTATAGCGAAATGGATGAAGCTGGAAAAATTCCCCTACTTCGAGCTGGACAGCGAAGAGGAGAGAAAGAACGTAAAGGTAAGTTTTTGAGAGACAACGGGGACGGTGTTGAACACCGCCCCCATTTTGTCCGGGCGCGCGCGGCGCGCGACGTGCAAAGCGAGGGAAAAATATGAGACTTGACAAGACAAGGGGCTTAAGAAACGCTCTGCTTGCGGCGGCGGTTGCGCTGCTGCTGGCGCTGACGCTGTTTTTGCCCTCCGCCACGACTTCCGCATATGCGGCCGAACCCTACTCCTTCGAGATAGAAAATTTCGACGCGACGTACGAAGTGCACTCCGACCGCACCATAGACGTCGAGGAGAGAGTTACCATACGCTACACCGGCTATGCGAGCACGGGATTTTACCGCGACCTGCCCGTGAATGCCGGCGACAGAGTGACCGGGCTGACCGTGAGCAGACTCAGCCGCGACGGCACCGCGGAGATAGACGAAGACTATTCCGTGGACATAGACAACGACCTGATAATAGCCGACATAGGCGACTCGACCATTAAGACGGACACCACCGAGACATACGTGATACGCTACGTATTTTCCGTGACGAAGCCGACGAACGACAACGCGCTTTACCTGAACATAATAGGCTTCGGCAGCGAGGCGGCCATTCGCAGCGCGAGCGCCACGATAAACCTGCCCGAGGGCTTTGAAAGCGCAAACCTGTACGTGGGCGATACCGACGAGAAGAGCAACGAGCTGATGACGGTAGACGGCCGCACCATAACGGTGGAGCTTAGCGGGCTTGCCGCATTTGAAGGCGCCACGCTGGACATGTACTTTTCGGAGGGCGCGCTGACCACAAGGTTCGACGTGATACCCTACATAATGGCCATAGTCGGCTGCGCGCTGCTGGCCGTGCTGGCTGTGGTAAAATTCCTTGTATTCCCCGACAAGACGCTCAGTCCGGTGGTGGGGTTTGAACCGCCGCGCGGCATGGACCCCGTGGAGATAAGCAAACTTATCGACAACAAAGTGGAATCTTCGGACATAACCACGCTGATATACTACTGGGCGTCCAAGGGATATCTGAAAATAGACCTTACCGACGAAAACGACCCGACGCTTATAAAGATTTTCAACACCCTGCCCGGCGACGCGCCCGCACACCAGTGCGAAATGTACAACGCGCTGTTTTCCGGCCGGGACATGGTTAAGCCGAGCCAGCTTGCGGGAAGATTTTACGGCGTTATAGACCACGTTAAAAAACTGGTAAACGAAAAACACCGCGGGCTGTACACCACGGCGAGCGTGTGCGCTTCGCTGCTGTTCACTCTGGCGGCCGGACTTCTGATGGCGCTTGCGCCCATAATAACGGGCATGGCGTGCATCAACCCCTCGCTGTTCTACTATCCCGCATTTTTAGCGCTTGTGCCCGCCTTCATAATCTACGGGCTTACGGAGACGTGGGCCTATGCAGTGCATAAGCTGAAAAGCTCCACAAAGTGGCTGACGCTGGCCGGCATTGCGCTGCTGGCCGCGCTGTGCACGGCGGCGTACACGCTGCTGCTGCCACCGGCGTTGATGGAGACGGCCCCCAAAATCGTGGTGTGCGCCGTGGCTTACATAATGGTGATGTGTTCGGTCACGCTCATCTCGCGCACGAAACAGTACAACGAGACGCTGAGCGAGATAGTGGGATTCAGAAACTTTATCCTCAATGCCGAAAAGGACAGACTGGAACTGCTGCTTGAAGGCGACCCCGAATTCTATTACAAGATATTGCCATATGCGCAGGTCATGGGCGTTTCGGACATATGGGAGGAGAAGTTTGAAGACCTTACCGTCATGCCTCCCGCATGGCTGAACGACCCCGCGGGCACGCTGGTCAGCTTTGCGGTCATAAACAGCGCGCTCAGGGCGCAGTCTGCGGCGTTCACTTCCAAAATGGTCATAAAGCCGAGCGCACCCTCCTCCCGCTCCTATTCGGGCGGGTCGCACAGGGGCGGAAGCTTCGGCGGACGGGGCGGCGGAGGTCACGGCGGCGGAGGATTCCGCGGAAGATGATCCCCGCCTGAAAGCCGCATGCGAAACATCGCCGCGACATAGAGGTGCCGCGCGGGCGTTGCCCGCGCGGCACCTGTTTTTTATCCCGCACAGGAAAAACCGTCAAAAACTTTAAAAAAGAACCGGCGCCCGCCGCATACGGATGCGGCGGGCGCCGGCATAAAACCTTACAAGATTTTGCTTTTACTGCTCTTCGGCCACCTCTACTTTGATTTTCACGGCAATGCCTTCGAGCAGCTTTATCTCCACGTCGAACACGCCCGTGTTTTTGATGGGATTGGACAGCGCTATCTTCTTTTTGTCTATTTCGTAGCCCGCGGCGGACAGAGCCGCCGATATGTCCGCGCCCGTCACCGAGCCGAAAACTTTTCCGCCCTGCCCCACCTTGATGCGCACGGTGAATTTTTTGCCCTTGAGTTCGGCGGCGAGGGCGTGCATGGCCTTGATCTCCTCCTGCCTGTGATAGTCGGCGGCGGCCTTCTTCTGCTTAAGCTCGTTTATTTTCGTGGGCGTGGCGACTTCTGCCAGACCCTTTTTTACGAGAAAGTTGCGGGCGTAACCTTCGTTAACGTCCACAAGCTCGCCCTTCCTGCCCTGACCCTTTACGTCCTGCAACAATATTACCTGCATGTGAATACTCCTTCGGGCACTCGCCCTGAAACGTCTGCTTTTATAATATTTTAACCCATTGCGGGCATTTTGTCAACACCCGCGCGCATAAAGGGCGGCCGTGCGGGCAATAATAATAGCACGGCCCGGAAGCGGGCCGCACGGAGGTAATTATGGAAAACATCAACTTCGGCATAGCCTGCAACGTGGACATGTGCAAGTACAACCACGACGGCTGCAACTGCACTCTGGACAAGATACAGGTCGGCTGCGCGCACGGCAGCAAGGAAGAATGCACCTGCTGCAGAAGCTACTGCTCCAAGTGAGCGGCCGCGGCACGCACGCCGCAAAAAGCCGCCCGGGCCGTTAAGGCGCCGGGCGGATTTTTTGCGTTGCAAATATTGCAAACAAGTTCGGAGATAGAGCGCGGCCCCGCGGGCAAAACCCGCGGGGCCGCGAAATTTTACGATGAAATCAATCGAGGCCCACCCATGCGCGCAGAGGAAGATCGACGATGAATCCGAGCGAACCGACGTAGTTGTCGCCGTACAGCGCGTCTGCCACATGCGTGCGCTCCATGTAAGAGTTGAACACCGCAAGGCCTTCCAGATCGCTTATCTGCCAGACCAGCGCGCCGAGGAAGATGAGCGCGGCGAACACTATGGCCGTTACGACCACCGCGCCGAACGCACCGTCTATGGCGGCGACCGTTTCAAACGAGCGAAGCTTTTCGACCGAGCGGGGAATGAACACGCAGATTATTATGGCGGGTATGAGCAGGATAACGAACAGCCCGGCCGCAACCACCGCATTGCCTATCACTTCGGCAGTGAAGCCGGCGGCGTCAAGCGAGCTCTGCATGCCGGAGAGCGCTCCTGCGAGCAGATTGTCGTACACGCCCGAAGATACCGAACCGAACAGGTCGGTCCGGAAAGCCATATAATATGCCAGATAGCCCGCGCCCGCGAGCACGCCGAGCACGAGCAGCGCGGAGAGCGCCGAGAGTATGCCGCCGTGATAGCCGAGACGAATGCACATGCACATGAGCGTGACGACGAGAAGATCTATGGCAAGCGCGGAACCTTCGCCCTGCCAGAATGCGCCGGAGTATATGTACTCGTCGAGCGCGTCCTTGGCGGCGGTTATGCCGGCCGCGTCGATGACGAGCAGTGCGAGCGCGCCTATTATTACGACTGCGACAAATATGTTGAGCGTGAGCGTTATGGCGCCGAACACGCGGTCGACGACGCCCCATGCCCCCCTCCTGCGTCTGAAGCGCACGCGGGAGTATTTGCGGTAGGCCTTTTTGTCGCCCTTGTCCAGCGAAAGCAATATGCGCATGTCGTTGTCCTCCATATCGTCGTACTGACGATAGAAGGAGAGCTTTGCGCCGACGGCAGTGCGCTTTTTGAGAAAGCGCCTTACGAGAGCGAAGAGCAGAGTGAGAACGAGCAGCGCGCACGCAACCACCCCGAGGATTATCATGCCGTGCCAGTCGCCTTCCGGGATAAATCCGGCGCGGTCGACGACGAAACAGACGAGCGTGGCGCCGGCAACGGTGCCGCCCCATGAAGAAAGGCGTATGTAGCCGAAGCAGAAGCCGACTATAATGCCTATTGCGGCGATTATGCACACCGCCAGTATGATGTATAATGACATATAAAGACCTCTCCGAGGTTATTTATTGAAGTTATCCTTGAGCGTGACTATCTCCGAGAGCACCGTCTCGCCGCCGTCCGAGCACTTTTTGTAATAGCCCGTGCGCATCAGCTGATAGGGCTTGTCGTCCTCGCCTTCGGCAACGTAAGGTTCGCACTTGCCGTAAAACACCCTTTCGCTCTCGCCGTCGAGGCGCTCGGCATAGTCCTGATCGGGGTACTGTTCGTCCCTGAGAAGGGGGCGATACTTTCTGAACTGCACGTCGCGGCCGTACTTTGCGTCCACCCAGTGTATGACGCCCTTGGCCTTTATGTCGCTTTTCACCTCGCTGCCCGAACGCGTTTCGGGGAAATAGGTGCAGAAGATCTCCTCCACCTCCCCCGCGTCGTTCAGCCTGACGTCGTCGCAGCGCACGATGTACGCCGCCTTGAGACGCACGTTGGCGCCCTTTGTAAGGCGCTTGTACTTGGGCGGGGGCACCAGAGCGAAGTCGTCGCGGTCGATATATACAGTGCCCGAAAATCTGACCTTCCTGACTGCGCCGCTGCCGTCGGCGGGGTTTATTTCAAAGTCGAGCTCCTCCTCGCCTTCGTAATTGGTTATGGTGAGTTTTACCGGGTCGAGCACCGCCATGGCCCTTTCGGCCGTGCGGTTCAGCTCGTCGCGGATGCACTCGTCCAGCTGCGCGAGGCTGACAACGGAGTAGTTTTTGGCCACGCCGACGTCGGCGCAGAATTTTTTTAGCGCCTCGGGCGGCACACCGCGGTTTTTGAGGCCCATTATCGTGGGCATGCGCGGATCGTCCCAGCCGCGGACGAAGCCTTCGTCCACCAGCTTTTTAAGATAGCGCTTGGACATGAGCGTGTTGGTTATGTTGAGCCTTGCGAACTCTATCTGACGGGGAACGGGCGCGGGAAAACCGGCCTTTTCGATGACCCATTCGTAGAGCGGGCGGTGATTTTCAAATTCGAGCGAGCACAGCGAATGCGTGACGCCCTCTATGGCGTCTTCGACGGGGTGGGCAAAATCATACATGGGATAGATGCACCACTTGTCGCCCTGACGGTAATGGGGAACGCGGGCTATGCGGTAGATGACGGGGTCGCGCATGTTTATGTTGGGCGAGGACATGTCTATCTTGGCGCGGAGCACCTTTGACCCGTCGGGATATACGCCCGCCTTCATCTCGCGGAAGAGTTTAAGATTTTCCTCAACGCTCCTTTCGCGGTAGGGCGAATTCGTGCCCGGCTGCGTGAGCGTGCCGCGGGTGGCGGTTATCTCCTCCGCCGACAGATCGCACACATAGGCGTTGCCGTCGAGGATATACTTTTCGGCAATTTCGTACATTCTGTCGTAATAGTCGGAAGCAAACACGAGCTTATCGTACTCAAACCCCAGCCACTTTAACGCGTCGGTTATGGAATCGACGTATTCGTAGTCCTCCTTGGCGGGGTTTGTATCGTCCATGCGGAGATTGAATTTTGCCCCGTACTTTTCCTTGACGGCATAATTTATGCACAGCGCCTTTACGTGGCCGATGTGCAGATAGCCGTTGGGCTCGGGCGGAAAGCGCACCTGCAGCTCGTTGCCGCGGCATTCAAACTTTCCCGCCTGAAGTTCTTCGTTTATTATCTGTTCAATAAAATTGGATGCTTCGGGTAATACCATAAAAAATTCTCGCAAAAATCATGCTGTGCCGGCGCGCAGGCTCTCCGCCGCACACGCCGCGGAGCCGCATGCCGCCGCTCCGTTCAGGACAGCCCTGTTATGACGCCGTTTTCGTCTATGTCTATTCTTTCGGCGGACGGCACTTTGCCCAGCCCGGGCATGAGCATTATGTCGCCGGCAACGGCCACGATGAATCCTGCCCCGCCCTTATAGGCCACGTCCCTGACGTGCACGGTGAACCCCTCGGGACGGGCAAGCTTTTTTGCGTCGTCCGAAAGAGAGTACTGCGTTTTGGCTATTATTACGGGCAGTCCGCTTATGCCGTTGGCGCGTATCTCCTCCAGCGATTTTTCGGCGCGCTCCGAATAGGTGACCGCGTCGCCGCCGTAAACTTTTTTTACGATGTCTTCTATCTTGGTTTTGACGTCGTCGTTCAGATCGTAAGCGTATGTAAGGGGCGTTCCGCCGTCGCACAGAGCGACGACCTCGCGAGCGAGCTCCTCGCCGCCGGCACCGCCCTTGAGAAATACGTCGGTGAATATCGCGCGAGTGCCGGCCGCCGCACAGGCGTCCATGACCGCGGCTATCTCCTCCGCGGAGTCCGTGGCAAATCTGTTCATCGCCACGACTACGGGACGGGAATAGATATTTTTCATGTTTTCGACGTGCTTTAAAAGGTTGGGAAGCCCGGCTTCGAGCGCGGCGACGTTGCTTTCGGAGAGCGAATTTTTATCCGCGCCGCCGTGAAGCTTGAGCGCCTTTACCGTGGCGACGACCACAACGCAGTCGGGAGCGATGCCCGCCACGCGGCACTTTGTGTCGAGAAATTTTTCCGCCCCGAGATCGGCGCCGAAGCCGGCCTCGGTCACGGCGTAATCGGCTACCGTCATGGCCGCGTAGGTGGCCCTGACGGAGTTGCAGCCGTGGGCTATGTTGGCGAACGGGCCGCCGTGGATCATGGCCGGAGTGCCTTCGAGCGTCTGGACGAGGTTGGGATTTACCGCGTCCTTCAAAAGAGTGGCCATGGCGCCGTGCGCGTTGAGCTGACGGGCGCGGACGTATCTGCCGGCGGAGTTTACGCCCACGACGATGTTGCCCAGCCGTTCCTTAAGGTCGGCAAGATCGCGGGCGAGACAGAGCACGGCCATGACCTCGCTTGCGGCGGTTATTTCAAAGCTTTCGCCGCGCTCGTAGTCCGCGCAGCCCTTCATGGAGCCGGCTTTGCAGCGGAGAGTTATGTCGCGCAAGGCCCTGTCGTTCATGTCCATGCAGCGATGAACGCACACCCTCTGTATATCCAAAGCGTTGCCGCGGAATATGTGATTGTCGGTCATGGCGCACAACAGGTTGTTTGCAGCGGTTATGGCGTGCAGATCGCCCGTGAAGTGCAGATTGATGTCGGCCATGGGCACCACCTGCGCATAGCCGCCGCCGGCGGCTCCGCCCTTGATGCCGAACACCGGGCCGAGCGAAGGTTCGCGCAGAGCAAGGCACACCTTTTTGCCGATGCGGGACAGCGCGTCGGCAAGGCCGATGGACACGGTGGTCTTGCCTTCGCCGCTGGCGGTGGGATTGATGGACGTTACCAGAACGAGTTTTGCCTTCGGCTCGAAGGACGGCATTTTGACCTTGGCCTTGTACTTGCCGTAAAGCTCTATATCCTCCTCTTCCAGCCCGAGTTTGCGCGCTATTTCGCGTATGTCCTTAAGCTTGCAGCTTTCTGCAATTTCGATGTCGCTCAGCATTACAACCTCTGTATAATTGTACTCCTTCTAAATTATAGCACACATCGGCGGCAATTGTACATACTTTTGACCAACTTTTTGCAAAAAATTTTGCCGGCGGCGGACAAAAAAAGCAGACAAAAAAAATTTGAGAGCGCGCGGGCGCGCACCGCGCATTCGCTTGACTTGACGCAAGTAATTTAATAAAATGATACAGAAAGATTTTTATGTGCGCGAGCATTGCCGCCGACGCGCCGGAGGAGACGTTTTATGGCCGAAAAAAAGAGAGCAGTGACACAGGACAAATTAGTGGCTCTGTGCAAAAACCGCGGATTCATTTTCCCGGGAAGCGAAATTTACGGCGGACTTGCCAACACGTGGGACTACGGCCCGCTTGGCGTGGAGCTGAAAAACAATATCAAAAAGGCATGGTGGAAGAAGTTCGTAACCGAAAACACGCTGAACTGCGGCGTAGACTGCGCGATACTCATGAATACGCGCACATGGAAGGCTTCGGGACATCTCGGCGGATTTTCCGACCCGCTGATGGACTGCAAAAACTGCAAGACGCGGCACCGCGCCGACAACCTTGTGGAGGCCTACGCGCAAAAGCACGGGCTGGACGTTAAAGTCGAAGCCATGGACAACGACGGGCTGGAAGCGTTTATAAAGGAGCACGGCGTTGTGTGCCCCGTGTGCGGCAAGAGCGACTTTACCCCCATAAGAAAGTTCAACCTGATGTTCAAGACCTTTCAGGGCGTTACCGAGGACAGCGTGAACACGGTATATCTCCGCCCCGAAACGGCACAGGGCATATTCGTAAACTTCAAAAACGTTCAGCGCGCTTCGAGAATGCGCGTGCCCTTCGGCATAGGCCAGATAGGCAAATCCTTCCGCAACGAGATAACCCCCGGCAACTTCATATTCCGCGTGCGCGAATTCGAGCAGATGGAGCTGGAATTCTTCTGCAAGCCCGGCACCGACCTTGAATGGTTTGGCTACTGGAAGGAATACTGCCGCTCCTTCCTGCTCTCCCTCGGCATGAAGGAGGAAAACCTGCGCCTGCGCGACCACTCGCCCGAAGAGCTGGTGTTCTATTCCAAGGCGACGACGGACTTTGAATACAGATTTGCCTTCGGCTGGGGCGAGCTGTGGGGCGTGGCTGACAGAACGGACTACGACCTGACCCAGCACCAGACGGAGAGCGGCGAGAGCATGGAGTACACCGACCCCGCCACCGGCGAAAAATATATCCCCTACGTAATAGAGCCTTCGCTGGGCGTGGAGAGAATGGTTCTTGCATACCTGACGGACGCATACGACGAGGAAGTCGTGGACCCCGCAAAGAACGACACCCGCACGGTTTTGCACCTGCATCCCTTCCTTGCGCCCTATAAGGCGGCCATACTGCCCCTGCAGAAGAGCCTTTCGGAAAAGGCGGACGAAGTTTACAGGTCGCTGGCCAAAAAGTTCTGCGTGACTTACGACGTGACGGGTTCGATAGGCAAGCGCTATCGCCGTCAGGACGAAATAGGCACGCCCTTCTGCATCACCATAGACTTCGACACTCTTGAAAACGACACCGTCACCGTGCGCGACCGCGACAGCATGGAGCAGATACGCCTGCCCATAGCCGAGCTGGAAACATATATCGAAAAGGCGCTGGACTTTTAAATTTATTAAAAAAATGCATGTTTAACGCAATTGCCCGCGGCATATGCCGCGGGCAATCTGATTTATTAGGTTACACTGCACTATATCCTCTGCGTCTGTTCGACTTCGCTTTGGTCGGGAGCGGGAAGCGCTGCGCGGGAGAGATCTTCGTTGAAGCGCCTGCGCCAGAAATAGTTTATGGCAAAGATGACGGGCATACCGAGGTTTGTCTCCAGACAGGAATTGACGAGGAGAGTCTTGATGCTGGCCGCATTCATGGGGCGGATGCCGTTGACGAGCAGGGAAAATTCCCAGCCGAACTGCACGCAGAAACCTATGAGACAGAGAGTTAGGACATTGACGAAGGCCTTTTGCCCCTCCTTTCTTAAAAGAAGAACGATGAGCACGACGTAGGACACCACCAGCACGATACCCATCCAGCCGTGGTATACGCCCGTGGTGCGCGAGGTGGTTATGGTAGCTTCGCCGCCCAGTTCGCTTATGGAGGGGGCGATCATCCACCACATTACTATGAGGAAGAGCCAGTACTTTAAAAGTTTATCGCGGCTGACGCACACCCAAATGAAGGCGAAATTTGTTATGCCGTAGCTCATTGACATCCAAAAGAGCACCCAAAACGTGCCCCACGCGTCGGCGAGAGCGCCGTCGATATACACAGTGCGCGTATGGCTCATGAGATAGAAACCGCCGAAATCGACGATCGTATACAGCACGCCACCGAAGAGGGCGAAGAGCACGGTTGAACGGCGCTTTTTCCAGATGAGTAATCCGAGGAAAACGAGAATAAAAATGCTATCTAAAATTATGTACAATAAATTTAAATTGCGAGTGGGAATTATGTTGAGAACTTCATCCGTGACGGGCATTGCTTACACCTCCGTTTTTTTTAATATACCACACGTTCATAAATTGCGGATAAACGGCGGCGCACGCATTTTAAATTATCCCTTCAGAGATAAACTCTGCCCAAAACCGCTTCATCCGACGCCTTGTTTTAATTATATACACTTTGCCGTTACATGCGGATGCGGCGTTTTTTATACTCCGCCTGCGCGAGCGGGTGCGGCCGCCCCAAAGTATCCATGCGGCAAATTCAAGATCGAACTTTTCGGGGCAGGGCAGATCGGGACGGGGTCTGCCCTTGTATTTTTTATAGCGCGCCAGCGCCCTGAAAAGACACGCAAACCTGTTCAAGGCGAGCACTATCACAGCGTCGCATTCGTCGAAGCGCTGCGGATATGCGTAAAAATAATTTCCCTCTATTATATAATTTTCATTCGCCTGCGCAAACGCCCGGACGGCGGCGTCCACCTCGCCGCGCGGGCGCGACTGCCAGTTGCCGTACCAGAAAACTTCGTCCAGATGCAGGCATGGTGTGTTTAGTTTTTGCGAAAGGGCGCGGGCAAGCGTAGACTTGCCCGCGCCCGAATAACCGATTATGCAGATCTTCATTTTTATACCGCCGTCATGCCGCAGGTTACAGCTCCGCGTCGAACGGGAAGAAATACATGCGCTTCTGCGAGATGGCGACGCGGCCGTTCAGACGATTGACGAGACCGGCGTCGAACGCCGCCGCGGACGAAGAACGCACCGCGACGGTGAAAGTTACCCCGCTGTCGTACGCGGTGTTGACTACGGAGCAGTCGTTTTCTCCGAAATAGCGCCTTGCGGGCTCCGCGAGGGAGTAATCCACGGAATATTCGCCCTCGGCGCACTCTTCATAGCATACAAGTTTTGCCGCGGCCAGATTTTCGGCAACGCTGCCCGAATATGCGCGCACCAGTCCGCCCGCGCCCAGCTTGATTCCGCCGAAATAGCGGGTGACGACTACGGCCGTCTGAACGAGCTTTTTGGCTTTGAGCACTTCGAGCATGGGCATGCCGGCCGTGCCCTGCGGTTCGCCGTCGTCCGAAAACCGCAAAAAATTGCCCGTTGAATCGCATATATATGCGTAGCAATTGTGCGTAGCGTCGGCAAATTCCGCCGAAACGCGCGCCACGAACGCGCGCGCCTCGTCCTCTCCTTCGACGTGCGCCGAGGTGGTTATGAAGCGCGATTTTTCAATTATCCTTTGAGTGCGGCACTCGCCCTTTACAGATAAGTAATTCGCCATACAACTTTATGTATTTTTTCCGGCCGGGCGGTCAAAGCCGCCCGGCCGGAGACCTTTTTTAATTAAATTTTATTCTGATATGCACCTTTTTGCCCTTGTGGAGGACGTCGCCGTCCCTGACGGGAGCGTTGATGTCCGAAACCTTTTGCTCGTTTACCGCCACTCCGCCCTGCGCTATCAGCCTGCGGGCTTCGCCGTTGGACGAGCATATGCCCGCCGCCACAAGCACGGCGACCACGGTGGAATGTTCTGCGGAGACAAACTTTTCGGGAAGATTTTCGCCGTCGCCGCCGAAGGCCGCCTTGGCCTGCGCGCGCGCCTTTTCGGCCTTTTCGGCGCCGTGGACGAGCTTGGTCAGCTCAAAGGCGAGAATCTCCTTCTTTTCGTTTATGCGGGACGCGTCCCACTTTTCCATGTCGGCAATGTCTTCGAGGGAGATGAACGTGAGCATCTTTATGCACTTCATCACGTCGGCGTCGTCCACGTTGCGCCAGTACTGATAAAAATCGTAGGGCGGCGTTTTGTTCTCGTCCAGCCACACCGCTCCTTTGGCCGTCTTGCCCATCTTTTTGCCCTCGCTGTTCAAAAGCAGGGTGATGGTCATGGCGTAGGCGTCCTTGCCGCTCTTTTTGCGTATCAGCTCGGTGCCGGCAAGCATGTTCGACCACTGGTCGTCGCCGCCGAACTGCATGTTGCAGCCGTAGTGTTCGCTTAAATACCAGAAGTCGTAGGCCTGCATTATCATGTAGTTGAATTCAAGGAAGGACAGACCCTTTTCCATGCGCTGCTTGTAGCATTCGGCGCGCAGCATGTTGTTGACGGTGAAGCACGCGCCCACTTCGCGCAGAAGCTCTACATAGTTGAGCCGGAGCAGCCAGTCGGCGTTGTTCACCATCACGGCCTTGTCCTCGCCGAACTCAATGAAGCGCTCCATCTGCCTTTTGAAGCATTCGCAGTTGTGGTTGATCACCTCGTCGGTCATCATGGCGCGCATATCCGTGCGGCCGGAGGGGTCGCCTATATGCCCCGTTCCGCCGCCGACGAGCACCACCGGCCTGTTGCCGGCCATCTGCAACCTCTTCATAAGGCACAGCGCCATGAAATGCCCCACGTGCAGACTGTCGGCAGTGGGGTCGAAGCCGATGTAAAAGCGCGCTCCGCCGTTGTTTATAAGCTGACGTATCTCTTCTTCGTCGGTGACCTGCGCTATGAGGCCGCGGGCCTTGAGTTCTTCGTAAATTCCCATAACTTTTCCTCTGAATAAAAAAATAAACGGCGGTCTGCCCGCAGGTAAACCGCCGCATATGGCAAAAGTAATCTACCCGCAACAAAGCGCGCATCACCATTGGGGCAATACGTTGTCTGCGCGGTAATAGATATGTGCAAAGTTGAGTCCTGCCATAATGCAATTATACCATGCCGCAAAAGCCGCTGTCAAGCAATTCACAAAAAGTCGCGCTTATCCAGCCTTTCGCGCGCCTTTAGTATGGCGCGCTTTTCTATTCTGGAGATATACGAGCGGGATATTCCCAGTTTTTTCGCCACCTCGCGCTGGGGCATGGGAACGCCGTCCTCAAGGCCGTAGCGCATGGAGATTATGGCATATTCGCGCATGTTGAGTATATCCTTTAAAAGCTTTACGAACTTTTCGCGGCGGATGGAGTGTTCGACGTCCGAAAATACGTTCTCCTCCTCCGCCACCACGTCCATGACGGTCAGCTCGTTGCCGTCCTTGTCGAAGCCGACGGGGTCGGAGAGCGAAACGGTGTTTTTGTGCTTTTTGCCCGCGCGCAGCAGCATGAGTATTTCGTTTTCGATGCAGCGCGCCGTGTAGGTGGCGAGCGCCGTGCCCTTGCCTTCGCGGTAGGTGTTGATGGCCTTTATCAGACCTATCGAACCGACGGACATCAGATCGTCCTGTTCGGCCGCGCCAGAATATTTTTTTGCAATGTGCGCCACCAGCCGCATGTTGTGACGGATGAGCGTGTTTTTTGCTTCGGCATTGCCGGCGCGGGCAAGCGCGAGACACCGCCTTTCCTCGTCGGGCGGCAGAGGTTTGGGAAACGAGCCCTTGCCCTGCACCGTGCCCGCAAACACGAAGATTTTGGAAAAGAGCAGCCCTATCACGTCGAAAAACATTTATATCCCCCCTTTGAACGATAAGTTTAATAACTTATGAAAGAGAGGGCTTGTTTAATGCGCCGGGACAAACAGGCCGCGCGATAAAATTTTTAAAGTGCGCCGCAAAGCATTTTCAAACGGCCGCAGAAAAGCATACGCCGCGCACGGCGACCCGCAACACAGATCAGCAGCCGAGGAATTCCACGCCCTTGAGCATAACGTCGTTGACCAGATCGTTTACGAGCGAATAGAAGATTATCTTGCCCTGCCGTTCGCACTTGACTATGCCGAGATTTTTTAAAAGCCGGAGCTGGTGCGAGACGGTCGTCTGATTGATGCCGAGCACGCGCGAAAGATCGGTGACGCACATTTCGGAAATGGCGAGCGCCGACAGCATGCGCACGCGCGTGGAGTCGGCAAAAATGGAAAAGAACATCACGACGCTTTCCAGCACGTCGCCTTCGGGCACATATTCGCGCACGAGCTCGGCCGTGCGCCTGTCCAGCAACATCATCTCCTGCATGGCAGCCTCCTTGTTTATCTGCATTATAGGAGCATATGCAGAGGGATGAATATATATTTTTGACGGAATAAATATATTAATGTCTTATTTATCCTCGATGCCGGTGACTTTGTAGCCGGCATCCTCCACCACCTTTTTTATGTCCTCGTCGGAGACGGGTTCGCGGCTGCGCACCACGGCGCAGTTCTTTTTGAGCTTTACGTCGCACGAGACGACGTTGTGCACGGCGGAGAGAGCCTTTTCTACGCGGGCCGCGCAGTGTTCGCAGCACATGCCTTCGATGGAAACTATCTTTTTCATGCCTTCTTCTTCCTTGTCGGTTATTTTATTTTGCCCGGGCGCGTCCGAAGGCGCGGCCGCAAGGTCCTTGTTTTTGTACAGCAGCAGACGCAGCGCATTGCCCACGACGAACAGGGACGACAGCGACATGCACGCGGCGGCTATCATGGGGTTGAGCACAAAGCCCAATGCCGAAAACGCGCCCGCAGCCACGGGGATCATCACCACGTTGTAGATGAATGCCCAGAACAGATTTTCCTTTATGTTGCGCACCGCGGCGCGGCTTAAACCGAACGCCGTGTCGAGGGCGCGGATATCTTCGGAGACGAGCACCACGCCGGCGGAATCTATGGCCACGTCGGTGCCGGAACCTATCGCGATGCCCACGTCGGCCTGTCTGAGGGCGGGAGAATCGTTTATGCCGTCGCCAACCATGGCCACGACGCCGCCGACTGACTGCACGTTTTCAACGGCGCGGAGCTTGTCTTCGGGCATCACTTCGGCGACGAACTCATCTATTCCCACGCTTGCGGCCACAGCCTTTGCGCAGGCGGCATTGTCGCCGGTGAGCATGGCCACGCGCATACCGCGCTTTTTAAGACGCGATACGGTGTGGGCGGCGCCCTCCTTAAGCCTATCCGAAACAGCGATGAGCGCCACGGCTTCGCCGTCCTCGGCCAGATACAGAACGGTTTTGCCCTGCGCGGCGAGTTCATCGGCCTTTCGGGCGACAGCCCCGGATATATGTGCCGACGAAAGCAGTTTTGCGTTGCCGAGCAGATAGCTTCTTCCGCCGCTTTCCGCCATCGCTCCACGGCCGACGACGTAGCTGAAACCGCTGACCGGAGCCCCTGCGGGATGATAGTCGACGATGCACTTTGCCAAAGGATGGTTGGAGCGCTGCTCGATGCCCGAAGCCACGGCGAGCAGCTTTTCCTCGTCGCCGCCGAACACCGCGACGTCGCTTACGGAGGGCTTGCCCACGGTGAGCGTGGCGGTTTTATCGAGCAGAACGCAGTTTACGTCGCCGAGACGCTGCAGATTTTCGGCGTCCTTGTACAGCACTCCGAGCGACGCGCCCTTGCCGGTCGCCGTCATTATGGCCACGGGAGTGGCCAGACCGAGCGCGCACGGGCAGGAGATGACGAGCACGGATATGGCGTAAGTTACGCAATGTTCGGGTCGGAACGCGCCGTCGACGATCAGCCATATCGCGAATGTGAGCAGCGCGACGGCCACGACGGCGGGCACGAATATGCCGGCGATCCTGTCGGCGAGCTTTTGTATGGGCGCCTTGGACGATCCGGCCTCGCGCACCATTTTGACTATTTTGGAGAGAGTGGTGTCGCCGCCCACCTTTTCGGCCGCAACTTTTATGACCCCGCCCTTGTTCAGGGCCGCCGTGGTCACGTAGTCGCCTTCGACGACCTCTGCGGGCAGACTTTCGCCCGTTATGGCCGATTTATCTATAAACGTGCTGCCGGACACTATTTTTCCGTCGACGGGAACGTATTCTCCCTGCCGCACCACCACCACGTCGCCGACCCTGACGGAGCCGACCGGCACGGTGCGCATCTGCCCGTTCTCCTCCACGGTCACGCTGTCGGGAGCAAGCTTTAAAAGCTTTTCTATCTCGTCGCCCGTTCTGCGCTTGGCCTTTTCTTCCAGCCATTTGCCCGCGTCGACGAGGGCGAGGATCATTGCCGCGCTTTCAAAGTGCAGATCCATTGCGCCGCCTATCACGTCGTTATCTGAAAAGATGAGCACGGTTATGGCGAGAGAATAGGCAAACGACACGCCGGAGCCCAGCGCGACGAGCGTATCCATGTTGGGCACGCGCCTGACCGCAGCCATGAACCCGCGCGAAAAATAGCTGTAGTTTACGCCGATTATCAGGGCGGCGAACACGAGCTGATAGATTGCAAACCAGCGGTCGTTGGACGCCACCGAGGGGTCGAGCGACGGCGGCAGCGGCGCGCCGAACATGTGCCCCATTGAAACGTACATAAGGGGCACGAGCAGCGCCGCGGAAATAACGAAACGGATAAACAGCGCCCTGTCGGCGCGCGACTCTCCGGACGGGGAAGCTTGCTGCACGGCGCCGATGCCGTAACCCAGTCCGCGCACGGCGGAAAATATCTCCTCCTCGCTTATCGCGTTCTCGTCGAATTCTATCTTCATCGACTTGCCCATGAGGGACACTTCCACCCGATTTACGCCGTTGAGCCGCGCGAGGGTGTGCTCTATGCCCGACGAACAGGCCGAACACGTCATGCCTGAAACCGCATATGTCTGAACCATACATCACCTTAAAAAATATACTGCGGTATAATTATAACCTTGAGTAAGGGTTTTGTCAAGGTTAATTCCTATATTTTTAATAGGAATTCCGCCCGCCTGCAGGCAGACGGCCATGCAGGCGGGCGGAGCGTACGGACGAACGCAAAACAGGCGGCGCGAAACGCGCCGCCTTTAAAAATTTTGCGGTCTGAAAATTTAGTTTTTGGCGTCCTGCTTTACCACTTCTTCCTTGTCGTAGTAACCGCAGTTGGCGCACACCCTGTGAGCCTGCATTTTTTCGTGGCAATGAGGGCACTCTACAAGCGTAGGAGCCGTAGCCTTATAGTTTGCAAACCTTGAATTCGTTCTGCTCTTGGACTGTTTTCCCTTGGGTACTGCCATGATTATATACCTCTCTTATTTTTTGTCTGTTCAATCTTCGGGCCGCGCGCAGTCTGCGCACAGCAACACTTCGGGCTGGCTGAACACGAACGCGTCCTCCACGGCCGGTCTGAGATCCAGACGAACGCCGTCGTAACGGTAGTTGTCGTCGTCGGAGTCATCCGTGACGAAGAGAGCTTCGTACGAATATGAAACCTGCGCGCGCGCATCCTCCAGACAGTATGAACAGCGGCCCTTAAGCGCATAGACGAGTTTTAACGTCACGCCCACGCTGTCGTCGTCGTAAATTTCGTACTCACCCTCCACGCGCACGTCGCCTTCGACTTCCGCAAGCGGAAGAATGAGTTTGTCCGGCGGGGCGGGGATGACTTCGGAAAAAGTGCCGACGTATTGTTTTAAGGCGATCAGCCTCTGAACCTGCAATATCATACCCGAAATGACTAAACAATTATATTATAAGAGTCAAGCTTTGTCAACTCATTTTAAAAGCCGATGAAGCTAATTGCAAATAAAATTGCGGCGACGCGCCCCGGCCGGAAGCTGAAGGCGCGCCCGGGCGATATCCCGCCGGGCGGCGGGCGCTGCCCTTTTAAATCAGCGCGAGCGTTTCCCTTGCGATAACGAGCTCTTCGTTCGTGGGAATGACAAGCACTTTCACCTTGGAATCCTTGGCGGAAATTTCGCGGATAGCGCCCGTGTTCTTGCCGTTGTTGGCGGCCTTGTCGAGCTTTACGCCGAGGAATTCGAGGCCTTCGCACACGCCTTCGCGCACGGTGGGAGTGTTTTCGCCTATGCCGGCGGTGAACACTATGCAGTCCAGCCCGCCCATTGCGGCGGCATAGGAGCCGACGAACTTTTTGGTCTGATAGGCAAACATGTCGAGGGCGAGCTTGCACCTTGCGTTGCCCTGCTCCGCGCCGGCGATGAGGTCGCGGAAGTCGGAGGAGACGCCGGAAATACCCAGAACGCCGCACTCCTTATTGAGATAGGTGACCATTCTTGCGGCGTCAAAGCCCTTTTTGCGGGCAAGGAATTCTACCGCGGAAGCGTCGATGCAGCCCGAGCGGGTGCCCATGAGCACGCCGTCCAGCGGGGTGAAGCCCATGGAAGTATCCACGCAGACGCCGCCGTCGACGGCGGATATGGACGAGCCGTTGCCGAGATGGCAGGTGACTATCTTGAGGGACTTGGGATCCCTGCCCATATACTTGGCCGCCTCCTGCGAGACGAACTTGTGCGACGTGCCGTGCGCGCCGTACTTTCTTACGCCGTAGGCCTTGTAATCTTCGTATTTGATGCCGAACATGTAGGCCTTTTCGGGCATGGTCTGATGGAAGGACGAGTCGAACACGAGCACCATGGGCGTGCCGGGCATTACGTCCATGCAGGCGTGCAGGCCGGCCGCGGCCGCGGGATTGTGCAGGGGGCCGAGTTCGAAGGTCTTTTCTTCGAGCGTCTTTATGACCTCGTCGTCGACAAGGGTGGGCTTTTTGAAATATTCGCCCGAAGCAACGACGCGATGGCCGACGGCGCCTATCTCGTTCATGGACTTGATGACGCCTATGCCCTCGTCGTGCAGGGCGTGAAGAACGAGCTGTATGGCGACTTTATGGTCGGGCATGTCCTGCTCGTACACCTTTTCCTGCCCGTTGCCCTTGGCTTTGAGCACGGAACCGGGTATGCCTATCCTTTCGACCGCACCCTTGGCTATTACGCTTTCGTTTTCCATGTCGAAGAGCTGATACTTGAGGGACGAGCTGCCGGCATTGACTACAAGAATTTTCATGTTGATATATATTTCTCCTGATGATTTTTACAAATAAAATTAAATATTGCTAAATTTTTTACACGCCGGACTCTGCCGACACCGCGGACAGAGCCTGACGAAACCGCCGACTGTTTTTGCAAATAAATCGGACAAGACAATGCGGACAATTCCCGTCCCGACGGAAGCATGCCAAAGACGTATGCGGCCGGGGACGGACGCAAGCTCAACGCGGTATTGCGGCGCTTGCATTTGCCACAGTTTAAAAACAGCGGGCATGCTCCGTGAAACAGATGCGAGCAGAACAAGGCGCACGAGGAAAACCTGAGGGAGTTTACTTAGCCGTAAACGACCGAAAGTTGCCGCAGTGCAACAATGTTATGTTACGCTTGCATTTACCACAGCATAAAAACAAAGAGAAGCGAGCAAGACAAGGCGAGCGCGGCTCGCACCGACGGGAGCATACCAAAACGTATGTGACCGAGGGCGGACGCAAGCTCAACGCGGTATTGCGACGCTTATATTTGTTTTTACTCGGACTGAAGGGCCGTAACCGCCACCGTAGCCACTATATCCTCCACGTTGCATCCGCGGGAAAGATCGTTCAAGGGCTTGGCAAAGCCCTGACATACGGGGCCTATGGCCATGTAACCGCCGAAGCGCTGGGCGATTTTGTAGCCTATGTTGCCGGCGTTGATGTTGGGGAAGACAAACACGTTGGCGTGTCCCGCGACGGCCGAACCGGGAGCTTTGAGCTGGCCGACTTCGGGAGCCACGGCCGCGTCGAACTGGAATTCGCCGTCCAGAGCGAGGTCGGGCGCCATCTGCTTTGCAAGCGCCGTGGCCTCCTGCACCTTGGGTACGGATTTGAAGAATTTGTCGTCGTTGCCGCTGCCCTTGGTGGAGAAGGAAAGCATTGCCACTCTGGGTTCTATGCCGGCGATGGCCTTGGCCGTTTTTGCGGAGGACACGGCTATATCGGCAAGCTGTTCGGCGGTGGGCTCGATGTTTATTGCGCAATCGGCAAACACGGCGACGCCGTCGGGATTATAGCGATTGTCCGCGCCTTCGGGAGCTATCATGATGAAGCAGCTGGACACGGTTTTGATGCCGGGAGCGGTTTTTACGACCTGAAGGCCGGGACGAAGTGTGTTGGCCGTGGAATGGCACGCGCCGGAAACATAGCCGTCAACGTCGCCCGCCTTGAGCATGAGCGCGCCGAACATCGTTCTGTCCTTGGCCTGCTTTGCCGCCTCCTCTTCGGTCATGCCCTTGGCCTTTCTGGCTTCGTATAAGATCTTTGCGTATTCCGCAGTCTTTTCGGAGGTGAGAGGATCGATGAGCGTGATTCCCGCAAGGTCGACTTCGGGAGCCACCTTTTTGCACTCCTCCTCGTTGCCGACGAGAACTATTTTGGCAATACCCTGTTTAGTGATCTCGGCCGCGGCCTGAACGACGCGCTTATCCTCGCCCTCGCACAGAACTATCGTTTTGTTGAGTTTTGCGGCTTTGGCCTTGATTTCATCAAGTAACGACATAACAAATTCTCCTTAAATCACTTTATTTATGCGCCGCAAAAGTGTATAATTAAAGCGGCGACTTGATTTACCGTCAATATTATATAATATATTTTCACGATTGTAAAGGCAAAAATGAAAATTTGTGCAATAATTTGCGAATTCAACCCATTCCACAACGGTCATAAATACCTGATAGACCGCGTGCGCGCGGACGGCAGATTTGACGGCGTGTTGTGCATGATGAGCGGACATTTTACGCAGCGCGGCGACCGCGCCGTGCTGGATAAATTCACGCGGGCGCGCCACGCGATTACGGGCGGGGCCGACTGCGTTGCGGAGCTGCCGGCGCCCTTTGCCGTGGCGCCCGCGCCCGTGTTCGCCCGCGGGGCGATAAAGCTGGCGGCTTCGGTGCCCGACGTGTGCGCCGTTGCGTTCGGGTGCGAGAGCGAGCAGGATTTTTACGCCGCGGCGCGGGCGGCCGAAAGCGAGGACGAAACGTTCAGGCAACGGCTTTCGGCCGGACTGAAGCGTGGCGAAAGCTATGCCAGAAGCTACGGCGACGCGCTTGCCGGGATATGCGGCGCAGACATTTCCACGCCCAACAACATACTCGCGCTGGAGTACGCAAAGGCGGCCGCAAAATACCGCCCGGAGCTTGCTCTGGTGCCCGTGAAGCGCATAGGCGCGAGCCACCGGGACAGCACATTGGACGGCACATATGCTTCGGCGAGCGCGATACGCGCACACCTTGGCGACGTGCGGACGGCAGCCAGCGTGCCGCCGTTCGTGCTGGCAGACCTCGCGCGCGACGATACGGCCGGCGCGCGCTGGGAGGCGATCGTGAAATACGCGCTTGCGGCGGCGGACGAAGACGGACTGAACAAAATATACGGCTGCGGCGACGGACTGGCAAACAGACTTAAAAAATTGCAGCGCCTGCCCGCGGAGGAGATCATAAGTCAGGCGACGACAAAGCGGTACCCCTCATCGCGCATACGCCGCGCGCTGACGGCGAACGCCCTGCATCTGACGGCAGCCGAAACCAACAGGCTTGTCGACGAAGCCGGATATATCAAGCCGCTGGCCGTAAGGGCTGGGATAGCCGACGAGATGCTGAAGAGTCTTGCCGCTTCGCCCTTTCCGCTCGTGATAACGGGCGAGGACGCCGGCAGACTGACCGGGCCGGACGCTCTGCTGCATGCGCGCAGCCGTTTTGCCGACAGCGTGTGGTGCGCGGCCGCAGGACGCGACGTTTACGACTGCACGATACTTAAGATATGAAGGCGATGCGCCGGATGCGATAGCGCCGCCGCCCGGGTCGGAGACCCGGGCGGCGGCGCTTTGATGATCGACGGCTCACATGCCGACATATGCAAGTTCAAATACGAGGGGTTGAACGGTTTCGGGCACTATGCCGGCACCGAGCTCCAGCCTGTGTCCGCGATAATAGTAGCGGCCGACAGTCTGCCCGTCCGAACCGTACAGCACGATGGCGTCGTCTGCAAGATAGTCTATCTCCCATGTAAAGCCTATCGTCTTGTTCCGCACTATGTCCGAAAGGCTGTCGTCCCTGACATACTCTACCTCGAGCACGCCCGTGCCCTGATCGCTTATATCGCCCGCGTCCATCACGAAATCGACGAGCTGGTACCTGTACCTCTGCTGCTCGGCTATATCTTTGCCTTCATAGCTGTTGCCGTAGCCTATGTAGCCCACCTTGTATTCGAGGTCGATGAAACCGTAGTCGGACGACGACAGCGAGTGGCCGTAGTCGTTGATTGCGCCGACGTTGAAATCGGACTTGTCGAAGGCCTTGCTCAACGGCATGCGCGCGTCCAGCAGGTCGTTATAGTCGTAACAATCGAGGTAGATGCCGTCAAGTTCTATGGGATCGTAGATGCTGAGATATATCACGGAAGAACCGCTGTAGGTTATCCGCTTGTATTCCACGGTATAGCCGACGGTTTTTGTTACGCCCCTGACCGTTACGCTCATGGTATATTCGCCCGGCATGTCGGTGGAAAAGCCGTGTACGGTAACGCCGTCGTCGTTCAGGCGGACCTTTTTTTCGTCCCCGGAGGCGTTGCGGAATATCAAAGTTCCGTCGGGCTCGGGTTCGTTGACGTAAAACGAACCGTCCACCTCCACGCTGTCGAGAACATATTCGTCGCCGACGTCTTCAAGCGAAACATAGTCGTTATCCGCAAAGAAGATGAAATAGACGGCTATGCCCGCGACAATTGCGATAATGAGTATTATCGCGCATATCGTCTTGCCCTTCGATGACAATTTTGCCATGATATACCTCGCAAAAATTTCTCTGTGCGCGCGTACGCGCCGCACGACGCGCACGCGCGCATGCGTTATTATATATAAAGTATATAATATCGCCACAATAAAATCAAGATAAAAAGCGCAAAACCCGGTAAAACATGCGGACGCGAGAAGAGCAAAAAATTTTAAACCAAACCGCTTTCGCTTAAATCGCTCTGCAGTTTAATTCACATAAACACCAAAAAAGCAGTAAATTTGAGCATTTTTTACTCATTTTTACCGCTTTTTTTGGTGGGTTTGGCGGATAAAAATACCGCCTTCCAAACCGAGCAGAAGGGTTGCAGATTGTGTGCTTTCAAACGCGAGGGCGAGGGAGTTTACCAAGACGTAAATGACCGAAGC
This sequence comes from uncultured Clostridia bacterium, assembly GCA_949283125.1. Lineage (GTDB taxonomy): Bacteria > Bacillota > Clostridia > Christensenellales > Borkfalkiaceae > Coproplasma. Next base: position 81,862 of record CASDRK010000002.1, read on the forward strand.
CAGAGACATGAAGAAAGGGCGCAAGATGCGCCCTTATCCTCGGTTTGGTGGGAGGAGGTGGATTCGAACCACCGAAGTCTGAGACGTCAGATTTACAGTCTGATGCATTTGGCCACTCTGCAATCCGCCCGTATATCGTGTCTTATCGGTGTTTTGGAGCTGGTGACTGGAATCGAACCCGCAACCTGCTGATTACAAATCAGCTGCTCTGCCAATTGAGCTACACCAGCAAAAGACAGATTTTTGTTGGTGCCTTGGGGTGGAATCGAACCGCCGACATATGGATTTTCAGTCCACCGCTCTACCGACTGAGCTACCAAGGCATTTTTTGTTTTAAGCGCCTTTCAAGGCGCTTAAAACAATTGTGGCGACCCAAAACGGGCTCGAACCGTCGACCTCCAGCGTGACAGGCTGGCGCTCTAACCAACTGAGCTATTGGGCCATATTTTGTGGTGGGCCTTCACGGACTCGAACCGCGGACCAATCGGTTATGAGCCGACCGCTCTAACCAACTGAGCTAAAGGCCCGTGAGGCGCTGCATTCGCGCCACAACGCTTGTATATAATAATATATGCTCAAATTTTTGTCAAGTATTTTTTTGATTTTTTATAAGGGTTTTTTGCATTTTTTTTGAGCGCGCGCAGGCCTTGCAAAATCGGGAAACGACATTTTATATTATTGTAAATAAACAGAGTTGACATTTCAACTTAAATAGAGTAAATTAATATCAATAAACAAGACAACTCTCATCCGCCATGCTGTACACACTGACATTCAATCCATCGCTGGATTACTATGTAAAAGTAAATAATATCAAACAAGGCATCGTAAACCGCACGGCGGGCGAAAGGCTGATACCCGGCGGCAAGGGCATAAACGTGAGCCTTGCGCTGAAGGAACTGGGCAACGACACCACCGCGCTGGGGTTTGTTGCAGGCTTTACGGGCAAGGCGATACTTGAGGAAATAAACGGCCGCGGGCTTAAAAATCAGTTCATTCAGGTGGGCGGACAGACGCGCATAAACGTAAAGATAAAGAGCGTTGCCGAAACGGACATAAACGGCGAAGGCGCGATAGTCACGCCGGCGGACGTATCGTCGCTGGTAAAGAAACTTAAAAAGAATGTGCGCGCCGGAGACTGGATAATCATCAGCGGCAGCGTCCCCCCCTCGCTGCCCAAGACGGCGTATGCGGATTTTTTGGACGAGCTCAAGGCGCCCAAAGGAGTAAACATAGTTGTGGACGCAAGCGACGGCCTGCTTACAGAAAGCCTGCGGCACAAGCCGTTTTTGATAAAGCCGAACATATACGAACTGTGCGAAATATTCGGTATGGCGCACACCACCGAAACGCGCAGAGTGGCGCAGTGCGCGCGCGAGCTGCAAAAGCACGGGGCGCGCAACGTGATAGTTTCCATGGGCGCGGACGGCGCGGTGATGGTGACAGAGACCGAGCAGGCAATGTACGTGCGCGCGGCGCGCGGACAGCTTGTGAACTCTGTGGGCGCGGGCGACACCATGGTGGCCGGATTCATTCACGAATATCTGAACACGGGCAACTACTTCAAGGCGCTGAACTTTGCCACCGCCGCGGGGAGCGCGTGCGCGTTCACCGAAACCCTGCCGACGCGCGAACAGATAGAATACGTGGAGAGCCTGATGCTATGACGGTGGCGGCACTGTCGGACAGCGCGGATCTGTATGGCAAGGCAATGCGCATACTGCGCTCGCACTTCGGCGCAGACGGACGGACGGAGATAGATTTTTCGCACCCGAAACCGGCATTGGCCGGGGCATATGCCGGGGTGTACGACTTCAATATATCCCACAGCGGAAGTCTGGGACTGATAGCCGTCGGCGACAGGCCGACTGGGTGCGACATAGAAATTTTGAAACACAGGGCCCATGCCGCCATAATCGGCAGATTCACGGCGGACGAAAGGCGCGAAATAGCCTGCGAGCGGGATTTTTTGCGCAATTGGACGGCAAAAGAGGCATTCATAAAACTGAACGGTTTTGCGCTTGCCACGCACCTGAAGCGGCTGGAGTACCGCAAAGGCTCGATATGGCTGGACGGGCGCAGACAGGACTGCCCCGTTTTTCACATTCAGGGACGGAATTTTACGGCCTGCATATGCGGGGACGATAAAATAATCGAGACAACGATATAGAACGCAATGCCGCGCGCGGCATTGCGGGGAGCAGACATGACGGTATTTGTAATTGCGATGGCGAGCGAGGCCGAAGCCGTGCTTGCAAACATGCAGACGAAAAACAGCTATTGCGCCTGCGACAAAAAAGTGGTAACGGGAACGCTGTGCGGACGCGAAACCGCGGTGGTCGTATGCGGCGTGGGCAAAGTGAACGCCGCCTGCGGCGCGCAGTATGCCGTGGACGCGCTGAACGCAGACAAAATCATAAACATAGGCGTTGCGGGCGGGCTGAACGACGGCACGGCCGTGGGGGATATTTTCGGGATATCGGAAGCGGTGCAGTACGACTTTGACCTGACGCAGCTGAAGGGCACCCAAACGGGCACTTTGAGCGAATTCGACAAGCCCTACCTCCCCTTCTCCACCATACCGCTCTATCCGCTCAAAAGGCTGGGCACGGGCGACAGATTCAACGACAGCCCCGCGGACTACGCCCTGCTGACCAGCGGGCTCAACGCCGACGTGCGCGACATGGAGTGCGGCGCGATTGCGCAGGCATGCATACACGCGGGCGTCAAACTGTATTCGTTCAAAGCAATATCCGACGTGGCAGGCAGCGGCTCCACGACGGAGCAGTACAGGCGCAACCTTGAAATGTGCCTGAAAAAACTGACCCGGGCCATACCGGGAATATTTGAAGGAGTATGCAATGCATAAGATACCCTCCTTTTGCAAGGACCACGACGCGCTGAAACCCGGCCTGCACGAGGGCACCGCGGCGCACGGAGTGACCACGTGGGACATCAGGTTCAAAAAGCCGAATGCGGGCGATTACATAGAACAGGGCGCGCTGCACACCATAGAGCATCTTCTGGCCACTACCTTGCGCAATTCGGAGCGCGGCGGCGATATAATATACTTCGGCCCCATGGGTTGCCGCACGGGATTTTACCTTTTGACGGTGAATATGGACAGAGCGCAGACAAAACTGCTTTTGAAGGAATGCTGCGCACGAGCGCTTGAATTTGACGAAGTGCCTGGCAGCAGACGCGAAGAGTGCGGCAACTACCTTGAACACGACCTTGACGGCGCAAAGCGCGAAATAAAAAATTATCTTACCATATTGGAGAACGCATGATACCTTTGGGCGGCGGCTGGGACGAGGCGCTTGCGCCTCTGTTTTCGGACGAAAGATATCTGAAGATACGCCTGTTTCTGAAACAGGAATACTCTACGCGCGTGGTGTACCCCGACATGTACGACCTGTACAACTGCTTCAGGTACACCCCGCTTGCCGACGTCAAGGCGGTGATACTCGGACAGGATCCCTATCACGAACCCGGTCAGGCGCACGGACTGTGCTTTTCGGTGAAGCCCGGCGTTGAACCGCCGCCTTCGCTGAAAAACATCTTCAAAGAGATGAAGAGCGACCTCGGCATAGATGAACCGGCAGACTGCGGCGACCTTACAAAGTGGGCCCGCGAAGGCGTGTTGCTGTTAAACACCACGCTGACGGTGCGCGAGCACGCGGCAAACAGCCATTCTGGCTGCGGCTGGCAATGGTTTACCGACGAAGTGATAAAAACCGTTTCGGACAGGTGCGAAAACGTTGTTTTCATACTCTGGGGGCGCAACGCGCGCAGCAAGGCGCCGCTCATAGACGCAAAGCGGCATCTGATACTGGAGAGCGCGCACCCTTCCCCCCTTTCGGCCCACAACGGCTTTTTCGGAAGCCGGCCCTTTTCCAAGGCCAATGCATATCTCGAGGCCCGCGGACGCGGCGCGATAGACTGGCAGCTTTGAGCGGCGTCAAAGCTCTGCGTGGGAGCCGGCCCCGGAACAACGGCTAAAATCATAACGCGGCGCGGAAAAACTGTGTTTTTCCGCGCCGCGAATATTTTGCCCCGCACGGCCGCTATCTGGCCTTCAGGCTCTTTTGCTCCTTTTTGAATCTGGCGCCGACGTCGTCGACCAGCCGCTTTTCCGCAGGGACGGGCGCACAGTATCCGCGCGCGCCCATCTGGGCGAACAACTCGTACTGCGATCCGGCTACGGCCGTCAGGTTTGCCGCAAATTCCTTGCGCACTGTTTTGGAACTGCCCTCGGACAGCGCCACGGCATACAGCGACATGAGCTGTTTTTCCGCGCCAATCATGTCCTGAAGCGCATCCTTTTCGTTCAAAGTAGTCTGTGATTTGCTGTTTTTCAATTTTTCAGCCTCCTATGAGTTTCAGAAGCGATGCGTACCGCGTCTCGTGCAGGTCGGCGATGCGCTCCATGCAACATGCCAGATCGGCGTCGGTGAGCGTTGCGGAATACATGCGGGCCTTTTTGCATATCAGCCCCTCGCAGGCGAGGGCGTCGCTTATCATTTCAAGTTCTTTGGCGGTGATCCCGGTCATATGAAAATACCTCCCTTAAGCAGTTATTGACTGCCGCGGGGAGGTTTATTCGCCGTACAAAAAGTTTGAAAAAAATTTAACGCCGTCAAGACCTATTTCAAAGGTGCGCGGAGCCTGGCCGGCGCCCCCAATTCGGGATAAGCGCAATGCCGTGCTTCCGCATATCGGCAACCGGTGAACAGACAGCACCGTTTTTTTGTCATGCCGCTCTGTTTTACGCCTTACTTTATACCCTTGAAAATATCGATGTCGAGCGCGCCGTGGGATTTTATCAAATCATAGTAGGGATCGGAGGAAAAATCGCGCTCCTTTTCGTATGTACCGCCGAGGGCTTCGATGGCAAATTTCAGCTCCTGAAAGTCGGCGTAAGATATGCCTTCGTCCTCTATCCTTTTGTAAAGGCAGGGCAGGGCGCGCTCGTCGCCGTAGGCGGCGAGGTAGCTTGCCCGGAGCGCGAGCACGCCGTCATCGGCGGTGCGGAAGGCGGCGAGGAGAATGTTGAACACCTCGTCGCGGCGCGCGGTGCAGCGCGAAAGTATTTCCAGCATATATTCCGGCTTTACGCCGTTTTTGTAATTTTGCAGAGTCTCGTCTTTCACGTCATCGGCAAACTCCTTGACGTTGTCGACGCAGGTGTTGCAGACGTCTTCGCTGTCCGACTGCACTATCAGGCGCATGTATTCGGGCAGGGCCGCTCTGCACGGGCCTATCAGGTTGATGGCGTAGGCGATTTCGTCGTCAGAACCGCGCAACAGGGGCAGCAGCAACTCTTCCATATGGCGGCTTTCGATGGCGTTGCACAAAAATTCGCTGACGGGAACGCCCTTTTTTAGATGGGCGCGCAGGGACGACACAAGCTGCTCGTCCGTCTGCCCGGCATAGAATTCGTTGGGCGTTTGGCCTATCGATCTGATTACCGTATCGCCGAATTTGCCGTACATGACGGGAATGACGTCTTCCCATTGCTTTTCGGTGTAGCCCTTGGGATTGCGCTTGATGTAGTCGGCAAGTTTTTCTTCAAACATTCCGTCGAAATCGTAAAGTTTCATAAAGCTGTCTCCGTGCGCGGCCGCGCCGCGCGCCGCCGTTTCAATCGGCGATAAGATTATATTTTTCCTCGTCCGCGCCGAAAAACGCACACGCTTCGGCCGCGGAGAGACCGTCTTCGCGAATGCCGCTGCGCACGCAGATAGCCGCGGCGAGGGCGGGCGCGTCAGTAGCCGAGGAGAGCTTGCCGCGGGCGGCGAGTTCGCCGTAAAGCTTGACAGCGGCGGCGTTGAGCGTGTACACATACGCAGGGTCGATGAGCGCGAAACGCGCAACGGTCATGGCATATGCCCTGACGAACGTCTTTTTTTTGTTCCTGCCCACAACAAGCGCCGGTATATCCACCCTGCGGTAGACGTGGCAGACGACGACCCCGTAGGAGCACTCCTCGTTGCGCTCGGCTATGAGGCCGAGGATCTGCATTTTCAGGGCATCGGGCTGGAACGCGTCGAGCAGTATGTCGCGCAGAAGGTCGTCGCAGTACGGCACCTTGACGGCGCATGCGGCGCCCAAAGTTTTGAGCTCCGGAGAGCCGTGGTCGCCCCCTTCGTCGAAGCACCAGCGTATGCAGTCGGTTATGTCTATTTCGTCGGAGACGGCCTTTGCGTGCTTATCCTTCAGCCTGACGAAGGCGGAGAGTATTTCGATGTTGCTCTCCCTCTCCTCCTGCGGGAGACGGTAAAAATAGGTGAGCGGGGCGCTTTTATAATCCTCGTCGCCTTCGGCCAAGTGCTCCCTGACATGATCGGCATAATACTTGGCCGTCACGGCGTCGGAACAGATGGTCTGTATTCTGTCGAACGCGTCTAAACTTTCGCGCTTGCGGCCGCTGTTGTAGGCCGAAACGGCGAGGAAATACAGCACGGAGCTGTCGTAGGAGAGCTCTTCGGCTATCTTGGAAAACAGCGAATATGCTTCCTCGTGCATGCCGTTTTCGCAGCAGACGGTGGCGATTTTGTACATATCGTCGGTGGAGCGCGCGTCGAGACCGAGCAGCTTCTGCGCTATGGCGCGGCTCTCCTCGCTCTTCTTCTGCTGATTCTTTACGGCCGCGAGAGTTGTCATGGCCTGAATGTCTTCGGGATGGTCGCGCAGCACGGCCAGACACTCCTGTTCGGCTTCGTCGCACTTGTCGCTGATGATGTCGCACATGGCGATGTAATTGCGCGCGGCGGAGTAGCTTGCGTTGCCGGCGTCCACCTTGTCGAATTCCGCCACGGCCTTGTCGTATTCGCCCGAGCGCATGTATTCCACGCCCTTTTCCATCTCGCCGGAGTAATCGGCCAGACGGGGCGGCCAGGCTATGCGCAGCGGCGATTTTTTGGACAGGATAAAGCTGTTTATTACTTCGCGACGGTTTTCGGGCGTGAGGTCGGCGGCCGTCTCCACAAGCAGTTTGTTGTAATAGAAGGCGGCAAGCTCCTCCTCGCCCATGTTCAGATAGTTCACCGCCAGCCCCTCGTAAGCGTCCGAAAAGTCGGCGTCGGGGTAGCCGCATTCGTAGTCGATGTATTTGAACCAGCCGTTCACCGACTTTTCGCACAGGCCCATATCGTCGAACGTTTCGGCATAGAGCATGTACGAATCTTCGGCATTGCCGTTCAGTTCGGCATTTTTGTTGAGCATGCGGAGCGCGCCCAGATAGTCGTGCTTGTCCAGACAGTCGGACGCTATGGCGAGCAGCCTGTCCTCGCTCAGATCTATTTCAAAAGTTTTTCCGTTGGTTTTTTCTTTCATTTATCGAACAATTTAAGTATGTCGGCCCTGCCGAAAACGTAATCGGTATTGCAGTAATGACAGTGCACCGATACGCTGCCCCGCTCGTCGCAGATCGCGAGCAGCTCATCCCTGCCGAGGGGTATGAGCACGCCCTCGATCTTCAAGCGCGAGCAGTTGCATATGTAGTCGGGATGAAGCAGATACAGGCCGTTGTCTGCGATCTCGCCGTCGAAAAAATTGCGCACGATGCCCTCCGCGCCGTACTTTGCAATCGCGCCGGCTGGGTCGGTAAAGGCCTGCATGCGCTCTTCGGCCCTGTCCTCATTCTCGCGCGAGGTGCCGGGGAGAAGCTGCATGACTACGCCGCCCGCGGCAACGCATCCGCCGTCTTCGCCCAATCTTACGCCCACGGACACGGCAGTGGGTATCTGCTCGCTGGTGTGGAAATAGTCGGTCATGATGCGCGAAACGCTGTCGCCGCCTATTGCGCAGGCCCCCACGAACGGACGGGAAAAGCCGTCGTCCTTTATGACGGTGAGCGTGCCGCCCACAAAAGTTTCGCGGCAGGAGCCGTCCACATAGCCCCTTATGTGCAGGTCGGCGTCGCCCGAAACCGAAGCCGAGCCCGAGCCGTCGGCGCTTTTCACGGTTATGGATACGGCGCCGCGCTCGCTTTTGAGACAGCCGGACATATAGGCGCAGACCGTTAAAAGGTTGCCCAGAAGTTCGGCCGCCCTGCCCGAAAGCGAGTGGATTTTTATTGCTTTGTTTACCAGATCGGTGGTGTCGAGCACGGACAGCGAGACCTGCTTGTCGTACACCAACGCTTTGAAGAGATTGTTCATACTATTTTACGCAAGTGAAATTTATCCTCTGTGTTTTGTCGTCCGTTCCCAGATGTCCCTGAACGCACACGCGCGCAAAGCCGGCCGCCGCAAGCGCGGACGAGACCGCCTCCTCGCTGTGGGCGTACTGGCGGTGGGTTTCGTCGAAACGGTCGTACCTGCCGTCCGCGCCCCTGACGAAAAACGTGAGCTCCATGGTGACCCCGTCAGGTTCGGGCGTGTTGAACCACATATACGAGATATCCTCGCCGTCTTCGCCGAACATGTTGTCCGCAATGACGCGGCGCAGCTTGTATTCAGACGAAATATCGAAATGAAACACCCCGCCGCGGTTGAGACAGGCATATACGCGGGCGAACGCGGTTTTCAGCTTTGAGGGCGGAACGTAGTTCAGGCAGTCGTTGACGGCGACGGCAAAGTCGGCCTTGCCCGTCAGTTTAAGTTTGGTTATATCCCCGAGTAAAAATTCACAGGGCAGACCTTCGCGCCTTGCGGCGGCCGTGGCGACGTTGAGCATCTGCGGCGAAATGTCTATCCCCGCGACCTCGTATCCCGCCCGGCAGAGAGCGCGCGTGAAGTAGCCGTTGCCGCAGCCGATATCCACGCCGCGGCGGCCCGCGCCAAACAGAGCGAGACGTTCAATTAAATACTGCGACCATGCAGGATAGTCGCAGTCTCTGTTGAGGTATTCAAACCAATTGCCGAGGGCGGAGTAAGAATTCATGGCGCTTGCAGGTCATTAAAAGTCCGGCGCATGGACGCGCCGCTCTGTGATTTTAAGGTTTAAACGCGGCCGGCTTTGCCCGGCGGTGCGCCGGGCAAAGCGCGACGGCGACGTCAGCGCAGCAGATTTTCGGAGCTGATCTTCTTCTTTTTGCCCTTTTTGCCCGTGTCGGTGAGCGCCTTTTCGCGCTCGGCGAACAGTTTGTTGTATTCCACGAATTTGGCGTCGTTTTTGTGCTGTTCGAAGTAAGCGGCGATATCGCCCTGCATAGCGGAGCGCGCGTCGCGCGCGGCGGCCACGTCGGCGCGGGTGAATCTTGCGGGGACCGCGGCGACGGAGCCTTCGGTATCGATGGGCAGTATGGGCTTGGATATGAGTTCGGACTTGCCTGCGGCAAGCAGTTCGCGCGCCTCGCTGCGCGCTTCCTCAAGCTTTTCGGCCTCGAGCTGTTTGGGCGTCATCTTGGCGCGGGCCGCCTCCTTTTCGCTGACGACGGCGGGTTCGATGAAGGAATCGAACACCCACTGGGTATAGGCCATCCACGCGAGAAGCATGAAAGAAAAGCCGATGAAGATGAAAATTATAATGCCCACCACAAGGAAGAAAGAGGACGTCATGCCGATGAGCATGAGCCACACGGGGATGAGCGCGAAGCCTATCATGAATATGCTCTGCAGCGCGGTGCCGATGAGCAGCACGAAGGAATTTTTGAAAAGATACTTGAGTTTTACCTTGTAGCTGGCGCCGACGGCGAACAGCCACATGCAGAACATGCCGACGAGCACCGTGGCGATGATGATGAACACCTTGGCCGTTACGGGGCCGGCGGCGGAAGCGCCGTATGCTATTTCCATGGCCGCCCAGTCGCTTATCACCACCGAAGCAAACAGAAAGAGCATGAAGATGAACACGGGGAGCACGGTGTTGAAATAGCACACCTTTACGCCGTGAAAGTAGCCCCTGACCGTAAACTGGCCGTGGGAATTTATCATCTTTTTAACGGAATACGCCCCGCCGGCAAGCCCGACGGCGGCTATGAGACCGGCCAGTATCATAAGCGAATAGAAGAGCAGATCTGTGGACAGAGTGAGCCTTTCGGCCATGCCGACGGTGGACGGAGTGTACACCGACAGCCCGGCGTTTGCCGAGAAGGGATAGACCGCGGCAAGGTTGGTGAGGTACACCAGACGGAGATACACCACGGCCGCTATCGGCACGAAAAACAACAGCGTGAGCACGTTGATGATGACGAACCGGACAAAGTTGGACTTGAACAGGTTCCACGCGTCGCTCCACCGCCCCTTGGGGACGTATGTGCGGACGTAATCGTCGGCGCTTTCTTTGCCGACAAGCGATTGCAATCTTGATTCTGCCATATAAATTCCTTAAAAACGCTATTTGCCGTGCCCGCCGATAAACCCGCGCGGCGGACGCCTTTTAATCATTATACATTATGCAATCAAATATTTCAATTATTTTGAACGATATAAGCGCAAATTTTCTTTGACTTTTGGGGCGGGTTGTGTTATCATTCAATTGTCGAATAGAGGAGCGGACGAGCAAAAGTAACCGCGGGGCTGCCGTTTTAAGGCGACGGCGAACGACCCGCGGACGAAAGGGCATCTCCGCCGAAGCAAAGAAACGCCTTGCCTTTGCTGGGCGCGCGAGGACAACACCCGCGCGACTGTCACGAAAGTGTTGCGCTATTTGCATCTTTTTGAAAATAAAGGTACTGTATGCGCGGCGCCGTCTTTCGGCCGCGCTTTTTTGTAACCTGAAGATAACATTTTTTTATAACGGAGAATAATATATCATGAGAAAGTATTCCGTGGGCATAATTGGCGCCACCGGCATGGTGGGGCAGCGCTTTGCCCTTCTGCTGCAAAATCATCCCTGGTTCGAGGTAAAGGTTCTGGCCGCGTCCGCCTCCTCCGCCGGCAAAAAATACAAAGACGCCGTAAAGCGCTGGCACATGTCCGAGCCCATGCCCGAAGAGCTGGCCGACATGCAGGTGTACGACGCCGCGGCGGACAGGGTCGCGATTGCGGAGGCGGCCGACTTCTGCTTCTGCGCCGTGAACATGCCCAAAGACCTTATACGCGAGCTGGAATACGCCTATGCGCAGCTGGAGTGCCCGATAGTTTCAAACAATTCGGCGCACCGCTTTACGCCCGACGTGCCCATGATAATCCCCGAAATAAACGCCGAACACCTTGAAGTGATAGAATCGCAGAAGGCGCGCCTGGGCACCAAGCGCGGATTCATAGCCGTGAAGAGCAACTGCTCGCTGCAATCCTACGTTCCCCTCCTCCACCCCTTGAAAAAATTCGGGATAAAGTGCGCGGCGGTGACCACCTATCAGGCCATATCGGGCGCGGGGAAAACGTTTGAGACCATGCCCGAGATAGCAGACAACATCATCCCCTATATCGGCGGCGAGGAGGAAAAGAGCGAACAGGAGCCCCTTAAGATATGGGGCGAAGTAAAGGGCGGACGCATCGTGCCCGCCGACGGACCGACGATAACGGCGCAGTGCCTGCGCGTGCCCGTTTCGGACGGACACACCGCGGCGTGCTTTGTGTCCTTTGCGCAAAAACCTTCCGCGCAGGAGATACTCGACGCATGGAACACGTTCGAGGGCGAACCGCAGAAACTGGGTCTTCCCTCTGCGCCGGAAAAGTTCATACACTACTTTGAAGAAAACGACAGACCTCAGGCAAAGCTTGACAGGATGTGCGAGCGCGGCATGGCCGTGTGCGCGGGCAGGCTGAGGGAAGATAAGCTGTTCGACTATAAATTTGTGGGACTTTCGCACAACACCCTGCGCGGCGCCGCGGGAGGAGCGGTGCTGCTGGCCGAACTGCTGGCGGCGAAGGGCTACTTCGACTGACACCCGGCGGCCGCATGGCGCGCACATCTTTAACGCGGATAGCGCACATCTTTAAGGAGATTTTATGAAAGGATTTTTTACCGGTTCGGCGACGGCGATGATAACGCCCTTTTATACCGGCGGCGGAGTCAACTTTGAAGCCTTCGGCAACATGATAGAGTATCAGATAGCCAACGGCACGGACGCGCTGGTCGTGCTCGGCACTACGGGCGAACCCGCAACGATGACCGAGGACGAAAAAACGGCCGTGATGAAGTATGCAAAGCAACGGGTGGCCGGACGAGTGAAACTGATATTCGGCACGGGCAGCAACAGCACGGCCAAAGCCGTGGCGGCCACAAAGCTTGCCGAGGAACTGGGCGCCGACGGTGTGCTGGCCGTAACGCCCTACTACAACAAATGCACCCAGAAGGGCATAGTGGAATATTATAAGGCCGTGTGCGCGGCCACTTCGCTGCCCGTAATAGCCTACAACGTGCCGCCGAGGACGGGGGTGAACATACTGCCCGCCGCCGCGGAGGAGCTTTCGTACATACCCAACATGGCCGGAATAAAGGAAGCGTGCGGCAATATGGAGCAGATATGCGAAACGATGAGACGCATACGTCCGCGCATGGACCTGTATTCGGGCGACGACAACCTGAACATACCCATCATGGCCATAGGCGGCGCCGGGCTCATTTCGGTGGCGTCCAACATAGCCCCCGCACAGATAAAGGACGTGGCGTCGGCCATGCAGAAGCGCAAGCTTGAAAGGGCGAACAAAATACACGAAAAACTGCTGCCCATGATAGACGCCTGCTTTGTGGAAGTGAACCCCATACCCGTAAAGGCGGGATGCAACATGATAGGGCTTGAAGCCGGCGTGCCGCGTCCGCCGCTGACGGAACTTGAGGACGAGCACAAAAAGCTAATGAAAAAATGTTTGAAATCGGCGGGGATAAAGACTGTATGCTGAACATTCTTGTCTGCGGCATAGGCGGAAAGATGGGCGCCAACATAGTTGAACTTTTAAAGGACGACGGCGACGCGCGCGTAGCGTGCGGCGTAGATCTTCACGCGCCAGAAAACTGTTTAGTGCCGGTATATGGCTCGTTCAATGATATCAAAGAGCCTGTCGACGCGATAATCGACTTCTCCTCCCCCGCCGCCCTCGCAGGCGAACTGGCGTTTGCCGCAGAGCGCGGCGTACCCGCCGTGATAGCCGCGACGGGGTATTCGCCGGAACAGCTGAAGGATATCGAAAGAGCCGCGGGCGCAACGGCCATATTCAGATCGGCCAACTTTTCGCTGGGCGTCAATCTTTTGGTGAGCCTTGCGCAAAAGGCGGCCGAAACGCTGGGCGAAAGCTTTGACATAGAGATAATAGAACGCCACCACAACAAAAAGGCCGACGCGCCGAGCGGCACCGCGCTGATGCTGGCCGACGGAATAAACCGTTCGCTTGCCGAAAAGCGGCCGTACGTGGAGGGCAGAAGCGGCATCGTCGGCAGACGGGGCAACGAGATAGGCATACACGCCGTGCGGGGCGGCACCATTGTGGGCGAACACGAGGTGATGTTTGCCGGCGAGGACGAGATAATCACGCTCGCCCATTCGGCGCGCTCCAAAAGGGTATTCGCCGTCGGTGCGATAAAGGCGGCAAAATGGATAGTCGGCAAACCGCACGGACTGTACGACATGAACGACATGCTGCGCGAGCTTGTATGAGCGCGGCGGCGCGGCAGTCCTTTCCGCCCGGCAGAGCGCGGCGGGCGGCCGCCGCCCGATGATGCTGCGCGGCAATCCGAAAACTGCCGAACAGAAAATCCGCCGGCGCGCGGGACCGAAGTCCCGCGCGCCGGCGGATTTTTGCTTCTTTCGCGCACTCTGCGAAAGCGGGCGTTCAGCCTATCTCCTCCCTTATCCTGCCGAGGGCGGATTTTTCCAGACGGGAGACCTGCGCCTGCGATATGCCGACCGCGGCGGAAATTTCCGTCTGCGTCTTGCCCTCGAAATATCTCAGCAGCACTATGCTCTTTTCGCGCTCGTCCAGTCTGGATATCGCTTCGTACAGCGCGGCGCGCTCCGTCCAAACCTCGTCGTTGTTCTTTTTATCGAATATCTGGTCCACGAGCAGCAGCTCGTCGCCCGATTTGTTATACACGGGATCGTATAGCGATACGGGATCGGATATGGCGTCAAGCGCGTAGGCCACCTCCGACACGGCGATATTCATTTTATCGGCTATCTTATCGTAAGTGACGTTGTCGTCCTCGGTCTCCAGCTGTTCCCGAACTTTTAAGATGCGATAGGCAGTATCCCTTATCGAACGCGAGACACGCAGGGAATTTCCGTCGCGCAGATAGCGCTTGATCTCGCCGATGATGAGGGGCACGGCATAGGTGGAAAACTTTACGCCGACCGACAGGTCGAAGTTGTCGATGGCCTTGATGAGCCCGACGCAGCCCGCCTGAAACACGTCGTCGGCGTTGGCGTTCTTTGCCCAGAACCTGCGCACGAGCGACAGAACGAGACGCATGTTGCCGACGATGAAGCGTTCGCGCGCGGCGGCGTCGCCCGATTTTATGCGGCGCATGAGTTCGTCCTGTTCCGCCGCGGTGAGTTTGGGCAGACCGGACGTGTCCACGCCGCAGATGACTACCTTGGATATCATAATTTGCACCTCCGCAATATATGTACCAGGGGCAGTCTGCCGCGCGGCGGCCTGGCGCTAAATGCGCCTTGAAATGTCCTTTTTGAGCTTGATTATTATCTTTTTTTCCAGACGGGATATGTAGCTTTGCGATATGCCGAGGCTGTCGGCCACGTCCTTCTGCGTCATCTCCTCGCCGCCGTCGAGTCCGAAGCGCATGCGCATTATCTTCTGCTCGCGCGGGGTGAGCCGCGAGAGCGAAGCCTTCAGCAGTTCGCGCTCCACCCCGCCTTCGATGTCGGAATACACCGCGTCGGCGTCCGTGCCCATCACGTCCGAGAGCAACAGCTCGTTGCCCTCCCAGTCGGTGTTGAGCGGTTCGTCGAAGGAAACCTCCTGTCTCAGGCGGGACATGCGGCGCAGATACATGAGTATTTCGTTCTCTATGCAGCGCGACGCATAAGTGGCCAGCTTTATGTTTTTGTCGGAGCGGAAGGAATTTATGGCTTTTATAAGCCCGATGGTGCCGACGGAGACGAGATCGTCGCCGTCCGCGCCCGAGCCTTCGAACTTCTTCGCTATGTAGACGACGAGCCTTAAATTGTGCTCCACCAGCTCGTTGCGCGCGGCGCTGTCGCCGCCTTCGGACAGGAGAATGGCTTCGTGCTCCTCCTCCCCCGAAAGGGGCAGAGGCAGGGCCTCCGTTCCGCAGATGTAATCTAAAGTGTTGCCGCCGAATATTGTGTGCAATATGCGCTTCAATACATTGAACATCAGTCCGCCTCCGCAAGGTCGGGGTGCAGAACGGCGCGGCCGCGGGCCGCGTCCGATATGCAGAAATCCGCACCCTTTAGTGTGATAACTTTTTCTCCGTAGTCTATCTCCACCTTATCCGCAGTGAAAACGGGCAGCTCTCTGTCCCCCGCAACAGTATGTACCGACACGTAAGTTTTTATGCCGTCCGCGTCCGTTATTTTGCGGGCGACGGAGCTCGGCAGCACGCTTACCGGCCGGCCGCGGCGGTAGACGCGGTTGCCGCTGTCGAAAAACGCCGCAACTTTTACGCTGCGTTGACCCGCATATATGCGGCAGACAACGCTTGATTTTGCCCTGCGCGCGAGCATGGACGAAGCGACCTTTCCGACGGCGACGGCAAGGCAGAGCGCGCCGAAGAGCGGAATGCCGACGGGCACGGACGAAAGGATGATTCCGCCGCCCGCGGCATAAGAGATGTCCGCCAGCGAAAACAGCGCGAGGAGCCCGCCGCCGAGCACAAACGCGAGCGCAAAGAACGCGGCGCAGAATTTGGCGAACGGCCGGATTCCGCACGGCAGGCACGCGGCGGCGCAGAGCGCTATGCCCGCGGCCGCTTTTACGGCGACCGCCGCCGCGCCCGAAAGCCCCATAAGCGGAAAGAAGACGGCAAAGCACGCGCCGAGCGCCGAACCGGCCGCCGCGCGGCCGAGCGACGCGCGGCTTTTCGCGGCGCGCTTTGCCGCATACAGCAGACAGAAGTCCATGCAGAAATTTTCTGCAAGGGCGTACTCTACATACACCTCCATTGCGAGAGGTATTATATAACTTAATGTATGCCGCACAATGCAAAATTACGACGCTTTTTGCAAAAAAGCGTCGTAATCGCATATCCTGCCGGCTCAAGATACACGCCGGCAGACAATATTAAAACGAAAGTCCGTCCAGAATATCTTCTATCTTCTCGCGGGAGGAACAGCCGAAGAGCGCAAGCTTTACGGCAGACGCGCCCGGCATGCCCTTTATGTAAAAGGCGAGCATCTTGCGCATGAACACGGTGGCGAAACGGGCATCGAAGAGTTGGAACGTGCGCTCAAGCTGGGCGCGTATGACCGATTTTTTGTCGGGCTGCGGCGTCCCCGCGAGGGCGCAGAACAAAAAGGGATCGCTCATCGCGGCGCGCGCAACGGCCACGCCGTCCGCGCCGGTGTTCAGCATGAGCTCGTCGGCGTCCGCAACGGAGAACACCCCGCCGTTTGCGATGACGGGAATACCGACGGCGCGCTTGGCGGAGGCTATTTGGTCAAAATCCACGGGGCCGGAATAGATTTTGTCGCGCGTGCGGCCGTGTATGGTGACGAGACTTGCCCCCGCGTCCTCCATGGCGACGGCAAAATCGCGCGTGACGAGATGCCCGCCGTCCACCCCGGTGCGGAATTTGACCGTGACGGGCTTACCCGCCTTGGCCACTTCCGACACTATACGCACGGCGAGAGGAATATCGGACATGAGCGCGCTGCCTTCGCCGTTTTTGAATATTTTAGGCACGGGACAGCCCATGTTTATGTCTATGATATCGAAGGGGGCAAGGTATTCGCTTTCGGCCGCGCGGCGCATGTAATACGGATCGGAGCCGAAGATCTGAACGGCCTTTATGCCGATATAGTCCGGGGGCAGCATCAAGAGTTCGCGCGTGTTTGCGCTGCCGTAGCACAGACCCTTTGCGCTGACCATTTCGGTAAACGTAAGACCGGCGCCGAGCGAAGCGCACATCTGCCTGAACACGCAGTTCGTGTACCCGGCAAGCGGGGCCAAAAACACGTTGTTGGGCGTTCTGAACGCCCCTATATCAATGCTCTTTAGTTGCATTTTTAGCCTGTAACCAGTACCAGTCGTACTCTTCGTCGCAAAGATCGGTCGTGTCCTTGCCGTCGGCGAGGACCAAACGTTCAAACTCCGCAAAGCGCGCCACGAATTTATCGGTGGCGGCGGCCAGTGCCTGCTCGCAGTCGACACCGGCGAGACGGCAGGTGTTGACGGCAGCGAAGAGAAGGTCGCCCGATTCCTCGAAAACGGCGTCGCCGTCCCCGGCCTGAAGGGCCTTCAGAAGCTCTATCGCCTCCTCGCCTATCTTTTCGGAGGCGGACAGCGGCGAAAGAAAATCCATGCCGCTCTTTGCCGCGCGCTTGCCCACTTTCTGCGCGCGCATGCATGCGGGGAAATTTTTGGGAACGGCTTCAAGGCTCTGGGTATATGTAGTCTGGTGCTTTTCCTTCATCTTATTCCTTTCCCACACGCCGAGAGCCGCGCTCTCGTCCGCGGCCCTGTCGCCGCCGAATATGTGCGAGTGTCTGAATATAAGCTTTTTGACAACTCGGGTTAGCGCGTCCGAACTTGAAAAGGCGCCCTGCTCCTCCTTCATCACGCAGTGAAAAGCCGCCTGAAGAAGCACGTCGCCGCACTCCTCCTCCATGCCGTCGTCGTCGCCGCGGTTGATCGCGTCCACAAGCTCGTAAGCTTCCTCTATCATGTTCTGCCTTATGGTCAGGTTGGTCTGCGCCCTGTCCCAGGGACAGCCGCCCGGCGCGCGCAACAATTTTATCATGTGCTCGAGGTCGGCGTAGTCGAACCTGTCTTTTTTGAGGAACTCCCGCTCCTCGACCGCCACGGCGCAGTCGGCGTCGTAAGTTTTGAAGCGGTCGATCTCGTATATCTTTATGCGGCGGGCGCCCTCGGAATTTATGAAAGTACACTCCGTCTCCTCGCCGAACAGCTGCGTGAGCCTGCGCTTGACCGCGTCTGCCAGACCGAAGTCGTCCATGTCGTACACCACCGCCGCCGGGCAGCTTTTAAGCGACGATATGTCGTAGGCCGAAAGCGCCGTCACGCAGGAACTCTTCATCCGCGCGAGCGTCTTTATCCGGGATATTTTGGAAGGCCCCTCCAGCACCTCGACCTGCTTTGCGCCCGCAAGAATGAGCTTGCAGCCCTCGTCCTCGCTGACGGCGCCGTCAACGCAATATACTACGGGGGTAACTTTGGATTGCGCGATTACTTTTGCCGCAATCTTGCGGTTGAGAGTGTCAAAGCTGCGCGAATGTTCGTACAGGTCGTCCAGATATTCCGTTTCGCGGCCTTCGAGCTGGCCGTATGCGGCGCCGCGCGACGTGCGGGCCATGATTTTTGCCGCGCCGTCGAGAGCCGCTTTTGCCGAAAGCGACATGTCGCCGCGGCATATTCCCAATCCTATCAATGTTATTTTCATAAAACACTCCGCTGATCGTGGTGTGTTCCGCATCTGCGGCGGCAGGCGCGGAACGGACAAAGAAGGCCGGCTTTTGCGCCTTCGTCCCTTGCGCCTATAATATACCACAGATTGAGCAAAACCGCAACCAAATAGCATATGTTTGCGGCGGCCGCGGTTCCCCTGACGGACATGCCGGACGATACGAACGCCGCGGACAGCGCAACGCGCACGGCCACCGACAGCCATTGGTTTGCCGCGGCGGCCGCAGGCCGTCCCAGCGCGGCGAGACACGCGGAGGACGTCTGCACGAGCGAAGCCGTGACGCAGCTGACGCTCATTATCCTTACAAGCGAGGCGAGCAACGCACGTTCAGGTCCGGACAGCGAGGAGAATATAATATCCGCGGCGAGCGGAGCGAAAGCAAACACGGCAACCGCGCAGGGGAGCGACGCCGCGAGAGTGAACGCCAGCGAGCGGGCGGCCAGAGATTTTGCCCCCTTAATATCCCCGCGGCGGGCGAGGGGAGATATTGCCGGCACGCCTGCCGCGGCAAGCCCGTAGGACAGTGACACCGGGAGATTGACGAGCGTGACGGCGCATCCCGAGTATATGCCCCACAGCGCCGTGGCGTCGGCCGCGCCGCCGCGGAGCAGAGCGACGACGACAATGCTTTCTATGAGCTGACCGAGCGGCATGGCCATGGCCGAGAAAGTGAGCGGGACGGTGTAGCCGAGAACGGCTCTGCGCACCCCGGCGGCATTAAAATACAGCGGCGCGCGCCTCTTGGGCGCGCGCATATACAGCGCGACGCCGTACGCCGCACAGGCGGCTTCGGACAATGTGACGGCAAAAACCGCCGCGGCGACGGAGCTTTGCTCGTCGCCGCTAAAGAGCGTGCACAGCGCTATGCCCGCGACAACTTTCACAAGCTGTTCGGCAACTTCGGTGGCGGCCGTCGGGAACATGTTGCCCGTGCCCTGAAAGTAGCCGCGCACGACCGCGAGGACGGAGACAAAGAATACCGAAGGCGCAAGCAGACGGCAGCACGCGGCCACCGCAGGCTCGCCCTGCGCAGCCGAAAGAGGAACGGCCAGCGCGGACATAACGAGCCAGCCGGCCAGCCCGGCCATGCCGAACATTCTGAACGCGGGTCGTTCCGCAAATGTACATTCGCCGGAGGATATCATGCGGGCAATGCCCGTCGGAATGCCGGCGGCGGACACCGTAAGCAGCATACAGTACAGCGGAAACACCATCTGATACACGCCCATGCCGCCACTGCCCAAAAGCGCAGTCAGCGGTATGCGGTAGACCGCGCCGAGCAGCTTGGAGACGAGCCCGCCGGCCGACAGGACGAGCGCGTCTTTAAGATATTTTCTGCGCTTCATTCAAACTGACTTGCAAGAATGGTTGCGGACAGGCGGGCGAGCTTGCAGGCGCCGCTCTCCATTCTTGCGCCCTGCTCGTAGGACAGAAGCGCCACCGCGCCCAGACAGTCGCCGCCGCACACTATCGGCACTATCACCTGAGCCGTGGGCGACGCGCTCTCCTCCTCGGCAAGGGGCACTATGTCGCCGCCGTCGCATAAACTTGCAACGTAGCTTTTGCGCTCCCTTAAAATGTCGTCCAGCCTGCGCGAAATGGTCTTGCCTGCCAGCTCGCGCCGGCCGCTGCCGGACGCGCAGATTATTTCGTCCGTGTCGCAGATCACCGCGAGATGACCGGATATATCGTTTAAGCTTTTGGCCGTCCCGCACGAAAATTGCCCCAATGACGCTATGGGCGAATACTTCTTCAGCATCAGTTCGTCGCGCTCCGTGAATATTTCCAGCGGGTCGCCGGATTTCAGGCGAAGAGTCGACCTTATTTCCTTGGGGATCACCACCCTGCCGAGTTCGTCTATCCTCCTCACTATTCCTGTCGCTTTCATCTATTAAGTCTACCTCCGTGCATGCGAAGGCCGTCCGTTTAAAAAATGCGCCCGCATGCTCTGATTGCAGTATGTGAAATCAAATGTGGAATATTCCCATTCAGATATATGGAAACGGGGCGACACAACAATGTATTAATTGTATCAATTGAATTATCTGTATTATATATAAAACGGGGCGCCGCCCGGAAAATCCGGGCGGCGCTCGCTTTTCAGGCCGATTTTGTAAGGGCGGACGGAAGATTTACCGTGCCTATCCTGTTGATGAATGCAGAGTACGTATAGCGCGCCCCCTCTTCGACGGGGCTCTGCTCCGGCGTTATGACGACCGAAGACGTGCGTGCGGCGACGGATATCTTCCAATCGTCCGGCGCGAGATAAACCACTCTTTCCGCCACGGCCGAACCTACAGTAGTCACGCTCAGCGCGTCGCCTGAAGTTGAAAGTTCAAATTGTATGCCGAAAGATGAGATGCTCATGTCGTTGAGCGTTACGGTAAGTTCCGCCTTGTTTAGCCAGCGTGCATACAATGTGATTTCGGCCGAGCCTTCAAAAAGTTCTGCCAAAGCCGCTCCGTCGGATATGAGCTTGCCGCCGGCGGGCTCGGTTTGCCAGCCGCCGAAAAAGTATCTCATGTCAGCATCGCCGTCATATGCCTGCGTCTCGTCGGGCAGCACGTAAGATTCCGCCTGCTCCTTTGTCAGTTTCACCGGCGGGACCTCGATCGCGGCATAACCTGATTCCGCGGTATTGACGTTGAAATTAACCGTGCAATCCGCGCCGCCCGTATATTCAAACCCCACGATGTCAACAAGCGGCACCACCCACTCCGCCGCCGCGGACGGCAGAAAGAGAGCGGGGAGCGTGACCGCAATCAACGCCGCCGCGACAAAGGCTGCCGCTTTATGCCGAAATTTCATCACTCCCCCCCTTAAATCAATTTTTTATATTATACCGCATTTAACAGTGGCGACACAAGCATTTTGCCATATCTGAAACGCGCAGCCCGGAAACCGAACAAAAGATGCGGAAAGTCCGCGCATTGCGCATGACCGCAGGTTATGAAAATCAATGAAAATACAGCCCATGGCGCAAACGCCGCCATCGCTGTGTAGCCGTCATTCTTTCAACTCTACCGGGCAAAACCCGCGCAAAGCACGAAATGGGCGGGCCGCGTACCTATGTGCCGCGGGCGCACGGATCGCTGCATACGGAGTGCTTTTACGAATCGCGCAAAACTCGGGCCGGACGCGGACATTGAACCGTGCGGCGCAGACGCGCAAAATAGATTGACATATGCCTTTGCCTTTGTTAAAATATATGTGTTACGCAGAGATGGCGGAGCGGTCGAACGCGGCGGTCTTGAAAACCGTTGATGGGCAACTATCCGGGGGTTCGAATCCCTCTCTCTGCGCCATCGCCGGGACACGGCGGACTTTCAGGTAAGGCAATAATTATTGCCTTACTTTTTTTATGCCCGTTTCGGCTTCTTTGCGCATAAGATACGACTTTGCGCGAGACCGGAAAATTACCCGATTTATGCGATCCGCAAAAACAAATGCTCTTTCACCTGCCCATACTATACACGCAGAGCACTTCGTGTTTGCCTAACCAATTTAATTTTTTAAATGCAGACAAGCCTAATTCTTATTGTTGAAAAATTATTTTAGTTGCTTAAAACGCAACTATTTCATACACCAAATATATTAAAGTTTTTAGTTTTAAATTATATACATCTAATATTGCACCTTAAAATAGTCAAGGTAAAGTTTGAATTTGTCCTGCGCCGTCAGGCAGGTATCGCGCAAATAGCCGCGTTCGTTTTTCCATTCGCTTAAACCGCGATAATAGAATAGTTTCAGTTCTTCGTCGATAATGAACGGCACGATATTGTATTTCAGGCACTCCTTGAAAAGCAACAATCTACCGATACGCCCGTTTCCGTCCTGGAAAGGATGAATACACTCGAATTGGTAATGAAAATCCAAAAGGTCGTCAAAAGTCTTTTCTTTCTTTGCGTTGTATTCAAAAAGCAATTCCTTCATTTTTTTGGCAACTTCTTCGGGTTGCGCCGTAAACATATCTCCAACGGTATTCGGAAATCGTTTATAATCGCCAACAGCAAACCAATCTTGACGGGCGTCCGTTGTTCCGCTTTTTAGTGTGCGGTGTAATTCCTTTATGAATGTTTCCGTAATTGGCTTTTTTGCGTTTTCAATAATCATGTCAATACACTTAAAGTGATTAGCCGTTTCTACAATGTCGTCAACCTTAACTAATTCACCGTCGATTCCGATGGTGTTTGTTTCAAAAATGTAACGGGTTTGGTCATGCGTTAAACGACTTCCTTCAATATGATTGGAATTGTATGTTAATTCGATTTGTACCTTATGATAAATGCCGCCCGGAAGTTTTGCTTTTCTTTCTGCAGAAAGCACTTCTAAAAGAGTAGTCGGCAATGCAACTTTCTTATTTGCACGATCGGGTTTTTGAGCGTCTTCTGGAATATTCCAAGTCTTACCCGTTAAAAACGCACCGTCTATCTTTCCCAAAGCGCAGTAGTTGCGAACGCTCCTCTCCGATATATTCCATTTTTTAGCCGTTTCGGTTACAGACAGATATTTCATACCATTGCACCTCGTCTATCAGTATATCATATTATCGGCAAAAATGCAAATTCAGCTTCTATATAATTCGTAATATTTTTGCCGATACAGGAAAACATATTCATTTTTCATCTACAAAAACAGTTAAAAACGCGCTGAAAAGGAAAAGCACCAACGAACACGGAACAATACTTAAAGATAGCAAAAAGCCCGAATTATCGGATAAAAGAGCGGTCAAACCGCTGATTTTCCGACAATTCGGGCTGTTAAATATCAATGATTGCGGCAGCGTGCACTTGCAATCATTTCGCCGTCAAATTCAATTGACATTTACCACCAATAAGAATATGACAATAATGCAACGTCGGGGGCTCCGACCAGACATTTCAAAAGTCTATTCGCATTTAACGGGTAACATTTTGCTGCCCGTTATTTTTTTGCGTGTTTTTTTACCGCCACATATTCTTTCTATATCCCATTTGTTGAGCCATGTTCATTTCATAAATACCTGTCCCATATCAACTTACCGCTCGCTGTTTTACGGTAAATTTATCCTCGAACCCGCTTGCTTTTGGCATGTCAGGATATTTTTCTATCCGTATAGATCGTCACTTTTTCTTATTGCTTTTATCGGGTTGAAAATCGTTTTGGTTTATGCTATAATAATTCTCGTAAAATAAGAATTCACGGGTAATGCGCAATGATTGTATTTATAATTATATCCTCTATTATAATTATCACGGCAATCACATCATTATATCTGTATTTCAGACAACAAAAATACAACAACTTTATTTTACAGAACAGTTTGCGTTTAAAACGATTAAAGGAAATAAATGATCGTTATAAGTTTAATCCATATAATAGTTTTGACCAATATCATATATACGATAATGAAAATTTTTATGACACGATTTCTTGCGAAGATTACTTAATTTATCAACTGCAATATATCGGTAAAAAAGTAACATCACAAATAAAACTTATTCACGAAAATAAACAACTGTATTCAAAGTATTTGAGCGAAGTTAAGACAGTATCTGATTTTGGTCAATTTGCTGTGCCAATTAACAGCTTGAATCTTAAAAAATTGAATAAAATAGAGAAAAGATTTTCACAAAAAATTCTTTTGCATGAACCGGCAACACAATTCGCTCTGACTGTTACACTATATATCTCCAAAATTAACGGTCACATATATCGCAAAAAAACCGCTGTTTTTGATGATAACGACATAAATGCGTTTATAAAAAGACTCAATAATAAAAATGGAACATTCTATAACGATCGCGAAATATGGAATTCACTTTGCAGAGTTGAACGCGGAAAAGTTTCCAATAAAATGCGATTTGCAATTTATAAACGCGATGGATACAGATGTCGAAAATGCGGTATTTCCGACAGATATGCAAATTTAGAAATAGACCACATTATCCCCATATCAAAAGGCGGAAAAAGCACTTATGATAATCTGCAAACTCTTTGCCATAGGTGCAATATTGAAAAAGGTGATAACATCAACGAAAAATATTAGTATAAAATTCATTTTACGTCATTATATCTACAACAAAAAAGACTGCCCGAAATTTTCGGACAGTTTTTCTTTTTCGTTCATAACGTGCGCAGGCGAAACCCGCGGCGGATTTTGATTTTGCGTTGCGCGCAGGGCGCGCACGGCGAAAACGGCACATATGTGCGGGGCAACGCGCTACTCTTTATCTTCCGCTCCGCCGTTGGCGGCTGGCGAATATATGTAGTCGTACTTGTATTTATAGACGGAATATTCGTCGGCGCGCGCCTTCATTGCGCAATACACCTCGTCCCTCAATTTGCGCTGGGCCTGCTTCAGCGGCAGCGATGCGTCGGGGTAGAACGGCCCGTCCACATAAACGGTTATGCCCGGCTTTTTAAAAAAGCGGCGCTTGCGGTAGGTCATCGTATAGGAATAGACGGGCGCGCCGAGCTTTGCGGGATAGCGGAAAGAGACGGCGGGAAATGCGCGCACGCCCGTGTAATACGGCCAGATATGAGCTTCAGGATAGATGGCGACGCAGTTCTTTTTTGAAATTGCCCGCTCGATTTCGCCGTTGAAGGCAGGCATGAGATGTAAACCAGAAGGTATGGGCAGCGCGCCCGCGTCCATGAGCAGCCATCTTATGCCCCTGATGGACGTGGAATCCTCGTTTACCATCACTTTTGCGGCGCGGGGAAAGGCGAGCGCCGTGGGATTGAACGCGTCGCACGCAAAAGCCGTGTGGTTGCCGTAAAAAAAGCACCCCCTGTCCCTGCACTCCTTAAGACACTTTTTGTTTACATATTTTACGCCGCGCAGCACCTTCATGTACAGGAACACCGCGGGCGTGGCTATCAGGCGATAGACGATGAAGCGCCGTATAGCAACGAGCGGATTTGCAGAATGATATTTGAAATTTTCCGGCAGCGGCCTGGTGTCGATGTGCGTTTCGGCAAAGTCGTCGTGGAGCTCGTCCGAATAATACCTTTTTATCAGTTCCATATTGTGTAATGTTACGCCCGGAGCATAAACGCGATATAAAATTTTTATGTAAAAAAATAGCAAAAAGTGTTGATATATAACACATTTTGCTGTATAATGGACACAGTAAGCTGCACGGGGGAGAACAATGGATATTTTTTGGAACATACTTGTGCTGGCGGTGAGTTTTTTTCTGCTGGCAAAGGGTTCGGACTACTTTGTCGACGGCGCGAGCGGCGTGGCCGAAAAGCTGAAAATACCGCAGATAATAATAGGCCTGACGATAGTTGCCATGGGCACGAGCGCGCCCGAGGCGGCCGTTTCGATAAGCGCGGCAATAGAGGGCAACCCCGACATCACGATAGGCAACATAGTGGGCAGCAACATTCTGAACATACTGATAATACTGGGCATATCCTCGGCCATATCCCGGCTGGCGGTGGGCAAGGACACAAATTTTATCGACATACCGGTCATGCTCGGCGCAACGGTTCTGCTGTTCGCCCTTGGCTTTGACGGCACGATAGGGCTGATCGACGGCATAGTTTTCCTTGCGGTGTTCGCGCTGTATCTTGCCTATCTTTTTGTGATAGCGCGCAGCCGCATAAACAGACGCGAAGCGGAAGCGATGGCGGACAAGCTGTTAGGCGAGCAGGGTTGCACGCCCGTACAGACGGAAGAAGTTCCGCAGAAAAAGACGGCGCTGCCCGTTGCGATATGGATGACGGCGCTGGGGCTGGTGCTGATTGTGGTGGGCAGCAATTTTGCGGTGGATTCCGCAACGTTCATCGCCCGCGCGATAGGCGTGAGCGACAGATTCATAGGGCTGACGATAGTGGCTTTGGGAACCTCCCTGCCCGAGCTTTTCACGTCGGTGACGGCAGCAATAAAAAAGAACGCCGACATTGCCATAGGCAACATAGTCGGCAGCAACATATTCAACATTCTGTTCATCGTGGGGCTTTCGGCGACGATAACGCCCGTGCCCTTCCCTTCGGCATTCCTGATAGACACGGGCATAGCATTCGCCGCCGCGGTGTTGCTGTGGATACCCTGCCTTGCAAAAAAGAGCATAGGCCGCGCCACCGGCATAGCCATGCTGGCCGCGTACTGCGGATATTTTGTGTATCTGCTGCTGGGCTGAAGACACTTTATAAGGCGCGCGGCGCAACGCATGTTGCGCCGCGCGCCTTTTTTTATCGCCTTTTTTTAATTGAAAAGAGCCATAAATTCGCGCAGGGCGAACGGCACGGAGACATGCTTGGGAAGGGCCATTCCCACACCGCGCACGGGCAGCGACGGGGTTATGTTCAGCTCAAACAGCTCGCCGGAAGCGAGCTCTTTCATTGCGTATTCGCGCGGAACGCAGCCTATGCCCATGCCGCGGCGCGCAAGCTTGAGCATCAGATCCCAGTTGGCGACTTCGATGTCGGGAGAAAGCGATATGCCCATGGACTGCGTGTACGCCGCAAACGAGCGGCGCGCCACCGTGTTGGATTCTATCATCAACAGCGGATATTCCTGCAGATCTTTTAAATTCACGCTCTTGCCGGCGAGGGCAGCGTATTTTTCGGACGATGCGACGAAGATGTCCGAAAGGTGCGCCACAGTGCCCGTGAAATTGACGTCCTTATCCTCCACCGGAAGATTCAGAAAGCCTATGTCGCACTTGTTTTCCTTGAGCTGCGTAATGGTTTCGGGCGTGGTGCCGGTTATCAGTTCAAACCTGACGGCGGGATATTTTTCGTTGAAGGTCACTATCTTGTCGGCGAGAATGTTGGAAAAGATGGAATCCGTGGCGCCTATCCTTATCGTGCCGGACGCCGTGGTCTTGAGCTCCAACAGCTTGTTTTCGGCGTCGTCGAGCAGGGCGAGGGCCTCCTCCACCTGTTTGAAAATGAGTTTGCCGCCCTGCACCGAAAGCTCCATTCCCCTGTGCGTGCGGTTGAACAGCGAAGTGCCGAGCTGACCTTCGAGCTGCTTGACGGCCTGAGACACGGCGGGCTGGGAGATGAACAGCTCCTCCGCCGCTCTGGTCAGGCTGCCGCATCTGGCAACCGTGTAAAATACCCTGTAAAGTTCGATGTTGACCATATTATTCACCTCCTACCCGGCCGGGCCGCAATTCCGCCGCGCTTCGACGCGCCGCGGACCTGAACGCGCGGCGGCAAATTTACTTGCCGACGCAGAATTTTGCAAACACCTGCGAAATTATTTCCTCGTTGGCCGTTTCGCCCGTGATCTCGCCGAGGGCCGACCACGCCGAACCGATATCGAGCGAGACGACGTCGAGCGGGAAGCGGCCGACGGCTTCGGCCGCGGAGCGTAGCGCCGACTGCGCGCGGCAGAGCGCCGCATAGTGGCGCTGTTCGATGACGAACGCCCCTTCCTCGCTGTTAGACCCCGCAGCCCTGCCCGACATCATGGCTTTCAGCCCGTCTATGTTTTCGCCCGTTCTTGCCGACACCGCGATATCGAATCCCGGCGGAACGGCCAAGGATATGTCGCACTTATTGAAGATTTTTATGAGCCTTGGGTCGTCTTCGGCAACGCCTTCGAGAGGGACGTAGCCGCCCTCGCACACATACAGCACCAGATCGGCCGTCTCCACCGCCCGTCTGGCAATGGATATGCCTGCGCTTTCTATCGCGTCCGCGCTTTCGCGCAGTCCCGCGGTATCCACAAGGTTATAGGCAAGGCCTTCTATCTCTATGCGGCCCTCCACAGCGTCGCGCGTGGTACCGGCCACGGGGGAAACTATGGCCTTGTCGTAACCCAAAAGGGCGTTCAGCAGGGAAGATTTGCCGGCATTAGGCGCGCCGCACAGCGCGCAAGTGACTCCGCTTTTTATTCTTTTGCCCCTGTCGTAACCGGAGATCAGCGACGATACTTCGCCGCAGACTTCCGAAAGCCTGACGCCGATGTCGGCGAGGTCGGTGGCGGCGACGTCCTCTTCGGGGTAGTCGATATCCGCGGCTATGCCGGCAAGCAAGTCCTTGAGAACGGACTGCGCGGCCCTGACCCTGTCTGTAAGTTTTTCAGCATACAGCAGCGCGCCGGCGCGCACTTCGGCCATGGACGAGGCGTTTATCATATCCGCCATGCCCTCCGCCGAGGCGAGCGAAAGCTTGCCGTTCAGAAACGCGCGCTTGGTGAATTCGCCGGCTTCGGCCATATCGGCGCCGTTGGACAGCACGGCGGAGAGCACCGCGCGCGCCACATATACGCCGCCGTGACAGTGCAGTTCGACGACGTCCTCGCCCGTGAACGAGCGGGGCGCCCTGAAATACACGCACAGGCCGTAATCATCGAAGCCGCTGCAGTGTATGCGGCCGGGATACATGCGGTTGGGTATAAAATCCGCTACGCGCGTCTTGCCCGAAGGCGAGAACACGCGTTGCGCCACGCCGAGCGAACCTGCGCCGCTCAGACGAATTATGGCCACTCCGCCCGGCGCGGGAGCCGTGGAGATGGCCGCGATGACATTGCGTGACATGGCTGTAAATTCCGTACGATCTATAATCTTTGCTTATACCGGAATTATAACACACGCGCGGCTGCAAGGCAACAAAAAAACGGCGCGTTTGCGCCGTTTTGGATTTTTATGATTTATTTAAAGATCTCCGAAGGGGTCTTCGGGCGGCTGCTGCGAAGAGCCGCGGTCCTTATCGCCGGACCGCGCGGAGCGGTCGGACGAGGAAGGGGACGAACCCATGCCGCCGAAGGGGTCTTCGCCCGAACCTTCGCGGGGGTCTTCATAAGGGTCGCCGGGGGGAGGCGCGCTCGGCCTGCCGTTGTAGGGATTGTAGCCGCCGTAGGGATTGCCGCCGTTCTGATTGGAATACTGCTGATAAGCTTCGTACCGTCTGCGCTGTTCGCCGCGCACGTAGTCGCGGTAGTTCATGCCCCTGTTGCCGCGCACGGCAAACATGAGTATGCCCTTGACGGGAAAGAGCACGCAGCCCAGCGACATGAGCACATATCTGCGGCAGGCGTAGGTCTGGAAAAATGTTATGACAACCAGCACGTTGAGGAGGATGTACAGCAGCTGGACATAGGACAGGATTGTGAGAAGATTGTCGAATATCCACGCCAACCACGTTCCCCTTATGCCGCTCGACGCCTGATAGCCGACGATGAGCACCTGCCCGGTGAGCGCGCTCGTCTGAGTGACGGTGTCGTAAAGCCCTCCGGCATAAACCATGCCGGCCACGACATAATAGAGGATGAATCCGGCGGCGAGGAGAAGTTCCACGACGGCCAGCGCGGCGGACACGGCTCTGGCGGGGAGATTGTAGAAGCGGTTTTTATCCGACACCTCGCCGATGTAGTACGTGTTCAAAAAAGGCACGAAGGACATCCACCTGTGCCTGTAGCCTTCCCTGCCGGATATGGTCCACAGCGCTATTGCCTGAAGTGCGAAGAGCACGGCAAACAGCGCGCCCGCTATTACGGCGGAGACCCAGAGGGCGGTGAAGGGTTCAAAACCGTACGGCATGAACATATTCATCCACGACAGCAATTCAAAAAATTCCATAAGACATCTCTCTTGAACTTTTCAGCAATATAATTATATTTGCCTTATATATAAGGCGTGAAACAAAACTGTGAAAATTGAGTAAAATTTACGCGCCGGTCTCTCTTGCGCCCTCCGCTGCCGGGGCAGCGGGCGGAAGATAAGGAGGCGTAAAGCGCCGCGCGTCAGGAAAAGAGGTCGCGACCATAGTCCACATTGAGCAGGGTGAGTCCCCGCGCCGGCAGAGTTTTGCCGACGAGCGAGCGGTCGCCCTCCTCCAGCGAGCGGACGACGTCAGCGCGGGACAGACGGCCGGCGGCCAGCCCGAGCATGGTGCCCGCCATGGTGCGCACCATGTTGTACAGAAATCCGCCGCCGCAGACATATATCCCGACGTCCTCCCCCTCCGCTTCCACGTCGACGGAATACACCGTGCGCACGGTTGTTTTAACCTGCGAACGGGCGGCGCAGTAGGCTTTGAAATCGTGTTCGCCCACAAACGGCTCCGCCGCGCGACGCAGCGCGGAAATATCGATACCCCCCGCAATATGCAGCGAATACCTGTCCTTAAGCGGATTGCGGCGGGGCGAGAGATACATGCGGTAGACGTAGGTTTTTTTCTTTGCGGAGCGGTTGGCGTCGAAGCCTTCGGGGGCGGCGGCGGAGGCCAGCACGGAGACCGACGGAGGCAGACGGGCGTTGAGCGCATCCGCAAGGCGGTCGGGCGGAACGCAGACTTTAAGATCTACGTGGCAGACCTGCCCCGCCGCGTGCACTCCGCTGTCGGTGCGGCCGCTGGCGGTGAAGACGGCGCTCTCGCCGAAGGCCGAAGCGGCAGCGTCGGCAAGGGCCTGCTGTACGGAAGGGCCGTTGGGCTGGACCTGCCAGCCGACGAAATCGGTGCCGTCATAGGCGACTTTGACAACGTATCTCACAGCATCACCACATAGCCGTACGCCGCGGGCCATATATCGAAGGCGTACACGTTGAGCAGGACCACGCCTGCTATCAGCGCGGCCGCCGCGAAAGCGGCGACGAGATCGCGCAGGGTGAACGAGAGCTTTTTATATTTGGTGCGGTTGGGCGAATTGGTGTAGCAGCGGGCGTCCATGGCGTCGCCCAGCTCCTCCGCGCGGCGGAAAGCGCTTATCAGCAGGGGTATGAGTATGGGTATCACGGCCTTGACGCGCTTTACGGGATTACCCGTTTCAAAATCGGCGCCCCTCGCCTTCTGCGCGGCGATTATGCGGTTTGTTTCGTCCATAAGCGTGGGTATGAACCTCAGCGCTATGGACATTATGAGCGCGAGCGCGTGGACGGGAAATTTTATCGCCTTAAGGGGGCTGAGCAGGCTTTCCAGCCCGTCCGTCAGGCTGACAGGGGTAGTGGTGAGCGTGAGCAGCGCCGAGCCGAGCACGAGAAAGACCAGCCTGACCATGAGGAACACGGCAAACAGAACGCCTTCGAGATATATGTGTATTATGCCCCACTGAACGAGCAGACGTTCGCCGCCGTGAAAAAACAGATTGAGGACGGACGTGAACGCCAGCAGAAAGATTATGCCCTTCACCGAGCGGAGCACGGAGCCCAAGGGGACCTTTGCCGCGACCACGGCGACCGCGGCGAACAGCGCGCACAGCGCGAGGCCGTAAAAGGTCTTTGACACGAACAGCGCGACGATGTAGGCTATGAGCACGAGCAGCTTCAGACGGGGATCGAGCCTGTGAACGAAGGACTGCGCGGGATAGTACTGCCCGAAAGTTACGTCGTTAAGCACGGCACTCACCCCCTTCGAACGCCTGCTCCACCGCGCGGACGAAACCCTGCGGGGTATAGTCGCAGTCTATGTCTATGCCGCGCTCTTTAAGCGCGCGGCAGACCTTTGCCGTCAGCGGCACGTCGAGACCGAGCGACAACAGCTCATCATAACGGGCAAACAGCTCGTGCGGGGCGGCGCAGGCAAATATTCTGCCTTCGGACACCACGCATGCGCGGGTGCAGTTGCAGGCTATCTCGTCCATGTCGTGCGAGACGATAACTACCGTGCGGCACCAGTCGGAGTGCAGCGCGTGCAGCAGCTCCATTATCTCCTTTTTGCCGAGGGGATCGAGGCCGGCCGCGGGCTCGTCCAGCACGAGTATTTTGGGGCGCGTGACTATTACCCCGGCGATCGCCACCCGGCGCTTCTGTCCGCCGGACAGGTCGAACGGGGATTTTTCCGCGACCTCCGCGGGGTCCAGCCCCACGGCCGACAGCGCGGCATATACGCGCTCCTTCACCTCCTCCGCGCTCAGATCCTTATAAAAATTTCTGAGCCCGAAGGCCACGTCCTCTTCCACCGTTTCGGCAAAGAGCTGATATTCGGGATACTGAAATACCATCCCTACGTCCGCGCGCAGGGACAGAAAGTTGCATTTTTTATCGGACAAATCGTATCCGCCCACCGTTATCTTCGGCATATCCGGGGGCGTCTGACCCTTTTTGAGTTTGGGCGGCCTGTATTTTTTTTCGGCCTGAGGCAGCTTTATCAGCGCGTTGAGATGCTGTATCAGCGTGGATTTTCCGCTGCCGGTGTGGCCGATGACGCCGAAAAATTCGCCTTCGCCTATGTGCAGATCGACGCCGCGGAGCGCTCTGGAAGCAAACGGCGAGCTTGCGGAATAGGTGTACGAAAGGTTGCTTACGTCTATGTCCCACTGTCCGCGCATGGCGCCGCCGTCGGCGGGGACGCGGGGGGAGACGAGCTCCGTCAGACCGCGCGCGCGGGCGCAGGCGGCAATGCCGTCGGCAAGTTCTTCGGGCTTAAGACAGGGAGGAACGCCTATGCCGCGCACGGCGAGCATGTTGGCAATTACGGTGATTTCGGGCAGGCACAGGTTATAAGTGACGAGGGCCTCGCCGTTTTCAAAAATCTCCTTCGGGGCGCCCTGCATGACTATTTCGCCGCGGTTCATTACAATGGTGCGGTCGGCCAGCAGCGCCTCCTCCATAAAGTGCGTTATCAGCAGAACGGTCATGCCCTCCTCCCTGTTCAGGCGGCGGACGACGTCGATGACCTCCCTGCGGCCTTTGGGATCGAGCATGGCGGTGGACTCGTCCAGAATGAGGATATCGGGGCGGATGGCAAGCACGCCAGCGATGGCTATGCGCTGCTTCTGCCCGCCCGAAAGCCGGGTGGGCGTGGAATTGCGGTACTGCGACATGCCCACTGCGTCAAGGGCGGATTGTATTCTGCGCCCTATCTCCTCGCGCTCGACGCCGAGATTTTCGGGGCCGAACGCCACGTCGTCTTCCACGATGGACGCCACCATCTGATTGTCGGGATTCTGAAAGACTATGCCCGCGTGGCGGCGCACGTCGAACACGCTTTTGGGGTCGGAGGGGTCGAGCCCCCAGACCGAAACCGAGCCCTCGTCTGCCTGCAGAAGACCGCAGACGAGCCTGGCGAGCGTGGATTTGCCCGAGCCGTTGTGGCCGATGACGGAGACGAATTCGCCCTTTTCGACTGTGAACGAGACGCCGTTGACGGCGGCCGTCTTGCTTTCGGGATACCAGAATTTTACGTTTTTGAAGGATACAGCGGCGCACTCCCCGCCTTCGGGACAGTCTTCCGCAACGTTGGACCGGGTCATTTGGTTTTCCTTGGATATATAATGTATCTGTGCCATTAAGTATAGCAGATAACGCAGGCTTTAACAACAATTTATGGCGGTAAAAATGTGAAATGCAGCTGAAATATTTTGCGGCGTGCGCGCGGCCCGGGCGCGCATCGCGCGGCGCAAAAACGCGCCGCGCGATGCGCGGAAACAAAAATCGATAATTTAATGTCGGTTTTTTTTGATATGAGTGTTGACAATTAACACAACGTGTTTTATAATTGAATAGCAAAGCAATGCGGAGATATTTTTTACAGGGTGCGCCCGCGCGCGCCCGTTATCCCGCGCTTCAGTTTAAGAAAATCATAATCATATTTAATTTATCGGAGGTTTCTTGATGAAAAAACTGACTATCGACGGCAATACCGCCGCCAGCCACGTTGCGTATGCTTTTTCGGAAGTAGCCGCAATCTATCCCATCACCCCCTCTTCGCCCATGGCGGAGATAGCGGATGAATGGGCTACCGGTGGCAGAACAAACATGTGGGGACAGAAGGTCAAGATCGCGGAAATGCAGTCCGAAGGCGGCGCTGCCGGCGCCGTGCACGGCGCCCTTTCCGCAGGCGCGCTTACGACCACCTACACCGCTTCGCAGGGTCTGCTTTTGATGATCCCCAACATGTACAAGATCTCAGGCGAGTTGCTGCCCATGGTCATGCACGTTTCGGCGCGCGCGCTTGCGGCTCACTCCCTCAACATCTTCGGCGACCACGCCGACGTTATGGCCTGCCGCCAGACCGGCTTTGCCATGATATGCGATTCCTCCGTGCAGGAAGTCATGGACCTCGCGCTCGTGGCTCATCTTTCCACGCTTAAGTCCAAGGTTCCCTTCATCAACTTCTTCGACGGCTTCCGCACCTCGCACGAGGTTGCAAAGATAGACGTCTGGGACGAAGCCGACGACTACAAGGAGATACGCGACATCTGCGCCGAGGTGGGTCTCGACGCCGACATAGCCGACTTCAAGAGCCGTTCGCTCAACCCCGAACACCCCATACAGAAGGGCACGGCGCAGAACGGCGATACATACTTCCAGAACAGGGAGACCGCAAACAGCTATTATGCAGCAGCCCCCGCCATCGTTCAGAAGATGATGGACGTGGTTTCGGCCAAGTGCGGCAGGAAATACCACCTGTTCGACTACGTCGGCGCAAAGGACGCCGAGGAAGTCATCGTGTGCATGGGCTCCGCATGCGAAACCATAGAGGAGTCCATAAACAAGCTCAACTCCATGGGCAAAAAGTACGGCCTTGTAAAGGTAAGGCTGTATCGTCCCTTCGTTGCGGACGCGCTTGTGGCGGCCATCCCCGCAAGCTGCAAAAAGCTTGCCGTGCTGGACAGGACGAAGGAACCCGGCAGCCTCGGCGAGCCCCTGTACCTCGACGTATGCTCGGCTCTGCTTGAAAAGGGCGTTACCGGCATAAAGGTGGTTGGCGGCCGTTACGGCCTCGGCTCCAAGGAGTTCACCCCCTCCATGGTGCTTGCAGTTTACAAGAACCTTGAAAAGAAAGAGCCCAAGAACCACTTCACCATCGGTATATACGAAGACGTTACCAACACCTCGCTCGACTTCTCCGAAAAATTCGACGCCGCTCCCGCAGGCTCCACTTCCTGCAAGTTCTACGGTCTCGGCTCGGACGGCACCGTCGGCGCGAACAAGAACTCCATAAAGATAATAGGCGACCATACGGACAAGCACGCGCAGGCGTACTTCTTCTATGACTCCAAAAAGTCGGGCGGCATAACCGTTTCCCACCTCCGTTTCGGCGACACGCCCATACAGAGCGAATACCTCATCGACTCCGCCGACTTCGTTCAGTGCTCCAACCCCTCGTACGTCACCCGCTACGACATGACGAGCGACATAAAGGACGGCGGCACGCTGCTCATCAACACCGACGCGACCACGGTTGAAAAGCTGGAAGAATTCCTGCCCGCAAAGGTAAAGCAGGACATAGCCAAAAAGCACATCAACCTGTATGTGATCGACGCCATCCACATCGCCGGCAAGCTGGGCCTGAAGGGCAGGACGAACACCATACTCCAGTCCGCGTTCTTCCGCGTAAATCCCCAGATCATGCCCTATGACAAGGCCGTGGAATACATGAAGTACATGGCCAAGAAGTCCTTCGGCAGAAAGGGCGACGCCGTCGTTCAGATGAACTACGACGCCATAGACTCCGCCGCGGGCGACAACCTTATCAAGATAGACGTGCCCGCTTCGTGGGCAAACGCAACCACCGGCGCGGCAATGGTGGAAGGACATGCCGACAAGTATTATCAGGAGATAATCAAGCCCATCCTCTACCTCAAGGGCGACGAGCTCAAGTCCTCGCAGTTCAATGCCGACGGCCACGTTCCCACCGGCACCACCAAGTTTGAAAAGCGCGGCGTCGCCGTGCTCGTTCCCGAGATCATTCAGGATAAGTGCATTCAGTGCGGCACCTGCTCGTTCGTGTGCCCTCATGCCTGCCTGAGACCCGCCCTCGTTGCCGAAGGCGCCGAAAAGCCCGCAACGATGGAGATGAAGAAGGCCATAGGCCTGCCCGGCTACGAATACAAGATGCAGGTATCCCCCCTCGACTGCATGGGCTGCGGCGTATGCGCCACCGTCTGCCCCGTAAAGGACGGCGGAGCCATAAAGATGATACCTTTGGCCGAATCGCTTGAAAAGGGCGAAGAACAGAACTGGGATTACGCCGTGGATCTTCCCCCCGTCGACACTTCCAAGTTCAAGAAGGAGACCGTAAAGGGCTGCCAGTTCTGCACCCCTCTGTTCGAGTTCTCCGGCGCGTGCGCCGGCTGCGGCGAGACGCCTTACGTAAAGGTAATCACCCAGCTGTTCGGCGAGGACATGATAATCGCCAACGCAACGGGCTGCTCGTCCATCTACGGCGGCTCCTCCCCCACCTGCCCCTACACGACCAACAAGGCCGGCCACGGCCCCGCATGGGCAAACTCGCTGTTTGAAGACAACGCCGAATTCGGCTACGGCATCGGCCTTGCATACGAGACGAGAAGAAACACCCTTAAGGGCAAGGTTGAAAAGCTTGCTTCCGTAAACGAAGAATGCAAACCCGCCTGCGAAGCGTGGATCGCCGCATTCGACAACCGCGAGGAGAGCAAGAAGGCTTCGGCCGAGCTTGTAAAGGTGCTTGAAAGCTGCAAGAAGTGCGACGCATGCAAGGGCATCATAGAAGATATCCTTGCCGCGAAGGACTGCCTTGCCAAAAAATCCGTATGGATATTCGGCGGCGACGGCTGGGCATACGACATCGGCTACGGCGGACTTGACCACGTGCTCGCTTCCGGCGAAGACGTAAACGTGCTCGTGCTCGACACCGAAGTTTACTCCAACACCGGCGGACAGGCTTCCAAATCCACCAATATCGGCGCCGTTGCAAAGTTCGCTTCGGCCGGCAAGAGGATAAAGAAAAAGGATCTGGGCATGATAGCCAAGACCTACGGCTACGTATATGTGGCGCAGTGCTCCATGGGCTCCAATCCCGCACAGTTCTTAAAAGCCATATCCGAAGCGGAAGCTTATCACGGACCTTCGCTGATAATCTGCTACGCTCCCTGCATCAACCACGGCATCAACATGACCAAGAGCCAGCTTGAGGAAAAGGCGGCCGTGGACTGCGGTTACTGGCAGCTTTACAGGTACAACCCCGAAGGCGAAGTGTTCACTCTCGACAGCAAGGAACCCAACTACGACAACTATCAGTCCTTCCTTGCGGGCGAAACGAGATACTCCTCGCTTGTAAAGACTCAGGGCGCAGACGTTGCGGCCGAGCTCTTCAAGAAGACCGAAGAGAGCGCAAAGGAACGCCTTGAAGGCTACAAGAAGCTTGCAGGCAAATAATAAAAAGAAATCTCCAAATATTAGCGGGGCAAGGCCACAGGCCTTGCCCCGTTCATTTTTTTCTCCGGCGGATACCGCCTGGTTTTGCGGCGCCACGCCCGGTCGGCTGCCCTGTTCCGCCCATCCCCGCGACGGACTTCCGCGCCTTTGCTGCGGGCGTGAAATGCGCAATGCCTGCTACGCGGCGGCGCGCGGCCCCGCCCTGACAAACCGATGTCCCCGCACAGGCACGCGCCGCGCCGGGCGGATTGAAGGACGCACCTGCCGCGTGGAACGCACGCATGCGCGCATGTGCACATGATTAATAATACAGAATATACAATTGATACTGTTAATACAAAATAGACGACCGCCGAGCGGAGACACAACCGGCTTCCGTCTGAACGGCACGGGACAATCGACACAATATCTTTCGCGAGGAGATTGGCTCAATCCGGTTTAATTTTCGCTTTTCCGCGGACAAAATGCACTTCCGCCAAAATCATTCATACATTGCGCCGGCTGTTTGTCCGTCTTTGGCGGCACCTGAGAGCTTGTCCGGGCCGAAAGCTGCCGAAAATTCAGCCCGCCTGCGCTTAACGCAGGCGGGCTGAATTTTCGTTTTAATGCGGTCTTCAGGACTTGTCTATGGTGAGCGTGTACGAAAACGCGCGTCCGGCGCCGTCGTCGAAGTTGATGAAGGGCTTCAGCGAAAGTTCCCTCGGGGCGGCGGGGAAATCGTTGATGCCCCACCAAGGCTCGGCGCATATGTAATCGCCTTCGTCTTCGTTCGACCAGAACGCCCAGACAGGGCAGGAGCTGTTGAAAGTGTATGAATAGCCGTCCGCAACGGACAGAACGATGTCGCCGTGCAGTCCGCCGAGCTGCAGAGTTTTGCACTCTTTGAACAGTGCCTTGTCGGCCACGATGCGGCCGAGCGACAGCGAGCGGGAGCAGTCGCGGCCGAGCGGATACTCCGTCGCGTTTTCCCCGCCGGAAAATTCCACCACGGCCGAACCGCCGGGAGCTTTGAGTCCGGGATGACCGCCGACGTAAAAGGGCATTGCCCCGTCCTTGGACTGAACGAAGTAAGTGACCTTTAAACTGTTTGCCCTGAGCTCGTAGCGGAGCATGAACAGAAAGGCGAAAGGATAGGTCTTTAAAGTCTCCTCGTTCTCCTCCAGCGAAAACTGAATGAAGGATTCGCCGATATCGACGACATTGAGTTTTGAATAGCGCACGACGCCGTGCGAGCGGGGCGAATAGGTCTGTCCGTTGACGGTGTATGGCCCGGCGTGGCCGATCACGGGGAAGATGACCACGTCGCGGCTGCCCCACGCGCTGCCGCCCTGCCAAAGGCGTTCCTCGCCTTCGGGAAGACAGATCAGCGAGCGCATGCAACCGCCCTCGTCCGTGACGGTGAGCTGAAGTTTATCCGATCTGATAGTGTAATCCATTGCAATGCTCCTTAATTACATGGCTGTTTGACGCGCCCGTACGCGCGGCATTGCGGCCGAAGCGGCCGCGTCTACCAGGGCAGCTGCTCGCCGCCGAGGATATGAATATGCAGATGAAAGACCGTCTGTCCCGCGTCGTCGCCCTGATTTATGATCAGACGATAGCCGCCCGCGCAGCCGTTTTCCGCCGCCACGGAAGGTATGACCGACAGCATGTGCGAGAGCGCCGCCGCGCGGCCGTCGTCCGCTTCGGACAGCAGCTTGAAGTGATCCTTGGGCACCGCCAGAAGGTGCACCTTTGCCTTGGGCTCTATGTCTTTGAAAACCAGCATGACATCGTCCTCGTACACCTTGGAAGAGGGGATCTCGCCCCTGATGATTTTGCAGAAAACGCAGTCATTATTCAACATCTTTTTTTCTCCTTGCAAGAATATAAAATATCACATACAGCCCAACGGACAGCGCCGCCATTGCGCCGAGCACGGCGAAGAGCGCCAGATATTGCGGCTGCGAGTAATCGAACCTGAATGCCGGATCGTACATGATGACGGTGACCGAACTGCCGTCGGCGGAGACGGTGTAGCCCGTCACGTCCGAACGCACGCGGAAATACGACGCGTATATCCTGCCGTCGAGCGTATATGCGTCCTCGCGGAAATAGCGCGAAGTGACCCCGTTTATCGTAAGTTCGACGCTTACGGTATCGTTGAGATACAGCGTTACGTTTTCGTCGCCGGCGACCGTGTAGGTGTAATAATAATTCAGACCGTCTTCGCAGACGACCTGCGTGACGGAGGTGAGCACGCCGTCCGTTCTGTTCTCCTCCTCGTTTCCGGCAAGCTCGTCGTAAGGGCGGGAAAAATTGCGGCTGAGCTCGCGACCGCCCTGCATGAAGGAGACGAACTGCGCGCTGTCGTAAAAGGTCTGCGAATAGTATGTTTCGCGAAAGGGCACGGAACAGTAGATGACGGCTATAAGCGCCATGAGAAAGGCGCCGAACGTGAGCGACAGATGCCCCGCGTGCACATAGTAGCGCCTGTCGCGGCGGAGCGCGCCCTCATCGGTATGGAAAAATTCGGGCGTGGGAGCTTCGCCTGCCGCCCTGAACGCCGCTCTGCGCGAATAAGCCAGCACCGCTATGCCGAACGCCGCGGCGACGACCGCGCAACATGCGACGGCGCCCGCATGCGCGCCGCCGGTCAGGGGGCTGTTCCACAGAAAATGCAGAGCCGCCGAACCGGCAAAGCAGGCATAGAGCCGCACGCTTAAAAAGGGACGGCGCGCCGAAGCGAACGCCCAGCCCGCGGCGGCCGTCCACACGGTGTGGGTGCACAGCGCGCTTGCGCCGCGGCCCGCAAACTGTTCGAGCGTGGCGGATATGTTGAGCCCGGGCAGATCGTTTGCCGCCATAAAAATATAGCCCGCGTCCTCCACAACGGAAAAACCGCAACCCACGGCCGCGCCCATGAGAAAACCCACAAGGGGCTGTTTTACGCGCAGCGCCGCTATGGCGACGATCGCTGCCGCGGCCTTGGAAAACTCCTCCACGCCGGCCGAGCGCAGGGCATTGAGCCATGCGTTTGAGGCCGGAATGAGTGCATACAGTATCTGCGCGAGCACGCACGCGCCCGTACCGCCGACGAGCAGAGTGACGAACACCGACAGCAGGCTGACGTCGTTGCGCGGATAAATTTCGTACAACAGCACGAGAAAGGGCGCGTTGAACGCAAGCGCCGCTATAATCACCGTGACCGGCGTGAACAGCGGGTTGGAAGTAAAGCGCACTATGGACAGATAGACCGCGAACAGTATCATGCACGCCGCAAAAAGGCGGATGTAAAACCACGGATAGGCGCGCTGAACACCCTTATCGCCCGAGCGCACGCCGCGGGTGAGAAATTCGGAATATTCCGCACCGGTGTGGCGGCGGAACGTCTGCACAAAAAAGCATTTTATCTGTCCGCACACGGCGGAAACTATCGATCTTGCATTCATAATTTATCGACAAGGCTTGCCAGCGCGCCGTCGGCGCGGGGCCGCTCTATCCTCACTTCGGCTCTGCCGCAGTGCTTGCCGGGCACGTAAACTTTAATATAGTCCTGGGTATATCCGCCGGTGAATCCTTCGGCAAAGTCTTCAAACACCACCTCCCTTACCTGTCCGCAGCGGGAGGAAACAAATGCGTGCGAAGCCCGCTCCGCCGCCTGCAGAAGGGCGTGGAGACGCGCCTCCTTTACGTCGGCGGGAATATCGCGCATGTTCCATGCCGCGGTGCCCTCGCGCGGGGAGAAGGCGAAGGCGTGAACGCGGGCAAAGCGGGCGCTGTCGATTATTGACAGGCTGTCGGCGAAATCCGCTTCGGTTTCGCCCGGAAAGCCCGCTATTATATCGGTGGTTATGGCCGCTTCCGGAAAAAACGAGTAGATAAGCGCGCACTTTTCAAGATACTGCCCGCGCGTGTAGCGGCGGTTCATGGCGCGGAGAACGCTGTCCGACCCGCTCTGCAGCGAAAGGTGAAAGTGCGGCGCGAACCGTCCGAGACGCGCGCACGCCGAAAGAAAATCTTCGTCTATTACCGTGCACTCCAGCGAGCCGAAACGGATGCGCTTGCCGCAGCCTTCCAGCGCGCGGACCAGCGAGGTTATGTCCGTGCCCGTATCCGTGCCGTAGGCAGAAATGTTGATGCCGGTCAGCACCGCTTCCTCGGCCGGGCAACGCTCGATCTCGCGCACGATATCTTCCGCCGGGCGCGAAGTTACCCGGCCGCGCAGATAGGGGATTATGCAGTAGGAGCAGAAATTGTTGCAGCCGTCCTCTATCTTTATAAATGCGCGCGTGCGCACCTGCTTGGGTTCGGGAAGGCTGTCCGGGCAACGTTCGTCGCCGCATATTGCGGCAATAACGCGCTGTTTGTCGCGCGCGCCGCCCACAAAGCTGACCCCGCGCGCAGCAAACCTTTCGCCGTCCTTCTGCGCGGCGCAGCCGCACACGTAGATGCGCGCCCCGGGATTGAACTTGCGAACGCGCGCCACAAGCTGGCGGCTCTTTTTTTCCGCCTCGCGCGTGACGGCGCAGGTATTCAGAACGTATATGTCTGCGGGGCCGAGCTCGGACAAGACCTCGAATCCGCGCTCCTCCAAGGCGGCCATAAGCGAAGCGCTTTCTACCTCGTTGACCTTGCAGCCGAGGGTGAACACCACCGCCTTCATGACAGCTCTCCCAGACAGAACATGGCTATGGACAGGGCGCATATCGCGGCCGTTTCGGCGCGGAGTATGCGCTTTCCAAGAGTGAGCGAGCCGAAGCCGTAAATTTGTTTTGCGGCCGCGAACTCCTCCTCCGCAAATCCGCCCTCACTGCCCACGACAACGACGGTCGGGCCCGAAAGAGACCGCAGGTCGCAGTCGGTATCGCGCGAAAATTCGCAGGCGAAGAGCTTGTTTTTATACCCGGCCGCGGAGGCCAGAGCCGCATCGAGCGACGGGAAATACTCCACGCGCGGCGCCGACGCGCGCAGGCACTGCTTGGCCGCTTCGCGCGCGACGCGGCCGAGCCGGGAGAGCTTATTGTCGTTGATGTACGCCGAACAGTAGCGCGAGGAAAACACGCCTATCGAGCTTACGCCGAGCTCGGTCGCCTTCTGCACCACCAGCTCGGTCTTGTCGCCCTTGAGCGCGCCGACGAGCAGGCAGACGGGCGTGGCGGCTTCCCTTTCGCCGACGTTTGACCCCGTGATATGCGCCGACAAACTGTGTTTGTCCACTCGGGTGACTATGGCGGGATATTCCCTGCCGCTGTTGTCGAGAAGGATTATTTCCGCCCCCTCCTCTATGCGCAGCACGGTCTTTGCGTGGACAAATTCGTCGCCGCAGAGTTCGACCTCCGCGCGGGCGGGATAATCGATGTTTTCTAAAAAGAATCTGCGCGCGCCGCTCATGAATTTACGAACGCAAGCGCGTTCCATTCTCCCTTTTTGATGTGTTCTTCAAGCGCGAGCCCGCGGGCTTCGTATGCGGAGATCACGCCCGCCAGCTTGCAATCTATTATGCCGCTCAGAATGAGCGTTCCGCCCTTTTTCAGATATTTTGGAACGGACGGAGCCAGCCGTTCGAGCACGTCCGCCGTTATGTTGGCGAGCACTATGTCGGCCTGCGCCGACGGGTCGCCTTCCAAAAGATCGGAGCGCACCACCTTTACCCTGTCCGACACGCCGTTCAGAGCGCAGTT
Organism: uncultured Clostridia bacterium; assembly: GCA_949283125.1. Taxonomy (GTDB): domain Bacteria; phylum Bacillota; class Clostridia; order Christensenellales; family Borkfalkiaceae; genus Coproplasma. The sequence goes on from CASDRK010000002.1 coordinate 125,006, forward strand.
GTGTCCGGCGCTCTTTACGGCGACGGAGTCGATATCGGTAAGGTAAGCGAACTTTGCGCCCAGTTTAACCGCGCTTATGCCCAGTATGCCGCTGCCGCAGCCGACGTCTATGCAGACGCTGTCCGCAGTCAGATATTTTTGCAGAAGCATGACGCACATGGAAGTGGTTTCGTGCTCGCCCGTGCCGAAGGCCATGTTGTTGTCCAGCAGCACTACGCGCTCGCCCTCCGCGGGAGAATACTCTATCCATTCCGGAACGACCACCACGGAGCCGAGATGGATGGGGCGGAAATGCTTGCGCCATATCTCTATCCAGTCGTCGCCGTCCACTTCGCGCGAGGTCATCTCGAGCGAGCCGAGCGGCAGCGCCCCGCCGCAGTTTTGCTTCAGCTCCTCCACATCCTCCCTTATCTTCGGCAAAATTTCGCCCGCGGCGTCCCCGGCGACAAACGCCTTGACGAGCACGTCGCCCGAAAGGTCTGCCGTCAGCTTTTCGTCCATATAGTCCCAGTACATCACCTTATCGCGCTGAAGGGCTATGACGTCCCTGACGTCGGAGATGGCTACGCCGTGCGTGGTGTAGCGCCACATGACGTCGGCTACCAGCTCGCTGCCCTCGGTGGAAGTATGTACCGTAAGTTCGATGAATTTCACTTTTAAACTCCGTGCGCCGCCGCCCCGGCGGCATGTTTTTACGTATTTCATTTTATCACCTGCGGACGATATTTGCAAGTAAAAAATATGTCGGAACGCGCTTGACAAAAGTACGTTTTCGTACTAAAATATGATACGAAATCGTACTTAAAGGAGCTTTTTGAGTGCAATACAGGCAATATATACGCAGGATAGCGCAGTGCATATCGCGCATGGACGGCAAATACTACGACTATGCGAGACGGAGCATGGCCGCCGAGAACGAAGTTTACGTGCTGTACACCCTGTCCGACGGGGAGACGCACACGCAGAAGAATATTTGCGACGAGTGGCATATACCCAAGACCACGGTGAATTCGGTCGTGAACAAAATGCGCGCCGACGGCACGGTGGAAGTTGCCGGTGTGGACGGCAGAGAAAAGCTGCTGCGCCTGACCAAAGCGGGCGCGGAGTACGCCGGAAGAGCGCTGGAAGTGATACATTCCGCCGAAGATCACGCAATGCGGAAGGTATTTGAAAAATATTCGCCGGAGTTTGTGGAAGCGCTTGAGGCCTTCGCCGCATATTTTATGGAGTATGAACGAGATGACGGACAACAATGAATTTTACGGAAAGACGCCGCCGCTGAAGCTGTTCTTCCTGGTGGCGCTGCCCGGCGCGGTGGGCATGCTGGCCTCCTCGCTTTACGGGCTCTTCGACGGCATATTCGTGGGGCAGATGCTCGGTCAGACCGCGTTTGCCGCGGTAAACCTTGCGTTCCCGTTCGTGGCGATCAACTTTTCGCTGGCAGACCTTATCGGCGTCGGCTCGGCCGTGCCAATATCCATCGCGCTGGGGCGGGGAGATAAAAAATCGGCCGACAATTATTTTACGTGCGCATGCATCGCCATTGTGGCTATGGGCTGCGCGATGGGGCTCGCGATGTGGTTTGCCGCGCCCGCGCTGATGGCCATGCAGGGCGCAGACGGCATGCTGGCCGATTACGCCGTGCAATATCTGCGCGTCTACGCCGCATGTTCGCCGATATGCACGATAGTGTTTGCCGCCGACAACTACTTAAGGATCTGCGGAAAGATAAAGACGAGCATGGCGCTGAACATAATAATGTCCGCCGGCACACTGCTTTTGGAGCTGTTGTTCCTGTTCGCGTTCAGATGGGGCATATGGGCTTCGGCCCTCGCCACCTGCCTGAGCATGTGCGGCGTTGCGCTGACCGCCATGCTGCCCTTCTTTTCGGGCAGAAGGCAGCTGAAATTCTGCCGGCCGTCGTTCAGCGCAAAGATATTCGGAAAAATGATAACGGCGGGCGCGCCCAACTTTTTGAGCAATATTGCCGGAAGGCTGACTGCCATAATATTCAACACGGTGCTGCTGGCGATGGGCGGCGAGGACGCCGTGACGGTTTACGGCGTGATCATGTACGTGAACGACATCGTTCAGCCGCTGCTTTACGGCGTGTGCGATTCGCTGCAACCTGCCATAGGCTACAATTACGGAGCGCGCCAGCCCGCGCGCGTGCAAAAACTGGCGGTTTACATATTTGCGGCGGGCGCGGCAATATCGCTCTGCGCGGCCGCTATCATCTTCGGACTGCCGTCGCAGATATCCCTGCTGTTCCTCTCCTCGCCGTCGGCGCATCTGACGGAGATGAGCGGTTTTGCGATGAGGATATTCTCCGCAACGTTCCTGACGCGGTGGTTCGGATTTGCGGCGCAGAGCTTTCTTACGGCGATAAACAAGTCGTTCGGCGCTTCGCTGCTCTCCACGGCAAACGCCATAATAATGCCCATGGCGTTTTTGGGCATACTATGGTCGCTGGGACTGACGGGAATATGGATGAATTTTGCCCTGTCGTCTGCCGCCGTGGCGCTGACCGCCGCCGCGCTGCTTGCCGCGCAGCGCAAAAAATTGTTGCCCGAAAAGGAGGATTGACCGTATAATATGCTGCAATCAATAAAAAAAGAAGACTTTGAATTTTTTTACCCGATAATGAAATACAGTTTCCCCGAAAACGAAAGGCGCAGCAAGAGCGCGCAGCGCGCCCTGTTTGACGACGCGCGCTACAAGGTGGCCGCAAAGCGCGACGAACGGGGAAAAATAGTTGCATTTATGGCCTATTGGGAACTGGACGGCATAACATATCTGGAACATTTCGCCGTCGACAGAGAGCTGCGCGGAGCGGGGCTGGGCGGAGCCTTTCTGGACGAGCTTACGGCGGGGCTCAACGGACCCGTGGTGCTCGAAGCGGAGCCACCCGAAACGGAGATAGCCGCACGGCGCATCGCCTTTTACGAACGGCACGGATTTGTGCTCAACGACTACGACTATATACAGCCGCCGCTCGGCAAAAACAGGCGGCCCGTGCCGCTGAAAGTGATGTCGCTCGCCTCCCCCCTCGGCAGGGAGCAGTTCGACGACGTCCGCCGCAAGATATATTCCGCCGTCTACGGCGTCGATCCCCGCGACTACGTTTAACTGTGCGGTCGCCCCGACCGCAGTTCAAAACGACCGCAGGCATGCCCCGCACATAAAAATGCTGCATATAGCCGAAAACTCACCGCCCGCCGACGACACATGCACCGGCGGCCGCGCAACGCCTGCGCGCGCATACACGCAATTAATAACGGCGGCCCGGACGGGCCGCCGTTATATAGCGCATAAAGTATTTCAGGCCGCACGCTCAGGCCGCAGGCCCCGTGGGGCCGGTTGCGCCGGTGGCTCCTGTCGCTCCCGTCGGCCCTGTTGCGCCAGTCGAGCCTGTTGCTCCCGTTGCACCTGTCGCTCCCGCAGGCCCCGTTGCACCGGTCGGGCCTGTTGCTCCGGTCGCTCCCGTCGGGCCGGCGGGGCCGGTTATGCCCGTGTAGACGTACACGGTGCGCGTGACGACTATATCGCCGCAGCCGCAGTTGGAGCCGCCGCAGCCGCAATTGCAGCGGTTATACGAACCGCCGCGACCGCAGCAGCATAAGAGCGGCAAAAAGATATCTTTGAACATTTGTTGTCGTTATCCTCCGTTGAGTTTTGTCGCGAGATAATTTTTATTGTACAGATAGGACGCATTCCCGGGCGAAACCGCGCCCGCGCGTTCGTTCCACTCGTTTGCGGCGGCATAGTCCCCGCGCCTGTCGCAGATGACCGCCATGCCGAGCATGGGAACGACAGTTGCAAAGCTTTCGTCCACAAATCCGCCGTCCTCCCGCTTTTCGGGACTATCGAGGGCGCGGCGGTACCAATACTCGCCGCCGTCAAGATCGCCGCGCTCCGCAAACTCCGCCGCGAGCAGGCAGCAGTCCTGCGCGCGGGGCGTCATCCAGACAAACGCCCGCACGAGAGCGGTGAGAGCGGCGTCGCCGTCGCCCAGATTTTTATGACACATATACAGCGTGCGGCAGGCTTCGGCCTTGTTGACGACCCAGCCGTCGCCATTGAGAAAATCTTCGAGCACGGCCACGGCCTGACGATACATCGCGCTGTAGAACAACTCCCTGCCGTAATAAAATTTTTGGCGTTCATCAAGGCATATGCCGCGGGCAATCAGCTTCTGATAGATAAAAAGATTGCGCAGCGGATCGCCGCCCGACATTTTTTTGTGGGTGACGACGGCGTTGCCGTACACCACTTTCCCTCTCGGCGCGATAACTTCGTGCACGGCGCCCTGCCACTTAAAATGCATGTCGCGCCTCATTATGCGCTCGCGCATGTAAGTTATTGCGCCGCTGCGGTAGGGCAGCATGGCGACGTCGAATCCGCCCGATTGCACCGTCCGCCTTATCTCCGCGGCGGAAGCGTCGTCGACGACGTCGTCGGCGTCCAGCCACATCACGTATTCGCCCGAAGCGAGCGAAAAGGAATAATTGCGCGCGGCGGCGAAATCGTCCGTCCACTCAAAATCGAACACCTTTGCGCCGAACCCCGCCGCGATATCCTTGCTGTCGTCGGACGAGCCCGTATCGACGACGATGATCTCATCCGCAAATTTGCGGGCGCAGGCGAGAGCCCTGGCGAGAACTTTTTGTTCGTTCCTGACAATCATGCACACCGAAAGCGTCATTACTATATTGTATGAAGAGCCGCCCTCCGCGTGACACGCGGATGGCGGCAAAAAAGGCAGAAACAAAGCGTCCGCGGGGAAAACGTTTTCCCCGCGGACGCACACGATATTAAGAAACGTTCAGTTGTTGCCGAAAAATTCGCGATATATGGCAGCTATGCACTTTTCCATATCCTCGTCCTTTACACCGACGATTATATTGAGCTCCGACGAGCCCTGATCGATCATCTTTACGTTGACTCCCTCCTCGGCAAGCGCCTTGAAGAGCCTTGCGGAAGTGCCGACCGACGACGACATGCCGTGGCCGACAGTGGCGATGAGGGCTATATTTTCGCTGACGCGCATGAAATCGGGCTCGACTTCGGCCTTAATGCATTCGAGGATCTGTTCGAGCTTGAAATTATCGAGAGCGGAGCTGTCCAGCACGACGGACATCGTATCGATGCCCGAAGGGATATGTTCGACCGAGACGCCGAAACGCTCCAGCACGGACAACACCTTGCGGATAAAGCCGACCTCCGAATTCATGTGCGACTTTTCTATGAATATTACCGTAAAATTCTTTTTTCCGGCTATGCCCGTGACTATGCTGCCGCCCGGTTTGTACTGCGCTATAGGCAGAATGGAAGTGCCTTCGTCTTCGGGACGGAAAGTATTTTTTATCACTATGGGTATATTTGCCCTGCGCACGGGAAAAATGCTTTCGGAATGCAGCACGTTTGCGCCCATATACGAAAGCTCCCTCAGCTCCTTGTACGACAGCGTTTTTATGCGGCGGGGACTGTCCACAATGCGCGGGTCGCAGGCCAGAAAGCCCGAAACGTCCGTCCAGTTTTCGTAGACGGTGGCGCCCGCGGCGCGCGCAACTATCGCGCCGGAGATATCCGACCCGCCGCGCGAAAAGGTCTTTACTCCTCCCCCCGCTCTGCTGCCGTAAAAGCCGGGCACGACCACCCTTTCGGCCCCTTCGGCGGCGGTCGCTATGGCCGCATAGCTCTTTTTGTCGTCAAAGGCTCCGTTTTCGTCGAAGAACACAACGTCCTCCGCATCGATGAACTTTGCGCCGAGCAGGCGGGCCATGACCACCGCGGCGAGATACTCCCCGCGCGAGGCGGTGAAATCTTCGCTCCTCTCCTCCTCCATGCGCCTTTCGGTGTCGTCGAGGACGGAGGCCATGTCGAAATCGAGGTTGAGCTCCTTTACAATGCCTTCGAAGCGCCTGCGCACGTCGGCAAAGGCGAGCTTGCAGTCGCCGTGTTCGGTCAGCTCCGCATGGCATTTATACAACAGGTCCGTCACCTTGGTATCGCCCGAAAAGCGCTTGCCGGGAGCCGACACGACGACATAGCGTCTGTCCGGATCGCTTTCGACTATATTTTTTACCTTTATCATCGTGTGGCCGTCGGCCATGGACGTGCCGCCGAATTTGCAAACTTTTAATGCCATATTTTACCTTATTGCCTTAGCTTCGATGTAGTATCTCTTTTCGTTGCCGTCGCCCATGGAGAAGGTTTTGCGCGGCAGATTTCCGCCCGACGCGACGAGGGAGAACAGCCTGTCTTTTGCAACGGGCGGCAATATTATGCCGACGCCCGAGCGTGAGAGGGATTTAAGCATTTCTTTTCCGTGGATATAGTCCACGCTGCCGCCGTGCCTTTGAATGAACGACGCGATATATTCGTCGAGAGCGCGTATGCCCGCCGGGATATCCGCGGGAAAACGCACCGCTCCGCAGCGGCCGCCGACGGCCACCACCGCCTTCGCGTCGCCGCCGAGGTCGAGCCCCTTGACGAACAGGTCGGGCTTTTGAGTGGTTATCATGCGGTGTATGGGTTCAAAGCGGAGGGCCTTGTCGTACAGATTGACAACTTCGACGAGAGCATAGCGAGCCGGATGAGCAAGGCGCTCGGATTGGGACAGGGAGCCCTTTATCTCCTCCCAGCATGCCTTTGCCGCCGCCAGCGAATGGTTGCCGTCGCCCACGAGAAAGAGCGGGCGGGAATGTTCGCCGCCGTGCGCGTCCGCGGACATGTCCGCAAGCGAATACAAATTGCCGAGCACCTCGTCAGGGTTGGCCACGGCCGTTCCGACGACGTGACCGCCGCCCATGTTGAGTTCGAAATCGTACAGCTTTTTTCCGCGGACTACGGACGAGACCACCTTGCAGGACGCGTCGTCGTACAGTAACATTATATGCGGAAGCTCGATGGGGGCGTCTTTGCGGATGGCCACGCGGGGCGGGATGCGTTCGGCTATGGTCTCCTCGGTGGAGCGGATGAGAGCGCCCGTATGTCTTTCAAAAGAGTAATCTTCGAGGTCGACGGCAAGCACGATGCCCGTGCGGGTGCCGGACTGCGTGGTGCGCTCCACAAGGACGAGCGTTTTTTCCTCCCTGAACAGTCCGCCGTCGAGATATTCGCGCATGTTGCCGTCTATGCGCTTTATGCGGCCTTCATCGTTGAATCCGAGAAAAATTTCCGGAAAGATTAGGTTGAGGGTCGAAGGTCTGTTGCCTACGAACGACCTTAAATTGCGCCAGTATTCCTCGTCAGAGGTGAACTGATCGCAGGCCACCACAGCCCACGCCGACATGTCGGCGACATTGGGCAACAGTATGCGGGGAACGGAGAGTGTGCTCATTTGCGTGCTCCTTATACGCCTGGAATGTTGATGAATACCACCGCGACCGCCGCGACGACGAGCGCGAGAAGCTTTATGTCGATGTTCTTCGTGAACACGTCCTTCAGAAATTTATTGAACTTTTTCATAATCCACCTTCACGGGTTGCCGAAACTATTGCGGCGATATGCTTTAAACGGTCAGTTTTCGGCCGTAAGATCGGACCAATAATACTGCGACAGCGCATTTTTAAGGTCTATGTCGCTGGCGTAGCGTTTGCGCACTTCGCCGTTCTTGACTATGGAGATTATACCCGTCTCCTCGGAGACGACTATCGCCGTGACGGAAGCCACCGACGTCACACCGAGCGCCGCGCGGTGACGCGAACCGAGTTCCTGGGGAAGGCTGTCGTTCTGGATTATCGGCAGAAAACAGCCTGCGGCGTGTATCTTGTCGCCTTCAATTATCATCGCGCCGTCGTGCAGGGGCGCTTTGGGATAGAAGACGGCCTCTATCATGGGCGCGGTGATATCGGCGTTGACCACGGTGCCGGAAGAAATTATCCCTTCGGGCAGGTTTTCGTTGGAGAGAACTATGAGCGCGCCTGTGTTGGTTTTGGACATATCCTGAACGGCGCGGATGGTCTCCTGAATTATCTTTTCGATGTGCCCCACGGTCATATCGGAGCGGGCGACGTGTCTGCGCGCGCCCGAATCGAGCATGCCGCGCTTGATTTCGACGTTGAACATGGTTACGACGACTATGACCGAGATGAAGATGAGTATGAGCAGCGTCTGCGAGCTGATGTTGTCGGAGAACGAACAGGCCACGCCGAACACGACGACGGCAAGGCACAAAATGACGATGAACTTGCCGCCCTTGTTCTCCTTGAGTATTTTGAACACGAGATAAAACAGCACGGCAAACGCGACGAACTGAACGGCGTAAGTCCAATCCATACCTTCCCACATATACTGCAACTTTCTGCCGATGGCCTGCCATGAATTCATAATCGGACTCCGAAGACTAAACTTTGAGTGATATTAATTGTATTATATAATTTCCGCGCATAAAAATAAAGCGTTTTGCCGCAATTATTTTGCGCGATAAATGTAAATTTTAATTTAACCGAACAGCACTTCGGCCAGCGCGCAGTAAAACGCGCCGTCGGGCGACAGCCTGCCCGAGCGCATGCGCGCCGAAAAATCGTAGAGCGCGGACGTATATGCAAGCAGCTTTTCCCTGCCGAACGCACGCGCCCTGCCGGCGCTTTTGCGAACGGCGAATTCCGGCATGCCCAGCCGCGACGACAGCGTCTTTGCATCCTCGCCCGAAGAGAGTATCACGAGCAGATTTTTAAAATATCTGTGCAGCGCGGACACAAGCGAAGTGCGGTCGGAACTGCGGGCGGAGAGCTCGCCGCAGATGGTGCAGAAGCGCGAATAGTTTTTGCAGGCTATTGCGTCGGTGAGCTCGTATATCCGGTAGTCGGAATCCTTGTACACGAGGGCGTCCACGTCGGCGACGGTTATGGCGGGCTTGCCGTATTCTATTATCTTCTGCACTTCGCCCTCCACCCTCGCCATATTGCACAGGCAATATGCGGCGATGTTTGCGCATGCCTGCGCGTCGGCGGATATGCCCGCGCGCCGCAGGGTGGCATACGCCCAGCGCGCCACAGTCTCCTCGTCCGCGCGCGAACAATCGACGTACGTTATGCACTTTTTGCTCCTGAGCCGCGCGCCCTTGCCCGCACCCTGATTGACTATCACGAGAATGGTGGTAGGCGGGCAGTTTTCAAAGGCCATTTTAAGATACTTTTCGTAGTCCGCCTCCGAAGGATAGAATTCCCCCACCCTTATCATGCGCTTTTCGGCCATGAAAGGATACGCCGACATTGCGGAAGTGAGATCGGAAAGAGCCCTGCCCTTCAGGAGAGAGCCTTCGAACGAGGAAAAGTTGAGCTCGGGCATGCTCAAAAAGGCGCGCCTGACCTGCTCTTCGCCGTGCGTGCGGAAATAGGCGTCCTCGCCTTCAAACAGATATATGCGGCGGTCGCCTTCGGCTATGTCCTTTTTAAGCTCGGTATACTTCATCTCATCCTCACTTTGCGGGCACCGGTCCCTTCAGTTCAAGTTTACCACTTTCGGCAACAAATTGCAAGCATCCCTGCCTGTAAAGGTCGAAATCCCCCGCACCTCCGTCGAATCTGACAACAATAGGAGCGGAGCAGGCGGCGCTGTCGGACGCGACGAACGCCAGCGAAGCGTCGCCCGCATCCGCGCGCTCCCCTGCGGCGAAACAAAACCGCGCGCCGCAGACGGTGACGGACAGGGTATATCCGTCGGTGAATTCGTAATATGCGCCGTGCAATTCAAAATCCCGAAGATAGAAAGCGACCGCGCCGTCTATGCCCGAAGCCAGAGAGTGGGGCGACATCCAAACCCGTTCCGCCTCGACTCCGCAGGAGTAATAGTAGGACGCGCACTCGTCGCCGCCGACTATTATCACGTCGTCCACTCCGCCCGGGGCGTATTCGTTGACGAACGAGGAGACCGCGCCCGGGTAGGTATCGCAGGCGAGAATGAGCGCCGAGCCGGAGCCGGAACGGACGAGCGCCATGCCGCCCGAATATGCCGAGCGCGCGATTATGCGGGCGGAACCTTCGGGCACGTGATTTTGCAGAAAGCAGCCGAGAGCAAAACAGACGGCGCACACACCGCACGCCGCCGCGCGGAAGGAGCGGGAAAAATTGAATTTATCGGAGAGCGCGGCAATGCACGCGAACACGACGACCGCCAGCCACCAGCCCCCGCCGCCCGATATGAGCGAATCTTCAAACCCGAAGTGCACGAAAAAATTTATCACGGACTGCAGCGGCAGAGCGGCAAACGCGAGAACCGGCGCGGCGAACGGCAGAACGAGACATGCGACGACGCATGCGAACATGAGCACGTATAAAAACGTCATTACCGGCAGGACCACTATGTTGAGTATGAGCCCCGCGCCCGATATATAGCCGAAGACGAGCAGCAACGCGGGCAGGGTCGCCGCCTGCGACGCGACGCTCATGGAGACGTTGCTTTTAAGCCATGAGGGCAGCCTGCGCATGAGGTGCGAGAGACCGGGGCCCAAAAAGACGATGCCCAGCATTGCGCAGACCGACAGCACGAACCCGACGTCGAACAGGTTTACGGGGTTTGCAAGCAGAATGACGATGACGGAGACGGACAGGGAATTGAGCCCGTCGTATTTGCCGTGCGCGATGGAAGCGAGCGCGCCCACGGCGCACATTACGGCGGCCCTGACCGCCGAGAGGGCAAACCCGCAGACGCCCGTGTAAAAGAACACCAACGCGAGCCCCGACGCCGCGGCGACCCACCTGTTGACGCTGCATTTTCTGAGCACGGCGGACAGCGAAACGTAGAGCACCGTGATGTTCAGTCCGGAAACCGCGAATATGTGCGAGACGCCGCCGAAGCGGAAGCTGTCGAGGGCGGAGTCGGATATATCGCGCGTGCTGCCCGTTATCATCGCGTACGCGACGGCGGCGGTTTCGTAGTCCAGATTATCGAAAAGGACATCATATATGGCCGAACGAACGGCGCCGAAGAGAGAAAAGCCGTAGCTGTAATGCACCTGCCCGTAAGTTTCGGCGAAGTAGCGCACGCCGTCGGCCACGCGATAATCGAGCGCACCGTAGGCAAACATGTCGTAGTGCCCGACGAGCCCGAACATCTCCACACGGTAGCCGGGCTTAACCGCACCGCCCGCTTCCTCGCCGAGGTATGCGAGCACTTTGCCCGTGAGCGCCGTGCCGTCCGCGGTAACGGAAGACAGCACGAGACAGCGCCTGCCGGACGCGGTGAGCCTGACCTCCTCCACCCTGCCCGCCAGCCTTGCAACACCGTCGGAAACTTCGGGCGGGGCGCCGAGGACGTTGATCGCGACAGCGGCGCACGCGACGCCGACGAAGAAGACCGCTATGAGCGCGGCGCACCAGACGACGGCGCGGGCGGTGCGCGCAAACAGGGCAAAGGCAATAAAAATCACGGCCGCGACGGGCACGACCGCGATCAGCCAGAACAGATCCGCGCCGTAAAGGGCAAGCAAAAAGGCCGCGCCTATACCGCCGGCCAGCGAGAGCGCGGCGGCGAAGGGCGGCCTGAAATTGAATACGGCGGCGCGGGCGACCCTCTTCATGGGTCAGCTCAAAGATATCCTGTCGGAGATGCTGCGTATGAACAGACCGCAGCGCACTCCTTCGTCAATGCATGCGTTGACGAAGGCCGTCATCCTGTCGGACATCCTGGGCACTCCCAGCCCCTTTGCGACGGCGACGACGAGCTCGTCGGCGTACATGCTGACCTTGTCGATAAGCAGGGCCTTGATGAGCGAAATGACGTCGAAGGGGGTGTAGTCGGTATCCGACGTGCGCACCTGAGTTCCGTTTTCCACGCGGTAGCGGTCGTAACCCACGCACTTGTCGGTTTTGTAATAGTACGTGTTGCCCGCCGCCGACACGCTCTTGAACGAGCACGCCGAAACGAGCGAGGCTATCTTTCCTTCGAGTTTGGAGCCGTACTTCGTTATGCCGAAAAGCGAGAGCACGCGCTTTGCGAGGAACTGCGCGGATATGGGTTCTTCCGCCGCGAGCACGGCGCGGATCACCTTGATTATCTCGCCGTCGTGCTCGCCGCTCAGCACGGCCGCGGGTTCGAGCTGTCTCTCCTCCGCTTTTGCAAAGCGATAGGGCTTTTTATACGTGTTGCCCGCCGCCTTGACGGTGGAAGTCAGCTTGTCGAGGTATTCCTTTATCTTTTTTATTTCGCGCTTGGGATTGTTGAAGAAATTTATGGAGTACAGCCTGAGCACGTTCCAGTTGTTGCGCTTGAGGGTCTGCACCTGCATCACAGAGCGGTCCTTGACGGAAAAATCGGTGGTGCCGTCGCACAGTATGGCCAGAATGAAGTTGTGCTTGTTTTTGGGGTCGACGACGGCGACGTCGATCCTGAAGTCGGACACGCCCACGTCGGTGCGGCACTCGTAGCCGTACGGCGCGAGCTCGGCGGCAACGTAGCGGCCTATGCCCGACCTGTTCACCCTGACCTCGTCCGAAGGCTGCGCCAGCGTGGTGCGGCCCTTTTCGGCAAATTCAAGGAAGGCCTTCAGCCCGGCGACCCCGCGCGAAGTGGTGCGCGAGAGGTCTATCATGGAATAGCGCATGGACGAGAAAATTATCATCTTCTCCCTTGCGCGCGACACGGCGACGTTGAGACGGCGCCAGCCGCCGAGCTGGTTGAGGGGGCCGAAATTCAGCGATATCCTGCCGGCCGCGTCCGGGCCGTAGCATACGGAAAAGAGGATAACGTCCCTTTCGTCGCCCTGAACGTTTTCAAGATTTTTGATGAACAGCGGCTCTTCGCGCTCGTAGGCGGCCTCCTCCAGCCCCATGGCCGTTATGCGCCTTGACAGCAGTTTTTCGATGTACACCTGCTGGGGCGTGGAGAACGTGACGACGCCCATGGACGAACGGCGCAGCGCGGGGTCTTTCAGCCTGGCTATCACCGCGTTTACCAGTTCTTCCGCCTCCTGCCTGTTCACCTTTGTCGCGCCGCGCTCGTACACGCCGCCTTCCACAAAGTGCAGCTTTACGCGGCTGTCCATCGCGTCCGGCGAAGGGAACGTGCAAAGGCGCGAGGAATAGTACATTATGTTGGAGAAGGCGATGAGACTTTCGTGCTTGGAGCGATAGTGCCAGTTGAGGTGCTTTTCGGGGATGCCGAGGGCCAGACAGTCGTCGAGAACGGATTCGAGGTCCTCGGCTTCGAGGTTGTCCTCGTCCGTGTCCATGTTGACGAAAAACGACGTGGGCGGCATCTGCTTGGGGTCGCCGACTATGACGGCGCTTTTCGCCCTTGCGAGCGAGGGCACGGCCTCGCACGTGGGCATCTGGGACGCTTCGTCGAAGATGACGATGTCGAACAGCCCGGGGTCGGCGGGCAGGTACTGCGAAACGGTTGAAGGGCTCATCAGAAGGCAGGGCGCGACCGCCTTTAACAGTTCGGGGAAGTCCGTGAACAGTCCGCGCAGGTTGAATCCGCGCAGGTTGCCCTTTATCTGACGGTTGAAGGCCATGAGTTCGAGCGCGAGCGGGCCTTCGGTTTCGGACGAAGGCAGGCGGGAAACGAGGTCGTGCCTTATGCGCGCGCGGGTGAGAAGGGCGAATTCGTCCAGCACCTGCGAAAAGGCGCGGGCGGTTTCGTCCAGAAGCGCCGCGGAGAAGGACGAAAGGTTTTCGTCCGCGGGTATGTTGGTCTGAATGAAGTTGCGGTATACGTTTTTGCGGAATGCGGAAAGAATTTTTTCGCCGCTGATCTGCCCCGACTCCATGGCGTCGGTTATGAACGTGAGGCCGCTGTCGTTGAGCTTTTTGGCCGTGGCCTTGTACATGCACCATGCCGGAAGCATGTCGATATTGTCGATGAGGGCCGAGCACTTGGCGCTGTAATAATCGAACACGTCGTCCTCGCCGACGGAGCCGGCATCGCACTTTATTACGCCGTTGAAGTGTTCGCACGCCCCGACGAAGGCCGACGCGGCGGCTATGAACCCGTTGAGCAGCGGCTTTAAATAGCCGTCCGCCGCGCGGGCGCACACGCTGTTGAACGCGTCGCCGTTATAGTCCATGAACACGCTCGCGCAGCAGGCGTGCAGCGAATATATGGGGCGCATGTAGTCCTCGCGGCGCTTGTCGTTGATGGCGCCGCCCAGCCCGACGAAGGCCGACGAAAGATCGGTGAAGCCGAGTATCTTGTTTTTTGCCTGCTCTATTTCGTAAGCGCGCTTTATCCACTCCAGCTCCTCGCTTTCGGCCATAGGCGTGCGGGCGCAGCGGTTGATGCGCTTTATCACGGCGAGCAGCGTGCGCGACGAGCGGTAATTTTCGCCCCAGTTTTCTATTTCGCTCTCTATGTCGTCTGCAAGCCTGCCGAGATCGGGCAGCGATTTGAAGCGAGTGAACCAGTTGCGCACCTCGGCGTCGTAGCGTATGTTTGCGTTGTAGAACACATAGAAGTCGCTCTCGTCGCAGCTGAAGAAGTTTTTGAGCCTGTCCTCCCTCAGGACGGTGCATATCTCAACAAGGTTTTCCAGCTTTTTGCAGGTGAAGGCGGAGATCTTCTGATTGAAAGTGTCGAGGAACAGTCCCAGATAGTTTTTGAGGTGGCGGAGCTCCGCAAGCACCACTTCGGCCGCGCACAGCACGGACGCCTGCACCTTTTCGTCGCAGACGGACAGATTGACCCCCGCAAACGGCGAGCGGTAGACGCCGCCGCATTCCTTGGCGGCGGCCTGCGCCGTGAGCAGCATGTTTTCGCACTCGGCCAGCTTTTTGGCCGTGAGCCCGTCGTAGAACGTGGATTCTATGTTTACGAGCTCTGGCGCGTTTTTGTTCTGAAGATAATAAATTATGCCCTCGTACACCGAGCAGCCGAGACGGCGTTTTTTGTGCAGAGCGGCGAGCGGAGCGCGGAGCTTGTCCCTGTCCTCGGCTATCTTCTGCGCGTCGGCTTCAAACCTTTCGTCGCCAAAATAGTCGTCCTTGAGCGCCAGAGTGGACTCTATGGAGCGCACTATCTCGCTCTTTTGCGCGGATTTGCCGGAGTGCAGCTCCAGACAGAATTCGCCTATGCCTATTTCGTCGAGACGCTTTTTGACCACCTGAAGCGCGGCCTGCTTTTCGGCCACGAACAGCACCCGCCTGCCGGAGTGCACGGCGTTGGCTATCATGTTGGTTATGGTCTGGCTCTTGCCCGTGCCGGGCGGGCCGTGCAGAACGAACGTGGTGCCCTTGGCCGATTCGGATATGGCGGCATACTGCGAAGAATCGCAGGGCAGCGGAGTCAGGATGTCCTTGGGGTCGCTGTCGTCTTCGCTGACGCCGGCAAGTCTGTTTTCGCCCAGCTTGTTGGAATTGGAGAGCAGGCTGGCTATGAGCGCGTTGTTTTTGTAGACGGGCATATTCGCGCGCACGTCCGCCCACATGGCATAGCGGGCAAAAGTAAATTGGGCTATATATATGTCGTCGTGAACCAACCAGCCCTTCATGTTGGCGGTCTTGGCGCGGACGACGGCGAGAATTTCGGAAGGGGTGAGAGAAGCGCCCTCGATGCCGCGGACGTCGATGCCGAACTCCACCTTCAAAAATTCCAGAAGGGTGGTGTTCACCTGAAATTCGTCCGACAGCCCCAGCTCGATGCCCTGCGTTTTGGTCTTTTTCATGGTGACGGGCATGAGCACGAGCGGAGCGTACTTGAACTCCTTTTCGTCCGCCGTCTTCCATTTGAGAAATCCCACGGCCATGAACAGCGTGTTGGCGCCCACCTCTTCCTGCGTGGAGCGCGCCCTGCGTATGAGCGTGGTGGCCGATTCGAGCAGGGAATCGGTGCGCGAATATGCGCGGACTATGCCCTGTCCGAGTTCGATGTCTATGAGCTCCGACAGCGTTTTCAGCTTTTGTCCGCCGCCGAAGTAAAGCGCGCCTTCGACGGGGTTGGCGTTGGCGTGTATGGTGAGTTTTTCGCGCTCGCCGATCTTTTCGAGAAAGGCCGCGGCGTCGTAAGTGAGCAGATGTATTGCGTCGCGGCGGAACCTGAACGCCAGAAGGTTGTTCCTGAGCGAAAGATCCAGAAGGCGCCTTTCCCAGTTTTTGTCCTTGGAGGCCGCGCGGCCGAGATCGAGCTTGTCGGCGTCGATTATGTCCTTGGGACGGGCCTCATAGGAAAACTGCTTGTCGCCGAGTATCTCGTAAGAAGATCCGCTCTTCACCTTTATGGGCATGGGGAACACGCCGCCTATGCGGCAGCGCTTCACGTCGAGACAGACTTCAAACCTGTGCGCGGCGAGGGCGGCGGAAAAATGCGCGGCCGACGTGGTATAGCTGGCGTTTTTGTGCGCGAACAGGTCGTCCGCGTCGACGACGGCAAGGTTGTTGACGCCGTCGGCGATATACCG
Organism: uncultured Clostridia bacterium; assembly: GCA_949283125.1. GTDB lineage: Bacteria > Bacillota > Clostridia > Christensenellales > Borkfalkiaceae > Coproplasma. The sequence continues at coordinate 141,345 of CASDRK010000002.1, forward strand.
TTCGACGACTGACATGTCGTCCTGCTGCGTGGTGGTAAAGCAGCTTTCGTACAGCCATACGCCCACGCCTATCTTGTTTTTGCCGAGCACTATTACGGGATTAAGCTTGGCCGCTTCCAGACACGACGCGGCAAAGCACGCCATTCCGGCAGGAGTTGCCGAACGTTCCCCCACTATCTCCGCCACGTTTCCGACGGACGAAGGAAGAGAGAGGTCGGAATCCTCGCCCCGCTCTATGTTCAGATTGCGTATAGCCGAAAAAATTGCGGCGAAGGCGCCGCGGACGGCGTTTTTGTCGTTGCCGGCATAGCCCGACCACTCCTGCGAAAAGCCCCACGTTTTAAGCTGGAGACCGGCTTCGGCCAGCACCTTCTGACAGTCGGAAAGTTTGGGGCGGACATGGGCGGACAGCATCTCCACGCTGCCCGAAAGCCCGCTCCACATGTCCATCGGCAGGGCGCAGACGTCGGCCGCGAGCGAGCAGATATCCTTTTTCCCGCAGGAGACCTTTACGAACACCTTGCACGTCTGCGTCTCGCAAAGGTCGGCGAGAAATTTGGGGTTAAGCAGCGACGGCGACTTTACCTCCGTGCTGCTCTGCGCGGGAATGAGGGGCAGACAGATGTTTGCGGGCATGACGAGCGGCCCGTCGCCCGAAAGGGCGATGACGACGTTTTCCACGTCCTCCTCCCCGTTGTTGTATACGCGCAGTGTGGTGAACAGCGGAATGCGGTTGAAGTATGTGGCGTACGAGACGAAATTCAATAGTTCGCCGTCAAGTTCGATCAGGTCGAGTTGTGGTTTTTTCTTGTTGTTCGCTGCCATTTTCCTGTTCCTTAAAAATTTCCAAAATATTCGTAAGTCGATCGGATTACTCTTTGATTATACCACAAATCAAAACAATATTCAACAGCTGAAAGCAAATTTTATCCCATAAAGTTCCGGCGGGCACGACGGGCGATCTCCTGCGGGACAAAAACGTGCGCGCCGCGGGGACGTCCCCGCGGCGCGCACGCGCACATATGCAGGCAGGCCGCCGCGCGGCACGCTCATTCCGCCCCGGGCTCTCCGCCCGACGGTTTACTTTTTCTGCCGAACAATTTTTTGGACATGCCGCCCGTCACGGCGGTGAGATATCTGCCGAACACGATATTCAGCACCGTAAGCAGCACCGTGAATATCGTAAGGGCGAGGGCCTGATAGCCGGGCGTTACGACCAGGCCGAAGAAGTTGAGGTTGTAGCCGAAGCTGCCGGTGAGCTCGGCCATCAGCTCCGCGTTGTTCACATATGCCGCCATCGCGTTTATGGTATCGTTCATGAACGCGAACCTGAACAGCGCGCAGGCATACGTGCCGGGCACGAAGCCGCAGACGTACTGAACGGCTTCGGGCATCATGAACAGCGGCATGTACGCGCCTATCAGAAAGCCTATGGCGGTGGAAAATATGGTTATCACGCTGCCCATGGTGGAATCGCGCGAGATGAAAGAGCAGATGAACACCGTGAACAGCACTCCGTTTATCGATGCGTAGACGAGCACGCCCAACACCGACATTACGGACGAGAAGGTCATGATAAGTTCGCCTATGGCCGCGAGATAGATGAAGCAGACCACCAGAAATATCAGACAGACGACGAACGTTATTATAAAGTTTGCCAGAAAGTAGCTGAGTATAAGCACGTTGGAGGAGACGGGCGAGGACGCGAAATCGCGGTTGATGCCGTTTTCCTTGTCGCTGACAGTTATGTTGTTTATCTGCAGCGACACGGTTATCGTGCACATGGCCACTATGCCCGAAAGCATCCACGAATCGACGAGCGTGTGGATATATTTCTGCAGTCCGGGGTCGGAGGAGTCCATGCCGAACTCTTCGAGCACGGGCTGTATGGTCATCAGTTCGAGGTCGCGCAGAAAGAAAATGTATATCACGAAGATGATGAAGGGCACCATCAGCGTGAAAAAGACCCGCATACGGCTGTTTATGAACACCAGCAGGTGCCGCCTGGTAAGGCTTGCAAGCTGTTCTGGATAATTTGTTTTATTTTTCGCCCGCATCTTCTTCCTCCGTAACGGTTATGTCCCTGCCGGTCACATTCAGAAACACGTCGTCCATCTTGCCCTTGAGCACCTCGATGTCCGCCGTGTAATCGGGATACCGGGCCATGAGTTCCTTTGCCGCGGCGGTATTTTTCAGCCCGATGCGGTACGCGCGCTGTTCGCCGTCGTACACATAGGAATATCCCCCGTCTTTGAGAGCGCGGTCGAACTTTTCGTCCGCCGGCATGTAGCTTACGAGCGTATCCTGCGAGTAGGCGTTCTTCAGTTCGTTGGGCGTGCCGCGGGCGATTATCCTGCCCCTGTCCATTATAACCACGTCGGTGGCCAGTTCGGCCTCCTCCAGATAGTGCGTCGTCAGAAAGACAGTCATGCCCGTTTCGGTGCGTATTTTGTCTATCAGCGACCAGACTATGCGGCGGTTTTTGGGGTCGAGACCGGTGGTGGGCTCGTCCAGAATGAGCAGCTTGGGCCTGTGCACCATGGCGCGGGCGATATCCACCCTCCGCATCTGCCCGCCCGAAAGGTTCCTGACGGGCCGCTTCAGTATGGGCTCCAGTTCCAGAAGGCGGATTATGTCGCGGATGTTGTTCCTCTTCTGCTCTCTGCCCAGACCGTAAAAGGCCGTGCGCACTTCGAGATTTTGCAGAACGGTGAGTTCTTTGTCCAGAACGGACGTCTGAAAAACTATGCCCGTATCGCGCTTTATGTCGCGCGCGGCTTCGTCGAGGTCGTGCCCGCCGACGTATATCTTGCCCGAGTCCTTATCGAGAATGGAGCAGATTATGTTTATGGTGGTGGATTTGCCGGCGCCGTTCACGCCGAGAAAGGCGAACAGACTGCCCCTTTCCACCGAGAACGAGATGTCGTCCACCGCCTTGACGGCGCCGTAAGACTTGGTGAGATGTCTGATTTCGAGTGCGTAATTTTTTTCCAAACGACGGCTCCTTTATTTTTCGACGTTGCGCTTTGCCCTGCCCCACGACGGTTTGGACATGGTGCCTATGCATATGGTGACGGAATACACTATCAGAAAGAAGGGGAAACAAAGCACCGCGCCGATAAGTTCGCGCCGCTTTTCGGCGCCTATCTTTTTATAGTCCGCGATGACGAGGAACAGGGCCTGCAGATATCCGAAGAACACGAAAAGCCCCAGCAATATGCTGCCTCCGATTATCAAAGTGTTCCACAGCACGCTCTGATACCACGCGGCGGAATACAGCGAAATTTCCAGCCCGCCATAGGCGGCGAAGCCGAGATACAAAAAGTCGTAAACGTAAAACAGCGGGAACCAGACGCACAGCAGCACCGTGAAAAACAAAAAGCTGTACGTCATGCATATTTCAAGACAGGACAGATCGCCCGAGGTGAAAAACTTTTTCAACAGCTTTGCAAACTTCGGCTTGAGCAGCGAGACCGAGCCGCTGCCTATGCGCTTGTTGCGGTTGTATGTATCTTTCAGCGACGACGGCATGTCCTCCGAAACCACGGCGTCTTCCACGAAGTGGCCCTTGTACCCGTCGAGCAGGCGGTTGAAATAGTATTCGGCGTCTTCGGAGATGGTGACGCAGTCGTAACCGCCGGTGGCTTTGAGCATGCGCGCGCTCATCATGGCGCCGCTGCCGTTGACGTGGGCGGCCAGCCCAAGCCTTTCCCTGACCCTGCTGCCGTAGCGCGATTCAAACACGTAAAACATGGTGCAGGCCTTGGTGAAAAAGTTCTGCGCGGCGTTTATCGCGCCTTCGTAGGGGCGGGCGAGATCCACGCCCGACTGATACGCGTCGTTCATGAGCGAAGAGTACTCGGCGTTCAGGCGGTTGTCGGCGTCTACCCTGATGACTATTTCGTAGGGGTCGTCCTCCACCGAAAGGATGTGCTCTATGCCGAATCGAAGGGGATATGCGGCCATGTGGTGGGCGGGGTCGGGATCGTTGTGGACGAGGACTATGGCCCCGGCCTTTTCCGCAAGCGCGGCCGTGTCGTCGGTGCAGTTATCCGCGACGACGAACACGTCGAACCTGTCGCGCGGGTAATCCTGCCCTTCGAGTATGCTTCTGACGGTGCCGTAGATGACGTCCGCTTCGTTGCAGGCCGGGATGAGATAGGCTATCCTGCCCTTTTTTCCGCTCTTGGGATAGGTCTTCTTTTTGACGAAACAGAAGAGAACGTACAGTATCTGCACCGCGAGCGGGATCGCGATGATTATGAGTATGGCATAGTTGACTATGCTCAACACCCTGTAGACATATTCGTGCCACATAGCAGCCTCCTTGCTCCGCGCCCGCGCGGGCGCCTGACTTACCTGAATATTTTAACATGCGCCGCCCGTTTAGTCCAACGTTTTTAACGCCCGTAATGAAAACCCGGTGTAAAAGGCGGCAAATTTGCGTGAAAGTTCAGCGGACCACGGCCAGTTCCTTCAGCGCTCTGGTGTAGGCGATGTATTTTTCGTTGACCGATTTGCGTGAAAGTTCAGCGGACCACGGCCAGTTCCTTCAGCGCTCTGGTGTAGGCGATGTATTTTTCGTTGACCGAAAGATCTCCGTCCACCACGGCCACTGCCGTGAATTCCAGCCCCTTGCTTTCGTAAACAGTCATAATATTTATCTTCGACTTGGATATCGCGCCGCTCTCCCCCACCACGTTGTAGGCCTTGCGCGAATACTTTTCGAGGTTGTCGGCCGAAGTGATGACCGCGCGCAGGCCCTTTTTGTCCGAAAGGTACCTGCCCACGCCCCTCGGCGCAATGCATTTCACCTCGTCGCCGGGCAGGCCTATGGGCTGCATGTCGATGCCCAGCTCCGAGGAAACGTATTCCACTATCTGATTGGTGTTGCGGTAGTTGCGGTTGAGCGTGTAGGTTTCGTAGCCGAGCTGCGACCAGTCCGAAATGCCGCGGAAGGGCGTGACGTTCTGCCCGAGATCGCCGAACACGTTGAAGCAGGCGTCGGCGTTGACGCGCCGCAGAACGGCGTATTCGGCGGGGGATATGTCCTGCGCTTCGTCCACGAACACGAAGGAATATTTAGGCGAAAGATCGTAGCCGACGGCAACCAGCACGGAGCACAGCGCGAACACGTCCGCGCGGCACATCGTCTTGTTGGAGACGCCGTACCTCGTTTTTACGGGCCTGACTATTTCCCTGTAGAAGAAGCGGGCGAGATCCACCATGTCCTCACACTTGCCTATGCGGACGAGATAGCCTTCGCCGCGGGCGACGTCGGCAAGATCGAACGCCGCGGCAAAGTCAGATAAAATGTTTTCAATGCGGCATATTGCCGCACCAATCTCCTTTTTCAGCTCGGCACGCTTTTGTATTCTGTCGGGATAGGTGTACTCCTCCCTGCCCCCGACGTTTATTTTGTAGCGCTTTAAATCGAATATTTCCTTTTCTACCGTCTGCTCCAGCGCCTTAAGATCTTCGACGGCGGAAAGGCATATCTTTTCGCCGTAGCGGCGCATGAAGCGGAGAGATTTGTAAAACGAGAGCAGCTGCCTGTAAAAATAATAGCCTTCGTCCATGCGCTCGTCGTCGCCGAGAGACAAAAACTCCTTTACGTCCGCAACGCAGTTAAACAGCGCGCGCATCTGTTTGGTGTAATACAGTCCGCCGTCGGGCTTTTCCTTTATCTCGCCCAGCACGCATCTGCGCACGCGCAGAGACGCGTTTTTTATGCGTTCGTACTCAGCCGTCTGGCGTTCGGCGCAGGATATTACGCTGTCAATCAGTTCGCCGCCCGCCTCGCGCGAGAGCATGGCGCGCACTCCCGAATAGATTTTTTTCAGCTTTTCGGCGCTGTCCGCAGCAAAGCGCGGGGAGTATATATACGAAAGATAGGCTTCGTTTACGCGCGCGCGGCAGTCCACCTTGCTCTCCGGTTCGATCCCGGCGCTCTTTAAAAGAGCGAGGAAGTAGTTGTCGAGGGTGGAAGTCCGCACCTTTTCGAGTTCGAGTATCTGCGACAGCTCGTCTATGAACGCGTTGAACGAATCGGAGGGAGTTATGACGAGCACGTTGGAGGGCCTGATGCTCTCGTTGTTGTACATCAGATAGGACAGCCTGTGCAGCATTATCATGGTCTTGCCCGAACCCGCGACGCCCTGAACGGCGAACTGCGCGCCTTCAGGCGCGGTGATTATGTCGTACTGCTGTTCCTGAATGGTCTCTATTATGTCGCAGATCTCCTGCTTTTCCTTGCGGCTTTTGAGTATGTCCTTTAAGAACGGATCGAAGATGACCTGCTCGTCGCGGCCGCCTATCTCCTCCGCGGTAAGGTAGTCGTCGAGATTGAGATATTCGTTCTGAAAGCTTAAAAGCTTTCCGTTATGCACGCGCAGGGCTCGGCGGAGTATGAGCTTGTAATCGAACTGGTTTATCGAAAAGGCCGTGCGGCTCTTCTGATAGTACTTTCTCGCCAGCGGCGCGCGCCAGTCCACTATCTCCAGCCCGTAGTCGCCCTTTTTGCCGATGTAGTAGCTGTTGTAGCCGTCCTTGTCGTCGTAGAGATCCATGCGCGCAAAGTACGGCTCGGCAAAAAAGCACTTGTAGCTGTCCACCTCCTGCCTGAATTTTGCTATTTCGGCGTTGAGCTGAAGAACGCGGCGATATTTTTCGGCATTGTAATCGGGGGCGCGCTGAAGCGCGTCCCTTTCGGCGGCGGCCGACTTTATGCCGTCCAGCAGCTTTTTGACGTAGATGACTTTTAGCATTATCAGAACGGCGCCGAGGTGCTCCTCCTCCGCTGCCCTCTGCCTGTCTTCGTCCAGAAGGTCGAGATAAAAGGCCTTGTCCGGCTGTCTGGAAGGCGATAAAATTTTTTTGAGTTCGTTTATGTCTGCCATGATGCGTGCCGCCGCGCCGCGACGGGCTGCGGCGGTCATATTATTATAACATGTCTTTTTAAAAAAAGCAATACCCCCGGCAATTGTCGCCGCTTTGTATTAATTATATTAACTGTATTATCAGTACCATTATGTAACGCTCCGGCGGCATCCGCAGAGCACGCGCGGCCGATTTGCGCCGCTTACATTGAGTGGCAAAATCCTTCCTGCTGCACACGGCAAACATGCAAAGCCGCGCGCGGAGTCGCTCCGCGCGCGGCAAAAAATAATGCAACAGCTCTATAAAATCGCTTTAACGCTTTGAAAACTTTTGCTTATAGGCGGCTATGCAGCCGGCTATAAGCCCGACGGCCTCGTCGCGGCCGCATATCTCCTTTACCTCAGTGACCTTCTGTTCGAGGAATTTGTACACGGAAAAAAAGTGCATCATCTCCTCGAAGATGTGCCGGGGCAGGTCGCGTATATCGGCATAGTCCTTATACGTGGGGTCGCCGACGGGCACGGCGATTATCTTTTCGTCGTACTCGCCGTTGTCTATCATCTTTATAACGCCTATGGGCGTGCACGCCACAAGCGTCATGGGATACACCGAATCGGTGCACAGCACGAGCACGTCCAGAGGGTCGCTGTCCTCGGCGTAGGTGAGGGGTATGAACCCGTAATTTGCGGGATATACCGTAGAGGTGTACAGCACCCTGTCCATCTTCAGAAGACCCGTGGCCTTGTCGAGTTCGTATTTGGTCTTGCAGCCCTTTGGTATTTCGATAAGCGCTTCAAAACGCTCCGGCGAGATGCGCGAAGGGTCTATGTCGTGCCAGATATTCATGTGTTTCTCCTCTCCGTACGCAGTTTGTTTTTTATGCACGCTTCGTAAGTGAGCACCGTGGCCGCCACCCCGACGTTGAGACTGTCGCACTTGCCGAGCATGGGAATGGCTATCATGGAATAGTCCGAATCGTACCACTCGCGCGCAATGCCGTAGCGTTCGCTTCCCACCACAAGCGCGGTGTTTTTGCCAAACGGCTCGTCATAGTAAAACCTATCCGCGCGGGTATCCGCAAGATAGACGGTGAACCCGAACCTTTTTAGCCATGCGCGGCATTCGGCTACCGACTCAAACTCGTACACCGGCACGGTGAGCACGGCGCCCTGACTGGATTTGATGAGCTTGGGGTGAGTCATGCGCACCTTGCGGTTGCAGAAGAACACGGCGTCCGCGCCCGCGCCGTCGGCCATGCGCAGCATGGTGCCGGCGTTGCCGGGAATTTCCACGCCGTCAATGACGAGCACAACGGCCCTTTCGGGCGGGACAAAATCCGCCGCGTCGCGCTGCGGCAGCGCGGCAACGACCATTATCCCGTCGGGACGGTCCTTTTCGGATATCTTTTCGTAAGTCTTTGCCGAAACCGAAAAGCGCGCGTCCGTGCGGTCGCACAGGTTGCGGATAAGCGCGGCCACTTCGGGCGTGCGCACGTATTCGGGACAGACTATCAGACTGTCTATGCGCGTGCCGAACTTAAGGCACATGGAAGCCAGCCATATGCCTTCGGCCACGAACAGCTTTTCGGGATTGGGCTTGGTGTTGGAAATTATTCCCTTTACGCGCCTGATCCTGCCGTTGGATTCGCCTATGGGCTGAAAGCCGAGTTGTTGCAAAAGCTCCTGCGTCAACATCTTAAAAATCAAACAGATTGAGGCCGACCTCGTCGCTGAACCTGCGCCCGACCTCGCCGCAGGCCACGTCCAAAACCATCTCGCAGGTGGCGGAAACGACGGCCCTGTTCAGATGTCCGCCCGCGACCGAGCCGTCGGCGGAAGCAAAACTTGCGTGCAGGTGGATATACGGCCCGCCGTCCTTGCGCGTGACGTTGCCGCCGAGCGAAACAATTTCGTAATCACCCGAAAAGCTGTTGGATGAGTACGTCTTTTTTTCCGGCGAAAAAACCCCGACGGTAAACGAGCCGACCGCGCCTATGGCGCAAACCCAAGCAAATCCTATTTTTTCGTCCGCGCACAGCCTTTCAAGCGAGCAAATAATTTCCTCGCCCCTGTCCAGCCGGACGGCGATTTTATCGCCGTATCTGCGATATTGCATAATCAATACTCCTTAAAAGTAAGGAATTCCGTTATTTGTCTGAAAATATGTCCGCCCGCAGCCGCGCGCAACGAGCGCGATGCGCGGGCAGAACCGCAATAATATCAGATTATTCCCACTCGATGGTGCCTACGGGCTTGGGGGTGAGGTCGTACAGCACCCTGTTTACGCCCGGAACTTCGGCTGTTATGCGCTCGGTGATGTGCTGAAGGAGCGCAAAGGGGATGTCTTCGACGGTGGCGCTCATAGCGTCCTTTGTGTTGACCGCGCGGATAATGACGGGATATGCGAACGTGCGCTTGCCGTCCTTTACGCCGACGGATCTGAAATCGGGCACGACGGTGAAATACTGCCACACCTTGCCGGCAAGGCCGTTTTTGTCGAACTCCTCGCGCAAAATGGCGTCGGACTCGCGCACGCACTCCAGCCTGTCGCGGGTGATCGCGCCCAGACAGCGCACGCCCAGACCGGGCCCGGGGAAGGGCTGACGATATACCATGCCCGCGGGCAGGCCGAGCGCGTCGCCAACGACGCGCACCTCGTCCTTGTAGAGGAACTTCAGAGGTTCGACCAGCCTGAAACCGAGCTGTTCGGGCAGACCGCCCACGTTGTGATGGGCCTTTACGCCCTTTTCGCTTTCGATTATGTCGGGATAGATTGTGCCCTGCGCAAGGAACTCCACGCCCTCGAGCTTCGAAGCCTCCTCCTTAAACACTTCTATAAACTCCGCGCCTATTATTTTGCGCTTGGTTTCGGGGTCGGACACGCCGGCAAGCTTGCCGAGGAAGCGCTCCGAAGCGTCGACGTATATGAGGTTGGCGTCCATCTGATTGCGGAAAACTTCCACCACCTGCTCGGGTTCGCCCTTGCGCAGCAGACCGTGGTTGACGTGCACGCAGACGAGCTGTTTGCCTATCGCCTTTATGAGCAGCGCCGCCACGACCGAAGAATCGACGCCGCCCGAGAGGGCGAGCAACACCTTTTTGTCGCCCACCTGCGCGCGGACTTCGGCTATCTGTTCGTTTATAAATTTTTCGGCGGCCTGCGCGGTGGTTATGCGGGCAAGGCTTTCGGGACGTTTGTTGTTTTGCATGATCTTCCTCCGATGAAATTCTTTTGTTCGCCGCGCGCCCGCGCTGCGGTTGCGGCGGCCTGACTTACACAGATATTATATATCTTCGGCCCGCCGTTTGCAATACTTTGATGTGAAAAGTTAAAAAAATAAGTGCGGACAACAAAAAAACAGAGCGGATATACGCTGTACTCCGGCTCTGTTTTAAAGTTTATTCGCCGCGCCCACGCGTTGCGGCCCGGCGCAGGCAACCGACGGGCACGCGGCCCGGTTGACGCATCGCGGCGCGCAAACGCACCTGTTGCCGGCAGCCTGTCGCCACCGGGAAATGACGTTTACGGGCGGGCGCGTCCGTCACTCCCATTCGATAGTTGCGGGAGGTTTGGAAGTGATGTCGTACACGATCCTGTTGACGTGCTTCACCTCGTTTACTATCCTTGTGGATATTTTTTCGAGCACGTCGTAGGGGATGCGCGCCCAGTCGGCCGTCATCGCGTCCACGGAGGTGACGGCGCGGATGGCGACAACGTTTTCGTATGTGCGGAAGTCGCCCTGAACTCCCACGGTGCGGGAGTTTGTGATCACGGTGAAGTACTGCCAGATCTCTTCGTCGAGGCCGGCCTTTGCTATCTCCTCGCGCAGGATATAGTCGGAATCGCGCAGAGTCTGAAGTTTTTCGCGCGTGACGTCGCCCATTATCCTTATGGCGAGGCCGGGCCCGGGGAAGGGCTGGCGCATGACTACCTTTTTGGGCAGGCCAAGCTCAAAGCCCACCTTTCTCACTTCGTCCTTGAACAGGTCGCGCAGTGGTTCGATTATCTCCTCGAAGTCCACCACCGAGGGCAGTCCGCCCACGTTGTGATGGGACTTTATCACCGCGCTTTTGCCCTTGCCGCTTTCGATCACGTCGGGGTATATCGTGCCCTGAACGAGAAAATCCACCCTGCCTATGGCCTTTGCCTGTTTTTCAAAGGAGCGGATGAACTGCTCGCCTATTATCTTGCGTTTGGTTTCGGGGTCGGACACGCCGGCAAGCTTTTGCAAAAATATCTCGCCGTCGTCGGCCTTGACGAGATTCATGCCCAGCCCGTCCTTAAATACGGACATCACCTCTTCGGCTTCGTACTTCCTCAGAAGGCCGTGATCCACGAACACGCACGTAAGATTGTCGCCCGCGGCCCTGTGGACGAGCGCGGCGGCAACGGCGGAATCTACGCCGCCCGACATTGCGCACAGCACTTTTTTGTCGCCTATCTTTGCCTTAAGCTCCTCGACCTTGCTTGCGACGAAGTTGGACATGGTCCAATCGCCCGCGGCTCCGCACACGCCGTAGAGGAAGTTTTTAAGTATGACCGTGCCGTTGAACGTGTGGTTCACTTCGGGATGGAACTGTACGCCGTACAGTTTTTTGCTCTCGTTGCCGAAGGCCGCGTAGGGGCAGTTGTCGCTTTCCGCAAGCATCCTGAACCCTTCGGGGAGCCTTGTTATCCTGTCGGTGTGGCTCATCCAGCACACGGCCGAAGCGGGCATGCCCTCGGTGAGCGGCGAAGCGGCATACCTGACCTGCGCCTTGCCGTATTCCGAAGCGGACGCCTTTTCGACCGTGCCGCCCAGCGTGTGCGCCATGAGCTGGCAGCCGTAACATATGCCGAGAACGGGTATGCCGAGCGAGAACACGCGCCCGTCTATCTTGGGCGAGCCTTCGTCGTACACGCTGTTGGGGCCGCCCGTAAATATTATGCCTATGGGGTCGTAGGCCGCGATCTCGTCGCAGCTCATGTCCGACGGCACGAGGTCGCAGAACACGTTGAGTTCGCGGACGCGCCTTGCTATCAGCTGGTTGTACTGTCCGCCGAAGTCGAGAATGAGTACTCTTTGATGATGCATATGATATATCCTTTTTTTAAAAAATAGACTTTTTGAAAATCAATCGCGCCGCATTCTGCGGCGCGGAGCATTGAAATTGTCAGAGAGTGAGATTTTTTACGCTGTTTGTGAGGACGCGCAGCATTTCCGCCTGCTCCTCGTCAGAAGGGGTTATGCCCTGCAGCGCGGAGAGCAGCGCGGGCGCGTTGACTCTGTCCTCCCCGCCTACGACCTCGGCCGCAAGCGACATGAGCGGACAGCCGTAAACAAATTCGGACGCGCCGCCGTTGAGCTCCAGCGCGAGCGACAGGGCGCCGTTAAAATCGCCCGTGGCGTAGCGCGCCCCGACCAGTCCGCCGCCGAAAAAATTGAGATAATCCACGACGAGACCTTCGGAATCCATGCTGTCCGCGGTGAGCTCGTACATGACCTGAGCGCGGTCGCTCTTGCCGAAAAACTCGTTGCCGTACCTGACGACGGAAGCGTCGTCGTCGGCGAGAATGGCGTCCTCCAGACATCTTGCAAGATCGCGCGTGTCGCCGGTGTAGGAATACCTGAGCGACGCATACCTGACGGCCATGCCGTAGTTGCCCACGCGCTCCGCAAACGTGGCCATGTGCTGGGGAAAGGCAAAGTTGAAAATGCCGAACCCGACCACCGCAACGGCGAGGATTATTAAAATTGTTTTGACCGCAGTCTTTACCAGAAAATGTTTCAAATATTTTCCCCGGCGGGAGCAGCTCCCCCGCACGTCCCTGTTTTCAGCGGATTTTACACATAGATTTTAACACAACGCCGCGCAAAATGCAAGAAATTACGCGCCGTTTTGCGCCGGGAAGCGGCCCGCACGGGCAAACGGGTTTTTACAAAACGTAAAAAAACGGAATATTGCGCGCCGCGCAAAATATCTTTAGAGTATGAAGAAATTTATTTGCGCCGCCGCGGCGGCACTTGCCATCGTACCCGTGACCCTGTGCGCATGCGCGCAGGAGATAAACCTTGCCGACTTCATATCCGAGCGCAGAGCGCAAGTGTATCTGTACGCAGACGACGACATAGAGGTAAAGGTGCACATATCCTCGCGCGAAACGCCCTATCTTTCGGACGGATACTGCGGCGAAATGAGCGACGTGTGCGAAATATTCATAAAATTTTCGCAGAGCCCGGAGAGCGTGGACGCGCACATAGACGGCCGCGGCGGAGAGATGAGCTACATGTCCGTGACCGACAGCTTTTATCTCAGCTTTGCGGGCACGGACACGGGCGACAGCGTGGTGGTTGACCTCGTCTGCGACGGCGAGGAGCGGAGCGTCACCGCGCCGAGCGTGCTGTACGACGGCGTGATATCGCCCGAAGCCGCGCTGGAGAGCGCAAAAAGCTACGACGCGGATTGCTTTGACGCGCTGACGGACGGGAAAAATTTTGAAGGCGAAATTTATGTGCGCCTGCTTGCCGACGAGGGCAGATGCTACTATTACGTGGGGCTCACCGACAGGGAAGGCAACACGCACGCCTATCTCGTGGACGGCGAAAACGGCAGCGTGATAGCGGAGAGAACGGCATGAATTTCAAAGGGCGCGCCTGACGGGCGCGCCGGAAAAAGTGCGTAACGCGAATTTCAGTGCGGCCGCCGTTCATTGAGCCCTGCCGCAGCTTAAACGACGCAGAACACGTCCTGCGGTGCGGCCGGACTTGAATCACAGCGTCCTTTCAAACGCCATGCGGTCGCCGTCGCCCGACGAGAGCGTGACCATCCCGCAGTATTCAAATCCGAGCGAGCGGAGCAGACCGCGCATGGGCGCGTTGAGCTCGTGCGTGTCGATGCGCACGCTGCCCCTGCCGCGTTCGCGCGCCATGTCGAAGGCGTTGCGGAATATGAATTTTGCGCAGCCGGAGCCGAGAAATTCCGGCGCGACCGCAACGGCGTGCACGGCAAGATAGTTGCCCGCCGTGAGCCACGCGCCCCTTATGGCGGCATAGTCGGGTTCGTACTCTTCTACGGTGAACACGGCGGCGACTTCGCCGCCGCGGCGCACCGCGTACATGCGGCCTGCCGCTGTTTTTTCCGCCACGAACGCGGCCGAGGGATACTCGCCCTGCCACTGCGGAATGCCGTGCGCCGCCAGACGGGCGCGGGCGGACGATATTATGTATAAAATGCGCTCCGCGTCGTCTGCGCGCGCGGGCGAACACGTGAATGTCTGCATATATCAGTCCTTTAAAAAATCTATTATTATGTTATTCTGCACGAACAGATGCTCTCCCTTTATCGCGACGCGGTCCGCGGAGACATCCAAAAAACCGGCATTTTTTGCAATGGCTGCGGCATATTCACGCTCGAACCGCACGCCGAACAGCTTTTCGTATTCCTTTAAGTCCACTCCGGCCGCCGTGCGCAGCGCCAGCATGACGTATTCGTCGCGGCGCTCCTCTTCGGTTATCTCCGTCCTGTCTATCACGGCGAAATGGTTGGATATGATGCACTTGAAATACTCGTCGAGGTCGAAGGTATTCGTAAAGCGCACGTTGTTTATGCAGCTCGAAGCCGACACGCCGAAGCCTATATATTCGCCGCGCCGCCAGTAATTGAGGTTGTGGCGGCTCTCCTTCCCCTTTTTGCAGAAGTTGGAAACTTCGTACCGCGCGAAACCCAGCTGCGCAAGCTTTTTTACGCCGAACTCGTACTGGTCGGCCACCTCGTCGCCGTCGGGCAGCTCGCCGTTGAGATAATCGGTGTAGACGGGAGTGCCGTCCTCGGGAGTGAGGGCATACATGGATATATGTGACGCGCCGTACATTGCGGCGACCTCTATCGCCTGCGCAATATCTTGGGTAGTCTGCCCTTTGAGGCCTATCATGATATCGACCGAAAAATTGGTGCCCTTGAGCAGCTTTGCGCAGGTTATGAACTGATTTAAAGTGTGCACCCTGCCTAAGTCGGCGAGCAGCCTGTCGTTGGCGGACTGCAACCCCACGGAAAAGCGGTTTATGCCGACCTTTTTGTACATATCTATCTTTGAGGCGGAGACCGTGCCGGGGTTCATCTCTATGGTTATTTCCGCGTCGGCCGAAAGCGCATAGTGCTTTTTCGCCGCCGCGACCAGCATGGCAATGTAGCTTTCGTCTATGACGGACGGAGTTCCGCCGCCGATATAGAGCGTATCGAATTTATAGTCCGCAAGCTCGGGCGCGCGCATGGCCATCTCCCTGTAGACGCAGGCCATGTAGCTTTCGGCAAGGCCTATCTTGTCGGGAAAGGACGCAAAGTCGCAATAGCGGCACTTGCTCTTGCAAAAGGGTATGTGTACGTATATGCCCGCCATTATTCACTCCACCTGTATTTATTCATGTCCACCTTCAGCTCGCGCACCTCCACTCCCTCCGCCGAGAGCAGGGCCGCCTGCGCTTCCGGCCCGCCGAAGGCAAAGCCGGTCGAAAGCCCGCCGTCACGGAACACCACTCTGTGGCAGGGTATCTCGCCGGGACGGGGATTGCAATGCAGAGCCCAACCCACCTGACGGCTCATTTTGGGGTTGCCCGCAAGGCGGGCCACGTCGCCGTAGGAGAGCACCTTGCCGCGGGGAATGGCGCAGACTATTTTGTAAACCTCTTCAAAAAAACCGCTCATATGCCGCAATAACTTTTAAACGCACAGGCAAACGCGTAAACGTCCGCCGTGTTGCCTGTCCGCCGCTTTGCCTATCCGCCGCGCCGCGAAGGCGGGACGATTCTGTTTGGCGTCAAGCCGCAAAAGCGGTCTGACGGAACCTGACAAAACCTTTCCGCCGTCAGTCCTTGTTTGTCTTGAGTATCTGCATGAACACCTCCGACGGCACTTCCACCGAACCTATGGAGCGCATGCGCTTTTTGCCCTCCTTCTGCTTTTCAAGGAGCTTCTTTTTGCGGGTGATGTCGCCGCCGTAGCATTTGGCCAGAACGTCCTTGCGGACGGCTTTCACCGTCTCGCGCGCGATTATCTTGCCGCCTATGGCCGCCTGCACGGGGACTTCAAACAGCTGGCGGGGAATGGCCTCCTTCAGGTTTTCGCACAGCGTTCTGCCGCGCGAATAGGCCGAATCCTCGTGCACTATCATGGAGAGCGCGTCGCATACCTCGCCGTTGAGGAGTATATCCAGCTTTACAAGCTTGCTGCGCTCGTAGCCGTCAAGCTCGTAATCGAAGGAAGCATAGCCGCGGGTGCGCGATTTTATCTGATCGAAGAAATCGAAGATGATTTCGTTTAAAGGCAGCTTGTAGACAAGCTGCACGCGGTTGGCGTCCAGATAGTTCATGCCCTGAAACACGCCGCGCTTGTCGCGGCACAGGTCCATTATCTGGCCGAGATAGTCGGGCGGAGAGTATATGTCGGCCTTGACTATGGGCTCTTCCATATAATCTATCTCCGACTGGGGCGGCAGATGCGAGGGATTGTCCACGAAAAGCTCCTCGCCGTCCGTTTTTATGACCTTGTAACTTACAGAAGGAGCAGTTGTTATTATGTCGAGACCGAACTCGCGCTCGATCCTCTCCTGAATTATCTCCATGTGCAGAAGTCCCAGAAAACCGCAGCGGAAGCCGAAGCCGAGAGCGACGGACGTGTCCGGCTCGAAGATGAGGGAAGCGTCGTTGAGCTGCAGCTTCAAGAGCGCCTCCTTTAAATCGTTGAACTTTGAGCCGTCCAGCGGATAGATGCCGCAGAACACGACGGACTGCACCTTTTTGTAGCCGGGCAGCGGCTCGGCCGCGGGAGCGTCTGCGTTGGTGACAGTGTCGCCGACGGCGACGTCCTGAATGGATTTTATGGAAGCGGCGATATAACCGACTTCGCCCGCGTACAGCCCGTCCTTGGGCGACATGCCGGGGGCGAACACTCCCACTTCGGTCACGTCGTACACCTTGTCGGAGCGGAAACCTTTTATTCTGTCGCCGACGTTAACGCTGCCGTCCTTTATGCGCACGAAGAGAATGACGCCCTTGTAGTTATCGTAGTAACTGTCGAATATGAGCGCCTTGAGCGGAGCGTCCTCGTCGCCGGAAGGCGCGGGGAAGTATTTTACTATGTCTTCCAGCACCTCGCCTATGTTCGTGCCCTCCTTTGCGGACACGAGGGGCGCGCAGGATGCGTCCAGCCCTATCACGTCCTCTATCTCCTTTTTCGCCTCGTCCGGGCGGGCGGAGGGCAGATCTATCTTATTGATGACGGGAAGTATCTCAAGGTTGTTTTCGATTGCAAGGTAGACGTTTGCCAGAGTCTGCGCCTCAATGCCCTGCGAAGCGTCCACGACGAGTATCGCACCCTCGCACGCGGCGAGCGAGCGCGAAACTTCGTAAGTGAAGTCCACGTGTCCGGGGGTATCGATGAGGTTGAAAACATACTCTTCTCCGTCCGACGCGGTGTAGAACATTCTCACCGGGGTGAGCTTTATGGTTATGCCCCTCTCGCGCTCTATGTCCATGGAATCGAGCAGCTGGGCCTCCATGTCGCGCTTGGAGACCTGACCGGTCATCTCTATCAGTCTGTCCGCAAGCGTGGACTTGCCGTGGTCGATGTGGGCGATTATGCAGAAGTTGCGTATCCTTGAATTGGGTGCTTTCATAAAGTTCCGTCAGAATCTTATTTTATTCAATTAT
This sequence comes from uncultured Clostridia bacterium, assembly GCA_949283125.1. GTDB lineage: Bacteria > Bacillota > Clostridia > Christensenellales > Borkfalkiaceae > Coproplasma. The sequence goes on from CASDRK010000002.1 coordinate 158,908, forward strand.
ATAAAAAACACCGGCAAAAGTAAATTATTTTAAGCCCGTGTGCAATCAAATTAACCGCGGCGCGCGCACGCTTTTAAGTGAACGGCTGACAAAAAATGTGAAATATTAAAAATATTTTTAAATTGCATATTGATTTTGCGCACGATTTACTTTATAATGGATATATGATGAGCTATATGCAAGCATATAGATAAAGTTCAAGGAGGAAATCTGATGGCTATTTCTGCACAGGACATACGCAACGTAGCTATTATAGGGCACAGCGGCGAGGGCAAGACGACGCTGTGCGAAGCAATGCTCTTCAACGGACACTCTCTTTCGCGCATGGGCAAGATAGAGAACGGCACCACCGTTTCGGACTATGACGAGCAGGAGATTGCGAGGAAGATGTCCATTTCGCTGACGGTGTGCAACACCTATTGGCGCGAGACAAAGATAAATATTTTGGACGTCCCCGGCTTTCTGGATTTTGAAGGCGAGCTGAACGAGGCCATGCGCGCGTGCGGCGCGGCGCTGATAGTCATGGGGCCGACGGGCGGCGTTACCGTGGGCACAGAAAAGGCCGTGAACCTTTGCATGAAGCTGGAAAAGCCCATGGTCATATTCATAAACGGCATGGACAAGGACAACGCCGACTATCACGGCACCGTGGAGGCGCTGAGACAGGCCTACCCCGCCAAGATAGCGCCCATACAGCTGCCCATAATGCAGGAAGGAAAGATGGTGGGCATGATAAACGCGCTGACGGAAAGGGCGTTCAGATTCACCCAGACGGGCACGGAGGAGATACCCATACCCGCCGACATGCAGGAAGAGTTTGAAAACATGAAACTTGCCCTGACCGAGACCGCCGCCGAAAACGACGACGTGCTGCTGGAAAAATATTTTGAAACGGGCACGCTTGACCGCGACGAATGCATACACGGCATACGCAAGGGCATAGCCAACATGAACGTAATACCCGTTATGGCGGGCAGCGCGCTGAACAACCGCGGCGTCATCAACCTGATGAGCGAGATAGTAAAATACGTTCCGCAGGCTGCGGAGCGGCGAGACCTTTTGGCAACAGACGTTGCCACCGGCAAGGTGATAAACGTTGAGTGCACCGAAAACGGCCCCGTCGCCGCGCAGGTGTTCAAAACGACCGTGGACCCCTTCGTGGGCAAGCTCAATTATCTGAGGGTCAACCGCGGCGTGCTGAAGGCGGGCACCACCCTGTACAATCCCAACACGGGCACGAGCGAAAGAATAGCCGCCCTGTACGTCACCAACGGAAAAAAGCAGGAGCCCGTAAGCGAGCTTACGGCAGGCGATATCGGCGCGGTAGCAAAGCTGACCAACACGGGCACGGGCGACACGCTTTGCGAAGAAAACGCACAGGTGATGTTCGACGCGATACCCTTCCCCCGCCCCACGCTGTACATGGCTGTTTACGCCAAGACGCAGGGCACGGAGGACAAGGTGTTTTCCGGCCTCAACCGCCTTGCCGAAGAGGACAAGAGCTTTGTAGTTACAAAGGGTGCGGAGACGGGAGAATCGCTTATAGGCGGTCAGGGCGAGGTACACCTTGACGTCATATGCAAAAAGCTGAAATCCAAATTCGGCGCCGACACCGTGCTGAAGGCGCCCAAGATAGCATACCGCGAGACGATACTTTCCACATCCACGGCGGAGGGCAAGTATAAAAAGCAGACGGGCGGACACGGACAGTACGGACACTGCAAGATGAGGTTCGAGCCGAGCGAACAGCCCTTTGAATTTGCCGAAGAGGTTGTGGGCGGCGCCGTGCCCAAGCAGTATATACCCGCGGTTGAAAAGGGCATAATCGAGTGCCTTTCAAACGGCGTGCTTGCGGGATATCCCGTAATGAACATAAAGGCCGTGCTGTACGACGGAAGCTATCACGACGTGGACAGCTCCGAAGCGGCGTTCAAGGCGGCGGCGGAAATAGCCTTTAAAGAGGGCATGAAGAACGCCAACCCCACGATACTGGAGCCCATATGCAAGATGAGGATAGCCGTGCCCGAAAAATACCTCGGCGACGTGCTGGGCGACCTGACAAAACGGCGCGGAAGAATAATAGTTATGGACGCAAAGGACGACATGCAGATAATAACGGCAGACGCTCCTCAGGCGGAGATCCTGACATACGCCACGGCTCTGCGCTCCATGACTCAGGGCAGGGGCAAGTTCACCTCCTCATTCGACAGGTATGAACAGGCTCCCGAAAACGTTATTCAATCTCTTATAAAATGACGACGCATAAATGCGCGCGGCGGACTTTCGTCCGCCGCGCGTCTTTTTATGCGGGTGTCTCACCCGATCCGACGATTCAATATCCTGCGGCGCGGAGAGATGTGCGGTGACGGGCGCGCCGTCCGCAAAAAATGAGCCCGGCGCAATGCCGGACTCGCTGCCGGACGATTCAATTTTTGTTCAAACTTTAGTGTTCGCGCCAAATGCCGGCCGCATCGCCGGACGGTTTAAAATGGATTTTCAAACCGTTGACGACCCGCAGCGCGCCGACCGCTGCGGCGGCCGGCCGTGCCGTGCGGCGATTTGTCAAGGCCGGAAACCTGCCCGCCGCTTTGATTGCCTGCGCATTCATGCGCCGTGCGAAAGGTCTGCGCCGGAATGCGAAGCAAGAAAGGCCAGATATTCGTCTTCGGGCAGAGGTTTGGAGTAGTAATAGCCCTGAAGATAGTCGCAGCCCAGCGCGTCGAGCGCCTTCACCATCTCCTCCGTCTCCACTCCTTCCGCCACTATTTTTGTGCCGAGGCTGTGAAGCATGGGCATATAGTGCTGAAGAATGGGCTCGTACTTTTTTGTCTCCATATATGCGCGGACGAGCGAACGATCGAGTTTGACGATATCGAAGGGGAATTTTATCAGAAATTCCACGGACGAAAAACCCGTGCCGAAATCATCGAGCGAGATGGCGAATCCGTTGGAGCGAAGTTCGTTCAGGTGCTGCTGCAGAGTATCGTACGACCGTGCGGAGGCCGTTTCGGTTATCTCCAGATTGACCATGCCGCGCGGCACGCCGTAATGATGGAGTATGCTCCTTATGTTGTCCAGCACCTCCGGCAGCATGCACTGGATGATGGACAGGTTGACGTCGATGAATTCCACGCCCAGCTCCTGCGGGCGCGAGCCGCAGATGAACTTGCAGACCTGCGTCATCACCTCCCGGCCCACGTCCACTATGGTGCCGTTGCTTTCGGCGATGGGTATGAACTCGTTGGGGGGTATGTATCCTATCTCGTCGTCGTACAGCCGGACGAGAGCTTCGCAGCAGTTGAATTTTTTTGCCTTTAAATCGAATATGGGCTGATAGCAGACCTGAAAGGAGTGCAGCCTGAGCGCCTTCTGAATGGCGTAATCCACCTTTTCGCGCCGCACCACGTCGGCAACGGCGTCGCGCGTGGCTATTATCACCTCGTCACCGCCGCTGTAGTGACCGCGGTAGTATTTGATTATGCTTTCGATATCCGAAAATTTGGTGGCGGCTTCGGGAAAGGCGATGAGCACGGCTACGTGGTCCACCGGCACGGCGTACTGCCCGACGAAATAGGGCTGACCGATAATCTTGCGATATCTTTCTCTGAACTTTTCAAACTGCGCGTCCGAACTGAACACGGCGGCAAAGCGCGCCTCATCCGTGCGGTAAACGTATGTGTTTTTATCAGTGATGCCTACGATGCGCGCGGCGGTCTCCTTGATGACGTCGTCCGCGTTCTGCCCCCACAGCGCGTTTATGGCGGGCATGTTTCTTATTCCCATCATAAACAGTCTGAAGGTGCGGCGGGCGGAGATCTGGCGAAGAATGAAGTCCCTGAACGCTTGCTTGCTGAACGTTTTGGTAAGGGCGTCTATCTCGTCCTTGGGATTGCGCAGCGTGGCGAAAATGAGCATAACGGCCACGGACTGCGCGAACGCGGTTATCTGCGCGCGGGTGAAGGCCTGCACGATCGTGGCGATGACGTTGAAGGCTATGTAGATAAATATGTTGACCTGCGTGCGGACGTCGAGCGCCCTGCGGTTGACCACCACGCACGCCGCGGCGACGGCTATGGCGCAGCAATGTTCGGCAAACATGCAGACTATTATGGTCTGCGCGGCGCCTTCGGGCAGGCTGTTCCTGAAGCCGTACAGCGCGACCGCCGTGCCCACGAGCACTATTATGGTCACGGCGAAGGCCGTGAGCGTGCGGGGAAACGGACGGTTCTGGTAGCACTCCGAAACGACGTACAGCATAAATGATATGCCGGCGGAGTGCACGGAGATGACCATGAGCATGCCGGCCGCATACGACAACCAGGCCGGCATGCCCTCGACATATCCGAACGATACGTTGACGAGGTTGGCCGCGGCCGAAACGAGCAAAGTGCCCATCAGCACCTGAAATAGCTTTTCGGTGCGGGTGCTTATATGTTTTACGCTGTAATAGTTGGCCATTATCACTACGCAGATGACTATAGCGCAGCAATCGAAGCCCATAGAAAAATTTATCACGGGATCCATGCGAAGACCTCTGTGCGGCAGGCAGGGCCGCGGCTCATTCCGACGTGGCGAGCGCCGCGCGCAGATGATCGCCCGAAAGTATCATGCCGCCGCCTATCACCGAGCACAGCGCGGGCTCTTCGCTCTCGTTTACGGCTATGCCCAGCTTTGCGGATATGTATCCGCCTATTCCGTCCAGCTTTGCCAGCCCGCCGGAGAGGTATATGCCGCCGTGCATTACGGCCGACGCGACCTCGGCGGGCAGGCGGGACATTACCAGCGTTACGTATTCGAGTATCTTGTCCACATACAGCGACACGCACTTTTCTATCTGCGATGAGTTCACCGCCGCGGACGAAGGCGTTCCGCCGTCGAGCGAGCGCCCGTCGGCGACCATCATCTTGTTGTCGTCCTCCAGCAGGCTGCCCACGTTGTTTTTTATCCTTTCGGCCGTGAGCGTGCCTATCTTCAGGCGGCAGTTTTCGGCCATGTAGTCGATGATCTCCACATCGATGTTCCCGCCGCCGAGGTTGACCGAAAGCCCGGATATTATGCCGTCCAGCGACAGCGCGGCAATGTTGGTGATGCCGTAGCCGATATCGAGGATGAACACGGGCGAAGTTTCGGACAGGGTCACGTTGTGACCCAGCACTGCGGCAAAGGGAGTCTGGGTGAAATAGGTGCGGCCTATGCCGCAGGCATAGGCTACGTCGAGATATTTTTCGCGCAGTTCGCTGCCCGCGCCGCAGGGCAGGATGAACATCGCTTCGCAATTTTTTGCCTTGCGGCGGGGTATCTCCACCTTGTCCAAAAAGTATGCCAAGAGGGGCGCGAGCAGTTCGGGGTGGACTATATCCCCCTCCTTTACGGGATTGACTATGCTCGTGTTGCGCGCGGCCTTGCCCGACAGGGCGCGCGCCCTGTCGCCGAAGGCCTTGCATATGACCTCGCCGCCATCCTCTTCGACGGCGACGCAGGTGGCCTCCGACAGCACAACGCCGCAGCCCGGCATGTATATTTTGGTGGAGCCCGAACCTATGTCTATCGCAAGTCTCTTCATTTCGATATCTTCTCCAGCAGTTCTTTTACGAGCGCTACCGGCAGCCCCACAACGTTTGTGTAGCTGCCGAAATATTCCCTGACGACGCCTTCATCCTGAATGCCGTAGCTGCCCGCCTTGTCGAGCGGCGAACCGCCCGCCACATAGTCGGCGATGAATTCTTCCGAAAGCGCGTTGAAACGCACCTCCGTCCTGTCGTATCCGGTAACCTGTTTTTCGCCGCGCCGCACGCACACGCCCGTTATAACAAAGTGCGTCCTGCCCGACAGCCTGCGCAAAGTTGCGGCGGCTTCGGCCGCGTCCGCGGGCTTGCCCAGAATTTCGCCGTCGAACACCACTATGGTGTCGCAGCCGATGACCGTGTCTTCGGGGCGGGACGCGGACACCTCGGCACACTTGCTTTCGGCGAGCGAGCACGCGATCTGCTCGGGCAAGAGCGAGAGATCCGCCCGCTCGGCGCCGACGGCCGGAATGACCCTGAACTGCGGCAATATCTGTTTTAAAAGTTCGCGCCGCCTGGGCGACGCGCTGGCGAGAATGTAATCCATGTAAAAAAATTTTAAGCGTCTGCGCGGGCCGACACGCCTTCCGCCGCCGGCAAGAGCCGCACACGCGCAAGGGGCAGAGCCCGCCATAAGTTTTTAATGCCGTCGCGAAGGACGGCATTTTTTGTTAGATCAGAGTATTTCGAGATTTTTGCGGAAGGCCTTTTTGAATTCCGCGCCCGCAGTCATCGCGTCGCGTATCTCCAGCGCGGCGTCGCCCTCCACCTCCGTCTTCATTATCACGGAGTCGCCTAAAATGTCGCAGTTGATGCCCTTGACGGTGCCGGAATCCGACCTGTCCAGACTTTCGGCTATGCGCAGCATCACGCCGAGACGCTTGACTATCTCGATGTCGTCCTCGCGCAGAATGTCGCGGTAGCGGTTCCAGTCGTAAGGGTTGATGTCCTCCTTTTTGTGGCAGCATGCGGTAAAGGCCGCAAGCACTATCTCCCTGTGGCTTACGCCGTAGAGCGTGGAATTGAGGATCATGTAGCAGCTGTGGCGCTGATGATTGTAATAGCGGATGCGCATGCCGCAATCGTGCAGCATGGCGGCCATCTTTAGCACCTTAAGATACTGACGGGGGAACTTGTGCAGCACCCTGAGCTGCTTGAACAGCTGAATGGACAGATTTACGACGTGCTCCACGTGCTTTTCGTCGCAACCGTAGTACTTCACGAGCGTGGTGAGCGAATAGTTCATCACGTCGGTTATGGGTTTTTCCACCGTGACGGGCAGGGCCTGATTGAACATTATGCCCTCCCTCAGCCCCGAGCCGGAAATGGTGAAGCCGGGCATGTCGAGATAGCTTATGAAGGCTTTGATTATTGCCAGCGCGGCGGGAAGGATGTCAGCCCGCTCGGCCGAAAGACCCTTTATCTTCTTTTTCTTGTCGAGGTCGAGGACCTTTATCATGTCGTACAGCGGCAAAAAGTCCTCGGTGAGCATATTGAAATTGTGCACGGTATCCATGGGATATTTGTGCACTATCTTGCTTATCTTGAACAAATTTCTGAAGGAGCCGCCCACGCCTATCATCTGCGCGTCGGGATCTATCTGCGAGAGCCAGTCCAGCCCCTTCAGCTGCTCGGTGAAGAATTTTTCCATCTTGTCCGCCTGTTCTTCGGGCTTTAACCCGTCGCCCGCAAACAGGTCGGTGAGCGTCACGGCGCCGAAGGGCAGCGTGGCGTAATTGAGCATGTTCCTGCGGTTGTAGTAAACTATCTTTGTGGAACCGCCGCCTATTTCCAGAATGATGCCCTTGGGGACGTCCATGGAATTTATCACGCCGCGATAGACGTACGTGGCCTCCTCCTCGGCGGACAGCACGCGCAGCTTTATGCCGCAGCTTGCCTGTATTTCGTCGAGAAACGAGCGCTGATTTTTTGCGCGGCGGACGGCTTCGGTGGCCACGGCGATTATGCGCGTTACGTCGCTTGCGTCGCACAGCTTTTTGAACATCTTCAATGTCCGTATCGTTTCCGCCACGCGCTGGGGTTTCAAAAAGCCGTCGCGCTCCATGTCCTGCCCGAGCCTGACGCTTTCCTTAAGTTCGTCGATTACCATAAAATATCCGTCGGCGAACAGGTTGACTATCACCAGACGCGCGGAATTCGAACCGAGATCGATTATGCCGATTTTTTCCAAAATAACCACTTCCTTGACTGATTGTCCGTTGTGTGCGCGCTCATGGCCGGACGGCGCCGGCAGGGCGCGAAAGACATTTGCGCGGCGGGCAGAGCGCCGCTTGAAATGCATACTCCTTCAACTATGCTAAATTATAGCACAGCCAAAAAATTTTGTATAGAGATTTTAAAAAATTTTGTGCACTTTGCACAAATAATTATTTTAATATGTTAATTAATTGTTTAATAAAAACACTCGTGAGCAAATGTCACATATCTTTAACTGCTCTGTGCGAAAGAGGACAAATCTTTTCGGGGCAAAGCTCCTTGAGCGGACGGGTGACGAACCCGCGGGAGGAATACAGGGGATGGGGCACGGCGAGGCCGTCCTCGGCTATCACCTTATCGCCGAAGAATATTATGTCGATATCTATCGTCCTGTCCGCCCAGCGCTCGTCGCGCACGCGGCCGAGGTGAGCTTCGATGGTATGTATTTTGTCGAGCAGGGCGCGGGGAGAAAGAAAGCAATCGAGCTCGGCGGCGCAATTTATAAACTCGTTTTTGGCCACGCCGCCTTCGGGCGCGGTCTTTATCATGGACGAAGTGCGCACAACCCTTACTCCGCGCAGAGCGTTGAGCTTTGCGAGGGCGGACTTTATCGTCCTTTCCCTGTCGCCCTGACTGGAACCGAGGGACAGATACACCCTGTTGCGTTCGGCCGAATAGGTGACGGATATGTTGCCGAACTTTGCATTGACGGGCGCCTGCGGCTTGCTTACACGGACCGTGGCCGCAGTAACGCGGTCGAATTTTTCCATGATGGCCAGAGCGCACTCGCGCGCAAGGCTTTCTATCAGGTTGTAACTTTTTGCCGTGGCCACTTTTTCGACGAGCGCGCAGACGAGGGAATAGTTGACCGTTTCGCCCAGATCGTCTTTAAGTGCCGCGTCCTCGCAGTCGGCCTGCAGAGTTATATCGAACAGGAAGGGCTGCGGACGGACCTTTTCGGAGGGCAGAACGCCGTGGGTGGTTGTCACTTCAAGTGCGGTTATCTCTATTTTCATAAACTTTTTCTATCTCCTGTTTATTTTCTTTTACGTCGTGAACGCGCACGAACAGCACGCCGGCCTCTGCCGCCGCGCGCGTGGCGGCGAGCGTTGGCGCGAGCCGCTCCGCCGCAGTCCCGCCGAACAGCGATTTACGGCTGCAGCCCAGCAGCAGCGGATAGCCCGCGGCCGAAAGGCGGCCGTAATCTTTCAGCAGGGCAAGATTCTGTTCGCGACTCTTGGCAAAGCCTATGCCGCCGTCGAGACATATCCTGTCGGCGGATATGCCCGCTTCCAGCGCCGCCTTTGCCTGTCTTTTCAGAAAGGCCTCGACCGGCGGAAACACGTCGCCGGACAGGGGCGCAAGGCTGTTGTGCATTATGCACACGGCCGCCCCGTGCGCGGCAATCGTACGGGCCATGCCCGGGCGGGTGAGCCCCCACACGTCGTTTATCATGTCCGCGCCGGCGGAGAGAGCGAAGCCGGCCGTCTGCGGAAAGTAGGTATCGACGGAGACGGGCACGCCGAACTGCCCGACTATCTCGCGCAGCGGTCTCTCCAGACGGGCCGTCTCCTCCTCCGCGCTCACCTCCGCATATCCCGGACGGGTGGACTGGGCGCCGATGTCGAGAATGTCGGCCCCCTCCCTGACGGCCCGCTCGGCCGCAAACAGAGCCCCGTCGGCCGAAGCCCGGCTGTCCGCCCAGAACGAATCGGGAGTGACGTTGATTATGGCCATTACGTACGTACGGCCTTCAAACCTCTTTTTGCCTATCAGCATTTTACGAGCGACAAAACTTCGGCGCGCTTTTCGGCGGGGAAATCGCCGAGCGCGACGTACGACACGGTTTTGCTGCCCGGCTTTTTCACGCCGCGGCAGGTCATGCAGGTGTGTTCCGCCACGCAGCAGACGAATACGCCCTTGGGCTTGAGATAGCGCATTATCTCCTCCGCCACCTGACGGGTGAGTTGTTCCTGAAGCTGCAGACGGGCGGCGCAGATATCCACGCAGCGCGCCAGCTTGGAGAGCCCCGCCACCCTTTTATCGGGTATATACGCTATGGTCACGGTGCCGAAAAAGGGCATCAGGTGATGTTCGCACATGGACGAAAAGGCAATGTCCTTTTCAATGACGACGTCGCCGCCGTCCACGGCGAATGTTTTTGAAAGTTCGGTTTCGGCCGTCCTGCCCATGCCCGAAAGCAGCTGGGCATACATGTCGGCCACGCGGCGGGGGGTGTCTTTCAGTCCTTCGCGCGAGCGATCCTCGCCCAGCGCGTCCAGAAGGTCTTCCACCGCCTTTATCGCCTTTGCTCTATCCATTGTTTTACCTCCTTTAAAAGGGTGAACGACCCGCACGCCGCCACCGTTTTGTCGCGCGCGGACTCCATTGCGGCGGGAATATCCGCGAACACGCGCACGTCTGCGCACGTCTGCATGAAAGCAGCCGAAATTTTTTTAACGTCCATGGCCCGGTAACTGGGCGCGGGAACGATGAACGCCCGCGCGAACAGCGGCCCGAGAATGCGGGCGGCCGCGGACGCGTCCTTGTCCGAAAGACAGGTGAATACGAGAGTTTTGGAGCCGCGCAGGGTCGAAAGCGTCTGCACGAGCGGCCCGAACGACTGCGGATTGTGGCTGCCATCCAGAATGTACAGCGTGCGCCCGGACTTTACGCGCTCCACCCTCCCCGGCAGCGTTGCGCGGGCCAGACCGCGCGCGACGGCCCGCCGCGGGAGCCCGAGGACGCCGGCGCAGCAGACGGCCAGCGCGGCGTTGTAGATCTGTTCGTCGCCGGGCATGCGGATGAAATATCTTCTGCCGCCGCACCGAAAGCTCTGCCCCCTGCGGGAACGGCGGAGCACTTCGACGTCGCCGCCGGCGACCTCCGCGCCGAGCGAGGAAAAGTATCGAGCGGCCTCCGCGCACAGATTCGCGGGCACCAGAGCGGGGCAGTTTTTGATTATGCCAGCCTTGTGGCGGCAGATATCGGCTATATCGTCGCCGAGAACGGCGGTGTGTTCACGCGATATGGAGGTTATGAGCGCTACCTCCTTGCGGGAAACGGCGTTGGTGGCGTCGCACAGTCCGCCGAGACCGCATTCGAGGACGCAGTACTCGCACCCTTCGCCGGCGAACATGGCAAGCGCCGCGCACGTTTCGAGTTCAAACGCGGAGGGCGCGTCGGACATGCCGCGCGCCGCGTCCTCCGCCGCGGCCAGATATCTTCGTATGACGGCGCGGGCGGCGGGACGGCCGTCTATGCAGAACTGCTCCTCGTAGCTGTACACTTCGGGCGAGGTGAACGTGCCAGTCCGTCTGCCGGCGCAGACGAGCGCGGCCGTGACGTAGGCGCAGACGGAGCCCTTGCCGTTGGAGCCGGCAACGTGCACTATTTTAAGTTTTTCGTCCGGCCGGCCGAGGCGGTCCAGCAACTCCGCGGCGCGCCCGGTGCCGAATTTGCTGCCCGCGCGCTGCGCCGCTTTAACTTGGTCTATTATATCCATAATATCAAAAAACGGGCGCGGACGCGCCCTTGCAATAAAACAACGCGGGCGCGCATGCGCCCGGATGAACAAACATTTTGGGACGCGCACAGCCACCGCGGTTTTTATCCTTCGTGCGCGGGCTGTCCTACCCGCGCCACTTTACGCAACTGTGCAGATATTTTGTTGTCCCCGCCGCGGCGGGCGCGGCAGGACGTACTGTAAGTATAACACGCATCGCGCGCATTTGCAAGGATATTTTGCATGCTTTTATGCATACTACGCGTATATGGCCCTGATTTTTATAAGAACCGCCCTGATATTTCTGACGCTGCTGATATGCATGCGGCTGATGGGCAAGAGCCAGATAGGCGAAATGCAGCCCTTTGAATTCGTGATAACGCTGCTAATAGCCGAGCTGGCGTGCATACCCATGGCCGACAGCTCCATACCGCTGATGTACGGCGTGGTTTCGATAATCACGATATTCATACTGCACCAGACGGTGTGGCTGCTCGACCTGTGGTTCAGGCCGATGAAGGCGGTGATATGCGGAAAACCTTCGCTGGTGATAACCCGCGAAGGCGTGGACGCGCGCCAGCTACGCAAAAACAATCTGGACGTTTCCGACCTGATAGAGAGCATGCGCGTGGCGGGATATTTTAATCTGGACGACGTATATTACGGCCTGTACGAAGCCAACGGCTCCTTTTCCGCCCTTGCAAAGGAGAACAGGACAAATTCTCTGCCCGTGCTGCTGATAGACAACGGCAGGGTGGACAAGGCCAACCTTGCCGCCGCGGGCATTCCGCCCGAAAAGCTGTATGCGTTTCTGAAGGAGCGCGGCACGACGGCAAAGCGCGTGCTCGTAATGACGGCCGACGGCGGAGGCAGAGTGTATCTGCAGAAAAAGGGCAGGCCGTACACGATAGAGAACATGGAGACGGACAGGCAATGGTGAAGTCGATAATATACACCCTGACGGCCATAGCCATGTGCGCGGGACTGTTCGTGTTCACGGAAAAATACGTGGGAGGGCAGTTTGACGACCTGTACGGCGCGGCCAACGCGCTGTACGAAAAGACGGAGGAAGGCAGCGCCACGGAAAACGACGCGCTTGCGGTGCGCGCGCTGTGGGAAGACAAAAAGAGCCGGCTGCACATATTCATACCCCACAACGACATAGCGCAGATAGACCACTTCTTAAGCGAAGCGAGCGGCCACATACGCGACGGCGAAAACGGTCTGGCGCTTGCCAAACTGGAGGCCGTGCGGCACATGGCGCGATCCCTCCCCTCGGCATACGCCGTAAAACTCGAAAACGTATTCTGAAACGGATCGCGGCCGCGGCGTGCGGAGCAAAAGCCCCGCCCGCCGCGGCCGTTCCTCCGAAAAATAAGCGGCGCGGCCTGTGGCCGCGCCGCGATTGCGCCATAAACGTCAGTTGTCTTCGCTGTAGACGTCGATGTCCTTGTCGTCGGTGATGTCGATGTGCGAACGGCTGTCGTCGCCGCCCTTGCCGACCGTCTTTTTGCGGCGGACGAGCCATATGACGAGCACGGCCGCTCCGCCCAGCACCGCAAGCCCGACCACGCACATGGCGACGATGAACACTACCTGCCATGCGGTGCCCATGTCGTCCCACCACGTGGACGTGTCCTGAGGATAGGCCTGCATGTAGGAAGCGCGGAGGCTGTCCCTAAGCCCGTCGGAGTCGGCGTCCGTCATCCGGCCCAGCACCGCGTAGTAGTAACGCTGCATGTTCGCGCAGACGGTGCCGCCGTTTACGGTGCGGGTATCCTGCGCGTAGTCCGCCCAGTCGCCCGAAGCGTCGCAGAACTCGAGATATATCTCTGCGCTGCGCTCGGAGTAGCGGTGCTCCCTGTCCTCGCCCGCAATATCGACGTAGGCCTGAATGAGCTCGGCCAGATATTCCCTGTCGCCGGTATAGAACGCGTACCTGAGGGCGTCGGGAAGATTTTCGTAGGCGAGCGAACCGTCGGAATTGTTCTCCTCGGAATACTCGTCTATCTTCTCCTCCACGGCCTCGTACTTTTCGTTGTATTCGTTCAGCTCCGCATTGGACATCATGTCGCCGTCGGCGGAGGTGAGATCGCACGCCATGATATAGTTGTAGGCCGTCATGCCCTCCGTTTCGGAAGCGAACAGTATGGTGTTGCCCACAAATTCGGGCATGTACCAGTCGGACGCGGCGTCGAGGTCGAGAATGCGCACTTCGGAGTACTTATACACTTCCTCGTAGGGGAGCTTGTTGGGGCTGTAATTTTCGGGAGAGGAGCTCAAGGCGATGCGCCAGAACGTGTAACCGTTGCCGCCCGTGAGCGAATAATATGCGTAGAGGGCGGTCTCGGTGCCGTCGCCGTTTTCGGCGGCGGTCGTCTCCTCCCTGACCGCGAGAAGGGTGGCCGAACCGCTGTCGGTGACGGGGAATTCGTCGGTGAGCACGCCGCCGGAGAAGCGGCCGAGCTCCAGCCCGTTTTCGCCGGAGTACAGCGCCCACTCCTCTCCGTCTATTTCCACGAACGTGTAGTCCGCGGCGTCGTCGGATATGAGCAGCCTGCGCGAGGCGAGCGAATCGTTTGCCGCGACGGCGTTCCAGCTTTCATCCACCGAGCCGTCGGAGTCGGAGTCGAGATCGGCGACGGTCAGACGGCAGAGCGCCGCCGAAGAGTCGAGCGACTGCTGCACGGTGAACGTGAGCTCACCGTTTTTGAAATGCGAGATATCGTAGACGGTATCGGTGCGGTCTATGGCAAATGGCTGACTGCCGCCGTAACCGTAGTTGAACTGGCTGTACCTTTCAGCATAGGCCAGATTGCCTATGCCGTCATATACGAAGTCGCCGCAGTTGACGTACAGCGGGGATTCTTCGGCATTGTAGTCGGGAACATATGAAAAATCGATATCCATAGCCCCGGTCGCGTCGGCGCGCGCAACGAACATCTGGTTGTAACCTTCGGATATGGCGTTGGCCGAACCGAGATTGTAGGTAACGTCCATGGTGTAGAACACGTAGGGGTCTGTGGGATCTTCGGTGTCGAACGCATAGCCGGAGACGTTGTAAGCTATGAGCGTGTCCTCGCCCGTGGCCGTGTTTACGGAATGTATGTTGGTTGTGGGCGAAGCTTCGCCGTAAAGACTTTCGCTCAGCGCGTACATGAGGTAGACTGCGCCGTCCTCTTCGGGCTGAACGTATCTGTAATCGAGGGCCGTGGACGACGAGCGATAGTAATAATCGGACATCGTCTCACTGCCGTCGAGCGTGCTCGATTTGAATTCCATGTTGGAATTCTGCACAACGCCCGAGCTGCTCTTTGCGGTGGAGGGCGTTGCGTAATATATCCTGTCGCCGTAGACGTAAATGCCGGCGTCGGTATTTACGGCGTATGCTATGAGGGGCACCACCGTCTGCGAAGCGGAATAATTGCGCGCGGCGATATCCTGTTTGGAGATACGCTGTATCGAGCCCCTGAGCGGAGTGCCGAAGGTGTTGTCGGCGGTGTTGAGCTCGCTTCCGTTGACGAAGTAGACGTAATCGTCCGTCTGAACGGCAAAGCCGCCGTTGGAAGTCACGTTTTCGTAATTATCCGGCGTGACGCCGTCTCTCGTCCACGAAGCGCAGCCCGCGGAGAGGGCGAGCCCCGCGGCGGAAATCGCGGCCGCCGCAACGCATATAATTTTAGTGATGGTCTTGCGCATATGTGTTAAAATCCTTTAAATTTGCCTGTTGTGGCCCGTTGTGCTTTTCAAAGCTCTAATAATTATACCCTAATTATAACTTTTACGCAATAAAAATTGTGTTGATTTTAATGAAAATTTAGTAAAAGGAGGTATATATTTACGGAAAAGTTTGCACTGCTGAACATACTGAAAGCCATAGGCGCGCTCTCCCCCTCCTCCCCGCCGTCCGCCGACGGTCGGCGGGATGCCGCAAAGGACGCGCCCCCGCCCCGGCCGGACCCTCCCGAAGAGCGGCCGGACGGCGCCAACATAATGGCGCAGACGATAATGCGGCACGAAGGCATATCCAACCGGGTGCGCTCGCGCAGGGGCGGCGCGGGCAATTGACGGGGCGCGCAAAAATATGCGGGGCGCGGCCTGCGCCGCGCCCCGCGTGAGGGAGATTTTTATCTTTCGAGTTTGAGATGACGGGGAAGTCCGTCTACCCAGAGGGGAGTTATCTCCGACTGGATGAGCGGACGTATGTAGTGAATGAGCTCGGGAGTGACGTAAGTGCCGTCGGGGGTGATCCATTCGTCGGGCACCTTCTTTTCCACGTTGGCTATTTTGGAAACTTCGGCAAGCTCGGTTATGCACATGTAGGGATCTTCGGACACGCGCTTAAGACAGGCGACCATGCCAGTCTTGCCCTCGAACGCGGCCTTTACCGCCGCGCCGGCGGAGTTGAACGCTTCGGTGACGTCGATGCGCGAGGTGATGTGCGCCGCGCAGCGCTGAAGGGACGAAAGCTCTATGGCCCTCGTCTTTACGCCGTACTTTTCGGCAACCTTGCCGGCGAGGAAGCGCGCCGTGCCGGCCAGCTGCTTATGGCCGAACGCGTCCACGTAATCCACGTGGTCGGCAAGCTCGCACACGTATCTGCCGTCGGCCACCTTTACGCCTTCGGACACGGCAATGACTATGGAGCGGTTTTCGCTGAGCTTTTTGCCCACGTCCTTCAAGAACTTGTCTATGTCGAACACGCGCTCGGGCAAATAGATCATATCCACGCCCTCGCAGTCCTCGCCCTTGGACAGAGCCGAAGCCGCGGTGAGCCAGCCTGCGTTGCGACCCATGACTTCGATGACGGAGACGACGGGATAGTCGTAGACCAGACCGTCGCGTATTATCTCCTTGGTGGTGGCGGCTATGTACTTTGCCGCGGAGCCGTAGCCGGGAGTGTGGTCGGTTATGGCAAGGTCGTTGTCTATGGTCTTGGGGCAGCCCATGAAACGTATGGGGCTGCCTATCTTTGCGCCGTATCTGGACAGCTTGTCTATCGTGTCCATGGAGTCGTTGCCGCCGATGTAGAAGAAGGCAAAAATGTCGTACTCCTTGAGGATCGCGAATATCTTGTCGTAGGTTGCCTCGTTGCCCTCTATCGCGGGCAGCTTGTAGCGGCAGGAACCGAGGAAGGACGAGGGCGTGCGTTTTAAAAGGTCCATGTCGAGGTCGTTTTTGACCTGCGTGGACATATCCACGATATCCCTGTCCAGAAGGCCCTTGATGCCGTGCACCATGCCGTAGACCTTGTCCGCCCCCCTGTCCTTGGCCGTTTTGAATACGCCGAGAAGGCTGGAATTGATGACGGCGGTGGGACCGCCCGACTGACCCACGATTACATTTTTCATAAAAAAAGAATTCCCCCTTGATGAAGTTATGTATGTTATTTGGCTGAGCCGTATCTATTATAATACAAATGCGCGGGATTTGCAATAGCGGGCCAGAAAAAAATTTTAAAATTTTGTCAATTTTTTTCACGGCGGCGTCACGACAGCGGCACGGCCAGCTCGCAGCCGCGGCGCGGCACGGCGATGTGGGTGAAGCCTATTGCCCTGAGCGCCGAAACGACCTTGTCCCTGCCCGAACAGATGCGCGAACGCGAGTGCGCGTCCGACGCAAACGACACCTTTCGCCCGCCCAGCTCGTAATAGCGCGCGAGCACGTCGCAATCGGGCAGGAAATCGCTGCCCGCGCCGCGCGCGGACGAGTTGACTTCGAGTATCTTCCCCCGCTCTATCACGGTCTTGAGTATGCAGTCGTACAGCCCCGAAAACTCCTCGTACCTGAGCTTGGGATCGCAATAGGGCGCATTGCGCGAAACATAGCCTATGTGCCCCACTATATCGTAATCATAGGGTGCGGACAAGCTCTCCAGCACGCGCTTCAAGTACCGTCCGTAGGCGTAAAGCTTGTCCTTGCCGCCGAAGTATTCGCCGAACCAGCAGTCCGCGCCGTCGCAGGTGTGAACGGAGTTGACAATAAAATCCGGACTGTACTTTTGCATCACGCCGGCATAGCGCCGCTGCGCTTGGGGATCGTCGGTATACCCGAACTCGCAGCCGACCAGCAGGCAGAAATTTTCGCTCCCGTACTGCTTTTGCAGCGCGCGGGCGCGGGCAAAGTAGCCCTCTTCGTCGATGCCTGCCGGCGACCCGTCGGCATAGACCAGCCCGGCGGGCGGATAGTCGTAATCGAAATGTTCGGAAACGCCGAAGTAGCCGAGGCCGAGCTCGCGGGCCCGGGCGACCATCTCTTCGAGCGGGCTGTCGCCGTCGGCGGAGAACGTGGAATGAGTGTGTACGTCCGTGAGTATCATGCCTGTATTGTACTCCATGCCCGGGCGGTTTGTCAATACCCCCATGTAAAACAGCAGGGCGGCGGAAAACCGCCGCCCTGCGCGCCGTTGACTTTTTGCAGTTGACTTTAATTTTCCGTCCGCCGGCCGGATTGCCGGTCGTCAACCCCAACTAATCTCCTGATACGTGCCCGCGACAGTCAGTTCGAGCGAAGACGAGGGATTGACGAACGAGAGCTCGCCGCCGACATACTGATCGAAACCCGTGACGCTGGAGCCGTTGCCGACGACGTCGCCGCCGAGCACGAGCGTGTTTTTCGCCGCCTCGCTGCCGTTGGTTATGGTGCCTTCATACCATGAGGTGCCCTTGTAAATATTTATCGAATAGGCGTGACCCGCGACATAGTCGAAGGAGAACGTAGCCTTGCCGTCGGCGCCGACTTTGCCTGCAACCTGAATATATCTCGGAGCAGGCTGCCCGTCTATGGTGCTGTTTTCGATATAGTCGCCGTCATAAAATCTTACGAGGATATCGTCGCCCTCTTCGGCATAGCCGGCAAAGTCGATGACCACGCTTTCGGGCATGGTTTCAAGCTCCACGCTGTCGACGACCGTTATCTTTACGCACACGGTGCCGTTGTTGGAAGACGTATTGTCGCTCTGCAGATATATCTTCAGCCACGTGCTGCCCGCGCTTATCTTTGAGGTATCTATATAGACCTGCGCGTCGTTGAAGTATGCGCTGCTGCCCTTGTCGCCCCCTTCGATGTGGATGGCACTGTCGGGAATGACGCTCTGATTTGACGACGTCGCCTCCGAACGGGGACTGAGAGCCGCCGTCTGGAACCACGCCAGATTGATGTTGT
Source organism: uncultured Clostridia bacterium (assembly GCA_949283125.1). GTDB lineage: Bacteria > Bacillota > Clostridia > Christensenellales > Borkfalkiaceae > Coproplasma. The sequence continues at coordinate 177,358 of CASDRK010000002.1, forward strand.
ACTCCCAAGCCTCCACATAGTCGTTGTCGTCATTGAAGTAACCGCCGTTGGTGGCGCCGACGACAAGCTGCGTGGCATTGTCCACGTCGAAGCCGACGCCGCCGTCGGAGAGCACGGTTTCGTACTTCTCCGCGTCGACGATAATTTTTACGGGTCCGTCGGGCATCGTGAAGGCGTATGTACCGTCAGCCGAGGGTTCGACCACGAAGGACGCGTCGAAGGTAGGCTCGACGACCACCGAGTGAAGCGCGCTGTCTTCGGGTTCGGAAAGCGTCACTTTAAAGGACACCTGCTCGCCGGTGACGGCGCTTTCGGGCAGTCCGTCGACCGTATATACCTCCGACTCGGCAGGCGCGGTTATGTCATAGGCCGAAGGCTGTGAAGGTGTTCCCTCGTCGCCGCAGGCGACGAGGCCTGATATCAGGCTTATCGCGCAGACCGCGGCAAGCGCCGCAACCGACATCGACAGCCATTTTTTGCCGAATATTTTCATTATTGCACTCCTCTGCGGGGAAGATATAGTGATATCCCCGCACAATTATATTATAACCGTCGACGGGGATATGTCAACACCCGCGGCAAAAAATTTGCGGGCAGACAGTCCGGCGCCGCAGTCCCAAAGACAAAACGCGCGCACCGCCCGCAAAAAAAAGCGCGCGGCCGTATTCGGCCGCGCGCGATGAAAGATAAAGGATATCCGCGGGCGGATATCCTTTGACGAACGCAATTTTATCTCTTGGAGAACTGAGGAGCGCGACGGGCCTTTTTGAGACCGTACTTCTTCCTTTCCTTGACGCGGGGGTCGCGGGTGAGGAAGCCCTCCTTTTTGAGCGCGGCGCGGCTGTCGGGCTCGGCCTGAAGAAGAGCGCGGGCAATGCCGAGACGGATGGCGTTTGCCTGACCGGTGTAACCGCCGCCGTAAACATTGACCATAACGTCGTACTTGCCTTCGACGCCCAGAAGGGCCAGGGGCTGCTTTACCACGTACTGCAGAACCGACTGAGGGAAATAATCTTCAAAAGTTCTGTCGTTGATGACTATGGTGCCCGTTCCTGCGGGAATGAGACGAACGCGGGCGATAGCCTTCTTTCTTCTGCCCGTTCCCCAGAACTGCAATTTTTTCTTTATATTTGCCTTTGCCATAATAATTTCCTGACCCCTTTTTAGAATAACTTGAGCTCTTCGGGCTTCTGCGCGGCGTGGTTGTGCTCCCCGCCCTTGTAGACCCTGAGCTTCTTTATCATATCCCTGCCGAGCGAATTTTTGGGAAGCATGCCCCTTACCGCCTCGTAGACGGCGAGGTCGCTCTTTTCGGCGAGCATCTTTTTATAGGATATCTCCTTGAGACCGCCGATGTAGCCGGTATGATAGCGATAGTACTTGTCGGTAAGCTTTTTGCCGGTGAGCACTACCTTATCGGTGTTTATTACTATCACAAAGTCGCCCGTGTCGACATTGGGGGTGAAAGTGGGCTTGTTTTTGCCGCGAAGAACGGCCGCGACCTTGGAAGCGAGTCTTCCCAAAGGAATGCCTGCCGCATCGACAACGTACCACTTTCTTTCAACTGTCTGGGCATTTGCCATATACGTTTTCATTGTTAACTCCTTGACTTATTCTCTTACAAAACTGTGCGTTTTCCGTAATTTCTTCGTCGTTTTTTTCAATGTAAAACTATTTTATTATTAAATGAAATTTATGTCAAGCCGTTTTATATTGCGTTTACAAAGTTTTTGAAAAATTTGAAAATTATTTTTTTCGGGCAATTTGCAGCCGACTTTTGCCCCGAAAACAGTATAAAACGCGCCCGCCGAAGCACGCTTCGGCGGGCGCGCCGCGGCGGACGGGAAACCCCGTCCGCCGCATGATTTTGCCGCCTTGGCGGCGGAGACGGCGTTCAGTAATCCGTCCTGCCGCATATGTAATCTATCGTGACGCCGAAAAATTCGGCCAGCCGCCAGCACTCGAGCACGCAGGGCGCCACCACTCCCTTTTCCCAGCGCGAAAGGTTTGCCTGACTCGTGCCCACCGCCTTTGCAAGCTGCCGCTGCGAGACGCGCGCGTCCGCACGGAGTTCGGCTATCCTGTTGTGCGAAAACGTAAACTCCATGCGCTTTATTATACATATTTGTATTAAATATACTTGACTAATACATATTTGTATCATATAATGTATTCTGTAGCCGGGCGGGGAGCAAAGCCGTCCGGCACGGAAAAAAATTTTACTTTTTCGGAGGAAGAATATGAAGTACTGTTCACACTGCGGCAAGGAAGTGGCGGACGAAGCGTTCGCGTGCCCCAACTGCGGCTGCAAAACAGGCGGCGGCAGAGACGAAAATTCGCTCTCCGCGTTAAGCATCGTGGGATTTGTATTTGCGTTCATAATGCCGGTCATAGGGCTGATAATCAGCATAATCGCCCACAGCAACGCAAAGAGCGACAACAACGAAAGGAGCGCGCGCTTTGCCAAAGCCGGCATAATAATTTCGGTATGCCTGATAGCGCTGTACATCATTATAATAGTCGCGGGCGTGGCCTGCGCTGCGGCGGTGGCAAGCAGCTATTCCTATTACTATTGATATCTTTTCTGCAGAAAATAATATCGGACGGCGCGGCGATGTTTCATCGCCGCGCCGACCTTTTTAAATCTGTTTTCAAAGCGCAAACCGTTTTCAAAGCGCAAAAGCACAGTTCCCGTCCGCAGATATGCGAACGGGAACAAAAATTTTTATTTTACGAGCACGGCCTTTATCCTCTTTACTCCGGCGGAAACGTTCTCCTGCTTGGCAATTTTGAACGTGCCCAGAACGCCGGTGCGCTCCACGTGGGGGCCGCCGCAGATCTCCTTGGAAAAGTCGCCTATGGTGTATGTTTTCACCATCTCGCCGTACTTGCTTTCAAACAGCCCGGTGAAACCTTCGGCCTTTGCCTCGTCCAAAGACATCTCCTTCATCACAACGGGTTCGTCCTTGGCTATCTCGCCGTTGACGAGGTCCTCCACCGCCTTGACCTCTTCGGGGGTGAGTTTGCGGGGGAAGTTGAAGTCGAAGCGCAGGCGCTCTTCGGTGATGTTGGAGCCCTTCTGATTGACCTCCTCGCCGCAGACGCGCTTCAAGGCGGCGTGCAGAAGGTGAGTGGCCGTATGCAGCTTGGTGGTCTCCTCCTTGTGGTCGGCAAGGCCGCAGGCAAACTTCTGCTCGCTGCCCGCGCGGGACTTGGCCTGATGTTCGGCAAAGGCCGCATTGTAGCCTTCGACGTCCACCTCCAGACCCTTTTCGCGCGCCATCTCCTGCGTTATCTCCACGGGGAAGCCGTAAGTGTCGTACAGATGGAACGCCGTAACGCCGTCGATCTTGTCACCCGCCGCCTTTGACGCGACGACTTTTTCAAACTCCTTCAGACCCTGCGCAAGCGTTTTGGAGAACTTTGCCTCCTCCTTGTTGAGCTCCTCCTCTATCTTCGCCGCGTTGGCGACGAGTTCGGGATAGACGGAGGCATACTTTGCGACTATGGTTTTGGAAACTTCGTTCAGCGCGCCCTGCGGCAGGCCGAGATTGCGCCCGAAGCGCACGGCGCGGCGGATTATGCGTCTCAAAATATAGCCCTGATCGGTATTGGAGGGCACGATGCCCTTTGCGTCGCCCAGCATGAACGTGGCCGTGCGCACATGGTCCAAAACCACGCGGAAAGCCTTGGTTATCTGCTCGTCCTCGCCGTACTTCAGGCCGGTGAGCTGTTCTATCTTTGCTATCGCGCCTTCGAATATATCCGTCTCGTACACGCTGGACTTGTCGTTGAGTATGCACAGCGTGCGCTCGAGACCCATGCCCGTGTCCACGTTGCGCTGCTTTAAGGGCTCGTACCTGCCATCAGCGGTCTTGTTATACTGCATGAACACGTCGTTCCATATCTCGAGGAAGGTGCCGGCGGGCGCCTTGTCGAAATCGTAGGGACCCAGCTTGTCCGCCTCCGCATGGTTGCGGATTATGTGCATTTCGGTATCGGGTCCGCAGGGGCCCGTGGTGCCGGCGGGTCCCCACCAGTTGCCGCTCTTGGGCAAAAAGTAGATATGCTTTGGATCTATGCCGCACTCTATCCACTTGTCGGCGCTCTCGTCGTCGCGGGGGCAGTCCTCGTCGCCGGCGAAACAGGTTATGGCTATATCCTCCGCCGGGATGCCGAGATATTCCGGCGAAGTGAGAAATTCAAAAGACCAGGGGATCATCTGCTCCTTGAAGTAGTCGCCCAGCGACCAGTTGCCCAGCATTTCAAAAAAAGTGCAGTGGGAGCTGTCGCCCACCTCGTCGATGTCGCCCGTGCGCACGCACTTCTGCACGTCGCACAATCTGTTGCCCGCGGGGTGCTTTTCGCCGAGAAGATAGGGCACGAGCGGATGCATGCCCGCCGTGGTGAACAGCACCGTGGGGTCGTTTTCGGGAATGAGCGAAGCCGAAGGAATTACGGCGTGGCCGCGCTCTTTAAAGAAATTGAGATACAGATCTCTTAAACTTTCGCTTGTCAACACTTTCATTTTACATATCCTTTGATTGTGATGTCTGAAACATTATACAACCCGCGCTCCCTTTCGTCAAACATGCGCGGGCGGTATTTTGCAATTTTTATCGCGCCGCGCTTCCGGGCGGGCGCGGACAGAGCCGCGCGCCGGGAGAACGCGGCCGTCACTGCTTTCTGCCGACGTCGTAGCCCTCCTTGCCGTCCTTGACGCTGTAGCCGAGGGCGTCTATCTTTGCTCGCAGCTCGTCGGCGAGCGGCCAGTTCTTTTCCTTCTTTGCCTGCCAGCGGCGCTCGGCAAGCTGCCTTACTTCGGCGGGGATCTCCTCCGCCGGAGATTTGGCCGCCACTTCGGCAAGGTAGGCGTAGGCGTCCTTTTTGAACAGTCCGAGGAGGGAATAGGTCTGCCTTATCTGGCGCACGTCCTCGGCGCAGGCGGGATCGCCCGCCGCCAGCCCGGCCGCCACGCCCCTGAACAGCGAAAACAGCTCCGACAGTGCCAGCGCGGTGTTGAAGTCGTCGTCCATGGCCTCGTCGAATTTTTTGTCTATCTGCGGATTGCCAACCGAACCTTTGCCGAATTTGTCCTCCACCTGCCTGATTATTTTGTAGAACGCCGTCAGGTGCCTTTCGGCCTCGGGGAACAGGTCGTCGGTGATGTTGATGTCGTTGCGGTAATTGGTCTGCAGAAGGGCGAACTTGATGGCCTCGTTGGTGTATTTTTTCAGCAGATCTTCCAGCAGCAACGAATTGCCGAGAGACTTGGACATCTTTTGCCCGTTCACTTTTATGAGCCCGTTGTGCGTCCAGTACTTAACGAACCGCTTGCCCGTGAGCGATTCCGTCTGCGCTATCTCGTTTTCGTGATGGGGAAAGATGAGATCCCTGCCGCCGCCGTGAATGTCTATCTGCTCGCCGAACGCGGCGCGGTTCATGGCCGAACACTCTATGTGCCAGCCCGGGCGCCCGTCGCCCCAGGGCGACGGCCAGAAAATTTCGCCGGGCTTGGCCGCTTTCCACAGCGCGAAGTCGGCGGGATTGCGCTTGTCCTCCGCATTCTCCACCCTCACTCCGTCCAGCATATCCTCCACCGAACGGTTGGAAAGGCAGCCGTAGCCGGGGAATGACGACACGTCGAAATACACGTCGCCCGAGGGCGCCGCATAGGCATGTCCGCTTTGGATGAGACGGGAGATGAAGTCCTGAATGTTGCCAATGTTTTCGGTGGCCTTGAGCCAGAGCGTGGGGTCGTCGATGTCCATTTCGCGCATGACCTCGTCGATGCGCCCGATCATCCTTGCGGCATACTCGTCGGCGGGCACGCCCTCCTCCTTCGCGCGGGCGATTATCTTGTCGTCCACGTCGGTGTAGTTGCGCGCGTATGTGACGCTGTAGCCCTTCTTTTCGAGGTACTTGCGCATGATGTCGTAGATGAGCGCCTGAAAGCCGTGACCTATGTGGGCTTCGCCCGATACGGTTATGCCGCAGGCGTACATCTTTACCTTGCCGGCTTCCAGCGGCACGAATTCTTCCTTTGTGCGGGTAAGTGTGTTGTAGATACGCATAAATTTATATTCCTCTCGTCTTCTCCGCCGCGCCCTGCGCGGGGCGGCGGCATTTGTTTGCAAAATCAGTCCTCGCCGGGCGGAACGTCCGCCGCCTTGCCAAATTTTTCCAGCCGCTCTTCCAGAGCGAACATCCTTTCGCGCAGGGCGCAAAGCTCGTCGCGGACGGGGTCGGAGCTGTCCTGACAGAGGTCTACCCCCTCCTTGAGTCCGCGTATGCGCACCACGCGCGCGGGCACGCCCACCACGGTGGCGTGGGGAGGCACGTCGCGCAAAACCACGGCGCCCGCACCCACTTTTGCATAGTCCCCGACGGTTATGTCGCCCAGCACCTTTGCCCCCGCAGAAATGACGCAGCACCTGCCCACGGTGGGGTGGCGTTTGCCCGTCTGCTTGCCCGTGCCGCCCAGAGTGCAATTCTGATAGATGACGGTGCCTTCGCCCACTTCCGCAGTTTCGCCTATCACCACGCCCATGCCGTGATCGATGAATACCCCAGGGGCTATCTTTGCCGCAGGGTGTATTTCGATGCCGGTCGCGCGGCGGGAAAGCTGGCTGACGATGCGGGCGAGAAGCTTTAAACGCATTCTGTACAGTCTGTTGGCAAGGCGGTGATGGGACAGCGCCTTCACGCCCGAATATGTAAGCCAGACTTCAAATTTGCTGCGGGCGGCCGGGTCGTTTTCCATGGCCGCAGCAATGTCTGCGCGCAATTTTTTAAAGAACATGGCGATACCTCTCTATAGATTGCGGTTTTTTCCGCGGCGCGCACGACTTACGGCGCGGGACAGACAGTCCCTACCCCCGAAAAAATACGCGCGCCCTTACATACTATGTAAAGGCGCGCGACCGCTGTTCCACTTTACTTCGTCCCCGCCGGCGCGGCGGAGACCTTGTTTTTCTCGCTTACGGGGAGAGTTCCGCGGGGTATTGGCCCGGCCCTGCAACGAAGTTGCGGACAGCGCATGCCCGTTCTGCCGTTTGCGGAAACTTTCAGCCGGCGGTCTCCGCTCTCTTTGTCAAGGCGCCTGCGACGGGTTTTTCTGTCATAAGGCTTGAAATTGTGATCGTCTTTTATATTATAAACCATCCGGCCCGCAATTGCAACCGTGCGGACGCAGAATTTTTATCAGGTTTTTGCAGAAAGTTTGAACACGTCGCGCGACTGACCGAGAACGAAGATGTGTTCGTCGCCGCGGAAGGCGTAATCGGGCATGGGCGAAGCGTTTATGGCGTTGCCCGTCTTGATGGCTATAATGTTTATTTTATACTTCTTGCGCACGTCCAGCTCGGCTATCGTCCTGCCCTTCCATTCCTTTACGATGGGCACTTCAAAGATGGCATAGCCGCCGGCGAGGGCCACATAGTCGAATATATTGTTGCCGTTGTGGCGTATGGCAAGTTTGTCGGCCACTTCGCCGTCGGCGTATATTATCTCGTCGGCGCCGACGCGCTTGAGAAGCTCGCACTGAACGTCGTCCCTCGCGCGCGCGGCAACGTACTTTGCGCCCAGCTTTTTTAAAAGCAGGGTGGTAATCATGGAGGATTCAAAGTCGTCGCCCACGGTTATGAAACACAGATCGAACGAAGGGATATCCAGCGCGCGCAGCACGTCCTCGTTTGTGTAGTCGGCTATGCGCGCGTCGTCGAAGTGACTGGCTATCTTGTTGATGCTCTCCTCCCTGCAGTCGAGGGCGAGCACGTCGTGGCCGAGATCCTGCATCTTTTCGGCCAGATGACCGCCCAGCCTGCCTATGCCTATAATTAAAACGGATTTTTTCATTATATTGCTCCTTTATCCGATGATAAGGTTGCCCGCCACGCGGGAGATGGATACGGGTTTACGTTCGTTGCTGAACACGAGTATGAGCGTGAAGCCGCCGACGCGGCCGAGGAACATCAGGAATATGAGTATGAGCTGCGACGCCGCGCCTATCACGCCCGTTATGCCGCAGGACAGACCCACCGTGCCGATGGCGGAGACCACCTCGAACACGACGTAGTGAACGTTGACCGAGCCGTCGGAAACGTTTGCCACGGCGGGATTGTCGGCCTCCAGCGCGCATATCGCCATGGAAGCTATGATGACCGCCGCGATGTAAACGGAAAACACCGTTCCGGCCTGAGGATAGGCGTCGTCCTCGAACCTGCGGTTGAAGATGTGCGCTTCCGTGCGGCGGCGCGAGGTGGACATGGCAGACATTACGAGCACGGCCAGAGTGGTGGTCTTTATGCCGCCCGCGGTGGAACCGGGGCTGCCGCCTATGAACATGAGCACTATGGACAGCATGCCGCCCGCGCCCGACAAAAATTTTGACGACACCGTGTTGAATCCGGCCGTTCTGGGCGATATGGACATGAACAGCGTTGCCAGAATTTTTGTGCCGACGTCCTTGTCGGCTATCGTGGCAGGGTTGTTCCACTCGAAAACCATGAACAGCGCCCAGCCCGAAATTATGAGGGCGGCCGTGGTGGTAAGCACCACCTTGGAGTGGAAGGAATACCTTTTTAAATGTATGCCGTTTTTGATGACGTCGCCCCAGACGAAGAAACCTATGCCGCCGATGACTATCAGCGCGCAGACGGTGAGACACACCAAGGGGTCGGAGATGTACGCGTTGAGCGAATCCTGCCCGTACCAGCCGGTGAGGGTGTAGCCGCAGTTGCAGAAGGCGGAGACGCCCGTAAACACCGACTGCCATATGCCCCTTCCCCAGCCCATGACGGGCACAAAGGAAAAGCACATTAAAAACGAGCCGACGAACTCGCAGGCGAACGTCACTATCATTATATATTTGACGAGCTTTTTGATTCCTTCTAAACTTACGAATCCCGCCGACTGCATGACGAGCTTGCGCTGCGAAAGCGAGACGCGCTTTTGCATATACAGAAAGAATACCGACAGGATGGTGATAAGTCCCAGTCCGCCTATCTGCATCAGCACAAGGATTATCGCCTGTCCGAAGTAGGACCAGTGGCTGGCCGTGTCCACCGCCGAAAGCCCCGTTACGCACGTTGCGCTGGTGGCAGTGAAGAAGGCCGCCAGAAAGTCAACTTGGCCGGAGTTGGACGCCGCCGGTATGCATAGGAGCGCGGTGCCGACCGCGATGACCGAAAACACGCTTATGGCTATGAGCGCGGCAGGCGGCAACTTAAACCTTTTTGTCTGTGTCATGACCCAATTATACACGATAAAAAAATAAAACGCAATTAATTTTATGCAACAGCACCCGCAGCGGAGAAAAGACAGGTTTTTGAAAATTATTCACAATCGTTTCACAATATATGTCATATTGCACATTATTTTCCTTGACTTATGTAAAATTATATATTACAATAGTGCCGATAAAAAATGAAATATGAAAAAATTTAACAAAGGAGGCCACCATGAAGAGAGAACGCATAGAAGAGATAGCCGACATTTTGGACAAGCGCGGCAAGATGACGCTTGAACAGCTGGAGGAGGTTTTCCCCAACGTGTCGCAGATGACGCTCAGGCGCGACTTGTTTCAGCTTGAAGAGGACGGCCGCATAATCCGCATACGCGGCGGCGCGATGTCCGTAAAGGAAGTGCAGAAGGTTTCGGGCGAGGCCTACACGAAAAAGACGACGATAAACACCGACGCAAAGATAGTTATCGCGCAGAAGGCCTCCACCCTCATCGACGAGGGCGTGTCCATCTTCCTTGACGGCGGCACCACCGCGATGTACCTTTCCAAGGAGATGCCCGACATACACTGCAACGTGTTCACCAACGGCATTGCCGTGGCAATGGAGCTTGCCCAGAAGAAAAACATTGCCATAACCGTTGTGGGCGGCCAGCTGATGAAGGACAACCTTTCCACCGCTTCGCCCGCGGCGAGGGAATATTTTGCGCTGACCAATTTTGAGATAGCCATTGTGTCCGCCACGGCGTTCACGCCCGAAAACGGGTTCAGCTGCAACAGTCAGGTAGAGGCCGACCTTTTAAAACAGGTATTCAAAAAGGCGCGCCACGTGTACATGATGCTGGACAGCTCCAAGATAGGCAAAATAAATTCCTACACCTTTGCCCACATCGAGGACATCAACGTGCTCATAACCGACGACAAATTCCCCAAGGAATACAAAAAGCTGTTTGAGGACAACAACATCGTCGTGATGTAAAAGCTTAACGCAAGTTCCGGCCGGCGACGCCCGCGACTTGCCGTCGGCGTGAGCGCCGTGCGCTTTTGCCGCGGCCTTAAACAGCCCGCATATGATATAGTCGCGGCAATTCGCCGTGCCGAGTTTGCCGACCGCAACCAATTGTGTCTTGCCGAGCGAAAGCGTTGGTTTAGCTTGCAAACATGATCATGCGCCGAGGGCCACACGGCATGACCGTTGAATAACATTGCACAACACACCGCAAAACAAAACCACCAGTGAACCGGTGGTTTTGTTTTTTTGTCGGGATTTAAAACCATGAGTTGCGCAACGTTATGGGCGCCGCTGCGGACAGCGCGTTATGACCGCGGCCTTAATGTGCGCCGCAAGCCGAACGGCACACATGCGCCGTTCAGTCGCTCCACCGCCCGTGCGGCAGCGTTCTGTCCTTTATGTCGTCGTAAAACTCAAAGTAGGCGCGGCGGAGCTCCTCCACCGTCATGCCTTCGGACATGAAGCCCGCAAGCTCTTCAAGCTCTTCGACGGTATAGTCCGCGGGGTCAAATTCCCCGTCGGTCGCCTCGGCAAGGCGCATCAAGTCTAAATTGCAAACTTTCATTATTTTCTGCTTAAATACTCCTTTAAGGGAGGGAATGTGGTGAACGCGTCAAATATCAGCTGCACGCCGAAAACTATTATATGCAGATAGATGTGATGGGGATCGCTGGGCTCGTACAGCAACAAAAAGGCGAGTATCACCTCTATAATACCTTTGCCGAGGTAGTATATGCACCGCTCCGAACGGGCTATGCGGCTGAAGGCGTGGTTGAAGGCGTGCGCGCCCTCCATGAGCCCCAGAAAGCCCCACGCCACCGAAATGATGGTGAACGCGGCGGAATGTTCCACCATGATGAGCACGCCGAGCGCCATCATCACGAGCGAAGAGGCCGTCTTGTTGGAGTGGGTGTGCACATATTCGCGCTGAATGACGGCGACGATGAACTGCCCGAGACCGAAGACGGCGGCCGCGCCGCCGACTATGTACGGGAATACCCCCTGTATGTAGCTTGTGATGGACACGCTGAGCACGCCCACGACGAGATAGACGGCAGACAGCACGAATTTTATCGTGCGCTCGGATATGTGCGTGGCGAGCGCTATTTTGTGCGCGCTGGTCTCCGCGGAAAATTCCTCTATCAGGAAGTCGCCGTAGCCCATGCGCTCCTCCGCGGCGGCCGTTTCGCCGTCGGAATAGTGCGCGGCAAAGCCGCGGAAGGAATACTCCTCCTCGTCTCCCGTCACGGTGACGGCGTCCACAACGCTGCGGATATCCGACTCGTCCCTGCCGGAATACCCTTCGGGCGAGAACTTTTCGCCATCGGTCATATTCTTTTCCCCCGTTTTATAACACTTTACATAATTTTATCACGGGCACCCGCCGCCCGTCAATACACAACACAAACTCTTTACATTGCGGCTACATTGCACCGCGCGAATTCAATCGGTGAACACCGTTTCCCACTGCCGCCTGCCGAAGCGCGCGGCAATATGTTCGCATTTGCACATGAACATGTAGAACGCGCCGCTTATCGGGCCGTAGAGCGTTTCGAGATTGCCCAGCCCCTTTGAAATTATCACGTCGGCGTTGTTTATGAACGCGCGCGTGAGCGAGTTGACCTCAGGCAGATACGTGCCGGGAATGGCGGCGCCGCTGTCGATAACGGCTGCAAACTTTGAAAGCCCCACCCGCTCCGCGTCGGCGCGCGTCACGTCGTTTATTATGTCCCCGCCGCGCACCACGGATATCACCCTTATGTGCGGATACGCCGCCTTGACGGCGCGGATGAGCAGTTTGTCGAGCACTATCTCGCCGCAGTTGTCGTGCAGATATACAAGCGTGCGGGCATCGGAAAGTTTTGCAACGAAGCGGGCGTACACGTCCTCATCGACCGCGGAGCGCTCCGCGGCGCAAAGCACCTCGCCTATGCTGTCCTCGCCGAGGTCCGACAGGCGGGCATAGTCGATATAATTTGCCGCCATTGCATACCTTATGCCCTCCTTTACTGGGTCTTCGGCGGCGCATATGCGCGCGTATATATCGTCTTCAAGGGCGAGCAGAGCACCGTCGAAGGCCTGCTTTTGCTGCGAATAATCTATTATACCCCCGAATATGCCCTGATGAACGCCGTCTATTCCGCGCATCAGAAGGGGCGCGCACGAATTTTCGGGCGCGCCGTCGCACAGCGCGCGCACGGCTTCCTTAAAGCTTTGAAGGCGCTCGTCGCCGGGGTGCATGGTCTCCACCTTTTTTATCTGACTGTTGTACAGGCAGTCTCTGCATTCATCGTAAAGTTTCATGCCAATATTATAACATGCATTTGCCGGCATTACAATACCCTTATGCAAACTTTTGCCGCGGGCGACAAAAAACCCGCGCGGCGAAACGCCGCGCGGGAAAAGCAACACGTTTAACCTATGCCTTAAACGCCGCTTTTATTTATAATGTTGCGCCGCAATATTATACGGCAGTCATGGTAAGCTTGAGGTTGGGGGCGTCTTCAATATTATTACTCGTTATAGTAAATTCGTCCCCTCCCTTAAGTTCTACGGTAACGGATACACCCATACCGCCCACCATATCTATTGCCGTCTTATAATCTACACCGTTGACGGTAAACGTAAAGTACATTCTCGTTATACCGCCATAACCCGAAAGCTTGAGTTTGTATGTTCCGGCAGGCGTATCCTCGGCAACCTTAACCGTTACAACGTCGCCTTGAACGTCCGAGCCCGAACCTGCGCTGCCGCCGAACGAACCTATTTCGACCGTTTGCGAAGGAGAAATAACTATCTCCTTGCTCTCTTCAATAGTCAATGTTGTATTGACCCTTGTGACAGCGCTGTGCGGAACGAGCATGTAGTGCACGCCTTCAGCCAACTCAAATTTGGCCTCGGTCTGACCGGCAGTAGTTATCAAATCTGTCACCGTGCCGTCCGAACCGATAAGAGTGACTATCAGGTCGAGGTCGGCAGGCAAAGCGAGCTTATAAGTTCCCGCAACCGCATTTTTGATATATACGCCATATCTTGCGGCATCCATTGATGTATTACCGGAAAGATATCTTGAGCTAAACGTTACGGATGCAGGCAGCGAGGAAACATCTATCATCATACTGTTCGGCGACTGAATCCTTTCCGAAGTTGCCGTACTTTCGACAACGAACGCGGGCACATCGTATTTGTTATCCGCAAGCTCATATTGCTTATCCTTATAGAAATATACCACGGTACTATTGCCGACATAGCGATAAGAAACAGAATAATGATATGTACCGTTTTCAACGTTCTCATCGGTGAGAGCGGGCAAGGCAATTTCCCCGGAATAATCGCAATTTGCGCACGTTACGCTGGCCGAGCCTTCGGCTTCCGCCGTGGGAGCGATAGTTACGGAAACAGACGCGTACGTGTGTCCCTTGGCGGGCTCTACTATATCTTCGGCCGTGATGGCGGTTTCGCCGGTCTCGTCGGAGAACATCGCGCCGCAGTACTTGCACTTATAATATGCTATCGTGCCGTTTGCTGTGCAGGTGGCGGGGTTGGCCGCAATCAGTTCAAGGTCGTGGGCAGTTTTGCCGACGGTTTTATGCTCGCGGCTGATCTCCGCGCCACAGGCCGAGCAGTAGACGACTTCGTCGTAGCTGCCCTCGCTTGTGCACGTGGCGGCAACCTCGTTTTCCTTTACCGCGGCCGCGGGAGTGTGGGCGGCCTTTGCAAGCTTTTCTACCTTTGTGTCGGTGTACTGCTTATCGCCGAACGTGACCGTTGCGGTGTAAGTTTTTTCGCCTTCCTTCTCGCAGGTGGCTCCGACGGTCACTTTGCTTTCGACGGTTGCCTCAACAACTTCGGGATGGCCACAGTTTTCCCTTGTGCAGACGAACGTAGCCGTTGCGGACTCATAGCCTTCCCACTCCCACTCGGGCGTGACGTCGGTGTAATCGTGTTTGAGGGCGGGGATCTTCTGCCCTTCCTTGAGGACGGTGCCGCAGACGGAGCACTTTTCGCCGTCCGTAAGGCCGTCTTCCGTGCAGGTGGCAGCCTTGCCGGGAATTGTTTCGGGAGTATGCGCCTTGACGGGGATAACTATCTGCGCAGTGAGAATTTCGCCGCAGACAGAGCACTTTTCGCCCTGCGTGAGACCCGTTTCCTTGCAGGTGGCTTCCTTGCCGGGAATCGTTTCGGGCGTGTGACCCTTGGCGGGATCGACTACGTCTTCGGCCGTGATGGCGGTTTCGCCGGCCTCGTCGGAGAACATAGCGCCGCAGTCCTTGCACTTATAATATGCTATCGTGCCGTTTGCCGTGCAGGTGGCGGGCACAGCCGCAACCGGTTCAAGGTCGTGAGCTGTTTTGCCGACGGTTTTATGCTCGCGGCTGATCTCCGCGCCGCAGACCGAGCAATAGACGACTTCGTCGTAGCTGCCTTCGCTTGTGCACGTGGCGGCGACCTCGTCTTCCTTCACCGCGGTAGCGGGAGTGTGACCCTTGGCGGCTATCTCCTCCTGCGCCTCGATCACCGCGCCGCAGACCGAGCACTTTTTGCCTTCAGTGAGACCTGCTTGCGTGCAGGTGGCTTCCTTGCCGGGAACGGTTTCGGGCGTATGGCCCTTGGCAGCCACCACCGTGGACGAGAGAGTTATTTCGTTTTTGCCCTCCTGGTCGGAGTAGTACTTGCCGCAGCCGTCGCACTTGTAGTAGGCGGTGTTGCCTTCCTCCGTGCAGGTAGCTTCAACGGCAGTGACGTAAGTCATGTCGTGTGTGTGAGCCTGTTCCTGTCCGTCGCCGTCGCAGGCGGCAACCGCCGCGGCGGTAGCGGCGGCCGTCAGGGACAGACAGAGCGCCGTTAAAAATTTTTTCATCATCATTCTCCTTTGCCGGTCTTGCCGGCCTAAATTTTTCCGTCGGGTGCGGCGCGCTTTTTTAAGCGCGCATGTATACAAGATTTTTTCTTCTTTGCCTGCGGCAAAGAAGAGAGGGATATCCCTCTGATTTTTTACATTTATACGGTTTTATTCACGCGTTTTTCATTGCGTTATAATTATTTTACACCCGTGAAATGGCAATGTCAATGTTTTTGAGCGACTCTGAATGTAAATTTTGTAAATTTGCGGCAATTTTTACAACATATTGTATAATATACCACATTTATAATCTATTCATTTATTCACATATATTCACGCATGAATATGTGAACATATCATAAATGCGGCCTCATCCCGCGCGCATTTTGCGCGCGGGATGAGGCCGCATGCAGCGCCGCACCTCTTTGCCCCGCGCCGTCGCTGCGCGACCCAGAAAAAGCTGCGGCGCTGCGCCGCAACGGCGGCAAGGCGCGGGCGAAAGGGCGGATCTAAAGCTTTTTGGCTATCCTGTCCACCCACGAAGGGTCGGGATTTTCAAGATAATTTAAAAGCGTTATGAAATTTGTGGAGGGGCGCACCTTGAAGTCGCGGCTCATGTGTTCGAGCCGGTTTTTCATCTCGTAATAATTTTCGGCCGTGAGCTGTTTGTTTATCAGCCTGCGCTGCTCGTCGCGCGCGCGGTAATTGTCCACGCCCGTCAGTTCGCGTATGAGCGGCGCGTTGCGGTGCTTGGAATTGGTTTCCAGCGAAACTTTGCCGAAGTGCGAAAGCTGCACCTGCATGGTGCAGGGATTGGAAAAATACACTATGTGGCGCGACACCTTTTTATCGTGAAAGCGGTCTATTTTGCTGCAGACCAGCCTGAACTGCTCGTAGGGCGGCATTTCGGTATCGCAGAAGGCGACGATGAGGTCGGAATTGTCGTTCTGGAACTCGTTCTGATATACGGGCGGGATATTGGTGAGCGACTTGGCGTTTTTTATGCGCACGGAATACTGCCCGTCCCACAGCCCCAGACGGAGAAGGGCCATCAGGTAGTCGAATTCCTCGTAGCCTTCGCATATAATGGTTATGCGTTTAGGCCTCCTCGTCATCTTCCTCCCTCCCGAGCAGAACGGCGATGAGGTCGGGTTCGGGCAGGGCGCCCAGCGCGCCCGACCTGTATCTTTCCATCACGTCGGTATCGCCGCGCGCGCCCTCCCTTTGCTCCGCGAACGAGGCGAGGGAATAGAACCTGACTTCGCCGTCCTCCTTGGAAGCAAACCATATCTGGTCCCTGCGGAACAGGCGGCGGCAGTCGAGCAGGGTGACGTCGTGCACGGTGAAGACGAGCTGCGCGGAGCAATTGAGCTCGTTGTTGAAGAGCGACACTATTGCGCGCGTGAGCTTGAAGTGCAGGCTGGAATCCATTTCGTCCACAACGAGTATCTTGCCCTCGGTGAGGGCTTCGATTATATAGCTTGCTATGGCCACCATCTTTTTGGTGCCCGTGGAATCGAAAGTAAGGCTCCTGACCGCACGGCCGCGGTGGACGGACATCAGGCGGTACATGTCCTCCGCGCTGTCGGAATTTATCAGCACGCTCTCCTGCGGGCGGAAGGCCGAAGGGCGCACGGCCGCCTCCGAATAGACGTAGTCGTCGATGTCGAGGTCGGCAAGGCGTATGAGCTCCACCGTCCGCTCGCGTATGGCCAGATTATTTTTAAGCACGGAGATCGTCTTGTCGATGGGGATGTTGTTCATATCCACCACCTCCACCGACCGCGCGAAGCCGACGAGTATGTCCCTGCACTTCGCCACGGCGGGGAATTTTTTGCAGTTGAGCGTATATATAAGGATATTGCTTGACGAAAGCATGCCAAGCGCCTGCGAAAGCTGCTCGTCGCCTTCAAAAGCGCACCGCCCGCCGGCCGCGTCCCGCACGAATATTTCGCGCTCGGAAACCTTTCCGCGCCCGTCTGCTTCGAGACGGGCAAACCGTTCGTACACAAAGCCGCGCTCGTGCCCGTCCTCCTCGGCGGTGTCGTAAGAAAAAGTATAGGAATACGCGCCGTCGCCGTGGGTGAACTCAACGCCCAGAGTGCAAACGCCGCTCTTGGAAAAGATGTTTACGGGCATGTCGCAATCCACGTCCGACAGCACGGCCTTGATGGTGGCTATGGCCTTGAGCATGCACGTTTTGCCCACGTTGTTGGCGCCGTAGACGCACGCGCTTTTGAGTATGTTGAACGGGCCCTGCGAATGCACGTTGGAATAAAATTTTTTGATGCGCATGTCGGCGGCGAGCGAAAGAGCAGCCTCACCGCCGAACACCAGAAAGTTGTTTACGCTTATTTTGAGTATCATGGTCTGACCCCCTGACTGCATTGTACCACAAACGCGCGCGTTATGCAACGGGGACGGGAAATTTTTTGCCTGCGCGCCGGAAAGCGGCGGGCAGAAATCGCTTTACATATATGCGGCGCGGTGATAGAATATGCTGAAGACGTCAAGGAGACTTTTATGGGCGGACTGCTTTTAAAAATTTTTGTGCCCGAAGGCGGCGGCGACGACCCCGCCGTGCGCGCGGCGTGCGGAAAACTTTCGGGCATCACGGGAATTATACTCAACGTTCTGCTGGTGGCGGGCAAGCTGGCGGCGGGCATCATATCGGGCTCCGTGGCCATAGTGGGCGACGCGCTCAATAACCTTTCGGACGCGGGCTCCTCCGTGATCACGCTGGCGGGGTTCCGTCTGGCGGAAAAAAAGCCGGACAAGGAACATCCCTTCGGCCACGGCAGGATAGAGTACGTTGCCGGGCTGATAGTTTCCATAATCATAATTTTTATGGCGATAGAGCTGGGGCGCACATCCGTTGAAAAGATAATAGAGCCTTCCGCCACGGTCTTTTCGTGGCTGGCCGCGGGCATACTTTCGGCTTCGATAGCCGTAAAGCTGTGGATGTTCCTGTTCAACCGCAAAATAGCAAAAAAAATAAATTCGCCCTCGATAGCGGCGGCGGCCGCCGATTCTCTTTCGGACGTGGCGGCCACCGCGGTGGTGCTTGCCGCCACGGTGTGCGCGCAGTACACATCCTTCCCCATAGACGGCGCGGCCGGACTGCTGGTGGCGCTGTTCATTCTGAAGACGGGCGCGGACGCGCTGAAGGAGACGCAGGCGCCGCTGCTGGGCAAACCCATGAGCCGCGAACTTGCGGAGGAGATAGACAATCTCGCCTGCGAGCATGAATATATTTTAGGCGTGCACGACCTTGTGTATCACGACTACGGCGCGGGCAGGGCGATAGTCAGCTTTCATGTGGAGGTGCCGGCGGACAGCAACCTTGTGACCATTCATTCCATGATAGACCACATCGAGCGCGAAATAGGCGACAAGTTCGGCATAGAAGCCGTGATTCACATGGACCCGGTATGTTCGGACTGCAAGTGCGGCGAGATGCGCGAGCTGGCCGAACAGGCGGCCAGAAGCGTCCACCCGGATGCGACCATACACGACCTGCAGGTGGAGAGCAGCGCGCAGGGCGCAAAGGCGTACTTCGACATGGTTATACCTTTCGGACAGGACATGACCGACGAGGAGGCGAAACGGGCGGCGGAGCAATATATGCGCGACCACGGCGCGGAGGCGGAAATACGCATAGATCACCCCCTTATAGAGAGCTGAAAGGGCAATAAAACCGCGGGGCGGGCAATCCGCCCCGCAATTTTATTGCCCTTACGCAAAACTATACGTTGACCAGACAAACAGACTTCGGCGCGGGCACATGCCCGCGCCGAAGCCGTTTTATGCAATATAAAGTTTTACCGCTCTATATTAAACAGATTTAATCAGACGGCCGGCGAAAGCTGAATGAGGAACATGGTAGTTTCCGTATCGTGCTTGCTTATCGTGTAGGTGCCCGCCTTGAGGGTGGTGACCACCTGACCGTTGCCCAGATTGTAGCTGTTCGTCTCGGTCCGCGAGGAGCCCGCGTCGATGTAGACGGAGCCTTTCTGGCCTTCGCCGAAGTATATGGTTATGTCCATGTCCGCGGCGATGGTGAAGGTTATCCTGAGCGCGGTATTTACCTTTATGCCGTCGTAAGTCACGCCGTCTATCACGCGCGCAGCGCCCGATTTGTAGGATATTTCGGAGCCGACCGTGACCGTGGGCACGTTGGCATAGTAGTTATCCGCGCCCTCGGTGAAGCTGATCGTTACGGACTTTGCGGCCTCCTCCTCATACTTTCCGACTATGGACTGATACGTGGCCTGCTCTTCGTCGGTGAGCACCTGTGCCGCGACGGACGCGTTGAGCTTGCCGTAGGCGGCGATGACCGTGTTGAGTTCGGTCATGTCGGAATCGACGGAAACGTTTGCGAGCGTCACCTTGAAGTCGTACACCGCGAGCACGTCGGCCAGATATTCCGTGCCGTTTACGACCTTGTCGTAATATGCTCCGTCCACCTCGCTCTGCTGGTTGCTGTCGAGCAGCCTGTAGGCGTCGTATGCCGCGCTGTAGGCGTCGTATGCCTGCTGAACGGCCGCTTCGTTCTTCACGTCGATCTTATCGGTCGCGTCAAGCACGTCTATCATGTTGACGACGTTGGTCACCTCGAAGGATTCGAAGGCGGCTTCGGCCTTGGTGAGATCGGCATAGTTGGTTATTCTGCTCTGCAGTTCTGCTGGCAGCGAGTTGTATGCCGAGCGTGCGGCGTTTATGGCGTCGTAGCTGTCCGCGGTGACGGTGCCGATTGCATCGATGAGTGCGATGACGTTTGCCACCTGCAGATTGCCGAGCGTAACTTCGGCGGCTTCGAGCTTGTCAACGAGCGAGCCGTCGAGCTGCGCCGCTTCGTCCTCGCGCAGGGCGTCGTAGGCAAACCTTGCCGCGCTGACGGCTTCCGCATCGTCCAGCGTAACCGTGCCGGGGATGGCGTTTATGGCCGCTATCGCCGCGTCGATGCGTATCTACGAGGACGCGCCCGTGTCTTCGAAGCTGATGGAGCTTATGGTGAGTTCCTTATCCTTGATGCCCGAAGCGAGTACGTACGTGCCCGAACCGAGCTCTACGGTTACGGTGCCGTTTATCTTGCCCGCATAGAGCGTGCCGTCAGCGCCGATGAGTTCGCCGGCCGCCGCGCCGCTGCCGCTGCAGGAGATGGTGACTACCGCGCCGCCGGAGATGGTGAAGGTGGCCAGCTGGCCCTTGCCCTTTACCGTGCCGGAGGACGTGCCCGTGATGTTGGTGAAGGCCACGCCGTTTACGTACTGCACGTTGGACGACTTGCCCACCTGCGAAAGGTCGATGGTCAGGCCGCCTTCGGGAATGCTGAGCGCGCTCTGGGGATTGATCTCGTTCATGCCGGGCGCCGTTTCGTAGCCGAAGCCGTTGACGCCGGCGTTCTCCATTACCACCTTGCGGGCGGTTGCGCTGTCGGTGGCGAGCAGGCCTTCCGCGTCGTAGAAGAGCGAGCTGTTCGTTTCGAACGAGCTGTAGCTTACTCCGTTGTACGCGCAGTTGGAGGACACCTTTTCATCGCGCGTTGCCGTCTGCGAAGGGATATCGTCGTAGCAGGCGTAGAAGGTGTTGTTATAGAACTTGACCGTGCCGCCGCTGCCGCTGATTATGTTCTTGCAGCCGTCGAAGTAGTTGCCCTCGGCAAAGATGTAGCAGTTTGCTCTGGGGCTCATTACGTAGCTTATCTCGCCGTCGTAATTTGCGTCGACGGAGACGTAGTTGTTGTAGAAGTGCACGTTCGCCTGTCTGGTGAGAGGGATACGCGAACCGCAGTTGTGCCACCAGTTGTGGTGGTAGGTGAGGTTGTACTGCAGCGAACTGTCGGACGAACCTACAAGGTTGGTCTTGTGGCAGCCGTACAGATAGTTGTAGTCGAAAGTGAGGTAATAGCCGCGCTTGAAGTCGCACGAGCCGTCGCCTTCGGCCTTGTCGCTCTCTGCGGGATTGCTTGCATAGCCGGGCATGAACACGTTGTTGTGTATCCAGCAGCGCTGAACGGGAACGGTTATCACAGAACCTTCCTGCACGCCCTCCATGCCTATGGCGTCTTCGGGGTAGTGGTCGAAGGTGACGTTGCGCACTTCGAAGCTTTCGCCCCATGCGGTGCCGTCCATGCCCACGCCCTTGTCGTTGGCGATGAAGTGCACGCCCCAGCCGTAGATCTCCGCATCCTCGCCTATGCCTTCGATGGTGAGGTTGTAGGCGTTTACTATGCGGGCCATGCGGCCGTTGTCGCCTACGGAGCCGGCATTGGCG
The DNA here is from genome assembly GCA_949283125.1 of uncultured Clostridia bacterium. Classification (GTDB taxonomy): domain Bacteria; phylum Bacillota; class Clostridia; order Christensenellales; family Borkfalkiaceae; genus Coproplasma. The sequence continues at coordinate 198,730 of CASDRK010000002.1, forward strand.
GTGGAATCGTATGCGGTGAGACCGTCGATAAGGCTGACTGCGCCGTCGGAGGCGTCCTCGGCATTTACGCTGCCGATTACCCTTATGGCAACCGAGCCGTAGTCGTCGCAGGCGGCCTTTAAGCCGTAATTGTCTATGCCGCCGCCCAGTCTGCCTGCACCCGTGGTGTAGTTGCGGTTGTTGAGGAAGTAACCTATGCTGTAGGAAGTTCCGCTCGGGTGGAAATACTTCTGCATATCCGCCGCGGAAACTTTAGCGTAGCTGTTGGTCGCTTCGTCATATACGTAGGCGGAATTTGTTATGTCGTTCTTGTTCTCGTCGGTGAGGTAGATGACGAGCGCGCCGTCCTTGAGCGTGCCGTCGTTGTCGTACGCGCCTATGCCCTTGTCGTAGCCGAAGTGGGCGTAGCCGGTGCGGTCGTAAGCTTCCACCTGAATGCCTTCGACGGGCACGGTGACGGAACCGAGACCTATGCTCATGTCGTAAGTGCCTGCAGATACGCCGACCACGTCTATCCTGACTTTGCCGTCAACCACCCTTATCTGTTCCTGAGGAACGGAATAGGAAGTTGCGTCGCCCGAAACGTTGTACGATGCGGTGATGCCGGCGGCATTATCCGTCTTGAGGACGACGTACATGCTCTCGTTGTACGCGCCGTAGGAATCGATGTTCTGAATGGCGGCGAGGTCTATTTCGTAGTGGCAGACGGAGCATTCCTGCTTGTTGCCGCCCGCGTCCACGAAGGTATGAGCACCCCTTGTGGACTCGTCTACGGCGCCGCAGACAGAACAGGTTTTGTAATGTTCGGTCGCCGTGGACACGTAATTTGCGAACGTGTGGCCGTTTGCAGCTATCTCCAGATCTACTAAACTCGTCTGGTTTTGAGCGGCCGAGTCGGAATAGTAATTATCGCACGCGGTGCAATGCCAGTATTCCTTGTTGCCGGGCTGCGTGCAGCCGGGCACAACCGCCGCGTGATGTTCGATCGTATGCGCGCTCATCGCGGCCACGTCGTCGGCGGACAGCGCCTGCGTGCAGGCCTCGTCCCTGAACATTGCGCCGCAGCCGTCGCACAGGTAGTACTCCGTGAGTACAGCGCCCTGACATGCGCCCTCTATTGCGACCTTGCGGGCGGAATGCGCGTGGCCTTCCTTATAGCCGCAGACCGAGCAGGTGCCGTTTGCGCCGGCGGTATCGTGGGCGGCAAACTCAAGCTTTTCGGCGCAGCCGTCGTTCAGGCATGCGTGCCAGTGGCCCGTCCCGTCATACGACCATGCCGCGCTCTTTGCGTGGCCCTTTGCGGGGATGACGGTGCCTTCAAGCGTTATCTGCGTTTTGCCTTCGGCGTCGGAATAATACTTGCCGCAATCGGGATCGGTGCACTGCCAGTATGCAATGTTGCCCGCTTCGGTGCAGGTAGGTTCCTTTCTCTCGGCAACGGGCGTAAGAGTGCACTCGTGGGGAGCGGTGTATTCCGTCACCTTGAGCTGTGCAACGCGCACAGACTTCTCGGCGTCGAGTATCCAGGTACCCGCGGGCAGATCCTTCTGGTTGATGGTGACGGTGGCGCCGCTGGCAAGATCTTCGCTTATCGTTATGGTCTGAAGCACTTCGCCCGAGGCGGGATCGACACGCTTTAAGACGACCGATTTAAGAACGGTGTTGTCGCTGCTGGCGCCCTTTACAACTGCATAAACGGCGTTTGTGTCGCCTGTTACGGTAAACGTGAAGGCATTATCCGCACCCTGGGTGTTGATGACCTTGCCCGTCATGCCGGACACGGAGTTCTGATAATAAACTCCCGCGGCTACGGTGTATATGCCCACAACTACCTCCTGCGTCGTCTTTGTGCTTTCGGCGGCGCCGCAGTTGGCTATAAAGTAATCGTAATCGAATACAAGTTCGTTGGCAACGGGATCGTCGCCGGGCTGGGTCTTATCGTTTACCGTGACTGTGCAGGAGGCCGTTTTGGAGCCGTCGAGCGTGGTTACGGTGATGACGGCGGTGCCCGCCTTGAGGGCGGTGACTTTGCCGCTCTGATCCACGCTTGCCACGGCGGAGTTGCCCGACTGCCACGAAACGGATTTTTCGGTTGCGTTGTCGGGAGCGACGGTTGCCGTGAGCGTTATGCTGTCGCCGACAGTCAGGGTTGCGGAAGTGCGGTTGAGCGTTACGCCCGTGACGGCTACCGTCTGCGAAGGCTGCTCGTAGCCGCATTCCATGCACTTGCCGTTTGAATAGGTGTGTTCGGCTTCAGCGCCCTTTGCGGTGCAGCCGTTCACCGTGCACGCGTGCCAGTGGGTGAGGGAATTGTGCGACCACTCCTCCGCCCACACGTGCTCGTGCGTGTCGGGTCCGGGCGTGTCGCCGCCGAGGGGCGAAAGAACTATTGCATACAAGTTCATCGAATCGCCCTTGGTTATGGTGTAGGCAGTGCCCGCAGCGAGTTCGACCGTAACGGTGCCGTCAGAGCCGACGGTCATCTTTTCGCCGTTGATTGTTATCGATTTTCCGGGAGCGTCGAGATAGAGCGTCATCGTCATATCCTCGCCCGGGGTAAACGATATTTTGGTGCTGCTCTCCATCTTGAGGCAAACGTTGTAAGTAGTGCCGCCTACGTTCATCGACCCCTTGCTGTCGGAGGGATTGCCCGTTATGGTAACGCCGCTGACGACGGTATTGCTGTAGGCTCCGCCCATTTCGAACGTGATGAGAGTGGAGCCCTCAACTATCGAACCGCCGCCGGGCTGGTCTTCGCCGCCCTGCTCGCCGCCGCCTGGTTCGTCGCCGCCGCCGGGATTGACGACCGACGCGCCCGCGCCGCGGACTTCGAGAAGCGAACTTTCGTAATTGGTGATGGCTTGCTTAAGCTCGGGGATAACGGCGTAGTTGCCGTCTTCGGTGGCGTCGTCGAAATCCCACTTGAAGTCGCCGCCCTGAACGCGGCCGGCATACTGCTCTACCTTGGCCTTGGCCACTTCGGCGGTGTCCACTTCGTATTCGTAGAAGTCGGAAGCCGTGTCGAAGTTGTTGTAGGTGGTGCCGCCCTGCTTGGTCTTGACGGAGGAAGGGACCTGCTCGTCGCGCGAGGTAGCTTCGTACACGTCAAATTCGGTGTTGTTTTGCTGCCATGTGACGAGATGGACCGTGCCGCTGCCGGCAAACATGTTGCCGTAGGACTTGATTATGCCGCCGTCCTCGCCTGAGAAGGTGCCTTCGCCGCCGGCAATGTCGGTGCCCTGCATGGAGGACATCATGGGCTTCTGGTCGGCTTCGGAGCGGAAGTAGTTGTTTTCCACAAACGCGCTCGCGCCCATGGTCACGCCCACGCCGTACTTGGCGTTGCCGTCGAAATAGTTGTTGAAGATATGCACCGTGCAGGTACGTATTCTGGGATGACGGGAGTCGGAATGGTCGTACCAGTTGTGGTGATAGGTGATGTAATTGGACGTCTCCTCGCTCTTCATGCCCTGAAGGTTGCTCTTGCCGCTGTCCCAGAAGTGGTTGTACGAGTGGGTTACGTAGGTAGACGTCTTTGTGTCGAGAGCGCCGTCGCCCTTTACCTGGTCGGCGTCCGAACCGGCGTGGCCGTAGAAGAGGTCGCAGTTGTGCACCCAGACGTGGTCGTTGTTCTGCTGGAGACCGATGTTGTCGCCCTCGCCGCTGTCGCAGTTCATGAAGCCGAGGTTTCTCACTTCGACGTTGGAGGAATTCTTTATGCGCAGACCCCAGCCGTTGGCGGTGGCGTCCTTGCCTATACCTTCAAAAGTTATGCCGTTCGAACAGCCGTCGATGACTATGTCGCCCTTATCCATGACAGCAAAGTCGGTTATGTTGCCAACAAAGCGCACGCACAGCGGGCGGTTGTCTTTGCCCTTTTTGAAGCCGTTTATTATGTTCTGCAAACCTACGCAGGGATTGCTTGTTGCTCCCGTTACTTCGAGAGAAATGCTGTCCTTGTTGGCAGGCGTTATGTACAGTACTACAGCATTGGCTTTAAGCGTGCCGTCCTCGTTGTATGCGCCCGAAGAGGTGCCGTTGACGAAGGCGTAGCCGTAGCGTTCGTGAGCCTTTACGGTGAGCGCGGCCGTTGTGGAAGCGGAAGACGCGATCTCTGCGCCCGTCTCGTCGACGGCGGCCACCTTTATGAGGTACTGACCCGCGGAAAGACCGATGGCGTCGGCCCTGAAGTAGTTGCCGCTTTCGCCGCTGTATTTGCGGACGAGGGGCTGATCGAGCTGCGTCCAGTCGGTTGCGCCCGACTTCTGATAATATACGTTGTACCAGTCGGCGCCTTCAAGCTCGTTCCACTCTGCGTAGGCGCTTTCGAGGTCGCCCGCGGCGAGGGTTATCTGCACCGCGCCCTCTACGGGTTCGACGGGCAGAGCGGGGATGACCTTGCTGTCAAGCACGTAATGGCAGACGGTGCACTGAAGCTCCGAAAGGCCGTCCTTGCCGATCTGGGCCTCGGTGACAGTCACCCAGCTGCCCGCGTCGTGAGCAGCGATATCGCTCTTTTCGGCGCAGCCGTCCACCGTGCAGGCGTGCCAGTGGTTGGTCGCATCGCTCGACCACCCGGTTGCCCAGCTGTGAGTGTGTTCGGGCTGGCCCGTGGCGGGTATGGTCTCTTCGTGGCGGTGGCCGCAGACCGAGCAGGTCTGAACCTTTAAGCCTTCATCGGTTGCGGTGGGCTCCTCTTCGGTTACCCATTCGCCGTATGTATGAGCCGACTTGCTGTCTTCATCTATCGCGCCGCAGACCGAGCATACGTGCCAGTGGGCGGTGTCGTCCGTAGTCCACGCCGTTTCGGGGGTGTGGCCGGAGGCCGCTATTGCTTCCGTCCTTTTCGCGCCGCACTCGCAGGTGTAGGTCTCTACGCCGTCCTCGGTGCATGTGGGCTGCTTGGTGACTTCGCCTTCGTCCCACTCGTGGGCGGCTTGGTCTTTCTTGTCGCCGCACACGGTGCATTCGTGCCAGTGGTTGGTTTCGTCCTTGGACCACTCGGTCGCATATTTGTGGCCGGAGGCCGCTATTGCTTCCGTCCTTTTCGCGCCGCACTCGCAGGTGTAGGTCTTTTCGCCGTCCTCGGTGCAGGTCGCGGGCTTGGTCACTACGCCGCTGCCCCATGCGTGGCCTGCAATGTCGGTCTTGGCATGGCAGACGGTGCACTCGTGCCAGTGATTTGTTTCGTCCTTGGACCAGACTTCGGCATAGTCGTGACCTTGCGCTTCTATGACTTCGGTCTTTGTCTGTCCGCATACCGAGCAGGTGTAGGTCTTTACGCCCTCTTCGGTGCAGGTGGGCTGCTTGGTCACTACGCCTTCGTTCCAGTCGTGGGCGGTTTGGTCTTTCCTGTCGCCGCACACGGTGCATTCGTACCAGTGGTTGGTTTCGTCCTTGGACCAGACGGTCGCATATTTGTGGCCGGAGGCCGCTATTGCTTCCGTCTTGGTCGCGCCGCACTCGCAGGTGTAGGTCTTTTCGCCGGCCTCGGTGCAGGTCGCGGGTTTGGTCACTGCGCCGCTGCCCCATGCATGGGCCGAAAGGTCGGCCTTATCGCCGCAGACGGTGCACTCGTGCCAGTGGCTGGTCTCGTCATTGGACCAGACTTCGGCATAGTCGTGGGCAATTTTTTCGATAGCTTCTGTTTTTTCATAGCCGCAGACGGTGCACTTATAGGTCATTACGCCCTCTTCGGTGCAGGTGGGCTGCTTGGTGACTGCGCCTTCGTCCCAGTAGTGGACGGCTTCGTTCACTCTTTCATCGCAACCCGAACATGCGTGCCAGTGATAGCCCGCGTCCGAAGCCCATTTCGTTTCATCTATATCATGCGTATGTCCGAGGACGGGGATGCTCTCCGTGACCTCGTAACCGCAGAGCGTGCAGGAGCGCTTGCGAAGGCCCTGCTCCGTTTCGGTGGCAGGATTGACGACTTGCCATTTGCCCCAGTTGTGGCTCTCCACGGCAGAGGTTGCGCCGCAGCCTTCGGCCGTGCACACGTGCCAGTGGCCGTTTGCGTCGGATTTATACTCTTCGCCCCATACGTGGTTGGTGGCGGGAACGGATCTCTCCTGCGTGTAACCGCATTCGCAGGTGTACTTTTCTGTGCCGGCCTCAGTGCAGGTGGCGGGTTTGACGACCTGCCATTCGCCGTTATGCGGTGCGGGTGTGGAAGTTTCGTCGCAGCCGGGCTCGGCGCAGGGATGCCAGTGGCTTGTCGCGTCGTATTCCCAAGCGTCGGACAGGTCGTGCTGAGGGATGGTCTCCTTTTGCACATAGCCGCAGACTTCGCAGGTGTGCTGACGGGTGCCGGGCGAGGTCAAAGTGGCCTCCTCGGTTACCGTCCATGCGCCGTATTTGTGCGATTCGACGGTCGAAGTTGCCGTGCAGTTTTTGCACTGATGCCAGTGGCCGGTTGCGTCGGATTCATACTCCTCGCCCCATACGTGGTTGGCTGCGGGGATGCTTTCGGTTTTGGTCGCACCGCACTTGCAGGTATAGGTCTTTTCGCCTTGCTCCGTGCAGGTGGGCTGTTTTGTAACTTCCGCATTGTCCCAGGTATGCGCTTCGGGCTCGGAAGTTTCGTCGCAGCCGGGCTCGGCGCAGGGATGCCAGTGGCTTGTCGCGTCGTATTCCCAAGCGTCGGACAGGTCGTGCTGAGGGATGGTCTCCTCCTGCACATAGCCGCACTCTTTGCAGGTGCGCTGACGGGTGCCGGGCGAGGTCAAAGTGGCCTCCTCGGTTACCGTCCATGCGCCGTAGTCATGCGATTCGACGGTCGAAGTTGCCGTGCAGTTTTTGCACTGATGCCAGTGGCCGTTTGCGTCCGACTCGTATTCGTCCGCCCAGCTGTGGGCGAGAACGGATATGCTTTCCTCTGCTTCATAGCCGCAGAGGGTGCACTCCCTCGTGCGGATGCCCTCCTCGGTGCAGGTGGGGTCTTTTATCGTGGTCCACGCGCTCCATGCGTGGTCCTGCTCGGCCGTTACATCGTCGCAGCCGAGGCACTCCTGCCAGTGCTTCTGGGCGGTATGGTGCCACACATAATCGTGGACGTGCACGTCGCCGGGTTCTTCGCCGCCGGGTTCTTCACCGCCGGGTTCTTCGCCGCCGGGTTCTTCGCCGCCGGGTTCTTCGCCGCCGGGTTCTTCGCCGCCGGGAGGCGGCTGGTGCGTGCCCTGATCTTCGTTGATGTCGTCGTCATCGTCGCTCGGGGTGGCGCATGCCGACAGACACATTGACAGCGAAAGAATGACTGACAACGCTGCGGATAAAAACTTCCTCTTCTTCATTCTATGTTTTCTCCCTAACATATAAAATAAATATTGCCCGGGTGTGTGCGCACCCTCAATTGATTTTGCTTTTGCGCGCCGCCTGCGCGGAAAACGCGTCCGGCGGCTTTGACGCACGTCGGCATTGCGGCGGAGACCCGCCAAAGGGCCGGTAGCCTTTGTTATCCGTTGCCTGCGGCAACGGATAGAGGGATATCCCTCTGCTGCGCTTTTTTGACCCTGCACGCCGACATTTTGTTTGCAGCTTTCGTAAACAAAATGTAATGTTGTTAAAAACTAAAACAAAATGTTACAACAAAACAAAATTTTTCTCAAGGATAACACATAATTCTGTAAAAGTAAAGTAAATTAAAGGTAAAAAACAAAATTTATATCGTTACTTTTTTATCGCTAAAAAACTATCGGATAGCCGTTGCAATTAGATTTTTTAACTATTTGGCAAACTTGTCGTGCGGGCGTCGCACCCGCCGCCGCCCGCACGATGTGCGCAATGTTAAATGTTAACATTCATCCCCGCCCGCGGCGCGCGTCCGTCCCCCGCGCGGACGGCGCGAGTGCCCCCTCCTTGCCGCCGCGGAGCATGCACCAACCTTCGACCGCGGCGGGCGGCACGCGTCCCTTCGGCCGCCCGCCGGCCGTATCTTCCGACATTAAATAAATTTGCGGCCTTCAGGCAAATCGGCAACTATCAAATAAGCCTGAAAACATTAAATAAGCCTGCCGACATCAAATTAATTTGCCGCAGAGGATTTTTACCCGTCGGGGACTGTCTGCGCGCGCGGCCGGGCGCAGCCTGCCGGCGCGGCCGCGCGGAGAGAGCGCCGTTGCCGAACCAAGGAGCGCGGCGCATCACGGCGAGCCGCAAATCTGCAAAACGCAAGCGCACGGAGCGGCCGAGTTAAGGGACGATTTTATGCAATTGTTGATAACTTTATACATCCCTTTACAAAAACAGCGCCTAAAAGGCGGAATTTGTACGAATTTTGTATAATTTTCGCTCAATTGTTGATAACTTTTTCGCAAACATACATTTTTTATGCTTTGAACAGCCGCGGCTGTTGATAAGTTTTTGTGCATAACCGACCATGAACGCGGCGCGAAAGACGTTTTTTGCGCAGTTATCAACAAAATGATGCGCGCCCGCAACAGGCATTGCGGGCGCGCCACAAGTTTATGCACGAAGCGTGAATACCGCGGCCGGGGCAGACTTTTTTCAGTCCGGAATTTTTGCCGTGCTTCCGCCCGAGCGGCGCTTCGTGACGACTATCTGTTTGTCTATGCGCTCCTTGAGTTCGGACACGTGCGAGATTATGCCCACGAGTCTGTTGCCTTCGGCAAGGGACATAAGACAGTTTATCGCCTGTTCGAGCGAGCGCTCGTCCAGCGAGCCGAACCCTTCGTCCACGAACATGGTGTCCAGCCGTATGCCGCCGGCGGCGGCCTGAACCACGTCCGACAATCCGAGCGCGAGCGAAAGCGAGGCCATGAAGGATTCGCCGCCCGAAAGGGACTTTACGCTGCGCACCGAGCCGTTGTAATGGTCCAGAACTTCCAGCTCCAGCCCGCTCTGGCTGCGCAGGTTGCCGGCGCTGCGGCGGCGCATCAGCTCGTACTGGCCGCCGCTCATCTTCAAAAGGCGCAAGTTTGCCTTTGCCACCACGCGGTCGAAGTAAAAGGTCTGCACATATGTTTCAAGCATTATCTTTTCGCGGCCGGGCACGTTGCCGTTTGCCGTGTTGGAAAGCGAGCGAGCGATAAGATATGCGCTCTCCGCTTCGTCCAGCGCGGCGAGGCAGCGCTCCGTCTCTTCGCGCGCGCGGACATTAATTTTAATACGGGCGGCAATGTCGCGCATGCCGGCTTCGGTCTGCGCCAGGGCGCTCTCCGCCGCCGTCCTTGCCTTTTCGCTCTCGCCGTCGTCGGCGGGAGACTCCGCGATGCGGCTCTGCAGACTGCGTATCTCGCCGTCGAGCCTGCCGAGCTTCAACGCGAGCGCGTCGGCGCGCTCGCGCGCGGCCGAAAAGGCACTGTCGTGCTCGCTCTTGCGCCGCTTGAGCTCGTCTATGCCGCGCATGAGCAGCGAAAGCTCGCCAAAGGGCAGTCCGTCGGACAGCGAAGCCGCGTTTGCGCGGGCAGATTTTGCGCGCTCGGACGCGGCAGAAAGCGCCGCGGCTCTTTCCGAAACCGACGCGTTAAGGGCGGCAAGTCGGCGTTCGCCGGAGGATATGTCCGTATCTGCCCTCTTGCACTCGTCGATCTGCGCGGCGCACTCGCGCATCTCCGCGCGCACGGCGCGGTCCTGTTCCTCCGCCGCCGAAACCAGCGCGCTCACAGCGCCGGGCGAAAGTTCGCCCGCCGATATGCCCAGCTCTTTCGCCTTGGCCGCAAGCTCCGTCCGGGCGGAATCACACCCGGCATTCAGCTCGCCCGCCCGCCGGCTTGCGCGCTCGCGCAGGTCTGCAAGCTTTTCGCTGCGCTCCTTCAGCTCGCCGAGCCGTGCTTCGGTTACGCTTTCCCCCGCCATATGCGCCGGCGAAGGGTGCGAAAGCGAGCCGCAGACGGGGCAGGGCGAACCGGGTTCGAGCCCGGCGGCAAGCATGCCGGCCTGATTTTTTAAAAACCAGTCGTAACAATTTTCGTACTCCGCGCGCGCCGACATGGCACGGCTTTCGCAAAGGGCATACTCCTTCTGCGCGGACGAGAGCTCGTCGCACAGCTCTTCAAGCGCGGATATGCGCGCGGCAATATCCTTGAGCGAACGCAGTCCGGCGGCAATTTCTTCAGCCCGCGCGGCGGCCTTTTCCAGACGGGCTGGCGCGCCTTCGAGCTGCCTGAATTTTTGTTTGTCCCTTTCCAGACGGGCGGAAAGGGCGGCGCTCTCCTCCCTGTCGCGCGAAAGAGCTTTTGAAAGGGCGCCCTCCTCCCTCTCCGCTTCGGCGAGAGCCGCGCGCGCCTGATCCAGCGCGGCATAGCGGGGTATGAGCTGTTCGTACTGCGCCGCCGTGCGCAGAAAGCCTTCGGCCTCTTCCGCGCGCGACGAGAGCGCGGCAAGGTCCGCCTTTGCTTCTTCGGCTCCCGCGGCGGCGAGCTCCCTTTCCCTGACCGCTTCGGCCAGACGGGCGCGGGCCTTTTGGCTCTCGCGGGCGACCGCAGCCCTTGCTTCGGCCTCCGCACGGGCGCGCTCCAGCCCCGCCTTTTGCTCCTCAAGCCGCTTGAGCCGTTCGCGGTCGGCGCATATCAGCCGATCCGCAAACTTCAGAGCCTGTTCGGCCGCGGCGGCCTGCCCCGCGCTTTGACGCGCGGCTTCGGACAGTTCGGCAGCTTTTGCCGTCTCTTCGTCCGAAGCGCATTCGACGGAAGATATCCTGTCGGCAAGCCGCGCGCGGGCGCCTTCGCAGTCGCGCGCGGCTTCGGAAGCCCGGGCTCGCAGTTCGTCCTGCAGCGCCCTGAACGGCGACGTTTTGAATATGTCGCGGAATATCTTCTGTCTCTCCTCCGTGTCCGCGTTCAGAAGGCGCAGAAAGTCGCCCTGCGCTATCATGGCTATCTGCATGAACTGGCCGCGGTTTACGCCCAGAATTTCGCATATCTTCGAATCCACCTCGGAGCGGCGGGCGATCACGGAACCGTCCGGCAGGGTCAGAACGGCTTCGGCCTTGCGCTCCGTGAGTCCCCCTCCGCGCTTTGACGGGCGCATATATGCGGGGTTACGCCTTATCTTATACACTTTGCCGCCGTTTGAAAAGGTCAGCTCCACGTCGGTCGGCGTATCTTCGGAAGCGTACTTGGAACGCAGCCCCTCCACCTCCCTTATGTCGCCGCTCGGCTCGCCGTAAAGCGCAAAGGTTATCGCATCGAAAATGGTTGTTTTGCCGGCGCCTGTGTCGCCGGTGATCAGGTATATCCCCCTTTCGCCCAGACGCGACATGTCTATCTCCACCGTGCCGGCGTACGGCCCGAAGGCAGTCATGAAAAGATTGAGCGGTCTCACTTTCCGTCCTCCCATATGCGTTCTATAAGGCGCGAAACGCGGTCATGCATTTCGTCGGTCATCGGCCTGCCGTTCTGTTTTTCGTACAGCTCGCAAAAGAGCTGCAGCGGCGTTTTGCTGCTCACGTCGTCCGCCCCGCCCGCGGAAATTTCCGCGCGAGTGCGGGCGTTGTCGTACTCCAAAACCATCAGATTCGGATAAAAATACCTCAGTTTGGCCGCGCCTTCGGGAATGTCCTCCTCGTCGGTCAGAGTTATCTTGTAATAGTCTTCGCGGCTGTGCTTTTGTGTGAACGAAAGCTCGGTAACCTGGGCATATGTGCCGCGCAACGCCACAAAATCGCGGCGCGGCGTCAGGGGCGCGACGCGCACGCGCACGTCGCCCTTTGCGCCCATCTCCACGATGGTGACGGATTTTTTGTGCGCGGCTTCCGAAAAGGAATACTTGAGCGGCGTGCCGCAGTAGCGGACGGCGTCGCAGATATTCTGCGGGCCGTGAATGTGGCCGAGAGCGACGTAGTCGAACCCGGCGAACACCGAAGCGTCCACATTGTCCGCGCCGCCTACCGAAAGCTCCTCGGATTCGCACCGCACCGCGCCGGTGACGAACTGGTGGGTGACGAGCACGTTGCGCGCGCTCATGTCCGCACCCGTTGCGGACAGCGCGGCGCGCACCGCGGCCGTGTAGCTTTCGCCGCCCTCGCCAAGCGCGCGGGCAACGACCGCGGGCTTAACGAAGGGCAGCAGATAAAAATTGACCCGGCCGAATTCGTCGTTCAGCGCAACGGGGCTGACCTCGCCCGCATATGCGGGCGCGATGAACACGCCTCCCTCGCCGAAAAACCTCGCCCCGAAGGCAAGGCGTTCGGCCGAGTCGTGGTTGCCGGCTATCATCAGCGTCTTTATGCCACGCTTTTTCAGCTCGAACAAAAAGTCGTCCAGAAGCTTTACGGCCTCTACCGGCGGCACGGGTTTGTCGAACACGTCGCCCGCGATCACCGCGGCGGACGGGCGTTCGAGGTCGGCAAGGCCGACTATCTCCTTCAGGATATGCTCCTGCTCCTCCAGCATGGAAAATTCATTTACCCTTTTGCCGAGGTGCAGATCGGACAGGTGGAAAAACTTCATTTGCTGCTCCCCGCGCCCTTTTTGCGCTGGCGCCCGGACGGGCGCCAGCGCAGGGCGCAATTCAATTATAGCACACGCCGCCGGACAATTCAACCGCTGCGGGCCGTATGCGCGCAAAAACCGCACGCCGGCCATCGCATTGTATTAATTGTATTATTTGTAATATCTGTACCATATAATGGCCGCCCATGCCGCGCACGATTGACAAAACGGGCGATTTGAATTATATTATAGGCGTTGAAGCGCGGGCGCAGAACGGACCGCGATGCGCCGGAGGATACGCAATGAAAAATTACGTTTTGAAGATAAGGCTTGAAAACACCGATATTTCGCGCACGCTGGCCATTCCCGAAGGCTACGGATTTGCCGACCTGCACGAGATAATACAGATAGCCTTCGGCTGGGAGGACTATTTTTACCACTCCTTCCGCGCGGGCGGCACGCTGATAGCGGACGACGCCAACGAAGAGATCGATCTGCTGCCCGACAAGTTCAAATATGAAGCCGAAGCCAACCTTGAATTTTTTCTGCGCAACGTGAAGAATTTTACGTACACATACGACATCGAGCAGCCGTGGGTGCACGAGATAGAAGTCGAGGGCGTGCTTGAGGAAGGGTTTGAGTGCCCCGTGCTCTTGGAGCATACCGGGCGCATGATATCGGAAAAGCTGATAGACGACGACACCGACGACGTATCGCTGGGCGGCCCCGTGAGCAAGAACGCCATAAACCTGATGCTTGAGGAGACATTTTTATACTGATCTGCAGGCCGGCGTCCGCACGCCGATCTGCCTGAAGCGCGCAGAGGACAAAGCTTTGCACAGCATTCCGAGCCGCACGGCTCCCTCCGGAAAGCGCGGGGCGCGGACAAAACCCGAATAAAAACACGACGCGCGGGGCGCGGGCAATTATCGATTGCCCGCGCCCCTTTTGCGTCTGCGCAATGTTTTACGTTAAATCGTACGAGCGGTGCGGCCGGCCCGGCGTAGCCGGCACGGCGCGACCCTGAATGCGGCGCGGCCTGCACGGCTACTCGAAGTGCAGCTTGTCCACCGGGTAGTACTTTGCCAGACCGCCGGAGGACGTTTCGCGGTAGCTGTTCAAAAGGTCGCGCCCGGTGTTGTACATGGTCTTTACTATCAGATCGAAACTGATTTTGCGGCTGTCCGAAAGGAAATTGGCCAGCGACAGCGCGTTTATCGCCCTCATGGCGGCGACGGCGTTGCGCTCGATGCAGGGTATCTGAACGAGACCGGCGATGGGGTCGCACGTCAGGCCGAGGTGGTGTTCCATGGCGACTTCGGCGGCATACTCTATCTGCCCCATGCCCATTCCGAACAACTCGCCCAGCGCGGCGGCGGCCATGGAGCACGCGGAGCCTATCTCCGCCTGACAGCCGCACTCCGCGCCCGATATCGAGGCGTTGGTCTTGATTATGTTGCCTATGAGCCCGCCGGTGGCCAGAGCCTTTACCACCTGCTCGTCCGTGAAACCGCGCTCGGTCTGCATGTAGTTGAGCACACTGGGCACCACGCCGCAGCTGCCGCACGTGGGCGCGGTGACTATTATCCCGCCCGAAGCGTTCTGCTCGCTAACCGCAAACGCATAGGAGCAGACGAGACGGTTTTCGCGCGTCTGGGCGCTTTCGTCTATGTGGCGCTGATTGTACAGATACTGCGCCCTGCGCTGCGTGCCCAGACAGCCCGGCAGCACGCCAGACGTGGTCAGCCCGTCGTGCACGGCGGCCTTCATCTGTTCCCATATGGCGTGGAGATACGCGAATATCCCGTCGCCCTCGCACTCGGCCACATACTGCCAGAGCCGCATGTTGCGCGAGCGGCAGTGGGCGGATATCTCGTCGAAAGTGCTTAAAGGATACACGGCGTTGTCTATGCCCGTGTTGGCGTCGGGTTCCCCCTCTATCTTTATGGTTCCGCCGCCCACGCTGTAAAATCTGGTGCGGGCGAGCACTTCGCCCTCGCGGAAGGCGGATATATCGAGGGTGTTGGGATGCACCGGCACGGGTGTCCTGTAATCGAATACCACGTTGCACGGCAGGGGCGAAAAGGTCTTTTTAAGGACTTCGTCCGTCCCGTGCCCCTTGCCCGTGGACGCCAGCGAGCCGTAGAGCGTGACCTCAAATCTGTCTGCGGCGGGGTAGCGCGAGCGCATGAGCTTTGCCGCGCGCTCCGGCCCCATCGTGTGCGAGCTTGAAGGCCCGCGTCCGACCTTGTACAATTCCTTCAGCGATTGCATGCGGAACACTTCCTCTTTGCGGATTTTTTACCTAAATAATTATACTCCGCGCAGTGCGCGCTTGTCAACGCCGGCGGCAAAATTTTTTGCGTTCCGCCCGAGGGCCGCGCAGCGCGTACGCGGCCTTAGGGCGCATATATGCGCGCAAGCACACATGCGCATGTGAAGAAGCCCGGCAAAAACCAACCGCGGTTAAAATTTTGCCCTTAATTTTCTTGACCTGCGGCGCGCGATATAATAAAATTATATCGACGCGGCCGAGAGCCGCAACGGGAGAAAAGGACATGAAACTTAGCGAAGCGCAGACGGGCGGACGGTATGTGATAGAGCGCATAGACCTTCCGTTTGAAATGCAGCGCAGACTGGAGGCGCTGGGCATGACGGACAGGACGCCCGTGGAAGTGCTGGCGCGCAAGGGCAGGGGCATACTGATAATAAAACTGCGCGGAACGCGCTTTGCCCTTGGCCGCAACGTGACGAAAAACATAGAGGCTATCGAGGAATATGAACGGCAGCAATGAGATGACAATAGGGTTCATAGGCAACCCCAACTGCGGCAAGACCACGCTGTTCAACGCATACACGGGCGCAAACCTGAAAGTGGCGAACTGGCCGGGCGTTACCGTGGAAAAGGTGGAAGGCGCAATAAAGGACCATAACCAGAAGATACACCTTGTGGATCTGCCGGGAACGTACAGCCTGACTTCATACACCATGGAGGAGACCGTTTCGCGCAATTTTATTCTGAGCGACGAAGTGGACGTGGTGATAAACGTGGCGGACGCGTCGGCCCTGGAGCGCAGCCTGTACCTGACGCTGCAGCTTCTGGAGCTGAACAAGCCCGTAGTGCTTGCGCTGAACATGATGGACATAGTGCGCAAGCGCGGCATGGAGATAGATCTGCACCGCCTGCCCGAAATGCTGGGCATACCGGTAATACCCGTCTCCGCGCGCAAGCGCATGGGGCTGGATTCGCTGCTGCACGCCGCCATACACCACAAGGACAGCGCCGCGCCCGACAGGCTGATACACAACCACAAGAGCCAAAGCCGGCACGGGCACGACCACCACTCGGAATACGCAATGGTTTATTCCGACGAAATAGAGGACAAGATAGACGCCATAACGGCAGAGCTGGATAGAGTGCATCCCGAAGCGCCCAACAAGCGCTGGTGCGCCATAAAACTTTTGGAAAACGACAGGGAGATATGCGAAAAATACCCCGTTGAGCTGCCCGAAGTGCTCGACAAAAACTATGAATCGCGCATCATAAACGAAAAGTACGACTTCATAGACGAAGTGATCCGCGAAGTCATGCTGCGCAAGGAATCGAGCGACGCCTTCACGGACAAGCTCGACGGCGTGCTCACGCACAGGATATGGGGCATACCCGTATTTTTAGGCATAATGGCCGTGATATTCTTTTTGACCTTCTTTGTGGGCGACTGGATAAAGGGTCTGCTGGAGGCCGGGCTCGACTGGCTGAACGGCGCGATGAGCGGCTGGCTGACTTCGATAGGCGCGCACGAGATAGTCATTTCGCTGATAATCGACGGCATAATAAGCGGCGTGGGCGTGATAATAACCTTTTTGCCCAACATACTCATACTCTTCCTCTGTCTCGCCTTTCTGGAGGACAGCGGCTACATGGCCCGCGTGGCGTATGTCATGGAGGGCGTGATGAGCAGGCTGGGGCTCTCAGGCAGGGCGTTCATACCCATGCTTCTGGGCTTCGGCTGCACGGTGCCGGCAATAATGGCGTCGCGCGCGCTGGAGAGCAGACGCGACCGCTTTAAGGTGATGCTGGTAACGCCCTTTATGAGCTGCAACGCAAGGCTGACGATATACATACTGTTTGCCGAAATGTTCTTCGGCGCGTACGCAATGCTTGCGGCATACTCCATGTATATACTCGGCATACTCGTCGCCATAGGCGTCTGCGCCGCGCTGCACCTGATAGACAGCAAAAAGAAGCAAGCAGACAACTATCTGATAATCGAGCTGCCCGAATACAAGCTGCCCGACGCGCGCACCGTGGGCGTGTACGTGTGGGAAAAGGTGAAAGACTATCTGGTAAAGGCCGGAACGACCATATTCATCGCCACGATAATATTGTGGGCGCTTTTGTACTTCGGCCCCGGCGGCTACGTGGAGGACATGGGCGACAGCTTTGCCGCATACGTCGGCAAGTTCCTTGCGCCGGTGTTCATACCCGTAGGGCTGGGATTGTGGCAGATAACCGTTGCGCTGATAGCAGGCATATCGGCAAAGGAAGTTGTGGTTTCAAGCTGCGCAATACTCTTCGGAGTGACCAACACGGGCTCGGCGGAGGGCATTTCGGCATTCACGGCCGCGCTCGAGGGGATAGGATTCGGGCCGCTGAACGCGCTGTGCCTGATGGTGTTCTGCCTGCTGTACATACCCTGCGCGGCGGCGATAGCAACGATACGCAAGGAATCGGGCAGCTGGGCGTTCACGCTGGGTTCGGCAGCCTTTCAGCTGGCGGTGGCATGGCTTGTAACGCTGGTGTTCTATCAGGTGGGCAGCCTGTTCGTGCAGGGACACAGCGGCGCGGCCACGGCTGTGATCTGCGCGCTGACAGGCGCGTGCGTTATTGCCGCGGTCGTGGCCATAATACGCCGCAGGCTGAAGGGCAAAACCTGCTGCGGCGGAGCATGCGGCTACTGTTCCGGACGCTGCGACAAGGATGACAAAAAATAATTGCCCCGCACATATGCGGCGAAAAACTTGCGGGCGGAACGTTTACGTTCCGCCCGCTTTTTCCGGACAAAATTTTAAAGGCCGCGGCGCGCATGTTATGCGCGCCGCGGCCGCAACTTTCGGTGAAACGTTTTACTTCTCCGCCCTCATATTCGCAAGCAGACTCGCGCACTTATCGTCGCCCGCTTCGGCGCCGAGCCGCAACCAATTCCGCGCCGCGGACAAGTCGGGAGAGATGAGCACGCCCTGCGAAAAATACAGCCCGAGCACGCGGCAGGCTTCGCCGTCGCCGCCCTCGGCATAGGCACGGATCCTCGGAAGGTATCCCTCTATCAGCTGTCGCGCGCTCGAGGGGTCGTTGAACGTCAGTCCCCGCCCGGTGTGCAAACAGAGCGCCAGGCCGTAAGCGCAGCGCTCGTCGCCCAGCTCAAGAGAATTGCGGAAGGCCGAAGCGGCATGGATATAGTCGCCGTCATCGTAAAATTTCATGGCCTGCGTGAAGGTGTAAGGCATGGGTTTGCTCCTCGGATTTTTTTATATTATACGACAACCGCGCAAAACAGTCAAGCCCGAAAACAGCAAAACGCTCTGCGGGACGAACATGTCAGAAGAGCTTTAAAATGTAGCTCAAAGCTATCAGCGCGGCGAGAAAGGCGACGTTGTACGCGGTGAAGCGGGCAAGATATGCCAACCTGTTTTCGGGATATTCCTTGGCCAGCGCCTTGTAGGATATCAGGCTGGCCATGGAAGCTATCAGCGTGCCCAGCCCGCCCAGATTGCACCCGACGAGCAGCGCGGAGTAGTCCGACGAAAAGCCCGAAAGGAGCAGCGCCGCGGGCACGTTGCTTATGAACTGGCTGGCGAGAACGGCTATCAGCTCCTCGTTGCCGGCAATGACCGAAGACAGAAAGTCGCGCAGCGCCGGTATGTTGCCCATGTTGCCTATGAACACGAACAGCGCGACAAACGTGGCGAGCAGCGAGTAATCGACCTTTGCCAGCGAGCGGCGGTCGAATATGAGCGTGAACGCGAGCACGGCGAGGGCGACGGCCCATGCGGGCACGACGTTGAAAAGCGACATGAGACACGCAACAAAGAACACGGCCGGCCACGTCAGCGAAAAGGCTCCGCCCGTTTCGCACTCCACCTCCACCCCCTGCGCGGGGACCGACCTGAAACAGGCTATCGCAACCGCAAGCCCTGCGCCGGACAGCGCCACGTAGGGGAGCATTGTCAGCACGAGCTCGCCGAACGACATGCCCGACTGCCCGTAGAGATACAGGTTCTGCGGGTTGCCTATGGGCGTGAGCGCGCTGCCGAGGTTGGCCGCAAGCGTCTGCAGCACCACGGTGGGCATTATCAGCCGCTCGAACCCCGCCGCCCTGAGGACGATTATGGCGAAGGGCACGAAAGTTATCAGCGATACGTCGTTGGTGACGGCCATGCTGAGAAAAAAGGGAGCAAAGACGAGCACATACATCAGCTTTTTGGAAGTGTTTGCCCGCTTAAGCAGTTTGTTTGCCATCAGCGCGAACAGCCCTGCGCGCTGAAAGCCCTTCATGACCGCCATCAGCGCGAACAGAAGGGCTATCGTGTCCCAGTCTATGTAGCCGAGATATTGCTCCGACGGCGGCACGAAAAACATGGACGCAACCGCCAGCAACACCGCTATGCACAGCACCGCTTCGGCCTTTACAAACCGCCCGCAGGCGGACAAAAACTTCATTCCGCCGACCCCGCTTTGGCCGTCAGCCGCGCCGTGATTTCGTGCATTATTATCATAATTACAAGAAAGACCCCCACATATGCGGGAAGTATTTGCGTAGTCCACGCGCCGGCTATAATTCCGAACAACGGCGAAGCCAGCCCGCCGATATAGGCGAAGGCCATCTCCATGCCGACGACCGCCTGCGAATTTTCCACCCCGAAGAGCGCGGGCGTGGAATGTATTATGCCCGGATAGACGGGCGCGCAGCCGAGGCCGACGGCGACGAAGCCCGTTATCGTAAGCCAGTCGGCCGGCATGGCCGTCAGCACCACGCCGATCGCGATCAGCACGTACCCGCAGCGTATTAGCGTTCTGTCAGAAAATCTGAACGTGAGAAATCCGTTCAGCCCCCTGCCGACGGTTATGCCGATGAAAAACATGCTGGCGAGCATGGCGGCAAATTCTTCCGAAAAGCCGTTGTGCGCCATCATGTAACTGCTCGCCCACAGCATGGAGCTCTGCTCTAACGCGCAGTAGCAGAAAAAGCAGATAAAGTATGTGGCGGCGCCGCGTATGGCGAACACCTGACGGAAGGTCAGCCCCTTTGTGCGCACCTCCTTCATGCCGTCGGCCGTCGCCGGCTTGCGGGGCTCGTTCTGCGCCGCGACTTTTTTCCACACGGGCAGGCTGAAGAATATGACAAGCGTCAGCGCAGCCTGCACGGCGGCGACTATCATATATCCGACATTCCAGCCCAGTCCGCCCGTGAGGGCAAAACTCATGATGTACGGGCTGACGGAGGCGCCTACGCCCCACATGCAGTGCAGCCAGCTCATATGGCGGCTCTTGAGATGCAGAGCGACATAATTATTTAGCGCGGCGTCCACCCCGCCCGCGCCGAGACCGTAAGGCACGGCGAACAGCACGAGCATCCAGAACTGCGTGCTGAACGAAAACGCGAGCAGCGCGAGAGCCGTCAGCGCCGTGCTTACGGCCGTGACGAGACCGGCGCCGAATCTCCTCGTCAGGCGGTCGCTCATCAGACTGGAGACTACCGTGCCCACGCCTATCACCGCCGAGACTATGCCCGCATACCCTATCGGCGCGCCGAACTGCGCGCTCATGGACGGCCACGCCGAACCGAGCAGCGAATCAGGCAGTCCCAAACTTACAAAGCTAAGATATATTATCGCGATCAGTAAACCGGCCATATGCTTTCCCTATCAAACGGCATTTATGCGGGCCGAGCGCGGCCCGCATACGGTATTTTATCACAACGGTCGCATTAGTCAACCATATGCGGCCGCCTTTACAGGATTTTTTGCCGCCGGAGCAAAAATCCCGCGCGTTAAAGCGCCGCCGCGCCGCACGGCGCGGCGGCGCAAATCAGAGCGGACAGCCCAAGCCCGAAACCGCGTTGCTCTTTTTGCTCAATCTTGCGATGCAAACCTGCCGAGTATGCAGTCGGCGGTGGATATATTGGTGGCAATGGGCACGTCATATACCACGGCTATGCGCAAAAGCGCGCGCACGTCCGGGTCGTGCGGCTGCGCCGTAAGCGGATCGCACAAAAACACTATGGCATCTATGCCGCCTTCGGCCACATGCGCGCCTATCTGCTGGTCTCCGCCCAGCGGGCCGGACAGAAATCCCTTTACGTTCAGACCCGTGGCTTCCGCCACCCTGCGCGCGGTCGTGCCGGTGCCGCACAGCTCGTAATTTTTAAGTATGCCGGCATTCTTCGCCGCCCAGTCCACCATCTCTTTCTTCTTTGCGTCGTGCGCTATCAGCGCGATAGTCTTCTTACTCATGTAAAACCTGTCCTCTTGCGGCCGCAGATTTTGCACCGCTCAATCATTATACCATAAAAACGTCACGGTGCAATACGACAAACGCAATTTTTTATTGAGAGTGCAAATTTATTACAAAATTTCCCGCCGGGACAAATCCAAGTCCGCGACAAATCTTGCACAAAAGTCAGGCTCGACTTCCGACAATATTTGCCGCCGGACGCCGAAATGATACAACCCGCAACTTGCGCCCGATTCAAAGACATCCCGCCGCGAATTCCGCGGCGGGATGTTTGACAATTCATCATTAAAATCCGGCAACTTGACTTCTCGCAAGGCGTGAGGGCATCGCCTTGCTCGGTCACCGCTCGCGCCTTTCGCTATGCGCTCGCTCATCTCGCAGGGCAAAATAGCGGGTGTCCGCTATTTTGAAAACACACTGCTCGTCCTCCCAGACCTTGGAGGGTCAACTACTTTCGCCGTAGACGAGCTTAAAAAAGGTCTACAAAATTTGTCTTCGCCAAATTTTGCCCGGAAGTTAAGCTCGTAAACGCGCCATACTAATCATCCAACGTACAAAACAGATCTGCACATAAAAAAAAGAAAACACCCAATTATGGGTGTTTCTTTTTTGAAATCCGGCAACTTGCTATCCTTGCGGACCTTGGAGGGTCAACTACTTTCGCCGTAGACGAGCTTAACTTCTGTGTTCGGAATGGGAACAGGTGGATCCTCGTCGCCATTGTCACCGGAATGGTATTATAACGCCGAATGGCGATATAAATGATTTTTTGTGCGCTCAAAACGCTTTGCCGCGCTCTGTTTACACACTTCAGCCCTGCTTTTACCGGCAAAGACTGACAACTGCATAGCATTGAAAGATAAAGCAAAGGAAGGCAAGTTATACGCTCGTTAAAATCGCAGCCAATCTTTAATGTAAGGATTCATATAACTCATGCTGTTTTCTCAACTCATGTTGAGATCAAGCCCTCGAC
>CASDRK010000003.1 GCA_949283125.1 uncultured Clostridia bacterium
ATTTTTTTTTTTTTTTGTCTGTTTTTTTATATTCTTTACAAAACACCCCCCCAGCCGCGGGGGGGGGCGGTAATGGTGGCGCCCCCCACGGCCGCTTTTGTTGCGATGCGCAAACCGCACGCATTTAAAATCCGCCGCGCGCCGCTTTGAAGCGGTGCGCGGCGGATTTCTTTTCTCCGGTGGGAGGCGGCTGCGCGCGGCTGTGCGTTCAGTCCGCGCTCTGCTTTGTTTTAAGCATCGCATAGTTTTTGAGCAGTATGCCCCTGCGCTCAACCAGCTGTTCCCTTATGACCGCATACCCGCGCTTTTCAAAAAACGGCCGGGCGGTTACGGACGCATGAACGGATACGTCGCCCGCCGCGCGGCGTTCCAGCCTGTCGCAGAGCGCCGTGCCTATGCCGCGCCCGGTATATCCCGCGTTCACGTACAGCCTGTCGAGATATCCCGTCGCTTCGTCGATATCCCCGAATCCGGCGAGCTCGCCGTTCAGGATAGCCACAAGGGCAAAGCGGCCCTTGAAGCTGTCGTTCCATTTTTCAATATCCATATCGGCGGGCGCCCATGCGTTCAGCTGTTCCGGCGCATAGTCCGCCCCGTTCACGGTGTGCACGGTATTGTAAAACAGCTGCGCCGTTCCGCGCGCGTCCGATGATCTGTATCGCCTTATTTCCATATCCGCTCATTTAAGTTTTGCCAGCGCCGCCGCGTCGCCGCCGCACAGAATTTCAAGATTTTCCGTTATTTTTTCGGCCGGCCAGTCCCACCATTTAATATTCAGCAACAGTTGTATGCTTTCGTCGTCAAAGCGCCGGCGGATGATTTTTATCGGGTTTCCCGCAGCGACGCAATAGGGTGGAACATCTTTGGAAACTACCGAACGCGCGCCTATTATCGCGCCGTCGCCTATGTGCACGCCCGGCAGAACGGTAACGTTCTGGCCTATCCACACGTCGTTGCCTATCACGGTATCGCCTTTTATGGGCAGGTCCGCAATGCGGGGAGTGCAGCGCTCCCAGCCGTTGGCCATTATGTTGAAGGGATAGGTGGTTATGCCGTGCATTCTGTGGTTTGCGCCGTTCATTATAAATTCCACGCCCTTGCCTATGGCGCAGAATTTGCCTATTATAAGTTTGTCGCCTAAAAATTCATAGTGGTGGGTCACGTGCTTTTCAAAGTCGTCAGCGCCTTCATCGTCGTCGTAATAGGTGTAATCGCCGACGATTATGTTCGGGCGGGTGACGGCGTTTTTAACAAAGCATACCCTCTTTAAATTGTCGTTGGGGAAAATTTTGTCGGGATCGGGTCCGTGCATATAGTTTCCTCCTATTTTAAACGCATATGAGCGTCCGTCATGGCGGGAGATATGCCCCCTTTAAACGGGCGCCGTTTTTCGGGTGCGGGCGCCGGGGGGCCGTTCAGGCCTTCCCGCGCGCGGCCGCGTGGCTGTTCAGTTTTTTTATCAGCGCTATGTATCCCAGCGCTATGCCCGAAATAAACAGTATCAGCAAAATTATCCACCAGACGCAGCCCATAAAATAGGGCATCCGGTTGCTGAAGCCAAAGGCGCCTGCGGGCGAATCCCAGTTGAGGAAAAAGTAGGGGTAGTTGTTGCCGCCGCCGAAATCCCAGTTCAGCGCGTACCCCGCGCCGGCGAAGATCAGATAGTATATCGGCGGGATCAGCGCAAATGCAAACTGCCCGTAGGCAAGTCCCTGCGGGCGGCATACAAACAGGTCGGCCACCGCGGTCAGCGGCACTGCCACGTGCGTAAGCACGTTCGCCGCCGAACCGAAGCTGCCCGGCATGGTGGGGGCGAGCACGCAGCAGAATACTATGCCCGTCAGGGTTATGGATACCGTGAACACATATTTTATAACGTGCAACGCACGGGGGATCGCAACGGAGAGGTTGATCAGCGCGGCCGCGTTCAGCGCAAAAAACAGGGCGCAGACGGCGCCCGTCCAGATGTTGGACTGCACGGTAAAATATAAAAATGCCTTGCCGCC
Organism: uncultured Clostridia bacterium; assembly: GCA_949283125.1. Lineage (GTDB taxonomy): Bacteria > Bacillota > Clostridia > Christensenellales > Borkfalkiaceae > Coproplasma. The sequence goes on from CASDRK010000003.1 coordinate 2,007, forward strand.
CGCCATAAAATCCCCGCCCATATTCAAGGTCAGGGCAATGCCCGTAGCCGCGCATGCGGCGGCGGCAAGCTGCAAAATCAAAGATATCGCCCTCCGGGCGGTGAGTCGGTGTTTCTTTTCTGAATTGTCTGTGCTGTTTTTCATGTTCTATATCATACCAAAAAAATTTGCCGCCTGCAAGGAGTTTCGCGCGGGCGGCGGATATATTTCAGTCTTTTTATTCTGTGCGGCCTGCTCATCGCAGGGACGCGGGCGGCGCGGGCATTTGTCCGGCATGCCTGAAAATTGCTCCGTTATTTAAAGGATATCCTGCACTTTTCCGGGCGGTGCTCGTTGTATTTAACTGTAACGGGATCGCCCGGGAGGGGACTGCACGGCAGAAAGCCGGACGACTTTTTGCAGATATACGTCCTGCCGTCCGCTTCAAACTCAAACGTCACTCTGTATGCAAACAGCGCCCCGCCGGCGCGGGTGGCCTTCAGCGGGCGCCTGTTTATGTGAACGCACCATATTCTTCTTGCGTCGCGCACTCTGCCCGTGACCGTGCGCGTGTTTGCGTTGTTTTTCATGATCTGCCGCTCCGCGCTCTGTTAAAGCGCCGGTATCTTTCCCTGTATTCTTCGCGCGCCGCAAGCGTGCACTTTTCCACGAAATCCGTCTTGGCGTTCGTGTATGCGTCGCGGTCGTGCTCGTATCTGCGCTGCAGCCGCAGCTTTAAAACTTCGTATTCCGCGGCGACGTCGGGATGATCGTTAAGGTAATCCCTGAAATACAGCTCGTCGTTGTCGCCTTCGTATCTTAAGTGCAAATGATATACCCTGTCGGCAAAGCCATGCTTTGTATAGCCTTTGTTGAACGACATTCTGTTTTTTCCGGCAGACATTTTGATAAAGCCGCACTCCGAAATCTTCCCCGCGGCGCAATTCATGTCCGAACCTGAAGGGAGCTCAACCAGAATATCGACGATGTTTTTTGCTCGTATGCCCTTTATCGCGGTGCTGCCGATATGGCTGATCCTCTTTTCGGGCCATTTTGCCAGCGCGCCCTCAAGCAGCGCGTGCATTTCCCTGTAGTGCGATTCCCATCTTTCGTCGGGCGGCACCAGCGCTATGGGGAACAGCTCCCACAGCTCCGCCAAGGTCATGTCCGAAAGTTCCTTCTGCATTCTTCACCTTCCTTAATAAGCGCGCTCAAAGCGTTCCGGCTCCGGCGCTGTCGCGGCCGAACCGTTTTGTTGGGGCGTCGTCCGCCGCGCTTACCTCTTCATGTACAGCAGGGGATAGGCGTTGCCCTGTTCGTCTGTGTAGGAGCGCCTATAAACTTTGAATCCCATGTGCTCGTAAAAACCTGCAGCCTGCGGGTTTTGTTCGTTGACCGCAAGCTCGTTCACGGCATAGTTTTCAACGGCATATTGCAACAATCGCCTGCCGATGCCGCGCCCCCTGTTTTCGGCGCAAACGAACAGCATTTCAAGCTTTTGCCCGTCTATGCCTGCAAAGGCGACTGGGTCGCCCGCTTCGTTTTCGGCAACAAGCAGATGCTTAACCGCTCGCAGCGCCTGCGGCACGTATCGTTTGATGTTTTCGATCTCTTCCCGGGATAAAAACAAATGCGTCGCCTTTACCGAACTTTCCCACACGTTCAGCAATCTGTCCGCAAGCCCGGTGGTCAGTTTTGTTATTTCTTTTATCTGTACCATAGCTTTTTCGTTGTGCACGCGTTTTTATGGTTGCGCGGCTTGCCGGCATGCCGGCCGATGTCCGCGGCTTAGTTTTTCGCGTGAATATGCCCTGTGCTATTATATCGAAAATCGCCGCCGCCCGCAAGGAATTTGTTGCGGGCGGCGGCTTTGCATCAAGACAGCCCGGCGTTTCCGCGCGGCGCAAGACTTTCAAAGGTCTCAAAGTGCCTGTTTTCAAAGGGTGTAACTATAAAAAGTCTCACTTTCCGATCCTATTTCCGGTTTGCTACTCTATATATTCTATCCTTTCAAATTTTCCAAAGCAGATGGATTATTTTCAAGAATCGCCCCGACCGTCTGGCAGGTTTCTGAGTCCGGGCAGTCGCCGCAGGTGGAAACGCCTTTATTTAATGCGCACTTCCGAATCCCGCACAGGCTATCGCAAAATACTGTTTTTGCCCCATTCATACGGCAGCCTTCGCATTTAATATGTTCTGGCAGAATAGGGGCGTTATTTAGCGCTGCCCACAGCTTCGCAGTTTTTTCCCGCAAAGCCTGATCATCATTGGCGGTCGCTATGTATGCGTCGCATTTTTCGCAGTCCAGTCCGCAGTATCCAATCATATCTTTCATTGGTTATACACCTCCCGCCTCTTATTCTCTATCGTCAATTTCACGCTCAATGATCGAATACTTCCGGTCATCAGTTCTGATAATCCAACGCTTACATTATAGCAAAAAAAATTGCCGACCGCAAGAATTTCCCTTGCGGTCGGCGGCTTTGCATTATTTTCTTTCAAGGCAAACCAGAGTTTCGACGTGGCAGAAACCTACCTATTGTCTCGCGTTTTCCCATTTTTTGGGGTGTGTAACAACCAAAAGTCTTCACTTTTGGATCAGGACTTTATATGATCTTCACACGCGTTTGCCTCTATTATTTCTACTCCTTGACATCTTTCGCATATCCTTCGCAATATCTTTCCTATTGCTTCTTTATATTTCCCGTATATGATTTGCCTGCGATATTTCGGCGCAAATACAATATGGTATTGACACCGCCTCTTCGTATGTGCTAAACTATCTATGTCTTTCATTAGACCTCCTGTTTTACTTTTCTTGCGATTGCCAGTCGCTCCAATTGTATTACAGGAGTTTCTTTTTTGTCCACAGTTTAAACCCTTTACCCACTCGCTCAGCGAGTGGGTGCCTTAGACAAAACAAAAGCAGGCCGCGGATATCACTGGTTGCCTTCGTCCTCGTCCATACCGCGTGAAAGATTGCGCTGCTCATCCATAAATTTCTGTGCAGCCTGCGCATCAGCCATTTTCTCTTTGGAAACCGTCTTCGCTTTATGTACGACAATTTGGGTGAAAGGTATGTTGATATTGTTTTTATCAAAGATAAGTTTAATCTGCCTGTTCAGATCGCGCTCTACCTGAAATTTCATGATTTCAGGACACTTTGCCGAAAAGCGCAGCGTCACGCCGGAAGCACCCAGTTTGGAAACACCCATATAGTACGGCCCTTCCGCGATGTCGGGAATATTTTGCTTTATCGCCGGCAGGTTTTCGTTGATGATAAGTTCCACCCGTTCCAGCGATTCGCTGTACTCAATATCGACCTCGGATATCGCCAATGAAAGCTGGCTGGTCATATTTACGAGCGTACGTATATCCGAATTATTGACAACTTTGATATCGCCGCCGGCGTCCTCAATCTGAGTTGTGCGGATACCTATTTCTTTGACTGTACCGCGAAAACCGTCCACTACAATAATATCGCCCACTTCAAATACATTTTCGAAAACTATGAACAGTCCTGCGATAATGTCCTCGATCAGCGGCTGAGCGCCGAGACCTACGACCAAGCTCAATATCCCGATTCCGGCGAGCAATGCCGCAGTATCCACACCCCAGACACTCAGGATAAAAAACAGCATCGCGATCACGGCTATGTATTTTATAAAGCTGGAAAACAAATCCAGCATCGCTTTGCCTTTACTAAGGTTGCGCGCCAACAATTTGAGCAACAGCCGAACCACATAGGACAAAGTTAAAAAGAAAATTATGTATGCCAGCGAACGCAGCCACACGCTGGCGTTTTCTTGGTCGCTGAATATATTGATGCCGACATAGAAAAAGCTGTCTTCGGCAAATATCCATTTTCCCGCAATAAGCAGTACAAAGTACACAAGCGCGATCAAAAGTAAAAGGATCTTAAGAATAAGTCCCAGCGTACTGCTGCCCTTGTTTTTCCTTGCGTTTTTCATTGTTTTATCTCCCACTGCAGATTTTTAATTTTCTGAATGCCGGGTTTGTTCGATCTTCGCCCGGAGTCTTTTTTCCTTGTATTCCGTCATTCGGAACTCGGCTCCTCGACCAATTCGATCAAAATGCAATCAAGCACCGTTCCGTCATTTGTGGTGAGTTGTACCTCATATATTTCCCCCGCCTTGCATTCGGAAGGATACAGCGTAAAGCCATTGCCGTACGTTCCTTCAGGATTAAATTCCCAGCCGATAAATCCTCCTCCGCTTGACGGCCATTCGGGATTGATTACCAGTTCAACCTGTTCGTATGAAACGCCTTCCGGCAGGTTGCAATACAAGTTGCTTTGTGACTCAAAGGGTACATTATACACTTTTGTACCCCGCGAATCAAAATATTCGCCCGGCTGATCCGTCATGTACAGATAACCGCCTGTAGCCACATAATCCTGGTACAATACCCTGCCAGCCTCGTCCGTAAAACGGAACATATACTGCGTGTTAGGTAACAGATTTTCAAAATCCTCGGTCTGTATTCTGCCTTGATCCCCTTGCTTGATTGCCTGCACAGTCCGGCTTTCTATAACTTCACCGTTCAGAAGAATGCTCAAATTCACATCCTTATAATCAATACCAATCAGTTCAAAATGCTTGGAAATGCGGTCCGGAAAACTCGGATCCTCCGTGCTTATGTGATTTGTCACAGCTACATCGGGGACGGTTATATCCTCCATATACAAATGTTCGCCCGTCTGCGTATCCACAATATCTAATTTACACTGCTTTCCGAATTGCAATTGCGGCAAACCGGTCGCCTGATCTTCGCGTCTCAAATCAAACGTAAAAGAGGGATTTTCCTCATCGAGCGTAACATCCAAAAGTTTATTGTCCAAATACACTTCAAGCGGATGTCCGTTAAACTCATTGAAACTGAAATCATAAAACGCCGTTTGCGCATTGATATACACGGGCATACCATACAGCACATTCCCGGAAGAAATATTTTCATCGTACAGGATATGGCCGTTCATCGGATCGCAAATGCGCAAGTCGTACATTGTATTGGGTGCAAGTCCATCGACTCTAAAATAAGGCGAATCTTTCGAAAGCCGGCCGTCGAGCAATTCCCCGTCAAAGCAAACATTATAGCCGTCCTCTGTAAGATCTTTTCCGGCAAACTGCATCAGAATGGAATAGCCACTGAAGCCGCTTTCAACAGGAAATATTTCCTGCCTGTAAGCAGCAGTCGTGTAAGCCTGTGAAAAGTACACTTTATCATCTTTATCCGCAATCTCCAAAGTATATTCGGTGGAAGCTTCCAAAAAATCAAAATATACACTGTCCTGCCCGCTGAGCTGATACTCAAGACGCTTTTCTCCCCCTTCCAGTGTAGCGGTCAGCTCAACCGCATCCTTGTTTTCAATTTCGAACTGCACCTCGATGCTGTAGGAAGTAATGTCCGAAAATGTCTCTTTAACACTCAATGCGGCAGCCGTAATTGTCGCCGCCATGATGATCACGGCCCCTACCGCTGCCCCCACCGCGGAAAAAGAACTCCCTGCCATCAGTAATTTTTTCCTGACCCGCGACTGCTGCTGTTCCTTTCTGTCCGCCTTCGGGAGGCTGCCTTCGGGCTGTATGTTTACTTCCGCAGAACGGTATGTTTCCTTGTGTGCAACATATTCGCGCACGCGGTTGTACTCTCTTGCCCGATATAATTCTTCGCACTCATATCGTTCGCTCGATTTGAATACTTCCATAATACTCCCCTGTTTTCTGAATTATAACATAGAGTTTACAGGCATGTCAATACGGGTTTTTCAATTTTATCGTCTTAAACTACCCAGAAAAATACATAAATTCTCACTCCTTTTCGCCCCTCGGAACAAAGAAAAATCACCCTTTATGCTCTGGTATAAGCATAAAAGGTGATTTTTTGCTCCAATTTTGCCCCCAAACGGCTATTTCCGTTCGAGACAAATTAGAGTTTCAACGTGCTTGGTCTGGGGGAACATGTCAAAGGGGGTAACGGAGACGATATCGTAAAAACCGGGCATTTGTCCGGGTATATACGCGGGGTTTTTGATTATTTTGTTGCCGTCTTCTATGAGAGAGCCGCACAGCAGGCCCAGGTCCCTTGCAAGGGTGGCGGGGTTGCACGAAACGAGCACGGCTTTGCGCGCGCCGCTTTTCAGAATTTCGCGCACCACGCTTCGCTCCATGCCCTTTCGCGGCGGGTCGCACACGATTACGCGCTCGCAGCCCCGGGTGGCGGACAGAACTTCGCCTATCCTGTCCTCTACGGCGCCGCACAGGTTGTGCATTTTGTCGGACAGTCCGTTCTTTTTTGCAAGCTCGTCCGCGCATGCCACGGCTTCGGGCACTATCTCTATGCCGTAGGCCGCCCTGCAGCCGCCCGCGAGCATTGCGGTAAGCATTCCGCCGCCGCTGTACAGGTCTATCGCCGCGGCCGCGGGCGAACAGGCCGCGCGCTTTACCGCTTCGTACAAGATCGTGCGCACGCCGTCGTTCACCTGCAAAAAGGTGTTGGCCCCGGCCGAAAATCTGATGCCGCAGTCCTCGCTTTCAAAAGTGCCTTTGCCGCGGCATATGTGCCACTCTTTGCCCAAAATAGCGTTGCCGTCGCCGGCGTTTATGTTCAGGAGCAGGGTGTAGGAGGGGAACAGCTTGTCCAGCCTTGCCGCAAATTTGTCAAGTTTTATCGCGCGCGCCGAGACCACGGTGACGATGAGGCTCTGCCCCACTTTGCGCGCGACGATGTGCCGCACCGCGCCGCTCTTTGCGCCCTCGTCGTAACCCGCTATGCGCTCTTCGTTCATAAACGCCAGCAGCGCGCCGATGAGCGGGGCGCACCATTCCTGCTGAAGCGCGCAGTCAGTCACGGGCACTATGCGGTGGGAGCGCGGGGCGTAAACGCCGACGATGTTTTCGCCGCTCCCGTTTACGCCTACGGGCAGGGCAAGCTTGTTGCGGTAGCCGTACTGCATGTCGCCGTGCTCGGTCCGGGCCACTTCCGCGTCGAGTCCGCCCAGCTTTTTCAGGCAGTTTTTTACAAGTTCGCGCTTGAATTCAAGCTGCGCGGGATAGTCCATGTGTTGCAGCTGGCAGCCCCCGCACTTCAGGAACGCGGGGCAGCGCGGCGCGACGCGGGAGGGGGAGGGGGAGAGCACGCTGACGAGCTTGCCGTAGGCCGCGCCGCCCTTTGCCTTCAGCACGGTAAATTCCACCTGTTCGCCGGGGATGCAGCCGGGCACGAATACCCTTTCGCCCGATATTAAATTTACGACGCCCTCGCCCTCGCTCCCGAGCGAGGCGACGACGCCGCGATAACGTTGATTTTTTTGCATGGCATTTATTCCGGATCTGCGGCGGGGCGGAGCTGCGCCCGCGCATGGTGCGCATATGCGGGCGGCTGAACGCGCCCGGCGGCCGCGCGGTTTATTTACATATTCTGTACACGAGCGAGTTGACAGCCATCTGCGCCTTGAACATCACATAGTCGTAAACAAAGAATATCAGCGTGCCGCCTATGAAGATGAACAGAAGGATGTAATCGTTTATCACGCGGTATATCTCCATTTCGGGGTTGCCTATCGTGGAGCCGAACACGAGGATATACATCACCCACAGCGCAAAATCAAACCACAGCGCCTTTACCGCGCAGGCTATCCATCTGTTTACGTTGAATCGCAGCTGCAGAGCATTGAGCAGTGGGTGCAGTCCGAAAAACATTATGAACGGCACCAGCAGCCACGCCTGACCTATCGCGCCGAGCAGCACGGTGAGTATGCACGTGCCGGCATACGCCAGCGCGTCGCCGACGTAAAATCCCTTTGAAAGGGGGATCATCAGGCAGACCTGCGCCATTATGTAGCCCGTGGCGAGCAGCACGTGGCTGAGCGTTCCCACAAGCAGGAATATTATGGCCAGCGCGCACGAAATGGCCGACAGGGCTATCTCGAAGGATTTGGAGTTGCGTTTTTTGGACATTTTAATTGCAGCATGCGTTGCACAGGCAGTTCAAACACAGGTTGGCGTAGCAGCAGGTAAGGCAGTCCGTGCAGAAGTTTCCGCCCATCTGATTGTCGCCCGCGGCGCTCATGTCCTGTCCGCGGTAAGCGCTCTGGTTCGCGCCCTCGCCGGCGTGGTGCGCGGCGTCGTACTGTATCTTATCGTTCAGCTTTTTGTAAGCGTCCTTGTACTTCTGATTGCCCGCGTCCAGATGCATGGCTATCTCAAGCTGTTTTTTGCTCTCGTTTATCCAGTTTTTGCGGTAAAATACCACGCTCTGCAAATAGTGCCACTGCGCGGGGCGCTCGTTGAAGGCGTCCAAAGCGCGCTGCGCTTCGTCGAAGCTGCCGTTTTTTATCAGCTCTTCTACCTTTTCGTATGCCGAGCCGCCTCCGCTCTCTTCGGCGCTCTGCGCTTCGGCCAGCTCGGACAGCAGCTCGTTTTTGGCCGTCTCTATCTTGGTGAGCATGCGTGCGGCGTTGTTGCCCACTTCGCCTTCGGCAAAGCGTTCTTCAAGGTATTTGGCGCGAAGATCGGCGTAGGCCTGCTCTATCTGTTCAGCGGTCGCGCCTTCCGTAAGGCCAAGAATTTCAAGATTGCGTCTGTTCATTGTGCGGCGTGTGCCTCCTGATAAAATGTCTGTCTGCGTTCATTGTTTTTCGGGCTTTTTGCCCCTTCCGCACCTGCCGTAAACAAGCGCGCGGGTCTTTGCGGGTATGCCCAGCAGAATTATGTTGTCGGTAAGGTCGTGGTTGAAATGAAATTTCACGTTTGCCAGATGCTCGCGCATGTCGGCGAACAGGGTGTTGAAGATAAAGTTTATCTCCTCTCCGTTGCCGGCCGCGGCGGCGGCTTTGTCGGGCGCGCGGAATGCGTTGTACAACACGTTGTAGCGCCCCTTTTTTACGTCCTTGTCGTAGTCGTCCAGCGCGTCGGCAAGGTATATCCACTTGCCTAAATCGTAGAACAACCCGTCGGTGTGCTCCGTGGCCGCGTCGCCGAGGATGTATGCCGAAAGCTGCTGCATCATGCGCGCGGTGGGTTCGCACGCCATGTCTATCACGGCGCAGCCCTCTCTCTCCAGCGCGGCCTGCGCTTCGAGCTGCGCGGCTATTATCTTCACGGCCTCGGGGTGTTTTTTTGCCGCGCGGCGGAATCCCCGTCTGTACAGAAAGGCAAGCAGCCCCTTTTTGTCGCCGTCCAGCCTGTCGTCCAGCAATTTATAGTATGCCAGCGCGGTGTTCACGCAGCCCAGCAGCACCGAAGTTTCGTCCGGCACGGCCATGTAGCGCCGCTTAAAAGGGTGCAGGGCGCACCTGCGCTTTTTGACCGTCACGTCGCGGTTGCTCAGGTTGTGCACCAGCGCCGACATGAAAGCCGTGTCGTAAGTCAGTGCGGTGCGGGCCATGCCGCCGCTGCCTTCCTTTATGGATTTGCACATGCCGCAGTACAGCGCCTTGTAAAGCATTTCGTCCTTTACGAACATGTGCGGCCTTTCGGGTTGAATGTATCCGAACATGATTTATATCTGATAAAAACCTATCTTTTTATATACCTTTGCCAGAGTTCTGCCTGCCCTGCGCGCGGCGTTCGCCGCGCCGGCCTTCAGCACGCCGTCAAGGTATTGCCTGTCTTCCAGCAGGCGCGCCTGCTCCGCCTGAACGGGCGCAAGACTGTCGGCCACGGCCTCGCCCACGGCCGCCTTGAAGTCGCCGTAGCCCTTTCCCTCAAACTCGCGCTCGCACTCCTCCATGCTCTTGCCGGTAAAAACCGAATATATCGACAGCAGGTTGCTGACGCCGGGCTTGGTTTCGGGGTCGTATTTCACGCAGGCTTCGCTGTCCGTAACGGCGCGCCTGAACTTGCGCATTATCGTGTCGCGGTCGTCGGACATGAATACCGTTCCGTTCAGGTTCTCCGACGATTTGGACATCTTTTTAGCAGGGTCCAGCAGGTCGCCTATCTTTGCGCCCACCTTCATGAACAGCCCTTCGGGCACGGTAAAGGTGGGGGAATATGCGTTGTTGAACCTTATCGCAATGTCGCGCGTTATCTCCAGATGCTGGCGCTGGTCAACGCCGACCGGCACCACGTCGGTCTGATACAGCAGTATGTCGGCGGCCATCAGCACGGGGTAATCCATGAGCCCCATGTTTATATTGTCGGCATGCCGCGCGGATTTATCCTTGAACTGCGTCATGCGCTCCATTTCGCCCACGTAGGTAAAGGTGTTCAGCGCCCACGCAAGCTCGGCGTGCTCGTGCACGTGCGACTGCAGGTACAGCACGCACTTTTCCGGGTCGACGCCGCAGGCGATGTACAGCGCCAGCAGGCTCAGCGTATTCCTGCGCAGCTGCGCGGGATCCTGCCGCACGGTTATGGCGTGCATGTTGGCAATGGCGTATATGCAGTCGTATTCCTCCTGCAGCGCCACAAAGTTTTTTACCGCGCCTATATAGTTGCCTATGGTCAGGCTGTTTGTCGGCTGAACGGCCGAGTACAATATTTTTTTATCCTTCTGCATGTGTCCACACTTATAATTTTGAATAATTCCCCATCATTTTAACACACCGGCATGCAAAAAGCAACATCTTGACGGCCCCATTCGCGTCCGTCACCAAACTAAACCGCAAATTACACGCGCTTTTCACGCGGGCGCCCGCGCGGGTATTTTGACCGCGTCGTTCAGGTGAGTTCGGTGCCGTCTTTCAGTTCGGGGAACTTTGTGCACAGCAGGCCGAATATGTACCGCGCGCATTTTTCCGCGCCGTAGTTGCCGCGCTGGGCTTCGGCGTTTTTGCGGTAGGGCTCCAGCAGCGAAGGGTCGTTCGCGAACTGCTCTATTCTGTCCGCGGCCTTCTTCACGTTGAATATCTTCATCGCGCTGCCCACGGTGTTCAGGTAGTATTTGCCTATCCACCGCTCGATGTCGGTGGCGTAGTGCGTTATTATCTGCGGCACGCCGAAAAAGCACGGCTCGGCCATCATCGAAGCTCCGCTCTTGCCGCACGTCACGTCGGCGGCGGCAATTATCTCCAGCATATTATCGGCCAGACCGAACGGAATGTAGGTTGTGCGCCCGCGGGATTCAAGCGTGGAAAAGTACCTGAACAGCTCCTCGTTTCTGCCGCATACGGGTATCAGGTTGATGGGCAGATCGCGCCGCAGCAGTTCCTCCGTCATGGGCTTCAGCTTGCCTATGCCGTATCCGCCGTCGGCAAGCACCACGGTGAATTTGTCCTCGTCCGCGCCTATCAGCCTGCGGTTTACCCTTTTGTCGCGGCTCACGGAAAACGCTTCGTTGCGGATGAGGAAGGGCACCAGCTTGATGTTGTCGTCGTTATATCTGCGCCTGTGCAAAGTGCGCGCGCGGCGATAGCCGGTGGGCATGGAGGCGAGCGTCAGGTCGCATTTGTATCTGAACAGAGTGTTTATCTTCGCGTCGGGGCAGTACATGGCCGTCAGCGGTCTGTCCTTCATGTGCATGGCGTAGTAGTTGGTCGCCCAGTGCGTGCTCACCACAAGGTCGGGCTTAAGTTCGGTCATGTGCGCTATCCCGGCCTCGGCCGCGTTCTGCTCAATAAACACCACGGCGCTCCAGCTCGAAATGGTCGTGCCCCAGAAATCCATGTTGAACGTCGCAAAAAATCCCATGCCGGGGTGGCGGTTGTAGCTCACCACGCTGTCCGCCAGATGTTTTTCGTATCTCATCAGGTCGGCGTTGCCCGTCTCGGTAAAAAAGTTCGAGCGCACGCATTCCACCCTGTCGCCGTACAGCTTTTCAAACTCGTCGGCTATGCTGTTCATGGGCATTATGTGTCCCAGCCCCGCCTCGGTGTAGGGGAATATCACCCGCGGTTTATTCATGTTCAACGCTCCGTGTGCGGCCGAGGCCGCAATTTTTTGTTGACACAATTATACTACCTGCGGCGCCGCAAGTCAATATATTGCCGCGCAATAGTTGCGACCGCGCCGCCCGTCGGCCGCCCGCGCGAAATTGTGCCGTCATGTTGACAATGCGCGGCCGCATATGATATAATTACTCCGAAGGCGGCAAAAATATCCGCCGCAAGGAGAAGGCGTATTCAGCATGGAATGGTTCAATAATCTTTCGCCGGCCGAAAAGACCTATTTCATAATCGCGGTCGTGGCCAGCGCGTTTTTAGTGATACAGATAGTTATTATGTTGTTCTCGCTCGGCGGGGGCGACTTCGACGTGGACGACGTGTTCGACGGCGACGTCGACACCGACGGCGGACTTTCCATATTCACGGTAAAGTCCATGACGGCGTTTTTCGCGCTGGGCGGCTGGTGCGGATTTGTTTCGCAGACCTTCATGAAGGACAACGTGTGGGCGCCCATACTCATAGCCGTCGCCACGGGCGCGGCGGCGCTGTTCGGCGTGGCGTTCGCCATGCGCGGCATAGCAAAACTGCAGTGTTCCGGCAACGTGGTGAAGGGCAAACTGGTGGGCTCGTCCGCCACCGTGTACGTGAGCATACCCGAAAGACGTTCGGGCCGCGGCAAGATAACCGTCACGGCGCAGGGCAGATATATGGAGATAGACGCCGTCACCGACGGCGGCCGCATACCCGTGGACACCGTGGTGGAGATATGCGAATATTCGGACGACTTTGCCGTCGTCCGCCCCAAAAACGGCACGGAAGAGCCTGTGCCGCCGGCCGGGGAATAAGCCTGACTTATAAGGAGGAAGATAAAAATGACCGAAGCCATAATAGCCGTAGTGGTGGTTGCCGTGCTGCTGATAGTCATGGTGGTGCTCACCGTGGCCGTGCGCTACAAGACCTGTCCGCCGGACAAAATAATGATAATTTACGGTAAGCTCAAGGCCGCACCGGACGGCACATATGCTTCGGCGAAGTGCATTCACGGCGGCGCGGCGTTCGTGTGGCCCTTTTTCCAGAAGTACACCTTCATGGACCTCACGCCGCTGTCCATAGCGGTAGACCTCAAAAACGCGCTGTCCAAACAGAACATCCGCATAGACGTGCCCTCCATATTCACCGTGGGCATCTCCACCGACGCGGGCATAATGCAGAACGCGGCGGAGCGGCTGGGCATGCTCAAGCTGGCGCAGATAAGCGACCTTGCGCGCGACATAATTTTCGGCCAGCTTCGTCTCGTCATAGCGACCATGAACATAGAGGAGATAAACTCCGACAGGGATAAATTTCTCGAAGCCATTTCGCGCAACGTGGAAGGCGAGCTCAAAAAGGTGGGCCTGCGCCTGATAAACGTCAACGTCACGGACATCTCCGACGAATCGGGCTACATAGTCGCCCTCGGCAAGGAGGCGGCCGCCAAGGCCATAAACGACGCCCGCATCTCCGTGGCGGAGGAGGACAAAAAGGGCGCGATAGGTCAGGCCAACGCCAAGATGGAGGAGCGCATACGCGTGGCCGAAGCCGAGTCTGCCGCCATCGACGGCGAAAACAAGGCCAAGGCCGACATAGCCCGCTCGCAGGCCACCCTGAGGGAGAGGGAGGCCGAAGCGCTGAAGCTGGCCGTCGCCGCCGAAAAGGTGCAGGCAGCAAAGGCGCTGGAGGAGAGCTATGCCGCCGAGCAGGCGGCCGAAGTAGCCCGCGCCGCGCGCGAAAAGGCCACCAAGGAGGCCGACATCATAGTTGCGGCCGACATCGAAAAGCGCAAATTGGAAATTGAAGCCGAAGCCATCGCCGAGCAGACGCGCCGCAAGGCGCAGGGCGAAGCCGACGCCATATACGTAAAGATGGACGCCGAGGCCCGCGGCGTGCGCGAAAAGCTGACAAAGCAGGCAGAGGGCATGGACGCGCTCGTAAAGAGCGCGGGTACCGCGCCCGACGCCGTGCGCCTGCTCATCGCCGACAAGCTCGAAGCCGTCGTCGCCGAACAGGTGAAGGCAATTTCGGGCGTGAAGATAGACAAAGTGACCGTCTGGGACGGCGGAGCGGGCGCCGACGGCAAAACGTCCACCGCGGGCTTCCTGTCCGGGCTGCTCAAATCGCTCCCCCCGCTCGAGGAGATATACAATATGGCCGGGTTGTCCCTGCCCGAAATGGTCTCCCCCGCAAAGCGCGGCGATCCGCCCGCGCCCGCCGCAGGCGCCGCAGAGCCGGCCGCGCCCGCCGCGCAAAAACCCCACGCGGCGCCGCGCAAAGAGGACGGAAAACAACAGGGCTTCGACAAGTGATCTCGCAGAACGGAAAGTTTTTAACCGCCGCGGCGCGTCAGCGCCGCGGCGGCTTTCGCGCACGGCGGAGCGGGCAGCAAAATCGTGCGGCCGGGGGAGGGGCAAAATTGCGTATTGACAGCCGGCCGGGGCCGTGATATAATCTAATTAATAATTGATATCGATAAGCCTTTCAAAGGCTTGAGGAGGTGCGGAATGAGGTATGTTTGTCCCGTTTGCGGCTATGTGTACGACGAGGACGGGCAGGGAAAGCCGTGGGCGGAGCTTCCGTCCGACTGGGAGTGCCCGATATGCGGCGCGCCCAAGGCGGTTTTTGCGGCCGAAGGAGCGCCGCAGGAGAGCGGCGGGGCGGCGGAAGTTGCCGCAGCCGGCGCGGGGCATGCAGACATTCCCCTGACCGCGGCCGAACTTTCGGCGATATGCTCCAACCTTGCCCGCGGCTGCGAAAAGCAGTATATGGATGAGGAGCGTGAACTGTTCGCGCAGCTGGCCGGGCACTATTCCGCCCTCGTTCCGCCCGCCGAAGGCGATTTCTCCGCGCTTGCGGCGGTGGTAAAACGGTGCGCCGACGTCGAGTTTGCCGCGGCAAAGCGTGCGGCGGAGAGCGCGGCCGACAGGGGCGCGATGCGCGCCGTAAACTGGGGCGAAAGGGTCAACTTCATACTTTCGGCCCTGCTTGAAAAATACGGCCGCGACGGCATTGACGCGCCCGACGGCGCGCACGTCTGGGTGTGTTCGATATGCGGGTTCATATACATAGGCCGGACCCCGCCGGACGTCTGCCCTGTATGCAGGGTGCCGGCGTTCAGATTTGAAGACGGAGGTGAGTTGACGTGAAGGAATACGCCGTTCGCAATTTAAGGCTGTGCACCAAGGACTGTCTGTGTCTGTACGTATGCCCCACCGGCGCGGCCGACACCGAAAACAGCGTGATAGACAGGGATAAATGCGTCGGGTGCGGCGCATGCGCAAAGGCCTGCCCTTCGGGCGCAATAAGCATGGTGCCCGCGCGCATGCCTCCCCAGCAGAAAAAATCCGACGGGGTGATTGCCGCCATGCGCGCGCTGGCAAGCGCCAAGCTTGCGCAGGAATACCTCGCCCGCGCTCTGTCGGCGGCGGAGGAGGGGGCGGCGGCGCGCCTGCTGGCCGCCGCGGCCCGTTCGGCAAGACTGACCGCCGAAGACGTGTTCAGGGAGGCGGGCTACATGCTGCCCCAGAGCGCAAACGTGCACGAACTGCTCAAGGCCGTGGCCGCAAGCGGCGACGGCTATGCCGCCGAACGCGCGGCGCGCCTGATGGAGCTGCTGCCCGTCAACGACAGAACGTAGCCGCGCGGCAAAAAAATCGCGCCCGGCCGCTTACTGCGGCCGGGCGGTTTTATGTATCGGTTTATAGACAAAACGGATAAAGTGTGATATAATACGGATATGAATGATATTGTGTTTGCGGGTATCCCCCGCGACGCCGGCGAACATGTCCACGGGGGATGCGAGGTCATCTGCGCGTCCGGGCGGGGCGAGATAGCGTGCGGCGGAAAAAAGTTTGCCTACAAAAAGGGGGACGTGATAGTGGTCTCCCGCCAGACGGCGCACGTCAACGGCGGCGCGGATATGTGCGTGCTGCTCGAAAACGCGCTGCTGCCCGCTTGCGGCGTGTGCGTGGTCGGCGGGCGCGGCGCCGAGGAGATCGCATGGGTGTGCGCCCGCGCAAGGGCATACCGCGAGGATGGCGGCAGGGCCGCGGCCGTCGCTCTGGACGGGCTCGGCGCGCTGTTGCGCGCGCTCATAGCGGCATATTGCGGGGGGAACGATTATTCTCCCGCGGTAAAGACCGTGCTTGCCGAAATAGAAAAAGGGGTGTCGGACAGCACTTTTTCTTTGGAAAACGCCCTGCGCGCCCTGCCGCTCAATTACGACTATGTGCGCAAGCTGTTCAAAAGCGAAGTCGGGCAGACTCCGCTGGCATATCTCACGGGGCGAAGAATGTCGCTCGCCCACGAAATAATGCTTTCGGGCGCGGCCAACAGGTATTCCGATTTCACCGTGTCGCAGATATCCGAAATGTGCGGCTTTGCCGAGCCGCTGTATTTTTCGCGCGTGTTCAAAAAATATTACGGCGTATCCCCCGCCGCGTTCATGGCGGGCGGGGGAGAGTAAGAGGCGGGCGGCCTCCGCCGCGCGGGCGGCAAAAAGCGGTTTGCCCTGCGCATATGCGCCGTTCAAAGGTATTTTTTAAGGCGCTGTTCGCAGTTTTCCTCTATGGTTATCAGTTCCTGCAGCAGGCTTTTCACGTCGCCGTTAAGGGCGTTGCCGCTCTCGCTCATCGTGGTTTTCAGCGACGTCAGCCCCGTCACCGTGCCGCGTATCATCATCTGCGCTATGTTCGCGCGCGAATTGTCCGCGCCGGCGTTCATCTTAATCGCCGACCACATCATGGCCTTTTTTATGGGCGAAGGCTCCTTCACTTCCGCGCCCATGTCGCGGGCCAGCCTTGCCGCCCGCGAGCATATGCGTTCGTACTCGTCGTGCTCGGCTATTATCTCCCTTTTCAGCTGTTCGTCCTCCGTTTCTGGCAGTATGTCCGAAATGGAAGTCAGCGCAAGCTGCGCGTTGCGGTAAATTTCGGCTATCGCCTCGCCGTCGGTCTTTATGTCCATCGTCTCCTCCGTTCTGCATGTGCAGGTAAAATTATATTGTGCGCGGGCGCACAAAATATGCGCGCGCGCTTAAAAATGCTTGACTTGCATGCCCGGGTTGTGTTAAATTAAATGTCGAGCCGTTCGGGACGGGCAAAACAAGTGCGTAAATTTTCATGCGCCGCCTAAGCCATTGGCAACTTGGAACCCGACGAGACTGGTCAGAGGAGGACATTTTTTATCATGTACGCTATTTTCGAAAACGGAAGCAAGCAGTACCGCGTATCCGTCGGCGACGTCGTAAAGGTTGAAAAACTGGGCGCGCAGGTGGGCGCAACCGTCACCTTCCCCGTGGTCATGTGCGCGGACGAAGGCAACATTCAGGTGGGCAAGGAAGTCGAGGGCGTCGTCGTCAGCGGCGAAGTGGTTGCCCAGGGCAAGGACAAGAAGATAATCGTCTTCAAGTACAAGGCAAAGAAGAACGAAAGGAAAAAGCAGGGTCACAGGCAGCCCTACACGTGCGTAAAGATCACGTCGATCGGCGCGGCGGAAAGCAAGGCTCCCGCAAAGAAAACGACCCGCAAAAAGGCCGCCCCCAAGGCGGAACAGCCTGCAGAAGACAAGGCTGCGGAATAATCGAAGGAGGATAGTGTAAATGTTGTTCATAAAGTTATTCGCTCATAAAAAGGGCGGCGGTTCGACCGACAACGGCAGAGACAGTAACGCAAAACGCCTTGGCGTAAAGCGCGCGGACGGACAGTTCGTGCTTGCGGGCAATATCCTCGTAAGACAGCGCGGCTCCAAATTCAAGGCCGGCAACAACGTAGGCATGGGCAAGGACGATACGCTCTTCGCTCTCGCCGACGGCGTCGTGAGGTTTGAAAGGGTAGGCAAGGATAACAAGCAGGTATCCGTGTATCCCAAGGCTGAATAATCTGATGGCATGAGCGGAGACGAGCGGTCTCCGCTCTTTTTCAACTTTTCTGCGGCCGGGCGGGCCTGCCCGGCGGGGCGGACGGCGAGGAGGGCCGCTTATGAAGACAGAGCTTTTGAACGAGGCCGCCGTGCCTGAATTTTGCGGTATGTTTGCCGATTATTATGCCGAAATGGAGTGCGACGAGGATACGGGACATCTGCTCGACGAGTATGTGCTGGCCGATTACAGGGCCGGGCTCATAAAGATAGCCGCGGCGGAGGAGGGCGGCCGGGCCGTCGGGTTCGTCATCTGGCAGGTGGACTCCACCGAAAACGAGTGGTGTCTGCGCGAGGGGCTGGGCACCGTGCGCGAACTGTACGTCCGTCCCGGCCACCGCGGCAGGGGCGTCGGCCGCGCGCTTGCGGACTATGCGGAAGGCATGCTTCTTTCGTGCGGGGCGGCGCGCGTCTATGCGCTGCCTGCCGAAGGGACGCAGGGGTTCTTTCTCGCCCGCGGCTATGCGGAAGCGGACGAGTACTGCGAGGAGACCGACTGCAATTTCTTTTATAAGGAGCTTTAAATGCGCCATGCGGCGCAGGCATGCAAAGCGCGCGGCGCGGACTTTTACAGTCCGCGCCGCGCGCTTTTTTTAGCGTATCGCGCCGAAGGCGTCCGGCGCGCCTGCCTGCGCGGTCAGTACAGCAGCGTTGCGCCTTCGGGAATGGGGAAGGACGAGGAGGAGTCCGCGCGCAGGTTGAAGTGGTCGTCGTGATAGGTGCGGTGGGGGATGACGTACACCCGCGCCAGCGGATAGCGCGCCTGCAGCTCGTCGACGAATTCCCGCCATGCCGTCAGCCGTTCGGCCGTGGCGGCGTTCATGTCTATGCACACCACCTTGTTGCCTTCGTTCAGGTTTTTCAAAAGATGCGCGCGCAGTTTCAGTATTGTGAATTCCGGCACGTACGCCATGCCCGTTCCGCCGCAGTAGCGGCACGGGCGGACGAATTGCGACGCCACCGAAGGCCCGGTGCGCTTGCGCGTGAACTCCACGAGCCCGAATTTGGACATGGGCAGAACGTTGCACTTGGTCTTGTCGTTTTCCAGCGCCCGCTCCAGCTCCGTCACCAGCGCGGCGCGGTGCTTTTCGTCGTCCATGTCTATAAAATCCACAACTATTATGCCGCCTATGTTGCGCAGTTTCACCTGCCGCGCGATCTCGCGGGCGGCCAGAATGTTGGTGTAATACACGGTGTGTTCAAGGCTGTCGTCTCCCGTGAATTTGCCCGTGTTCACGTCTATAACGGTCAGCGCCTCCGTCTTTTCTATCACAAGATAGGCGCCGTTGTCCAGCTCCACGCGGGGGGATATCATCTCCAGCACCTGCGGGGTCAGGCCCAGGTCGAAAAACATGTCCGTGCCCCTGTCGTACAGCTCCACGGCCTTCACGCGCGCGCCCGTCACCTTTATCATGTCAGTCATGCGCTCGTAAACTTCGGCGTTTCCCACGTATATCTTTTCCACGTCCGAAAGCAGAGTGTCGCGCATCACGCGCATGAACAGCGGGTAGTCGGTGTAAAGTATCTCGCCCACGGGCGCCTTTTTAAAGCGCTCGGATATGGCCCGGTATATGCGCCGGTAATAGTTCAGTTCGCCTTCGGCATCGCGGCGCACGGCGTACGGCGCGGCGGTGCGCACTATCATGCCCTCGTCGCCCCTGCACTTGCGCTGCGCCGAAAACAGAAGCGTTTTGCGCAGCTCGCCGTCGCGTATCTTGCGCGAAACGCCTATGAACGGAGTATTGGGCATGTAGATGAGATACTTGCCCACGAAGGACAGGGCGGTGGTGACTTTTGCCCCCTTTTTGCCCACGGGCGCCTTGACCACCTGCACAAGTATCTCGTCGCCGACTTTCAGGTTCAGTTCGGCGGGGATGTCCGCTTCGCCGTCGTACTTGCTCTTGTCCGGCACGAGGTCCTCGGCCGAAAGGTAGCAGTTGCGCTCCAGTCCGCAGTTCACAAAGGCCGCCTGCATGCCGTTCAGCACGTCCGTCACCCTGCCCTTGTATATGTTGCCTATGATGTTTACGCGGTTTTTGGATTCATAGTTGAATTCCGTCAGTTTGCCGTCCTCCACGCAGGCGTACGACTCCATGCCGCAAAACCTGTCAAAGTAAAGCGTTTTTTTGCCCATATATAAAAATTCCTTAAAAATTTATACGAACTCGTCGCCGCGCATCAATGAGGCGGTCTTTATTATGTCCTTCGCCCTCCCGCCGTATCTGCCGCTCAAAAAGGCGCAGAACAGGTCGGGGCGCAGGTTGTTTTCGCCGCAGCCCAAGGTGAAGTTCAGTTCGCCGTTTTGCCATTCAACGGCATATATCCTCGGGCGAATGTCCACTTCGCGGCCGCGCATGTCGGTTATTTTTATGCTCTCTTCGGCCAGCAGCGCGGCCGCGTCGAAGGGTTTGAGCCCGGTTGCGGAATAGGCGCACGCCGTTATGCAGTCGGCATAGTTGGGGTTGTCCTTCACGCGCGCCCACTTCAGGCACTTTATGCCCGCGGGCGAAAACGCGTTGAATCTTTCGGCAAAATCCCCGTCGAACGCGCTGTCCGCGGCCGCATATTCGGCTACCGACTTTATGCCGGTGCCGAGGGGGTTGTTCATGAATATGCGCGGGTGGCGGTGAAAGCCGCGGCTGTATTCCACCGGGATCCCCGCCCTGCGCATCGTGCGGTATATGTGGCGCAGAAGGTCGAGGTGCGGAATGTATTCCGCTCTGTCCGTCTTGGTATATTTAAAGGCTATCATCTCTCCCCCCTTGCGGCGGGGCAGTCCGCCTGCAGTCCGCAGCCCGAACAGCCCGCCGTGCAGCTGCCCGTCACTATGCCGTCGTAGGCCCTCCGGCGCTCGCGCAGCAGGAACTTTTTGTCTATTCCGACGTCTATCGCGTCCCACGGCAGCACTTCGTCGGCGGCGCGCTCGCGCGTGTACTCGCCGGGGTCTGTGCCGCAATCGGCAAAGGCCTGCGCCCAGGCGTCCTTTTTAAGCTCTTTTGTCCAGCCGTCGAACCGGCAGCCCAGCTCGTACGCGCGCTCTATCACGGCGCCCAGCCGCCTGTCGCCGCGGGCGAGCACTCCCTCGAGACGGGAAGTGAAATAGTCGCTCCAGCTCAGGGTCACTCCCTTTATGTACAGGCAGTCGCGCAGTATCTTTTGCTTTGCTTCCACTTCCGCCTCGCTGCACTGCCGCTCCCACTGAAAGGGTGTGAAGGGCTTGGGTATGAACGTGGACACCGAAACGGAGACGCGCAGCCCCTTTGCGCGCTTCTTGCGGCCGTAGGTGCTCTTTATCAGGTCCACTATGCGCCTTATTGCCCGCAGATCGTCGTCCGTCTCGGTGGGCAGCCCCAGCATAAAATACAGTTTGACCGCGGAATATCCTATGTCGAACGCGCTCTCCGCGGCGGAAATTATCTCGTCCTCGGTGACGTCCTTGTTTATCGCGTCCCGCAGGCGCTGGCTGCCCGCTTCCGGCGCGAAGGTCAGCGAGACCCTGCGCGCGTCCTGCGCGAAATCCTTGTCGAAGGAATCCGCCCGCAGCGAGGGCAGGGCGAGCGTGACGTCCTCCGGCAGACTTTCCTTAAGGCTGCGCAGCAGTTCGCGCAGGCGGGGGTAATCGCCCGTGGAAAGGGAGTTCAGGCTGACTTCGTCGTAGCCCGTCGAAGCTATCAGCGAGCAGGCCTGCCGCGTCAGCGTTTCAACGCCGCGCTGCCTGACCGGCCTGTATATGAATCCCGCCTGACAGAAGCGGCAGCCGCGGTAGCAGCCGCGCATCACCTCTATTATCGAGCGGTCGAACACGCTCTCGCAGTTGGGCACGGGCTGCGCGGCGGGGAACACCGCCCCGTCGAGGTCGGAAACTATGGCCCTGCGCGGTCTGAAATCCCCTTCAAAGCCGCATATGCGGCCGTCTTCGCCGTGCAGCGCGCGCGTAAGCGCGGGCACGTAAACTCCGTCCAGCGCGGCCGCGCGGCGGTAAAATTCCTGCGTCGCCCCGCCGCATTCCAAATATATGGCGGCCACGTCTGCGTCCACACTCTCGCCGTCGCCTATAAAGGCTATGTCTATGAAGTCTGCCAGCGGCTCGGGATTGACCGCGCACGGGCCGCCTATGGCTATCACGGGATATCTGCCGCCCGCTCTGTCCGCCCGCCGCAGCGGTATGCCCGCAAGGTCGAGCATATACAGCAAGTTTGTGTAGCACAGCTCAAACTGCAGCGAAAAGCCTATCATGTCGAACTCTGCAAGCGGCTTTTTCAGAGCGAGGGAGTACAGGGGCACTCCGGCGGATTTCAGCCCGTCGCCGAAGTCGGTGTAGGGCGCAAAGCAAAAATCGGCCGCGTATCCGCGCCGCCTGAAACTTTCGGCCACTATCTTTATGCCCAGATTGCTCATGCCCACTTCGTACAGGTCGGGAAAGGCCATGCAGAAATAAAAGGGCGAAGGCGGGCTCTTGACCTCGCCGAACTCTCCGCCGGTGTACCGCGCCGGCTTTTCGACGCGCGCCAGAATGTCTTTAATGTCGTCCATGTTTACAGTCATATATTAGATTATAACATCGGGGCGGCGATTAATCAACAGCAAATTCCGCATAATTTTATAATCTTTGCATAATTTTATCCGCCGGAGGCCTGAGAACGGCAAGAGCCGGGCGGGCGGATGTCCTCCGCCCGCCCGGCCCTTGCCGGAGCGCGATAAGCATTATTCGCTGTCCGACCCGCCATCGGTCATTTCCCTTGCCTCTTCAAGAATGTCCCCCGCCCGGCTTATCGAGCTCCGATAGAGCGACATCTTTTTTTTGTAATTTATCCGGCCGAATATGGCCAGAGGGATAAAAACCACTGGGAAAACGACGCATACGGCTATCTCCCAGCCCTCGGCCGCCGTTCCGTTGGCTATGGCCATTATTATCGAGATGATTATCAGGGCGGTGCCTATCGCGGCAATTGCCGTTATTAAGTTTGGCTTTTTGGGTTCGGCGACGGAGGTGCATGCGTAAAATTCGCTTTCCAGCTCCTTCAGCCTGCCGTAGCCGGGCATCTGCGTGTCCCGCCCGAACCGCATGGCTATGTAATTCGTAACGTTGGTGTGCGTCTGCACGTCCACCCTGCCGTCCCTGCCGGTGAAGCCCTGCATAAAGGCTCCGTAAGATTTCACCGTGGCGCCGGTGACGTGCGTGCTCTCGTTGTAAACTTCCTGCGACTCTATCAGTTGCCAGCCGAATACGGAGTTGATTTCAAGGGTGGAGTCCTCGTAGTTCGGGTCAACGCGTTCGGTTTTATATTCTGTCACTTGACCTCAACCCCCAGAATTTTTTCCGCAAGCGGCCTGATATGTCTGGTCGCAAATACCGTGAGAACGGGGATAACTATTATCCCGAAGATGAGGAGGAGCAGCCACCAGAGCCCGCCGCCCTGCTTTCTGCCGCCCGATTGGATATAGCGCATCGTGTTTATGCACAGCATGCCCCAGCCCGCAAAAATTCCCCAGACTATCATGGCTATGCCGCAGATGATGCCGCCCACGGTCGGTATGGCTCCGCACAGTCCGCCCGCGACTATTATGCAGGCGCAGACGATCGTGTAGACGTTGCGCCGCTTTTTCAGCGTGGCGATCACTTGTTCCGTGTCGTTGTTGATGATAACGTTTCCCATATTTTTTCTCCTTGGTAATTGTATTGTTAATCCATTATATTCTCAATAATTGATAAACTTTTTAGTGTCGGTAAAGGTATATGAAGTTCAACGAAAATTTAAAAGCCCTCCGTCTCGCCTGCGGGCTGGGGCAGAGACGGCTGGCCGAAAAGTTAAATATTTCGCTCAAGACGTCTCGCATTGGGAAACGGGCTACAGCGAGCCTTCCGTAAGCCAGCTCGTTCAGCTTGCCGACTTTTTCGACGTGACGCTGGACGAGCTTGTCGGCAGAGGGCAATAGACGGCGCGCCCTGCGAAGGCTTTGATTGAAAAGGCGGTGAAATTTCTTCATTCGCATTGACAAACGCGGCGCGCTTTGCTAAAATGATAGGGTAATATTTAAATATTCAGGAGTAACAATGATGAAATACGATTTCAAAGGAATAACTTGCGAACAACTTTCCTTCAAGCTGAACAGGGTGAGACTTGAACCCAACCAGAGACTGGACATCAAACCCCAGTTCTCCCGTCAGGTGAGAAAGGCAAACGAAAATCCCAAACTCATGTTCGTGAACCTGAAGGTCGCCGTGCTAACTTCCGAAGCCGAGCCCAAGCCCTTCGACATCGAAGTTTCCGTGGTGGGCATATACGAGCTGGCCGAAGTGCCCAATCAGCAGCAGGAGAGGGATTTCGTCATCGAAGCCACCGGCATGCTCTATCCCTATCTCCGCTCCATGGTTACAAACCTCACTGCGCAGGCATACATCCAGCCGCTCAACCTGCCCGTGCTCAACGGCCCCATCTTCCCCGAGGACAGGGACACCTACGCATTCAGCGTGAGCGACAACTGAAACGGCGCAAAATAATTTTCGGCGGTTTTCGCCGGCGGCAGTTTGCTCTGCCGCCGGCTTTTTCCTGCGGCCGGCGCGACATCCGGCACAATATGTTGTGTTGCGGCAGAGCGCGCGCACTATTATAATAATAGTTATGCAAAAATAAAAAAAATTGCAGTAAACCGCCCCGAAATCGATTGACATGCGGCCGCATAAATGCTAATATTCTATACACACACCGAAAGAGGGGTGTAATTTTTTTGTACGGAGTTTTCCAAAATGAAGGCATCAACAAGGACAAAGATAACGTTCGAGTGCACCGAATGCAAGCGCAGGAACTACGACAGCTACAAGAACAAGCGCAACGATCCCGACAGGCTTACCATCTCCAAGTACTGCCCTTTCTGCAAAAAGCACACCGAGCACAAGGAGACCAAGTAATTTTTTAAAAGGTCTTTTTCGAGCGGGCAGCTCGCGCGCCGCTTGACCCGCAATGCCGCGCACGGCATCAAGGAGAACACAATGGCAAACAAAAACGAAGCCAAAAAGCCCAGCATCTTCGTCAGGATGGGCAAAAAATTAAAGGAAACCTTTTCCGAGCTCAAAAGGGTCACGTGGCCCACTTTCCCCAAGGTAGTAAAGTCCACCTGCGTCGTACTGCTCGTAGTTGTGGTGTTTTTGCTGGTCGTCACCGGCATAAACCAGCTGTTCCAGTATCTTCTGGAGCTGCTCACGAAGCTGGGCGGTTAAAAAAGCTGCGGGCCAACCGCTGCACTTTCGGAGGTTTATCTATCAATGGCAGACGTTCAGGAACAGCCCTGCTGGTATATTCTGCATACCTATTCGGGTTATGAAATGATGGTCAAAGATTCGCTCTTCAGGCTTGTGGAAAACAACAACCTGCAGGATCAGATCTTCGACGTCAAGATACCCATGGAGCAGACCATCGAAGAAAAGAACGGCAAGCGCAAGGTTGTGGAGCGCAAGCTTCTGCCCTGCTACGTGTTCATAAAGATGATCTATTCCAACCAGCTCTGGTATCTGGTCACCAACACCCGCGGCGTCACAGGGTTCGTCGGCCCTCAGGGCAGACCCATACCCATGAAGGACGAGGAGATACGCAAGATGCGGCTGGAGGAAGTGGTCGTGGACGCCGATTTCGCGGTGGGCGACACCGTCAACATCGACGCAGGCCCCCTCGCCGGATTCGACGGGGTCATCACCGAACTCAACGACCTTGCGCAGAAGGCCAAGGTCAACATTCAGATGTTCGGCCGCTCCACCGACGTGGAAGTGGAATATATCCAGATAAAAAAGATCGATTCGCCCGCAACGGCGGAATGAGAGCGGCGGAGCCGCTGAAAGCTGACGACAAATCGCAGCCGCCCCAAGGCGAGATTTGTGTTGATATCATATAAATAACGTTGCAAGGGGAATTCATTTCCCCGCAGCAGACCCGATTTGCGAACGCCTTCGCTCAAGCGGTGTGAATTGCCGCGATTAAAAAATTGAGGGCGAAAGCATATCGCGGCAAGAGCGGCGGAGCCGCTGAAAGCTAACGACAAATCGCAGCCGCCCCAAGGCGAGATTTGTGTTAATAGTAAAGTGGGAGAGCAGGTTAAATCTGTTTAATGGCCTGTTCGCTACAACCACTTCGGAGGAATAAACAATGGCAAAAAAGATCACCGCGGTAGTAAAGCTTCAGCTTCCCGCAGGTAAAGCCACCCCCGCGCCCCCCGTCGGTTCGACGCTCGGCCCCCACGGTATCAATATACCCGGCTTTACCAAAGAATTCAACGCCAAGACGGCGTCGCAGGCAGGACTCATCATTCCCTGCGTAGTCACCATCTATCAGGACAGGAGCTTTACTTTCGTTCTCAAAACGCCCCCCACGCCCGTACTCATCAAAAAGGCTCTGGGCATAGAAACGGCTTCCGCACGTCCCAACAGGGATAAGGTGGGCAAGCTCACCAAAGCTCAGGTGGAAGAGATAGCCAAGACCAAGCTCCCCGACCTCAACTGCACGGATCTTGAGATGGCAAAGAGCATGGTAAAGGGCACCGCGCGCTCGATGGGCGTCACGGTGGAGGAATAAGGCAGGAGGTAAAGCGAAGTGAAAGTCGGAAAGAAATACGCAGAGAGCGTAAAATCCTATGATCATTTAAAGGCATACGACCTTGCCGAAGCTGTAAACCTCGTGCTCTCCACGGCAAAGGCAAAGTTTGACGAAACCATCGAACTTCACGTTCGTCTGGGCGTAGATCCCCGTCAGGCAGACCAGCAGGTCCGCGGCGTGCTCGTTCTTCCCAACGGCACCGGCAAGGACAAGAAGGTGCTCGTCATAGCCAAGGGCGACAAGGCCGATCAGGCGCAGGCCGCAGGCGCGGACTACGTCGGCGCGGAGGAGACCATCCAGCGCATCCAGAAGGATAACTGGTTCGATTTCGACGTAATGATAACCACGCCCGACATGATGGGCGTCGTCGGCCGCATCGGCCGCATCCTCGGCCCCAAGGGCCTCATGCCCAACCCCAAGAGCGGCACTGTGACCATGGACGTCGTAAAGGCGGTCAAGGAAGTCAAGGCCGGTAAGGTGGAATACCGTCTGGACAAGACGGCCATCATCCACTGCCCCATCGGCAAAAAGTCCTTCGGCGCGGAAAAGATAAGCGAAAACTTCAACGCGCTCATGGACGCCATAGTCAAGGCCAAGCCCGCCACCGCAAAGGGTCAGTACATCAGGAGCGTGACCATAACCTCCACGATGGGTCCCGGCGTAAAGGTCTACTACAGCAAGGGTTAACTCAAGGCTCCGCCGCGTGCGGAGCTTTTTGCTTTTCGCGCGCGCCTGCGGCTGCGTCGGCGCGCGTATATGCGGTATCACAAAGGGTAATAGTTTAAAAGATATGCTCGAACTTAAAAATATATGTTTTGAAGTGCACGACGACGGCGACAGGGTGATACTCAAGGATATCAACCTTACCGTCGGCGACGGCAGATTCGTGGCCGTCACCGGCCCCAACGGCAGCGGCAAGTCCACTCTCGCAAAAATAATCGCCGGCATACAGCGGCCCGTTTCGGGCAGCATACTGCTCGACGGCGAGGACATAACCTCGCTGTCCGTCACCGAACGCGCCCGCCGCGGCATAGGTTACGCCTTTCAGAGCCCCGTGCGTTTCAAGGGGCTCAGGGTCAAAGATCTCATACGCATTGCCGCGGGGAAGGACATATCCGTCGCCGAAGGCTGCAAATACCTGTCCGAAGTCGGGCTGTGCGCGCGCGACTACATCGAGCGCGAAGTAAACGACAGCCTTTCGGGCGGGGAGCTGAAGAGGATAGAGATAGCCACCGTGCTCGCGCGCGGGGCCCGGGTCGCCGTGTTCGACGAGCCGGAAGCGGGCATAGATTTGTGGAGCTTTGGCAACCTCATCGACGTGTTCGGCCGCATGCGCGACGCCGGCAGGGGCAACTGCATACTCGTAATATCCCATCAGGAGCGCATACTGCGCATCGCGGACGAGATAGTGCTGCTCTCCCGCGGGGGGATAGAGGCCAGCGGCCCGCGCGACGAGATGCTGCCCGGCATAATCGGCACCGAGGCGGCCGTCAGTGCCTGCGGCAGACTGGAGGGGTGACGCATATGAACGATATCCAAAAAAAGATGCTTGAAGAGATAGCCGATCTGCACGGCGTGCCGGAGGGCGCGTACAACATCCGCGCGGACGGGCGGTCGGTCGCGTCCCGCTCCACCGACGAGATAGAGATATGCCCCAAGCCCCGGGGCTCCGGCCTGGACATAAGGATAAAGCCCGGCACCGTAAACAAGAGCCTGCACATTCCCGTGGTGATAGCCGAAAGCGGGCTGGAGGAGACGGTGTACAACGACTTCTATATAGGCGACGGCTGCGACGTGCTGATAGTCGCGGGCTGCGGCATAGACAACTGCGGCGGCAAGGATTCGCGCCACGACGGCATCCACCGCTTCCATGTGGGCGCGGGCTGCAAGGTGAAATACGTGGAAAAGCACTACGGTTCGGGCAGCGGCTCGGGCAGGCGCATACTCAACCCCGTCACGGAGATCGCGCTCGGCGAGGGCAGCAGCATGGAGCTGGACATGGCGCAGATAAAGGGCGTGGACTCCACCGACAGGCAGACCCGCGCCGCGCTCGCCGCGGGCGCAAGGCTCACCGTGCGCGAGCGTCTCATGACACACGGCAGCCAGAGCGCCGTCAGCCGGTACGACGTCAGTCTCGACGGCGAAGGCTCGCATGCCGACGTCATATCCCGCTCCGTGGCGCGCGACTCTTCCTTTCAGCAGTTCGACGCCCGCCTTCAGGGCAACGCGGCCTGCTCGGGACACAGCGAATGCGACTCCATAATAATGGACGACGCCCGCATATCGGCCATACCCCGTTTGGACGCCAACAACGTGGAAGCGGCGCTCATCCACGAGGCCGCGATAGGCAAGATAGCGGGCGAGCAGATAATAAAGCTCATGACTCTCGGTCTGACCGAAAGGGAGGCCGAAGAGCAGATAATCAACGGCTTTCTGTCGTAACGCGCGGCCGGCGACGTGCGCGCGGGCATTGCGACTCAAACAAACATCGTGAGGGAAGGCGGACATGAGAGGTCTGGACGAAAGAGATTACGAACTGATCGAGCGGGCGCGCGAGACCATCAGGCTCAATTACGACGCGGCCTGCGGAAACCATACCGTAGGTGCGGCGGTCCGCTGCGGGAGCGGCAAAATATATGCCGGCGTCAACGTGTATTCCCTGCACGGCGCCTGCGCGGAACAGGTCGCTATCGGGACCGCCGTCACGCAGGGGGAGAGGAATTTTGAAGCCATCGTCGCGGTGAGGGGCAGGGACGGGGACGAGATCGTGCCGCCCTGCGGCAATTGCCGCCAGTTGATGTGCGACTATATGCCGGAGTGCGAAGTCATACTTCCCGCCGCGGGGGGGATCGTAAAAATCAAAGCCGCGGAACTGCTCCCGTTCGCGTACTCCTTCAAGGACTGAACGAGCTTTTCTCCGCGCCCGCCGCAGGCAGTCTGCGGCGGGCGCGCGTTTTGTCTGCGCGGCGCAAAGACAATTAAATCGTTGCGGCAGGGCGCCGTTCAGGCGCCCTGCCGCAACGCGTTTCCGCGTCTATATCCTGAATACGTTTATCGTCGCGGCGGAGTACAGAAAGGTTCCGCCGCTTATCGTCGCGCGCACGACGGCCGGGGTCTCCGTAACGGTAACGACCGCGGAAGCAGTCGTCTGCGCAGAGACGTTCGCCGCGGCAAACTGCGCCGTGCCCGCGCCGTAGCTCAGCGTCTGCCCGTTGACTTCTATCGTCACTATGGCATAGGCCGGCAACGGAGTCGCGCCCGTCGGGGCGAGGGTGGCCGAAAAATTTACGTAATACGTCCCCGGCTCGTTCAGCGCTATGTCGGCGCTGCCCGCGGCATGGGTTATGCCCGTGCCTGCAACCGCTCCGTTTGCGTCGAATACCGCGGCCCCGCCGTCGGCAACGGGCGCCGCCGGCACGGAATACGCGCTCAACGCTTCCGCGATCCCCGCTCCCGCCGGGCCCGTAGCCCCGGTCGCCCCGGTCGCCCCGGTTGCGCCGGTTGCTCCGGTGGCTCCTGTCGCTCCCGCCGGGCCCGTAGCCCCGGTCGCACCGGTTGCCCCGGTCTCTCCCCGCGGTCCGGCAGGGCCGGTTGCGCCCGTAGCTCCGGTCGCTCCCGTGCCGCCTTTAGGGCCGGGCGGGCCGCACAGCACGCGCTCCACAATGCCGCGCGGCGGCATTCCGTTGCAACAGCTCATACAAGACACCTCGCGTTTTTCATGCTCTACTGTACATGATATGCGCCCGGCCGCACGGGCGTGTCAGCCCTCCCGGCGCCGTCATGCATATTAAAGCGCGCGGGGGTTGCGGCGGTTTTTCCGCAATGTAAAATTTTCGGTAAAGTTGCATAAAATTTATGCACGGGCGCGCCGCGCGCGGCGCGCCCGTTTGCCCGCAAAAAGCGCCCGCAAAGCGCAAATCGCCGTCGAAAAAAGTTGCATTACACAATATATTGTAAAAATGTTAAAAACTTTCATACAAGATATTGTGTGCCAGCGCTTGACTTGCGCGGCGTGCGGAGGGTATAATATCAATCGTTGCGGCGCGTGGCGGGCTTCGCCCGATGGCGCGGCCTTGCAACAGGCAGTTTATCGACAGTAAAACAAAATATTGTGGATAACTTTAAAAAAGTTTCAATATATTGTGTTTTGCTATTGACAAACGCAGATGAGCGGCGTACAATAGTATGCGTAGAACTTTCCGCTTTAGCGGCGGGATACGCGGCGGACGCGCCGCGCGGGTAAAACAAGGAACTTTCCGTCGGGGCGGTGCCCGCCGGCGGAAAGGGGGTGACATATGAAAGTTATAAAAAGAGACGGTTCCACCGTAGATTTCGACAGAAGCAAGATAGCCAAGGCCATCGCCAAGGCCAACGAATCGGTCGATTTCGAGGACAGGATCGACGACAAGCAGATCGAAAAGATAGTTGACGACATAGCCGGCCGTCACCGTTCGAGGCTGCTCGTCGAAGACATTCAGGACATGGTCGAGGAAAAACTGATGGAGCTGCAGAAGTACCAGCTCATGAAGTCGTATATCCTCTACCGTTACGAGCGCGCGCTCATCCGCAAGGCCAACACCACGGACGAGAGCATACTTTCGCTCATCAAAAACGCCAACAAGGACGTAATGGAGGAAAATTCCAACAAGAACGCCCGCACGGCGTCCACCCAGCGCGACCTCATCGCGGGCGAAGTGTCCAAGGACCTCACCCGCAGGATACTTCTGCCCGAATATATCTCCAAGGCTCACGACGAGGGCGCCATACACTTCCACGACGCCGACTACTTCCTGCAGCCCATATTCAACTGCTGTCTCGTCAACATAGGGGACATGCTCGACAACGGCACCGTTATGAACGGCAAGATGATAGAGAGCCCTAAATCCTTCCAGGTGGCCTGCACGATAGTCACGCAGATAATCGCGTCCGTGGCTTCCTCGCAGTACGGCGGACAGTCCGTAAACGTTGCGCATCTGGGCAAATATCTCCGCCGCACGCGCGAAAAATATCAGCGTCAGTGCGACGAACGCTTCGGCGACGGCGTCTCCGAGGAGGAGAAGAAGGCGTTCATCGACATGAGACTCAAAGACGAGCTCAAGGCCGGCGTGCAGACCATACAGTATCAGATAAACACGCTCATGACCACCAACGGTCAGTCGCCCTTCGTCACGCTGTTCATGTATCTGGACGACAACGATCCCTATATCGAAGAGAACGCGATGATAATAGAGGAGATACTCCGCCAGCGCTATCAGGGCATCAAGAACGAAGTGGGCGTGTACGTAACGCCCGCATTCCCCAAGCTGGTGTACGTTCTGGACGAAAACAACTGCCTTAAGGGCGGCAAGTACGACTATCTTACCAAACTTGCGGTCAAGTGCTCCTCCAAGCGGCTCTATCCCGACTACATCTCGGCCAAAAAGATGCGCGAAAATTACGAAGGCAACGTGTTCTCGCCCATGGGCTGCCGTTCATTCCTGTCCCCCTGGAAGGACGAAAACGGCAACTACAAGTTCGAAGGCCGCTTCAATCAGGGCGTGGTGTCCATCAACCTGCCCCAGTGCGGCATATTGGCCAAGGGCGACGAAAAGAAATTCTGGGAAATTCTCGAAGAGCGGCTTCAGCTCTGCTTTGAAGCGCTCATGGTGCGCCACAACGCGCTCAAGGGCGTGATATCCGACGTGTCGCCCGTGCACTGGCAGTACGGCGCAATAGCCCGCCTTGAAAAGGGCGAAAAGATAGATAAGTTCCTGTACGGCGGTTATTCCTCGATATCTTTGGGATATATAGGCCTGTACGAGGTCACAAAGCTCGTCAAGGGCGTGTCGCACACCCAGCCCGAGGGCGAAAAATTCGCCGTGAAGGTTATGCAGTGCCTTCGCGACCACTGCGAAAAGTGGAAGAAGGAGACCAATATCGGTTTCGCCCTGTACGGCACCCCGGCGGAGAGCCTGTGCTACCGCTTCGCCCGCATCGACAAGGAGCGCTTCGGCACCATTCCCGACGTCACCGACAAGGGCTACTATACCAACAGCTATCACGTGGACGTGCGCGAACATATCGACGCGTTCTCCAAGTTCAGATTTGAAAGCCAGTTCCAGCAGATATCCTCCGGCGGCGCCATTTCGTATGTGGAGATACCCAACATGCGCAACAACCTCACCGCCCTCGAGGACGTGGTCAAGTTCATCTACGACAATATCCAGTACGCCGAATTCAACACCAAATCGGATTACTGTCAGGTGTGCGGCTTCGACGGAGAAATAATCATAAACGACGACAACGAATGGGAGTGCCCCGTCTGCCACAACAAGGACCAGCGCAAGATGAACGTCACCCGCCGCACCTGCGGATATCTGGGCGAAAATTTCTGGAACGTCGGCAAGACGAAGGAAATAAAGGCCCGCGTGCTCCATCTTTAAAATATCCGAAAGGACAGATGATTTGTCGGCGAATGCTTTCGCCGACAAATTTATATCCCCGCCGGCGCGGCGCCGGGCTCCTGCGCGTCGCGCCGGCGGGGAATTCGCGAGGGAACAATGAATTACGCTAAAATAAAGTGGACTGATATTTCCAACGGCCCCGGGGTAAGGGTGTCGCTCTACGTGAGCGGCTGCCGCAATCACTGCAAGGGATGCTTCAATCCCGAAACGTGGGATTTTGGCTACGGCCAGCCCTTTACCCGCGAGGTGGAGGACAGCATAATCGAGGGCATGCGGCCCGATTACATCAAGGGCTTCACGCTCGTCGGCGGCGATCCCTTCGAGCCAGAAAACCAGAAGGCGCTCGCGCCGTTTCTGAAGCGGCTGCGCGCCGAATATCCCGAAAAGTCCTTCTGGTGCTTTACCGGGTACGACTATGAAAAAGATCTTCTCACCGGCAAGCTGGGCGACGCCGACCTCGTGGCGGACATGCTGTCCTGTCTGGACGTGCTCGTCGACGGGCGGTTCGTGGAGGAGCTGAAGGATCTAAACCTGAAGTTCAAGGGCTCGTCCAATCAGCGCACCATACTCGTGCAGGAAAGCCTGAAGACGGACGAAGTGGTGCTCTGGGACGAGGAGACGGTGGTGTAGACCGCCCGCGCGGCGCAAATTTTTTCCGCCCCGCTTCAATCGCGCGGCAACGGCCGCCATGCGCCGGCAAAGGCGCGGGCCGCATCGCGCGCGGCGAAGCCGCGACGGCTTTTTAAGGAGATAATATCATGCACATGCAAGTAAAGATAAAAAAACTCAACAGTGACGCGCAGTTGCCCGTCTACGGCAGTCCGCACGCGGCCGGGGCGGATCTGTTCGCCTGCATCGGGGAGGACGTGACGGTGCAGCCGCATCAGACCGTGATGATCCCCACCGGCCTTGCCGTGGAGCTGCCCGCGGGCTACGCCGGATTCATCTATGCAAGGAGCGGTCTCGCCTCCAAGCGCGATCTCGCCCCCGCGAACAAGGTGGGCGTGGTGGATTGCGATTACCGCGGGGAGGTCAAAGTCGCCCTGCACAACCACGGCGAAACGCCCCGCACCGTTGCGCGCGGCGAGCGCATAGCGCAGCTTGTCGTGGCGCCGTACGTCGTTGCGCGGTTCGATGAGGCGGAGGAGCTCTCCGACACCGTTCGCGGCGAGGGCGGATTCGGCTCCACCGGCAGCAGATAAACTCCGTAATGTCAAATAAATTCATTTTGTGTCCGCGGCGCGCGAAAAATTTTTCGCGCGCCCTTATTTTACCTTTCAGCGATTGACACGGCGGGTTATTTGTAATAAAATATTAGATAGATTTATAACGAATATTTTTTCGTCGTCCGCGCGGCGGCGGCGAAGGCTGAAGCGCCTTCCCGCGGGCGTCTGCCGGAACGGCCGGAGAGAGACGTATGGAGTATTATATCGGTCTTGACATAGGCGGCACTTTCGTAAAGGGGGTGTGCGTGACCGCCGCGGGGGAGGTGCTTGCGGAGGACAAGTGCCCCACCGGCAGCGAACAGGGCGGGGGCGCGATGTGCGACAACATAGCCGCGCTGTGCCGCTCGCTTTTGAGCCGCGTGCCCGAAGGCAGGCTTGCCGGCATAGGCGCCGACTGCCCCGGCATGATAACTGGCGGCGTCGTAAAGTTTGCGGGCAATCTCGGTCTGAAGGATTTTCCCCTCGCGGATGAGCTGGAAAAACGCCTCGGCATGCGCGCGGAGCTGGCCAACGACGCCCACGCCGCTGCGCTGGGCGAGGCCGTGTTCGGCGCCGGAAGAAACTATAAAAATTCCATTCTCGTCACCCTCGGCACGGGCGTCGGCGGCGGCATAGTCATAGACGGAAAGCTGTTTGAAGGCGGTTTTGCAGTGGGCACGGAGATAGGGCACATGGTCATAGAGCGTCACGGCGAAATGTGCACCTGCGGCAGGCGCGGCTGCTTCGAGCGGTATGCTTCCGCAACGGCGCTCACTCGCCGCACAAAATACGCAATGGAGGAGGACGCCGGTTCGGCCATGTGGAGCAAGTACACTTCCGATACCTGCACGGGCAAGACGGCGTTTGAATTCATGGATACCGACAGGACGGCGCGCGAAGTTGTGGACTGGTACATAAAGTATCTTGCGTGCGGTCTGGTCAATCTGGCCAACATATTCCGCCCCGAGGTCATAATGCTCGGCGGCGGCGTGGCGGCGCAGGGCGAGCGGCTTACAGAGCCCCTGCAGGCCGTTATGGACAAGGAAATTTTCGGCGGCAACGGCTTTGCCGCGGTAAAGATAGTGCCCGCCTCGCTCGGCAACAGCGCCGGGGCGATGGGCGCGGCCGCGCTCTGCATGAAGAGCGGAAGATAAGGAGGATAAATATGAGCAGGGACATACCCGAATTTTCGCTGCAGAGAATGCCGGTGTATCTGAACTATCTGCGCACTCTGCCCGACGACGGAACTTACAACTACATATCCTCGGGCGCGATGGCGCAGGCACTCGGCCTCGGCGAAGTGCTGGTAAGAAAGGATCTGGCCTATACCGGCTGCGCCGGCAGGCCAAAGGTGGGTTATCCGCGCGTGGAGCTCATCGCCGCGATCGAAAAGTTCCTGCGCATAAACGACAAAAAATGCGCCGTTCTGGTGGGCGCGGGCGGACTGGGCAGCGCGCTTTTAAGTTACGGCGGTTTTGAAAACTACGGCATAGAGCTCGTGTGCGCCTTCGACACCTCCCCCGAAAAGATAGGCACATATATAGGGGGCAAGCCCGTGCTCTCCATGGACGAGCTGAACGAAGGCTGCAAAAAGTACGGCGCGGTGATGGCAATAATTGCCGTGCCCGCTCCGGCGGCGCAGCAGACGGCGGAGCGGCTGTGCGCCGCGGGAATAAAGGCCATGCTCAACTTCGCGCCCGCGCAGATAACGACGGGCGGCGACGTCAAGGTCATCAATATCGACGTTGCGGCCAACCTTGCCATACTCGCTTCCATGCTCTGAAATGCGTTTGTGTATTTTGCCCACTCTACCGTCGGTAGAGCGGGCTTTTCAATGTGTAGAGCGGCTCTGCCGGGCGTAGAGAAGTTTTTGCGGCGCAGGCGTTGACAAATCAACGGGAGCAATTTAAAATGCCGGTGTATTCAAATCAGGCGGCCGCGGCGCGGACATGCGCGCCGCGGCCGCCCGGAGGTATCAAAATGAAAGATTACAAAATAACCTGTTGTTCCACCTGCGACATAACGGCCGAACATCTCGCTTCGCTCGGCATAGCTTTTGCAAAGTATCATTACATCATCGACGGCGTCGACCACCCCGACGATCTGTTCGTCTCGTCCACGCCCGAACAGTTTTACGGCGCGATAGACGGCGGCGCGCTGCCCACCACGTCGCAGGTCACGCCGGAGGAACTCGTCCGGCTCTGGTCGCCCATCCTCGCCCAAGGCTGCGACGTTCTGCACATAGAGTTCTCGTCCGGGCTGTCGGGCGGGTACGCCTCGGCGCTCGCCGCGCAGGAGGAGGTGAAGGCCGCCTTCCCCGAAAGGAAGGTGGTGGTCGTGGATTCGCTCGCCGCGTCGGCAGGCTACGGGCTGCTCGTGGACAAGGCCGCCGAACTCAAGGCGGGCGGCATGGGGCTGGAAGCCCTTGCCACATGGCTGGAGGAGAACAAGCTGCGCCTGCGTCACTGGTTCTTTTCCACCAATCTGCAGCACTTCAGGCGCGGCGGAAGGATCTCCGGCACGGCCGCAACCATAGGCAGCCTTTTAAAGATATGCCCCGTAATGGACGTGAACAGTCAGGGCAAGCTCATCATCCGCAAAAAAGTGACCGGCAAAAAGAAGGCCATAAACGAGATGTACGAAATAATGCG
This sequence comes from uncultured Clostridia bacterium, assembly GCA_949283125.1. GTDB lineage: Bacteria > Bacillota > Clostridia > Christensenellales > Borkfalkiaceae > Coproplasma. Next base: position 38,667 of record CASDRK010000003.1, read on the forward strand.
CGCGCAGGCCGAAGGCGGCGAAAATTACGGCGGCAAATGCTACATCAGTCATTCGCGCGTCATCGACGACGCCGCAAAACTTGCCGGCATGATCGAGCAGGGCTTCCCCAAGCTCAACGGCAAGGTGGAAATAAACAATATCGGCACGGTAATAGGTTCTCACACCGGCCCCGGCACCGTGGCGCTGTTCTTTTTCAGCTCCTCCAAGCGCGAACTGTAAGCAAGCTCCGCGCATAAATGCGCAAAATACCCGCCGTTTTTTTTGGCGGGTATTTTTCAGGCCTGAAGGCGGCGCAGTCTATCCTCAGCCGCGGCGCAGTATAATATTGCGTGAAAGCAAACGCGGACAGACAATTCATATATACGGCCGTTTCGGCGGCGTTCGGGCTGGGCAGCGTGGCGCGCTTCCCGGCGCTGTTCATGCGGTACGGCGGCAGGTTCGTTCTCGCCTACGCGGCGGTGCTGGTCTTTGTGGGCTGCCCGCTGCTCGCGGCGGAGTTCGTCCTCGGCAAGAGGAGTGCGTGCGCGCTGCCGCTGAAGAGTATATGTCCCCTCGGCGGCGCGGTCGGCGGCCTGTCCGCGCTCAATTGCGCCGCGCTCTGCTCGCTGTACGGCGTTATAACGGCCCTTTCGGTAATGCGCGCCTGCACGTTTTACGCCTCCGAAAAATACGGTTTGCCCGAATATATCCCTCAGGCAACGCCCTTTTTATGCGTTATCGCGTTCATTGCGCTCTCCTACTTTCTCGCCCGCCCCGCGGCGGCGCGCGCCGCCCTCGCGCGCGCCGCGGTGCTCTTTCAGGCGGCGACGATAGGCGCCCTCGCCCTGTTCGGTGCGGCGACGCCCG
>CASDRK010000004.1 GCA_949283125.1 uncultured Clostridia bacterium
CGCGTTCATTTATGGTAAGATGAGTATAGTTCATATATTTCCTCCGCGTTATGATTTGTGTTTGGTAGCCTTATTATAACACGTTGATTTATATGAACTACTTTTTTAGTCTCTCTGTTGCACTTGATATGATAATTCACCCACAGAAAAAAAGCGGTCAAAATCAATCGATTTTGACCGCTTTTTGGCGCGCCCGAAGGAGCTCGAATCCCTAACCTTTGGTTCCGTAGACCAACGCTCTATCCAATTGAGCTACGGGCGCATATCAAAAAAAATTAAGCTGAACGGGGCTTTCGCCTTTTGTATTGCCAACCGGCGCGCCGGCTGCGGCGCATATCGCAGGACCGTTTAAACAGCGGCGAAGCGTGCCGCCCTTTCGGAAAGCTTAATTATTTTACTAAATTGCAATGGCTTTGTCAAATACTTTTTGCGTGTTGCGCCGCAAATTCGATATTTTTATTTTGCGCGGGGCGTGCGCCGCTCTCTGCCCGGTTGCCGGCTCCGACGGAAAAATTTTGCCGGGGCCCGTCTTCGGGTTGACTTTAAAAATAAAAGTGATATACTACTTTGAGTTGTTTAATCATGACTTGAAGTGAGGGTAACGCTATGCACGCGTCGCGCAAAAAGCGCATGCTTACAATGACGCAGGGTTCGCTGTTCAAAAACATACTTGTCTTTGCCCTGCCGCTTATGCTGTCCAATGTGCTCCAGGTGCTTTTCAACATGTCCGACGTGGCCGTCGTGGGCAGATTCAGTTCAGACGCCAACGCCCTCGGCGCGGTGGGGTCAACGGCAACTTACGTAACTCTGTTCACGGGGCTGATGATCGGATTCGGCACGGGCGTAAACGCCGTCATGGCGCAGCGCATAGGCTCCGCCGACGAGGACGGACAGTCGCGTGTGGCGCATACCGGCTTTATAATTTCCGTCGTCTTCGGCGCTGCGGTCATGGCGCTGGCGATGGGGTTTGCGCGTCCCGTGCTTACGCTTATGGGCACCAAGTCGGAATTTTTAGAAGGCGCCCTTAAGTATGTGTACATATATTTCACGGGCGCGGTGGGCACGGCCGTGTACAACTTCGGCAACGGCGTGTTTTCGGCCGACGGCGACACCCGCCGGCCGCTCGCGTTCCTTGCCTCCGCGGGTGTCACAAACGTGCTGCTCAATCTGTTTTTCGTCATAGTGTGCGGCATGTCGGTGGACGGCGTCGCGCTGGCTTCCACCATATCGCAGTGGCTGTCCTGCGCGCTCATAGTCGTAGCGCTCGTCCGCACCCGCCGCGCTTACAGGCTGCGCATTTCGCGCATGCGGCCGGATAAAAAGTATGCCGGGCGCATACTCATGCTCGGCATTCCCGCCGGCATACAGAACGCCATATTCCAGATAGCAAACCTGTTCATTCAGTCGGGCATAAACACCTTCGGGCCGGAGGTGGTGGAGGGCAACACCGCCGCGGTAAACGCCGACAACATAGTCTTCGAGCTTATGGCCGCGGTGTACACGGCCTGCACAAGCTTCATGGGCCAGAATTTCGGCGCGGGCAAGCGCGACAGGATAATAAAGAGTTATATGGTCTCGCTCGCATATTCCTTTGCCTTCGGTCTCGTGCTCGGTCTGGCGCTGTTCTTCGGGGCGGACGTGTTCCTTTCGCTGTTCACGGATGATCCTTCCGTCATGGAAGCCGGCCGCCAGCGGCTTTCGGTCATGTGTCTCTCCTACGGCATATCGGCGTTTATGGACTGCACCATAGCCGCCGCGCGCGGCATAAACAAAACGGTGATCCCCACCGTTATGGTCATTCTCGGTTCCTGCGTGTTCAGGATCTTTTGGGTGTTCTGCATATTCCCCGTTCAGGGCACTACCACGCTGCTGTACGCGCTCTATCCCGTCTCCTGGACCATAACCGCGATAGCGGAAATAGCTTATTTCATCCATGCGTACCGCCGCGCGGTGCGCGTGCTCACGCCCCCGCCGGCCGCGCCGCAGGCAGCCGCACGGTGACGACGCGCGGCAATTTTGCTTAATTTTTAAAAAATTGCCCCGCAGCCCTTGCAAATCGGACAACGGTGTGATATAATATGTGCAATACTATAATTTTAAGGGGAAAATATGGACGACCCATCTAAACCAAGTTGCGCGCGCACCCGCTGCAGGCTGCGCCCCCACTTTGTTTTGGAAAGACCTCCTCTCAATTTGTAAACTTTATGCGACACCCCGTCGTTGCTTTTACGTTTATTAAATTGTGGAGGAATATATGAATCAGGTAGTTTTAATCATTATAATAGTAGTCTGTCTCGTGTTTTCGGCCTATTTTTCGGCCACGGAGACGGCGTTTACCACGCTCAACAAAGTGCGCGTGAAGACCAAGGCCGACGACGGCAACAGACGCGCAAAGCTCGTTTTAAAGCTCGCCAACGACTATGACAGGTTGCTTTCCACCATTCTTATTGGCAACAACATAGTCAATATTCTGGCGTCGTCCATGGGCACGCTGCTGTTCATCCAGTGGTGCAGCGGCAACTCCGACCTCGCGTCCGTGCTGTCCACGATAGTGCTCACCGTGCTCGTGCTCATCTTCGGCGAAATAAGCCCCAAGAGCCTTGCCAAGGAATTTCCCGAAACTTTCGCATCCTTCTCGGCGCCCATAATAAACGCGCTCATATATGTGCTTCTGCCCGTCAACTTCCTGTTCTCGCAGTGGAAAAAATTGCTCAACAAGGTGTTCAGGAGCAAGGAGGACAACACCATCACCGACGACGAGCTCATCACCATGGTGGACGAAGCCGAGCACGAAGGCGGCATCAACGCGCAGGAATCGGAGCTGATAAAGAGCGCGATAGAGTTCAACGATCTCGAGGTGAAGGATATCCTCATCCCCCGCGTGGACGTTGTCGCGGTGGACGCGGCTTCCTCCGAGGAGGAGATAGCGCAGGTGTTTATGGAGACGCATTTTTCGCGTCTGCCCGTGTATAAGGACACGGTGGACAACATCATCGGCATCCTGCACGAAAAGGACTTCATAAAACAGCGCTCCGAGCCCGATTTCGACATAGAAAAGGTTGTAAAGCCCGCCGTATTCGTTGTGGGCACGGCAAAGATATCGGATATTCTCCGCCAGCTTCAGAAGGCCAAGTCGCACATGGCGATAGTTTCCGGCGAGTTCGGCGACGTGATAGGCATCATCACCATGGAGGATATTCTGGAAGAGCTCGTTGGCGAGATCTGGGACGAGCACGACGACGTCCAGTCCGACATAACGCAGACGGGCGAAAACGAGTACAAGGTGCTCGGCGGCGTGACGGTCAACGACTTCTGCGATTACTTCGATCTTGACGAGATAGAGTGCGACAGCCAGACCGTCGGCGGCTGGGTGATGGACATGCTCGGCAAAGTCCCCGCCGAAGGCGACATGCTCGTCTATGAAAATCTTACCATAACCGTGGTCAGGGCCGAGGACAGAAGGATAACCGAGCTGGGCGTTGTGGTAAAGAGCGCCGAAGAGGACGAGGAAGGGGAAAAATAATTGATTGCCCCCTGAATATGCCTTGAATAACTGAAATTTTATCGCCGCGCGCGGAGCAGATCTGTTCCGCGCGCGGCCTGTTTTTTTGCGCGCCTGCCGGGCGGCGCGCGCCGACGCGCCTTCGCCGCGGCAATGCTCTTGCCCGATTTTTTTATTTGAACCTTTAAAACGATTGTAAAACGCCGCGGGTTGTGCTATACTGTTTTCAATAAAACAATATACGGAGACTGCTTTATTATGGCAAAGATAACCAAGGATACTCTCATAGTCGATTGTCTTAAGATCAACCCCAACAGCGCGCAGATCCTGCAGGCCGTCGGCATGCACTGTCTCGGCTGCGCCATGGCTCACGGCGAAACCATCGAAGAAGCCGTGTTTGTCCACGGCAACGATCTCGAAGCTCTGCTCGCAAAACTCAACGAGGGAGTGCAGGATTGAACCCGGGCCGCGCAAAAATTGCGCGGCCCCGTCTTTTTATTCGCCGCCGCTCGCGGCGGTGTCTGCGCGATAAAGGAGGTGTCTGATGAACGACGGCATTGAAAAACTTCAAAGCATGATAGACGAAAGCCGGAACATAGTGTTCTTCGGCGGCGCGGGCGTGTCCACCGAAAGCGGAATACCCGATTTCCGCTCGCGCGACGGGCTGTACAATCAGAAGTACGAGTTCCCGCCCGAAAGCATCATTTCGCACACCTTCTTCGCGTATCATACGGAGGAATTTTTCAGGTTCTACCGCGACCGCATGCTTTTCCTCGACGCGCAGCCCAACGTCGCGCATGTCTTCCTTGCCCGGCTGGAGCGGGCTGGCAGACTGAAGGCCGTCGTCACGCAGAACATCGACGGGCTGCATCAGGCGGCGGGCAGCAAAAACGTATTTGAACTGCACGGCTCGGTGCACCGCAATTACTGCACGCGCTGCCGCAGGTTCTATTCCGTAGAGTACATAAAATCGACGGAGGGCATTCCGCGCTGCGCGTGCGGCGGGATAATAAAGCCCGACGTGGTGCTGTACGAAGAGGGGCTGGACGACGCCACCGTCCGGGGCGCCGTGGCCGCGATATCTTCGGCCGACATGCTGATAGTGGGCGGAACTTCGCTCGTCGTCTATCCCGCCGCGGGCTTTATCGACTATTTCCGCGGCAGGCGTCTCGTCGTCGTCAACAGGACGCCCACCCCCGCGGACGCCCGCGCCGACCTCGTCGTCAACGGCGGCATAGCCGAGGTGTTCGGCTCGCTTAAGGCGGATACGGTCTGAAAAAGTTGTCTGCGCCTGGCCGTGCGCACTTCCGTAGCGCGTTCATCGCCGCGCGTTCTCTGTTTTTTTGTTTCGCCCGGTCTGCTTCGGGCGCGGCCGGCTCACATCCGCCTGTAGCGGCAGTGCGCGCCATGCCTTTGCATGGCGCGCACTGCCATTTCTGGAAAAATTTTTGCGTTGCATAAATGTATAAAATTTTGTATAATATCCCTTGAAAATAAATTTTTCAGGAGGAAATTCATGAAACGCAAATTTATCTGGATCATTCCCATTGCCGCCGCGGCGGCGGCAACCTTTGCGGGGTGCGCCGCACCGCCAGACTCCGACGACGCGCCGGACGCCGGCGGCGAGATAGTCTCTCCCGTGCTCCCCGAAGGAGACGGCGACTCCCCCGCCGATACCCCCGGGCTCGTCCCCGACGTCCCTGCCGATCCGCCCGTTGCGGAGGAGCCGCAAAAGCAGCTGGTCATGTACATAAAGGTCACGGGCGAAAACGTAAATATCCGCAGCGGCCCGGGCTCGGGCTACAAGTCGCTCGGCACGGCGCAAAAGAATACGCTTTACGCCGCCGACGGCGCTCACGGCAACTGGTACAGGACCTATTACAAGGGCATGGAAGCCTACATCTACAAGGATTACTGCATACTTGTGGATTTCGAGGCGGAAAGAGAGGAGGTGGAGGAGGTCATTGCCGAGGGTACGAGACATATGGGCGTAAAGTACGTCTACGGCGCCACGCGCTACCACAACGGCATCGGCGTACGCCTGTCGGGTTTCAGCGCGCAGGCGTTCGACTGTTCATCGCTCATGCAGTATATCTTCAAGGTGACGGCCGACATAAACCTGCAGATGACCACCCGCACGCAGGTGGTGCAGGGCGTCACGGTAAAGGACGGGCTCAGGCGGGGCGATCTGATGTTCTTCACAAATGCCGCCCGCAAAAACAACAAGGGCGTGGAGCGCATAGGTCACGTTGCAATGTACCTCGGCGACAATTACATCCTTCACACCGCTTCGGACTATGCCAAAATAGAGCAGATATCTTCCACGCGCTGGAGCTACTTTATTCAGGCTCAGCGCATGCTCTGATTTGCTGCCGCCCCGTTCATGTCCCGCTCGTTCCGCTTTTCCGGCGCGCATGCACAATATAAGTAAGGAATTCCTTAATAGCCTTACGCATATCCGGCTTCAATTATCAAAAAACGATGCGGCTGCACGTATATGCGGCCGCATCGCGGTTGTATATGGTAATTTTTCGCCATTCAGTTTCTGCCCCTGTTCATGGCCATGGCTATTTCGGCCGCCTGCGCTCTGCGCGCGTCTGCGGCGTGCTGTTCAACGGCTTCGGTTATGGCGTTTTTAAGCTGCGGGCCGTTGCTTATGTATCTTATCTTCCAGCCGCTGGCGCTGCCGGTGCTCTTTATTTCCAGGGTGGAGTATCTCAATATCCTGCCTACGAACGGCGTCTTTATGGATACGTTGTCCACTTTGTCTATCTGAAGGTCGAGCGAATCCACTTTGAGCACGCCCACCTTGCCGACCACGCGCCTGTTCGTCACGGCCATCGCCGTCATCGCTATGTACAAAACGGCTATCAGAAATTTGATGACTGCCACGGCGATGAACGCAAGCATGACGTACGTGCCTATCTGTTCGCCGGATTCTCCCGCATTTGAAAAGGCCATGACTTTAACGACTATGCCTATGGCCATTATCGCGGCGCATATCACAAAGTCCTTGAGCAGCGCAAGGGGGTTGATCTTTGCCTTCAGAACGATTTTTTCGTCCCTTATGAGGTTGCTTTCAACATACTTACTCATTTTTCGTCTCCTGTGTTTTGATTACATTCATTATATTCTTACAATAGTAAGAAGTCAAGTAAAATTCTTACAGATGTGAGATTTTTTTAAAAAATCAGGCGCAGCCCGCATCCGGGACGCGCGGTCGGTGACATGGAAAATATTTTCGGTGAAAGGCTTAAGGAGCTGCGCCGCGAACGCGGGGTCGGGCAGGTGGAGCTAGCAAAGGGAATAGGGGTCAGCAACGGCATAATAAGTCTGTGGGAACACGGCCTGCGCGAACCCACTTTAAACAATCTGGTGGCGATTGCAAAATATTTCGGGGTCTCCGCGGACTATCTCGTGGGGCTTTCTGATTACTGAATTTTTGCGCGTGCGCGCGGCAAAAAGGCCGTGACGCGTCCGTAGGGCGCGTCACGGCCTTTGATTGTCCTTTTTTATATTCAGCGGAGTATGCGCGGGCATGCATCCGGCAATAACATCTATAAATACGCGCATACGCATGCGCGCGCACGTGCCTGCGCACGCATATGCCCGCGTGCGCATTCATCGTCTGTCCGGTTGATTCATTCACCGCCTTTATTTTCTTCGTCGTCGCCGCGCATATGCGCCGGGCCGCTTATAAAATCTCCCTTCGTCGCCGGCCGCTCGTCCGGGTCGAGCTTCTTGTGCAGGTTTGCGAAAAACAGCATCAGGCCGGCGCAGGCGGCCGCCGCAAACAGGCATGCCAGCCCCCACTGCCAGCCGAGGTATGCAAACACAAATATCGCCGCCGCCAGCAGGGCCGCGGCAAGCAGGCTGAAAGCTATGCGCAAAACCAAATATATCCTGATCTTCATGCATATATAATACCCGCCCGCGCGCGCAAAGGCAAGCGAAGCCCGGTGCGGGGAGAATATGTTAATAATTCACAAAAATGTTTCGCGAATATCCGTGTAAAAATTTTGTCGGAAAAATGAAAATGTAGTTGACTTTAAGCGCCAATGCTGATATTATAAGCAAGCTGTGTGGCGCGGGAAACCGCTCCGGCCGGGCAGTTTTCAAACCTTTAAAAAGCTCTGCAAGTTTTTAAAAAAAGTTTTGAAAAATGCTTGACAAGTAAATATCCGCTGTGATATGATACATAAGCTGTCGTCCGAAAGGCGCAACGAGCCATGAGGACGGGCGGGAAAAACCTGATAAAAACTTTGAAAAAAGTTTTTAAAAAAGTTTTGAAAAATGCTTGACAAACATATATCTTATATGGTATAGTAGTTGAGCTCTCGCTACAGAGCACTGACCGTTCAAGTCAGTTTACGAAGTTTAAAAATTGAATAGAAGGAAACGATTTAGTTATCGAAAGATAACACAGTTTCTGTCAATAACTTTGAAGTACATCAAGTACCACAAAGCTAAAGTCAGCAAAGATAATGACTATTTAGTCGAGATAGAGCCACGAACTTTTAAAGTTTGTGTTTTATACAAATTAAACTCAAGAGTTTGATTCTGGCTCAGGATGAACGCTGGCGGCGTGCTTAACACATGCAAGTCGAACGGACATAGAGGGGCTTGCTCCTCTATGTTAGTGGCGGACGGGTGAGTAACGCGTGAGCAACCTGCCCATATCAGGGGAATAACACAGTGAAAATTGTGCTAATACCGCATAAGACCACGAAGCGGCATCGCTTTGCGGTAAAAGATTTATCGGATATGGATGGGCTCGCGTCCCATTAGATAGTTGGCGGGGTAACGGCCCACCAAGTCGACGATGGGTAGCCGACCTGAGAGGGTGATCGGCCACACTGGGACTGAGACACGGCCCAGACTCCTACGGGAGGCAGCAGTGGGGAATATTGGGCAATGGGCGAAAGCCTGACCCAGCAACGCCGCGTGAGGGAAGAAGGTTTTCGGATTGTAA
>CASDRK010000005.1 GCA_949283125.1 uncultured Clostridia bacterium
CCGCATTGCCGCGACATTCGCGCGGGTCGGCTCTGCCCCGGGCGAGGTCTGGGCGGCCGCTTTGGGGCAGGCTCTGCTCTCGCTCTCCGCGGCGGCCGGGGTCATGCCCGCGCTGGCGCTGGAAATGCCCCGCAGGCTCCCGCCGCTCGGCGCGGCGGCCGTTATAGCGTGCGCAAATTTTGCGGGCGGGGCGCTCGCAGTGCTGGCCGTCGTCGGCCTGCCGGGCGGGACGGCCGCCCTGTCTGACGGCGCGTTCCGGACGGCGCTTGCGCTCTATCCCGCCGCCATCCGCTCGGCGTTCGGCGGCGGCGCGGGGGCGTTCGGCACCATATTTTTTGCGTCGCTTTCGCTCACCGCCTTTGCGTCCGCGCTCTCGCTCGCCCGTCCCGTTTACGTCTGGGCGGCGGGCGCGCGCGTGTCCGCGCGCACGGCCGCCATGGCGGTCTGCGCGGGCATGGCTGTCTGCGCCCTGCCCTTCGCCCTCGGGGCGCCGTGCGCGGCAGCGGACGAATTCTGCTGCAACGTTGTCGCCCCCGTCGCGGCCGCGGGCGAGGTGGCGTGTTTTGCGTTTTACGCCTTGACTATGCGGCGCAGGCGTGGTAAAATACGGATATGGAAAATCTTGAACTCGTGAATACAAACCTGATCAGAAGGGGCTTCAAAAGCCGCGTGGTGGCAGACGGACAGGACGCGCTCGCGGCCGCGCTCGAGCTTATAGGCGACTGCACGGTGGGGATCGGCGGTTCGCTCACGGTGAAGGAGATAGGCCTTTACGAAAAGCTGAAGGAGCGCGGCAACGTCGTTTACTGGCATTGGACGGACGGGCCTCAGGCCAGACAACAGGCCCTGTCCGCGCAGTTTTACGTCTGTTCGGCAAACGCGCTGACCGAAGACGGCGTTCCCGTTCTCACCGACGGTTCTGGCAACCGCGTGGCCGCCCTTTCGCACGGGCCGCGCAACGCCCTGCTGATAGTCGGGCGCAACAAGATAGTTGCCGACGAGCGCGAAGCCGTGATGCGCATCCGTTCGGCGGAGTGCGCCGGCGCAAACGCAAAGCGGCTGGGTCTGCACACGCCCTGCGCCGAGTTCGGCAGATGCGACGACTGCGCCTCGCCCGAGCGCATATGCGGAGTGACCGCCTTTTTCGAGCGGCCCTCCAAGGGATTGGAAAATACATACGTCATTCTGGTCGACCGCCCGCTCGGCCTGTGAGCGGCGCCTTTGGCCGCATTGCGGCGACAACGGCATACGGCGTGCGCGCCCCGCGGATATCCGCGGGGCGCGCTCGCCGTATGTCCCGCCAGTCTGCGGGAAAAATTTTTTCAGTTATTCTGCGCCGCGGGCACTAAAGGCATTTTTTTTAGCTCGCGCGCGCCCGAGTCCATTATCTCGTCGGCGAACATTCTCTCCGCCTTTTCGAGCGAGCGTTCCAGACTGTATTTTTTGGCCGATTCGGCATATACCCTGCCCATGCGCGCGCGTTCCTCGTCGCGCTCGTACCAATAATCTATCTTTTCGGCGAGGGAATAGGCGTCGTTGTCCTTGAACAGCGAGCGTTTGTCCAGCGCAAACTGCGGCGTCGCCGAACTGGCGCTGTCGGCTATCACGGGCACCAGCCCGCAGGCTATGGCTTCCAGCGCGGCTATCGCCTCTATCTCCACGGTGGCCGCGTGCACGTACAGGTCGCTCTCCTGCAGCGTTTTTATCAGTCGGTCCTTGGGCAAAAAGTCAAACTTCACGTCCACGCCGCAGCGCTTCGCCAGCTTTTCGAGCGCCTTTTTTCTGGGCCCGTTGCCCAGCAGGGTGAGCGATATGTCGCTGTGGTGCTTGGAAAGAGCTATGGCCCTTATCAGCACCTGCTGGTTCTTTTCGGGCGCGAGCCTGCCCGTCATCACTATTTGGAACTTTTGGTTTTTGTGCCGCGCCGCCGCGGGAACGAAGTCGGGGTCGTAGCCGTTGGATATAACGTACAGCTCGTTTTGGTAGCCGTGTGCGGCCAGCTGACCGGCAATAAATGCCGAAGGGCAGTGTATGCGGTTGAATTTTTTGTAAAACGTCTGTCTGAAGTAATGGTAGACGAGCGAGTTGAAGGGCTTGCACCAGCTCAGGTGCGCGTTGTAGGAGACGTTTTCGGGCTGCACGTGGAATGCGGCGGTGGTGGGTATGCCCATTTCGTCGGCAAGCGCCTTGCACTTTTTTTCCAGCTTGAAGGGGAAAATAAAGTGCACCAGGTCCACGCCTTCAAACGTTTTGCTTATCGCCTTTTTATCAAATTTTCCGAACTTTATCTGGTTTTTGGCCGAAACTTCAGTGAGCACGGGCACGTACCTCTCCTTGACGTTGCAGTCCTTTTCCCCGTCCGCGCCAATGGCGACGAGGCGCACTTCGTGGCCGCGCGCCTTAAGACCGCCCGCAAAGCGCAGGGCGGTTATCACCGAACCGTTTGTTTTGTTGTCGACAAGATCTACGACGATAGCGATTACCATGATTATTACCTTTATGCGTACACTATGATAAGCGCGTAAAGTAAATTGATTATAAACTCAAAAGTTGATTTTTGGCGCGGGGTATAGTATAATTTATACATGCGGAGGCAAAATCTTTCCTCCGGAAAAGGAAGGGCGCGACAATGGCAAGGATACTTATAGCGGAAGACGACGCGAATCTGAGGATGCTGCTGACCATGCGGCTTAAGGGTCGGTACGAAGTGGTTGCCGCAAGCGACGGCGACGCGGCGCTTAAAAGGTACGAGGAGGGGGGCATCGATCTGATAATCACCGATCTTATGATGCCCGGCACGGACGGGTACGCGCTGGTGGAGTCCATACGCTCGCTGGGGCACAGCACACCCGTGATAATGCTGACGGCCAAGGACGGCATCACCGACAAGGGCCGCGGTTTTGCCGTGGGCACCGACGATTACATGACAAAGCCCGTCAATTTCGAGGAGCTCACGTGGCGCATCGACGCGCTGCTCAGGCGCAGCAGGATAGCCAACGAGGGCCGCATAACCATAGGCGACGTGGTGGTGGACAAACAGTCCTTCACCGTCACGCGCGGCGACGAGGTCTACGAGCTGCCCACAAAGGAATTTCAGCTTTTGTATCTGCTCCTGTCCTATCCCGGCAAAATTTTCACAAAGGAAAACATTCTGGACAGCGTGTGGGGCTATTCCTCCGAAAGCGACGAGTACACCGTGCGCACGCACATAAACAGGTTGCGCAACAAGTTTGAAAAATTTCCCGAATTTGAAATTGCCACCATACGCGGGGTGGGATACAAGGCGGTGATAAACAAATGAAGACCATAAAACGCAACAAAAAGCGCATGATAAACGCCCATGCATGGGTGATAGCAGTCATAAGCTTCATTCTCGCGCTCACCGTGGGCGAGATAGTTGTGGCGGTGTTCCAGTACTACAACAACATAAACCACATCGCCGACGACGGTCTGCTGATAACCATGTATATAATCCCCGCCCTTTCGGCGGTCAGCGTGTGCGTCGCGCTGTACATCAACCACCGCTCGCTGCAGACGGCAAACAAACTGATAGAGGGTCTGAACAAGGTGGCGGCGGGCGATTACGGCGCAAAGATCCCCTATCGCAGTCTGGACGGTTTCAATGCCGTGTACGAAAATTTCAACAAGATGACCGACGAGCTGAAGAGCGTAAAGACCCTGCGCGAGGACTTCGTGCACGATTTCTCGCACGAGTTCAAGACCCCGATAGCTTCCATAAACGGTTTTGCCAATCTTCTGCTCGAAGGCGGGCTGTCCGACGGGGAGCGCACGCAGATAATTTCCATCATAGCCGACGAATCGGCGCGGCTTTCGCGCCTGTCCGAAACGGTGCTCACCCTTTCGCGGCTCGAAAGTCAGCAATTCGTGGGCGAAAGCCGCGATTTCCGTCTGGATACGCAGCTTAAGGACTGCATAATCCTGTTGCAGCGCGAGTGGGAGGGCAAGAACATAGAGATTGACACTTCGCTCGAACCCGTCAAATACAACGGCGACGAGCATCTTTTAAAGCAGGTGTGGGTCAATCTGCTTTCCAACGCCATCAAATTCACGCCCGAAGGCGGCAGGGTGCAGGTCACGCTTTCCGCCCGCGGCGACAGAGCCGTGGTAAAGGTCTCCGACAACGGCATAGGCATCCCCGGCGAGGCTCTGCCGCGCATATTCGACAAATACTATCAGGCAAAGCCGGGCGCGGGCAACGGACTGGGTCTGGCCATCTGCCAGCGCATATGCAAGCTGTGCGGCGGCAGCATCTCCGTGGAGAGCACCCCCGGCAAGGGGTCGACATTCACCGTCGAACTGTGACGCGTCCGCCGGGCGCCGCCGGCAAGGCGGCGGAACGAGGAGCATGATGCAACGAAGCGCTGTCCGCGAACCGATAACGGGAATGTTATGGTGCCTGTTCGCGGAGCATGATGCAACGGAACGTTGCCCACGGGATATGATGCAGCGAAACGCTGTCCGCGAACCGACAGCGGGAATGCCGCGCGGCCCGTTCGCGGAGTATAATGCAACGGAACGTTGCTCGCGGAGCATGATGCAACGAAACGCTGTCCGCGAACCAACAGCGGGAATGCCGCGCGGCCCGTTCGCGGAGTATGATGCAACGGAACGTTGCCCGCGGGATATGATGCAACGAAACGCTGTCCGCGAACCGACAGCGGGAATGCCGTGCGGCCCGTTCGCGGAGTATGATGCAACGGAACGTTGCTCGCGGAGCATGATGCAACGGAACGCTGTCCGCGAACCGATAACGGGAATGCCGCGCGGCTCGTTCGCGGAGCATGATGCAACGGAACGTTGCCCGCGAACCGATAACGGGAATGCCGCGCGGCCCGTTCGCGGAGTATAATGCAACGGAACGCTGTCCGCGAACCGATAACGGGAATGCCGCGCAGCCTGTTCGCGGAGTATAATGCAACGGAACGTTGCCCGATGAAACAAAAAATAGTTGCGCTTGCAACTATTTTTTTGTTTGCGCTTGACAAATCCGCATAGACGGACATATAATAAAAATGGTTGCGGGCGCAACCAATTGCGTCCGGCGCGCGGACGAAGCAGTCCGCGCGGCACGACCGGATACACGGGGAGAAGGTTTATGGCGCCTTTTTTAAAAAATTTAAACGCGGTGGCGCGCGGCACCACGCTCTTCCGCGAAGACAGGTTAAAGGGCTACGGTCTGACGGGCGGGCAGGTAAAGTACCTGTTTGCCGTGTGCAGCGGCGGCGGAGTGTCGCAGGACGAGCTTGCGCGCTCGCTCTTTGTCAACAAGTCCAACGTGGCGCGTCAGATGAGCGCGCTGGAGGAGGCGGGATACGTACGCCGCGAACAGTCCGCCGGGGACAAGAGGGTGTGGAGGGTGTACCCGACAGCCAAGGCCGAGGAACTCATGCCCGTCATACGCGCGGTGAACGAGGAATGGAAGGCGCGGCTCTGCGAAGGGCTGACCGCGGCGGAGGAAGCGGCGCTCGCCTCCGTGCTCGACAAGCTCGTCGCCAACGTCCGCCGCTATGAGGAGGAGAGAGGTTGACAAAAGCTGTCGGATACATACGCCCTTACGGCCGGACGGCGGCCTTTGCGGTCGTCATAAAGTTCATAGGCTCGATAGCGGAGCTCTTTCTGCCCCTGCTTCTGGACTATATCATCGACGACGTCGTCCCGGCGGGCGATCTGGCCATGGTGCTGTGGCTGGGGCTGGCCATGCTCGGCTGTTCGCTCGTGGCCATGTTCGGCAATATATGGGCAAACAGGCTGTCGGTGTCCGCCGCGGCGGGCATGACGCACGATCTCCGCTACGACCTGTTCAAAAAGATATCCTATTTAAAGAGCGGGCAGGTGGACGAAGTCACCGTGCCCTCGCTCGTTTCGCGCCTGACTTCGGACAGTTACTACGTCAACCAGATGGTGGCGCGCACCCTCCGTCTCGGCGTGCGCGCGCCCATACTGCTCATCGGCGGAATAATAATGACGTTCATAGTCGACGCGCATCTCGCGCTCGTGCTGCTGGCCTGCGTGCCCTTCGTGGTGCTGGCGGTGGTGCTGATAACGCGCAGAAGCATACCCTATTACGCAAAAAAGCAGGCGCGCAGCGACGACATGGTGCGCGCCATGCAGGAGAACATATCGGGCGTGCGCATAATCAAGGCGCTGTCCAAGGAGGAGCACGAAAAGGAGAGGTTCCGCGGCATATCCGACAGGCTGGGCGAAACCGACTTTGCCGCCAAGCGGGTGATGTCGCTGACCAATCCGCTGGCTACGCTAATTCTGAATATAGGTCTGGTGGCCGTCATCGCCGTGGGCGCCGCGATGTCGGACGGCGCGGGCAGCGTGCTGGCAGTGCTCACCTATTTCACCATGATATTAAACGGCATGCTCGGCCTGTCCAAAATATTCGTTGTGCTGTCGCAGGGCGTGGCCTCCGCCGACAGAATAGAAAAGGTGCTGGATATGGACGAACGCCAGTCCGTCGAGCAGCTGCCCGAAGGCGACGCGGACTGCGCCGTGCAGTTCTGCGGCGTAAGTTTTTCCTACAACGGCGCGGAGGATAACCTGACCGACATAAACTTTTCGCTGCGCAGGGGCGGCACTTTGGGCATAATAGGCGCCACGGGCAGCGGCAAGAGCACGGTGGTAAATCTGCTGATGCGCTTTTACGACGCGGACAAGGGCGCGGTGTACGTGGACGGGCGGGACGTGCGCTCCTACGACCCGGCGGAGCTGCGCTCCCGCTTCGGCGTGGCCTTTCAGAACGACTTTCTGATGGCGGCCTCCGTGCGCGACAATATAGACTACGGCAGGCAGCTGCCTGAAGGCGCGGTCGAATTTGCGGCCGACAGCGCGCAGGCGGGAGGGTTCATCGCTTCGCTCGAAGGCGGAATGCAGTACGGCGTCGCGCAGAAGGCGGCCAATCTTTCGGGCGGCCAAAAACAGCGACTCACCGTGGCGCGGGCCCTTGCGGGCGACCCGGAAATACTCGTTCTGGACGACGCTTCCTCCGCGCTGGACTACGAGACAGACGCGGCCCTGCGCCGCTCTCTGGCCGAACGTTACCCTTCGGCCGCAAAGATAATAATCGCGCAGAGGGTCAGCTCCGTCAGGCAGGCGGACGCCATACTCGTGCTCGACGACGGCAGGCAGATAGGCCTCGGCACGCACGAGCAGCTTATGAACGACTGCGAAGAATACAGGCTCATCTACCGCGCGCAGATGGGGGAGGACGTCTGATGCCCGCCCGCGCGTCTTTGCCGCGGTCTGCGGCGCGCCGCACAAATCGGTTTTGCAAAAGGGGAGACAGCATATGAAGGAACCGCGCATGCACATCGCCGACACCCGCGTTCAGGGCAGGCGCAAGGCGGATACAAAATTTGTCATAGTCAATCTGTTCAGATATCTCAGGCCGTGGCTGCCCGTGCTCGCGGCGCTGTTCGTTCTCAACGTGGCTTCGGTCGTGCTCTCGCTGGTCGGCCCCAGACTGAGCGGCGAAGCCATCGACCTCATACGGCCGGGGGGCGGCACGGACATGGCCGCCGTGCTGCGCTGCTGCGCGCTGCTCGCGGGCATATATGTGCTGTCCGGCGTGCTCAGCTACCTGTCGGCGGTGGGCATGGCGCACGTGGCGCGCAAGGTGGCCTGCCGCATGCGCGAGGACACGTTCAACCGTCTCGTATCCCTGCCCGTCAGCTATTTCGACAGCCGTCAGGCGGGCGACATAATCTCCGTGCTGTCCTACGATATCGACACGGTGGGCGAGTCGCTGGCAAACGACGTCGTGCTCGTCATAAACAGCGTTGTGATGATAGTGGGCTCGTTTGCCATGATGCTCGCCATCGCGCCGCTGCTGGTGCTCGTGTTCGTCGTCACCATTCCCGTGTCGGCGGTCATAACGCGCTGCATAGCCCGCCGGGTCCAGCCCCTCTTCCGCAGGCGCAGCGCCAAGCTGGGCGAACTCAACGGCTTTGTGGAGGAGATGATCGCCGGGCAGAAGACCACCAAGGCCTACGGCTGCGAGCAGGTGATGATAGACAAGTTTGAAGGCAAGAACAGGGACGCGGTGGACGCCTACGCCCGGGCGGAGTATCTGTCGACAATGACGGGCCCCACAAACAACTTCATGAACAACTTTGCGCTCACGCTCGTGTCGGTGTTCGGCGCGCTGATGTACATGTACGCTTTCGGCGGCATAACCGTAGGACAGATTTCCTCGTTCGTGCTGTATTCGCGCAAATTTTCCGGCCCGATAAACGAGATAGCCAACGTATTCGGCGAGTTTCAGTCGGCCATAGCCGCGGCCGAACGCGTGTTCCGCGTGCTCGCCGAACAGCCCGAAGCTCCCGACCCCGCAGACGCCGTGGTGCCCGGCGGCGTGCGCGGCGACGTGGATATCGAGCACATTGCCTTCGGCTACGTCGAGGGCAGGGAGATAATACACGATTTTTCGCTGTCAGCCGGGCAGGGAGACGTCATCGCCATCGTCGGGCGCACGGGCGCGGGCAAGACAACCATAATAAATCTGCTGATGCGCTTTTACGACCCGGACAGGGGCACGATAAAGATAGACGGCACGGACATATCCCGTATGACCCGTTCGGGGCTGCGCGGCTGCTTTACGATGGTGCTTCAGGACACGTGGCTGTTTGCCGGCACCGTGTTCGAAAACATAGCCTACGGCAAGGAAAACGCCACGCGCGAGGAGGTCGAAAGGGTGTGCCGCGCCGCGCGCATACATTCGTTCATCACCCGCCTGCCGCAGGGCTACGACACCGTTCTGGCGGATAACGCCGTCAACATTTCCAAAGGCCAGCGGCAGCTGCTCACCATAGCCCGCGCAATGCTGCTGGACAGCCCCATGCTCATCCTCGACGAGGCCACGTCCAACGTCGATACCCGCACCGAACACGTCATACAGCAGGCCATGACCAGACTCATGGAGGGCAGAACGTGTTTCGTCATCGCCCACCGCCTGTCCACCATAAAGGGCGCGGACAGAATACTGGTGATGGACGGCGGGGACATAGTGGAGCAGGGCACTCACGCGGAACTGCTCGCGCGGCGGGGCATGTATTACAGGCTGTACAAATCGCAGTTTGAAAGCTTCTGACGGCCGCGCGCCGAAGGCGCGGCGGCTTTCAACGGCATGCGGTCCCTGTGCGCCGGACGCGCGCGGAGGCCGCGCAAAGCAATGCGCCCGTCCGCCCGCTTTTCAGCGGGCGGACGGGCGCATGTCGCGCGTGCGGACATTTCAACGGCGCGCCGCAAGCGGCGCGCCGGAATGCTTTCTGCGTTATTTGGAGGTGTACGTGAGCGAAGTCAGGTCGTATGTCACCGTGCCGAGGTTGAAGGGAAGCGTCTCCTCCATGCGCATCAGCGCCGCCCTTCCGGCGTTCATGTCGGTGTTGTTCACGCTCGCGATGTAATAGGTGGTCGAAGGGCCCGTCATGGACGAAACCAGACTGACCGTCACCGGAGTCCACGAATAGCTTATCGCGCCTTCGTCGTCCGTGCCGTTCAGCAGATATCCGGCTTCCGCCGCCTTGTCCAGCGCGGCAACAAGCGCGGCGCGCGCGTCGTCGCCGCGGTCTATGGCTACGGCGCTTCCCCATGCGGCCTGATATCTTGCGGCGGCGCCGTTGACGGGTATATACACGTCAAACGCGTGCGTGCCGCTCTGCGTCATGCCGCGCAAAGCTACGGTCAGGGCCGAGGAATCGAACAGAGAATATTCCGTGCCCGTCCCGGCGGACTTTTGCTCGCTTGCTCCGTCCTGCGTCGCGGATATCGTAACCGCCGCCGAACCGTCGCGGTTGTAATACGTGCGGTATTCGGCCTTCATCTCCACGTACGCGCTCTCTATCGAAGAGGGTTGAAGGTTTGCCGGCGATATGCAGTCAATCGTCTGCGAGGAATATACGGGGCGGAGGTTGTTGCCGGCCGAAAGGAACATGCTCACGGTCGTCACTCTGTTGGTGTAGCTGTAGCTTTCGCCGCCCACGGTGTAGGTGACGGGCTGGGTGAGCTGGGTGGAGTATTTGTACACGTTTTCCGTCACGCCCTCGGCGCGCACGGACTCGGGCACTTCCTGCGCGCCCCTGTCGAACGTGTCCGCGGTCAGCGTAACTACGTATTCGCCGCCTTCGGACGAGAAGGAAAACAGCGAATTGGTCCCGCCCGTGTGCGAAAGGGCGTACACCGCCCTCTCTTCGTGGCCGAACAGGGGGGACGAGGAGTCCAGCTCGTCCGCAGAACCCGCCCTTATCATCCAGTTGGGGCTTATCGTGGTCTTGTAATCGGGCGTTCCGCCGCAGCCGCTGCAGGCCGAAAGGCTCAAGGCGCCCGCCGCGCATAACGCCAGCGCAAACATTTTAACTGGTTTTTTCATATTGGACATTATAACATACAAATATAAAAAAGTAAAAACTTTTGCGCCTTAAAATCTTTAAAAA
The DNA here is from genome assembly GCA_949283125.1 of uncultured Clostridia bacterium. GTDB lineage: Bacteria > Bacillota > Clostridia > Christensenellales > Borkfalkiaceae > Coproplasma. The sequence continues at coordinate 10,458 of CASDRK010000005.1, forward strand.
TTGCGCGCGACATGCTATAATACGGTATATGATAAATTCCTATACCGCGCCGACGCTGGGCGCGGCGCTTGAAAAACTCAGACAGGCGGTGTCCGCAAACGAGGAAAAGGGGGCGCGCACCGTGATATTCTGCGAGGACAGGCTGACCCTTGCGGCGGAGCGCACGGTGTGTGCGGCCGTGGGCGGCACATTCTCGGCGGCGGTGTACACCTTTGCGCGCTTTCTCGCGGCGGAGCGCGGCAAGTGCGACGCCCTGCTCACCAGTCAGGGCTCGGCCATGATAGTGCGCAGGCTGATAGAACAGAACAGATCGCGCCTCACGCTCTTCAAAAAGCTGTCCGCCGCCACGGCCGCGCAGGACATATACGACACCATCGCGCTGCTGTATTCGTCGCGCGTGTCGCCCGACGACCTCGCCGCGATATCCGCCCCGGAGCCCGTGCTGGAGGGTAAACTGCGCGATCTCGAGCTGTTGTACCGCGCCTATTCGCAATACCTTGAAACGACCGGAGCGGTGGACAGAAACCGCTACCTTGCCATGCTGCCAGAAGTCATAACCTCCTCCGCCGCGGTGCGGGGGGCCGACGTGATCTTTTTGGGCTTTCAGGCCTTTACGCACTCCGTGGCGGAGTGCGCCTCCGCCTGCATGGAGGCCGCCGCCAACGTGACGGGCATATTCATCGGCGGGCCGGAGGAGGTGTACGTGAACGAGGCCGCGGCCGCGTTCGCCGCCGCGGCAAAAGCTTACGGCGGCGTCAACAGGCACGCCCTCCCGTCGCGCCTGTGTCCCGAAGCCGAGCTGCTGCGCTCGCACATATTCGACCCCGACTGCTTTCATGCGGCCGTGGGGCTGCCCACGCGCGCCGTCACTCTGTTCGAGGGCAGGGACGAGGACGAGGAGATGGAATACGTCGCCGCGGGCATAGTGCGCTGCGTGCTCGAGGAGGGGGTGCGCTATCGCTCCGTCTCCGTCATGCTGCCCGACGTGGCCGGATACGAACCTGTGCTCGCCCGCGTGTTTGCCGAATACGGCATACCCTATTATCTCGACAGGCGCTACCGCCTGTCCGAGCACCCCGTGTGCGACTTTCTGGAAGGCTTTCTGCGCTGCGCCGCCGACGGCTGCACGCGCTCTTCGGTGTTCGCCGCGGTCACGTCGCCCCTCTTTTGCGTAAAGTGTCTGCACGGGGACGGAACGCCGTTCGCCGAGGGGGAGCGCCGCAAGGACAAGGATCTGTTCGTGAACTACATGCTCCGTCTGGCCGGATACCGCGGCGGCGTAAAGCGCGCCCCCTCGCCCGAGGTGCTTGCGGCGCTCGGGCTGGACGCTTCCGCCGTCGCCCGCGTGCGCGAACCCTTTCTGAAGGCGCTTTCGCGCGTGCCCTCGTCTGGTTCGGGCAGGGCCTTCTGCGCCGCCCTGCGCGGCATACTCGCCGACTTCGGCGCGGAGCAGACCCTCTCCGCCATGGCGGCCGACTTCGCGGCCGATTATCCCTCGCAGGCGGCATTCTCCGGGCGCGCCTTCGAGAGCGTCAACGCCGTTATAGACGAGGCCGAAAGACTGACGGCGGACGTGCAGATGTCCGCAGGGGAATTTCTGAAGATATTGAGGAGCGGCTTTTCCGCCGCAGAGCTCTCGCTCATCCCGCCCAAGCAGGACGCCGTGTTCGTGGGCGACCTGCTTAAATGCGCAAATACGGGCAGCGAGGTGGTGTTCGTTGCGGGGCTCACGGGCGACGTGCCCGCCGTCGGCGACGATACGGCCGTGCTCACCGACAGGGACATAAGCTCGCTCGAGCGGCTCAGCATAGTCATTTCGCCCAAAATCGCGCAGGTCAACCGCCGCTCGCGCGAGACGGCCGGTCTCAATCTGTGCGCTTTCAGGCGCGCTCTGCATCTAAGCTATCCCGTCCGCAGGGGCGGGGAGGAGGGCGGCGTCAGCCGCATAGTCGACTATGTCCGCGCGCTCTTCCGCACGCCTTCGGGCGCGCCCGTCGCGCCGCTTACGGGGAGCGATTTCATGCGCGGCGCCGAAAATCTGAAGTATATCTGTTCGCGCCCCGGTCCCGCCCTGCGCAGACTGGCGGCGGAGCAGTCTCCGGCCGTTCGTTCGGCCATATATGCCCTGCTTTGCGACAACGGCGAGGCCGAAGGCGCGCTGGCCGCGGTGGCCGCGCCCGAACGCGGCGGGCGCATATCGTGCGGCGACAGGCTGTACGGCGCAAGCTTTTCGCCCACCGTGCTCGAAACTTATTTTTCCTGTCCCTACAAATGCTTCATGCTGCGCGGACTGCGGCTGGCGGAGCGGGAGGAGGGCGTCATGCGCCCCCTCGACTGCGGCAACTTCATCCATTCCGTTCTGCAAAACGTGTTCGACAGGTCGGTCAACGGCGTGTCCGACGCGGAAGAGCTGGCCGCGCGCGCCGCGGCCGCGGCGCGCGCGCTGCTCGCCGACCCCAGATATTCGTCGCTGTCGGCAAACAAGCGCGGCGAATACGCCGCGTCGCGTCTGGTGGAGGAGTCTGTGCAGGTGTGCCTCGGCGCGTTTGAACAGCTCAAAAATTCCGCGTTCGGGGTGGAGGAGGTGGAAAAGGTCTGCCGCCTTCCGCTCGACGGCGGAACGTGGCTCTCCGGCAGGATAGACCGCGTGGACTCGTGCGGGGACATGGTGCGCGTCATCGATTACAAGACGGGCGCGATAGACAGCTCCGCCTCGCTCTATTACATGGGGCTGAAGCTTCAGCTGCCCGTCTATCTCTCCGCGGCCGCGCGCGGCCGCCGCGCCGCCGGCGCATACTACTTTCCCGCGGGCGTGCGCTACGAGGACGAGCGCGACGGCGTGTTCCGCCTTAAGGGCTTTATGGACGGCAGCGAGGACGTGGTGCGCAGCACCGACGCGCTGCTCGGCGGCGACGGCAAGAGCAGCTACGTCGACGCGTATCTGAACGGGAAATATCCCGAAGGCACGCTGCCCGGCGATGAATTTGCCGACTTTTTGCAGTACGCTTCGCTCGTCGCGCGCGTCGGCGCCGCCGAGATGCGGGCGGGCAATGCGGAGCCTTCGCCCGCGTTCGACGCCTGCGCGTTCTGCAAGCTTTCCGGCAGCTGCGGCTTTCAGGCCGGAGTCGACGGCGACCCGCGCGAAAAGCGTTCGGTAAAGTGCGGGCAGATAGTCCGCATAGTCCGCAGACAGAGGGGGGATGAATGATGGTCAGGCGCACGGAAGAACAATCGGCGGCCATTGCGGCCGGCGGCAAAATAATAGTTTCGGCTTCGGCGGGGTCGGGAAAGACCTTCGTGATGATAGAAAAAATAAGCGACCTTTTGCAGCGCGGGGGAGATCTCGACGGCGTTCTGGCCGTCACCTTCACCAAAAAGGCCGCCGCGCAGATAAAGGAAAAGCTGCGCTCCGCCCTCATCGCGCGGTTGGCTTCGGCGCAGGGCGAAGAGCGCGCCAACATAAAGGCGCAGCTTGCAAAAATACCTTCGGCCGACATATCCACCATCCACGCCTTCTGCGCCCGTCTGCTCCGTACGCATTTCTATGCGCTCGACATAGATCGCTCCTTCGAGATAGTCGTCGACGAGGCCAAACTCGCCGACATGAAGGAGAGGGCCATGGATAACCTGTTCGACGGGTTATATGCCCGGGGCGACGAGCAGTTCATATACATTCTGGACTGTCTGCGCCGCAAGCGCAACGACGACAGCGTGCGCAGGCTCGTTATGTCCGCTCACGACGCGGTGCGCAACGTGGCCGGCTATGCCCGAAAGCTGCGCGGCAGTTCCGCGCTGTACTGCGAGAGCGGTTTTGAACGCGTGTGCGGCGATATGCGCGCTTTTGCGCGCGAAAAGTGCGCGGCGCTCCGCGCCGCGCTCGACGAGTTCATGTCCGGGCTATCCGTTCCGCCTTCGCTGTCAAAGCTCAACGACATCGCCGACGAGATGCGCGCCGCGCTCTCTTCCGCTGCCGACTGTTATCCGTTCGGCCCGTTGCCGCCCCTGTCCGCCACGCGCCGCCCCTCCGGCAGGACGGACGAGGAAAAGCAGATCTCCGGCGCGTTCGGCGACTTCCGCGCGCGCATAAAAAAGCGGTACGACGCGCTCGGCAGGGACGCGCGCACGCGCGAAGAGGAGTACGCCGCGTTTGCCGAAAGCGGCAGGCTTGCCTGCGCGTTTGCCGACCTCGTGCTGAAGTTCGACGACGAATATGCCGCCGTCAAGCGTGAGGAGAACAAGCTCGACTGCTCCGATCTGGAGCATCTCGCGCTGAAGCTTTTGGAGGACGACGACATCAGGGCGCAGGTAAACGCCCGCTACGGGCACGTGTTCGTGGACGAATATCAGGACGTCAATCCCGTACAGGAGCGCATACTCACGCTCGCGGGCGCGCGCGACGCGTTCACCGTCGGCGACGTCAAACAGGCTATTTACGGTTTCCGCGGCTCAAAGTCGGTGTTCTTTTCGCAAAAGTATGCCGACATGTTCTCTTCGGGCGGAGCGCTGCGGCTGTCCGTCAATTTCCGTTCGTCCGAAGGCGTTCTCGCGTTTGTCAACCGCCTGTTCTCCGACCTTATGACCCCCGCGTCCTGCGGCATAGATTATGCCGGCGACGGCGTCATGCGAGGAGGCGGCGCCTATCCCGCGGGCTACGGCACCGCGCGCATAGTGGTGTTCGGCGGCGACGACAAGAGCCCGTCTCCCGCCGACGGGGTCTATTCCGTCCTCGAAGCCGGCGGGAAGCGCGCCGGACACACGCGCGAAGGTCTCGCCGTGCTCGCTCTCGTCCGCCGCGCTCTGTCGGGCAGGCACTTCTCGCCCGAAAAGGGCTGCATGGTGGATACGCAGCCGGGCGACATATGCGTGCTCACCCGCAAGAACGCCGGCGACAGCACGCTGGGCATAGTGCGCGCCCTGTCGGACGCGGGCTACGGCGTGGAGGGTGCGGGCGACGGCGATCTTTTAAAGCGGCCGGAGATCCGTCAGCTTTTGGACATTTTGTCGCTGATAGACAATTGCCAGCAGGATATCCCGTTGGCAACGGCAATGCTTTCGCCCGTCGGCGGCTTTACGCGCGACGAGCTTGCGCGCATACGCATAGCTTCGGGCGGCGCGGCCCGCACGCCCTTCCGCGACTGTCTGGTGGCATACCGCAGGTGTTTTTCGGACGGGCTCGCGCGCAAGATAGCAAAGTTTTTTGCCGCGATAAACGAATATCGCCGGCTTTCGGACATCCTCGGCGCCTCGGCGCTCATCGACAGGATATTGTCCGATACCGGCCTTGCCGCAAGGTATTCGGCGGGCGGCGGCGCAAAGCTGGCCGGTGTCCGCCGCCTTCAGCAGGAGGCCTTTACCGGCTCCGGCGAGCTGCATCTCAACGCCTTTCTGACGCGCATCGCGGCGGGCGGCACGCTCAGGTCGTCCGTGCCCTCGTCGTCGGACAGCATAAAGGTGATGACCATGCATTCCTCCAAGGGGCTGGAATTCCCCGTGGTCATAGTTGCGGACATAGCGCGCAGATTCGGCGGCGGGGAGAGCGAGGACATGCCCTTCGACGACGAGTACGGCTTCACGCCCCGCGCCTACGACGTGAAAAACAAGCTCGTGCGCACCACCGTGGCGCGCGAGCTGTGCGCGGCGCGCGCCCGTCGCGAGGAGATAAAAAACGAGCTCAACCTGTTCTACGTGGCGTGCACGCGCGCCATGTGCGATCTGTACGTGTTGTGCGGCGAAAAGCCGCAGTACGACCCTGCGGCGTGGTACGACGCCGACTGCTATGCCAAATTTTTCGACGTCGACAGGTATTCGCCCGAATATATGGGCGAGCTTACCGACTTTGACGGGCAGGCCTCGCCGCCGCCCGTAGTGGTGGGCGACGCAGGTGCGGACCGCGCCGGGCTTTTTCCGCTGTTCGGGGCGGAGTATCCCCATCCGGAAAGCGTGTCGCTGCCGGTAAAGACCTCGGCTTCGCAACTCATGCGCGAGTATGAGAGCGCGTATGCGGAGGACAGGCTGTTCGGCGACGAGTATGCCGGCGACGACGGGGATGACCCCGCCTTCCCTGGCGGACGCGAGGCGGGCACGGCCTATCACAGGTTTTTGCAGCTGTGCGACCTCGGCGTGCGCGACGTGCCCGGCATATCCACGCAGATACAAAAATTTGTCGAAGCCGGACTGATGTCGCCCTCGCAGGCCGGGCTCGTCTCGGCAGAAAGGGTGGCCGGGATACTCTCCATGCCCGCGTTTGCCGATCTGGAAGGCGCCGAGGTGCTGCGCGAGCGCGAATTTTTGTGCGCGCTGCCCGCCCGCGACGTGCTGGACACGTCGGCGGAAGACAAAGTGCTGGTGCAGGGCGCGATAGACCTTCTTGCCGTTACGCGGCGGGGCGTAAAGATAATCGATTACAAGTTCGTCCGGCTGACGGCCGAAGGCATCAAAGACAAGTACGCCCGTCAGCTCGCGCTGTACAAAAAGGCAGTCTCGCTCATCCTCGGCGTGGACGTGTCCACTATCGAAGCCTGCATCGTGGACGGGCGCCGCCTTAAGGAAATAAACGTGTGATACCGACGTTATCCGACAATATATCCGCTCCTTTGCATGCGGGGGCGGATATAATTTTTTTACTATGGATAATGTTGTAAGATTTTTTGCCGACGTATATTCCTCGCTTGCCGATATCCCCTTCGGCTCCCTCGTTGCGGCCGCGCTGTGCGTTTACGGCGGGCTGATGGCGGCTTTCGCGCTGGCGTGCGCGTGCTCGTTCAGGCTGCGCTCCGCCGACAAGCGCCCCGTTCTGCACTTCGTCAACGCCGCGTCCGCGCTGTTTTTCGCGCTGATGCTCACGGGCGCGGGGGTGGGGGAATCGCTGTTCTGGTCGGTGCTCCTGTGGCTGGCCGGCTATGCTTGCTACGGCGCGCTGTGCGCCTTTGCGCGCGGCGCGCGCGTTCGCGCCGCCAAGCCTTCCGCCGCCCTTTCGCTGCTGCCCGAAAGCCCTCCCCGCCGTCCGCAGGTGCCGGCCGTCTCCGCGCCGTCGGGCGGAGCACGCCTCGATCACGCGCTGTCCATAGCCGACGGACTGCTTTCAAAGCCGCTCTCCCGGGCGGACAGGCAGGAGCTGGAGAGGATGAAGACCGCGCTGACGATCATACGCGTGAAGGGCGAGCCCACCCCGCAGGAGAACGAGACGGTAAACGATTGCTTCAACGCCCTTTTAAAGCTCATGGCCAGATACGGCCGCTGAACTTCCGCCCATCACCGCCTCTAAAAACATATCCTTTGCGGCCATGGCGGCGGGGGCGTCGTCTCTGTCTTTCAGTATGGCCGCGTCGCCCAGGCAGACTCGTGCGGCGGGATAACTTCTGCCGTTGATTATGCAGCTCTTCAGGGCGTAACTTTTAAGAATATAGTCCTCAACTCGGCCTATCAGTTTGCCCCTCTCGTCAAAGCAGGGTACGTTCAGCCGCAGAACCTGTCCGGCGCCGCGCCGCGCGCCTTCGCCGCGGTATATTATGCGGTCTGCGGCGCGCACTATCTTGTCGCTGTCTACAAAAAATTCCCGTTCGTTTTCGTCCGCGCACAGCAGCGCGGCCACGCCGTCGCCCTCCTTCAGCACGGCTATCACATAGCCCCGCCTTTTGCCGTCCAGGCGCTCCGCGGGCAGCGAGTACAGTTTGGATACAGTCATATGGGTCTCTCCTTTTTGCTCTATAGTATTTACAGCATATCCCCCGCATGCGCGCGCCGCCGCGCTTTTTTTGTATAAACGTGTCGCAAGCGGGCGGGCCCGGACGGGCCGGGCGTCGGTCGGGCGCCTAATTTGTTGACGGCGGACGGCGCATATGTTATAATCTTATAAAATATGGAAAGGTACATAGCTTTCGACATAGGCGACAAGCGCATAGGCGTCGCCGTCTCCGACCCGTTCAACACCTACGCCCTGCCCTCGTCCACGTATTTCAGAAAGGGCTTCAGGGAGGACGTGGAGGCCCTTGCCCGTCTCGCGGCGGAAAAGGGTGCCACCGTGATCGTGTGCGGGCTGCCGGTAAACTTCGACGGCAGCCGCTCCGTTCAGACCGGGCGCACGGAGCGCTTCATTCTCGCCCTGAAGGAGACCGCCGGCCTGCCCGTCGTGTGCGAGGACGAGCGCTTCACCACAATGATGGCGCACGAAACGCTGATATCCGAGGGCATGCGCCGCGAAAAGCGCAAAAATTACGTGGACGCGCTGGCCGCGGCCAATATTCTGGACGGTTTTTTGAATAAGCTGAACAAGCGCGGCGGCGACGTCTGACGCGCGGCAAATAAAAAATGCAGGAGGTTGCATCATGGCAAAAGACGACGAAATTCTGGAAGAGGGCGACGAGCTCATAGAACTTGTGGACGACGACGGCAACGTCATCAATTTCAAGCTGTTGGACGTCACCGAATATAAGGGCGAAAAGTACACCCTTCTCCTCGCCGCGGAGCCCAACGACGAGATAGCCGAAGACGAGGTGGTCATCTTCCGCTTCAACGAAAAGGAGGAGACGCTGGAGCCCATAGAGGACGAGACTTTGTTGCAGGAAGTGTTCGACTTCTACCAGAGCGAGACCGAGGACGAGGACGAGGACTGATCGGCGGCTTTGCTTTGCGCCGCGGAAAGCAAAGCGGGTAAATTTCGTGTAAATTCCGGCGGCCGCTATTGACAAAATGCGGCCGCCGGCGTATAATACAGGCAAGATCGCACCGTGCGCGGCACGCGACGAGAATTTTCAAAGGGACGTCCCTTTGTTCTTTGCGGAGCAAAGAACAAACATCATTGATTGCCGTGCGCGCGTCTGCGGTCGAAAAAAATACAGGCGGGCGCAGCCCGCAAGGGAGAAAAGAGATGAAAAAGATTTTAACAGCCGTTACGGCCGCGCTGGCGGCCGTGATACTCGCCGTGGTCTTTGCGGCTTGTTCGACCAGTTACGTCGGCACGTACAAGCTCGGTTCCATGAAAATGGTGAGCGGCGGCATGACCATCGAATATGTGGCCGGCCAAGCATACAACGGAGTGACGATCTCCGAGGACGCCTGCACGCTGGAGATCAAGGACGACGAAACGTGGACGATGTCGATGAATCTTGCGGGCATAACAAATGACACCGAAGGCACGTGGTCCACCAACGACGACGGCGATCTGGTCCTTTCCGCGGGCGGCGACGATATCGTCGTAAAGCTTGACGGAAAACAGCTTGTGTTCGAAATCGACGCGGGCAGCGACATGAACATAACGCTGACGATGAACAAGAAATAAATTTGCATTATCTTCGGGCGCGGGTCTTTCACCCGCGCCTGTTTCTTGGTCGCATATCAATACAGTTAAAACAAATAATACAAATCATACAATAAATCAGTGATACAGACAATACAGTTTTGCCTTTCATTTCCGCCGGCCGCGGCGTTTGCCGCGCGCAATAAGCGCAATAAATATGCGCATGCGCCCGATTTTTGCTTTACAACTTATAAATTATCTGCTAAAATATCAAAGCTATAAAAATTCACACTCGCAGGGCGGGCGGCCCGTGGCGGAAAAATTTTTTTCAATTCCGCAATAACCGCCGGAAAATGCTGCGCCTGCGGGGAGGTTTAACGGAGGAATTGAAATGGCAGTTATCACAATGAAACAGCTTCTGGAAGCCGGCGTTCACTTCGGCCACCAGACAAGAAAATGGAACCCCAAGATGAGCAAGTACATCTATGCGGCCCGCAACGACATTCACATCATCGACCTTCAGATGACCGTCGGCCTCATAGAGGAAGCTTACAAATTCGTGGTGGAAACGGTTAAGGAAGGCAAGTCCATCCTGTTCGTCGGCACCAAAAAGCAGGCTCAGGAGGCCATCAAGGAAGAGGCCGAGCGCTGCGGCATGTTCTATGTAAATTCCCGCTGGCTGGGCGGCACTCTCACCAACTTCAAGACCATCCGCTCGAGGATAGACAGGATGGTCAGGCTTGAAAAGATGGAAGAGAGCGGCGAATTCGATCTGCTTCCCAAAAAGGAAGTTGCAAAGCTCAAGGAGGAGATGAACAAGCTCCGGACCAACCTCGGCGGCATCAGGAACATGAACAAGATGCCCGGCGCAATGTTCGTCGTTGACCCTCATAACGAGGATATCGCCGTGTCCGAAGCCCGCAAGCTGGGTATTCCCGTCATCGCCATCACCGACACCAACTGCGATCCCGACCTCATCGATTACGTCATTCCCGGCAACGACGACGCCATCCGCGCCATCAAACTCATCTCCGGCGTAATGGCCAACGCCGTCATCGAGGCAAATCAGGGCGAGACCCCCGTGGTTGAAGAGACGCTTGCCGAAAAGGCCGAAGAGCAGCTTGCCAAGCCCGAATCGGTAGAGGAAGTTGTCGAAGCCGCCGAAGAGCAGTCCGCTGAATGATAGGGACGGCGCGGCAAACAAATTAACAGTTTAAAATATCTATAACAGAGAGGTAAATATAAGATGGCTTTCACCGCAAAGGACGTTATGACTCTGCGCGACAAGAGCGGCGCAGGCATGCTTGACTGCAAAAAGGCTCTCATCGATGCCGACGGCGATATGGAAAAGGCTGCGGAACTGCTCCGCGAAAGGGGCATAGCCAAGGCCGTCAAAAAGGAATCGAGGATAGCGGCGGAAGGCGCCGTGGGCGCTTACGTCTGCCCCGAAAGCGGCACGGGCGTGCTGCTTGAAATCAACTGCGAATCCGACTTCGTTTCCAAGGGCGAAAAGTTCCACGGCATCGTGGACAGCGTTGCCAAGGTCATCGCTGAAAACAAGCCCGCCGACGTTGAAGCGCTCAACGCCTGCAAGATCGGCAACGAAACGGTTAAGGAATTCATTACCAACAACACCGCGGTCATCGGCGAAAAGATCTCCATCCGCCGTTTTGAAATTTATCAGACGAGCGGCAAGATCGAAACTTACATCCACATGGGCGGCAAGGTCGGCGTCATGGTCGACGCCGTAGACTTTACCCCCGGCTCCGAGGAGACTTTGCACGACATCGCGCTGCAGATAGCCGCTTCCAACCCCGGCTATGTCAGCGAGTCCGACGTTCCCGCATCCGTTCTCGAAAAGGAGAAGGAGATCATGCTCGTTCAGATGCAGAACGACCCCAAGAACGCCAACAAGCCCCAGAATATTCTGGAAAAGATAGTCATGGGCAAGATGGGCAAGTTCTATTCCGAAAACTGCCTTCTCGAACAGCCCTTCGTAAAGGACGACAGCCAGAAGGTTTCGGCCGTCATTGGCAATAAATTCAAGGTTGCCCGCTTTGTGCGCTGGGAGATGGGTTCCGGCATCGAAAAGAAGAGCGAGGACCTCTCCGAAGAGGTCGCAAAGCAGGTCGCCGCGATGAAGAAGAATTAAAACTGCAACAAATTTACAACATGCGGCCGCCGCGCGCTTTTAAGTGCGCGGCGGCCTTTTGTTGTTGCGGGCAAACCCGATTGACGTTGAGATGGCAGGCGCCCTATCGGCCGCCTGTCATGCCGGCAAACGCAGTCTGATTCGGGCTCGCGCATGCATGTAAAAGTTCCCCGGCGACAAAAACGTATGCGGCAGGCGGCCGCATATAAATCAGCTGCAGATAAGTGCGCCGCAATTGCGAGCAAAAGCCTTCGTGCCGGCCGAAATACAGATATTCCTTATCAATAAGGAATTCATTACAACATTTCGGTTGATGTTTTGCGGAAACCATTCGCGGATTTGCCGCAAAAGCGCATTAAAGATTTGCCTTTGCGGTCGAAAATGCGTTTTGCCATGACAGTAAAAGATTTGCGCGCGGCGCGGGACGTATCGTCCCGCGCCGCGCGCAGCATATCAGATGACGTTAACGACTATCCCCAATCCTCCGGATATCAGTATCAGCAGTATGGGCGAAAAGGTCTTCTTTTTCCACAGCTTCCAGCCAAGAGCAATGGCGGCAACGGCCGCAAATACCGCAAGGCTCTTCCAGTCGAAATCAAACGCGTCGCCGACGCAGGTAAAGCCGAATATCTGCGTCATGAGCATCGTCGCGGCGGTGGCAACTATAAGTCCGACTATTGTCGGCTGAATTCCGTCCAGCACGCTCTTTACTCCCGCGTATTTCAATATGTTGCTTATAAGCGCGGCAATGAGCAGTATTATTACAAACGACGGCAAAACCACGCCCAGTGTAGCGATGAGCGCGCCCAAAAATCCGGCCTGCGCCGAGCCTATAAATGTCGCCATGTTCACCGCCAGCGGGCCGGGCGTGGATTCCGCCACGGCTATGAAGTTCAGAAATTGCTCTTCGGACAGCCAGCCGTTGGCCAGTACGGTTTCGCGTATGAGCGATATCATACCGTATCCCCCGCCGAACGACACCGCGCCGATTTTCAAAAAAGTGAGAAACAGTTGCAAATAAATCATGGTTGTTCACCGAAGGGTTTGCGGAGTCGCGCCGCACGCAGCGGAGCGAAGTGCGGGAGTTTCTCCGCGCCGATTTTCAAAAAAGTGAGAAACAGTTGTAAATAAATCATGGTTGTTTACCGAAGGGTTTAGCGGAGTCGCGCCGCACGCAGCGGAGCGAAGTGCGGGAGTTTCTCCGCGCCGATTTTCAAAAAAGTGAGGAATAGTTGCAAATAAATCATGGTTGTTTACCGAAGGGTTTCGCGGAGTTGCGCCGCGCGCAGCGGAGCGGCGTGCGGGCATTTCACCGCGCCGATTTTCAATAAGCTTCGGGATATCGGCAGGCGGGCGGAGAGGACCGCGCGTGAAGTCGGGTACTAAATTTCGCGGGATGATTTTGCGCCTGCGCCGCAGTACCCGGTCAGCTCGCCTGCGCGAACGCCGAAAAAGTCATAAGCTTGTCGTGGGCTTTGCGGCGATTTTCGTTTATCCTGCACACAAGCTGTCGGCGGAGGAACAGAGCCATCGGTTGCGTGAATAATGCCAAAGCCCCGCACATATGTGCCGATCAATCGCGTTTTGTTCCGGTTTCATCCGCCGCGCCCCGGTCGGCCGCGCAGTCGTCGGCGCGGCTGTCGCGCTCGCTTGTCGGGCGGTCGGTTCCGCTCTGCGTAAGCATGTCGTGGCATTCCGGCGGTGGTGTGCATTCTTCCGCGGCGGAATGCCTGCCTTCGCGGCCGTTCCGCCTGTGCGCGAAGAAGGTTATAAGGTAGTACAAGAGCGCGAGCGCCGCCGTTATCAGCACATAGTAAACGCTCGAAAAACTGATCGCCAGCACGCTTAAAGTTATCATGCATCCGGCCGCGGCGGCAAAAACGCATATGTTGAACGCGGTTTTGGGCAATTTGACAAACATTTTGATCCCGGCGCTCAAAATAAGAAATATCACGCACGCCTGTATGCCGTCGAAGGCGTAGGCGACGTACTTCAGCTGCATGAACGCCTGAAAGAACAGCGATATTGCGTATATGATGACGAACGATGGGATGCAGACGGCCACGGTTGCCGACAGCGCGCCCCAAAAGCCCGCCATTTTATATCCCACATATGTGGCCGCGTTTATGGCTATCGGCCCCGGAGTGGATTCGGCTATGGCCACTATGTTCAAAAATTCATCGTTGCCCAGCCATTTTTTCTTTGTTACAAATTCGTTTTCAAGCAGCGTGATCATGGCATATCCGCCGCCGAATGTAAAAAGTCCTATCTTCAGCAGGGTAACGAACAACAGCCCGCACGTCTTAAGTTTCTGCATCTGCGCCTCCCTTTCCGACACATATTATACATCTTGACAAAATATATGTAAAATATTATAATTTGATAAAATATATAGGTAAATGCTTATGACTATAAGACATATCAGAACCTTTTGCGAAGTGTGCCGCCGGGGCGGGATAACGCGCGCGGCGGAAGCGCTGTGCGTCGCGCAGCCTTCGGTAAGTCAGGCCATAGCCGAGCTTGAAGCATATTACGGCGTAAAGTTGTTCGAAAGGGTGGGGCGGCGGCTAATCATGACCGATCAAGGCGAAAAACTTCTGCCCAAAGCGCAGGAGACGCTTGCCCGGTTCGAAGAGTTTGAAACGGCCGCTGTCGACGCGGCCGCCAGGCCTACCGTACGCATAGGAGCTTCCGTCACTGCCGGACAGACGCTGATTCCGCGGCTGATATGCGCCGTCCGGCGCAGGTTGGACGGCGTCGACTGCCGCGCGCTTGTGGACAACGCCGCCGCGGTCGCGCGCGAAGTGCAATGCGGCGGGCTGGACTTTGCCATAGTGGAAGGGCGCGCAGGCGGCGATATATGCGCCGAGCCGTACTCGTCCGACAGGCTGTGCGCCGTGTGCGCGCCCGGCTCCGCTCTGCCGCGCGAAGTTTCGCTTGCCGGGCTGGTAGAACTTCCCCTCCTTCTGCGGCTCAAGGGCAGCGCCTCGCGCGATCTGCTCGACGCGCGCCTGGCCGCCGCGGGCGTCGCGGCGGCGCCGATAATGCAGTCCTCCGGCAACAGCGCGCTCATCGCCGCTGCCGCAAGCGGTCTGGGTGCGGCCGTGCTGCCCGTTTCGCTCGTTGAAAGGCACATGGCTTCGGGGCAATTGCGCGAGATAGAGCTGACCGACGCGGAACTGACGCGCACGTGGCTGCTCATACGGCGCAGGGACAAAAAATTCACGCCCGCCCAGCGCGCCGCGTACGATATCTGCAAAGGCCGCGATTTTTAATGCAGCAGGCGGACGGATATCCCGTGAGGATCGTCCGGGCTTCAGGCGCCGCTTCTTAATGCTGAAATTTGCGCGCATGCGGCGTTGCGGCGGGCGGAACGCGGGGCGTTTTGTCACGATCGCGCGGACAAGAATGCTCCGCCGCGGTCTGACGGCGGAGAGACACGTGCGGCGGACGGCGGGGGCGAAGGGCAACGGCGGCCGCCGGTCATGTGTCCGTCATTTAATTTTCGCACAAAATATCCGAAAAAGCATTGTCAAGAATTAATAAGTGTGATATACTCTATAAAGAAATAATATGCGGGCGAGCAAAGCTCCCTGCCGGCGGAGGTAGTATGCAGCCTAAATACAAAAGAGTGCTTATCAAACTTTCGGGCGAGGCCCTTGCGGGCGCGGCCGGACACGGGCTGGACGAGGGAGTGATCTCCTACGTGGTAAATCAGCTCGTCGCCATTCACGATATGGGCGTGGAGATAGCTTTGGTCATAGGCGGTGGAAATTTCTGGCGCGGCCGTCAGGGCAAGAACATGGACAGGACCACGGCCGATCACATGGGCATGCTCGCCACCGTCATGAATTCGCTGGCCATGATGGACGCGTTGGAACAGCGCGGCATACCCACGCGCGTGCAGACGGCCCTCATCATGACGTCCGTGGCCGAACCCTACATTCTCCGCAAGGCCCTGCATCACTTTGAAAAGGGCAGGATAGTAATAATGGCCTGCGGCACGGGCAATCCCTATTGCTCCACCGACACCGCGGCCGCCCAGCGCGCCTGCGAGATCCAGGCCGACTGTCTGCTGCTGGCCAAAAACATCGACGCCATTTACGACAGCGACCCCAAACTCAACCCCGCCGCAAAGAGATACGACCATATAAACTATATGGACATAATCAAAAACGGCATCAGGGCCATGGATACCACGGCCGCGACCATGTGCATGGAAAACGATATCCCCGCTATAGCTTTCGGGCTGGACGAAAAGGATTCCATCGTCCGCGCCGTATGCGGCGAAAAGCTGGGTACGCTTATAGACAATAATTGAGAGGTATATTTTAATGCTGGAAAACGAACAGGTAGAGGAAATAATTCTTACCCTCGACGACAAGCTCTCCAAAACCATATCGGTATTGGAGGAAGATTTCTCCGCCATACGCGCCGGCAGGGCCAACCCCCACATTCTGGATAAGGTGATGGTGGACTATTACGGCGCGATGACGCCCGTATCGCAGACCTCCAACATCTCCGTTCAGGAGGGCAGATGTCTGGTCATCGCCCCGTGGGACATGAGCCTTTTGAAGGGCATCGAAAAGGCAATTCAGACGTCCAACATCGGCATCAATCCCACAAACGACGGCAAGGTGATACGCCTTGTGTTCCCCGAACTCACCGAGGAGCGCAGAAAGGACTTGTGCAAGCAGATCAAGCGCATGGGCGAGGACGCGAAGGTGGCGGAGCGCAACATCCGCCGCGACGCGATGGATGGACTCAAAAAACTTAAAAACGACAAAACCCTCTCCGAGGACGAGTACGCCGCCTACGAAAAGGACGTGGAGAAGATGGTTTCCGACGCCGTGGCAAAAATAGACGGCGTTGTCTCCGCCAAGGAAAAGGAAATACTCACCATATAATGAAGGCGGGCGATCTTAAGATACCCCGCCACGTCGCCGTCATAATGGACGGCAACGGCAGATGGGCAAAAAAGCGGCTCATGCCCCGCACGTTCGGGCACAAGGCCGGCATGGACGCCATGATCGCCATGGCGCGCAAGGCAAAGGCCATGGGGGTGGAGTACCTCACCGTATATGCGCTCTCCACCGAAAATTTTGCCCGGCCGAAAGAGGAGATAGAGGGGCTGTTCGATCTCATACGCAGATACTTTACGAAAAACGTAAAGGACCTGTATGCCGAAGGCGCGGCGGTCAGGGTGATAGGCGACGTCTCCGTTCTGCCCGACGACGTGCGCAAGCTGATAGCGGACGGCGTTGCGGGCTCGCCGGCGGACGCGCGCTTTTTCGTCGTTCTCGCCTTGAATTACGGAGCCCGGGCGGAGATAGTGCGCGCGGCCAACGCCGCGGCTTCAAGCGGAGACGGCGTCGGCGAGGAGGAGTTCGGCAAGCTGCTCTATACGGCAGACATGCCCGATCCCGACCTCATCATACGCACCGGCGGCGAACTGCGCCTGTCCAACTTTCTGCTCTGGCAGGCGGCGTATGCCGAGCTGTATTTCACCGACGTGCTCTTTCCCGATTTCGACGGCAGACAGTTTGAAAAGGCCATAGAAAGTTTTTCGCGCCGCAACAGGCGTTTCGGCAGAGTATAAAAGTGCATTGCCCCGCATATATGTCCCGTTAAACGGGTGCGGCGGCCACAATTTCGAGGAGACAGGATGCAAGAAGAAAATACCGGACGTCCCGTAAAAGACGCGCCTTCCGGGGAAAACATGAAGGCGCGCACCTTTACGGCCGTGATATATGTGGCGGTGCTGCTGGGGCTCATAGCCCTTAAGGCGTGCGTGCCCGGCGGATACGGCGCGATAGGCTTCGACGTGCTGTTCTGGGCCATATCGCTCATCGGCGCGTTCGAGTTCATGCGCGCCATGAACTGCGTGTCGCGCGCGCAGTGGTGGTGCACCATGGTCACGTGCGCGCTCATCATCCCCACTTTCGTTCTTACAAAAATGCTCAGGGCGGGGCAGGGCGATGCGCAGGCATGGCTGCCCTCGCTGCTCGTGCTCATGTCAGTTTCCAGTCTGGGCGCCATGGTCACGGCGGCCATGCTCGTGTTCGATTTCGACAACAGCGACCTGAAGAGCACCACGGCTTCGCTCTTCTGCATACTCTACTGCGGAGTGCTGTGCTCGGTCAGCTCTAATATAAATCACATGGACGGCAATTCGCTGCTCGCCATAACGCTCATGTTCTGCATAACGGTGGCGGTGGATACCTTTGCGCTCGTGTTCGGCAAGCTGTTCGGCAGGCTTCTGCCCTTGAAGCTTGCCCCGCATACCAGCCCCAACAAAACGGTGATAGGTTTTGTGGGCGGCATCGCGGGCGGCATGCTGGCCGCGGTCGTGGTCTGGGCCGTGGGCTGCGGTCTGCCCGTATTCCGTCTGGAATACGGCGGCGCGGTGCATCCGCTTTTGCTGCTCGTGCTCATCTCCGTGCCCACCTCGGTGCTTGCGCAGCTGGGCGATTTGTTTGAAAGCGCCATAAAGCGCGGCTGCGGCATAAAGGACATGGGCAGGTTGCTGCCCGGCCACGGCGGCGTGCTGGACAGGTTCGATTCCATGCTCTTCGCTTCTGTCGCGCTGGTGGTATGCTTTATGGCCATTCGCTGAAAAACATCGTGCGGCCCCGCGCAAAACGCATTGCGCGGGGCCGCGGTTTTTTTTCGCGCGGAGCGCGCAGCGGCTTGCTGCTGCGGCCGCGGTATCTTCCCGCGGCGGCTTCAGCGCGGCGGGCGCTGCATAAAAATCGCAAAACGGGTATAAAATATAATGAAAAAAGTTGCAATCATAGGCTGTACCGGCTCCATAGGCCGGCAGACCGTTTCGGTCATCCGGCGCTGCAGGGATATGTTTTCCGTCTGCTGTCTCGTCGCCGGCGCTTCCGCGGACGAGACCGCGGCTCTCGCGCGCGAATTCCGCCCCGCCGTTGCGGCGGTCGTCGCGCCGTCGTCTCCCCTGCCCGCATCGGACGGAACAAAATTTTATGTGGGCGAAGAGGGCGCGCTGCGCGCGCTGGAGGAGAGCGGCGCGGACATCGCGGTGGTGGCATGCGGCGGCTTTGCCGGGCTCAAGTATTCGCTTCTCGCCCTTAAGACGGGCGCGCGGCTCGCGCTGGCCAACAAGGAGACGCTGGTGTGCGGCGGCGACATAGTCATGCCCCTCGGCGGCGAAATAGTGCCCGTCGACAGCGAGCACTCGGCCATATGGCAGTGTCTGGGTCTCAACAGGCACGCGCGCTTCAAAAACATAATAATAACGGCCAGCGGCGGCCCGTTCAGGGATAAAAGCTTCGACGAGCTCGAAGGCGTCACGCCCGAACAGGCTCTTGCCCACCCCACGTGGCGCATGGGCGCTAAAATAACCGTGGACAGCGCCACTCTGCTCAACAAGGGATACGAGGTGATAGAAGCTCATCACCTGTACAATGCGGACTATGCCGCGATAAAGACGGTGATACAGCCCGCGAGCATAGTGCATTCCATGGTGGAATTCGAGGACGGAGCCATACTCGCGCAGATGTCCCGCCCCACCATGGAGCTGCCCATTCAGCTGGCGCTCACTTACCCGCGGCGGTGCGACTGCGCGCTGCAGCCCATGGACTGGAGCAGGGCTTTTTCGCTGGAGTTTATCCCGCTCGAGCGCAAGCGCTATCCCATGTACGACCTTGCGCTTTCCTGCGGGGAGGCGGGCGGCATACTGCCGGCGGTGCTCAACGCGGCCGGCGAACAGGCCGTGGCGGCGTTTTTAAACAAAAAGATTTCCTTCTGCGACATTTGGCGCGTGACCGACGCGGTGGTGCAGGGCACGCCCAACGAGCCGGCCCGCTCCTACGGGCAGCTGGCCGAGGCCGACGCGCGCGCCCGCTCGGCGGCGGAAAAAATAATTTCGGCGAGGTATAATGGCAACTGACGCGCTCCTGAGCGGCGGAACGATAGGCGGCACGGTGCTGTCCGTGCTGTTGGCCGTACTCATTCTGCTTGTGATGATAACCGTGCACGAGTTCGGCCACTACGTGGCGGGCTGTGCGCTCGGGTTTAAGATCAATGAATTTTCCATAGGTTTCGGGCCCGCTCTGTTCAGGCGCAAAAGCGCAAAAAGCGGCCGGCTGTTCGCCGTGCGCGCCTTTCCGCTCGGCGGATACTGCGCGTTTGAAGGCGAGGAGGGGGAGGGCGACGACCCGCGGGCGTTCAACGCCAGACCGCCGTGGAGAAGGATAATCGTGCTCGTCGCGGGCGCGGCGTTCAACTACCTTGCGGCACTCGTCATCATATTCGTCTGGATGTTTGCGTTCGGACTGACGGCCTACAGAATAAATTCCGTGCAGCCTTCGGACGAGTTTTCTTCGGAATACAGCCTGCAGGCGGGCGACGTGCTCCTGTCGCTCAACGGGCGGGACATATATCTCGCGTCCGACCTCGTCTCCGCCCTGAACGGCGCGGAGCGCGGGCAGATTGTGGAAGCGGAGGTCATCCGCGGCGGCGGGCGCGAAAGGGTGGAACTTGCCGTGCGCGCCGATTGCGCTTTTACAAATTCCGCGCAGGTGTCGCTCGCGCTGCACGCTCTCGGCGCGGGCACTTACGAAACGGACGAGGGGGCGTTTTACGACGTCTCCGGAGCGGGCTGCAGGTTCGGGTTCTGGGAGAGCGTCGGGCGCTCCTTCGTCTACTCTTTCAGGATATCCGGCGCAATATTCACCGTGCTGGGCGAACTGCTGACGGGCAACCTCGGGCTCGACGCCGTGGGCGGGCCCGTCACCACCATAAAGCTGACGGGCGAGATGGCTTCGCAGGGGGTGGCAAGTTGTCTGGAGATCGCGGCATATATAGGGGTCAACCTCGCCGTATTCAATCTTTTGCCCATTCCCGCGCTGGACGGCAGCAAGGTGGTGTTCTGCCTTATCGAGTGGATATTCAAAAAACCCGTGCCGCGCAAGGTGGAAGCCGTGATACACGCGGCGGGCTTTGTGTTGATACTCGCCTTCGCCGTGCTGGTGGACGTGCTGCAGTTTTTGTAGACGGGCGTCCGCAGATCGAACGTTTCCCGGCCGACGACGGCGGCCGGGTTTTATGATGCGCGAACAGGCGCCCCCGCGACGTGCATGTCGCGGGGGCGCCGTTCCGGTCGCATATCAATGTTTTTGCGCGCGCGGCAGACCTGCCGCGCGCGCGGATTTTGTCACTGATCCGCCTGTCCCGCATCCGCCGGCTGTTCCGCCGGCCTTGCTTTCAGGTGGCTTTCAAGCGAATATTTTTCCACCTGACGGGCAAAGTTTTTGGACGAGAGCAGTATCACGCCCGTGACGAGGACGATGATTATCTCCGGAATGACGTACATGCACTGGTATATCAGGCTGTACAGGTAGGGGTCGTTCAGCGCGGCTATGCCGTACTCTTCGGCGTATCCCGCGCCGAACGAGCCGAATGCGAACGCGCCGGAGAAGAAGTGCGAAACAAACCTCAGCGCGCCCGCCGCCAGCGCGCCCAGCGTGAACTGCAGGCGCATGTTGCCTTTGAACAGGCCGAAGCCGCGGATGCAGCCGGTGACGCCCACGGCGGCAAATGCCGCGCCGTAGTCCAGCAGAAACTGCGCGGGGTGCAGCAGCCAGGGATCCTGCACGGCCTGCAATATGCCGTAAACAAGTCCGGCAATAACGCCCTTGCGGCAGCCGAACATGTAGGAATACAGCATCACGGGCAGCATGGAGGCAAAGGTTATGCTGCCGCCCATGGGCATTTCAAAGAACTTCACATATGAGAGCGCGAACGAGATGGCCACGCACATGGCCGCGAAGGCCATGGAGCGGGAATCGAAGGGCTTTGCGTTCCTGTCCGAAAGCAGGGCGAGCGCGACTATCGCCGCCACCAGCGCCGCGCAGGATACGTACAGCCCGACGTTGTTCACGTCCTCGGGCGATACCCAGTTCCATTCGGGCGCGTCGCCGCTCTCGTAGTACACTATCATGCAGACGAGCGCCGCTATAAGCGCGGCGGCAACGGCGCAGCCCGCGGCGATCTGCACGGGCTTTGCGGGCTTCACGGCTATCGCAAGTCCGCCCAGCACACACACTATCGCCAGCGCCAGCAGCGGGTAAAAGGTTATCGCCACTATCTCGTCTTCAATGAACGAGCAGACGACGAACGTTATTATGCATGCCAGCGAAAACGCGAGCGCTACCATCAGCGATATCAGATTGACTTTGTGCTGATATTGCTTTTTTACGGCAAACTTGCACGCTATGAACGCTATCGTCAGGGCGATGGCGAGCCACAGCATTATCGTGGTGCAGGTGCCGGTGACGTCCTCGAAGTTGGCGAAAAAGTTGACAACGTCGTCCCATATCGAGGTCGCCAGAAGGGAAGAAAACATAAAACCTCCTTTTACCGCCGCGAAAAATCAAAACGCGCCCGGCGTAATGCGGGCGCGCAGAAAGTCCTACTCTTGTGTACTATCGCTCAACCATTACGTTGCCGATTCAAAGGGTATGATCTCAGCCCGGCGTTTTCTGCGCAGGGCACCCCCGACGGTAAATTAAATTTGATAATCAAATTATATTTTAATTTTTCTTCAAAGTCAATTGAATTTGCGCGCGTTTTGTTATATAATGTGTTTGCTCATGCCCGCAAATTTTACGGAGGTGCGCCATGTCGTACAATTTTTACGCGTTTATGGACAGAATGAAGTATATCAGGCGCTGGTCGCTCATGCGTTCGGTGCGCGACGAGAACATAATGGAGCACTCGCAGCAGGTGGCCATGTTCGCCCATGCCCTCGCCGTCATAACCAACAGGCTGTTCGGCGGCCGCGTGGACGAGAGCAGGTGCGTGCTCTACGCCCTCTATCACGAGTGTCCGGAAGTCATGACGGGCGATCTGCCCACGCCCATAAAGTATTTCAACAGCTCCATAAAGGGCGCGTACAAGGACATAGAGGAGCGCGCCTGCAAAAAGCTTCTGAACATGCTCCCGGCAGAGGTGGAGGAGGGGCTCGCGCCCTTTCTGCTCGCCGACCCCTGCAGCGAGGAGTACAGAATAATGAAGGCCGCCGACAGGCTGGCCGCCTATGTGAAGTGTCTGGAAGAGCACCGCTGCGGCAACACCGAGTTTGAAAAGGCAAAAAAGAGCATAGAAGACGATCTGCGCTCCCGCAACATGCCGGCGGTGGATTACTTCATGCAGAACTTCATTCCCGCTTTCATGCTCACCTTGGACGAGCTGGAAGGCGGTCTCGGCTGACCGCCGCGCCGACGGCGGAAGGAGCCGACGGGGAAAGAATACGTTTTCAGACGGCAAGCGCGCCCGCGGATACACCGCGGGCGCGCTTGCCGCATTGAGGAGGAAAAACGCATGCGCGGCGCCCGAAAGGGGCGCCGCATGCACATCTGCGGCGGGGCGTTCGCCCGCCGCCCGGTCATCTGCGTATTTCGTAGTTCATGTTCATAAGGTTTATTATCGACTCTTCGTCGTCGGTGATGTTGAAGTCGCCGTGCATGGTGTGCTTTATCACGGAGGAAGCCACGCCGAAATTTACTATGTCTTCGGGCTTGAACTGTCTCATCATGGCGTAGATTATGCCGCTGGCAAAGGCGTCGCCGCCGCCCACGCGGTCGAGTATGTTGAAGCGGAAGGTGCGGCTCTCGTAAGTTTCGCCGTCGTACCACAAAAAGGCCTTAAGGCTGTTTTCGCTGCCCGAATGCACATAGCGCACGTGCCTGCCTATGGCCTTGAAGTTGTAGCGCTTTGCCAGTTCGCGGAATATCCTGTCCTGATCCTTGTACGAAGGATTCATCGAAAGCCCGTCCTTCATGTCCCTGCCGTCGGGGCCGGGCAGGTTGATGGGCTCGATGCCGAACAGCACGTCCACATAGGGCAGGTATTGGGTTATGCAGTCGCGCGCCTCCTGCCAGCCCCACAGCGCGGAGCGGTAGTTGCAGTCGAACGAAACGGTCATGCCCAGATCCTTTGCCGCCTTCAGCGCCAGAGTCATCAGCTCGCGGCAGTTGGGCGAAAGCGCCGGCGTTATGCCCGAAAGGTGCAGCCACGTAAAGCCTTTGAGTTTCTGTTCCCAGTCTATCGTCTTGTAATCGAATCTGGCAAATGCGGAATCCTTGCGGTCGTAAGTGACCTTGCTCGCCCTCACGCCGAATCCCTCTTCCAGAAAGTATATGCCCATTCTGTCGCCCGTCACGTATACGCAGGGCGAGCAGTGGACGTCGTTGGTGCGGATATATCTTATTGCGGCCTTGCCGATGGAAGAATCGGGCACCACGGTGAAGTACGAAGCATCCACGCCGAGGTTGGCCAGCGAAACCGCTATGTTGGCTTCGGCCCCGCCGAAAGTTATGTTGAACTGGTTTGCGCTGCGTATCTTTTCGTTGTTGGGGGGGGACAGGCGGAGCAGAAGTTCGCCCATGCTGATGAAACGGATGTCCTTTAAATTGTCTTTATTAGCCATAATCCCCTCCGGAAAAGATATTTGTGATTATATTATATCACCCGTTTGTCGGTTTGTACAGACCAAATTTAAAAATAATATTGATTTTTTTACTGCGCGGCGTTATCATATAAGCATGAAACTCAACGTCAAGGTCGCGTCCGCCGCGCGCGACGAACAATACGGCGGCGAACAGATGCTGCCCGCCGCGCGCGGAGAATATCTGCTGGACGACATATTCCGTCTGCATTTTTTCAGGGTGATAATCGACGACGTTATAGACGGCGCGCTCTGCTTCAGGCTGATGGAGGGGGCGGTCGCCCACTACTTCGTGCTCGAGCGCGAGGGCGAAAGCGCCGTATTCGAGCGTGAAACGTCCGTCGGTTCGGATGAATTTGTATTTACGCTCACGGGGGACTGAATGAAGATAGTATGCGCCGACGTATGCACCCTCTCCGCGGGGGATATCGATTTTTCCGCCTTCGACGCCATGGGCGAAGTAAGCTATTGCGACGTGCTCGCGCCGGGCGGGCTGGCGCGCGCGGCCGCGTCGGCCGACGCGCTGTTCGTCAACAAATCGCGCGTGGACGGGGCGCTGCTCGCCGCCTGTCCCGACCTTAAATTCGTTGGGGTGTTCGCCACGGGCTACAACAACGTCGACCTCGCCGCCTGCTCCGCGCGCGGCATAACCGTCTGCAACGTGCCCAACTATTCCACCCACGCCGTCGCGCAGCATGTCTTTGCGCTGCTCCTGTGCTTTTGCGGGGCCACGGACAAGTACGCGGCTTCGGTTGCCAAAGGCGACTGGAAGCGGGCCAAGACCTTTTCGTACATGCCGTGGCGCACGCGCGAGCTGTACGGCAAAACGTTCGGCGTCTACGGCTACGGCAATATAGGCCGGGCCGTCGCGCGCATAGCCGACGCGATCGGCATGAAGGTGGTTGTGTGCACGCGCACGCCGCCCTCCGATTGTCCGTACGAACTTCTCGCGCCAGACGAAATATTTGCCCGCAGCGACGTGCTGTCCTTTCACTGTCCGCTCACCCAAGACACGGCGGGCCTCGTCAACGCGCGCACTCTGTCGCTTATGAAGCGCGACGCGATAATAGTAAACACCGCGCGCGGCGGAATAGTGGACGAACCCGCCCTTGCCGCGGCGCTGAACGAGGGCCGCATAGCGGGCGCGTGTCTCGACGTGCTCGCCGACGAACCCATGAAAAAAGACTGCCCGCTGTTCAGGGCAAAGCATGTCCTCATCACTCCGCACATGGCGTGGGTCCCGCGCGAGACAAGGCAGCGCCTTGTCGACGCCGCCGCGAACAATCTGCGGGCGTTCGTTGCGGGCTCGCCCGTCAACACGGTCGTGTGAGTCCCGGGCGGCCGCAAGGTAAGCGCGAAGGACAAAAAACGACCCGCGCGAAGGACAAAAAACGACCCGCGCGAAGGACAAATCAACCGCCCGCGGCGGACAAGTCGACCCGCGCGTACGCATAAACAGGGCCGGCGCGGGCGCACCCAAGTGCGCCCGCGCCGGCGGTTTTTTGCTTTATGCCATAGATTTATTTACTTTACGTAACGGACGTAGTCGCTCTTTCTCGGCTTGGGTTCGCGCTGTTCGTCGGCATAGCCCACTATGCAGTTGCCTATGCCCTCGTAGTCGCCCTCTATGCCCAGCTTCTTCAAAAGCGCCTTGCCCTCTTCGGTCTCAAATGTCTCCTTTGCGCGGTGTATCCAGCAGCTGCCCAGCCCCAGCGCGTGGGCGGCGTTCATCAGGTTGCCCATCACCAGCGAACCGTCGTAAACGTGCGTGGGCACGCTCCTGTCGGCCAGCACCACCAGCACGGCGGGCGCGCCGTAAAACGGATCGCCCTCGCGCCCGGTTATGCGCGCGTTGATGGCCGAAAGCTCGTCGCGGACGGCCTTGTCGGTCACCGCGATTATCACTGGCGACTGTCTGCCCATTCCCGACGCGGCGTATTCGCCCGCCTCGGCTATCTGCTCCAAAAGTTGCTCCGGCACCGGGTCGGGGCGGTATTTGCGTATGCTTCTGCGCGTCAGCATGTTTTGTATCGCTGCGTTCATGTTCTGCCTCCCGTATGTGTTTTTCTATATTATACCACCGCTTTTCAAAAATGCAACGGCCGCGCGGCAAAAAATGCCGCGCGGCGGCGCGCCGGCAAAAAAATTAAAAAAAAATTTTAAAAAAGGTATTGACAAAACTCAAAACTGTGCTATACTTAAAGTACAAAAAGAAAATAACTTACAAAAAATGTTAGCGCGCAACATTAATCTGGAGAGTAAGCTATATGAAGTACAAGTAGCCGCGAAAGCGGGCCAAGGTTTTATTATTTGAGCGGACAGCTTACAGCGACCGCCCGTGGAGATAGATGCACTATAATAAAAGCAAAGGAGGTTACAACTATGAAAATGATACGGGCTGTTTCCTCACGCGCTTGGAAGGCAAGCGCATAATACTCCGGAATAAACCAGACACACAATTTCAAAGCGAATGCGGGAGGTACTTGCCATGACAAGAAAGGTACTTTCAAGAGCACTCGAAGAGAAAGGAAGGTAAAGTCCGATGTACAACTTTACGTACAGAGGTTTAAATTCGTAAATGCGGTTTTAATTTCGCAGTACGACCTGCAAGTATCCGCGGCATGACAATCAACTGTAATATTGCAAGTGGTACCAACAGTATTACGGGCTGTCCCAAGCGAGAGAAAACGCACTACTGCACGGGAAAATTTACCCCTGACGGCTGACAGGCAACCGTTATGCGAGGCAAACCTCTAAAGAAATTAAAATTGAATAATAAATTTGCAAACACTCCCCGCGGCGACGTACTGCCGCGGGGTTAAATGTTGCCCGGGCCTAATAATAAATGTGATTGCGTGATAAATGCCGGGGCGAGGGCGCTCCGGCATTTAGCATGTTCTTAAATAAATGCCGGGGTGAGGGGGCGCTTTGGTATTTTTCATGTTCGATGATAAATGTCGGGGTGAAGGACAACCGGCACTTTGCATGTTCTAAAATAAATGCCGGAGGCGAGGGCGCTCCGGCACTTTGCATGCTCTAAAATAAATGTCGGGCGAGGGTGCTCCGCTCAGATATTTTTTAATTGTTGCAAAAAAAGAGAAACGTGGAAAGAATCCCGTAAAATGAATTTGCCGCAAAACGCCCGCAGGGCAATCTGCCATGCTTCAATGAGATCATGTCGCAGATATTTCGGAAATCTCGAATCTTTCTGCGGCAAGCGCTTCTGCCCCGTCGCAAGGTATGCGGCCGGACAAATGCCGCACGCCTGCTGGCGGCGGCCGCCGCGGCGGAGGGGGCGGGGCTGTGCCGCCGTGCCCGCGTCCCGGTCGTGCCGGACGATTGCCGCGCGGCGGCGCGCCGGAAAGGAAGCGGCGGGCAAACGGTGCGACGGACAAGCAGACGGCCTATCTAAATGCGGCAAATTTCAATATCGGGCGCAGCGCCCGTTTAAGAAAAAAGCGGCGCGGCGGAAGGATTTCTTCCGCCGCGCCGCTGCGCTTCGGGCGTGTGCCGGATAAGCGCGGACGCGCGTGCGCCCGCAATCAGATCCGGTAAAATTCGTCGCCCACTTTTATCACGTCCACCTTTTCGGCCTCGTCGCCCAGCGTTATTTTTGTGGCCGGCCTGCGGTTGGACTTGCCTTCAAACTCGATGTCCAGCGCGGCGGATTCCACGGCAGCAATGCGGCGCACCGCCCTGTCGTTGGCACGCCTTATCAGACAGCCGGGTTTTATGCAGTCGTCGCCGCCGAGCATTACTATGTGCGGCTGTTCGTCTTCAAGGTGTTCTTCGGCATATATTTCCGGGTTGGGCGCAAGCAGGCTCGTGCCCGTGAACACCTGATACTGCGCGTGGCTCTTTTCAAAATGCGCCGTCAGCCGGGCGTCGTAGGCGGCGTCGTCTATCTTCTTCCCGACCATCTTGAAAAATCCCTTTATTTTATTTTCCTTTTCGGGCGCGTTCTCTTCGGGGGCGCGCTCGTCCCGCGTGTTGTCATCCATGTCGATTTCCTCCATAAATATCCGTTCGTCTATATTATAAACATTATGCGCGCGCAATAAACGGCGCGTGGCGGCCGAAAATTTTTCGGCCGCCACGCGCGGATTTTTTCAGTGCGACATTATCCAGTCTCTGACTTTCGAGTGTTCGAGCGGAACAATGTTTTCGCAGGGGTATTTGGAATTCTTTCCGCCGTTGGTGTAGATAAAGTATTCCCCGTCGGCGGTTATGTACAAGGTCTCTTCGTAGCCGTTGTCGGAACCGTATGCGCCGAAGGTGAACTTCTTGTCCGCCGTGGCGGTCGCCGTGTCGTAGGTTATCCCGTCTATTGTCTTTCTCATCATCCCTGACCTCCGCCTGAAATAAGCATAACGAAGTTTAACAAAAGGGGGAAGTCAAGTCAATTGTTTTGCGGCGGCGCGCCGCCGGCGGCGGATTTGTTAAAGATTAAAACATTTTATGTTATTTTTTAAAGCGCGCGCCGTCCGCGCACGTCGCAAATTTGTCAAGTAAAAATGCTTGACAAGACGGTGCGCGCAGAATATAATGTGTAAGGTAGTATGAACAAGCTTGAGTTTATGCGCCTTTGGGATATCTACGGCGGGCTGCTCACGCCCACCCAGCGCGAGATGACTGATATGTATTTCAATCTCGACCTCACCGTGTCGGAGATAGCCGAACAGAAGGGCGTCTCCCGCCAGGCGGTGTCGGAATGTCTCGCCGGCTGCAAAAAGCAGCTCGAAGGCTTCGAACAGGCTCTGCACTGTTCAAAAACCCTTTCAGAATGCGAGCTGCGGCTGTCTTCCGTGCTCACCAAGGCGACGCGCTGGGCACAGGAATTTGTTGCATTGCACCCCGAATATGCCGCAGATATCGGCGCATTAGAGGACATTCTCGGCGGCGACTGCGCCGAAGATACATAAAAAGCTTTCAGGGACGATCCATGGCATTATTCTCATCTCTATCCGAAAGACTGAACCATATATTTTCCAAGCTGACAAAGCACGGCAGGCTGACCGAGCTCGAAATAAAGACAGCCATGCGCGAAGTGCGCGTGGCGCTGCTGGAAGCCGACGTAAACATTCAGGTCGCCAAAAAGTTCTGTTCGGACGTGTCCGAAAAGGCCGTCGGGCAGGAGATACTAAAGAGTCTCAACCCCGCCCAGCAGGTGATAAAGATAGTCAACGAACAGCTCATCGAACTGATGGGCCCCGGCAACGCCAAGCTGAACGTTTCGCCCAAGCCGCCCACGGTGATAATGATGTGCGGACTTCAGGGCGCCGGCAAGACCACGCTGTGCGGAAAGCTGGCCGCGCTCTTGAAAAAGGGCGGCAAAAAGCCCCTTCTGGTCGCCGGCGACATCTACCGCCCGGCCGCGATAACCCAGCTTCAGGTGGTGGGCAAAAGCGCCGGCGCGGAAGTGTTTGAAAGGGGTACGCAGGATCCCGTAAAAACCGCCGTTCAGGCCGTTGACTATGCCCTGTCCATGGGCTATGACACCGTTATAATAGATACCGCCGGCAGGCTGGAAATAGACGAAAAGCTCATGCTCGAGCTGGAGCGCATAAAGGCCGCGGTGGACGTTTCGGAAATACTTCTCACCGTCGACGCGATGATGGGTCAGGTGGCCGTAAACGTGGCAAAAACATTCAACGAAAGGCTGGAAGTGACGGGCATAGTTTTAACAAAGCTCGACGGCGACACGCGCGGCGGCGCCTGCCTTTCGATAAAGGCCGTTACCGGCAAACCCATAAAATTCATAGGCGTGGGCGAAAAGCTCACCGATCTGGAATATTTTTATCCCGACCGCATGGCCTCGCGCATACTCGGCATGGGCGACGTTCTGACCCTGATAGAAAAGGCGCAGGAAGCCGTCACCGAAGAGCAGGCCAGAAAAATGCAGAAGAAGATGCTGGAAAACGCCTTTACTTTAGAGGACTATCTGGAGCAGTTTGAAAGCATGAAAAAGATGGGCGGGGCGCAGGCGCTCGTGTCCATGATGCCCGGCCTTGCCGGAAAGGTGAAGGAGGGCGACATAGACGAGACCCGTCTCGAGCGCACGAAGGCCATAATTCTTTCCATGACCGCGCGCGAGAGGAACGAACCTTCCATAATCAATTCCTCCCGCAAAAAGAGGATAGCCGCCGGCTCCGGCACGACCGTGCAGGAGATAAATCAGCTTTTAAAGCAGTTCGAGCAGACCAAGCAGCTGATAAAGCAGTTAAAGGGCGGCAAGCGCAGATTGCCGTTCTGACGCGGCGGTCACGCAAATTTCAGCCGGACCTGATTTTTAATAAATTTAACAAAAAAGATATTATAATTTAAATAGGAGAATAAACAAATGGCAGTAAAAATGAGACTCACCAGAATGGGCGACAAAAAGTCTCCCTTCTACAGAATCGTAGTTATCGATTCCAGAAAGGCACAGTCGGGCGAATACATCGATAAGATCGGCTACGTGGATCCCTTAAAGAACCCCGCCGAGATAAACATCGACGTGGAAAAGGCCAAGGACTGGCTCTCCAAGGGCGTTCAGCCCACCGAAACGGTGAGAAGCTACCTCGTAAAGGTCGGCGCGATGGAGCAGTCCTCCAAGCTTTCCGCTCCCAAGACCAACAACAAGAAAAAGAAGAAGTAACACGGCATATCATAGCCGCGCCCGGGGCGGAGGGGCTCCGCCACGGCGCGGAAGCGGCCGCATCCCGCGCGACTGCCGCCTAAGGCTCGCGGCCTGTCGCGGGCATTTCTGTCCGCGCGGCCGGCGGGCGGCAAAGTTGCCTTACGCATGGCCGGCGGCAAAAAACAAATAAAAAATGGCGCATTCATCCGATACAACGCGCCGCGGAGAATAATCATGTTGGAACTTATCAAGTACATTGTAGAACAGTTTGCCGACAACAAGGACGAAATCGAATACAAGGTGGAGGAGAAGGAGAACGCGATAGAAGTAACCGTCCTCCTCGCCGAAAGCGACATGGGCAAGGTGATAGGCAAGCAGGGCAAAATTGCCAAGGCGATGCGCACCCTCGTCCGCTGCGCCACCCCGCGCGACAGCAAGAAGTACGTGGTGGAGATCGAAGAAAAAAAGGCTTAAGGCAAACGCGTTGAAAAAAAGGCTGTCAGGCCTTTTTTTCTTACGCGCGGAAAAAACGCTATGGAAAACACTTTAACGATAGCAACCGTGCTCAAGCCGCAGGGCATCCGCGGCGAAATAAAGGTAAAAACGCTCACGGATACGGCGGCGGACGTCTCGGCGTTCGGTCGCGTGTTCATCGACGGCGTCGAATACAAGGTGCTGTCCGTCCGTCCGTCGGGCGACTGCGCCTATCTCACTCTGCGCGGCATAGCGGACAGAAACGCCGCCGAACTGCTGCGCGGCAAGGACGTGCTCGCCCTGCGCGGCGACGCGCCCGAACTGCCGGAAGGCGCCTATTATCTTGTGGACGTGCTGGGGTGCGAAGTCGTGACCGAAAAGGGCAAAAGCCTTGGCACCATCACCGACATAACGCCCGCAAAGACGGACATATACGTTGCGGAAGGCAACGGCAAAAGGGTGACGTTCGTCGCCGCGAGCGGAGTCATCGAAGATATCGACGTGGCGGCGAAGCGGATGACCGTGAACAAAAAGCGCTTCGACGAAGTGGCGATGTACGACTGACGGCGCCGGGCGCGCTCTGCGCCGCCCGCGGCGCGAAAAGGTTGGATAAATATATGAAGATAACCATTCTTACGCTCTTCCCCGAAATGTTTGCGCCCCTGCGGGAGAGCATAATAGGCCGCGCGGCCGCCGGCGGAAAGCTTGAAATATCCGTGGTGAACATACGCGACTACTCCGAGGACAGGCATTCAAAGTGCGACGATTATCCCTTCGGCGGCGGCGCGGGCATGGTGATGATGCCCCAGCCAATAGCCTCCGCCATAGAGGCCGTCGACCTCGACCACTCCGCGCGCCGCATATTCATGTCGCCAGGCGGCGCCGTGTTTACGCAGAGCAAGGCGCTGGAGTTGTCTTCCTGCCCGCATCTGCTTCTGCTGTGCGGACATTACGAGGGCGTGGATCAGCGCGTGATAGACATGTTCATCGACGAGGAGATATCCATAGGCGACTATGTGCTCACGGGCGGCGAGCTGCCCGCCATGGTCGTCTGCGACGCCGTGGCGCGCTATGTGGACGGCGTGCTCGCGCCGGGCTCGCTCGTCGACGAAAGTTTTGCCGACGGCGCTTTGGAGTATCCGCAATACACCCGCCCCGCCGTGTTCCGCGGCGCGGCCGTGCCCGAAGTTTTGCTGTCGGGCAATCATCGGAAGATAGATCTGTGGCGGAGGGAGGAGAGCCGCCGCATAACCAGGCTGCGCCGTCCCGATCTGCCGGGCGCAAAGTGACGGGCCGCGGCGCATGACGCCGGCGCGGCCGTCGCCCGTTGTGCGGCCGACCGTGTTTTAAGTGCGATTTTACCGCGTCCGCGCGGCAAATATCGAATGGGGAGCGAACGCGGAAGGCGCGCGGATTTTAATGCGCCGTTTCCGCATAAGTATCTGTTTATGAAGCATATTCAATGGTTTCCCGGCCACATGACCAAGGCCATGAGGATGATGGAGGAGAGCGTGGGCGTATGCGACGGCATAATCTACGTGCTGGACGCCCGCTGCCCCGCGTCGTCCTACAACAAGAATCTTAAAAAGACTTTCGGCTCGCGCCCCGTGCTGCACGTGCTGAACAAGTGCGACCTGGCCGACGCAAAACTTACCGAAAGTTTTGTAAAGCTTATGCACTCGCGCGGCGCGGCGTGCATAAAGCTGAATGCGGTAAATGCCAATTCGCGGCGGGATATCACCGGGGCAATTTCCGCGCTGATAGCCGAAAAGCAGAGCGCGGGTCTTGCAAAGGGGTACAGCCGCATCTTCCGCTTTATGGTGTGCGGCGTTCCCAACACGGGCAAGAGCACGCTTATTAATCTTCTCTCGCGCGAAAAGCGCGCGGCCACCGGCGACAAAGCGGGCGTTACCCGCGGCAAACAGTGGATACGCTGCGACGGGTTCGAGCTTTTGGACACCCCCGGCACCACGCCGCCCGCCTTTGAAAATCAGACGTTTGCCGCCCGGCTGGCCTTCGTCGGCTCGCTGAACGACGACATACTCGACGTCGACGACGTCGCCCTCGCCCTGCTCGGCGAACTGGCGCAAAAATACCCGCAGGCGCTCGGCGAAAGATACGGCGTCGCGGTCGGAGAGCCGATCGACATGCTCGAGGGCGTGTGCCGCCGCCGCGGCTTTGTTCTGCGCGGGGGCGAACCCGATTACGAGCGCGGCGAGCGGGCCGTGATAGACGACTTCCGCAAGGGGCGGCTCGGGCCGGTCACGCTCGATTCGCCCGACGATTTTATGTTGCTCGGATTCTGAACATGGACAAGTTGTTTTACGAAAATTCCCTGCATGAGCGGGGATTTGCATACGTTTGCGGCGTGGACGAAGTGGGTCGCGGGCCGCTGGCGGGGCCCGTCGTCTGCGCGGCGGTGATAATGCCCGCGGACGATCCGGTGGATGGCGTGGACGACAGCAAAAAGCTGACGGCGAAAATGCGCGTCAGGCTCGCCGCCGAAATCAAACGCAAGGCCGTTGCATGGGCAATATGCCGCGTCGAACCGCATACGATAGATGAAATAAATATACTTCAGGCCACCAGACTGTGCATGAAAAACGCCGTGGAAAGCCTTTCCGTCGCGCCCGATTTCGTGCTGACCGACGGCAACATGACTCTGGACATAGAGTGCCCGCAGAAGAGCATAATCAATGGCGACGCCCTCTGTTACTGCATAGGCGCGGCCTCCATAATAGCCAAGGTGGAAAGGGACGCCGTCATGGCGGAATATGCCGCGGAGTATCCCGGCTACGGTTTTGAAAAGAACGCCGGTTACGGCACCGCGGCGCACATAGCCGCCATAAAGCAGAAGGGCCTCACGCCCATTCACCGCAGGAGTTTTACAAAAAAATGGCAATAAAGGGCATCAGGCGCAGGCTGGGCTTTTCGGGCGAAGGCCGGGCCGTCCGCTTTTTAAAGCGGCAGGGCTATAAAATAGTGGCGCGCAATCATAAAACGCCCTTCGGCGAGGTGGACATCATAGCGCGCTCGGGCGACGTGCTGGCCTTTATTGAGGTAAAGACGCGCTCGGGCGATCTGTTCGGCGAGCCCAACGAGGCCGTCCGCAGGGACAGGATGGCGCGCTACGTCAACGCCGCGCGCTTTTATTTTTCGGGACGCGAAATGGACTGCGTGGTGCGCTTTGACATAATAGAAGTGCGCGGGGACGCAATAAATCACATACAGAACGCCTTCACCGCATAGGGCATATATTATATATATGGTATCTGCGGCGGGCCGCTCGGTCGGCGCGGCGGCGGTGGGACAGGGAACGCGGTGTCCTCCTCCCCGCCTGCGGCGGCGGGAGGAAGGCCGCAAATTTTCTTTTGTGAAAATTGCGACACACCCCCTTAAAAGAGTTGCAATTTGCGCGGGGTTCTGTTAAGATATAAAAGCTTTGAAAAGTTTGCATGGCGCTTAAGGCGCCCGACATACAGGAGGACGTAGACATGAAAGGTTTGGTAGAAGCCATAGAAAAGGAAGGCATGAAGGAGAGCGTGCCCGCGTTCAACGTGGGCGACACCGTCAGGGTGGGCTTCAAGGTCATCGAAGGCACGAAGGAGAGGATCCAGAACTTTGAAGGCGTTGTCATCGCCAAAAAGCACGGCGGCATAAGGGAGAGCTTCACGGTAAGAAGGCTTTCCTTCGGCGTCGGCGTGGAGAGGACTTTCCCCGTTCATTCCCCCAAGATAGCTTCCATATCCGTCGTCAGGAAGGGCAAGGTCAGAAGGGCCAAGCTCTACTATCTGCGCGGACTCACCGGCAAGGCTGCAAAAATCAAGGAAGTCAAGTAATTTAAATAAGCTCCCGCTGCGCGCGGGGGCTTGTTTTTTTGCGCCGCGCGGCCCCGGCCGTCGCGGCGCGCACGGGCGCGGACGGGCGCCGCATGCAGGAGGGGGCAATGTTAGCAAAAGTTACAAGTTTCGCGCTTTCGGGTCTGGACGGCGTTCCCGTGGAGGTGGAAGCGGACATCGGCAGGGGCATGACGGCGTTCAGGCTCGTCGGCCTGCCCGACGCCGCCGTCAGGGAGAGCGGCGAGCGGATAACTTCCGCCGTGCGCAATTCGCTGATGCACTTTCCCGTCAACCGCATAACCGTAAATCTCGCTCCCGCCGACATCCGCAAGGAGGGCAGTCATTACGACCTGCCCATAGCCGTAGCGATTTTAAAGGCTAGCGGACAGCTTGCGGGGGCGGACACGGACGGAACGGTGATAATAGGCGAGCTGGCGCTCGACGGTTCGATACGCGCTGTATCGGGCATACTGCCCGTGCTCATCTCTGCAAAAAAGCGGGGATATAGGCGCTTTCTCATTCCGGCAGGCAACGCCAACGAAGCGGCCTATATCGAGGGCATAGAGGTATATGCGCTCCCCGGGCTGAAGGAGGCGGCGGCCTTTCTGACGGGCGCGGAGAGCTTCAGCCCCGTGCCCGCGAAGAGCTTTGCCGACGTGCAGCGCTCCGCGCGGTACGGCACTGACATGTCGCTGGTGCGCGGCCAGCTCATAGCCCGGCGCGCGCTCGAAATAGCCGTGGCCGGCGGGCACAACATACTGCTTTCCGGCCCTCCGGGCGCGGGCAAGACCATGCTTGCGCGGTGCATGCCCACCATAATGCCCGACCTGACTTTTGAAGAGGCTCTGGAAGTCACGCAGATACACTCCGTGGCCGGCGAGCTGAACGAGGACGGGATAATTTCGCTGCGGCCCTTCCGCACTCCCCACCACACGGCCACCACGGTGTCGCTCTGCGGCGGGGGCAATGCGCGCATACGCCCGGGCGAAATATCCAAGGCGCACAAGGGCGTGCTCTTTTTAGACGAGCTGCCCGAATATTCCCGCACGGCGCTGGAATCGCTCCGCCAGCCGCTCGAAGACAGGGCGATAACCGTCACCAGAGCGGGCGGGGCGGTAACTTTCCCCGCGGATTTCATGCTGTGCGCCAGCATGAATCCCTGCCCCTGCGGAAACTACGGCTCGTCATACAGACAGTGCACGTGCACGCCGGCGCAGATACGCCGCTACCGCGCAAAGATTTCCGGCCCGCTTTTGGACAGGATAGACCTTCAGGTCGAGGTGGACGGCGTTACTTACGACGAGCTTGCCGCCGCCGAGGGCGGGGAATCTAGCGCGGAGATAAAAAAGCGCGTGGAGCGCGCCCGCGCCATCCAGCGCGAAAGGTTCGGCGGGCCGGCCACCAACGCCAACATGAGCGAGGCGGACATAAAAAAGTACTGCCGGCTTTCGGCCGGGTGCGAGCGCATTCTCCGGGACGCGTTTGAAAGACTGTCGCTGTCCGCCCGCGCGCGTTCGCGCATAATAAAGGTCGCGCGCACCATAGCCGATCTGGATTTTTCGGCTGACATAGCGCCCGAACACATTCTGGAGGCGGCTTCGTACCGCAACTTCGATACGGAAGAAAAATGATTTACACGCAAGCGGAGCGCGACGTCATCGTCGCGGACAGTCTCGAAGGGTTTACGTACAGGCAGAAGCGCGCCCTGCTGTGCGCGCTGGACCAAAAAAGCGCCGACAGCGCAAAATGTGAACAATGGCTGATTAAAAGCTGCGGCGGCGGAGTATATAATAAAATGAGAGCGCTCTTTTGCGACGACGATTACCGCGCCGCGGTGTTGGGCGCGCTCGAAGACAAAGACGTCGTCTGCGTGCCGCTGGGCGGCGCGGACTATCCCGAGCGGCTTGCACAAATTCCCGTTCCGCCGCTCGTGCTGTATTGCCGCGGCAGAACGCAGCTGCTCGCACGCGATTGTTTCGCCGTGGTCGGCTCCCGCCGCACGCCGGCGGCCACTTTGGCGGCCTGCAGGCGCATATCGGCCGAACTTTCTTCGGCGCTATGCATAGTCACCGGCATTGCGGACGGGGCGGACACCGCCGCCGCGCGCGGCGCGCTGGAGAGCGGCAATCTCATCTGCGTGTTGCCGGGCGGACACGCCTGCGTCTCCTCGCAGGCAAACGCCCGTCTCGTCGCCGAGGCGGAGGAGCGCGCTCTGACGGTGTCGGAATGGCCGCCGGACACGGCCGTTTTAAAGTATATGTTCACGGCCCGCAACCGCATAATAGCCGGGCTTTCGCTCGGGGTGCTGGTGGCCGCCGCGCCCAAAAAGAGCGGCGCGCTGATAACCGCCGCCTATGCCGCGGATTACGGCAGGGAAGTGTTCGCCCTTCCCCATTCGCTCGGCGTGGCCGCGGGCGAGGGCAGCAACGAGCTGATAAAAAACGGAGCGGCGCTGTGTTGCAATGCGCTTGACATTTTCTCCGCTTTCGGGTTAGAATACAAAACGCAGACCCAAAACCTCACCCCGGAGGAGGCGGCCGTCATCGGCTGTCTGCGCGAATGCGGCCGGGCGCATATACAGCAGATAGCGCAGGCCGCGGGCATCAAGGTCTTTCAGGCGGTCACGGTGCTGTCGTCGCTCGAACTCAAGGGCCTCGCGGTGCGCTGCGGCGGCAATATGTATCAGGCGGTATAAGTCTGTTGCCGGGCGCGCGACGGGCGCCGCCCGCGATAAAAGGAAATATCATGGATCTTATCATAGTGGAATCGCCTTCCAAGGCAAAGACAATTTCAAAATATTTAAAGGGCAAGTTCAAGGTGGACGCCTCCGGCGGACACGTGCGTGATCTCCCCGAGCGCACGCTCGGCGTAAAGATAACCGACAACTTTGAACCGCGCTACGAAATAACACCCAGCAAAAAGGATGTGATAAAGCGCCTCACTGAAGAGGCAAAAAAGGCGGGCAGAGTTTATCTTGCAACCGACCCCGACCGCGAAGGGGAGGCCATATCCTGGCATCTTCAGACGGTGCTCGGCATGGACGAGAACGGCGAAAACAGGGTGGAATTCAACGAAATTTCCCCCAAGGCCGTGGAAAACGCGCTCAAAAATCCGCGCAAAATAGATTATAACCTTGTCGACGCGCAGCAGGCGCGCAGG
This sequence comes from uncultured Clostridia bacterium, assembly GCA_949283125.1. GTDB lineage: Bacteria > Bacillota > Clostridia > Christensenellales > Borkfalkiaceae > Coproplasma. Next base: position 48,411 of record CASDRK010000005.1, read on the forward strand.
GTGCTGGACAGACTTGTGGGCTACAAGCTTTCGCCCCTTTTGAACAACCGCATCCAGAGCGGGCTTTCCGCCGGCCGCGTTCAGTCGGTGGCGCTCCGTCTCATAGTCGACCGCGAGCGCGAGATAGCCGCGTTCGTGCCGGAAGAGTACTATGTATTCACGGCCGCCTTGCAGGATACGTCGGCAAAGTATTCGCCTTTCAGGGCGGTGTATCAGCTTAAAAAGAGCGGCAGATCGGTCACCGCGGAGCAGGCCGAAGAGGTGGAGCGCAAGGTGCGCGCCGGCCGGTTCGTCGTCACCAAGGTGAAGAGCGGAGTTACAAAGTCGCACGCTCCCGCTCCCTTCACGACGTCCTCGCTCCAGCAGGACGCTTCCAACAAGTTCGGCATGACCTCGCCGGAGACCATGCTTGTGGCCCAGCATCTTTACGAGGGCATGGACGTCGGCGGCGATCACATAGCGCTCATCACCTATATCCGTACCGACTCCACGCGCATAGCTTCGGAGGCGCAGCAGATGGCGCGCGAGTTCATAAAGAGCGCCTACGGCGAAAGCTATGTGCCCGTTCGCCCCAACATATATGCCACCAAAAAGGGTGCGCAGGACGCGCACGAAGCCATAAGACCCATAAATCTCGCGGTGACGCCCGCAAGCGTGAAGCAGTATCTGGACAAAAAACATTACAATATTTACAAGCTCGTCTACGACCGTTTCGTCGCGTCGCAGATGGCCGAAGCGCAGTACAATTCCATGCAGATTGAGGCCCAGTCGGCCGGCTATACCTTCAAGGCGAGCGGCAAAGCGCTGCTCTTTGCGGGATACACCGCGGCCTATCAGACGGTCAGCGAGGGCGAGGAAGAGGACAGCGCAAAGCTGCTCCCCCCCGTGCAGGAGGGCGACGAGCTCGATTTGAAGGAGCTGAAAAAGGAGCAGAAGTTCACCCGTCCTCCCTTAAGGTACACCGACGCGTCGCTGGTAAAGACCATGGACGAAAAGGGCATAGGCCGCCCCTCCACGTACGCGTCCATAATTTCCGTGCTCAACAAGCGCAAGTACGTTGTAAAGGACGGCAAGTACATGGTGCCCACGGAGGTGGCGTACAAAATAACGGATATGCTGGTGCACTATTTCAAAGACATCATGGACGTGGGCTTTACCGCGCGCATGGAGGCCGACCTTGACAAGATAGAGGAGGGCGGCGTGGACTGGCACAGGATAATAGCCGATTTCTATCCCGGATTTGCGGAGCACCTGCGCAACGCGGCCTGCGACGGGGACGAGATGACGGACATCAGATGCGAAAAATGCGGCTCGCCCATGATCCGCCGCATCGGCAAGTACGGCAAGTATCTTGCCTGCTCCAATTATCCCAAGTGCTCCAACATAGTCAGCGAGTCAGAAGCGGAAATATCCGAAATGCGCTGTCCCAAGTGCGGCGCGAACATGGTGGTAAAAAGCGGGCGCTACGGCAAATTCCTGGCCTGCCCCAACTACCCCGAATGCTCCACGATACTGCCTATAGACGCAAAACTTTCGGGCGACAAGTGCCCTTCGTGTGGCGGCGCGCTGCTCATAAAAAAGGGCAGATACGGCGACTACACCGAGTGCGTCGGCTGCGGGGCGAGACAGCCGCTCGATTCGGGCGACGGCAATGCGCGCGAGGGCGAAAGGACGGAGGGCAGGTGCCCCGAGTGCGGCAAGCCCATGCGCAGGATGCGCTCCAAGAGCGGGAAGATATATTACGGCTGCACCGGCTATCCCGCATGCAAATTTCTCAGCTGGGACGTGCCCACGGGCGATAAATGCCCGCAGTGCGGCAAATATCTTGTGCGCAGGGGCAACAAAATAAGGTGCTCCGACAAAAATTGCAGCTATCTGGCCGACCTGCCGGAAACGGGCGCGGACGGCGATGATTAAAGTTGTAGGCGCGGGGCTGGCCGGGTGCGAGGCGGCTTTCGCGCTCGCCCGCGCAGGTCAGCGTGTAAGGCTGTACGATATAAAGCCCGCGCGCTTCACGCCCGCGCATTCGGACAAAAACTTCGGCGAGCTGGTCTGCTCCAACTCCCTGAAGGGCAACGACCCCTATTCCAACGCGTGCGGATTGCTCAAGCAGGAGATGAGGGAGCTCGGCTCGCTCGTCATCCGCGCGGCCGACGCAACGCGCGTGCCGGCCGGCGGGGCGCTGGCGGTGGACAGGCGGCTGTTCGCAAAGTATATAACCGACGCCATACTCTCCTGTCCCGGCATTCAGGTGGTGTGCGGCGAAGCGGACAGACTGCCCTCGGGCGAGTGGTGCATAATCGCCACCGGGCCGCTCACCTGCGACGCTCTCGCGGAGGACATAAGGCTAAAGCTGGGCGGCGGCCTGCACTTTTACGACGCGTCCGCGCCCATCGTCTCGCGCGACAGCATAGATATGTCGCACGCCTTTTTCGGCGACCGCTACGGCCGCGGGGGCGACGACTACATAAACTGCCCCCTGACGAAGGAGGAGTACGAGCTGTTCGTGCGCGAACTCGTCGGGGCGGAGCGCGCCCTGCCGCACGACTTCGAGCGGGGCGAAATATTTGAAGGCTGCATGCCTGCGGAAGTCATGGCGGCGCGCGGGGCGGACACCCTGCGCTTCGGCCCCTTCAAACCCGTGGGCCTGCGCGACGCCGCCGGCAACAGGTTTTACGCCGTGCTGCAGCTGCGCAAGGAGAACGCGGCCGGTCAGGCATACAACCTTGTGGGCTGCCAGACCAATCTCAGGTTCGGCGAGCAGAAGAGGGTGTTTTCCCTCATACCCGCGCTCAAAAACGCCGAATTTCTGCGCTACGGCGTGATGCACCGCAATACCTATATCAATTCCCCGGAGCATCTTTCGTCCGATTTTTCGCTCAAAAGCGATCCCAGGCTCTTCTTCGCCGGGCAGATGACGGGCGTGGAGGGGTATGTGGAAAGCGCCGCCAGCGGCCTGCTGTGTGCGCTGCACATGCTGCGCAAACTGAAGGGTTTGCCGCCCGTCGTGCCGGAGGATGTGTGCGTGCTGGGCGCTTTGTCGGCACATATATCGCGGGCAAATCAAAATTTTACGCCCATGAACGCAAACTTCGGCATACTTCGCCCGTGCGAAGTGCCCATACGCGACAAAAAGGCGCGCTATGAGTATCTCGCCCGCCGTTCGCTGAACTATATTGCCGGGTATAAACGCGCCGTGTTCCGTCAATGACGGCGCGCCGTGCGAAAGACCCGGACTGTATTTTAAGGATATCAATATGGATCTTACACCCAAACAGACGGTACACGAACTCAACAAGTATATCATAGGGCAGGACGAGGCCAAAAAGGCCGTTGCCATAGCCCTGCGCAACCGCTATCGCCGCGCACAGCTCTCCCCCGAGCTGCGCGAGGAAGTAACGCCCAAAAACATCATCATGAAGGGCCCCACGGGCGTGGGCAAGACGGAGATAGCAAGGCGGCTGGCAAAGCTGGTAAAGGCGCCCTTTTTAAAGGTTGAAGCCACCAAGTACACCGAAGTCGGCTATGTCGGCCGCGACGTGGAGAGCATGATACGCGACCTTGCCGAATGCGCAATGCGACTCGTGAAGGAGGAAAAGACACAGGAGGTGTCCTACAAGGCCACCGCCATTGCGGAGCGCAGGATAGCCAAGGTTCTGGCGGATATAAAGAAGGACGAGCGCGGCGAATTCTCCCGCGAGGTCTTTGAAAACAATCTTGCGGACGACATCCACGCCGGCAAGTACGACGGCACGATGATAGAGATAGAGGTGGCCGACAACCCCAAGCCTTTGGAGCTTTCGCCCGGTCAGGGCGCGGCCATAGATCTGGGCTCGGTGTTCGGCTCGCTCGGCATGAACCGCCGCAAAAAGCGGCGCATCACCGTGCGCGAGGCGCGCAATCTGCTGATGGCGGAGGAGGCGGATAAGCTCATAGACAACGACTCCGTCCAGACCGAAGCGCTCCGCCGCGCGGAAAACGACGGCATAATATTCATCGACGAGATAGACAAGATAGCCGGCGGCTCGCGCGGGGGCGGGCCGGACGTCTCGCGCGAAGGCGTTCAGCGCGACATACTGCCCATCGTAGAGGGCTGCACGGTAATGACAAAGTACGGCCCGGTAAAGACCGATTACATTCTCTTCATCGCGGCGGGCGCGTTCCACGTATCCAAGGTGGAAGACCTCATACCCGAATTTCTGGGCCGCTTCCCCGTGCTGGTTGAGCTGAACAGTTTAAAGAAGGAAGATTTCGTAAACATTCTCACGCAGACGCACAACGCCATCACGATGCAGTATGCCGCTCTGCTCGGCGTGGACAACATCGACCTTCAGTTCAGGCCGGACGCCATCGAACGCATAGCCGAGGTGGCCGAAGAGCTGAACGAAACGAGCGAGGACATCGGCGCGCGCCGCCTGCACACGGTCATGGAGTATCTGCTGGAGGACATCTCGTTCGAAGCGGGCGGCAACGATTACCCGCTCGTCACGGTCGAGATAAACAGAAAGTACGTGGACGACCACATCGACAAGCTGATGAAGGCGTGCGGCGGCAGAAAGCACCTGCGCGTGACGGGCTTCTCGTCTGCGGAATAAATGCGCGGACGGACGATTCCGTAAATTAAAAGCCGCGGCGGCGCGGAGCATAGTGGAGGAGGATATTCCCGTTGCATGCGCCAGCCGCGCGGAAATTTAGCGAGGATACCATGATATCTGTACCAAAGGGAACAAAGGACGTTTTGCCTTCGCAGGCATATAAGTGGCAGTTTATCGAAAACTGCGCGCGCGATACGGCAAGACGGTTCAACATAAGCGAGGTGCGCACGCCCCTGTTTGAGCACACCGAACTGTTTGCGCGCGGCGTTGGCGACACCACCGACATAGTCAACAAGGAGATGTACACCTTTACCGATAAAGGCGGGCGCTCGGTCACGCTTAAGCCGGAGGGAACGTCGGGCGTGGCCAGAATGTTCATTGAAAACGGCCTCTCTTCCAGTCCGTTGCCCATGAAGTCATTCTACATCACGCCCTGCTACCGCTACGAGCGGCCGCAGGCCGGCAGACTGCGCGAATTCCACCAGTTCGGCGTGGAAATTTACGGCTCCGCCGCGCCCGAAGCCGACGCCGAAGCGATATTTGCCGCGTCGGACTTTTTGAAAAAACTGGGCATAGCCGCGCAGCTCAGGCTCAATTCCATAGGCTGCGGCACCTGCCGCGCGGAATACAACGCCGCGCTTAAGGACTATTTCAGGCCGCGCCTTGACGAAATGTGCCCCGTCTGCCGCGAGCGGTTCCAAAAGAATCCGCTGCGCATGCTCGACTGCAAGGAGGAGACCTGCAGGGCGATAGCGGCAGGCGCGCCCAAAATCACGGAGCATCTCTGCCCGGACTGCGCCGGGCACTTCAGCAATGTAAAGGGCCTTCTCGATGCGGCGGGCATAAATTATGTCGTCGATGCCAATATAGTAAGGGGGCTGGACTATTACACCCGCACGGTGTTCGAGTTTGTCTCCTCCGCGATAGGCGCGCAGGGCACCGTGTGCGCAGGCGGCCGTTACGACGGCCTGATCGCGCAGCTCGGCGGGCCTTCCACCCCCGCGGTCGGGTTTGCCGCCGGACTGGAAAGACTGCTGCTGCTCATGGAAAACACGGGCGCGGAATTTCCCGCGGCGCCCGTCCCCGACATATATATCGCAGGCATGGACGGCGCGTCGCGCGCAAAGGCCTTTGCCCTCGCGGCCGGACTGCGGGAGGAAGGCGTGGCCGCCGAGTGCGACCTGATGGGGCGCTCCGTAAAGGCGCAGCTGAAATATGCCGACAAAACGGGCGCGAGATATGTGGCGGTCATCGGCGAAAGCGAACTTGCCGAAGGTGCCGTCAACCTTAAAAAAATGTCCGACGGCAGCGCGACAAAGCTGGCCTTCGGCGAAATATGCAATTTTATTAAAGGAGAAAATTAAAATGGCCGAAAAGGTAAATTCCAAGCAGTTCGATGAGATGCTCAGCGGCGACAAGCCCGTGGTGTGCGATTTCTTTGCCACATGGTGCGGCCCCTGCAAGATGCTCGCGCCCGTGTTTGAACAGATGAGCCGGCAATTTGCGGACAGGGCGGTCTTCGTAAAGGTCGACGTGGACGAGTGCGCTGACCTCGCCGCGCGCTACGGCATAATGTCCATACCCTACATTGCAGTCTTTAAGGGCGGCCGCATGGCGGCAAAGTCCCTTGGCTTCATGCCCGGGAGCGAGTTCGAAGCGTTTCTGAACGAAAATATCTGACGCGTTGTGTAAAGAGCGGCGCGGCCGGCGCTTTTTAAGCGCCGGCCGCGCCGTTTTGCCGTCCGTCCGTCCGCGCGCGTCTTCAGGCCCCGTTCCGGCGCGCGGCGCAAAAATGCCCGCGCCGTTGCGCGGACAAAATTTTTAATCAAATTATATTCAAATAATTGTATATTTACAAAATATATGCTATAATAACTGCATAAATATAAATTACGGAGAAGATAAATGATAGACATCTCGCTCATCGAAAGCGTCGATCCCGAAGTTGCCGAAGCTCTCAGACTGGAACTTTCCCGCCAGCAGGGCAACATCGAACTCATCGCCAGCGAAAATTTCGTCTCCCCCGCGGTGATGGCCGCGGCGGGCACTCACCTCACAAACAAGTATGCCGAAGGCTATCCCGGCCATCGCTATTACGGCGGCTGTCAGTTTGTAGACATTGCCGAAAATCTCGCCCGCGACCGCGTAAAGCAGCTGTTCGGGTGCGAGTACTGCAACGTTCAGCCCCACTCGGGCGCCAGCGCCAATCTCGCAGTCTTTTTCGCCATGCTCGCCCCCGGCGACACGGTAATGGGCATGAATCTCGCCCACGGCGGCCACCTTTCGCACGGCTCGCCCGTCAACATTTCGGGCAAGTATTTCAACATCGTGCCCTACGGCGTAAGCAGGGATACGCAGACCATCGACTATGACGAGATGGAAAAAACAGCCGTGGAGTGCAGGCCCAAAATGATAGTCTCGGGCGCAAGCGCATATCCGCGCATCATCGATTTCAAGCGCATACGCGAAATATGCGACAAAGTCGGCGCGTACATGATGGTGGACATAGCCCACATCGCCGGGCTGGTTGCGGCGGGACTGCACCCTTCGCCAGTGCCCTATGCCGATTTCGTCACCACCACCACGCACAAGACGCTGCGCGGTCCGCGCGGCGGCGTGATAATGTGCAGGGAGGAGTACGGCAAGGCTATCGACAAGGCCGTGTTCCCCGGCATACAGGGCGGCCCTTTGATGCACATAATCGCGGCCAAGGCCGTCGCATTCAAGGAGGCGCTTCAGCCCTCGTTCAGGGAATATCAGAAGCAGATAGTTGCAAATGCAAAGGCTATGGCGGAGGAGTTTGCCTCCCTCGGCGTGGACATGGTGTCGGGCGGCACTGACAACCACCTCATCCTGCTCGACCTCACCTCCAAGGGCATGACGGGCAAGGAGCTCGAAAAGATGCTGGACGAAGTCCATATAACGGTCAACAAAAACGCCATCCCCTTCGATACGCAAAAGCCCTTCGTAACGTCGGGCATACGTCTGGGCACGCCCGCAATGACCAGCCGCGGAATGAAGGAGCCCGAGGCCAAAAAGATAGCCGCCCTCATCGCCGAAGTCATCGAAAAGAGGGAACAGTGCTTTGAAAAAGTTTCGGCCGAGGTCGCGTCGCTCTGCGCCGGATTCCCTCTCTATGCGGACTGCGTAAGGTAATTGCCCTGCATATATGCCGCGATGAGCGCGCTTTTGCCCGCTCCGTGCGCATATTTTTGCGGCATTCCCGGACGTTTTTGGCGTGAATGCAAACATTGACCCGCATGCATGCCGCGCCGTGCACGCGGCGCAACCGCACCCGGAATACACTCAGACTTTTTTCATAATAATTACTCCTTTTAAACCGTGTCCGCGGCAACCTGTGGTTGCCGCGGACATGGTTTTATCGTTCAAATCCGATGCAGTTCAAAATCTGCGCGCCGTAAGCCGACCGCCCCCGAAGCCGTTTCGGCTTCGGGGGCGGTTTGTGATTGCGGTTTAAATTTTATCAGTAATTTTCCTTTCTCACTTCAAAATATGCCTGGGGATGAGCGCATACGGGGCACACGGCGGGGGCGGAGGTGCCGACTACTATGTGTCCGCAGTTGCGGCATTCCCAAACCTGAACGCCGGCTTTTTCAAACACGCTCCCGGTCTCAACGTTCTTAAGCAGCGCGCGGTAGCGCTCCTCGTGCGTCTTTTCGATGGCGGCCACTCCGCGGAACTGCGCGGCAAGCGCCTTGAATCCCTCTTCCTCGGCCTCTTTTGCCATTCTGTCGTACATGTCCGTCCACTCAAAATTTTCGCCTTCCGCTGCCGCGGCAAGGTTTTCTTCAACGGTGCCCACGCCGCCGAGGTGCTTGAACCAGAGCTTCGCATGCTCCTTTTCGTTGTCGGCCGTCTTCAAAAATATTTCGGCTATCTGCTCGTATCCCGCCTTCTTGGCCACCGAAGCAAAGTAGGTGTACTTGTTCCTTGCCTGACTTTCGCCAGCAAACGCTTCCCAAAGGTTCTTTTCGGTCTTGGTGCCTGCGTAAATGTTCTTCTTTTCCGCCATGATGTTTCTCCTGTGATTTTTTTAATAAGATTAAATCTTATTTATGTAACTATATGATACCACTTCGGGCGGCGTTTGTCAAGGGTTGAAGCGCAAAAAAACGCGGCATGCGTCCGGCGTCCGTCCCGCCCGGCGGGGCGGGACGGACGCCGGCGGCTATTTTTGGGCATATTTCATTAATTCATGCGGCAAAACGTTGCAAACGACATAAAATAATGGTATAATGCCCCTTGAAAGTTTTATTGGCGATATCATGGAAGACAGGCAGAAGATACACGATCTACCCATAGAAAAATTGGCCGGGCTGCTGACGGGTTCGGCGTTCTGGCAGACGGCCGAGTGCGAGGAGATAGGCATGGAGGCCGTTACGCTCTCCGACGGCCCGCACGGGCTCAGGGTGCAGGACAAGATGCCCAACCATCTGGGCATGGGCACGTCCTGTCCGTCCACGTGCTTCCCCACGGCGGCGCTCATGGCGTGCAGCTGGGATACGCAGCTGGGCGAAGAACTGGGCGAGCACCTCGGCGCGGAGGCCGCCTACATGGGCGTGGCCATGGTGCTCGGTCCCGGACTCAACATAAAGCGCAGCCCCAAATGCGGCCGCAATTTTGAATATTTTTCGGAAGACCCCTACCTCTCCGGTAAAATGGCCGCGGCATATGTGCGGGGCATTCAGTCCTGCGGCACCGCCGCGTGCATAAAGCATTTCGCCGTCAACTCGCGCGAGCGCGCCCGCATGGTGTACGACTGCCGCGTTGACGAAAGGACGCTGCGCGAAACCTACCTCACCGGCTTTGAAATAGCCGTAAAGGAGGGGAAGCCGGCCGCCGTCATGACGGCATACAACAAAGTCAACGGCGAATACTGCAATTCTTCGCGCCGGCTGGTCGGCGGCATATTGCGCGGCGAGTGGGGGTTCGACGGGCTCGTCGTCTCGGACTGGGGCGGCACTTTCGACAAGGTAGCGTCGGTAAAGGCGGGCGTCGATCTGGAGATGCCGCGCTGCAACTTCTCCGCCGAAGAGGTGGCGGAGGCGGTGGAGAACGGCTCGCTCGACCGCTCGCTCGCGGAAGACGCGGCGGCGCGGCAGCTGGCCTTTTCGCGCGCGGCCGCCGGGGTCAGGGTGCGCGACGTGGACTGGATAGCCCATTCGCGCTTTGCCCGCCGCTGTGCGGAAAACAGCATGGTGCTGTTGAAAAACGAGGACGGCGCGCTGCCCCTCGGCGCCGCCGAAAGGGTGGCGCTCATAGGCGATTTTGCGCAGACGCCGCGCTATCAGGGCGCAGGCTCGTCGCTCGTAAATCCCACTTTTCTCGATAATATCCGCGACGAACTGACTGCGGCGGGGGTAAACGTTGCGGGCTTTGCCCGCGGGTTCAGGCGCAAGGGCGGCAACAGCGGAAGGCTCGTCGCCGAGGCTGTAAGGCTCGCCCGCCGCGCGGACTGCGTGGTGGTCTGTCTCGGCCTGCCGGAGGGCATGGAGCTGGAGAGCTGCGACCGCGCCGGTCTCTCCCTGCCCGAAAATCAGCTCGCGCTGCTGAACGCGCTGCGCCCGCTGGGCAAAAAGATAGTCGCAGTGCTCTCCTGCGGGGGAGTGGTTGACATGAGCTGGGACGAGGATTGCTCCGCCGTGCTGTATGCGGGGCTGGCCGGGCAGAGCGGCGGCGCCGCGGCGGCGGCCGTCCTCACGGGCGCGGTAAACCCGTCCGGCAAGCTGGCCGAAACCTTCCCTTTGCGCGAAGAGGACGTGCCCTGTCACTACATCTACAATAAACACGCCTACAAAATGGATTATGCCGAGGGCATATATGTGGGTTACAAGTACTACAACACGCTCGGCGTTCCCGTCAGATACCCCTTCGGGTTCGGGCTCTCGTACACGTCGTTCGCATTCTCCGACGCCGCCGCGGACGAGAGCGGGGCGAGCGTCACCGTTACGAACGTCGGGGACAGGGAGGGCGCGACGGTTGTGCAGATGTACGTCGGGATCCCCCGCCGCGACCTTCAAATTTCCCCCGCGGAGCTGAAGGGATTTGCAAAGGTGCGTCTCGCGCCCGGCGAAAGCCGGCGGGTGTTCATTCCCTTCGACTCCCTTTCGTTCAGAACGTGGGACGCCGCTTCGGGCGGCTGGACGGAGGGCGGCGACTGCGAGGTGTGTCTCGGCGAAAGCAGCCGCGACATATTCTTCCGCACAGTGATAAACCGCGGCCCGCAGCCTGCGGCCGACGGGGAAAAATACAGCTACGAGCGCTGGTTTGCCGCGCACATATCCCCCGACGAACCCAAAATAAAGCACAAAAAGGGCGACATCGAGGCCACGCTGATGACCGAGATATACGACCTTAAATACAGCCGCGGATTTGTCGGCAGGCTGTTTGCGCTGATATCCCGCCTGTACTCGCGCTCCAAAGACGAGATACTGGCAAATTCCATGAATCATCTGCCCATAAGGTTCATACTGCTGTTCATGAACTACGACCGGACTCAGGCCGAAGGCTTTCTGCAGGCCTGCAACGGCTCGTTTTTCGGCGGAATAAAAAAGATACTCTTCAAAAAGCGGCCGCGCGGCCGCGGCAAGGAGACGCGCCTATGAAGTGGGTAACGGTATGGGGCAACGCTCCTTCCATAACCGAGCACAGACCCGAAACTTACGCAAAGGACATAACTTTGCGCTATCCCGTCACCTGCGCCTTCGGCGGCGAAAGGGTGCGGCTGCACTTTTCCAACTTCTGCGGAACGGAGCCCGTTACGCTCTCGCGCGTTACGCTCGCGCGGGCCATGGGCGACAGGGAGATAAGTCTGCACAACGCCCGTCTCGTGACGTTCGGCGGCGAGGAGAGCGTTACCGTCCCCGCCGGCGGCGAGGTGTTTTCGGACGAGATAGTCTTCCGCATCAAGCCTAAAGGCGTGCTTGCGGTGAGCATCTATCTCGGTTCGTTCACTCTCATGCGCACGGGCGTCGTTGCGCTCGGGCCCCTCTCGAAGGGCTTCTTCTCGGTGGGCGACTGCACCTTTTCGCAGGTGCTGCCCTTAAACGCCACGCGCACCACGAACACTTTTTATTTCTTCTGCGGGCTGGACCTTTACACCGACGACGACAAGCGCGCCGTAATCTTGTACGGCGACTCCATCACCGCGCAGAGCTGGGCGGATTATCTGGCCATCGAGTGCATGAACGACCCCTACAACCGCACCGCCGTGGTGCGTCGGGCGGCCAGCGGCACGCGGGTGCTGCGCGAATACAGCTGCATCACGTACGAAAGTTACGGCCTCTCCGGCAGACACCGCTTCGAGCGTGAGATAGCCTCCGTCAGCGGCGCGAGCGCCGTCGTCATCCAGCAGGGCATAAACGACATAATCCACCCCGTGGGCACGGAGGTCAATCCCTTCCGCCCGATGAGCGATCTGCCCACCGCGGCCGAGCTCGAAGCGGGCGTGGGCGAATATCTGGATATAGCCGCGAGGCACGGCCTTGACGCGTACGTGGGCACTCTGTTGCCCATAAAGGGCTGGCGCACCTACGCGCCGTTCAGGGAGGAGTTGCGCGTTCGCTTCAACGAATGGGTGCGTTCGCTGAACAATATTGCGGGGTGTATCGATTTCGACGCCGCGCTGCGTTCGCCCTCCGACCCCGCAGCGTTTGCCGCAGGGTTCGACAGCGGCGATCATCTTCACCCTTCGGAGGAGGCCTACAGGGCAATGGCCGGGCTCGCCTTTGGGCACATATCGGAGGACGTTTGAGATGCGCGCGTGCATATACGGCGCGGGCGCCATGGGTACGGCCCTCGGCGCGCTGATAGCCCGCTCCGGCAGGGATATCGATCTCGTCACCCGCAATGCGGAGCATGTGGCCGCGCTGCGCGCCGGCGGAGCGCGCGTCGACTTCCCCGCGGCCGGCGGCGGATTCGTGCAGCGCGTCCGCGCCCTTTTTCCGCAGGAGATGACGGGTACATACGACGTCATATTTCTGATGACCAAGCAGCGCGGCAACGCCGAAGTTGCGGCGTTTTTAAAGGACAAGCTTGCCGAAGGCGGCGCAATATGCACTCTGCAGAACGGTCTGCCCGAATACTCCGTGGCCGCCGTCGTCGGCGAGCAGGCCACGCTGGGCTGCGCCGTTTCGTGGGGGGCTTCGTATGTGTGTCCCGGGCGCGTTGCGGTGACGTCCTCGCCCGACGCCATGAGCTTTTCGCTCGGCTCGCCCTTCGGCCGCTCCTCAATGACCGAAGCCGTCGCGGGATACCTTAAGTGCGCGGGCAGAGTGGAGACAGAGCGGGATTTTCTCGGCGCGCGCTGGTCAAAGCTGATAGTCAACGGCGCCTTTTCGACCATTTCGGCGCTCACTTCGCTCACGTTCGGGCAGATAGCCGGCGGACTGCGCTCGCGCCGGCTGGCTCTGCGCATGCTTGCGGAGGGCGTGGCCGCGGCCTCGGCCTGCGGCGTCGTTCCCGCAAAAATACAGGGTCACGATCCGGCTCTGCTGTTCGGCGGACGCCGCCCTCTCTCTCGCGCGGTCGCCTTTGCGGCGCTGCCGTTTGCGATGAAAAAGCACAAAAACCTCGTTTCGGGCATGTACTACGATCTTGCCGCGGGCAGAAAGTGCGACATGGACTTCGTCGCCGGCGAGCTGTCCCGCCGCGCCCGCGGCGCCGGTGTAGCCACGCCCGCGCTCGACGCGGCGCTCGCTCTGGCGGAGCAGATAGGCGCGGGCCGCGCGGCCGTTGCTCCCGGCAATGTGCGCGTGCTGACGAAAATGCTGCGCGGAGCGCGCAAAAACAATAATTGAACCGCGCCGGGCGGAACGTGCGTTTCCGCCCGGCCGGCGGAGGTGCATATGCATGAAGAGATAACTTATCCTTCGGCCGACAAAAAAACTACTATACACGCCTATATATGGCGGCCGCGCGGACAGGTGCGCGGCGTTGTGCAGATAGTGCACGGCATGGCGGAATACGCGCTCCGTTACGAGCCCTTCGCCCTGTACCTTGCGGAGCGCGGTTTCATGGTCTGCGCCGAAGATCACCTCGGGCACGGAAAGTCCGTGCTGTCCGCGGCGGAGCTGGGCTACTTCGACGGCGGCGACGGAACGGATACCGTGCTGGCCGACATCCGCCGGCTCCGGCAGATAGTCGTCGGGCAGGCGGGAGATCTGCCTTACTTCATGATGGGCCACTCCATGGGCTCGTTCTTTACCCGCGCATACATCGCCGCTCACGGGGCGGAGCTGGCCGGCGCGGTGATAATGGGTACGGGATTTCAGCCCGCGGCCCTTACCTGGTTCGGCAGGTGCGCGGCGGCTCTGGCGGCGGCGTTCGGCGGCTGGAAGCGCCGTTCGCGCTTTATCGACAGGCTTGCCTTCGGCTCGTACAACAAAAAATTCGGCGGGCGCACGCCTTACGACTGGCTGAGCGCCGACGAGGGCAACGTTGACAGGTACATTGCCGACGGGCTGTGCGGCGTCACGTTCACGTGCGGCGGATTTTATACTCTGTTTTCGATTGTCGGGCGCGCCTGCCGCGGTGCAACCGTAAAACAGACGCCGCGCCGGCTGCCTTTGCTGCTCGTTTCGGGCGGGGATGATCCCGTGGGCGGTTACTCCGCCGGCGTAAAAAAGCTGTACGACAAGTATGTCTCCGCCGGGATATCCGACGTGAACATGATAATCTACCGCGGAGCGCGGCACGAAATTTTAAACGACTTCTGCGCCCCGCAGGTGCGCGAAGACATCGCGGACTTTCTTATGCGCGTCTGCGCAAAGGAGAACTGACCGGCCGCTGCGCGACCTCCGCCGCGCCGCCCGGCGCGCGCAAATTTACGACTGATATATTTTATAATATAAACTGCTATATTCTATAATCTGGACGGCATATTCCGCTTATGAAAAACTTTATCTTTATTTCACCCAACTTTCCCGAAAATTACTGGCATTTCTGCCGCCACCTCAAGGATAACGGCCTTAACGTGCTCGGCATAGGCGATTGCGAATATTACAATCTCCTGCCCGAGCTAAAGAGCAGCCTTACGGAATATTACAAGGTATCCGACCTTTCAAACTACGACGAGGTGTTCCGCGCCGTCGCGTTTTTCACATTCCGCTACGGCAAGATAGACTGGCTGGAGAGCAACAACGAGTACTGGCTGGAGCGCGACGCCCGCCTGCGCACGGAGTTCAACATCTGCACGGGTTTCAGGCAAAAGGACATGCGCAGCGTAAAGCTCAAGTCCGCCATGAAGGCCGTTTACAAAAAGGCCGGCGTCAAAACGGCGCGCTACTGTCTGGCCACGTCGCCCGCGGTCTGCAAAAAATTCATAGCCCAAACGGGCTATCCCGTGATAGTCAAGCCCGATAACGGCGTGGGCGCAAGCGACACGCACAGGCTGTGCTCGGACGACGATCTGAAAGCCTTCTTCAAAAACAAGCTGCCCGTAAGCTATATAATGGAGGAATATATCGACGCCACCGTCAACTCCTACGACGCCATTGTCGACAGCAGGGGCGAACCCATATTCGAGACGGGCAACGTAACGCTCGGCTCCCTCATGGACGTGGTGAACACCGGCGACAGCTCCATGTTCTACATAGTCGATCGTCCCTTTGCGGACGTGCTGGATGCGGGCCGCCGCACGCTCAAAGCCTTCGGCGTGAAGTCGCGCTTCGTCCATTTTGAATTTTTCAGGCTCAACCGCGACCAGCACATAGGCAAAAAGGGCGAGGTGGTCGCGCTCGAAGTCAACATGCGCCCTTCGGGCGGCATTTCGCCGGAGATGATGAATTACGCCAACTCCACTGACGTGTACAAGATATGGGCGGACATGATAGCCTTCGACAGCTCGCTCAAGGGCACGGGGCAAAGATTTTTCTGCGCCTTCGTCGGCCGCAGGGACGGCAAGCCCTACGTGCACGGCGACGACGAGATATACGGCCGCTACGCTTCGTGCATGAAGATAGCCAAGCGCGTGCCGGACGTGCTGTCGGGCGCGATGGGCAACCGCATGTTCGTGGCCAACTTTTCAAGCATGGAGGAGGTGGAGGAGTTTTACGCCTTCGCCACGCAGTGCCGGCAATGAACGCCGGCGCGACCCCTGCCCGAGACCGCGCCGGGCTTTCCGGGCAAACGCTGCAAACGCGCGCCGCAGACGCATCTGTCTGCGGCGCGCGTTTTCGTCTTTGGCGCCCCCGCGGGAGACGCGGGGGCATATTTCCGTCGTTGCGGCAATAAGCTATTATACACATGATCTTTGGAGGGGACACTATGCTCAACGACAATATATACAGCGACCTGACCGCAAGGTGCGGCGGCCGGGCGGAGATAGGAACGGCGTGCGCCGGCGACGAAGCCGTCCGGGCGCTCAACTCCGCCCTGCCCGAGGGCGGCCGGGGCGGATTGCGCTTCGTCGCGGGGACGGACGGGTGTTCGGCCGCTCTGCTTTGCTCCGATTGTGCGGAGGAAGAGGCGCGCTCCGCCGCCGAAGCGCTGCGCGTGTCAGGCGTGCCGTTCGTCATTGTGGGCGGCTCGCCCGAAGCGCTCGCTGCGGAGTGCGGCGCGCGATATGTAAAGGGAGATATCTCCGCGCTTCCGCCGTCCGCGTTCGATTCCGCCATGCGCGCGCTGCTGTTCAGTTTTCCCGTGCGCGCGATAGACGTCTGCATACCCGACTGGGTGCGTTCGCTCCCGCCAGAAAATTCCGCCGTGGCCGAACTGTGCGCCGCGGTGCGTTCGGTCGCGCCCTCGCTGTGTACTCTGGCCGACTGCGAAGGGCTGAGCGGACTGCTCGAGGACAGCTCCGCATGGCAGAGCGAAGTCACGCTCGAGCTTCTGCCCGCCGAAGGCAGGGCGCGCGTGGGCGCAAAGCTGAAGGAGGGCGCGTTCTTTAAAATGCTCTCCGAGACGGCGGGCGAGGATATCTCGGACGAGAGCTCGCTCATGTCCTTCGTCGTCGATGCCGCCGCGGCGCGCAAAAATTACGACAAGGTAAGGGACGCGTTGGAGTGTGCCCGCGCGACGGGCTACGGCATAGTCCGCCCCGCTGACGACGAGCTCTGTCTGGAAAAACCCGTGATCGTCCGTCAGGGTCAGAACGTGGGGGTGAAACTTAAGGCCACGGCGCCCAGCTACCACATAGTCAAAGTGGACGTCAGCGGCGAAGTCAGCCCCATAATGGGTTCGGCCGCGCAGGCGGAGGCCATGGCCGGCGACATAATCGGCGGGTTTGAAAGCGATCCGCAGTCTGTGTGGGAGGCCAACTTTTTCGGCAGGTCGCTGCGCGACGTCGTTCAGGACGGCCTGGCCGGAAAGGTGGGGGGAATAAACGAGGACACCCGCGTCAAGCTGCGCAAGGCCATGACGCGCATGGTCAACGAAGGCAAGGGCGGGGTCATATGCATTCTGCTGTAACATGAAAAAGCACCCCCGGCCGCACGGCCGGGGGCGCTTTTCCCGCCGCCGCGGCGCGCGCCGCAGGGCAGCCGGGTGCGGCCCGGCGCACGGGAGGGAGCAGCATATGCGGCGCGGCCGATATGCGCGGCGGCGCATTGCGCCCGTCCGCACGTGTTCCTCCGCCAACGTATCGCGGGCGCATATTCCGCGCCGCACATGTGCCGCGCGGGACATATGCGCCCGCCTGCCCGCGTCAGTCGCCCTGCGCGTCCCCGCCGTCCTCGTCCGCAAGTTCGTCGGGCACCACGCGGCTGCCGTCGGCGTTGTACGACGCGGCGTCATACTTGAGCGACGTTATATATGCGTTGTACTGCTCGTCGGTCAGCTTTCTGACTTTGTTCTTTTTGGACATATCCGAACCTCCGTGCAATTTATGTACCACAATAATTATGCACGCGCGCGCGGAAAATTATGCGCCGCGGGACTTCCGTCCCGCGGCGCGTCTGTCCGTCTGCAGTTGCGGCGCGTCAGATAACGCGCACTCTTATAACGCCTTCGACGGCCGATATTGCCGCGGCAAGCCCTTCGTCGGCCTCGCCGTCTATATCGATAATGCCGTAGGCGTAGTCGCCCTTGGCCTTGTTCAGCATGTTGGCTATGTTTATGCCCCTGTCCGAAACCGCCGCCGCGAACTGCGCTATCATGTTGGCTCTGTTTTTGTGGCAGATGCATATGCGCGCCCTTCCCTCGCGCGCGGCCGACACGGCCGGATAGTTTACGGAATTGGTTATGTTGCCGTTTTCTATGTAGTCCGCAAGCTGCCGGGCGGCCATCACGGCGCAGTTGTCCTCGGCTTCGGGCGTGCTCGCGCCCAGATGGGGCACGCATATCGCGCCCTCGACGCCTATCAACCCGGCTTCGGGGAAGTCGGTTATGTACCGTGCCGCCTTGCCGCTCTTCAGCGCGGCCGTAATGTCGGCGGAGTTGACCAGCTCGCCGCGCGCGTTGTTGATGATCACCACGCCGTCGCGGCACATGCCCAGCGCGGCGGCGTCTATCATGCCTCTGGTCTGCGGGGTGAGCGGAACGTGCAGCGTTACAAAATCCGCGCGGCGGAAGATGTCCTCGTTAGAAGCGGCTATCTCCACCGAAGGGTCGAGCATCAGCGCGTTGTGCGTCGAAAGATAGGGGTCGCAGCCTACCACCTTCATGCCCAGCGCCTTGGCGGCGTTGGCCACCATTATGCCTATGGCTCCCAGACCTATCACGCCCAGCGTTTTGCCGGCGATCTCCGGCCCGGCGAATCTGCCCTTGCCCTTTTCCAC
>CASDRK010000006.1 GCA_949283125.1 uncultured Clostridia bacterium
CGCGACGCTGGAGCAGGCGACGGGAGTCGCCGCTTGAGCGCGGCGCACGGAAAACAGCGGGTGTCCGCTGTTTTGTCGGCGGTAGAATCCGCCGACTGCCCTCCCCTCGACTCCCGCATTGCATAATCTGCCCCAAAAAAAAGAGCCCTTACAGGCTCATTTTTTTGGAGCAGGGGACGGGAGTCGCTGCTTGAGCGCGGCGCACGGAAAACAGCGGGTGTCCGCTGTTTTGTCGGCGGTAGAATCCGCCGACTGCCCTCCCCTCGACTCCCTCATTGCATAATCTGCTCCAAAAAAAAGAGCCCTTACGGGCTAATTTTTTTGGAGCAGGCGACGGGAGTCGAACCCGCCGAAATCAGCTTGGGAAGCTGACGCCATACCGATAGGCGACGCCTGCATTTTTGTTTAACGCATTTACTATAACACATTTTATTCAAAAAGAAAAGCGGAATTGCACGTTTAAATTAAAATTTATTGGCAACAAATTGTTTTAAGGAGATAATTTTATGAACCCTTTCAACGAAAAATGCAAGACTTTGGACAAAAACTTTATACCCATGAAAAAAATGTATCCCAAAAGCTACAATAAGGAACGCACCTCGCCTTATACAAAAACGCGCGTGATACTGATGAACGGCACGGAATTTGAAAGCACGTGGTTCATGCATCAGTTTGCAAGGCACTGCGGAGAGCCCGAAATACTTGCGGCGCTTGCAACCGTGCGCAGACAGGAGCAGCAACAGCAGAAGCGCATAAGCTGCCTGAAACCGCTGAACGAGAGCATACTGGAGACCACCATAGGTTACGAACAGCTTGCGGTTGACCTTACGGCCACGCTTGCGCGCAACGAAAAGGACGAAAACAACATCAAGGCGCTGAATTTTGCGCTGTTGGAGGACTTTGACCATCTTTACCGCTATGCCAACCTTTTAAAGACCGATAAGGGCATAGAAGCGGACACGCTTGTGGGCAAAATGACCGAAATAATGCCCGGCCGTCCCACCATTGCGGAGCACAGGTATCCCGCAGACGACCTTAAGCCGCACATGAACGGAGCCACGGCTGACCTGTACACAAAGCTTGTGGCCTCGACGATAACCGCCGCCGAGCAGCAGACCATGAACTATTACATGAACATCGCGCAGTGGTATAAAAACGACCTCGGGCGAAAGCTATATGCCGAAATAGGGATGATAGAGGAAGCGCACGTAACGCAGTACGAAAGCCTTAAGGATCCTACGATGACATGGCTTGAACAGTGGGTGCTGCACGAATACTGCGAGTGCTGGCTGTATTATTCCGCAATGCAGGACGAGAGCGACGAAGCCATAAAAAAGATTTGGAGCGAACACTTCAAAATGGAGGTATGCCATCTTAAGACTGCGGCAAAGCTTTTGAAGAAGTATGAAAACACTTCGTACGAAAAATGCGTCGGCAGCGGCGAATTCCCACAGCTTTTAAAGCTCGGCAGCAACAAGGAGTATATACGCCGCGTGCTCGGAAGCACCGTCACCCTCACGGCGGACAATATGGATTACCGCGATATAAAACGCATTTCCGACGACCACCGGTACTTCGACTATCAGAATTTTATGAGCGACCCCGAAAAGGATCCCGCCCATCTGGTGATAGAAAAGGCCATTGAAAAGCTCGGCAAAGACTACCGCTATCAGGACAGCGAGCACCCGGTGAAGGAACTGCGCGACCGCACGCGCGACAACGTAAAGCTTGCGAGAACAAAATAAAGGAATTCCTTACTTTTCTTAATTTCAATGATTTAACTACAGATTCACCCGCCGACAAAATTTGCCGGCGGGTGAATCTATTCGGTCGCGTCCTGCCCGACGCGGCCGGTCTTTATAAACTTTTTAAGCTGTTTCAGCATATACCTTTCGCCCTTTTCGGCAAGCATGACGAGGAAATATTCCAGATCGCGGCAGGTTTGGGCGTTCATTCCCTCCTTGTGTGTGCGGCCGATAAAATATTCAAGCGGCTTGCCGTCGTTATATGCCTTGCCCGTGTATATCTTGCTTGCGGCTATCCTGTCGCAGATCATTTCGCCGAAGTAGCGCGCGGGCATCTTTACAAACACAAAATTGTTGTCCGCGCCGGAATCCACCCAATATTCAAAGTGGTGCCTGTTTCTGCCCTTGTGGTGCAGCCATGCGGCGGAATAGCCGAACAGCTCCCTCTCCCTCGCCTGCGGACTGCGGTCTCCCTGATAATATTTTGCGCCCGGCAGAAATTCCGACGGGCTGTATTTGGAAAGATCGTGCAAAAGCCCCTGCCTGTACAGTCCCACTCTGAAGCACAGCCGCATCACCATGTGCCTGTGCCGCGTTATGGTGATCAGATGTCCGAAAAATTTTTTCATACAGTTATCGTAAGCCCGTCGTGCGCGGCCACAAACCCGCTGTCGGCGGCAAGTTTATCCATATCGGCCCGGTAGGGTCGGCAATTGTGAGAAAAATGGGTTAAAACGTTTACCGCGTCGCGGCCGATCACGCCGGCGTTTTCGAGAGCGGAGCGTACGCAAAGAACGTCCGGCAGACCCATATGACGGGCAGAAAGGCCGCCTGCACGGGCGCCGAACGTACAGTCGTAGGCGACCACGTCGGCCCTGGCGCCGAGCTTAAGGAGAAATTCGACTGCTTCCCCGCGCAAATTGCCGGTGTCGTGAAGGTGCAGATATCCCCTGCCACGCCTTTCTACATAGAAAAGCAAGGCGTCCTCGGCCGCGGTATGTTCTGCGGGGAGAGCGATGACCCTGCAATCCGCGACGAAAAATTCCTGAAAAGGCTTTATTTCGTTGAGACGTATCAGGGGCGCCACCTGCGGCTTCATTTCGCGCCTCGTGCACTCCGAAAAGACGCACAAAACTTCGGCATTGCCGAAGATATCCAGAGTATTGCGGGACAGTTCGGCATATTTATATCCGCGCAGGATAAAGTCGTGCGCGTAAAAGTGGTCCATGTGCGAATGCGTCACCAATACGGCCGCGACAGAGGACAGATCCACCCCCATGGCAAACGCATGATAATAAGCTTCAGGCGGGAAATCTATCAGAATATCGTCGTCGATGAGCACCTGCGAGCGCGTACGCACCTCGCTCATGCCGGCGGCGCGCACCGAGTTGCAGAAAGCGCAGGTGCAAAACATTGCGGGCACGCCTTCTGCCGCGCCCGTGCCTAAAAATTTTATCTTCATAAACAACAGCCGCGCGTCGATGCGCGCGTTTATACACGACAACAGGCAGGGCGAAGCATTTCGCCCTGCCGGTCAGATCTCGTAGATAATCGTAACGGGCCCGTCGTTGAACTGCTCTATTTTCATATCCGCGCCGAAAACGCCCGTCCGCACGGTTATGCCGAGCGAACGGAGTTGCTCGGCCACGCTCATGTAAAGCTCGTTTGCCCGTTCGGGACGCTCTGCCAGAGTAAAACCCGGACGATTGCCGTGCGAGCAATCGCCGTAAAGGGTGAACTGCGATATGAGCAGCACCTCCCCGCCCACGTCGGCAACGGACAGATTCATCTTTCCGTTATCGTCCTCGAATATGCGCAGACGGGATATCTTTCCCGCCATCTGCGCGCACAGCGAACGCTCGTCGCCCGCCTTTATGCCGAGATAGACGGCCAGCCCGAAGGGTATTTCGGATATGAGCCTGCCGTCCACCGAAAGCGTTGTGCGCTTTACGCGCTGTATGACAGCCTTCATTGCATTCCTTTGTTCGGTGTACCCGGATATGCGGCATGCCGGTCAGGCGGCGCAAAAGCGACCGCAAAGAGCCGGCGTTGCGCGCATACGCGATTATTTGCCCACGCGGGACATGTACTCGCCGCTGCGGGTGTCGATGCGTATGACTTCGCCCTCTTCTATGAACATGGGCACCTGAATGGTTGCGCCCGTCTCCACTTTGGCGTTTTTCATGGCGTTGGTGGCCGTGTTGCCCTTTACACCAGGTTCGCACTCTATTATCTTGAGTTCGACAAAGTTTTCGGGCTCGACGGAGAATGCGTTGCCATAAAGGAACTTGATGGTTACGGTGTCGTTCTCTTTGATGTACTTGAGCGCATCCTCGACCTGATCGAAGTTGAGCGTTGTCATTTCAAAAGAATCGGGATCCATGAAATAGTAGAACTCGCCATCGGTGTACGAATAAGTCATCTTTCTCGTTTCGACCTGAGCGGTTTCGAGCTTGGTGGTGGGGTTGAAGGTTATATCCGAAAGCACCTGACCCGTGACAACGTTTTTGAGAGTGGCGCGCACGAACGCCGCACCCTTGCCGGGCTTGACGTGCTGGAAATCGGTTACCGTGTAAACGCCCTTGTTGTTGTATTCGAAAGTTACGCCCTTTCTGATGTCGCCTGCTAAAATGGATGCCATATGGTTATTCTCCTAAAAATAATTTTTTGCGTTGGATTTTAATGATTATAAGATAACGAGAGATTTGTCGCTGTCGGTGAGACTGACGACCTTTCCGTCCCGCAAAGTTACGGTGTCCTCTATTCTTATGCCGAATTGCCCCTCGAAATATACCCCGGGCTCGTCCGAGAAGACCATGCCGTTTTCAAACACCTGCTCGCTGCCCGGCGAAAGGTTGGGCAGTTCGTGAATGTTTATGCCTATGCCGTGCCCGAGAGAGTGAGTGAAATATCTGCCCAGACCGTGCTCTTCCAGATAGCCGCGGGCTATCGCGTCGCCTTCCCGCCCCGTCATGCCGCACGTAAACTTCTCCTTTACGAGCATGTGGGCTTCCAGCACGCGGGCATACGCCTTTTTGAAATCGTCGTGCCTGCCGTCGTCGCCGAAAAGCAGCGTGCGCGTGCAGTCCGAACAATACCCGCCGACCTTGCAACCGAAGTCTATGAGCACTATGTCGCCGAATTTGAGCGGAGACGAACCCGTTTCGTGATGGGGCACGCTGGAATGAGCGCCGAAAGCGCAGATGGTGGCAAAGCTTGTGCCGGACGCTCCGTGACGGCGCATTTCGTACTCGAGCAGAGCCGCCGCTTCATTTTCGGTCATGCCCTCCTTTATCTGCGGCAGCAGAGCGATGAACGCTTCGTCCGCCGCAACGCAGGCGGCTTTTATGCTCTGCAGTTCCCCGGAAGACTTTACGGCCATGGCCTGCGCGAATGCCGACGTACTGTCGACAACTTCGTGCCCGGCTTCCCTTATCGCAATGTACTCGGCCGCGTTGGCCTTTCCCACGGCCAGCCCGACCGAACCGTATGCCCGGAGAAGTTCTGCAAGCTTTGTGCCCTTGGGATACTCCTCCGTCGTTATGCCCTGTTTAACGCTCTTTTTTGCGGCTTCGAGATAGCGGCTGTCGGTATAAAATTTTGTGCCGCTTCCGTCAACCACCACCACACCGAACGAGCTCTGAAATCCTGTCAGATAAAATCTTAAATCTTCCTGCGTGACGACGAGGGCGTCCGCCCCGACGGCGGAATATATTTCGTCAGAAAGTAAATTTTTCATATCTGTATATCTGTCAAAAATATTTTATCAGAAACGCGCGCGCATGTCAACATCCGGCGACGCGTAAATAGATATCCTTCATGGTGCGGGCGTCCTCGGCCTGCGTGCCGTCGGACTCGCTGACTATGTAGGGTTCGAGTTCAAGCTCCTTGATAACTTCGGCAAGAGGTTCGAATTCGGGGCCGTAAACGACGTCGTCGAACGTGAGATGTTTTATCTCGCCCCTGCCGCCGTACATTATCTTTGAAAAATGCACGTGGAAATTTTTAACTCTGTCGTACCCGAGCTCGTCTATCGCATATTCCAGCCGCGACTTGTAATCCGCAGCCGTTTTAAGGCTGCCCTGCTCGCGAGCGTTGATGTGCCCGAAATCTATGGCGGGAGTGAACACGCGGTCCGTTTTGCAAAACTCCACTATTTCCTCAAGCGTGCCTATCTGCGCAAGCTTGCCCATGGTCTCCGGGCAGAACATAAGATCTTCCAGACCGTTTTCGTATATCATGTCGCGCAGGACCTTCAGCCTGTCGGCCGTCCGCGACACCGCTTCCCCGCGCGACGCCTTGCCCTGCGCCGCGGGATGAAAGACCAGCCGCTTCCCGCCGAGCAACTTTAAATACTTCGCGCTGTCCAGCACGTAGCCGTAAGACTTTTTTACGGCTTCGTCGTCGGGATTGGCAAAGTTGATGAAATAGGGCGCGTGAACGCTTATTTCCTTGCCGGCTTCCGCAAAAGCGCGGCCTATCTTTACGGCCTTGTCGGCCGAAAGCATAATGCCCCTCCCGAAGGAATACTCAAAACAGTCCAGGCCGAATTTGTCAAGATACTCCGGCGCCTGCTCCGTGTGCTTGTATCCCATCAGGTAAAAGCTTGCGCTGTTGCCGCTCGGCCCGAATTTAATCATTTTCGCCGTCCCGCTCTTTGTTCTCGTCCTCTTCGGCGGGGACGTCCGCCTCCGCGCCTTCGCCCTCCGCGTCGGCGCAAACGCATCCGCTCTCCGCTTCTTCTGCGACTTCCTCTGCGGACGCTTCCACATTCTCCGACTCGTCCGGCAATTCTTCGTTATCTTCCTCCGATTGCCGCTCGTCCGCCCCGCACGACGGCGCAGTTTCGCCGCCGTCCTCCGCGGGTGCCTGAACGGGAACATCTTCGCCGCCGTCCTGCGCTTCGGAATTTACATCCTCCGCCGGGCCGTCGCAGGCACATTCCCCTATCCCGCCGTCGTCCGTCTCCGTGGCGGGTTCTTCCGGACATTCATCCTCGTCTGCCGCCCGAACGGGAATATCTTCCACGGCCGATTGATCTTCGGCCGCATGAGAGCAGACTTCCGTTTGCCCGCAAATTGCGGTCTGCGCCTGTTGAGCTATATCCTCTTCGGAAAATTCTGCAGGTTCGCCGGCACTCCCGAAGCCATCCGATGCGGCACAGCCGGGCTCTCCGGCCGTCTGTTCTGAAGATTGGTCGCCGCAGACGGTCTCGTCAACCGTTTCGGCATCATCTTCCGCAACCGGAATGGCTTGTTCTTCTCCGCACGCTTCGTCAACTTCCGCGAAAGAGACTTCGCCTTCGCAGGCGGTTTCAGCCTGCTCTGCCTGCTGCGCGACGTCGTCGACAGACAACTGCTCGCCCGTAGTTTCAGCGGCGCACTCTTCGATCGCTTCGGAAGGCGTGACTTGCATTACCTCGCCTGCGGCGGGCTCGGAGAGAAGCTCCCACGCGGGGATTATTTCGCGGGTGAGTCCGGGCAAAACTATCTGTTCCTCGCTCACCTCTTCGGCGGCGACTTCGGCGGCATCTGCATCCGCCTGCGGCGCATAACCGACTTCGGGCTGTTCCGCAGAGCCGTCCGAAAAGATTTCGGAAGGCGGAGCGCACTCCTCGGCAAGCTCTTCGGTCTGCGCTTGCTCCGCGACGGGCTCGTCCTCTTCGAGAGGATAGAGCTCAAAGAAACGCTCGTCGGAAAGTTCCAGCGCGGACATGTCGCGCCCGAGCTGGGCGGCGAGAGCTTCCGCATCGGAAAATCTGATTATATTGCGCATAAAGCCGACAAAACCGACCCTTATGTTTTTTCCGTAGAGATCGCCTTCAAAATCCTTGATATGTACTTCGAGCAACTCGCTGTCGTCGCCGAAAGTGGGTCTGCCGCCGAAGTTGGCGACGCCCGCATACGTTGCGCCGTCTACAGCGACGCTCACTTTATACACGCCGTGCTTTACGGGATATTTCCATTCGGGATAAATTATGTTTACGGTGGGGAATCCGAGCGTGCCGGCACCCCTGTGCGAGCCTTCCACCACGCTGCCTTCGACAAAGAATTCTTCGCCGAGCAGAAGGGCCGCGCGGCGGACGTCGCCCGAGTCGAGACAGGATTTTATCAAAGTGGTGGATATCTTTTCGCCGTCGCACACAACATCTTTAAGCGGCATGTACCATACGCCGTTCTCTTCGTCCTCGGCATAATTTTTAAGGGTGGACGCCTTGCCCTTCGCGCCCTTGCCGAAGCGGAAATCTTTGCCGCTCATATAGGCCTTGACATTGACCTTTTCCTCGATGGCGGCAAGAAAGTCGAGCGGGGCGGTCTGTTTGAATTCGGGCGTATAATCTATCGCGAGCACAAACTTTACGTTGTAGGGCTTCAACATTTCCACGCGCTCTTCAAAGGAGTACAGAGGTTTGCCGCCCTTGCCGTCCCTGAACATCATAACGCCGAGGTCGAGGCCGTTTATCTTGGCCTGCAATTTGGCCTTTTTGAACAGCTCTCTGTGCCCGGAATGTATGGCGTCGAAACAGCCGAGCACCACGAGCGAAGGGAAAGCGTATTCGTCTTTTGCGTATTCGATGATCTCTAACATAATTTTGTTTTCACCTTTAAACGACCGTTTTCGGCTGCTCCCAACCCGTAAAACGTGCCGTTTTCCAAATATATTTTGTAAGTTCCGTCATCGAGATGAACGGAAACAGACATGCCGTTTAACAATTTTGACTGCTCTTCACCGCCGACGTGCGCGGCTGCGAACGGCAGCACGCTGTCCGTCGGGATAACGTGCGCGGCTATATTGTCGCCGTCGAGCATAGCCGTCGGCACGGCAGAATCTATCCTGAACGGACCGCTGGCAACGCGCGTGAGCGCGCTCATTGCCGCGAAAGTGGAAAGCTTTTCAGCCATATCGCGACAGAGCGAACGTATGTACGTGCCCCCGCCGCATTCGATTCGGAACAGATACTCCGAAGGAGAGCGCGCGCCCTCGAGCGAGACGGAATATATATTCACCTTTTTTGGCGGAAGTTCAAACTGTTCGCCGGCCCTTGCGAGCTGATAGCCGCGCTTTCCGTCTATGCTCTTTGCGCTGTATCTGGGAGGGACCTGCATTACCTCGCCGGTGAGCGAGGGCAGGATCTCCTCTATTTCCTCCGCGCGGGGGACCCGTCCGCCTTCGGCGGTAACGCTTCCCGTGGTGTCAAGCGTGTCGTAATCCGCGCCGAATCTGAATGCGGCAATATAGGTTTTGCGCTTGGTGAGAAAATAATCGAACAGCCTGCACGCATTGCCTATGCCGACTGGCAGAACGCCTTCTGCCATGGGGTCGAGCGTGCCCATGTGTCCGCACGGCATGCCCGTGAGACGCCTGATCACGGCGACTTCGCGCGCTGAGCTGACCCCGGCCGCCTTGTTGATATTTACGAAACCCGTCATAATTGTTTGGATACGGCGTATGACAGCCTGTCTATGACCTCCTCGTACTCGCCGAACAGCATGCATCCGCTGGCAAGAACATGTCCGCCGCCGCCGAACTCCGACGCGACGGCGTTGACGTTGGCGCGCTTGCTGCGCAGGGATATCTTGTATTGCCCCCTTTTGACTTCGAGAACGGCGACGGAGACCTCCACGCCCTCTATCGTCAGAGCAAAGTCGACAAAGCCTTCGGTGTGGCTCTTGTCCGTATCCGTTTCCGCGAGATCCTTTTGGGTTACCGTGATGAACGCCAGCCTGTCCCCGAGGCAAAAACGCATGGATGCGAGAGCGCGCGCATACAGCAGCGCTCTGTTTTTGGTCTGGCGGGAGAACATCTCGTAGCCGATGTACGAAAAATCCGCGCCCGCCGCCCTGAGCAACGACGCTACGGCAAAGGTATCGGCCGTGACGTCGCGATGAGAAAAGTTGCCGCTGTCGGTGAGCAGGCCGAGCGCGAGAAGGTCGGCCGTATCCTTTGTGACGGGCATGTCCGCGGCCTTAAGGATCTCGGGCATCATCTCGCAAGTGGCCGTGCATTCGCGCACATAATTTATCTTTGCGAACCTGCTGTTGGATATGTGATGGTCGATATTTACGGAGACGCCCCTGAATTTTTCAAAGAAACCCGCAAAGGTGCCCAGTCTGGCTATATCCGCGCAGTCCACGCTGACCAGCAGATCAAATGCGCAGTCTTTCGGAAGAACGGTGAGCACTTCGCTCATTGCGGGGAATATGCGCAGCCTATCGGGAGCGGGATCCTCGCACAGCATGCACGCGGATTTGCCCGCGCCCCGCAGCGCTCCGACGAGCGCCAGCCCGCTGCCGAGGGCGTCGCCGTCCGGACGGACGTGACAGAACACGGCCACGCTGCGCGCCGCTTTGAGTTGTTTTGCTATTTCGTTTGCGGTCATCTCATTCATCTTTATCGTCTTGACTTTCAAGGCTTTCTATTATCCTGTCTATCCTGGCGCCGTACGCCATGCTTTCGTCAAGTATGAACGTGAGTTCCGGAACGGTGCGCAGATGCAGAACTTTGGAAAGCTCGTGCCTTACGAACCCCGCGTTCTGCTTTAAAATTTCAAAACTTGCGTCCTTGCGGGCCGCGTCCGGATCGTATATGCTTACATACACCTTTGCCGTTTTAAGGTCGGGCGCGACGTCGGCCTGAGTGACGCTTATTATCGCGCTGAGCGACGGATATCTGTTGCGCAGCTTTACGGATATGACGTTATATATCTCTTCGCGGAACTGGCTGGCCAGCCTTTCCCCTCTCAATCCCTTCATTGCGATCGCCTCCTTGCATCCCGGTCGGCCGCACGGCCCGTCACTTTGCCGGGATCTGTTCTATCATGTAGCATTCGATAATGTCGCCGACGTGAATGTCGTTGAAGCCTTCGATGGCGCAGCCGCATTCGTATCCGTAGTTGACTTCCTTGACGTCGTCCTTGAAACGCTTGAGCTGCTGAACGTTGCCTTCGACTATCAGCACGTCGTCGCGATAGATGCGCAGCTTGCCGCCGCGGACTATCTTGCCTTCCTTTACATAGCATCCGGCGATATTGCCCACGCCCGTTATCCTGAAAGTCTGACGGACTTCGCATTTGCCGAGATAAACTTCCTGATACTTGGGCGCAAGCATGCCCTTGAGCGCGGCTTCGATATCGTCGAGCAGATCGTAGATTATGCGATACTGCCTTATATCCACCTTGCTGCGCTCCGCCGTGGCCTTTGCCTTTGCGTCGGGACGGACGTTGAATCCGAGTATTATCGCATTGGATGAATCGGCGAGCATGACGTCGGATTCGGTTATCGCGCCGGCGCCGCTGTGTATAACTTTTACCTGCACTTCATCGTTGGACAGTTTGACGACCGACTGTTTTACCGCTTCCACGGAGCCCTGAACGTCGCCCTTTACGATGAGATTGAGCGTCTTCATGTTGCCTTCGGCTATCTTGCCGAAAACGTCGTCGAGGGATATCTTGGACGCGGACTTTATCATCGCGTCAGATTCCTTCCTCTTGCGCTCTTCCATTACCGACTTCATCAGCTCCTGCGAAACCGCAAATATGCTGTCGCCGGCATTGGGAACCTGCTCGAGACCGAGCACGAAGACGGCCGAAGAGGGCCCGGCCTCCTTCACCGTCCTGCCCTTGTCGTCTATCATGGCGCGCACGCGGCCGGTTATCGTGCCTGAAATGATGTTGTCGCCCGTGTGCAGGGTGCCGTTCTGCACGAGCACCGTGGCCACAGGGCCCTTGCCCTTGTCGAGCTGGGCTTCGATAACGGTGCCGCGGGCCTCCCTTGCGGGGTTGGCCAAGAGCTCCTTCATCTCCGCCACGAGCAATACGTTTTCAAGCAGCTCGCCTATACCTTCGCCCGTCTTGCACGAGATGGGGCACACGGGGGTGTCGCCGCCCCACTCTTCGGGCACGAGCTCGTATTTTGTAAGTTCCTGCTTTACCTTTTCGGGATCGGCGCCGACCTTGTCGATTTTGTTTATGGCGACGATTATGGACACTCCTGCCGCCTTGGCGTGATTTATCGCCTCCACCGTCTGCGGCATTATGCCGTCATCCGCGGCCACGACGAGTATGACGATATCCGTCACCTGCGCGCCGCGCGCGCGCATTGCCGTAAACGCTTCGTGACCGGGAGTATCGATAAACGTGATGTTTTTTCCGTTGACCGCGACCGAATATGCGCCTATATGCTGGGTTATGCCGCCCGCTTCGCCCGCGGCCACGTTCTGACGGCGAATATAGTCCAGAAGCGAAGTTTTGCCGTGGTCGACGTGACCCATGACCGTGACGACGGGCGCGCGCGGAACGAGACTTTCGATCTCTTCCACGGTGTCCGCCTGCTTTTCGGAGAGGATCTCTTCGGCGGTCTTTTCGGGCTTATATTCCAGCTCTATGCCCAGCCCCGCGGCGAGCAGAGCTGCGGTGTCGTAATCGATGCTCTCGTTCACCGTCTTCATTATGCCCTCTCTGAACAGGCGCTTCGTTATCTCCACCGCGGTGATGCCCAGCTTTTCGGACAGCACCTTGAGAGGTATTTCGTTGGTGGTGACAACGGCGTGCTCTATCTTTATCGCCTGCGCGTTCTGCTGTTTCTTGTCCTTCTTAACGCGCAGCTTTCTGTAGCCGCTCTTATCCTCGTCGAAGTCGGAGACCGACGGCCCCTGCTGTCTTGCGATGGAGCGCTTGGAAGGAGCCCTGCGCTCCTTTTCAACATAGGTCTTCTCGTATGCGCCCTTCTTTTTATCGGGCCCGAAGTTTTTGGCTGCGGGCGCCTTTGCCTGCGACTGCGCGGCCGCAGACGACGGACGGGCTCCGGCGGGACGAACGCCCTGAGCGGGGCGCTGCTGTCCTCCCTGCGCGGGACGCGCGGGTCTGTCGCCGCGCGGACGGGGACTGTCGGTATTGACGAACGTTTTGCCTGCCGCGGGCTTTGCCTGCGCGGCGGGTTTTGCGCTTTCCGCGGGACGGGACTGCGCCGCGGGGCGCGCGGACTGCGCGGCGGGCTTGCTTTCGCTCTCCGCCGCGACGGGCGCGGATTGCGCGGCCGCCGGTTGGGGTTGCTCCGCAACGGGCTCCGGCTTCTGCTCCGCGGCCTTTTTCTCTTCCTCTATTCTCTTCTGTTCGGCGAGCTCGGCCTCCTTTCTGGCCTTTTCCTCCTCTGCCGCTTTGATCTCCTGAGCGAGGCGCAGTTCTTCCTCAAGCTTTTTAGCGGTCTGCGCACTTTCGAGATCGGACAGCTTTTTCAATATGTCCTGCACGCTTCTCTCCGCGGACGACGCCTTTTTTGCGAGCTCGCCGAGTTTGCCGTCATGCAGGATTTTTCCGATCTCTTCGATGTTTACATACTTGTTTGCCATAATTTAACTTTCTACGCCTCCGGCATATATTTCATATTCTTCACAGGCGTTGGCCATGATGGCCTCGGCCAGATTTTTATCCGTTACCGCCGCTATTTTGCAGCCGGGTCTGTTTACCGCGTTTTCCAGCCCGCAATTGCAAACCATGACCGGGCAGCCGAAACGCCTTTTGAATTTGAGCGCCAGTCTCTGCGTGTTTTTGGCGGCGGACGAGCACATGAGAATGAGATGCGCTCCTCCGCGCAGGGCGCCTATGGCGCCCGAACCGAAGACTATTTTGCGCGCCCTTACGCAAAAACCGATAAAGGTTTCCGCCTTACTTTTTGCCAAAGTACTCCTCCTCGATGGCGGCATACACGCCGTCGTCCGCTTCGCAGGAGAACACCTTGTTTATAAGGCGCTGTTTTTTCAGTTTTTTTATGCAGTCCTCGCCGTTGCAGATATACGCGCCCCTGCCCTGCGCCTTGCCGGAAAAATCCAGAAATATGTTGCCTTCCCGGTTTTTCACGATGCGGAGCATCTCTTTTTTGGGCTTGAGCTCGCGGCAGGCGATGCACTGCCTTAATGGTATTTTTTTGACTTTAGTCATCCGTTTCGCCTTCCTGTTCGCCGGAGGGCGCGGCCAGCCCGAGCTTTTCCGCCGCCGAACGGCTCTTTACGTCTATCTTCCAGCCAGTGAGTCTGACGGCGAGACGGGCGTTCTGACCGTCCTTGCCGATCGCCAGCGAAAGCTTGTCGTCCGGCACGACGGCCATGGCCGTCTTTTCGCCCTCGAGCTGGGTGACGGAGATGACCTTTGCGGGAGACAGGGCCTTTGCGATGAATTCCAAAGGATTTTCGCTCCAGGGGATGATGTCTATCTTTTCCCCGTTGAGTTCGGCGACGACGGCGTTGACCCTCGCGCCCTTGTTGCCGACGCAGGCGCCTATCGCGTCCACGCGCGGATCTTCGGACCAGATGGCCATCTTTGTTCTCGCCCCGGCTTCGCGGCTGATGGCCTTGATGACCACCGTGCCCTGCTTGATTTCGGGCACTTCCTCTTCAAACAGCTTGCGGACGAGTCCTGCCGAAGAGCGGCTGACAAGCACCTGCGCGCCCTTGAAACCGCTCTTTACGCGCTTGACGAACACTTTGATTTTATCGTTTACGTTATAAGTTTCGCCGGCAACCTGATCGGAGGGCAGCATTACGCCTTCGACCTGTCCCTTGCCGAGCTCGACGTAAACGTTGCGCATATCTGTTTTGCGGACCGTGCCGACGAGCAGCTCGCCTTCCTTATCGGAAAACTCGCTCATTGCGGCGTCGCGCTCGGTTTCGTGGATCTTCTGCATTATCACCTGTTTGGCGGTCTGCGCCGCTATGCGCGAAAAATCCTTGGGTACGAATTTTTCCCTTACGAAATCGCCCGTCTTATAGCTCTTTTTTATGCTTTTGGCTTCTTCGAGAGATATCTGGGTATCCCTGTCCTCGACCTCTTCGACGACTTCCCTTACCGTATAGAACTCGATGGTTCCCTTTTCGGGGAGAAGCTTCATTTCGACGGCGCCCGCCGCGCCCTGTTTTTTGCACGCGGAGACGAGGGCGTTCTGGAGCGCGTCCAGAAATACCTGTTGGGGAATGCCTTTTTCCTTTTCAAGGTCTGCAAGTGCCGCGAAAAAATCTTCTTTCATTTTAATTAAATCTCCTGAAAAAGTTGTGTGTATTTTGCGGGTATGAAAAGCTTCCCGCCGAGCGAGTTAATCGAATTTTATTGCTTTGTTTATCTTGGCTATGCGGTTGCGGGCGAGCTTGATCTCCTCGCCGCCGCACCCGAGCGTTACGGAATTTTCGTCGAATGCGAGAAGAGCGCCTTCCAGAAACTTTTTGCCTTTAAGCGGAGCGTACAGCTTTACTTCCACGTCCTTGCCGAGGTTGCGCTCGAAATCGCGCCGCGTTTTGAACGGTCTGTCCAGACCGGGACTGGAAACGTTGAGCGTGTAGGGCGCGTCGTAAGTGGGATCGAACTCGTCGATCGGCTCCATGATGGCGTTGTGGAAGGCCTCGCACGTGTCGAGGTCGACTCCGTTCTCCGTTTCGATGAATATAGTGAGCGATCTGTCCTTGTCCGAAAATTCGACATCCACTATCTCGATGCCCATGGGCGACGCGTAGGAGACGAGGAAATCCTTCAGCTCGGAGAGGGGTTTTATTTTCATGTATGCGCGACCCTGCCTTTATAGCAATATTGAGTGCCTTTCCGCAAGGCACTCAATAGCTTAAATAATAAGTATTAAGTATAGTTTGATTATAGCACGCCAAAACACATTTTGCAAGCGTTACGCGGGCTTGGGAAGAGATTTTTTTAATTTTATGAGCTCTATGAATATTTTTGCCGTGACGAGAGCGTCGTCTACGGCGCGGTGATGGTTAAAAGTTATTCCGAAATGGTCGGCGACGGTGTTGAGCTTGTAGTTGGAAAGAAACAACAGCTCCTGCGAAAGGGGGATTGTATCGAAGAGTTTTCTTTCAAGATGATAGCCGAGCTGCGAGCAATAATAGTCGACGAACTTGAAGTCGAACCCCGCGGCGTTGTGCCCGACGAGATAAGCCCCCTGACAGAATTTGAAAAAATCGGGCATTACCTTTTCGTAAGGCGGCGCGTTTTCCACCATCTCCTGAGTAATGCCGGTAAGGCCGATTATCTCCTCCGAAAGTTTTCTGCCGGGATTGACAAAAGTTGAAAAGCTCTCGCTTATCTCCCCGCCCGATATCTTATACGCGCCTATTTCGATTATCCTGTCCATATTCCCGCCCGACGGCGAAGAATTGAGCCCGGTGGTCTCAAGATCGAAAACGACGAAAGTATTGTCCTTCAGGCAGGCGGGCAGGGCACTTTTTGCAAACATGTCGCCCTGAGTATAG
This sequence comes from uncultured Clostridia bacterium, assembly GCA_949283125.1. Lineage (GTDB taxonomy): Bacteria > Bacillota > Clostridia > Christensenellales > Borkfalkiaceae > Coproplasma. The sequence goes on from CASDRK010000006.1 coordinate 15,993, forward strand.
TCGGAATAGGGACGGGGACTGACCGAGGAGTAATATCTGGGCGCGGGCTTGGACGCGCGTCTGACGGGCACGAACCCTGCGGGCATGCTTCCCCTGTCTATGTAACGGGCCGTGTAGCGCACTGCGCCGCGGTATATTTCGGTCTTTCCGGTGCACACGATGCTGTCGCCGGCCTTGAGTTTGCGTATCTTGTCTATGGTGCTCTTGCGGGTAAAGTATGTCAGGCGCATCTGCGCGGTGGTATCGTTCAGGGTAACGGAGAAATACGCGCGCTCCGCGCCGTCGGATTTGCGCGTGTATGAGCGCTCCTCGATGTCCTCTATGATCCCGCACACCACAACGTTTTCGCTTTCAAAATTGACGTCGGCGAGATACACCGCCGTCTTTTGCACCTCCGAACCCTCTATGAACGAGAAGTCGGATATCTCAAAGGTGCGGACGGGAATGTCGTACTCTATGTTCTCCTTCTCCTCCTCTATCTCTATGCTGTCGATTTTGCGCCCGCTGCGCACGCACCTGCCGGTAAAACGGCCGCAATACATTCTGCCGAGCGCGGATATTATCTTTTCCACGACTTCCTCCGACATGGCGGTGTCCGCAATGACGGATATCGTAAAATCGAAGCCGTCGGCAGTGCGCGTGACGACGACGTCCTCATCGTTCAGCAGGCAGGCCATGGCCTTGCTGTACCTTTCGGCCGCCTGTCTGACGGCGCGGGCAACCATCTTTTCGTCCGGCGTGAGCTTGGCTATGTTGAGCGAGCAATCGAACTCTTCGGGCACGAACGTGCGCGCTATCGCGCGCGCCTCGCTCTCCTCCTCGGGCGAAAACGCCTTTTCGGTTACGAGGTCTATCCTGACCGCATGACTGTCGCGAAAGAGGCTGATGCCCGAAATTATGGCCGTAGCGAACGACGGAATGGAGTGTATCTTTTTTAAGAATTCAGTCATTTAACAGTTTTTCTATCTCCGCCGTAAAAATTTCTTCGGCCCTGTCGGCCGGTATCTGTCTGAATATTTTGCCCTTTTTGAATATGACGCAGCTGTCCCGCGAGCCGGCGATGCCAATATCGCAGTCCCCGGCCTCGCCCGGGCCGTTTACCACGCACCCCATTACGGCAACCTTCAAAGGCCTGCGCACACGTTCCAGCCGGGCGGCGATCTTTTTTGCCAGCCCCATGGAATCCCACATGCATCTGCCGCAGGTGGGACAGGATATCACGTCCGCAAAGTTATCGTCCAGCCCTACGGCGCGCAGTATTCTGCGGGCCGCGATTATCTCCTTCACCGGGTCGTCGGTGATGGAGACGCGCATGGTGTCGCCTATGCCGTTGAGGAGCAGCGCGCCGAGCGCGGCCGAAGATTTGACAACGGCCATCTCCTCCGTGCCCGCCTCGGTGACGCCGATGTGCAGAGGATAATCGCACTTTTCCGACAGCAGCGTGTATGCCGCCACAGTGAGCGGCACGGACGAGGCCTTGACGGAAATGACTATGTCGTTCACTCCCTCTCTTTCGAGAATGCGGACGTTGTGCAGAGCGCTCTCCACGAGCGCGCGCTCGGTCTTGCCGTATTTTGCAAGATATTGCTTTTCGATGCTGCCGGTGTTTGCCCCCACGCGGACGGGTATGCCGTGCGCCTTTATGCAGTCGGCCACGGCCTTTATCTGCGCTTCGCCGCCTATGTTGCCGGGATTTATGCGCACCTTGTCGCAACCGTTTTCGATGGCGGCGATCGCGAGCTTATGCGAAAAATGTATATCCGCCACCAGAGGTATGCGGATGGCGGCCTTTATTTCGCGTATTGCGCAGGCATCGGCTTCGTCGAGCACGGATACGCGGATTATGTCGCAGCCCGCGTCCTCGAGCGAGCGGATCTGGGCGACCGCGGAGGGCACGTCCTCCGTCTTTACCGTGCACATGGATTGTATTTTTACGCTTTCGCCCCCGCCGACGGCCACTCCGCCGACAAAGACGCGCCTTGTGAGTTTTTTCATTGATACCGACCTTTAAAAAATGTAAGGCAGTTTCCACTGCCTTATCTCTGCATACGACGACCGGCGCATGCGCGCGCCGCACGGAAACGACGGCGCCAAACCGCGCCCGTCATTTTTTATTGTCCATCATCTTCTGAAGTTCTTCCATGAACGAGGAGATGTCCTTGAACGAGCGATAGACGCTTGCATAGCGCACGTAAGCGACTTCGTCGAGATCCTTTAAAGCGTCCATGACCATTTCGCCTATGGCCTTGGACGAGATCTCCTGCTCCATGGAATTATATACCCGCTTGGTTATTCCGTCCACGAGCTCGTCGATAGCGCCCATGGACACGGGGCGCTTTTCGCACGCCTTGACTATGCCGTTTTTTATCTTGCCGGCATCGAACGACTGACGCGTGCCGTTGGATTTGACGACGAGGACGGGGGTATCTTCGATGGTCTCATACGTGGTGAAGCGCTTGCCGCACTTTATGCACTCCCTTCTGCGGCGTATCGTTCTTCCTTCGTCCGCAGAACGGCTGTCGATAACCTTGCTGTCTTCGCAACCGCAATAAATACATTTCATGTTGTTCCCTCATGATTGTCAGATTTGGTAACGGCGGAACCGTCCCCGCGCAAAAAACGTGCCGGCGTCCGTCCGGAAGCGCGCGCCTTAAGCGTCCGCGTCTCCCGCTCCGCGCCAGACGATTTTCAACGCCCGCCGCGGCGACGGCATGTTTTTATCAATGATACCACAAAATATTGTGTTTGTAAAGAAAATTGAGCGAAAATGATGTATCTGAATGCCGCAGACGGACGCCGCTCCACAAAAATATCGGCGGACACCGTCCGCCGATACCGCAAATGGTTATTTGAAATATTTTACGCCGCTTTCGAATATTTTCATATCGTAGTTGCCGCACACGTTTTTGTAGAGATTTTCGCCTATGCGCTCGGAGTGTCCCATCTTGCCGAACACCCTGCCGTCCGGCGAGGTGATGCCCTCTATGGCCCAGCGGCTGCCGTTGGGGTTGAAGGGACTGAGCATCGTGGGAGTGCCGTCGAGGTCGACATACTGCGTGGCGATCTGCCCGTTGACCCGCATATTTTCGAGCTCGGCGAGCGGAGCGACTATCTTTCCTTCACCGTGGGAAACGGGCACGGTGTAGACCTCGCCGACCTTGCACGCCGACAGCCACGGGCTGAGCGTGGAAGCGACCCTGATGTTTACCATCGTGGAGACGTGGCGCGAAATGTTGTTGTAGGTAAGCGTGGGCGAGCTTTCGGTGAGCGGCCGCACGCTGCCGTAGGGCACGAGACCGAGTTTGATGAGCGCCTGAAAGCCGTTGCAGATGCCGAGGATGAGACCGTCGCGCTTGTTCAGGAGCTTCATCATGCTTTCGGCGACGGCGGGATTGCGGAACGTGGTGGCGATGAACTTGCCCGAGCCGTCGGGCTCGTCGCCGCCGGAGAATCCGCCGGGGAAGGCTATGATGTTGCAGGCCTCTATCTCCCTTATTATCGCCTGCACGCTCTCCTCGATATCGCGGGGACTGCGGTTCCTTATGACGAGAACGCGGGGATCGGCTCCGGCAAGCCTGAATGCGCGGGCGGTATCAAGCTCGCAGTTGGTGCCGGGGAAGGCGGGTATGAAAACGCGGGGACGGGCAATTTTCGTGGATATGTTGTAGTACTTTCTGCCATCGTCATAGTCGCAGTCGGGAATATTGCCCGAAGCCTTTGCCGTGGCGGGGAACACGCCGTCCAGTCTGGAAGTGTAACTTTCAAGGGCGTCGCGCAGCCAGACCTTGCTGTCGCCGAGAGTGAAGAAGCGTTCGCCGGTGGGCTTTCCGAGCAGAACGAGTTCAAGGCCGGACAGCTTATAGGGATCGCGGCATGCGACGATGATGTCGCCGTAGCTTTCGGCGAACAGCCTGCGGGCGTCGCAGGCAAAGTCGAAGCCGAGGCCGTTGCCGAGACAGCTTTTTACTATCGCCGCGGCGGGGCCGCCGCTTTCCACGACGGTTGCGGTGACGATGTTGCCAGTCGCGATATTTTTGCGGACGCAGGCATATAGCTTTTTAAGATAGCCGAAATCGGGAATGCCGGCGGCATCCTTCTTCATGGGAAGGAGATAGAACTTGAAGCGCTCGTCGCGGGCGACGTTGGTGATGAGCCGCGACGCCTTTGCGGGCGCAAGCGCGAACGATATCAGCGTGGGGGGCACGTCGATATGTTCGAACGTGCCGCTCATGGAATCCTTGCCGCCGATCGCGCCGAGCCCGAGGTTGATCTGCGCATACAGCGCGCCGAGCAGCGCCGAAAGGGGTACGCCCCAGCGCTTTTTGTCCTCGCGCAGGCGCATGAAATATTCCTGAAGCGTAAGGCGCACGTCGCGGTAATCCGCTCCGGCGGCCACCACTTTTGACACAGAAGCCACTATGGAATATATGGCCCCCGTAAAGGGCGAAGACGACATGAGTTCGGGACTGTATCCGTAGGCGGAAACGGTGCAGTCGTCCGTTTCGCCCCCCACCACCTTGGCGGCCATGGCCGTGACGGGCGTGAGCTGATACTTGCCGCCGAAGGGCATATATACGGAACGCGCGCCGATTGTGGAGTCGAACATCTCCGCCAGACCCTTTTTGGAGCAGACGTTGAGCCGCGACAGAGTATTTTTGAGCGACTGCGCGAAATCGGGTTCTTCCTCCGGAATATCGAAGAATTTTGTGCGCTTATCCTGAATTATCGCGCCCGTTACCTGACGGACGCCGTTGGTATCGAGAAAATCGCGCGAGATATCGACGATGGCCCTGCCGCGATGATACATCTTCATGCGCCTGTCGTCCGTGACGGTGGCCACGGGCGTGGCCGCAAGATTTTCTTCGGCCGCGAGCGCGACAAACTTTTCGACGTCGCCGGAGGAGACGACTACGGCCATCCTCTCCTGCGATTCGGATATGGCAAGCTCGGTGCCGGACAGGCCTTCGTACTTTTTGGGAACCTTGTCGAGTTCGATGACGAGGCCGTCGGCAAGCTCGCCTATTGCGACGGACACGCCGCCCGCGCCGAAGTCGTTGCACTTTTTGACGAGGCGAGTGGCTTCGGCGTTGAGGAAGAGACGCTGCAGCTTTCTTTCGGTAAGGGCGTTGCCCTTCTGTACCTCGGCGCCGCAAGTCTGGACGGACTGCTCGTCGTGCGCCTTGGAAGACCCCGTTGCGCCGCCGCAGCCGTCGCGGCCCGTTTCGCCGCCGAGCAGTATGACCACGTCGCCGGCCTGCGGCCTTGCGCGGTAAATCATGTCCGACACGGCGCCGCCGACGACGAAGCCGGTCTCCAGTCTCTTGGCCTTGTAGCCGGGATGGTACACTTCGTCCACCTGACCGGTGGCAAGGCCTATCTGATTGCCATATGACGAAAAGCCGGCGGCGGCGGTAGTCGTTATCACGCGCTGGGGAAGCTTGCCGTGCATGGTCTCTTCGATGGGCTCGGTGGGATCGGCGCTGCCCGTGACGCGCATGGACTGGAGCACATAGGCTCTGCCCGAAAGCGGGTCGCGTATGGCGCCGCCGAGACAGGTGGCCGCTCCGCCGAAAGGCTCTATCTCGGTGGGGTGGTTGTGCGTCTCGTTCTTGAACATGACGGTATATTTCTTCTTTTCGCCGTCAAGAGTTACGTCGATATTTATGGAACAGGCGTTTATCTCGTCGGACTGGTCGAGGTTGTCCAACAGCCCGTCCTTTTTGAGCTTTTTGGCCGCTATCGTGGCTATATCCATCAGACAGGGATACTTGTCGTCCCTGCCCGCGTACATCTCCTTAAACAGGTCGCGGTAGAGTTTTAACGCACGGTCGATCGCGGGGATATCCGAACGCACCTCTATCTCCTCTATGCGGGTGGCAAAGGTGGTGTGGCGGCAGTGATCGGACCAGTAGGTGTCGATGACCTTTATCTCCGTTTCGGTGGGATCGCGCTTTTCTGAAATGAAATAATCGCGCACGAACGCGAGGTCGGCCACAGACATTGCCAGCCCCATCTTCTCGTGATAGGCGGCGATGTCGCCGTCGGACATAGCAATAAAGCCTTCCACGGCCCTGACGTCTTCGGCCACGGGGGGCGCATATGCGAGAGACTCGGGCTTTGCGAGCGGAACTTCCTCGCTCTCCACGGGATTGATGAGATGCTTTTTGATGCGTTCGAGCTGCTCATCGTCGACTCCGCTGACAGCATAGACGTTTGCGCACTTTATGACGGGGCGCTCGCCGCGCGTAAGCAGCTGAACGCACTGCGCGGCGCTGTCGGCGCGCTGGTCGTACTGTCCCGTGAGGTAGGCCACGGCAAACACCTTGAACTCCTCGCCGAAGGACACCTCCTCCTCGTAAACGTTGTCGACGGGAGGTTCGGAAAAGACCGCGGGAACGGCGGCCCTGAACTCCTCCTCCGTCATTCCGTCAACATCGTAGCGGATGAGCTTGCGCACTTCGCCGACGTCGGTTTTGAGGAGAGTTTTTATCTCCTCGGCAATCTTTTTTGCCTGCAGATTATCCTTTTTTTCTACAAAGATCCTGTAAATCATAGCCCTTCAACCCTGCCTGTACTTTATTCCTATGTCGGTGCGGTACTGCATGCCGTTCCAGTGTATGTTCTTTACCGCGGCGTAGGCCTTGGCGCGGGCCGCGTCGATATCGGCGCCCTTTGCCACCACGCCCAGCACCCTGCCGCCGTTTGTGACCAGCCGCCCGTCCTTTATCGCCGTGCCCGCATGGATCACCGTGCAGTCGCCCACGTCGCCTATCGTGATGACTTCGCCCTTGCGGTAGGAGACGGGATATCCGCCACTGGCGAGCACGACGCATACGCACGCGCCCTGCTCCCACTCTATCTTTACGTCGGACAATCTGCCGTCCGTCACGGCTTCGAATATATCCATAAGGTCGGTCTTGAGCATGGGCAGCACCACCTGCGTTTCGGGGTCGCCAAAGCGGGAGTTGTACTCCACGACCTTCATGCCGTCCGGCGTGCGCATCAGCCCGAAATACAGGCAGCCCTTAAACGTTCTGCCCTCGGCGTTCATGGCTTTTACGGTGGGGAGCATAATTTTCTCCGTCACCTCTTTTTCAAGCTCCTCGCTCCAGAACGGGCAGGGAGAAAAAGTGCCCATGCCGCCGGTATTCAGACCGGTGTCGCCGTCGCCCGCGCGCTTGTGGTCGCACGAGGTTATCATGGGAACGATGGTCTTTCCGTCCGTAAACGCGAGCACGGAGACCTCCTCGCCGGGGGTATATTTAAGCCCGCGCATGCACTCTTCTATTACTATCTTTTCGCCGGCGCGCCCGAAGGCCCTGTCGAGCATTATCTCCTTGAGCCCCTCTTCGGCCTCCTTGAGCGTGTTGCAGACAAGCACTCCCTTGCCGAGGGCGAGACCGTCGGCCTTGAGCACGATGGGCGCGCCCTGCGCGCGCACATACGCGAGAGCGTCGCCGTAATTGTCAAACGTGGCGCTTTTTGCGGTGGGTATGCCGTATTTATGCATCAGCTGCTTGGCAAACGCCTTGCTCGATTCTATCAGGGCGGCGTCTTTGCGCGGCCCGAAGCAGCGCTTGCCTATGCCCTCCAGCACGTCCACTATGCCTATGGCCAGAGGATCGTCCGGAGTTACGACGTAATAATCTATTTCGGGGTGAGCGAGCGCAAAGGCCTTTACGGCCTCAGCGTCCATATAGTCGACGTCGACGTTGACGGCGATTTCGGCCGTGCCGGCATTGCCCTTCATGCAGTAGAGCTTATCCACCCTCGGACTCTTTTTCAATGCGAGCAGGATGGCATGTTCCCTGCCGCCGTTTCCTATGACGAGTACGTTCATTTTATATCCTTAAAAAATCGATTGATGCCGATATATGTAAAAGGCAATCAGTGTTTGAAGTGTCTGTCGCCCACAAATACCATGGCTATGCCGGCGGCGTTGCAGGCCTCCACGGAGGCCTTGTCCTGAATGGAGCCGCCCGGCTGGATTATTGCCGTTATGCCGGCCTTTACGCACTCCTCCACGCAGTCGGGGAAGGGGAAGAACGCGTCGGACGCCATTACCGAGCCCGCGGCTTCGGCTCCGGCGTGGGCTATGGCCTGCTGCGCGGCCCATATGCGGTTGGTCTGTCCCATGCCTATGCCCGTCGTCCTGCCCTTTTTGCCGATGACTATGGCGTTGGATTTGGTGTGCTTCACCACACGCCACGCGAACAGAAGGGCTTCCACCTCGTCGGGAGTGGGTGCGCGGTCGGTGACGACGCCGAGGCCGTACACCGTGCGCGTTTTGCCGGTTGAGAGCGTCTTTTCCTCAACGGGAGCCTTTCTTTCAAACAGCGACATGTCTCCGTCGCGGATGAGCGTGTTGTCGTACTGCTGCACGAGCAGACCGCCATACACCTTTTTCATGTCGAACGCGTCCGCCGCACGGGGCGCGGAGATGTCTTCTATCTGCAGAAGGCGGATATTCTTTTTGCCTTCGAGTATCTTTAACGCTTCCTCGGAATACGAGGGAGCCATTACGATCTCGATGAATATTTTGTTGATCTCCTCCGCGGTGGCGGCGTCCACCTCGCCGTTGATGGCGAGTATTCCGCCGAATACGGATACGGGATCGGAGGCATAGGCGCGCATGTAAGCTTCGTGTATGCTTGCGCCCGTGCCCACGCCGCAGGGATTTGCGTGCTTGCAGGCGACCACCGCCGGCGTTGAGCCGAATTCCTTTAAGAGTTCGAGAGCGCCGTTGGCGTCGTTGATGTTATTGTATGAAAGCTCCTTGCCCCACAGCTGTTTTGCGGAGGACAGCGAGCCGGGGCGGATGAATTCTTCGTTGTAGAACACTGCCTGCTGCTGGGGATTTTCGCCGTAGCGCATATCCTGAGCCTTTTCGTAGGCGAAGGTAACGCTGTCGGGGAAGGTTATGCCCAGCTGCGAAGCGAGGTAGTTGGAAATGAGACTGTCGTATACGGCGGTATGCGCAAACACCTTGTACTGAAGGTATTTTTTTGTCTCGAGAGAAACGCCGCCGGCCTTCAGCTCTTCAAGCACTTTGCCGTAGTCCTCAGGGTCGACTATCACCGCGACGTCCTGATAGTTTTTTGCCGCCGCCCTTATCATCGTGGGGCCGCCGATATCGATATTTTCGACGCACTCGGCAAAGTCGGCGCCCTTGGCGAGGGTGGCCTTGAAGGGATAGAGGTTGACGCACACTATATCGATGGTGTTTATGCCCAGCTCTTCGAGCTGCTTCATGTGTTCGGGATTGGAACGCATGGCCAGAAGCCCCGCGTGAACATTGGGGTGAAGGGTCTTTACGCGGCCGTCGAGACATTCGGGAAAGCCCGTGATCTCGGATATGCCGATGACCTTGAGACCCGCATCCTTTAAAACCTTTGCCGTGCCGCCGGTGGAGATTATTTCAAATCCGCAACCGACAAGGCCTTTGCAAAAATCCACCACGCCCGCCTTGTCGGATACGCTGACGAGCGCCCTCTTCTTCATTTCCATTTATGTTATACCTCTCGTTAAATATTTTCCTTTATGATGACCTTTCTGCCGTCCTTTGCGATATTTCCCATGCAGAGCTGTTTTACGCAGTAGGGCAGAAGGCTGTGCTCAACCTCTAAAATTCGCGCCTGAAGGCTTTCGGGAGTGTCGTCCTCCCTGACTTCGACCGCGCGCTGGGCGATTATCGCGCCGCCGTCCGGCACTTCGTTGACGAAATGCACCGTGCAGCCCGAAATCTTTGCGCCGTAATCGAGCACGGCCTTGTGTACCTTGAGACCGTAATAGCCGCTGCCGCAGAATGCGGGGATGAGCGAAGGATGGATGTTTATTATCCTGTCTTCAAAAGCCTTTATGAAGCTTTGGGGGATTATTTTGAGCCAGCCTGCGAGCACGATGTAATCGACGCCGAGCATGTTGAGCTTATATGCCAGTTGGCTGTACAGCCGCTCTATGTCGGGATAATCCTTTTTGCAATATACGGCGTGAGGTATGCCGTGCTTTTTTGCGCGGTCTATCGCGCCTATGCCGTATCCCGAAGCGATGAGACAGGCTATTTCGCAAAAATGCTCGCGCTCGTTTGCGTCTATGACAGACTGAAAATCGGTGCCGCCGCCGCTGGCGAACACAGCTATGCGCTTTATCAAACCAGTTTCACCCCGCTTCCCTTGCAGGTCTTGCCGAGCACGACGCACTCTTCGCCGGTGCTTTCAAGCTGGGCTATGGCTGCGTCCACGTCCTTTTTGGCCACGCAGACGACCATGCCTATGCCCATATTGAAGGTGTTGTAGGCCTGCTCCTTTTTGATGCCCGCCTTTTTCTGCATTATTCTGAATATGGCGGGAACTTCGTACGACTTTGTATTTATTCTGCACCCTATGCCCTCGGGGAAGATGCGGGGGATATTTTCGATGAATCCGCCGCCGGTGATATGGGCGATGCCCTTCACCTTGACCTTTTCGATGAGGGCGAGAATGGAATTTACGTATATCTTTGTGGGAGTGAGCAACACGTCTATAGGTCTTGCGCCCAGCTCGTCGTTATATTCGGAGAGCTCTGCGATATCCTCCCCCCACAGCTTTCTGACAAGCGAATAGCCGTTGGAGTGGATGCCGCTCGACTTTATGCCGATGAGCACGTCGCCCGACTTTATCTTTTTGCCGTTGATGACCTTTCTTTTATCCACAACGCCCACGGCAAAACCGGCGATATCGTATTCCCCGTCGGCATAAAAGCCGGGCATTTCGGCCGTTTCGCCGCCGATGAGCGCGGCGCCGCTCTGGCGGCAGCCTTCAGCCACGCCCGAAACGACGGTCGCCACCACCTCGGGCGAAAGTTTGCCGGTTGCGAAATAGTCGAGGAAAAACAGAGGTTTTGCGCCCTGACACACGATGTCGTTGACGCACATGGCCACGGCGTCGATGCCTATGGTGTCGTGCTTGTCCGCAACGAAGGCATACTTAAGCTTGGTGCCGACGCCGTCGGTGCCGGCGACGAGAACGGGCTCCTTGCAGCCCTTGCCCATCTGAAAGAAACCGCCGAACGAACCTATGTCGCCGAGGACGCCTTCTGTATAAGTGGACTTTACGTGTTCGCGCATGAGCCTGACGGCCTCGTAACCTCTCTCCACGTCCACGCCGCTGTCTTTATACGATATTGCCATAATATTTTTCTCCTGAAAAGTTTATTCTAATCTGAATTTGTCGTCGCTGTCGGACGACGGATAGGGATAATCTCCCGTAAAACAACCCGTACAGAACCCCACTCCGGCCGAAGCGCACGTGGATATGAGCTGTTCGACCGTGAGATACTTTAGGCTGTCCGCGCCCAGACTTTCGCATATCTGCTCCTCGCTTTTGCCGTTGGCTATAAGCTGCCCGGAGGTCTGCATGTCTATGCCCAGATGGCACGGATGCCTGACCGCGGGAGAGCATATGCGCAGATGCACCTGCGACGCGCCCGCTTCGCGCAACATTTTTACTATCCTGCGCATTGTGGTGCCGCGCACGACGGAGTCGTCGATGAGCACCACTCTCTTGCCCGCGATGTTTGCGCGCAAGGCGTTCATTTTTATGGTGAGACTGCTTTCCCTCTGCCGCTGGTCGGGCTGGATGAACGTCCTGCCGACGTATCTGTTCTTTGCGAGCGCTTCGACGAACGGCAGCCCGCTGACTTCCGCATAGCCGTGCGCCGCAACATTTGCGGAATCGGGCACGCCGGCCACCATGTCGGCGTCGGCCGGGAAATATTTTGCAAGCAATCTGCCCGCTTCCCTGCGGGCGGCATATACGCTGCAGCCGTCGACCACGGAATCGTGCCGCGCAAAGTAGACATATTCGAATATGCACATGCGGCTTTCCGCGGGCACATTTTCCATCATGTGCGAATGAATGCCCGAGGAGTCCACGACGACTATTTCGCCCGGCTTCACGTCGCGCACGAAGCTGGCGCCCACGGCGTCGAGAGCGCAACTTTCGCTGGCAATCACCACGTCGTCGGCAAGCGAACCGATGCACAGCGGTCTTATGCCGAAGGGATCGCGCACGGCGATGAGTTTATCAGCCGACATCACGACGAGCGCATACGAACCCTTGAACAGCGGACAGGCGCGCTTTATGCCGGTGAGCAGATCGCCGTCGGAAAGACTGTTGACGGCCACCGCCATGACCTCCGAATCGATGGTGGTCTGAAACACGGCGTTGCGCGCTATCATCTGCCGCCGCAGTTCGCCGGCGTTAGTCAGGTTGCCGTTGTGCGCGAGAGCCATGGCCCCGCACTTGCCCGTGAACACGACGGGCTGGGCGTTTACCGGATTGCTTGCACCCGTGGTGGAATAGCGGACGTGCCCCACGGCGATGTCGCCTTCGGGCAGTTCGCCCAGAACGGACTGCGAAAAAACTTCGGGCACAAGCCCCATCCCCTTGCGGCAGACGATCCTGTCCGCATAGGCCACGGCTATGCCGGCACTCTCCTGACCGCGGTGCTGCAGAGCGTAGAGCCCGTAGCAGGTCGTGACGGCCACGTCGCGGTTCTCCTGCGAGTACACGCCGAACACGCCGCATTCTTCATGAATTTCCGATTGAATTTCGTCCATATGAGATGGTAAACAGAGAATATGCGACAAGGGCGGACGCGGTCTGAAAGACATGCGGCGCCCGTTGCCGGCTGCAGAGATTGCCAAGAGACATTTCGCGCAAAGCCGCAGGCGCGGCAAGGCGCTGCGGCGCGGGTTTTGCGCGGAAAAAGCTTACTCTTTGCCCGTCCAGCAGTAAGTGCACAGCTTGCACCTGTCGATGCCGATCGCCTCGATGAGTCCTTCGAGCGACTGGAATTCCAGAGATTCAAAATGGAACTTATCGCAGATGGCGCGGCGCATGGCCTTGCCGCGGGCCGTTTCGGAGGAGCAGTATTCCTCGAGATGGTCTATGGCCGCGTCGCCTTCGAGTTCGGCCATGGTGCGGCGGGTTATCAGATCCATGTCGCCCGACGAGCGGGAAAAGTTGAGGTATTTGCACCCGTACATTATGGGCGGACAGGCCGAGCGCATATGCACCGCCTTGGCCCCGTGCGAATACAAAAATTCCACCGTCTCCTTGAGCTGCGTGCCGCGGACTATGGAATCGTCGACGAGCAGCAGACGTTTGCCGTCTATCAGCTCGTGAACGGGGATGAGCTTCATTTTTGCCACGCGGTTGCGGTCGGCCTGATTTACGGGCATGAAGGAACGCGACCACGTGGGAGTGTACTTTATGTAGGGTCTGGCGAAGGGCACTTTGCAGGCGTTGGCATAACCTATCGCGTGGGGCGTGCCGGAATCGGGAACGCCGCCCACGTAATCTATACCGTGCATATCGTGGGTTTTCGCGTCCTCGCGAGCAAATATTTCGCCGTTGCGGCAACGCATTATCTCCACGTTGACGCCCTCGTACGAGGATGTGGGATAGCCGTAATACGACCAGAGGAAGGCGCATATGCGCATCTTTTCGCCCGGAGGGGCGAGCTGCTCCACGCCGTCGGCGGAAACTTCCACTATCTCGCCGGGCCCCAGCTCGCGGAAGTCGGTATAGCCCAGCTTTTTGTAGGCAAAACTTTCAAACGATACGCAGTAGCCGTCGTCGCACCGGCCTATCTGCACGGGCAGACGCCCCACTTTGTCGCGGGCGGCTATAAGCGTGCCGCGGTCGGTGAGCAGCAGTATCGAGGCCGTGCCGTCGATGCTGTCCTGCGCGTATTTTATGCCCTCCGCATAGGAATCCTTGGTGTTTATGAGGGCGGCGATCAGCTCGTTTGCGTTGACCTTGCTGCCCGTCATCGCGTCGAAATATCCGCCGCGCGAAAGGATTTTGGCCATAAGAGCGTCGGTGTTGTTTATCACGCCTATGGTGCTTATTGCGTACTTGCCGAGTTTAGACACCATCAGAAGGGGCTGCGGGTCGGTATCGGAGATGCAGCCTATGGCTGCGTTTCCGCGCATTTCGGAGAGCGTGCGCTCGAACTTGGTGCGGAAAGGCGCGTTTTCGATGTTGTGTATCTCGCGCTGGAGACCTATCTCCACGTCATACGCCGCCATGCCGCCGCGCTTGGTGCCGAGGTGGGAATGATAATCCGTGCCGAGGAACACGTCGAACACGGCGCTGCTCCTCTTTACTGAACCGAAAAATCCGCCCATCTGAAATTATTCTCCCTCCGTGAGACGCTTGAAGATTTCCTTGTATGCGTCCTCCACTCCGCCGAGGTCGCGGCGGAACCTGTCCTTGTCCAGACTGGTGTGGTGCGTGGTGTCCCACGTGCCGGCCTCCCAGAAGCGGCAGGTGTCGGGCGAGATCTCGTCGGCGAGAACTATCTGTCCGTGGAAACGGCCGAATTCCAGCTTGAAGTCGATGAGGTCGATGTTGAGATGGCTGAAGAACTGCTTCATCGCGTCGTTGACGGCGAAGGCCATCTTTTTTATCGTCTCTATCTCGTCCTCAGTGGCAAGGCCGAGCGCGAGTGCGTGATAATCGTTGATGAGAGGATCGCCCAGATCGTCGTTCTTGTAGGAAAATTCTATCGTGGGCGACTTGAACGCCGTGCCCTCGGGCACGCCGTACCTCTTGGAAAAGCTGCCTGCGGCAACGTTCCTTATTATTACTTCGAGCGGAACTATCTGAACCTTTTTGACGACGGTGTCGCGGTCGTCGAGCTCTTCGACGAAGTGGGTGGGAATGCCCTTCTTTTCAAGCATCTTCATCATCATGTTCGTCATCTTGTTGTTGATGACGCCCTTGCCGACGATGGTGCCCTTTTTGAGGCCGTTGAACGCAGTTGCGTCGTCCTTATAGGAGACGATGACCTTGTCGGGATCCGCGGTGGCGTAGACCTTTTTTGCTTTGCCTTCGTAGAGCTGTTCTTTCTTTTCCATATGCGTATAAATTCTCCTTAAAAGATTGATTTTCGTAAAAATTGCGCCGTGCAACGCATGCGCGCGTGCGCGCAAAAGCAATACCCGCAGGCGCACTGCGGGCATGAAGATATTATAACTGCTTTAATTCCTGCTGAAGAGCGCGGTCGTCGGCATTGATCTTATCGCGCATGGCGGCCTTGTACGCGACGAGCGCCTGCGCTATTTCGGGATATTTTATGCCGAGGATCTGCGCGGCGAGAAGACCGGCGTTTTCGCCGCCGTTTACCCCGACGGTGGCAACGGGGATACCGGAAGGCATCTGGACCATGGACAGAAGGCTGTCCAGCCCGCCCATCATGTCCGTCTTTACGGGCAGACCTATGACGGGCAAAGCGGTATATGCCGCTATGACCCCTCCGAGGTGGGCGGCCTTTCCGGCGGCGCAAATTATCACCTCGATGCCGTTATCCTTTGCCGACGAGGCGAATGAGTGAGCTTCCTCGGGCGTTCTGTGCGCGGAGATAACGCGCACTTCGGTATCCACGCCCATGGCTCTTAGCGCCGACACGGCGGGCTTTACCACGGGGAGATCGGATTTGGAACCCATCAATATTGCTGCTTTAGGCATTGCAAACTCCTTGTATCGTGCTTGTCTTTAAGGCGCATACTGTGAGTATGCTGCTGATGTATATAATTTTTACGGTCTATATTATAGCCGTCAATTTTTACTCCGTGATGCTGCTTGTAGCGCAGAAAAACCAATACCTCGACGACGAAAGCAAGCTCAACGCGGGGGACGGGAAACTGTTGCTTGCCGCCCTGCTGGGCGGCGCCGTGGGCATTTACGCAGCCATGTTCGTCACACGGTTCAAGCTGAAGAACATGCTGTTCATGATACTCATGCCGGTGATCGGCGCGCTGAACATATGGTTCATCGTGATCGCCTACCGCTCGGGCTTTGCCTTTGCCGCGGCATAGAGCAGACGTCGTTACACACAAATTATATCACAACCCGTGCGCAAAATAAAATGTTTGCAACGGGTTTTTTACAATTTTGCCGACAAAATTTTTGATTTTGCCGCCGCAAACGGTTGACAAAAAAGCAAGCGGCCCGCCGCCGCGCCCCGTAAAAGGGCGCGGCGGCGGGCCGCTATCGCCTGTTCATGCCAGCAGCGCCTCCGCCAGACGGGCGCGCAGCGCATTGTCCGAACCGAATGGCAGGCCGGGAGCGTTGGGGCTGTCGAATACCGCTTTGCCCGAGCGCAACACTATTATCCTGTCCGCAAGGCAGAGCGCCTCCTCGATGTCGTGCGTGACGAAGACGGCGGAGCGGCCGTCCCCCTCCCGCACCTCTTTGAAGGCTTGGATCATATCGAGCTTGAGTTTGAGGTCGAGGGAGGAAAAGGGCTCGTCCATCAGCACGAAGTCGCTTTCATACAAAAACGCCCTGGCAATGGCCGCGCGCTGACGCTGACCGCCGGAGAGGGCTACGGGATAGCTGTGCGCCCTGTCGGCAAGCCCGACGCGGGCGAGCGCGGCGGCGACTTTGGCGCCGTCGCGGCAGACGAGACGCAGGTTGCCTTCTACCGTAAGATTGGGCACGAGGCGGGGCTCCTGAAAGATGTAGGAACACTTGACGCCGTCCACTCTCCCCTCATATTCCGTGAGGCCTGCGATGATATTGAGCAGAGTGGTCTTGCCCGCTCCGCTCCCGCCGAGTATGCACGTCACAGCGCCCTCGTCGATGACGAGGTTAAAATTGTCGAATACGACCGTGCCCGGGTAGCTTTTGCACAGATTTTCAATGCGCATGTCCGCCCTCCCTACCCGTCCAGCGCGCGGTGATCAGCGTGAGACGGGAACACAAAAACTCGACGAGCCCGCCGACGGCGAGCATGCTTACGGTGAGGGCAAACACCTGCGCCGTATTGTTATAGAGTTGAGCGTCGTTGATGAGCCTGCCTATCGCGGGGAAGGCGCTGGCGAGCACCTCCGCCGACACTGTCACCTTGAGCGCGAGAGACAGATCGGGCCCCGTCTGCGAAAGGACGGGCGGCAACATCTGCGGCAGGCATATCCTGAACACCACGTCGCGGCGGGGAAGGGCATATACTCTTGCCATCTCGAGCAGCTTTGCGTCGATGCCGTCCAACGCGGCCGTCAGCTGCGCATATATGAGCGGACAAAGGGTGAGCGAGCAGACTATGACGGGCACGACGGAGCGCTCGGACCATATGAGCAGCATGAGCGTTATAGCCATTACCGGCAGTATGCGGACGACGGCGACGAAGGGTCTGATGAACGAGCGCACGCGCGCGTTGGCGGCGGACAGCGCAGCCAGCGCCGCCGCAACGGCGAACGAGATCGCCCACGCGCACAGACTGCGGGCAAACGTCATGCCGAAGGCCCGCCAGTACGACGGCGCGCCGTCGCCGAACAGCAGACTTCCGAGCTCGGAGAACGTATCGCCCGCAGACGGAATGACGTACCCGTCGTCGACGCACAGGGCGGCGACAAGCCAGACGAGCCACATCGCGGCGACGGCGGCGAGGGAGATCAGTATGTTTTGCAGTTTAAATTTTGCGTTGTTCACGGCTCATCGGTTTCCTGAATAGAAAAATGCGTCCGACAGCGAGAGAGACATATTTGTGACGGCGTTATATTTTTGGATGAAGGAGAGCACGTCGCTCTTTGCGTCGGCGGCGGCCTCGAACGCGATGGCGCAGCGCCTGAGCGTTTCGGGCTTGAGATTGCCCGCCGTCAGCGTGCCCGCGCCGCCGTTGGTGTTGACCGCTTCGATGATCGACGCGATGTCCGCCCCGTCGGAGGCGAGCTTCTGCGCCCCCTCCGCCACGGCGTCGACAAGCGCCCGGATAAATCCCGGGTCGCTCTCGATTAGAGAATTTTTGGCTATCATCACGGCCTGCGGGTAGCCGCCCTCGCCGTAGAGCGCCTGAAGATCGCCCACGACGCCGAGAGCCCCGCCCGAAGTTTTTGCCGTTACGACCGGTTCGGCGGCTATCATGTAGTCGAACGCGGCCGACGGCGAAATTTCGCTTGCGGGGTTGGCGATGTTTACGAGATTGACGCTGTCGGGCGAAGCCTGCGACGCGTCGGCGACGACGGTATAGCCGATGCCGGCATCGCCGAGCACGGCCTTGAACACGGCCCCGACGAAGCTGTTGAGCTGGATGCAGCCCACTGTCTTGCCGACAAGCGAGGTGAGATTATCGCCTGTTATCTGCTCGCCGTACTTTGAGGAGACCATGTACAGATTGCCGTGCGTGACCACGCCGAGCATGGTGTATTCGGAGCCGTCCCCCGCAACCGTAGCGGCCGCGTTGACGGGCAGCACGCACACGTCGGCCTTCATGTCGCCCGTGACGTAAGTCTGGATAGTGCTTGCGTCGACGACGCGGTAAGAGACATCGGCGCCGAGGTCGGGCTCGTCGACCATGAGCTGCGCCAGCGCGAGCGCGGGCGCGCCGTCGGGCATGTACACCGTGACTGCGCCGTCGTCGCCGCCGCAGGCGGAAATTCCGAGCGACATGGCTGCGGCGAGCGCCGCGGCCGCAAATATGGCTGTTGTTTTTTTCATGCTTGTACTCCTTTCGGCATCAGGCACAGCGCCTTTTGCCTCAAAAAATTTTTTCAGATTTTGCTCATGAGGGTCTTTGCCGACACGCCCGAAAGCATGCCTATCCTGCCCGTCATGGTGTTTATCGTCTCCGCGGGAGCGTCGGCTATGACGCAGATGACGGACACGCCCCTCTCCCTGCACGGCACGCCCATGCGACCGACGATGCAGTCGCCGAAATCGGACAAGATGGCGTTTATGCGCGCGCTCTGTTCGCGGTCCTCTATTATCAGCGATATGACCGCAAGACGTTTTCCGGACATAAAAAATACCCCCTTTGCCTGCAAGGGAGCGCAACAAAAGGACGACGCGGAGCGCGGTCGTCGGATCATGCGTTCCTTTCACTTCAGGCGAACCTTGATGTCAGGCCAGTACAATTTAGCACAAATGCGGACATATTGCAAGCGATTTGCATAAAAAGCACGGCGGAACGCAAACTTTTATCATGAAGATCACCAAAAAACTATTGGCGGCGCTGCTTGCGGCCGGAGCCGCGTTGGGCGCATGCGCATGCAACGACGGACAGACGGGCGGCGGGCAAAACTTAAACACCTCGCCGCAGAACGCGCAGGAACGGCCCGCGGACGACCCGCAGCCGCCCGGCGAAGCGCCCGAAGAGAGACGGATCCCGCGGCCGGAACCGCCGCGCGGAGAGAGATGGCGTTTTCTGCGCCCTCCCGACCGCGCCCCGCACGCTCACCCGGGGCCGCACCTTCGCCGCGGCGGCGAAACGCCGTGACCGGCGGAGCAAAAAAACCGCGCAGACCGCGCGGTTTTTTATATCATGCATGAAATAAGCCAGAAAAGGCCGAGATGCGCCGGATAGAAGACGTAGAAAAAATACTTCAGGTTCAGCTTGCCCCGCCTTCCGTCGTACATTGCCAGAGGAACGAGAGCGGCGAGCGAGAACCACTGGGCGGGATTGGAGTGCGCGGCGCAGAGCACGCACAGCCCCGCGGCAAACGCCGCGAGCCGCGCGACGCCGGCCGCCTCCCCGTCCGCGCGCCCCGACATCATGCAGTCCGCCGCGGCGGGAAACACCGCGAGCATGCAGCCCCAGAATCCGTATTCCACCGAAAACGCCGCGCCGTCGATCTCTCGTATGCAAGTCACGGCAAAAGTAAGGAACACCATACCGATGAACCCCGCCGCCGCGAGCGCGACGGACAGCGGACGGGCCGACGACGACAGTTTTTCGGCAAACGCCTGCAGCGAATATATTATGAGCACGGACAGCGAAAAGGTGACGAGTATGCTCATTCGCAGCGATCCGGAAGCAATAAAGCTTACGATCTGGCAGGCGAGCGCCGTCGACGCAAGCAGCAACAGCCTGTCGGTTTTATTTTTTGTGTGGCGGCAACCTTCCGCAAGCATGTAGGCAAAGAGCGGTAAGGAAATCCTTCCTATCCATCTCAACCATGCCGCCTGCGGAAAAAAGAACATGCCGATATGGTCGACGACCATCAAAACGGCAGCGAGCAGTTTTATGCCGTTGCCGTTTAGACATCTTATATTCATTTCTGTTTATTGTAATTGATGAGACAACCGGAAAGAATTATTTGCTTTTCCTCCTCCGTAAGCTCGCCGACGGAGAACGAGATGTTTTTCACCTTTCCGCCCGATATGCGCTTTGCGGGAATGACGGGGTCGCCGGCGGCGATCCTGTCCCTGACGTTTTCAATATACACGTAATCGCCGACGGCAAAATCCAACGTTTTTGTGAGGAGCGGAAGCATGCCCCAGTTGATGAGGTTGGAGCGATAGCGTTTGGTTGCGTATTCGGCGGCGATGTTGGCTATGCCGCCGAGCACCCTCTGACAGGAAGCCGCCTGTTCGCGGGCGGAGCCGTCGCCGGGCTTTACCGCCGCTATGCAACTGCCGAGCGCCGTGCCGGGGAGAACGGATATGCCGGCTTCGGCGAGCACTTCTTCGGGAATGGCGCCGCTCGCCCGTCTCTGCTCCTCCGCCTGCCTGACGCGCTTTGCCCTGCCGACGTAGCCGGGATCCTTTCTGGAGAGCGCGAATTCGGCCAGCCGCAGGGGATTGGAGCGATAGGACGAGGTTTCGCCAGAGGGGATGAGTTCGTCGGTAGTGGTCACGGGGTCGGACAGAACGGAGACTATCTTGATGAGCAGATGGTTTGCAAGTTCCGTCTGTTCGGGCCAGTCGGCGATGTTGTTGCCGAAGACGAGCGGCACATCTTTCTGCGGCCTGAGCGCGCCGTGATAGACGCGGTTTTCGTAGATGGTGCTGTCGAAGTAATATTTTTTGAGCTTCCTTACGTATTGCATCTCGGTCGCGGGCGTGAGCATGCCGCCGTTTGCGGCCGTGGCGGCTATCGAGCGGGCGTCCATGAGGGCGACTGCGGAGAGCTGACCTTCGCCGAGCTTTGAGCCTTCGCGGTTTTCAAAGTTGCGCGTGGTGTGGCGTATGGACAGGGCATTGTCCGCCGGAGTGTCGCCGGCGCCGAAGCATGGACCGCAGAACGCCGTTTTGACTATGGCTCCGCTGCTCATGAGCGAGGAGACGTAGCCGTTGTCCGCAAGGCACTTGAACACAGGCTGGCTCTGGGGGTAGACGGAGAGCGAGAATTCCCCGAAGCCGCAGCTCTTGCCGCGCAGGATTTCGGCGCTCTCGGCGATGTTTTCGTAAGTGCCGCCGGCGCAGCCTGCTATGATGCCCTGATCTACCCTCACTCCCTCCGGCGAGACCTTGTCGAGAAGTCTGAAGGGTCTGCCGCCGCCCTTCAGGCGGTTGCCCGCCTCCTCCGCCTCGCCGAGGATGTCGCGGGCGTTTTCTATCACCTCCCTTACGGTATAAGCGTTAGAGGGGTGGAAAGGCAGGGCGATCATGGGTTCGACGCGGGAGAGATCGACGACCACCGCGCCGTCGTAATAGGCGGGAT
Source organism: uncultured Clostridia bacterium (assembly GCA_949283125.1). GTDB lineage: Bacteria > Bacillota > Clostridia > Christensenellales > Borkfalkiaceae > Coproplasma. The sequence continues at coordinate 37,422 of CASDRK010000006.1, forward strand.
CGGAAGGGTGCATGGGTTTATAGGCCTCCTCCCTGCCGTGCAGCCTGAAATACTCCTCCGTGAGCCCGTCCGTCTCCCATACGGAGGACAGGCAGGCAGTTTCCGTGGTCATGACGTCTATGCCGAGACGATAATCCATGGACAGGTTTGCTATGCCGGGGCCTATGAATTCCAGAACGCAGTTCTTGACGAACCCCTTTTTGAAGGTTGCTCCGACGAGAGCTATGGCCACGTCGTGCGGGCCCACGCCCTTTTTAAGCCTGCCCTTCAGGTACACGGCGATGACCTTGGGGCGCGCGACGTCGTAAGTCTGACCGAGGAGCTGCTTTACGAGTTCCGGCCCGCCTTCGCCCACCGCCATGGTGCCCAGAGCGCCGTAGCGGGTATGGCTGTCGGAGCCGAGGATCATCTTGCCGCATGCGGCTTCGCATTCGCGCATGTACTGATGTATGACCGCAAGATGGGGCGGAACGAAATTGCCGCCGTATTTTTTTGCGGCGGACAGCCCGAAGACATGGTCGTCCTCGTTTATAGTGCCGCCGACGGCGCACAGCGAGTTGTGGCAGTTTGTCAGCGTGTAAGGTATGGGGAATTTTTCCAGCCCGGAGGCCCTTGCCGTCTGTATTATGCCGACGTAAGTTATGTCGTGCGAGGCGAGGGCGTCGAACTTTATCTTAAGTCTTTGGTCGTCGCCGACGTTGTGGGCCTTTAAAATGCCGTACGTCAGCGTACCCTTTACGGCCGCCCGCTTCTGCTCCTCGCGCATGAAGGCGACGTTCTCCCTGATAAGTTTTCCGCCTGTGTAGTAGACGCCGTTTTTGATGAGTTTTATCATGGCATGGGCCTCCGAAAAAGATGAATAACAATATTTTACTATATCTTTACCATTTTTTCAAGCGCGCGGAGCGGCAAATTGAAAATTATGCACTCCTTAAGTTGCCTTTTTTTTGCGCCGCATATATAATATAGCCATGAAAAAGTTCAGATACTCCATGCCCCGGCTGACTCTGATATTGATAATCGCCGGGCTGGCCGTATGCCTTGCCGGCTTCGGCCTGAATTTGTACGTATGCATAACCGACGGCACGTCGTACGCCGTAAATCCCGCAATACCGCTCACGCTGTACATCCTCACGTTTGCCGTAACCGCGGCCGCGGGAGGGCTGCTTGTGAGCATATTGGTTTCTTCGTACTACGCTGTGGACGGAAAGAAGCTGAAAACGGCCTTCGGCGCGATAAGGAGCAGCTATCCGACCGACGACATCGACGCGCTGCTTTTAGACAGAGCCACCGACAGACTGTACGTGCGCATGAAGGACGGCGGCATAATAAACGTTGTGATAAAGAGCGCGGCCTACGCCGACTTTGTGCAGGCCGTGCTGGACGCCAATCCCGCCATCGAATATGCCATTCAGTCGCTGGAAAACACGCCCGACGACAAAAACCCGAAAAAATAGAAAAGAGCGCAAAGGGGCGGCCGCAGAGTAATTCTGCGGCCGCCCCGCGTCTTTTACGGACGCGTCACGCTCTGTTTTTGCGCACCATCTTTTTGATCGACGTGCGATGCTCTTCGCCGCCCATCAGGCGGTAAAGGTTTTTGCGGTGAGCGATCCATGTTATGAGATTGAACGCGAGCAACAGCATGAAGGCGGCTATCGCAAAGCCGTCGTCAAGCCGGCCCGAATAGCGCAGAAAGAAGATGACTCCCTGCCAAATCGTAAAGCCCGAAACGCCGATGAGCGAGCCCATGGAGCCCCACTCGAAGACGTATATGTAGAGCACGATAAAGAGCAGAAAGGCAAAGGCTATGGGAAAGTACCAGCCGACTTCGCAGGTGACGCCGCAGGTGAACACGCCGAGGGTCGTGGCTATGCCCTTGCCGCCCCTGAATTTCATGGTGACTGGGAACACGTGGCCTACGACGGCGCACAGCCCGAAGAGATAGCGCGAGACGTCGGACACCGCAACCGCGCCGCCGTCAAAGCACATGCCGGCAAATGCGAGATGCCCGGCCATAACGGGGATTATGCCCTTGAGCGCGTCGCACACGAAATTTATCAGCCCTATCTTCCAGCCGAACGTGCGCGACATGTTCATGGTGCCCGGATTGCCGCTGCCCTGCGAACGGATGTCCTTGTGTTTGATTTTTGAAATGAGCACGGCGAAGTTGAAGCATCCGAGAAGATAGCTTAAAAGGGCGCCGAGCGCAAGCCAATACCACGTATCGGCAAAACTTACGGGAATCATATCAGTTCTCCTTCTTCTCCCTCAGAACTATCCTTATGGGCGTGCCGGAAAAATCAAAGCACTTGCGCAGGGTGTTTTCGAGAAAGCGCCGGTATGAAAAATGCAGCAGTTCGGCCGAATTGACAAAGAGCACGAACGTAGGCGGCGCGACGGAAACCTGCGAAGAATAGTACACCTTCAGCCTGCGGCCGTTGTACGAGGGCGGTTCGTTGGCGCGGACGGTGTCGGAGATGAGGTCGTTCAGCGTGCCGGTGGGGACGCGCCTGCGCGCGTTGGCATACACTTCGTCCACGGCGGACATTATCCTTTCGGTGCGCTGACCCGTTTTGGCCGAAACGTAGACGGTCCTGAAATAGTCCATGAACTTGAGGTCTTCCTTAAGCTTGTCTTCAAACTTGTTTATGGTGTGGGTATCCTTTTCTATCAGGTCCCACTTGTTCATGACTATCACCGACGGCTTGCCCTGCTCGTGCACATAACCCACTATTTTTGTATCCTGCTCGGTAAGTCCTTCGGCGCTGTCGACGACGAGCAGACACACGTCCGCGCGGCGCACCGCGTCGAAGGCGCGCATGACGGAATAGTATTCCACGTCGTCCTCCACCCTGGACTTTTTGCGTATCCCGGCGGTATCTATTATGGTGTACGCCCTGCCGTCGTAGGTGAACTTTGTGTCTATGGCGTCGCGCGTGGTGCCGGCGATGTCGGTGACTATCGACCGCTCGAAGCCGAGCAGCCTGTTTACGAGACTGCTTTTGCCCGCGTTCGGCTTGCCGACGACGGCAATTTTTATGCTGTCGTCCTCCTCGTTTTCGTACTTTTCAAACCAGCTTACGGCTTCGTCGAGCACGTCGCCTATGCCGGTGGAATGCTCGCTGGAGACCGGGAAGGGTTCGCCGAGACCGAGAGAATAGAATTCAAACACCTTTTCTTCGGAGTATTCGTCGATCTTGTTGACGACGAGTATGACGGGCTTTTTGGAGCGGCGGAGCATGTCGGCCACGTCGTAATCGGACGTGGTGAGTCCCTCCTTTCCGTCGACGAAAAAGAGTATCACCTGCGCCGTTTCTATAGCGACTTCAGCCTGTTTTTTTATCTCCTTCCACATGGTGTCGTCCGACTTGAGCTCTATGCCGCCCGTGTCGACGATGGCAAAATTTTTGCCTCTCCACTCGGCGTCGGCATACAATCTGTCGCGCGTGACGCCCGGCCTGTCCTCGGTTATCGACACCTTGCGCCCCACCACTTTATTGAAGAACGTGCTCTTGCCGACATTGGGTCTGCCGACGATAGCTACCAACGGATTTGCCATGACAATGACCTTTTACCCTGTTTTTTTCGGTTACATTATAAAGCATTTTAAATTAATTGTAAAGAAAAATTCATGCGGCGGCCGCAAAGCCATTTTTACGCAAACGCGCCCGCGCTCCGAAGGGAGCGCGGGCGCGGCGGGACGGACCCGGCAATTGCCTTTTGTCAGAAGAAAGTGGGTATTGCGCCGAATACAACGCCGAGCACGAAGATGATGAGGAACACCCAGTATGCCGCGCGCCAGTTGCGGTTTTTGCCGCTGACATACCCGTATGCGGGCAGCGCGATGGCGACGATGACGGCGATATTGCCGAGCAGCGTGATTATGCCGACGACGGCCTGAAGGGTCGCGCCCAGACCGCCCGTGTACTTGGCGATGAAGTTGATGAGACCGCTGACGATGTAGAGCACGGCGGCGACGGCCATGCCCCAGAACGCGCACGTTCTGACGATGCTGCCGTTGGTCACCACCGTCCTCCTGACAACGGTCTTTTTCTGAGTTGTCTGATTGTTTTGATTGCTTTTTTTAGCCATGATTGTCTCCTTATGTTTTACGCGCGGTAAGCGCGCGGCATTCAGTATCTGACGGCGTCCGCGTCGAACCCGAGCTTTTTGAGCACGTTTACAAAGTAGTCGGGCAGGGGCGCGGTGAACGACATGCGCTCGCCGGTGCGCGGGTGGTCGAGCTCCAGCCGACAGGCGTGCAGCAACTGACCGTTGAGGGCGAAGCGCTGTTTTTTTATGCCGTAGACGTCGTCGCCGACGACGGGATGACCCAGATATTTTGCATGGACGCGTATCTGATGCGTTCTGCCCGTGTGCAGGCTGAACATGCACAGGGTGTAGCCGCCGGCGCGCTGCTCCACGCGATAATCGGTTATGGCCGTTTTGCCCTTTCCCGAAGGGACGACGGCCATCTTTACGCGGTCCTTGGGGTCGCGGCCGATGCAGGTCACCACGGTGCCGGAGTCATTTTTAAGATTGCCTTCGAGAAGGGCAAGATAGCGGCGGGCGCACGTCTTTTGCTCTATCTGCTTTGCGAGAGCCACGTGAGCAAAATCGTTTTTGGCGACGACGAGCAGGCCCGAAGTGTTTTTGTCTATCCTGTGCACGATGCCGGGACGGAGAGCCCCGCCGACGCCGCTGAGATTTTTTAAACGGAAAAGCAGGGCGTTGACCAAAGTGCCGTCCGCGTTGCCGTTGCCGACGTGCACCGTGAGCCCCTGCTGCTTGTTTACGACGGCGATGTCGTCGTCTTCGTAGACTATATCGAGAGGTATGTCCTCCGGGCGGGCGGCAATTTCGACGGGATCGGGCAGGGAACAGACCAGAACATCGCCTTCAGATATGCCCTGCGAAGGCTTGGCCGCCCTTCCGTTGACGGTGACGAGCCCGCCTTCAAACAATTTTTTTACGGCCGAACGCGTCATCTCCCGCAGACATTGACTAAGATATATGTCCGCGCGAACGCAGTTTTCTGCGGCGGTAAATGACAGCGTGCGCATCAGAGCCCGCCTGCTTTGTCGCTCTTTTTTTTCTCCTCTTCGGCCTGCTTCTTCTGCGCGGCTTTTGCGCGCCTGGTCAAAGGCACGAGCGCCCACTCGTTGAAAAACAGACAGTCGGCTATGGCGAAGATTATGCCTATCACGATGAAGAAGTCGGCAAAGTTGCAGCACGCCGTGGAAAAGAGCATGTTTATCCACACGAAGTCGCGCACTTGTCCTGCGTATTCAAACCTGTCGAAAAGATTGCCCATGGCGCCGGCAATGACCATGGCGAGCGCGAGCTTTAAGAACGTGAAGCGCTTTTCGGGCACGAGCACGAACGCGACGACAAGCACGACGAGCAGAATGATGGCGAAAGTGATGAGAAACGCGGTGTTGCCCGACAGCATGGAAAATGCCGCGCCGTTGTTGCGGCGGCCGCTTTCCACCCAGATAAAGCCGGGAATGACCGTGAAGTTCCAGCCCTGCGCCTCCTCGACATACTTTAAAGTTATGTCTATGGCGACGAGGGCGAGACAGAATATTATGAGCAGGACGCTTATCCTGCCGAACTGTATTTTGAATTTTTTGTCCGACATATCTAAATTATATCACAGCAAAATGACGAATGAAAGTATTTTGAAGGACATTTTAATAAAAAATGCCAAAAGACGGATAGGGCGCAACTTTAAAAGTTGCGCCCGGCTATTTGATGAAGCCTAAACTTATCAGTATGGCCTTGTCGACCTGCGACATGGTTTCGGTGGAAAGTTCGCCTATCCTCTCCTTTAGCCTGCGCTTGTCGAGCGTGCGTATCTGCTCGAGCAGGATGACGGAATCCTTGTTCAGCCCGTATGCGTTGGACGGAAGCTCGATGTGCGTGGGCAATTTTGCCTTGTTTATCTTGCTTGTCACCGCCGCCGCGATGACCGTGGGCGAAAATTTGTTGCCGACGTCGTTCTGCACCACGAGCACGGGACGCACCCCGCCCTGTTCGCTGCCCACCACGGGCGACAGGTCGGCGTAATACAGTTCTCCTCGCTTTATCATTGAATTTACCTCCTGCGGCATGCAGCGCCGCGGGGCAGTTATAGTATATTATATGTAGCTGCCTTGATTTTATTGTTGACAGCGGCGGGGAGTTTTATACGCCCGTCATGCGCCCGTTATTTTTTTTACGGCGGCGGGAAGCGAATCGAGTATGTCCTGCGCGGTGGCGCAATAGTCCGTCTTGTCCGCGGACGCGATCTCGGCCGAGACGCCGAGCGCGTAGGCCGCCGCCACGGCGGCGTCGAAGAGCCCGAGCCCGCGGGCGGCGCAGCCGCAGATCAGGCCGGTGAGCATATCGCCGCTGCCGCCGCGCGCAAGCGCGGTGCTGCCGCGCAGATTGAGCATGACTTTGCTGCCGTCGGTTATGACCGTTGAAGCGCCCTTGAGCAGCACCGTCACCCCGTATTCGGCCGCAAAGGCGCGGGCGGAACCTGTCGGGTCGGAAACAATGTCGCCGACAGGCCTGCCCGTCAGGCGGGAAAATTCCGCGGGATGGGGAGTTATGAGCACATCGCAGTTCTTTTCGGCGAGCACTCCCGCCCCTCTCCCGGACACCGCGTTGAGGGCGTCGGCGTCGAGAATGAGTTTGCCGCGGTAATTTGCGAGCACTCTTTTTACTGTTTCAAAGGTGGATTCGCTGTTGCCGCAACCCGGCCCGACGGCGAGCGCCTGACAGCCGAGATCGGGCTCCGCAAGATAAATGGCCTGCGGATATGCCGCAACGAGCGCATTTTTAACACTGTCGTCGGCGCACAGCTTCACGTAGCCGCACCCCGAGCGCAGAGCGGCCGAAAGACAGAGCGCGGCCGCGCCGGGATAGTTCGGGCTGCCCGCCACGAGACAGGCCGAACCGTATGTTCCCTTGTGCGTGTTGCGCAGTCTTGCGGGAAAGAACGGCGCGACGTCGGCGTCCTCGCAGGCGAGGGCGCAATCGCCGCGCGCCGCAATGCCGATATCGGCCTTTGTGACCGCGCCGCAGTAATCGGGCCCGTCGCCGAGGACGTGGCCGAGCTTGTACTCGGCTATGGCGACGGTGACGTCGGCGCGCACGGCGCAGCCGAGCACCCTGCCGCTGTCGCCGCATATGCCGCTCGGAATATCCGCGGATACCACAAACGCCCCGCTTTTGTTGATAGCTTCGACAACGTCCGCGCACCTGCCTTCGACCGGACGGGAAAGACCCGTGCCGAATATACAGTCCACCGCCACATCCGCGCGGACATCTTCGGCATACGGACCGGCGTACTCCTTTCTTCGCGCGGCGCACTCCGGGGAATACGAACCGCCGGAAACGTCGAGCACCTTTACGTCGTAACCGAGCCGCAGCAATTGACTCGCGCATACGTAGCCGTCTCCGCCGTTATTCCCCCCGCCGCAGACCACCAGAACGCGTCTGCCGTATTCGTCAGCGGCCCCGGCCGCCGCCTTTGCTATCGCACTGCCGGCGCGCAGCATGAGTTGAGACGAGGGCACGCCCAGCACTTCTATCGTATATCTGTCCGCTTCGCGCATCTGCGCATTTGTCAAAAATTTCTGCATCCGTCCTCCTTTCCGCAGCCTGTCCCTCCGCTATTCACCGTCCTCGTCCGGCAGCTCCACGGCGCGCTTTGCCGTGTCGTAATCGTACCCGCGCGAGATGAGATGGCGGACGGCCCTGTACATGTTTTCGCGAGTGGGGGCCTTGCCGCGCATGTACTTGCACGCCACGGCGCGGGCTTCCTCCTCGCTCTCCTCCCTGCCTTCGAGGGCGGCGTCGATCGCCTCGCGCGCGGCGCCGCGCTTTATGAGCGCGGCCCTTATGGCCGCCCTGCCCTTGCCCTTGACGCTGTCGGCATAGGCGCGGCAATAGGCAAAGTCGTCGATATACCCGTAACTTTCGAGTTTTTGGAGGACGTAATCCACAACCGCCCCGGTATAGCCATTGCGCGCGAGAAAATCTGACATCTGTTTGCGCGTTTTGAGCGTGGCGGAGAGATGGTTCATCGCCTTTTCGACCGCCTGAAGCTTTTCGTTTTCAAGCTGGATTTCGTCTATGCGGCTCTTTTCCACGCTCATTCCCGGCTTAAGGCGATATTTTACGGCCACTTCTATCTTCAGTCCGCAGTAAAACGCCCCGTCGATATACACGGAGCAGCGCGTTTTGTCTTTCTGTTGTTGTTCTATCGATGTTATCTGTGACATAGTCTGCACATATTTTAACACCGGGCGCGCGTTTTTGTCAATCGCGCATTTGACATGCGCGGCAATACGGGGTATAATTATTGAAAATAATTTAAAGAAGGTTATGCTATGGCAGTCGATCTTGATTGGAGCAGTTTGGGCTTCGGATACGTTAAGACCCCGTTCCGCTACGTTGCAAACTACAGGGACGGGAAATGGAGCGAGGGCAACCTTACCGCCGACGATAAAATTTCGCTTTCGGAGTGCGCAGGGGTATTGCAGTACGCGCAGACGGCGTTTGAAGGGCTTAAGGCCTACCGCACCAAGGACGGAAAGATAGTGACTTTCCGCCCCGACCTAAACGCCGAGAGAATGGAGCAATCGGCAGCGCGGCTGGAGATGCCCGTCTTCCCCAAAGAAAAATTTCTTGAAGCCGTGGACATGGTGGTTGCCGCGAACAGCGACTACGTTCCCCCCTACGGCAGCGGCGCAACGCTGTACATAAGGCCGTTTATGTTCGGCTCTTCGGAAGTGATAGGCGTAAAACCCGCAAAGGAATATCAGTTCAGAATGTTCTGCACCCCCGTCGGCCCCTACTTCAAGGGAGGCGCAAAGCCCATCGTTATACGGGTGAGCGACTTTGACAGGGCCGCGCCCCACGGCACGGGCCACATAAAGGCCGGCCTGAACTACGCAATGAGCCTGCATGCCATTGTGGACGCGCACAACCAAGGCTTTGACGAGAATATGTATCTGGACGCCGCCACGCGCACATACGTGGAGGAGACGGGCGGAGCAAACTTTTTGTTCGTGACGAAGGACGGAAAAGTGGTTACGCCAAAGTCAGATTCCATACTGCCCTCGATAACGAGAAGGTCGCTCTGCTACGTGGCCGAGAACATACTGGGCATGACCGTGGAACACCGACCCGTCAGATTTGAAGAGGTGAAAGATTTTGCCGAATGCGGACTGTGCGGAACGGCCGCGGTTATATCTCCCGTGGGAAAAATTTACGACCACGGAAGAGAGATCGCCTTCCCCTCCGGCATGGACGAAATGGGCCCCGTCACAAAAAAGCTTTACGACACGCTTACGGGCATACAGATGGGCAGACTCCCCGCGCCCGAGGGCTGGATACGCGTTATAAAATAAAATCAAATCAAGAGCAACGCTTGAATTCAAAACAATTAAATAAATCTTGAGTAAATAAATCTTGCGGCGGCGCGCACGATGCGCGCCGCCGCATTCTCATTTTCCTGCCTGATCCGCCGCAACACGGCGCAATACATGAATTCCTTACTTTCCTTATCGCCGGAATATAATTTTTGCGGACGCAGCCGCGCGGACAGGCATAAGGGCGCGCTTTGGGCGCGCCCTTTTAATATATCGGCGAAAAACAAAAAGGTCTTTGCGCGGCCGCATCCGCCACATCGGAACGCACAATCCGACGGCGCGGCTGAGCGGACGGGATTTGTCGACCGGAAAATTTTGCCGGGATCATTGCTCCGCAGGCCCGCCTTTTATTCGCTCGTACTTGCATTTCGTTGCCAGACCTCCGCGCAGGTGGCGCTCGGAGAGGTTTTTTAAGAGCACGGCTTTGACCTCATCGTACAGTCCCCTGTCAATTTCCGCAAGCCGTTCGGTGACATCCTTGTGCACGGTGGACTTGCTGATATTGAAATGTGCGGCCGCGGCGCGCACCGTGGCGCCGTGCGCGGCAATGTATTCGCCCTCGGTGACGACGCGCCTGACAATATATTCCCACATAGACTATCCCCTTCGCCCGTCAGGGCTTAAGATAGACTATGCCGCATATTGACGACTTATGCCGGAAAAATCTGAAGAGGCGCGAATATCGGCATTTTATGCGGAAATGCTCAAAACGCCGTGCGCGGCGGACAGCCATCTGTCCGCCGCGCACGGCGCATTTTCAATATCGGGACGGCGAAAGCCGCGTCATTGCCGGCCGTCGTCCTTTTGCTTTTTAAACAGCCCCGCTGCGGAGCGGAAGAGCGCGAGCAGGTTTTTGCGGTAAATGAGCGAATATACCATGAACGCGCACGCATACGCGAGGCACGCCCACCACCTGCCGAGAAAACGGACGGCCAGTATGAAGGCTATCGTCATTATCACTTCCGCAACCACGTCCGCGGCTATTCTCTTTTTTATGATGGCGGACACAAAAATTTCGGAAACTATGGAATTAAGAACGACAACCGCAACGAGAGAATAGAGCACGAAATCGATGTCTTTTACGACGAAAGCGCCGACCGCAAAGAGTGACACGCCGAGCGCAACGCCCGCCGCGTTGACGGCAAGCATCGTCTTTTCTCTGCGGTATGCCTTGAGGTAGTTATTGGTGAGCAGCGCAACCTTGGCCGAGAACACAACGATGGGAAGCAATATGCCCAGATAGGTGAGACTGTCGGAATAGTTGGGCAGCCACAGCTCCAGTATCAGGCAGGCGGGGAAATACAGCAGCAGCGCAAAGAACATTATCGGCGAAACGGCGTTGCGCAATTTTAAATATACGTCGGGCAGTTCGTCCATGCTCATGCGCTTGAGCGAAGGAAACAACACTATGCTTATGGCCGTGACAAACGTAAGGAATATGTTTGAAACGCTGAAGCTGAAGGATATCTGCCCGAACACAAGCTCGTCCCAGCCCCATTGCACCATCATCTTTGCTCCGCCGGTCAGCAGCATGGACGAAAAATTGGACAGCATCAATATCATCCCGGCAGAAATATTCGACCAGCCCTCCTTTAGACATTCCCGCACGGGCAAGGACCTGCCGAAATACATGCCGCGGTTGAAGAATGCGCCTATTGCGCTGCCGAGGGCGTCGCCGGACAGATCGGCAATGCAGTACAGCCAGAACACGTTGACGCCGCAGGCGAGGAGAATGCCGACAAACAGAGCGTATCCCGCCCTCTGCGCTATGACTACAACGGCGTACTTGGGTATCCTGTTGGTGATCTGGAAAGAATAGGACGTATAACCGAAGATATTTTTTACGACGATGCTTGCGGCGACGAGAACGACTATCTCCCTTGTGACCGCGTCGCAAAGAAACGCCGAGACGATAAGGCCGGTCAGCGTGAGCGCGGAATTTATGAACAGAAGCAGTTTGAACTGCGAACGCATGCGCGGTTTGTCCAGCTCGTCGAACTCATACTGCGAATACCTTAAAACCAACCCGTCGAGCAAGCCGAACTGACATATCCCGGAATACCCCGAATACAGCAAGTAGACCTGCCAGTACGAATACTGATACTCGTCAATGAATTTGGGAACGATAAATCCCAGCACAAAGCTGGTTATTATCGAAATAGCCTGCGCCGTGAGCGATAATATTAAGTTTTTTGCCAGCTTTTTGCCTGTGATCTTAGTTGCCATTCGTGCTTGCGGAAGTATTTATATCAGTTTTTCAAAGCCTTCCACTTACTGTCTTTTTCGGATAAATTCAGGGGCGTGCCGTCGGGAAGGGTGTAACCCTCGGCCGAGGCCGAACCGCGGTAATCGCCGCATACTCCCCACTCTACGCCTATTTCTGGGTCGTTCCATGCGAGACCGCCCTCATCGTTGGGGTGGTAGAAGTCGTCGCATTTATAGCAGAATTCCGCCACATCGGAGCGAACCAGAAAGCCGTGCGCAAAGCCCTTGGGAATGAGAAACTGCTTTTTGTTCTCCTCGGTGAGTTCAACGCCGTACCACTTGCCGTAAGTTTTGCTTCCCTTTCTCAAATCGACGGCCACATCGAACACCGCGCCCCTTATGACGCGGACAAGTTTTGTCTGCGGGTAGTTTATCTGAAAATGCAGGCCGCGCAGCACTCCCTTGGTGCTCATGGACTGGTTGTCCTGCACAAAGGTTATGTCAAAGCCTGCCTCCTCCATGTCGCGTTGGCTGTACGTCTCCATAAAGTAACCGCGGTTATCGCCGTGCACGGCGGGGGCGATGACGCACAATCCCTCTATCCCGCCGACGTTCCTTTCCACCTTTATCTGTCCCATCAGTAGTCTATCTCCTTTAAATATCTTGCAAGCGCGTCCTGCCATGCGGGGAGCGGCTTGAAGCCGTTTTCTACCAGCTTGCTCTTATCCAGCCTGCTGTTGAAGGGGCGGGCTGCCTTGGAGAGGCCGTATTCCTGCGTGGATACGGGAATGACCTTTGTAGCGTAGCCCGCCTGACGATAAATTTCCTTGGTGAAATCGTACCAGCTGATATACCCGCCTTCGTTGGTGGCGTGATAATAGCCGTACTTATCCGTTTCTATCATATCGACAAGCAGCCGCGCGAGGTCGTAGGTGTATGTTGGCGTGCCTATCTGGTCGTTGACGACGCGCACGGTATCGTGCGTCTTGCCGACAGAAAGCATGGTTTTGATAAAGTTTTTGCCGTTGACGCCGAACACCCACGCTATGCGCACTATGAAGTACTTTTCAAGGGTACCCGCCACGGCCAACTCGCCTTCCAGCTTGGTCTTGCCGTACACGTTTAAGGGCCTATAGTCCTTGCAGTCGGGCTGCCATGGCTCGCTGCCCTGTCCGTCGAACACGTAGTCGGTGGAGATATACATCAGCTTTGCGCCGACATCTTTACACGCTTCGGCGATGTACTTCGTGCCCGTGGCGTTGACGGCGCGCACCTTGTCCTCGTTGTCCTCGGCGGCGTCCACCGCCGTCCATGCCGCGCAGTGTATCACCGCCTGCGGTCTGACGGAAGATATCACCGTATCGACGCTAAGTTTATCCGTTATATCCATTTCGGCGATGTCAACGCCCACAGCCTCGTGGCCGCGCTTTGTAAGTTCATTTACGACGTCAAAGCCCAATTGTCCTTTGACGCCCGTCACCAATACCATCATATCATCTGTCCTCGTCATTTATCTGTAATTTTCCGAGCTTTTTCTTTTTTGCATGTTTTTTAGCCAGCCTTATCATTTTTAATTTAGCTAACCTGTGCTTTTCGAAGAGCAATATTTTGATAAGCTGTTTTTTGTCGTAATCATATATGTCTTTATAAAAATGTTTATCTTCGTGATACAACACATAATTGTTGCGATAGCGATAATAACATCTGACAGGAGCATGATTGCTTATGCTGATCGTTTTGAAGCCCGGCAGCCTGCGCTTTTGCGGATTGCCTATCTTATGTTTGATGCTTATATTGCAGATAACGGCAATCTTTTTACCGATTTCATAAAACTGATGATCCAAATCAAAATCGACCGAATCAATAAATAGCTCTTCGCGGAAACCGTTGATAAGACGATAATTTTTTATGTTGATGAAATTGCCGGAAGTTATAAGCGTTTTTGTCTCTGAAAGGCCGTCGCCTGAAATTTCATTGTTGACATTAAGACCTATTATTCCGTAATCGTCGATATCTTCCGACAGAAGAATATTTTTAATATCCCGCATACTCTCAACCGGAAATACGCTGTCCTGATCCATGGTGAGACAAAAATCGGCGCCGTCGCTCATGGCCATATCAAGCCCGATGCGCAATGCCTTGGCTATACCCGCGTTCTGCCCCATCTCGACCACGCTTATATTGGTGACGGACTTAAGCCTTGCAATCAGTCCGACATTACTGCTGCAGGAATTGTCGATCACAAATAATTTATTCAGCAGGGACGCATACTCAAAGATGTTTCCCAACTCCTCTTCCCGCGGTTCGTAAAGGACAACGACTCCGTCAATAATCATAACCGAACACTACCTTTTTGCAAAATCAGCGATTTTCATACATTTTGCTATAGTAATTGCGATAATCGCCGGAGATTATCTCCTCCCACCAATCCCTGTTGTCCAAATACCACTTTATCGTCTTTTTGATGCCGTCGGCAAACTTTGTTTCGGGCAGCCAGCCGAGTTCGGTGTGTATCTTGGTGGGATCTATCGCATACCTCATGTCGTGCCCCTTGCGGTCGGCGACAAAGGTTATTAAACTTTCCGGCTTTCCGAGCTCTTTACATATCAGCTTTACTATATCGATATTTTTCATCTCGTTGTGGCCGCCGACGTTGTACACCTCGCCCACTCTGCCCTTGTGAATGATGAGGTCTATCGCCTTGCAGTGGTCTTCGACGTACAGCCAGTCGCGCACGTTTTCGCCCTTGCCGTACACGGGCAGGGGTTTATCATTGAGCGCGTTTGCTATCATGAGCGGAATTAATTTTTCGGGGAAGTGATAGGGGCCATAGTTGTTGGAGCACCGCGAAATGGTGACGGGCAGGCCGTACGTGCGGTAATATGCCTGAACCAACAGGTCTGCCGACGCCTTGGAGCTTGAATATGGACTGCTGGTGTGCAGGGGCGTTGTCTCCGTGAAGAACAGGTCGGGCCTGTCCAAGGGAAGGTCGCCGTACACCTCGTCCGTGGAGACCTGGTGATACCTTTTAATGCCATACTTGCGGCAGGCGTCCATGAGTACCGAAGTGCCGATTATATTCGTCTGAAGGAAGATTGAGGGATCTTCTATGCTCCTGTCCACATGGCTTTCGGCGGCGAAGTTGACGACGATGTCGGGGTGCTCCTCTTCAAAGAGTTTATACACCCCCTCCCTGTCGCAGATATCCAGCTTTACGAAGCGGAAGTCGGGGTTGTCCATCACGCTCTTTAAAGTGGACAGATTGCCCGCATAGGTCAGTTTATCCAGACAAACTATGCGGTAGCCGAGATATTTGCCCAGCATGTGGAATATGAAGTTGCTGCCGATGAATCCGGCGCCGCCGGTCACTATGATAGTCATAACTGTATCTCCGATAATTTAACTTTGTATTTGCTGACAGCAAACGAAAAATCATGCACTGATTTTTTTCAACATTTGCTTAACTATAGCGCGCTTTTTTGCGTATTGAACTTTGGCTTCACGCATAAACAACACCGTGGCTATGACGCAGAACTTTAGATAGGATCTTGCGGCCATCTTTAAAAATTTTTCGGCGGCGGCGGGCCCGTAACACTTCGTATACATCACCACGGAGCCGTCTATGCCGGCTCTGAACCGACGCTCATTAAACTTTTTTTCACCGAAACTTGCGCCCTCAAGATGGAAGATGTGTGCGTCCGGAACGGATATCACCTCCGCGCCCGCATTATGTACGGCGCGCCACGTGAATTCCACTTCCTCAGAATACATGAATATATCCTCGTCAAAACCGCCCACCTTATCAAACACATCGGATCTTATCATCATGTCCGCACCGGTGATATATCCAACCTTCATCGGCTTTCCGGAATAGTTGTATTCATTGAAAAAAGGCCTTTTGAATATCTTACGGAATGTCGCAACGATCAGACTCTTTGACTTAAACTCCTCCCAAAGACTTGGAAATGCCTTGCGGAAAGAATGAGCGGGGCGGCCGTTGAAATCGAGCACGTTGCCGCCGCATATACCGCATCGCGGGTTGCTCTCCATATAGTCGAAGAGCTTTTTTATAAAATTTTCCTTTATGAGAATATCCGTGTTGAGCCAGAGGACATACCTGCCGCCCGCGGCGCGCAGTCCGAGATTGAAGGACTTTGACGTGCCGAGATTTGCGCCGGCCTGAATATATTTTATTCTGTCGCCGAAATGCGCTTTGAGCTTTTCTCCGGACCCGTCGGGAGAATTGTTGTCGATCAAGACGATCTCGTATTCAAGCCCGCTCGTATATTCAAATATGCTGTCGAGGGCATTTTTTGTCAGCTCAAACGTATTATAATTGATCATTATGACGGAGACATCCATAACAGAACCTCCCGTCAATACCGGAACTTGCCTTCGGCAACGTTTTTAAGGTGCTGACCGTAGGGCGACTTGCCGTACTTTTCGGCCGCGGAAAGGAGCTCCTCCTTTGTGGTCCAACCGTTTACGTAGGCTATCTCTTCGGGGGCGGATATCTCCACTCCCTGCCTGTTCTGCACCATGCGCACGAAGTCGGTGGCTTCCGCAAGGCTGTCCATGGTGCCCGTATCCAGCCACGCATAGCCGCGACTCAAGACCTGCACGTCCAGAAGACCTTCCTTTAAATACATCTCGTTCAATGTGGTTATCTCAAGTTCGCCCCTTGCTGACGGTTTGACCTGTTCGGCCCTTTCGGATACTCCCGCAGGGTAGAAGTACAGCCCCGTGACTGCATAGTTGCTTTTGGGATTTTGCGGCTTTTCCTCTATGGATATGGCCTTTCCGTTTTTATCGAATTCGACGACGCCGAAGCGCTCGGGATCGGGCACATAGTAGCCGAAAACCGTGGCTCTGCCGCCCTCGGCGTCACGCTTTGCGGCCTTCAATATCTTGCTCATGCCGCCGCCGTAGAAGATGTTGTCGCCCAGCACCATGGCGCAGGGCTCGCCGCCTATGAACTCCTTGCCGAGAATGAACGCCTGCGCGAGACCGTCCGGCGAGGGCTGGACTTTGTACGAAAGTTTTATCCCGTACTCGCTGCCGTCGCCCAAAAGCCGCTCGAAGTTGGGCAGATCCGTCGGCGTTGAAATTATTAAAATATCCCTTATGCCCGCCAGCATCATGGTGGAGAGCGGGTAATATATCATGGGTTTATCGTAGACGGGCAGCAGCTGTTTGCTTGTGACCATGGTCAGGGGGTACAGCCTTGTGCCCGCTCCGCCGGCCAAAATTATGCCTTTCATTTCGTTACTTCCTCTTTTCTCTTATATGCTGAAGATAAACATTATAATACGGGGCATGCTTTAAAATTCTTTTATGTCCTATGATCGACACCCACTTGCGCGGTATGAGCCCTTTGATTTTGCCGGCAAATGTTTTCGAATCATTATCTTTCCATGAACCTGCGCAATGATGTTCGGCATATCCGCCGCCGCTGTTCTTATCGGTCTGATACCGCTCGAACCAATCCTTGGGGAACAGCTCTATGCCGCAATCGAGCGACTGTCTCCTTCCCGTCAGTCTGAAATCAGAAAAATTATCCAAAAAATACTTCGTTATCCAGTCATTGCTGATAGTAAAATCGCCTTTGTTTACAAAATCAGACTTAAGAATGTTCAGCCATTCTTTCATCAGAGGATTTGCTTTTTCAGAGCCTATCAAAGCCGTTCCGATCGACGCGTCGAAGATAAATCCCATGAACATCTTATAGTTCAGGAATCCGTCAAGCGGTTTAAACATTTCAACGTCCGTGTCGACATAGACCCCGCCAAACTCGTACAGCACAACAAACCGGAAATAGTCGCTTAAAAAGCCATATTTCTTCCTTGCCAATGCTTCTTTAACAAAAGCGCTGTCGTCAAGGTAAGGGGCAAAATCTTCATCGCGCCACACTCTGATTTCCCAATCGGGGTGCAATTTTTTCCAGCCTTCGACATATCTGACCTGCTCTCGAGGCATCTGACCCGAGCCAAGCCAGCAGGCATGAATAATTTTAGGTATCATATCATCTCCTTGAAATATTTACCTCTGAAATTTAATTTTTGGCCGAATTATCGCCTTTTTCGGTATTCGACAACAACATTCCGGCTATTAGCCACACAAAAGTCAAAACGCTGCGCGACGCATAGGCGGAATTAATGAACGAAAAGACAACGAAGTACGATATCATTCCTATATATCCCAAACTTAACGTATTTGAAATATTGTCGCGTTTGCTTAATTTTTTGAATGCCGTTGCAACGAGAAAACAAATCAATATACAATATAGGATAAAAACGGGAATGCCCATCTCCAGTATATAGGCCCATATGCTGCCGTCTGTTATGACGCGATTGCTTTGCCCCATAAGCGTGCCTATAAGCCAGCTTTGCATTATCATGTCCGTAGCCACATCGATCATTTCGTAATGCCCGGCGTCGCTGCCGGAGACCCAGCTGGAATTCAGCCCCAGAATTCGCTGAACTATGACCGTATCCCTGAACACAGTTATTGCCAGAACGAACACCGCAACAAGCATAGCAAGAGTTGCCAGAATATATTCGATAGCTCTTCTGCGGGCGCAACCGTAAATCAGAAATTCAAGCACAAACACCGCAACCATTCCGAATACCGAAGCGCGCGAAAAGGTCAAAAAATTGGAGATCGCCACAATGACCAGTTTGAGCCAGAGACGCACGGACCTGTAATTCAGCACATTCAGCTCTGCCCATATCAGCGAAAACAGCACTATGGCAAAGCCACCGAAGATAATTGTATTGCCCATCAGCCCCGTTACTCTGATAATATCGCTGTTGAAGAGTTCAAAAATATCCTCTCCCTTCAGGACGAGCAATTCGATCGGCAGCAAATCCCTTAACAGAAACTGGAATATCGCAAACAGGCAGATCGCCACTCCGCAATTGATAAACAGGTTATAATATCTTTTTACTGATTTTTTGTCGAGCCGCAGAGCCGCAATAAAGAACAGACCGGTATAGATGTTATTGTTGCGGAACCCGATAACTGCATCATACAGACCCGTCCTGCCAGTCACAACCTGCATAAACCCGACTATCAAACACAATAAACACCATGCAAGATAGAGCTTGAGCAACTTTTTATGCCTGCTGCCGCTCACCTCTGCCCTTAATAGCGCGCCTATCGCCCAAATTAAAAGACACAAGAAAAGCGCATCGACCAAAAGGGTGCCGTTGCCTATAAAATTATCGATGAACCCGCGAAAGATCACCAGCAAAATTATGCCGCATATGATAACGTCGCTGACATATATTTTGCTCGGATTTATACGGAGCGGGCTATTTTTCGCTTTTACTGTGTTCATTGAACGGTGTGCGATATCTCCTTTAAAATTCTTTTCGTGAAACTATCGTAGTTGTATTTTTTTACAAAATCGCTCCTCTCAACGCGACCCGGAGCCTTCATCAGCCGTTTGCTCAGATCTTCCGCGTCGCCGCATCTGAAAAACTCGACGGGAAGGTCGCCGTAAACTTCCCTGAATACGGGAATATCTGAAATTATGGGCTGCGTGCCGAGACAGAGCGCCTCCAGCGGGGGCAGGCCGAAGCCTTCGTACAGAGAGGGCTGAACGAGGTAGGACGCGGAAGCTATTTCGCAGAGCAGCTCGTCGTCGTCCAGTCTGCCCGTGAACATGACGTCGTCGGAGCGGAGACACCTTTCGTCCATGCCGACGAGAAAGCCCTCCCTTTCGCCTATTATTTTCAGTTTATAGCTGCCCTTCGGCAACATGTGAAAGGCGTCCACAAGCGTTTTCAGTCCCTTGTGCGGTTTGACGTTGCCCACATAAACTATGCTGTTCGTCTTCCGTATGCCCGAAACGTCGAAATTCAGAACATCGTCCGAAAGCCCGATGTAGTCGACAAAGCACTTCTGCGCATATTTGGGGAAAAAGTGCTCGCAGCGGGACTTTGTGAACGCCGACACGCAGGCCGTCTTCACCGACTTTTTCATGCAGCGCGCAAGCAGGGTCTTTTTGATGAGATAATCCGTCCTGCCCTTTGTGGTAATGTCGGGAAGGTCCAGAAATATCAGATCGTGCACCACGGTATAAACGGGAATTTTCAGCCCGAAAGGGATTATGAAATTGGGAATGAGCACGCCGTCGCAAAGCTTGTTTATTTCCTTGGGAAAGGACGCAATTCCCTTCGGGGAGAAGGGGTCGCTGCGATCGGGAATGATGCGCGCGCCGACGTACCCGGCAAGCTTGTCGGGATCGCCGACGAGATAATACTCGTTTTCCGCATAATCGAGATTGTCCAAAATGCCGCGGCACACCCTGCCTATGCCCGATTTGCCGAGATATCTGCAGTCAATTGCGAGCTTCATATATATTTACACCTTTGCCGAAAGGATTTCGGCGTTGCCTTTGATGGATATCTGTTCCTTTGCCGCGGCGAAGAACGTGTCGCCCGGCTGGAATTTATAATTGCAGCGTCCGTCGGAGATGCTGCCGCTGCCCGAAACGACCACAAAGGCCGCAAAACTCGAATCGGACGGGGGAACGTCCGCCGAACCGTCGACGACGTATTTTGAGACAGAAAAATATTTGCACTGTCCCACCACCGTTCCCGCATTTACTTTTTCGGCGACGGGCCGGTAGCTTTCAAACGTCTGCGACGCGACGGCGCGCATGTTTATGACGTCCAGAGCTTTATCTATGTGCAGCTCCCTCATGCGGCCGAGACCATCCTTCCGTCCGTAATCGTACAGCCGGTAGGTGATGTTGGAGGACTGCTGTATTTCGCAGATGAGACAGCCCGCGCCTATCGCGTGCACGGTGCCGGCTTCGAGAAAATACGCCTCGCCCTTGCCCACTTTTACTTTGTTGAGTATGTCGACAAGCGTGTTGTCGGCGATGCGGCGCCTGATCTCTTCGGCAGTCACCCTGCGCTTGAAACCCACGTAAATGAAGGCGTCCTCCTCGGCGTCGACGATATACCACATTTCGCTTTTGCCGTATTCGCCTTCGACCGACAGGGCATACTCGTCGGCGGGATGAACCTGTATGGACAGGTCCTGTCTGGCATCGATGAATTTTATCATCACGGGGAATTTATCGTAGGCCTGCGCCTTCCACCCGAGCTTGTCCTTGCCGATCTCTTCGATATACTGCGACAGCGTAAGCCCGCGGTATATGCCCGAAGCTACGCGCGACTGACCCTGCGGGTGAGCGGAAAGTTCCCAGCTTTCGGCTATTACCGAACTGCCGCCCGCATCCTTGTGAAACATATCCCTTATCTTTGTGCCGCCCCAAAGATTGTCCTTGTAGACGGGCGCCATTTTTACGAGCAGATCGGCGGAGCGCTCGTCGTCCTTTGCGCCGTCTTCCGCCGTCTTTATCGTGCAGAGCATTTTCAGCTGCTCCCTGCCCTCGTTGAGTATGCTGTACTCCGCGCAGTCGGCGATGACGACGCTCCTGTCTGCGGCGTACCTTTCGACTCGGCCCGCGCCGCGGACGAGCGCCCTTCCGCCCAGAATGAGGAAATTGGCCTTTTGATTTTTGCCCAGTCTGAATTTATACTCGTCGCGCGGATAGACGTTTATCCTTCTTATGTCCATTGCTTCCGACCGGTAGACGGATTCGGTATTTCCCCAATCCCAGTAGCCGAGCGGCTGCTCGTCGAAGTAATTCAACCTGCCGGCGCCGAAATCGCGGACGATGCCCTTTATATCGGCTTCAAAGGCCTTGTTCGCAACATACACCGCATCGCGCGTGTTGACTATCACCGCGTTTTTGAGGCCGTTCGCAACTATGAGCCGCTGTTCGTCCGTGTTGACTATCTCGACGTTTTTGCAGTTGTAGGAAATTGTGTTGCCGTTATTTTTTATGACCTTGTCCACATAGCTGTAGAACGAAGAGATGTCGGTTATGCGCGTCCAATCGAACGCGGCGTGGACAAGTTCGCAGTTGGAAGTTTTGAGTATCTTTGCAAGGCTGACGGGCGTGACGGTGTTTTCGTGCACGAACCTGCCGCGGGATATGCGGAGCGTGGCGCAGTCGCTGACCGTTTTGCGGGGCAGCTCCTTTATGAGAACGTTTGCCTTTACGCCCATTATGCCGCAGTCCCACAGACTGCCCCTGCCCTTTTTGGAGCTGCACGAAACCTTTGTGCCGCGGACGTTTATGAAATTGTAACCCGCCCGGTTGTTTGTGGGTTTGCACACGACTATGCCTATCTTGTCGCTGTCGACTATCCTCTTTATTTCGGCCATGCTGGCGGCATAGTCGCCGTCTACGAGACATTCGGAAGAGACTATCAGCAGTTTTTCGTCCTCTTCGCAGTTGAGCGCGTAGGCAATGACGGGGGGCGCAGTCTTGAGGGGCTTTTTTTCGCATATGACGCTGTACCTTATGCCCTGAAAGGACTGAAGCTGACCCTTTACTATGTTGGCATACACCTGATTGGTGAGTATGACGAACTCGTCGCAGAAAGGGATGTTGCGCAGGATGGTTTCCTGAAACATCGAACGCCCTTCGCGTATCTCCATAAATTGTTTGGGATAGCTTTTGCGCGACAGCGGCCAGAGCCTGTCGCCGCTTCCGCCGGCAAGAACAAGACACTTCATATATCACTCAGCAAGGCCGATAAGATCTTCCTTAAGGCGGGCAAGTTTTTCTGCCGCGTCGGCTTCGTCCGAGCCGAGCACGCCGTAGTAAAATTTTATCTTGGGTTCGGTGCCGCTCGGCCTGACGCAGCACCAGCCGTCGTTTTCAAGTTCAAAATAGACCACGTTGCTCTGCGGCAGTCCCACGGGCGAAAGGGAGCCGGTGAGCATGTCCTTGCGCACGCCGCCGAGGTAATCCCTGACGGCCGTCACCCTGAGTCCGCCGAAGCTTGCGGGGGGCGTGCTGCGCACGCGCTCCGTCATTGCGGCCATAGCGTCCGCGCCGCCGGCGCCCGAAAAAGTGCGCGAGACAAGGCCTTCGCTGTAATAGCCGTATTTTTTGTAGATGTTGCGCATCTGATCGCAGAGGGTGAGACCTTTGGCTCTGTAATAGGCCGCCGCTTCGGCAAGAGCCGTGACCGCCATAACCGCGTCCTTGTCGCGCGCGTGCGTGCCGATGAGACAGCCGTAACTTTCCTCGAACCCGAACTCGTATTCATAGGCGTACCGCGAAGCGTCCGTCCTTCCGCCGTTCGCGGCCACGGCCTCCCCGAACAGTTTTATCTGTTCGCCGATATACTTGAATCCCGTAAGCACCTCTATGGCGGTGATGCCGTAATTTTGAGCCACGCGGCGGGCCATGTTGGATGAAACTATGGTAGTGACCAGCGCGCCGTCCCTGCGGTTTTCGGGCAGCAATCCCCTTTCGCTCTTTACGGAGAGCTCGTATTCGGCCAGAAGCAGGCCGCTCATGTTGCCCGTAAAGGCCATATATCCGCCGCGGGCGACATCCTTTGCGTACACACCCAGCCTGTCCGCATCGGGATCGGTGGCCAGAACTATGTCGGCGTCGACGCGCTCCGCGAGCGCGAGCGCGAGCGAGAAGGCTTCGGGATCTTCGGGATTGGGATATCTGAGCGTGGTAAAATTCCCGTCGGGCTGTTCCTGTTCGGGCACCACCCATACGTTTTCAAAGCCCAGTTCGGCAAGCATGCGCCTGACGGGAACGTTGCCGGTACCGTGCAGGGGAGTATAGACGATTCTTATGTTGCGCGCTTCGGCGGCAATGGCCTCGGGACTGAGTATTAGCTTTTTAAGCTCGGCCGCATACGCGTCGTCAATCTCCTTTCCGATATACTCCAAAAGGCCGGAGCGCAGCGCCTCCTCCCTGTCGGCGCGGGGTATGCCCGTATAGCCGGCGACGGCGTTCACCTCGCCGATTATAAGCTTATCGTATGGCGGCACTATCTGCCCGCCGTCCGACCAGTACACTTTATAGCCGTTGTACATGGGAGGGTTGTGGCTGGCCGTGATGACTATTCCGGCCGTGGCGCCGAGCCTGCGGACCGCAAAGGACAGTTCGGGCGTGGGACGAAGGCCTTCAAACAGATATGCCTTTATGCCGTTTGCCGCCAGTATGAGCGCGCTGTCGAGCGCGAACTCCGCCGACATCCTGCGCGAATCGTAAGCTATCGCAACGCTGCCTCCGCCCGCCGTTTTGTTGATAAAATTTGCCAGCCCCTGCGTGGCCCTGCCCACGGTGTAAACGTTCATGCGGTTGGTGCCCGCGCCGAGAACGCCGCGCAGACCGCCCGTGCCGAACGTGAGCCGTTTGTAGAACCTGTCCTCTATTTCGGCCTCGTCGTCAAGCGCCTTAAGTTCGCTTCTCGTGGCCTCGTCGAAGGCGGGATCTTCGCACCACCGCCTGTATTCCTCGATATAATCCATGTTTTTACCGTTTTCAGTCACAGTTCTTTTATCAGCTCCGCGACCTTGTTTTTGAAAGCTTCGAAGGTGAAAAGTTCGGCGAAACGCTTTTCGGCATTTGCGCCGTACCGCGCGCGCAGAGCGCCGTCGCCGCCCAGTTTTTCGATCGCGGCGGCAAACGCAGCCGCATCGCCGTTGGGGCACTCGATGCCCGTTACGCCGTCCCGCGAAACGTAGTTGACGCCCGAACCGGGAATGGTGAACGTTACGGCGGGCTTTGCGTAGGCCATCGCCTCGGCCAGAGCTATGCCGAACGCCTCGTTTTTGGTGACGGAGGGAAAACAGAAGATATCGCAGGCGCACAGCCTTGCCTTTACCTCGTCGTCGGAGATCCTGCCGAGAAACTGCACCTTTTTATCGCCCTCGGCCAGCTTTTTTAGCTCGTCGGTCAACGGCCCGCTTCCGCCTACCCAGACGGCGTAGTCCTCGCCGAGCAGTCTGCTTGCGCGCACGAGGTACTCCATTCCCTTGTAGGGCACGTGCCTGCCGAGAGCGAAACATATCACCTTGCCGGCGTTTTCCTCCCTGAGCGCGGCCGCTGCGGCCCGCGCTTCTTCCAGACACGTCAGCCGCCCGGCGCTCACCGGGCAGGGTATGACGGTGCACTTGCCGGCAACGCTTTTCAGCCAATCGCTGCCCTCGATATAGTTGGGACTGGTGGCCACCACCCGCTCGGCGCGGGACAAGAGCCACTTTGTCTGGCCCTTGAAAAATTTTGCGATGAATTTTTGCTTTGTTATGTCAAGATGCCACCAGAGCACGAGTTTGCATTTATTGCGCTTTTTGAGCAGTTTTTTAAGATAGTGCGCCGCAAAGGGGTTGGGATAGTGGAATATGACCACATCCGGCTCAAACTGTCTGAACGTTTCGGCAAGCAGTCTGCCGTAAGAAAAGGACAGCGACTGCGAAGCCACTTTGGCGAAGCAGCCTGCGCGGATGACGTCCACGCCCTCCACCTCGTACCTTGCGTCGATCTTTTCGTGATTGAAGCAGAAGACCTTGTGTTCCGCGCCGCAGAGGCCGAGCGACTGCGCGCAGTCGTGCGCGACCTGCTCTATGCCGCCGATGTGCGGCGGATAATAATTGCTTATCTGTAAAACTTTCATCTGTGTACCGTTAAATTGCAGAGCCGATTTTTTTAAAGCAGTTCGTCGCGGCCCCTGCGCTGCAGTTCTTCGACTATCTTTTTGACGTCCTGCGCCCTGTCAGCCGGGCAGACCATCACGGCGTCCGGCGTTTCCACCACCACGAGCCCCTGCACCCCGACAACCGAAACAAACCTGCTGCCGGCGTAGACGGTGGAGTTTGCGCTGTCGACGAGCAGAGCGTCGCCGACGGCGACGTTGCCGTTTTCGTCGCGCGGCCTGACCGCGCCGAGCATGTCCCAGCTGCCCACGTCGTTCCAGCCGAATTCGCCGGGCACGACGCAGATGTCGTCCGATTTTTCCATTATCCCGTAATCTATCGACACCGGACGGATGCGGGGATACACCTCGGCGAGAACGCTCTCCTCTTCGGGCGTGCCGACAGCCGAACCTATTTTGCAGAGCTCGGAATATATGTCGGGAAGGTATTGACGGAACTTGTTGAGTATCGCGGACGCGCGCCAGACGAATACGCCGCTGTTCCAGACATATCCGCCCTCGGCAAGATATCTTTCGGCGACGGACCTTTCGGGCTTTTCCACAAAGCGCTTCACCCTCTTAACGGGGTCTTCCGACTGCTCGAAATTGATATACCCGTAGCCGGTGGCCGCAAACGTAGGCGTTATGCCTACGGTGACGAGACAGTCCCCGCTCTCCGCGCGGTCGATGGCGGCGCGCAGCACGCGCGCGTACTCATCGGTATCCCTGATGTACGCGTCCGACGGAGTGACCACCATCACACCGTCCCCGCGCTCCTTGAGCAGTCTGACCGCGGCATAGCCTATGCAGGCGGCCGTGTTGCGGGCGGCGGGCTCCTTTAAAATATTTCCGGCGGACAGTCTGCCGCGGGTGGCGGCCTCCATGCCCTCTGCCTGCGCGCTGTTTGTGACGATATACATGTTCTCGCCGCGGACGACGCGGGAAAGCCTGTCGATAGTCTCGTTGACCATAACGTCGTTACCGCTGAGGTTGATAAGCTGCTTGGGAACAAGCCTGCGGGAGAGCGGCCAGAAGCGCGTTCCGCCGCCACCCGCCATGATCACACCGTAAATTTCAGACATATTGCATCACTTTGCCCCGTCGCGCCTGACGACGGAGACTATGGTTTTGAAAATTATTTTTATATCCAGCCACACGGAACAGTGGTCGACATAGTAAAGTTCCAGCTGCTGGCGCTCGCCGCTTTCGTATGTTACGTTGGAGCGGCCGTTGGCGCCCCACCAGCCTATCATGCCGGGCTTTACCGACAGCAGTTTCTGGGCGTCGGCGCCGTACTTTTCGGCGACTTCCTCCTCCATGAGCGGGCGCGGGCCCACCACGGATATCCTGCCGACGAATATGTCCCATATCTGGGGAAGCTCGTCCAGCGACGTCGCGCGCAGAAATTTTCCCGCCTTCGTTATGCGCGGATCGTTGTCTATTTTGAATTCCCGCCTGTACTGTTCGAGCTGTTCGGGCGTAAGCATGTCGCCCAGCTTGTCGGCGTCGGGGCGCATGCTCCTGAATTTGGATATGAATATGCGCTTGCCGTTCTTGCCCATGCGCGGATGCCTGTATATCACCGGCCCGCCGTCGCCGCACTTGACCACGAGCGCGAGTATGATGTAGAGCCAGCAGAATACGACGAGAAAGAGCCCCGACGAAAGAATGTCGAAGGCGCGCTTGACAAAGCGATAGCCGTACCGCCCGCCCCTGCTTTTTCCGCCCTCCGCCGAAGCTTGCGCTTCCCGGGCGGCCTGTCCCTCCGCCGAGAGCTCTGCGCGGGTTTGCGTTGTGTTGCGATCTTCTGACATCATACGTGACCTCGGTAAAAAATGCTTGCGTTGAATCCAATGTCTGCAGTAAAAACAAAAGCGCACATCCGGCAATTTTACCCGCGCCGTCCTGCGGCGAAGAAAAAACAGCAATGTACGCAAAACGCTCGCGCGTGCGCGCGAGGGGAAATCAAGTTTTAAGAGTTGAGTCTGGCGCAGGAGCCGCCCGCAAGGCATTGGGCGCGGAGCGCGCGAAATGCGCGCAGAGAAAGCGAGCGCGCGGAGACGGCCGCGAAGGGAGCACTGAAGCGTGCGGGGACGCGCCACGACGACGCGGGCGCGCAGGCAGACGCCGCGCAGAGACCCGCGACCGAAAAGCACACGGCAAGCGCAAAGGCCGCGCGCGACAGTTCGGGGACTACTCCGTAATGAATGAAATACCTTAACGTTTCCGAGGAATTGCCCGAAAGCAGTTTATCCGATATTTCGCGCATGGAGGAAAAGTTTGCCATTACGCAGGCAACGCACAGCAGCCAGACCGCGAGAAAATAGAAGAACGCCGCAACGGCGCGCTTGACAATGGTCATGCGCACCCTGAGCTGGTCTATCGCCATACCTGTGCCCGCGCACAGCGTGCCTGCGGCGAGCACAACGAGCACAGGAACGAACCCCGGCATTGCTTCCTCCCGAACGCGCGCTCAAGATGCTTCCGCAAAAGCGGAAGGCAACTCCTGCGCACGATAATTCTGTTTACATATATAATACAACTTTATAATGCCTTTGTCAATAAGGCGAGCGGCAAAAGACGGCCCGACCGGAAATGTTTAGCAATTTTGTCACATTTTGTACATAAGCACCACGGCCGGCCGCATGTCCGCAAATACAGTTTGCGAAAAAACGGGCCGCATTACTCACGCGGCGGCGAGGGCGTTCGCGCGGCACGAAAAAAGCGCCGGATATATGGCGCTTTTCAGGCATAACAATTATAATCCGCGCCGGCGAAGGGGCCTGTCAGTTACCCCACCCCCGAATATGTTATCTTTGCCGAAGTATTTGTCGTAGAGCGACGGATACTTTTTACCGACGTACTTGCGCGCGTGCGAAAAATCTATCCTGCGCCTTGAGTCGTCGTGGCAGTCGGAGGCGATGAAATCGACAAAGTTGCCCTTGAAAAGGCGCTTCAGAACGCGCGCGTACTCCTTTTTTGCAAAGGACGAAGCGTTCACCTGTATGCATCCGCCTGCGGCGACTATCTCGCCGCAGGCCGATTCGTCGAGATAGGGATAGCGCTCGATATGGGCGACGACGGGCTTATATCCGGCATATGCAAGGGCGTACACCGCGTCCGGAACGTCGTACACGTCGCTGCGTGTGGAAAATTCCACCAGCACGTACGGACTGCCGCCGAGGGTGAGCAGCCTGCCCGCCGCAAGATCGGCCTGCATGCCATTATAGAAGTATATTTCGGCGCCGAGCCGCAGCGTGAGCGGCAGATCCTTTGCGCGCTCCTCGAGCATGGCAAAGCGCTCTTTGATGAGTTCCGGGCGGAACGATCCCGCACCCTGATGGGGAGTGCACACCACGGTGTCCACCCCCTCCGCCACGTATGCCGCGAGCATTCTGTCGGTCACCTCCCACGAAGGCGAGCCGTCGTCCACGCCCGGCAGGATATGGCTGTGTATGTCCGTCATTGCTCCTTTCCGCCTTCCGACGGAACGCCCTCATTCTGTTCGGGGGCATAGTAGCTGTCGCTGTAATAATAGTAATCGTCGCGCTTGTCCGCAACGGCCTTCGTAACGTTGACGCCGATTATGTGCGCGCCGACGTTGGCGAGACACTCCAACGCCGCGGCGGCCTTCTTCTTTTTGCAGTCCGCCATGGAGATGTTGAACAGCACGCCGTCGCACAGCTTGCTGACGGCGGCCGCGTCGGAACATGCCAGTACGGGGGGAGTGTCCACGATTATATAGTCGTAGCGGGACGAGAGTTCGCCTACGAGCTTTTTGAAGCCTTCGGACTCGATTATCACCAGAGGATTGATGACCTTTTTGCCCGCCGTTATCACGTCGACGCCGCGCGAAGACGGCTTTATTATGTCGTCCAGAGCGCAGCTGCCGTCCACGTATTCTATCACGCCGTCGTCCTTTGCCACGCTGAACAGCCTGTGCTGAACGGGTTTGCGCATGTCCATGTCGAGCACGGCCACCTTTAAGTTGTTGTAGGCGAGACAGCAGGCAAGATTGCCGACGAGCGAGCTTTTGAGCTCCTTTTCCTGCGAGGACGTGACCATGATGATGCGGTAGGGATGGTCGACGTTGGAATATTTGATGTTTGTGAACAGCTTGTTGAAGGGCTCGCAGGTGCGGATGTCGGGCTCAATCAGCGAAAGGCTGCGCGCGCCGCGGCCGGCCGCGGGCCTGCGGTTTGCCTTTTTGTCGTCAACGAAGTAGCCGACGACCTTCTGTCCGAGGTAATTTTCCACGTCGGTTTTGGTGCGGAACTTGCTGGAGCAGAACTCCTTGACGTAGACGACGATGCAGGCCACAACCAAACCGCCGAGCAGGAATATGGCGAGGTACAAGACCTTGTTGGGCGAGACATATACCGCTTCCATCGCGGGGGAGGATTCCACCACCGCGCACTTGTAATAGACCTGTATGGACGTATCCGCAAGGAACTCGTTGAGACTGTCGAACACCTCGTTCGCCAGCTTTACGGCCAGCTGACTGTCGCCGCACTCCACGGTCACGGTGACGAGGCCGCTGTTTGTGGCAGACCCGACGGTTATCATGTCCCTGAGCGCGCCGACGGTGAGTTCGTTTGCTTCGGCGACGGGCGCGAGCACGTTGTTTTCGGTGACGAGCCCCGCCACGGTGTTGAGCACCGTGGCCGACGGCGTGCCGCCCATGTCGCCCGTGGCGCTGTCCCTTACGACAACGACGAAGGACTGCTCGGCCGCGTACTGCGGCTTGGCTATGCCGAATGTGTAGATAACGCCGACGATGAATATCGCCGCGGTTACGGCGGCAAGAAGGATTATGTTTTTCCACAGCACGTGGAAGATGTCGCCAAGTCTGATGACGTCGTCGTTTTTATTGTTTTCCAAAGGTTTGCTCCTTGCCCGCGCCGTCATGCGCGGACCGAATATTATTTGCGCGGGACGCTCCCGCGCATGCTTGACACAATTATAAACGGTTGAGTTGAAATTGTCAACCCATAATCGCGGCAAATCGGCCGCGGCTGTCAGTTGCGGTCATCTTCCGGCACGGCTATGCCCCAGCAGCGGCGGCGCTTGACCAAAGTGCGGTCGAAATTCTTCCACAAATTCTGAACGTTGAGGTTGGTTTCGAGCTCGGGGCCCGTCTCCAAATACCTGACGCCCCTCTGTATCAGCCCGCAGAGCACGTGGTGCATGATTATGGCCACGGTGCCCTTGTTCGCGTGATCGTGCCGCACGCCTATGGACATCATGTCGGCCACTTCGCACCTCTTCATGGCGCGGATATAGGGGATTATGCCGAAGGGTACTATGCTGCCCCTTGCCTTTTGCAGCACTTCGAGCATGGACGGCATGACGAAGCCGTAGGAGACGACGTGATCGTCCTTGAGTATCACGGCCGCAAATTCGGGGACGAGCACCTGATAGATGGTGTTCATCTCCCTCCTCTTCTGCTTTTCGTTGAGCGGGCTTGTCCCGTACAGATGGGAAAAGCTTTCGTCCAGCACGTCGAGACACTCCATCACGTAGCGATCCAGCGCCCTTTTGTCCTTCTTCATCAGCGTCTTTACATCCAGCACCTCGTAGCCGCCGCGCTTTTTAATGGTTTCGGCGAGACGGGCCAGCCGGGGATCGACGCTTTCGGGGACGGACATGCGGTAGCAGTTCCAGTCCACAACCTTATACGCGCCCAGTTTTTGCATGTGTTCTACATAGTAGGGGTAGTTGTATATTTCGATATACGTGCTGTCCTTGTCGAAGCCTTCGATGAGCATGCCCTCCTCGTTGAGGTCGGAGAAGGATATGGGGCCTATTATCTCGTCCATGCCCAGTTCGCGCGCCCAGTCGAACAGCTTCGCGAACAGCGCTTTGGTCACCTCGAAATCGTCGATGACGTCGAATCTGGTGAAGCGCAGCTGCTTAAGACCGGTCTTTTCGTTGGCGCCGCGGTGCCAGATGCCGGCGATCCTGCCGGCAATTTTGCCGTCCTTGTAGGCGAGAAACATTTTGCAGTCGGCAAAGCGGAAGGCGTCGTTGACGTTGGGGTCGAATTCCGCAAACTCGTCCGCATACAGGTTGGGCGCGGCGTGGGGGTTTCCCCTGTAGAGGTCTATCAGAAATTTGAAAAATTTCTTTTTGTCGCGCTTGCCCGAAATCTGAACTACTTTTATCATACTCTTTATTCTCCGCTGAAACGATATGTATTCTTTTCAGATTATAGCAAAATATTATACATGCTGTCAATATATGTCGAAAAAAATTTACATTCGCCGGGGGCAAAAAAATGCGGTGCGCGGGGCGCTTTCTGCGCCCCGCGCACCGGCGGAATAAAATGCAAATGCAGTTTGGGCGGGCAATATGCCGTAGCCAACGCGCCGTCAGTCCTCCGCGACTTTGGCCGAGGCAAAGACGAAATCGCCGTCCTTTACGTCCACGGTGACCTTTTCGCCGCGCAGTATGCGGCCGGCGAGTATCTCGTCGGACAGCCTGTCCTCTATGCGGCGCTGGACCACGCGCCTTAAGGGGCGGGCGCCGTATTCGTCGCTGTAGCCCTCGTCTATCAGCTTATCCATGGCGGCCGGGGTGAGTTCGATGGCGATGTTCCTGTCCTTCAGACGCGCGCGGAGACCTTCCACTATCTTGTAGCAGATGCGGCCCGTTTCGTCCTTGCTGAGCTTGCGGAAGATTATTATGTCGTCCAGCCTGTTCAGGAATTCGGGCTTGAAGGACTGGCGGAGAGCCTCCATTATGTTGTCCTTCATATTGTCGTAGCCGTCGTCGGCGTCGCTGCCAGCAAAGCCGAGGGCGCCCATCTTTTTTATCTGTCCCGCGCCGACGTTGGACGTCATGATTATTATTGTATTTTTAAAGTTTATCACCCTGCCCTTGCTGTCGGTGAGCCGGCCGTCGTCGAGTATCTGCAGCAGGACGTTGAACACGTCGGGATGGGCCTTTTCTATCTCGTCGAAGAGCACGACGGAATAGGGTTTGCGGCGCACGCGCTCGGTGAGCTGCCCGCCGTTGTTGTCGTCGTAGCCGACATATCCCGGGGGCGCGCCGATGAGTTTGGACACGGTGTGCTTTTCCATGAATTCGGACATATCCAGTCTGATCATCAGTTTTTCGTCGCCGAACATGGTTTCGGCAAGCGCCTTGGCAAGGTCGGTTTTGCCGACGCCGGTGGGGCCGACGAAGATGAACGAGCCTATGGGCTTATTCGCCTCGTTGAGGCCGGCGCGGGCGCGGCGTATCGCGCGGGACACGGCCGAGACGGCCTCGTCCTGACCTATGATGCGCCTGTGCAGATTTTCTTCGAGGTGCAGAAGTTTTTCACTCTCCTGCTCGGTGAGCCTGACGACGGGCACGCCCGTCCACGAGCTGACTATCCTTGCGATCTCCTCGCTGCCTATCTGCGGCGCGCTGGCGTGCACGCCCTCCTTCCACTCGCTGTCGAGCGACTTTATCTTTGCCTGTACGGCGTTGATCTCGTCCACGAGCTTTTGCGCCTGAGAGTAGTTTTCGCCGCGGGCGGCCTTTGTCTTTTCGGCGTTGAGCCTTTTGAGTTTTTCCTCCAGCTCCTTTATCTCCGCGGGGGCGTTGTAGCTGTCGAGCCTTGCGCGCGAAGCGGCCTCGTCGATGAGGTCGATGGCCTTGTCGGGCAGGTATCTGTCGGTGATGTATCTGTCGGAGAGGGTGGCGGCCGCTATTATCGCCTCGTCGGTTATCACCACTTTGTGGTGGGCTTCGTACTTGTCGCGCAGACCGCGCAGTATCTCCACCGTGTCCTCCACGGTGGGCTCCTCCACCTGAACGGGCGTGAAGCGGCGCTCCAGAGCGGCGTCCTTTTCGATATATTTGCGGTATTCCTCCAGCGTGGTGGCGCCTATGGTCTGAAGTTCGCCGCGGGCGAGCATGGGCTTGAGTATATTGGCCGCGTCCATGTTGCCTTCCGAAGTGGAACCCGCGCCGACGAGGTTGTGTATTTCGTCGATGAAAAGTATTATATTGCCGTTTTCCTTTACGGAATTTATGGCGTTTTTAAGGCGCTCCTCAAAGTCGCCGCGGTATTTGGAGCCCGCCACCATGCTGGCCAGATCGAGCGAGAAAACTATTTTGCCCTTAAGAAGATCGGGCACCTGATTGCCGACTATGGCCTGCGCGAGGCCTTCGACCACGGCCGACTTGCCCACGCCCGGCTCGCCTATCAGCACGGGGTTGTTTTTTGTCCTGCGGGAGAGCACCTGGATTATTTTGTCTATCTCCTTTTTGCGCCCGATGACGGGATCGGTCCTGCCCTCGCGCGCCTTCTGCGTGAGGTTGGTGCCGTACTGGGCCAGCTCGGGATTTATGCCTTCGGAACGCTCGGACTTGGCCTGCGCCTTTTTAGCGCGGGCGGAGTGCGCGGACGATTCTTCGAATATCCACAGCGGCACGGACGCGATGACGTCCTCGTCGCCCTCGTCGTCGCCGCCGTCGAACGCGCCGTTGAGCGTCATTTCGAGCCGGGACGCAAGCATGCTCATGTTCACGCCCAGCGCGCGGAGTATGCGCATGGCGAGACACTCCGGCGACTCCATCACCGCGTGAAGGAGATGTTCGGTCCCGGCGAGCGAATCGTCGCCGCCGTACTCCACGGCAAGGTCGACCGCGCGCTCGAACATGTGCTTGGTGCGGGGCGTGTAACCGGATATGGAGGAATTGCGGTCGGCGGAATTGAGAAGATAGCGCCTGAAACCTTCCTCGGACACGCCGGAAGCCTTAAGCAGAGCGCAGGCGGTGCAGTCGGTGGTGACGAGCATGGCATAAACGAGATGTTCGCTGCCGATATAGCTTGTGCCCATGTTGTCGGCGATCTCGCGCGAGCGCGCCACGACAACCTGAAGATTGTACGAGAACCTGTTCATATCCATAATGTAGTTTCTCCTCGGAAAATTTTGGCCGTGCAGGCAAAGGCTGCGGGCCGCCTGATAAAAGCGCAGGGAGGCACATATATGCCGTTTAACGCGGGTCAGATAGGTTTTGCGGATTCGCGGACGCGCCGCGAAACGTACTCGGCGCGGTATTGGTCGCGCTCGGCGGCGGTGAGCCTGCGGTCGGCAGACAGCGTGAGGTTGGAGGGCTTCATCTTTATTATCAGATCGTCCACCCAGCCCACGCCTTCGGCGGACACATAGCCCAGACATATGCCGAGCTTGAGTTCGGCGCACAGCCTCTCCATCTCCTCGCCGGACATCAGCGCGCAGTTGGACAGAATGCCGCAGGCGCGCAGGCAGGCGTCCTTTACCGCCATGGCGCGCTCGCCCGTGCGCAGTTTTGCCCGCTCGCTGTGCTCCATGTCGGCC
Organism: uncultured Clostridia bacterium; assembly: GCA_949283125.1. Taxonomy (GTDB): domain Bacteria; phylum Bacillota; class Clostridia; order Christensenellales; family Borkfalkiaceae; genus Coproplasma. Next base: position 71,919 of record CASDRK010000006.1, read on the forward strand.
ACGCGGCCCGCGACCTGCTCGACCTGAAAGAGTATCTCCTCCTCCGTCACGCCCAGCGTGACCTCGTTGGACAGCTGGTACATGTAGCCTTCGGCCTGACTGCCCTCGCCGTACATGCCGCGCACGGTGAGACCTAGCCGGTTGGCCGAACGAATGACGCGGGGCATGAGTCCGGACATGGTGAGCGCGGGCAGAAAGAGCATTACGGACGCCCTGAGCCCGGTGCCCAGATTGGTGGGGCAGGCGGTGAGATAGCCGAGCTGTTCGTCGTAAGCAAACTGCAGAGAGCGGGCCATGGCGTTGTCCTTGCGGGACATGGTAGCATAGGCTTCGCGCAGGGCGTAGCCCTTTTCGATGCACTGTTCGCGCAGGTGGTCTTCCTCGTTTATCATTATGGACACGTTGCGCTTTTCGTTTATGAGCGCGGCGGAACAGCGGGGGCGCTTTAAAAGCAGCGGACTGACAAGATGATTTTCGACGAGGTTTAAAGCCTCCTCCTCGGGTATGCCGTCCATGTAGTACAGTCTGAACTCGTCCACCTTGTTTATGGCCGACGACACGGCGCGGATTATCTCCTTTGCCTGCTTGTCGCCCTTAAGGCGGGAGGGAAAGGGATAGCCGTTGAGGTTGCGGGCGAGCCTTATGCGCGACGAAGCCACGACGGTAGACATTGAAGAATTGTCAGCCATTCGCACCTCCGTTCATTGCGTTTTTTATGGCGGTCATCTGTCTGTTGAGCCGGCTTGCCGACGGATAGTCGCCGCGGGCGAGCGCGGCTTCGAGCTGTTCCTGCAAAGCCTTTAAGCGCAGGCGGAGATCGTGCTCGGCGGAGTGATCCCCTCCCTCCTTGCCGACGTGGCGCGTCTTGCCCTGTATGCGCTCAATGGAAGGCATGAGCTCGTCCTTGAACACGTCGTAACAGCTGGAACAGCCCAGAAGACCCGTGCGCTCGTACTCTTCAAAGCGCATGCCGCACACCCTGCAAACCTTGTTCTTCGCGGGCGCGGCTTCGCCGAGAAGACCGCTGAGGATAGCGTCCGACATCACGCTTTCAAATTCGCCGTACTTATATTTATAGCACTGCTCGCACAGGTGCAGAGCCACTTTTTCTCCGCCGACGGTATCGATGAAATTCACCGTTGCCGGACGTTTTTTGCATTGCTGACAGATGAGTGACATTACCGCTCCGATAACGGCGCCGCTTGCCGCGGCAGGCCGTATTATTACACATAATATTATAATACAAAACGCAAACTTGTAAACACTTTTTTGCACCTTAAAAATTTTAGCGCGGCAAAGCATATTTTTTGGGGTCGGCGGAAGAATTTTTTATGAAATATAATTGCCTTAAAGCGCCGGCTGTGCTATAATTTTAAAGGTACTTAAGCAACCTTTCATATGCACCGCCGCAAAAGGCGGACATTAAAATTTTTTGGAGGAACTGTAATGCAATATTCAAAAGACGTTGAAAACATGATTTGCGTTGCCAAAGGCGTTTCGGGCAAGTTCGAACACGGCCCCGCCCCCATCCCCGAAGAGGGACAGTGGATCCAGGCAAAGGAAATCAAGGACATCAAAGGTCTTACCCACGGCGTCGGTTGGTGCGCTCCCCAGCAGGGCGCCTGCAAACTTACGCTCAACGTGAAGGACGGCGTCATTCAGGAAGCGCTCGTGGAGACCATAGGCTGCTCCGGCATGACCCACTCCGCCGCCATGGCCGCGGAGATCCTGCCTCACAAAACCATTCTCGAAGCCCTTAACACCGACCTTGTGTGCGACGCAATCAACACCGCCATGAGGGAATTGTTCCTTCAGATAGTTTACGGCAGGACGCAGTCCGCCTTCTCCGACGACGGTCTGCCCGTGGGCGCCGGACTGGAGGACCTCGGCAAGGGCCTGCGCTCGCAGGTGGGCACCATGTACGGCACGGCCGCAAAGGGCGTCAGATATCTGGAGATGGCCGAAGGCTACGTCATTTCCATGGCGCTGGACAAGAACAACGAAGTTTGCGGATACAAGTTCGTATCTCTGGGCAAGATGACCGACTTCATAAAGAAGGGCATGACGCCAAACGAGGCATACGAAAAGGCGATAGGCACTTACGGCAGATACACAAAGGAACAGGGTGCGGTCAAGCACATCGACCCCAGAAACGACAAGGAGGTTGACTGATTATCATGGCACTGTTTGAAGGATTTGAAAGAAGAGAGGCCAAAATTCTCGGCGTGCTCAAAGAATACGGCATTAAGTCCATTGAAGAATGCAAAGAAATTGCTCTTTCCAAGGGCGTGGATTGTGAAAAAATAGTGCGCGGCACCCAGCCCATCTGCTTCGATAACGCCGTATGGGCCTACACCGTCGGCGCCGCCATAGCCATCAAAAAGGGTTGCGCAAAGGCCGCCGACGCGGCCGCCGCGATCGGCATAGGCCTGCAGAGCTTCTGCATACCCGGCTCGGTTGCCGAAAACAGAAAAGTAGGTCTCGGCCACGGCAATCTGGGCGCGATGCTCCTTTCCGAAGAGACCGACTGCTTCTGCTTCCTCGCCGGACACGAAAGCTTTGCCGCAGCCGAAGGCGCGATCAAAATAGCCGAAAACGCGAACAAGGTGCGCGTAAAGCCGCTGCGCGTCATACTCAACGGTCTCGGCAAGGACGCCGCTTACATCATATCGAGAATCAACGGCTTCACGTACGTAAAAACGCAGTTCGACCCCTACACCGAAACCGTCAAAGTAGTAGACACCGTCGCTTTCTCCGACGGCGCCCGCGCAAAGGTGAAGTGCTACGGTGCCGACAGCGTGCCCGAAGGCGTTGCCATAATGAAGCTTGAAAACGTTTCGGTCTCCATCACAGGCAATTCCACTAACCCCACGCGCTTCCAGCATCCCGTTGCCGGCACGTACAAAAAGTGGTGCAACGAAAACAACGTTAAATACTTCTCCGTTGCGTCCGGCGGCGGCACGGGCAGAACGCTTCATCCCGACAACATGGCGGCCGGCCCCGCAAGCTACGGCATGACCGACACGATGGGCAGAATGCACTCCGACGCGCAGTTTGCAGGTTCCTCCTCCGTTCCCGCCCATGTGGAAATGATGGGTCTCATCGGCATGGGCAACAACCCCATGGTCGGCGCAACCGTTGCCGTTGCTGTTGCAATTCAGGAAGGCATGAGCAAATAAGGCACACAAGATATTGTGTTTTAACTCAATTCAATAACAAAATAAAGTGGTTTTGGAAATTTTCCAAAACCACTTTTATTCATTTATTCACGACCATAGGGTTGAATGAGCCTCCGGTTCAACATCAGTTCAACATTCATTGCCCATGTTGAACTGAGTTCAACGTCCGATTTTTTTCCGATGTTGAATTTTATAGCAAAAAGTCAACATTATTTTACTATGAATATTTCTTTGGATAATTTGTGATTATTTAAGCCGTTTAACAGCATTAATTCCTTTAGTCGGTAAGCAAATATCGGAAGAGACATATTATTTCCTCTTAAATAGGTGAGGTAATAACAGTATTATCCAATATTTTTTATTCAAATACCCGTAAGGGTGAACTATTCACACTACTGTACGGCAAAAAAAAATTTCAAATATAAACAAAAAAATAAAGCCGGAGAAGTATTTATAAACTTACCAACTTGATTTTTACTTGATTTTAGACTAAAATTTCACGAGGTCTGCGGCAAAATATTGCCGCAGACCTCGCATTTGTTTTGCTATTCTTTGTGGAGCATATCGCCGAAAGGCTCTGCTTCACTTATAATTTGACAATCAAAAATTATTCTTGAATGTTTAAAGTAGGATATTTTTAAGGTTTTTGCGGAGGCAAGCTTTTTCAATTCCTCTATACTGCCGTATTTCTCATTCCAGAAAAAGCGGTATTTTTTATTGTTTTGATCGTATATAAAAGCCTCTTCGTTCTTCTTGCGGGAGAAAGTATCGCACATAAATCTTTTGGATTGTCTGATACACTGCAGCTCATACATGGGCACTATCTTTGTGAATTCTATCTCTGATGTCTGAACGTTATCCTTTGATAAGCTATCGGCAATCAACTTAAAGAAGGGTACTACAGATAGAATGTTGCTCAGATTTATGAAGCCTGATAATGCAAAACAGTACCACCATGAATCAAATTCTATTCCAAACAAAACACTTTTTCCGAAAAGCATGTTAACGCTATATTTCAAATCAAATACAATAAGCATCGTGAAAAACGCAACAAGCATGGCAATTAGTCCAAAAATTATAGGGAAAATAATTAACTGAAAACAATATTTAAACAATATTATATTCCTTAATTTTTCCTTACTGATATTATCAAACATAATTTAATAAACATTTTTTGGTTAACAAAAAAGCTCTACATGAGAGTTCTTTATAATGATACAATAATAATCCATGCTTTTATAAATATATCTATTTTTTTAATGAATTATAAAAATCCTCACCAATAGATACATATGACACAATTTCTTTGTTATGCAAATTCAGTACGTCTAAATAAAATCTAGAAAGAATTATCAAATCATTCAGCGGAATCAGTTTTGTCTTGCTATTCTTTACAATAATACACTTTTTAACTTTATTAAAACTATGAAAGTAAATATAAAAATTTTCATAATCTTCGGTTTTTAATGACCTGAACAGCTTAGCCAACTTGAATTTATTTTTGTTAATTATAGGATAGTGGATATTCCTAATAAAATAGCTGCATATATATTTTTTAGGAAAAATATAACCTTTCATATTAAAATAGAAATTTTCATCCACATACCATTTACCTGCCTCCCTTTCAAAAATATGCAATACAACATTTTTATCTTTCAAATATTGACTTTTTATATTCTTATATGTATCATCACTTAAAGTATTGAGCGGGAAAAGATTGGTTAACTGAGAAAAAACAATAAACAATGTAAGTATTTCTAACAAAATTAAAAACAGTGGTATAAACAAATATCCTATACCTAAAATTGATAAATAATATAAAGACAATAAAGCAAGAAATAACACAACGGTCAGACACGTCAATATTGATATAAATATTAACGCAGTCCTTTTGTGAAAAACCTTTTTGTTTAACAAGTTAAAATACCTCCTTCAACAAACCTACATCAAAACTAAGCGTATTTGAAAAAACACCATTGATAGCTTTGTGTGAGGTACTATTTGAAATTTCTGATAAAACTGCACAATCACTCCATCACTGTTCTCATTTCATCCAAAATAAATTTACCGTTTTCAATATATATTACCAATTTGGCTGCTCCGGCGTTTTCATCTGTACCGTCATCATTTTTATGTTTATCATAAAACAATTTCATAAGCGGCAAAATATTCTGCTCGAATTCACCTTGCAACTTCTCAGAATACATACTTTTACTTAAAATAAAAAATTTTACGCGAGAATATTCTTCCCATCCAAACCTACTCATATAGGGTCTGAATGCTCTGATAACAGCAACGGCTATACCTTTATTCTTTTTATTTAAACAGTAGTCTACGCTATTTTTAATAGGATCTCTGCTAATTTGAGTACCAAACCAAATATCAATTTTATCATTTTTAAAAATTGCCTTAACTTCATTGGGCTTACAACAATATGTTTCATTGCTATTTAATCCGCGAACATCAAACATTGTTAATATCTATCCTCCTCTAAATCAAATAGCAAAAAGAACACCCTCCTAAAACAGCAGGAAAATTATCTTTTGTATAAAATACAAACGGAAAAGGCACCAGAAACATACTCATCCTTAATAATAGCAAGTTTATCTGTAAATGCAATAAACACGCCGGTTGCAATCATTAGTTTATTGATGGCTTCATCTAAAAGTAAATACCCGCCATCATCGGCATCATCGCTTATAATGTTACACTTTGCCTGCAAACAATCATATTTTTTTACTATTTCTATAAATTTACCATTCGAAATTTTACCGGAAAAAACAACGTACTTACTATCCAATAAACAAGGTATCTTCTGAATTGCTTCGTCCCTCTTTTTATTTGATGCAAGCTCACAACAAATTCTTTTGACTTTGTCTTTTAATATAAAATTCTTAACAAATTGCTCTTCAATTGCTATACTTGTCATTTTCCCAATCTCCAAATAATAAAAGCATAATAATATAAAAATAGTGATCATGATAATAAGGGCTGTTTTTATTTACATTAGGATGAAAATGAGGGCCTACCCATTTTCCATCTTTATTAAATTTGCCCTTATGAAAACGTGGTGTTCGTCCACCACCACGTCTCCGCGCTCTTTCTTCAGCATCCTTTTTGGACTTTGCTCTTATTCGTGCCGCTCTTCTTTTAGGTTTATATTTCTGCTTTGAAAGTATCTGATCAAAAGTATAACTGCTAATAATTGACTGCTTTGCCTCTGACTGAACGGGTAAATCATCATCAATAGCAGAATCATTATCAACATTTATATCAGCAATATCGAGAACATTAGAGACATCCGGAATATTTATTGACTCAACACTATCAACTATTGATTCGGCAAGATCTCCCGCAGCGTCCACTACAATAGGTGAAACAAAGATTGCAAATAAGCATGCACACAATAACCCTATCGCAGCAGTTGTCGATAATATCACAAATTTTCCGAAAGGGTCGATATAATTTACAGGATTATTCAAGCAATAAGCGTATAAATTAATGCCGTTCGTCTCGCAATTGTCAGCAAAAATAATGCTGTCCATATTGAGGAATCTGCCGACTTCGGGGTCGTAGTAGCGGGATTTTAAGAAGTATAATCCCGTTTCAACATCATAGTAATAGCCGCGATAACGGAAGGGATTGAGGTTGCCGATATGGGTTGAACTTGTTATCTCGTTGCCATTGGCGTCTACAACCTTATGGTTGCCCCATGCATCGTACTTATATTCTACCACGGTGTTGCCGTTATTGTCAATAAGAGCTATGATATTCCCCTGCAACCTTTAACGCAAAGACGGCGCAGCCAAAAAACTACGCCGTCTTTATCGATGCTACTGCAACATTGCCGATAATCATTCAAATATCATTTATCAATTGTGCTATTATTTTCTTGCTTCTTTTTATCTCTTCTTAATATACAGGTTCTAATAATAGTAAGCACACCGCCAACTAATAAAGTAATATACCCTATAAGGCCAATAATAATTTTTCCATCTATATTAAAAAAAGATATAGGTATAGTTATTATAGAAACAAGGTAAAATAAGACTATTAAAATTTTCACAATTTTCATAAATTTATCCTCCTACCACCATTTAAATATTCGGCCAATACTATAAATTCCAAACCCTACCGAAACTACCCCCAATATAATTTGACCTGCCACAGGAATACTTACTACACCAATTGCGCTTAATATTCCAACAAATCCGCTACCAATACTGAAAACACCTGAAATTCCATCAATCAGACTTTGCCAGTTATTAGAAACCCAATTCCAAGCAGGAACCAAACCTTTATTCCAAACTGTTCCTACAATAAACTGGTTCCATGTTTTATCTACTATCCAATCATTCCAAAAAGTATTTACGAAAAAGTCTGGTATTGTATCTGAAAAGAAGTTTGAAACAGTGGGAGCAGCAACATCACTAACCCAATCAATAGCAGGTTTTATAACTTCTCCATAAACATCTTCAACAAAGAAATCTTTTATAGCGTTACCTGCTTTATTTAACCAATTCCCTACGCTATTCCAAAAAGAGTTCCATGATGTACCCCAAAGGTCGACATTCATTATGGGATTATTGCCGCAGTATGCATACAGGTTGAGACCGTTTATGGTTTCGGGGTCGGAGTAGTCGAGACTGTCTAAATTTAAAAATCTGCCGGTTTCGGGGTCGTAATAGCGCGTTTGCAGGTAGTATAAGCCTGTTTCGGTATCAAAATAGTAACTTCTGTACCTGAATGGGTTAATGCTGGCAAGCGTAGAGTTGCCCGTTGCAAGCTGATTACCCCATGCATCGTACTTATATTCTACCACCACATCGCCGTCACTGTCAAGTATGGCGATTATATTGCCCTGTATATCTGTGCGATGGATATACAAAGCAAGCTTTCTGCCGCGCACCCACGTTGCCGTCTTGCCGCGGTAAGTTGTGGGGTTGCCGGGCGCGTCGCGTGCGCGGCTTTGCCCGTTGCTTTTCCCCGCACGAGAGGGACGATGCAGCCGCAGCAGCTGAAAAAATGACGCGCCGTTCCGCAATTTTACCGACTGCGGATTTGTATTTTTTGGAAATGTGCGCAAAATAAGGACATGAACAAAAAGATGGGCGCGTTTACCGCCTTTATGATGATTTTTTCGGCAATACTAATGCATTACTTCGCGCTGTATAACCGGCCGAAAATACAGATAGGCCGGGCCGACGAGACGAGATGCGTATATCTGACGTTTGACGACGGGCCGAGCGACAGGGTGACGCCGTGCGTTTTGGACACTTTAAAAGACGAAGGGGTAAAGGCCACTTTTTTCATAGTGGGCAAGAGCGCGAAGGGGCGCGAAGGCATAGTGCGGCGCGCCTTTGACGAGGGGCACGCGATAGGCGTGCACAGCTACTCGCACGAATACTCGAAAATTTACGGCTCCCCCGCCGCCCTCGCAGAGGACATGGAAAGATGCAACGACGTTATAGAGAGCATAACGGGTAAAAGAAGCGGGCTGTACCGCTTCCCCGGCGGAAGCTACGGCAGGGCGGAAGGGCTTACGGCAGCCGTGCGGGCGGCGGGCTATGAGTTCTTTGACTGGAACGCGTCGTGCATGGACGCGGAGTTGCCGCACCCCGACCCGGCAAGCCTTGCAGACGCGGCAAAGACCACGGCGGCCGGCAAACGGCAGGTGATTTTGCTGTGCCACGATTCCACCGACAAAATTGCCACGGCCGCGGCGCTGAAGGATATTATACGTCACTTCCGCGGCGGCGGATACACATTCGACACACTGGAAAATTTTTGCGCCCGCACGGGGACATGAGCCGTGCGGGCGCAAAAATTATTCAATACTCAAAATCATACAAAAAGCAGACTTTGCCGTCACGGAATGCGGCCGGATAATACACAACACAAGAGAGCGATAAAATAAAAGACGGCTTGACGCGCACGCTGCCCGCCTGTTGCCGCCGACGGCGAGAGAGAACGGCCGGCGCCGCCGCATGCCGGATGCCAGCGCCTCCATCATCACTATCGGCACATGCGCCGGAATCGACAGGCAGATGTAATTGCCCCGCATATATCATTGAATCAACGCACATCCGCCGGGCATTTTCACCTTGAAAACCGACCGCGCCGAAGGGAAACGCTGAAACTCCGCGCCTGCAAAAAGCCGGCAGCGCAGGCGCGGAGCGCAATTCAATCGGATTCTTCCGACTCCGTCCGCGCCGCGGCCGCGGCGACTATGTCGTCGAGCAGGGACAGCACTCTGTCGAACCCGACGCGAGTGAGCGAGGAGACGGGCACCACGTCGCCGCGGCCGCACTTGTAGGCGGCGGCTATGGCGGTCAAACTTCTGTCGGCCTGCGCGCGCGAAAGCTTGTCCGCCTTTGTAGCCACGACGGTGAACGGAATGAGGTTGTAATACAGATACTGCACCATCGTTTTGTCGTCGGCGGTGGGTTCGTGGCGGATGTCGCAGAGAGCGAATACGTGAGAAATGTTGGCCCCGGCCGCAAAGAAATCTTCGAGCAGTCTGCCCCATGCGGCCTTTTCGGCCTTGCTGACGCGCGCAAAACCATAGCCCGGCAGATCGGCGAGCATAAAGGCGCCGAAATCGAAGTAATTTACAAGGCGCGTGCGGCCGGGCTGGCCGGAGACGCGCGCAAGTTTTTTTCTGCCGGCAAGCGCGTTTATAAAACTGCTCTTGCCGACGTTGGAGCGGCCGCAGACGGCTATGACGGGCTTTTCGGGCGCGAGGAACTGATCCTTGCGCGCCGCGCTGGTGATGAATTCGGCTTTCGTTATCTTCATAAGTTTACTATTGCCGTGCGGAACACGTCGTCCACGTCCGAGACGGGAATGAAATGTATGCCGGCACGGATACTTTCGGGCATCTCCTCCACGTCCTTTTCGTTGTCCTTGGGGATTATCACGTCGTGGATGCCGATGCGGTAGGCCGCGAGGGCCTTTTCCTTCAGCCCGCCGATGGGCAGGACTTTACCGCGCAGCGTTATTTCGCCCGTCATGGCTATGGAGCGCTTAACGGGTTTGTGCGTAAAGGCCGAAAGTATGGCCGTGGCCATGGTTATGCCCGCGCTGGGCCCGTCCTTGGGCGTTGCGCCTTCGGGCACGTGAATGTGGATATCGGTATTTTCAAAGGTTTCGGGCGGGATGCCGTATTCGTCGGAATTGGAGCGGATGTAGCTTATCGCGGCGCGTGCGCTCTCCTTCATCACGTCGCCCAGCTTGCCCGTAAGCATCACGTCGCCCTTGCCCTGCATGGCGGAAACTTCGATAGTGAGCGTCGTTCCGCCGACGGCCGTCCACGCAAGCCCTGTGGCCGCGCCCACCTGATCGGCGTCGAGCATGGAGTCGCGCTCGTAGCGGCGCGGGCCGAGGAAATCCTTTACCGTCTGCGCGCCGACGCGCACTTTGCGCTTTCTGCCGCCCGCCTTGGCCACGGCCGCCTTGCGGCAGCACGCGTCGATGCGGCGCTCGAGATCGCGCACGCCCGCTTCGCGGGTGTAGCCCTGTATTATTTCGTCTATACCGCCGTCTTCAAAGACAATGTCGCCCTCCTTTAGGCCGTTGGCCGCGGCGCGCTTGGGTATCAGATAGCGCACGGCTATCTCCCTCTTCTCCTCCTGCGTGTAGCCTTCGATGCGGATGAGCTCCATTCTGTCGAGCAGCGGCTCGGGAATGGTTTCGGCCGAATTTGCCGTGGTGATGAACAGCACTTTGGAAAGGTCGTAGGGGACTTCCAGATACCTGTCGCGGAAGGTGGAATTCTGCGCGGGGTCAAGCACCTCCAGAAGGGCGCTGGACGGGTCGCCGCGCAGAGGGTCGGAGGAGAGCTTGTCTATCTCGTCCAACAGAAATACCGGATTGACGGAGCCCGCGTTTTTGAGCGCGTTTATTATGCGGCCGGGCATGGCGCCGACGTATGTTTTGCGGTGGCCGCGTATTTCCGATTCGTCCCTGACGCCGCCGAGCGACATGCGCACGAACTTGCGGCCGAGCGCGCGCGCCACGGAGGCGGCTATGGAAGTTTTGCCCACGCCCGGGGGCCCGACGAAACAGAGCACGGGCGCGCTTAAAGAATTTGTGAGCTTGAGCACGGCGAGATATTCGGTTATGCGCTCCTTTATTTTCTGCAGACCGTAGTGGTCCTCTTCCAATATCTTCACCGCGTCGGCAAGGTCGGGGGTGTCCTCGGTGGATTTTTCCCACTCGAGGTCGAGCAGCCAGTCCAGATAGGTGCGCAGCACGTTGTAGTCCGGCGAAGCCGACTGCATGCGCGACATGCGAGAAAGTTCCTTGAGGGCCTTTTCCTCCACTTCGGCGGGCATGTGCTTGGCCTTTATCCTCTCCTCGAGAGCGGATTTTTCGTCCTCGTCGTCGCCCAGCTCCGTGTGGATGGCCTTGAGCTGTTCGCGCAGGTAATATTCCTTCTGATTCTTTTCTATGTTCTGGCGCACGGCGCTCTGTATCTTGCGCTCGAGACGGGCGATCTCCAGTTCGGCGTTCAGCTGCTTGTCGAGGTCGGAGAACATATCCACGAGGCGCAGACGGGAATATATGGACTGCTGAACGTCGCACTTGAGCCGCAGTCCGTCAAGGGCGAGATAGATGAACTGTTCGGGGTCGGAACAGCCGTCAAGCTGCTGCGCGGCCTCCTTTGAAAAGCGGGCGTCGGATTGGGATATGTCGTGCAGAATGCCCTTGGCCGTGCGGAAGTACGCCTCCTCGAAGACCGGGTCGGTGCGCTCTGCGGGCATCTTTTCTATCGTGGCGAAGAGCGAGCCGTCCTGCTCGTAGACGGACAGCGTGCGGGCGCGGCAGATCCCGCGGCAGGTGACGCGCAGCCTGTCGCCGGAGATGGGCGCCACGCGCTCGATGCGGGCGACGGTGCCGACGTCGTACAGGTCTTCGGCCGAAATTTCGGTCTTGGCCGCGTCGATCTGCGCGCAGACGAACACCATGCGGTCGTTTTCGGTTGCCGACTTGATCGCATACAGCGTGGCGGTGCGGCCGGCGTCGAAACCGGCGGATATATTGGGGTATATTACCCTGTCGCGCAGGGCGACGAGGGGCAGTTGAAGTCTTTCGTTTGCCATTTGAATCACCTGAATACATGTGCGCGCGCAATGCGCGCTTTAAACGGGCGCAGGGGAAAAGCCGCTTGAGCCTTCCCCCTGCAATTGCACGTTGAATGCCGCATATGCGGCGGTATATTGAATTTCAGAGGAACTCGTCTTAAAGTCAGGCCGACTTTTTATATACTATGACGGGTTCTGCCCTGCCGGCTATGCAGTCGCGCGTGACGATAACTTCCTCAACGTTGCGCTCGGAGGGGATCTTGTACATCACAGAAGTCATGAAACTTTCGATTATCGTCCTCAGTCCGCGCGCGCCGGTTTTGAGCTTGATGGCGGTGTTGGCTATCTCGCGCACGGCGCCCTCCTCCACCGTAAGCTTTACGCCGTCGAGGGCGATGAGCTTCTGATACTGCTTGATGATGGCGTTTTTGGGCCGGGTGAGGATGTTGACGAGAGCGTCCTCGTCGAGGGGATGCAGTGCGACGACGATGGGCACGCGGCCGACAAATTCGGGAATGAGCCCGAACTTTGTGAGGTCCTGCGGCTTTACTTCGGCCAGCATTTCGTATACGCCTTCGCCGTCGTCGCTCTTCACGTCGCCGCCGAATCCGAGAGTTGTGGTGTCCCTGCGGGCGCGGACTATCTTATCCAGCCCGACGAACGCGCCGCCGCAGATAAAGAGGATGTTTGTGGTGTCTATCCGCAGACATTCCTGCTGGGGGTGCTTTCTGCCGCCCTGAGGGGGAACGTTGGCCACAGTGCTTTCGATTATCTTCAAAAGCGCCTGCTGCACGCCTTCGCCCGACACGTCGCGCGTGATGGACACGTTTTCGCCCTTGCGGGCTATCTTGTCTATCTCGTCGATATAAATGATGCCGCGCTGGGCCTTTGCTATGTCGTAATCGGCGTTCTGAATGAGCTTTAAAAGAATGTTTTCCACGTCCTCGCCCACATAACCAGCCTCTGTGAGCGTGGTCGCGTCCGTGGTGGCGAAGGGCACGTTGAGTATTTTTGCAAGCGTGCGGGCGAGCAGCGTCTTGCCGCAGCCGGTGGGACCGAGAAGGAGAATGTTGCTCTTTTCTATCTCCACGTCGGCAAGGTCGCTCTCCTCCTTTTTGCCGAGGTTGTTTATGCGTTTGTAGTGGTTGTACACTGCGACGGACAGCACCTTTTTTGCCTCGTCCTGACCGACGATGTACTTATCCAGCTCCGCCTTTATTTCGGCGGGTTTTTTCAAGGGCACGGGGGCGGCTTCTTCCTGCTCCTCCGTGTCCTTTATCATATCGCGGCATATCTCTACGCATTCGTTGCAGATATATGCCCCGTTCTGCCCGGAAATGAGCCGACTGACGAGGTCTTCCGGCTTGCCGCAGAACGAACAGTATCTGTGTTGATCTTTCATTGCATCTCCGTTGGGGCGGCTGCGCCCCGCATTATGAGTGAGGGATACCCCTCCCGTTATATTTTACCCCGAACGCGGCCTTTATAAAACAATTATCTCTTATAAAATACTTTGTCGATGAGGCCGTAGTCCAAAGCTTCCTGCGCGGAGAGGAAATTGTCCCTGTCGGTGTCCCTTTCTATGGTCTCCACGGGCTTTCCGGAATTTTCCGCGAGGATTCTGTTGAGTTTTTCCTTGGTCTTTAAGATGTGCTCGGCGGCTATCTTTATGTCGCTGGCCTGCCCCTGCGCCCCGCCGAGAGGCTGATGTATCATGATTTCGCTGTTGGGCAGGGCGTAGCGCTTGCCCTTTGCCCCGCTGGACAAAAGGAACGCGCCCATGGAAGCCGCCATGCCTATGCATATTGTGGACACGTCGCACTTGACGTAGTTCATGGTGTCGTAAATAGCGAGACCGGCAGAGACGGAGCCGCCCGGGCTGTTGATGTAGAGCGAGATATCCTTGGAAGGGTCCTTTGCCTCCAGATAGATGAGTTGGGCCACAACGGTGTTGGCGGTGGCGTCGTCTATCTCGCCGCTCAAAAATATTATCCTGTCCTCCAGAAGTCTGGAATAGATGTCGTACGAACGTTCGCCGCGCGAAGTCTGCTCCACGATATAGGGCACGAGCGCGCTCTTTTCTCTTATCATGATTGTTTACCTCCAAAAACCTTCAACTGCGCCGCAAATGGGATTGGTCGGCACATATGTGCGGGTCTGCCGCACATAAACTTTTATTTATGACGGCGGGGCGGACTTTAAGTTTTAAAGCCGCCCCGCTACAGCAATTTATCCTGCGTCAGATCACTTGATCATGTTGTTGTTCTCTTCAAGGAATGCGAAGAGTTTGGTGATGACTATGTCGTTCGTGATGTATTCCTGCTGGCGGGGGTCGATGTTCTTTTTGTACTCCTCCGCAGTTTTGCCGACGGACGCCGCCTGTTCGGCGATCTTGGCGTCAACCTCTTCGGCCGAAGCGGAGATCTTCTCCTCCCTGATTATCTTTTCGATGACGAGCTGGGAGAGCACGCGCGATTTTGCCTGATCGGCAAACTGTGCGCGGAACTGTTCCATGGTCTGACCCATGTACTTGATGTAATCTTCAAGCTTGAGACCCTGATACATCAGGCGGTAGGAAAAATCCTGAACCATCCTGTCGGTCTCGCTTTCGATCATGGCCTGAGGGATCTCGCACCCGGCGGTCTTGCTTATGGCCTCGACGATGGCGTTTTCTGTTTCGTCCCTGCCGCGGCTTGCAGCCTGTTTTTCGAGACGCTCCCTGACCTTTGCGGTGTAGTCGGCCACGCTCTCGCTGCCGGTGTGCTTTTTGACGTACTCATCGGTCAGCTCGGGCAGTTCCTTGCCCTTGACGGAATTGAGATGTATGGCAAACACCGCGTCCTTGTCGCGCAGATTTTCGGCCTGATAATCTGCGGGGAAGCGGACGGTTATGTCCTTGTCCTCGCCGACCTTCATGCCGGCCACCTGCGATTCGAAGCCGGGAATGAAGGAGCCGGAGCCGAGCACGAGGTCGTAGCCTTCGGCGGTGCCGCCGGGGAATTTTTCGCCGTCGACGGAGCCCGAGAAGTTTATGTTCACGGTGTCGCCTACGGCGCAGGGACGGTCGGTGACGTCTACGGTCTTGGCCTCGCGGTCGAGAATTTTGTTCACTTCCCTGGCAACTTCCTCTTCGGAGACGGAATACTCGTATTTTTTGATGTCGAGACCCTTATACGCGCCTATCTTTACGTCAGGCTTGACGGGGATGACGGCCGTGAGAGTGACTTTTTCCTCCGAAAGGTCGTCCACGGACAGTTCGGGCTCGCCCACGGCGGTGAAATTCGCCCTCTCCTTTTCAAGGATCTCGGGATAATGTCTGGAATAAAGTACGTTGAATGCTTCGTCGAAGAATACAGCTTTGCCGTAATAATTTTCGACTACGCCCTTGGGAGCCTTGCCCTTTCTGAAACCGGGAACGGCGTACTTGCCGCGCGTCCTTTTGTATGATTCGGCGATGGCTGCTTCCCACTCCTCCTTGGAAAAGTCGATGGTTACTTTTACGGTGCTCTTTTCGCCCGCCGCAGTTGTGTACTTCATTTTGGTTCTCCTAAATTATGGTAATAATATTTTCAACTTTAACATTTTAGCACATGCAAAGTATTTTGAAAAGCATTTTGACAACGCTTTGAGCAAATTGCGGCCAATTTTTTTATTTACATTCGCCCGGTTTTGCGTTATAATCATGCAAAACACAGTTGAGAGGAACAGGGCAATGCCACAGGACGCATTCACTTTGCGGCACGTCGCGCGCGGGCTTAAAAATCTGCTGACCGGCGGAAAAATTTCAAGAATAAACATGCCGGAGCGGGACGAACTCTCTTTAATTATATACACACGTTCGGGCTCGGTTAAACTTGAAATTTCGGCTTCGGCAAAAAACAACAGAATAAGCCTTGCCGGCGGCGAGCGGCCCAATCCGCAGAACGCGCCCAACTTTTGCATGCTGCTGCGCAAGCACCTGCAGAACGCGCTGATAACCGACGTGAGACAGATAGGCTTTGAGCGGATAGTGGCCGTGGAGCTGGACTGCTTTTCGGAATTTTCCTCCGCGCACATGACGCTTTACTGCGAGATAATGGGCAAATACTCCAACATCATACTCGTCGAAAAGGGCGTCATATTGGGCGCGCTCAAGCAGACCTCTTTAGAAGAGAATGCAAAGCGCGTGCTGTTTTCCGGCGCGAAGTACACCCTGCCCCCGCCGCAGGGCAAGGCCGACCCCACCGACCTTGCCGCGCTGGAGGAAGCTTTCGGCGGGACGGCGCGGGACGAAAAATTCATATGCGCCGCCGCGGAGGGCATAGCCTACTCCACCGCCGCGGAGATGTGCGCACGATTCGGCGGAAAAGCTACGGCAGAGCAGGTGTTCGGCTACGTGAATTCCGACGAGATCTCACCCTGCGTCACATACGGCGACAACGGCGAACCGGACGACTTTAAGGTGCGCACGGTGAGAGAGAACGCCCTGCCCTGCGACGACATTCTGCAGGCGCAGCAAATCTACTACGACTTTGTGTGCGCGAAAAAGGCGTTCGAGGACGCAAAGCGCAGAACGGAGAGCGCGGTGCGCGCGGCCGTAAAGAAGGCAGAAAAGCGGCTTGCGCAGACGGACGCGAAGCTTGCGGAGTGCCTGTGCGCTGACGAGGTGAAGCTCAAAGGCGAGCTGATTACCGCCAACATATACCGGCTTGAACGCGGCATGGACGGCTTTGAAGCCGACGACTACTATTCCGAAACGCCGCGCAAGATAGAGATAGCGCTGGACAGACAGCTGACGCCTGCGCAGAATGCGCAGAAATATTATAAAAAGTATGCCAAGATGAAGCGCACGGTGGAATTTTTGAGCGTACAGCGCGAAGAGACTGCGGCGAGATTGGAATACCTTAACTCGATAGACGCCCACATATGCGCCGCGGAATGCACGGACGACCTTAAAGAAACAGACGAAGAACTGATAGCCGACGGACTTTTAAAGCCGCCCGCCGCGAAGGGCAGGCAAAAGAAGCGGCAGCCCGAAGCGGCGCCGCTGCGCGAGTACGAGATCGACGGATTCAGAGTGCTGGCCGGCAGAAACAACGTGCAGAACGACAGGCTGCTTAAAAGCCTGTCCCCCGACGACGTATGGCTGCACGTGAACAGATTCCACTCTTCGCACGTGGGGATAGTTAGCGACGGGCGGAAAGTGCCCGACGAAGTGATTGCGAAGGCGGCGGCTATATGCGCGCACTACTCCGAGGCGCGCGGACGCGGCAGAGCCACCGTTGACTACACGTTGAGACGGCACGTTAAAAAGCCGCCCAGATCCAATGCGGGATTTGTGACGTACACCGACCAGAGCAATATAATAGTGGCCCCCGACCCCATGCGGCAATACAGGACAAACTGAAACACTTGCGGGCGGACGCGCGAAGGCGTCCGCCCGCAAGGCCTATCCTGCCGCAAGGCAGGTATAATATTGAGCCGGTTACCGCAAAATCATTAGTGTGGAAGAACTGTTGAAGCCCGTGTGCGGCAAGATATGCTCATGCGCCGGCGACGGGTACGGAATTTTTTACGAAGACGAACTGATGGATCTGCTGCCCGAGGACGCGCGCACGCGCGAGACGTTGGAAGCCGTGCTGAAACAGCTTGCAAACTTCGGCAACATCGAAGTGAAATACGCCCGCGGAAACGCGTTTTGCATAAAGTGCATACGGCCGTTCACGCAGGCGGAAGATACGGCGCCCTCCTCCCCCGCCGCGGAGAGAAAAGTTAAACGCGCATTTCCGCCTGCCGCCGCGGCGGCCATAGGCGCGGCGGCAGGCGGCGCGATAGGAAGTTTTATCTGCGGGTTGATATTCGGCCATGCTTTCTAAATACGAGAGCCGGGTGATGAAAGCCGTATGCAGTCTGTGCGACGGAACGGACGGCTGCCTCGTCTCCACGGCCGAGATACTTTCAGTTCTTCCTGACGCGAAAAAATTCAACGCCGAGGGCGTGGACAGAGCCATAAGCGATCTGCACGACGACGGGTACTTCGACCTTATAACTTCCAGCCGCGCCGGCGAAAAAATGTATGTGATAACGCTGAAGGACAGCGGCCTGCACTTCGGCCGAGAAAAGAGACAGCGCGCGAAGGACGTGGCGTATAAAATATGCCTTGGCTTTATCGGCGCACTCGCCACCTTCGTGTTCGGTCTCATTCTTAAGGCAGTGTCGGGCGGATGAGCCGGGATCTGACGCAAGTCCGGCCGGCGCGGTTCCAATCCGTATCGCCCGACATGCCGCCGCCCCAACAGGGCCGGAAGACTCACATATATGTTTACACCCCGCACGTTGATCCCGGCGCTTTCAGGCGCCGGACTTTTGTTTTGTCAATAAAATCATTCGCCGCAGGTATTGACAAAATAGTCAATTTATGATAAAATAATCAAAGTTGAACCGGGTGCTTATCTGATGATCAAAATCGAAAACGTCAGCAAAACTTATAAACACAGACGCGGCGCCAAAGTTGAAGCGCTGGACGGGATAACGTTTGATCTGCCCGATAAGGGCATGGTGTTCATACTCGGCCCGTCCGGCAGCGGCAAGAGCACGCTTTTGAACATTTTGGGCGGACTGGACGACTTTGACGGCGGCGACGTCGTTTTTAGGGGAAAGAGTTTTAAAAATTTCAAAGAGCACGACCGGAACGCATACCGCAACAGCGTATGCGGATTTATCTTTCAGGACAACAACCTTATACCC
>CASDRK010000007.1 GCA_949283125.1 uncultured Clostridia bacterium
GTGCACTAAAATAGGAGGTGAAACAATAATGAAAGTAACTATCAGACCGCCATAACGGGCATTAACCCACTAATATATGGCAATTAACTGAATTTTAAAAACAATAACAAGGAGGAATATAATGATTAATAAATTCAGATTTTACTTGACTTACGCCGATATTATCGGCGAATTTGCAGATGACGAAGCAGGGCAGTTCATAAAGAAGATGTGCCGCTTTATGTTTGCGGATGAACCGCTCGACGACAATGCTACGGACAAGACAGGAAGCATTTTAATGCTGATAAGCGAAGAGCTTACGGAGCAGAAAAAGGAAAATGCGCCCGCGCGAAAGAATAAATCTTTTGCATTTTTGAAAGTATATGCGAACATTTTTTACTCTTTAAAAGATGCGCAGGCGGGACTGCTCATTAAAAGGATGTGCGACTTTATGTTCGGCGGCAACCGCGTGAAGGACAAGGATTGCAGCAAGATTGACAGCTATTTCAACCTGTTGAAGTGCGAACTTACCAAGAGCAAAAATAAATCTTCAAACGGCAGAAAGGAGCGGGTTACCCTCTCTAAGATATATAAAGATTTCCCGAACATACAAAAGCCGCTGGACAAGAGCAGCACGCTGTTCACTGATGTTGATTTACGCGATTTGCACACATATATAGCCGAACGAAGAGAAATTCAGAATATGGAAATGTTCGATATTATGTGTATGTATCTCGATGATTTTACAAGACCACGCAAGGGTGAAAACAAGGAGGTTAAATGACAGTTTTTAAAGGGAATAACGAGTACAAAATGAGAGTATTTGAAAAACAAACTTGTAGCAGGCTAAAAAAATGCAGTTTTACTGCATTTTCGCCTGTTGGAAATAATAGTGGCATTTCAGAGGCGGGCAACGTAAGGTTGCCCGCCTTTAATATTGAGGCGATAGTATGAGCACCGCACCCGTGATATTCGATATTGCCTACACTCCCCACCATTTAAAGAAAGGTTCTTCCGAAAAAGATATTGCCAAGCACGCCAAGGAGCGCGCCTTTTTTACGATGACTGGCGACGGCGACACCATTTACAGATATATGACGCGCGAAGGGAAAATCTGCGGCGAGCATTTAAAGCAGTTAACCGTGCTGGAATATCTGCAAAAGTCCACGGGCGTGTTCAACGGCGACGGGATGATTTCTAAAGACGAGCTTGCAGACATGAAGTTTCGTGCACAGAGCGGAGAGAAAAATATCTGGCACGGCTTTATCTCCTTTGACGAGGAACATTCCGAAAAGATTGACACGCCCGAAAAGTGCATAGAGCTCGTGCGGCGCACCTTCCGCCCGTTCTTCAAAGAGGCGGGGTTAGACCCCGACAACGTTGACCTGATGTGCTCTCTCCATCTCGACCGACCTGCGCACCTGCATATTCACTATGTGTTCTGGGAGAAGGAGCCGCAGATAAAGAACCAGCGCGCGGCGGGCTACAAATACCGAGCCAAAGGCAAGATAAAGTTTGACGCCATCGCCGCCATGACAGAGAGGCTCAACGCCATTGCAATCAGCGACGAGCTTTTAGCTGTTAGAGACGAAGCCGAAAGGCAATTTACCTACTCGACGGAGGGCATGACAGCCTACCGTCACGACAGGGCGGCAAGGGAATTGCGCAAGCTGGCAAAAGAGCTGCCGGACGACTGCGTGTGGAGATACGGCAATGCAGCTGTAAAACCCTACCGCGAACGCATTGACGAAGTGGTGCTGAAGGTACTCGTCTCAGATATTAAAGTTTACGACAAGTACTGGGAATTTGAAGAGCTGCTCGACAAGAAGAGAAAGGAACTCGCCGGCATTATGGGCAAGTACTACAAGGAAAAGCTGAAGGTTGACGACAACTACATGAACGGCCCGTTGAGCGGCGGCAATGTTAAGCTCAAAGAGATAAAGACAATCGAGCGGCTGCAATGGGACTACCACAGGCGGCTGGGCGACATTGTGCTAAATCAGGCGCGGCTTATACGCAAGAACACCTATACATACAGCGAGCGCTTCAAGCACAAAGCCAACGACAGGCGACTAAGGCGCAACATTTTATTTTCAGAGCGCAGGATAGGCAAGGGAATTGAGAGCTTTCTCTCGTCCCTTGCCTATTTATTTTCAGAGGAGACGCGCGGCTACCACTCCCGCCTTCGCGAGATTGAAGAGGAGATGAAAGCCGACCGCGAAAAGGAGCTTGCCGAAGCTCAAAAAGAGGCACAGAATAAAAAATCTAAATATTATTGGGGGAAATAATTGCGGCGACCTATTGCTTTTTACGAAAAAGTATGGTAGTATTTTACGCACAATTAACCGACAAGGAGGTATATGACAGACAGAGAATTAGAGAAAATATTAAATGCAATAAAGTACGTTCCCGACGAGAGCGAACGGGACGAGGCGACCCGCCTCATACTCAAAGCCGCGTCGGAGAGCATAACGCTGGAACGGCTGAAAACCATTACGGCGAAGGAAGAAAAGAAGGCTGATTTTAAACGGGTCGGCGCAGACAAATTTATCAAATTTACTAAACAGGAGATAAATTCTATGCCCGACTATTTAAAAAAATTATTTACCATCAACGACAAGATTGTAACCTACCGCGTGACCAAGGACGGGTACTATCAGGCGAGGTACCGCCGCGACGGATATTGCATCAAAGTGGCGTCCAAGGACTTCAATACCATGAAGCGCAAGTTTCTGGACAAGTTTGCCGAGGTCGAGCGCGAAAGGTTAAACCACAACTACCCTCTCTTTAAAGATTTTGTGGCCGAGTGGCTGAAAATCAAGAGGCGGACGGTTAAAGAGACGACTTACAAGAGCTATTGTAACCTAATCAACTATCACGTCGTGCCAAGGTTCGGCAAGTATCACGTCAACGAGATAATGCGTAAGGAAATACAGGAATTCCTGTTTGAACTTACCGACGAAGGTAAAATGCGCACGGCACAGAAGATTAAGGTTCTGATGACGGCAATGTTTGACGTAATCTGCGACGACTACGACATTAAGTCTCCAATGCGCAAAATCGTGCTTACGCACTACGAAGCCAAGAAGGGCAACGCCTTCACCAAGGCGGAGGAAAAGCAAATTATAGACTTCTGCGCGGCGAACAGGCAATTTGCGGGGAACTCCGCCCTGCTGCTCCTTCTCTACACCGGTATGCGCGTGGGTGAGATTGACAGCATGGAATTCGACGGCAAGTACATAACCTGCGTTTCGGAAAAGACGAGAAAGGGGCGCAAAGACGTGATAAGAAAAATCCCCCTCTCGCCGATGATGAAAAGGGTGATGCCACTTATTGACCTCGAACAGGCAAAGGCGGTCAGCAGGTACACAATCAGAGACGCGCTCAAGCGCATTTTCCCCGACAGGCACATTCATGAGCTGCGCTATACCTTTATAACCAGGGCGAAAGAGTACGGGTGCAACCCCGAAATTGTAATGAAGTGGGTTGGACACGAGTACGACCAGGACGTAAAGACCAGCCGTGTGGACAGAGGCTACACGGACTATTCCGAGGAATACGCTCTGCAAGAAATTAACAAAATCGACTACGAATTGTAAAGTTCAAACAAAATCAATAAAAAACGCTGATTTTTTGGCAAATACGGCAAAAATTCGCTACCCAATCTCTTCCCAAACATAACAAAACGGGAGAAATTGCTGTGAATTTCTCCCGTTTCTCATTTAGTGATATGCCGAAACCCCTGAAGGGGTCCCCTCGGCATAGCTTCGGGCGTTGGTCCTCGCGCGGACTTATTCAAGTCCGTTTTTGCCACTAAAATGACGAAAAAGCACTCAAAATGAGCGCTTTTTCGATGGTGCTACTGATCGGACTTGAACCGATACGGATTTTACTCCGAGGGATTTTAAGTCCCTTGTGTCTGCCGATTCCACCACAGTAGCGTGCATTTTTGTGAAGTTTTCAGTTTTTTGTGAATTTTTTGTCAGTTTCTTTCTGCCAAAAATTTTAAATCCTGTGCGTGTGCCGATTGCGCCACGGCGGGATAAAAAAGAGAGGACGTTGCAAAAAGAGAGCGTCGGCAAGGCGAAGACCAAAGAGCCTTAAAAAAGCCCGGACTTTGCGCAAAACCGCAGTATTTGCCGAAAGGAAGGCACAACGCCGCGCAGTTGCCGTCTGCCGAAGGGTGAAAGGCTGCAAACGAAGCTTTAGGCGACGCACGCCGGCCTGTTCCGCCGCAACAGCGGGCTTTGCAATTATTGCAGGTAAGCGCGGCCGTCAGTCATGCGGCCCGCCGCGCGCTTTTAACGCTGCGGACATGCGGCAAAGGCAAAACATTGCTCCGCGATTGCAATTGATAGAATATCACCTTTGCAAAATTTTGTCAATGAATTACGGCCGGCTGTTTGCCTAACTATACCCTTTTGCGAAATATGCGCCATACTATTGACTTATGCTACGGCTTGTGGTATTATTTATACAGTCAATTTGCAATTCACAGGAGGAAAATCATGAACAAAAGTCAATTGATTGCAAAAATCACCGAAGACACCGGACTGAAGAAGGCCGACGCGGAAAAATTCCTGGACGCCTTTATGGCGACCGTTAAGGAAGTATGGACGACGGGCGATAAGCTTCAGATAGCCGGTTTCGGCACGTTTGAAACCAGGGAGCGCGCGGCAAAGACGGGCGTGAACCCCGCCACCGGCGCGAAGATAGAAATAGCCGCCTGCAAGGTGCCTGCTTTCAAACCCGGCAAGAGCGTAAAAGACGAACTCAACGCCGACTGACAAAATTGCAAACCGCGCCCGCACAAGCCGCAAGCTTGTGCGGGCGCATCGTTTCCGGCGCCGCAAAACCATTAAAATAAGCGTGGCCGCGCACATATGTGCGCGGCCACGCGTTGCGTTTGCTGGAGGCGCCACCCGGATTTGAACCGGGGAATCAGGGCTTTGCAGGCCCATGCCTTACCTCTTGGCTATAGCGCCGGGGCTTCACTTTTTTATAAGTGAAGTTTTCCGCGTGCTCAAGCCCTCCGGCTGCTGTTGCGCGCAGGAAATAAAAAAATAGTGCGGTTGAATTGGTGGAGCGGGAAACGAGATTCGAACCCGCGACATTCACCTTGGCAAGGTGACGCTCTACCACTGAGCCATTCCCGCATAAATATTCATCCGCACTATTTTTAATGGTGGGAGCTACAGGGCTCGAACCTGTGACCCACTGCTTGTAGGGCAGTTGCTCTCCCAACTGAGCTAAGCTCCCGTAACGCTTAAATAATATACCAAATATAAATGCAAAATGCAAGCGTTTTTTTATAAATTTTTATAAATTTTTTTTGAAGCGCCCTCAATAGTCTGCAAACAAAAAGCGACCACAATATGTTGTGGCAGACGAGTGCCGCTCGCCCTCCGCCCGACGGGGCGCGCGTCCTGCCCGGCCCGCGCCACCCGCTCGATATTGATAAAAATAACTATATGTCGGGCCGTTTTATTCTTTTTTCCGCAAGGCGCGTTGTCCGCGATCGCGCACGCCCCTCCCCTGCTTTATCCGAGCCAATGGCAGCGCGCAGACTGCTTACAGGAGTTTTTTGTAATCATGTAACAGTATAAGTAATTTTATAACAATATTATATTGACATATGTGCGGCGTTTTGATACAATAATCAAAACGCCGCACAGGGCCCCGCTTGAAGTGGGGCAAAAATTTTTTGCCTGTGCCGGCAAAAAATTTTTTTGAGAGGGAACGGACATGAAAAAGCACAATCTTTTGCGCAAACTGTTGGCCGCAGGCATAAGCCTGACGGTTGCACTGTCGTGCGTGGCGATGGCCGCCTGCGGCAACGACGACGCAGACACTGGCGACGGACAGCAAAACGACCAGACCGACGACGAAGAGACCCCCGGCACGGGTGAGGAAGATCCCGGCACGGACGACGAAGAGACCCCCGGCACGGGTGAGGAAGATCCCGGCACGGGCGACGAGGAGACCCCGGGCACGGGCGACGAAGAGACTCCCGGCACGGGCGACGAGGAAGATCCCCCCGGCACGGGCGACGAGGAAGATCCCCCCGCTGCGGACGCGTCAACCCCCCTGCCTGAGAAAAACAAGATATATGTTGTGGGCGATTCGACGGTATGCTCGTTCACCGACGATTATTACATGCCCCGCTACGGCTACGGCACGCAGATAGCCGAATACTTCAACGTTACGGAAGAACAAGTGGAAAATCTTGCGATGTCGGGAAGAAGCTCCTTAAGCTTCCTTTCCGAGAGCAACTACACCACGCTTGAAACCTCCATCGCCGAGGGCGACTATCTGATAATAGGCTTCGGACACAACGACGAAAAGGACGACGACGCGGCACGCTACACTAACCCCGTGCCCGACTATCAGACGGCGACGGGAACCGACGGGGCTCCCTCCTTCCAGTACACTCTGTACGAAAACTATGTAAAACTCGCCAAGGACGCCGGCGCGACGCCCATACTGTGCACGCCCATAGTGAGATATTCTTCGTCGGCAAGCTACAGCGGCGAGAAGGTGCACGTGACCGACAAGGGCGACTATGCGGCCGCGATAAAGGCGCTGGGCGAGGACACCGACACGACGGTTGTGGACCTGACCACGCTGACGAAGGAGCTGTACCTTGAAGACAACGAGGCCGCCGCGCTCTACCATGCGCATACCACATACGAGCTTGCCGCCGACGGCGTGACGAAGCAGCCTGCCGGCCGCGACGATACGCACATAAACAAGTACGGCGCGCAGGCGGTGGCATACGAATTTGCGCAGGCCATACTGCAGTCGGACAGCCCGCTCAAGGCCCATGCCGTAACGACGGCGACTGCCCCCGCAGATCCGTCGATCGCAATCAATAATAGCTATAGCAAACCCCTCTTCACCGCCCCCGACCTTTCGGCGCTGACCCCCGTGGCCACAATAGGCACCGGCGAAAATCAGAGCGTGTGGTACAAAACCGCCATGGGCGATATAGGCGGCGACAACAAGATCCCCAACTTCTCCGCAACGTATGCCAATAATGTAATAACGGTATCCAATCCCGGCGGAACAAACGGTAAATTTGCAAACGCCGGCGACGGGTTCGGCGCGGCGTTCATGCAGGTAGACAAAGACAATAACTTTACCATAAGCGCAACAGTTACCCTTAAATCGATAGGCGAGTCGGCGGGCAACAATCAGGCGGGCTTCGGCATAATGCTGCGCGACGATATATATGTAGACGTCAACTCCAAAGCCATAAACAGCAACTTTGTTGCTGCCGGCATGATCATGGACGGCACCACAATATTCAGCCGCGACAATAAGTCCAGCCTGACAAAGGGCGATAAAACTGCAGCTCCGGCGGCAGGCGATGTTTACGAAATGAAGATTGTAAGGCTGGGGCAGGTTGTGACCGTAACCGTAACAAAGGGCGAAAACACCTATACCGAAACTTATACCGATTTCGACTTCACGGCCGTGGACACGGAGCATATGTATATATGCCTGTTCGTCAACCGCGGTATGACGGTGGAATATTCCAATGTTGCATACACTTACGACGGGCAAGCGCAGGGCGCATAAAGCGCGGACGGACGCAAATTTGCTGCGGCGGGGCATTCTGCCCCGCCGCATAAATATACGCAAAAAACAAGCCGCTGAAAATGCGTTGCGCATAAATTGAATGAACGGAGGTTAAAAGGATGAACAGGGCCAGAGCGTGCGCGCTGCGGGCAATTTTGTGGAGCGCGGCATACTACGTTGCAATTGCCGTGCTTGCGGCATATCTCGGGGGCATTGAATGTTTGAACGGCTGGCAGGCCGCGCTGACGTTTTTGCCGCTGGCGCCGCTGGCGGGCTCGTGCGAAATATTCTTCAACAAAAAACTTGCGCTTGCGGACGGCAGAACGACGGTGTGGGCGGCAGCCGACTGCGGCGCGAAATGCGCGGCGTACGTGCTGTTCATTCCGGCTTGCGTGGGAGCGATGCCGTACGGCGTGGGCATAGGCGCGGCCATAGCCGCCGCGGCTTTTTCGCTGTGCTGCGAAGGCGTGCTCGTTTTAAAGGCGGACAGGGCCGCATGAAGGGCGCGGCGCGACGCACGCGATAAATATCGAGCGGGCCGGAGTGCGTATGCGCACTCCGGCCCGCTCTTTGCGCGCGACGGCGCGCAACTTTCAGGCGAGGGTAAAATCGAGGATATCTATCGCTCCGTCGCCGAGGAAGAGAAAGTAGAGAGCAAAGACCTGACCGGGCGTTTTGAAGGGCGCGGAAAATGCCGTCCACTCCTTCGCTGGGGACACGGGCACCGTGGCGAGTGTGGCCGACCCGTCCGACACCACGATTTGCCCCGTGCCGCTGCCGCGCAGCCTGACGGAGACAGTGCTTGCGCCCTGCGGCGAAAAGTACTTGAACCCGCACACTGCGCAGCGGCGGAAGTTGGCTATGTGCTGAAAGGCTTCCTCCTCGCCGTCCTCTCCGTCTTGCGTGATGTAGGGATGAATGCCGCGCAGCGGCACTTCGCCGCGCATGGTGCCCGAACGGCTGCGCAGCACGCAGGCTATTGTGGCCGGATATGTGCCCCTGCCCGCCAGCGGCCCGCCGTTCAGACCGCAGCTTGTCATCTCTACCTGCGGTATGGCGCCGTCCGGCAACACCTTTATCTCCTCCGCGCAGGCCTGCCGCGAGAACGAGCTTCTGTTTGTGTGGCGGTGATAGAACACGTACCACTTGCCGTTTATGTTTTCTATCGACCCGTGATTGTTGCCTATGTAGTTGTTGCAGTCGCTTTCGTCCTTTATGTCGCCCATGCCTATGTCGCCGTTGGAAATTATGGTGCCGCCGAACCGGAAGGGGCCTTCGGGACTTTGTGAAAGGGCATAGCACAGTTCGTGACCGTAGTAGGACGACCAGATGAAACAGTACTTGTCGCCAACCTTGCGAATGGACGACGCTTCAAAAAATTCGTGTCCTTCAAATCCCGTGCCCGCCGAATTGGAAAATGACGGGGCTATCTTTTTGGGTTCGCCGACGATGGTGAGCATATCGTCCGCAAGGCGATAGACCCATGCATATGTGTAAGTTTTGGGCACTTCCATAAGGTGCCGCGGTGGATAGGGGCAGTAGCCCGTATAAAGGTAATTTTTTCCTTCGTCGCGCAATATGGCGGGGTCAAACGCATACGGTTCGCCCGCGCGCGAGGAGAGCACGTGGCCGTCGGAAAAGCGCACGTGGCCGTAAAATTCGTACTTGCCCGCGGGGGTGTCGCACACGGCCACGGATATGACCGAGACAAAGTCGAGCGCGTAGTACAGATAGTAGCGCCCGTCCGCGCCACGGCACACGTCGGGCGCAAACAGCATGTGCGAGCCGTCGGCATTCAAGGGGTCCTGCTCCTTTTTATATATAGTGCCTTCGCACCGCCAGTTTTTAAGGTCGTTTACGGGCGCGGACCAGCACACGTAGTCGTTCATGCAGAATTTGTCGCCGCCGGCGCGGTCGTGACTGCCGAACAGATACACCCTTTTGCCGAACACGTGGGGTTCGCCGTCGGGCACGTATTCCCACAGCGGCAGAAAGGGGTTGAAAACTTGCTTTTTCATGTTTCACCTCGCCTTCATTATACACCCTTTCTCTCCCGAAATCAATACCCGCGCGCAATAAAGGGAAAAGCTCCGCGCCCGCGCACGGCGTGCGCGGGCGCGGAGCACGTTTTTAATGCCGCCCTCCCCCCTGCCCCCGTCCGTCTGCCGCCGCAGCAAAAAACGGCCGCAACCGTTCGCTTCGTCTCGGCTGCAGGAAAAAAAACTGCGCTTACTCTTCTGCGTTCAAAATAAAAGGGCGGCTGAAATAAAATGCGATATTGCCCCGCCCCTCCGCAAAACATGCGGAGGGGCGGGGTGTTTTTATGCTGCGCGGGAAAATTTAGCGACGGGCGAAAATGTCCGCGCCGGAAAAGTTTATGTTATAAATTCTTTCACGGCGGGCAATAACGCAGGCATGAAAAAATTGTGTATATCTTTTTGCGTTTTACTCATCTTAATTGCAACGATATGCGCGGCCGCAAGCGCGGGCGGCGGGGCGCAGACGGAATATCTGCGCATACACGTGCGGGCAAATTCAAACTCCGCCGCAGACCAGAGCATTAAATACGCCGTTAAGGACGAAGTGGTCGGCTTTATCGCGCCGTACGCGGCGCGGTGCTCCGCCAAAGACGAGGCGATGGAGCTGATAGCCGAACTGACGGACGAGATAGAGGGCGTGTGCGATGAGGCTTTAAAAGGGCTCGGGGCGGACTACCGCGCCCGCGTGGAGGTGCGGCGCGAACACTTCCCCACGCGCGTCTACGACGGCGTCACTCTTGAGGAGGGCGAATACGACGCCCTTATCATTGAGCTGGGCGAAGGCTCGGGCGACAACTGGTGGTGCGTGCTGTATCCGCCGCTGTGCTTTACGTCCGCCTCGGCCGACGTGCAATATCGCAGTTTGATTAAAGACATAATAGATAATTTTTTTAAAAGGGACTGAATCGGGCGGGGCGCAGGCTTTGCCCGACAATGCCCGGGAGGATGAAAAAACGCAATGAAAAAAGCTTTTAAAGCCGGCATTGCCCTGGCCGCCACAATGGCGTTGTTTGCGGGATATGCCGCGGTCAACTTGAGCATGCAGCCCGAAGTTTACCCTGCGGCGGAAGTTGCGGAAGCCGCCGTTTTAAGGCAGGGTTCGAGGGGCGGCGAGGTAAAAGAGGTGCAGCGCCGCCTTAAGATGTGGGGATACTACTCCGGCGCCGTGGACGGCATATACGGCGCAAAGACGACGGAAGCCGTAAAGTACTTTCAGCGCAAGAACGGCCTTGCGGCCGACGGCGTGGCCGGCAAAGCCACATTTGCCGCGCTGGGCATGAACGACAGCGTCAAAGCGCTGGAAGATCAGGGCCGGCCGGGAAACCAGTCGGGCGGCAGCAACTACACCGATTCCGATCTGTACCTTCTGGCCAGATGCATATACGCCGAGGCGCGCGGCGAGAGCTATACCGGTCAGGTGGCCGTGGGCGCGGTGGTGCTGAACAGGGTGGACAGCCCGCAGTTCCCCAACACTATTGCTGGGGTAATATATCAGAAGAACGCCTTCACTGCCGTAAACGACGGGCAGATAAACCTCGAGCCCGACCAGACGGCCCTGAACGCGGCCAGCGACGCGATGAACGGATGGGATCCCACTTACGGGTGTCTTTATTACTACAACCCGGCCGTTGCCACGAGCAGCTGGATATTCGGCCGCGAGACGGTTACGGTGATAGGCAAGCACGTGTTTGCCATTTAGGAGGAGAAACATGCAGGAAGATAGAAAAAATATTTCGAGCGGAGCGCAAAAGGCGGAAAATCTCGCCGGCGGCGGACGCGGTGACGGCGGCGAAGAGAGCGCAAGGCAGACGGCCTCGCTTGATGAGCTTAAAAGCAACAGCCCCGTCGCGGACGACGGCGGAAACGGCCGAAACGGCGAGCTTGCCAAGGACGCGCGCGCGGCAAAAGCCGAGGCCCGCTCCGCCGACCGCGAAGCGGCGGCCGCAAAAGATCAGGCAGAGCGCGAACGCCGCAGGCGCGAAAGGGCCGAAAAACGCGCGGAGAAGCGCAAAGGCGGCCGCGCGCCCGGCTTCGGCGGCTGGCTGGCGGCGGTAATAGCGCTGAGCACGGCCTGCCTTGCGCTGGCAACCATAGTGACCTACGGCTGGATAAACATGTCGGCCATGCAGGGCAGCATGGCGGGCATGCAGACACGGTCGCTGTACGAGCTGAACGCCATCGTAGACAATCTGGACTCCAACCTGTCCAAAGCGAGGGTGGCAACCTCCCCCCGCGACAGGACGAAGCTGCTTTCGGACATCGCCATAGAGAGCGAGCTGGCGGAAGCCGTGCTCGAGCGTCTGCCGCTGGACGGCTCGGCGACGGGCGACATGGTCGCGTTCATAAACAAGATGGGCGACAGCGCGCGCAGCATGCTGTACGCCGTGGCCGACGGCGGCGAACTTTCAAAGTGGCAGCAGGACAGCCTTGAATATATGTACGCAACCAATCTCAAGCTGAAGCGCGCCCTGAACGAAGCTACGGCGCAGATAGGCCAAAAGGACGTGGAAGAGCTGCTGCGCGACAAGGGCGGCGCTCTGGCAGACAGCTTTTCGGACATTAAAAACAACGTCATCGAGGAGCCGAGGGGCATATTCGACGGCCCCTTCGCGGAGAGCGCGGAGGACATCAATATTTCCTACTTCGACGGCATGGAGGAGATAAGCCGCGGCCGCGCCGAGGAGCTGGCGGCGGAACTGTTTGCCGACTACGGCGTAACGGAGACGCGCTGCAGCGGAGAGACGAAGGCGCGCGGGCTGGAGCTTTACAACGTGGAGCTTGAAACCGACGACGGCGGAATGCTGGCGCAGTTTTCCAAAAAGGGCGGCAAGCTTGTGATGTTCGACAGCTACAAATCGTGCGCCGACCACAATTTTTCCGTTGAAAGGTGCGCCGATATAGCGCAGCAGTTTCTTATGGCCGCGGGATATGTCGGGCTTAAGCCCGTATGGACGAGCGAAAACGGCACTACGTGCAACATCAATTTCTGCCCGGAACAGGACGGCGCCGTGCTGTATCCCGACATGATAAAGGTAAAGGTGTGCGAGGAGCGCGGAATAGTGACGGGAGCGGAGGCGACAAGCTACGTGATGAACCATTCGCAGCGCGATATGGCGGGGGCAACCGTAACGGAAGAGAGCGCGCGTAGCGTGATTGACGGCAGAATAGAGGTGAATTCTTCGCGACTTGCGCTCATTCCGCTCAACGACGAAGAGTGCCTGTGCTATGAATTCGGCGGCACTTTTGACGGCAGAGACTATTTTGTCTACGTCGACGCGCAGACGTGCGAAGAAGTTCAGGTGCTGACCGTGATAGGCACGGCCCAGGGCCGCGCAATACTGTAAGTTTGACCCGGACAAGCGGAGATATCCCGCGGCGAACGCGTTCGCCGCGGGATATCTCTTTCTTTTTCCGCAAACGATTGCGCGTGCGGGCGGCGGAAAATTTCCCAAAGCCCGCTCCCAAAGCATGCGGAATCTCAATGCGCGCGCGACGGACAAAGCGCGGCGCAATATCCGCGGAGCTTGCCGCGTGCGGCAAAAAGCATTTTTCCGTACTTCGCCGCATTATCGCGTCTCTTCGGCGGCAAGGCGTTTTATGCCGCGGTCCGGCTGCACATTTCGAGTCGGGCGCGGCATATGCCGCGCCCGATACAATGCTTTGCGGCAAAAACCACTTACCGCCGGCCCATTCCCGAAGAAACGGGCCGCGACGGCACGCGGCCCGTTTCATACGTGCATAATAAATAATATTGCGGCCTTGACCCGTGTGCCCGACGCAGACAGCAACCCGGCATCCTCTCCTCACTTCAGATTGCGCCGCGCGCAATGGCGGCGACCATTGAACGGGACATACGTCCGCACATATCCCGGCCGGACGCAATAAGCAGCGCCGTTGCGCAAAAGAGTTTGCGGCAAAAGGCGCTATCGGAGTTGCCGTCAGGGCAATGCCGGCAACTCCGCCTTGCCGGGCGACGGCCGCGGAAAGCCGTTGCCTGCGCGGGAACGCCGCGCCACGGCATATACATGAATTTGCCGCGGACACAAATATTTTGCATTCACGGGCGGGACAGCCGCAGCGCGCGACATAGAGCATATCTGTATTGAAATACAACTGCCGCCGATTGAAGCGCAGGGCGAACCGTGTGCGCAGTCCTACTCGCTCTCCTTATCCGCGCGCGCATCGCATTGTCCCGCACATATGCCCGCACAACACTCAAAAATTTGCGGCAAATCTGTTTTAAATCGTCTCCCGCCGACGGCGGTCGACGAACAGACGGGCCTTAATACCGCCGCCCTGCCGACGTCGCATGCATGACAGGCAGAGCGAGTTTCAATTCCCGGCCGCCTATGACTCTTTATATCGGCAATAAGGCAATAATTACCAAAAGTTATCAACAATATCCACGAATTTCGACTTTATCCGACATTAAACATGCGTTTGTATTTCTTGTTCGATTCAAACTTATTAAAAGTTATCAACAATTGAACGGTGCATATGTGCACAGCAATTGTTTATAAAATGACGGACAAAGGAAAAAAGTGTTACGCGTAAACGCCCGCACAGGCGGCGAATTGCCGCAAACGCAAACCAAAAACGGCAGTCTTTCGGGCGGCGCTGTGGCGACGCCGCAGCACCGCCCGACAAACAATTTTCCGCCTTGAAAGGTTCATATCGTCGGCGGCGGAGCGGGACTTGCTCCCCTTTCTCCCGGGCAACGCTTTAAGCACACACGCCCACCATATTTTTACAAAACTACGGCCGGCCCGGACGAAACATGTGCTTGCCAAATTGCAACGCCTTCTTTGTTTTAGACAACTCGTTCATTTTGCCGACTTTTGTAAACCCGTTCCTATTCATTTTATATTCCAGACGTTTGGGCAGATTTATTGAGCGCAGGAAGAAAATCAATCGACCTGTGAGCCAAACAAAAATTAAGATTTCGGACAGAACGCAGCATATTATCTTCGACCATAAAGGCATACGTTTCCATAATGATTTATCGCGCTCAATATTGCCGTCAATTTGTTTTCCCTCTATTTTTGCCCGATAAACGTAAGAGCCATAGATAAAACTTCGGCATAAAGATATTTCGACCGTATCATTGTTCAGATTGATAAGAGCGTTCTTTTCTTCCGCTTGCAGAAAGAAAATATTATGCTCCTTTCCTGTAACATTGATTTTGGGCGCAATCAAAATATATATTGAACACAAAGCAATAAATCCGCTGACGCCTATGCCGGTGTAAGCATTAAAAATGTCGGTATTCACAGTTTTCGTTGCCGAATTATAGTCAAGTATTGTCGTTTGCGTTGTCAATATGGCTATCAACGCAATACATAAATTTATTATCTTTATATCCCGAAACAAAAGCCCTTTATCCTTAACCTGCAAGATACCCGCTATCGCAAAGCCAAATTCGGTAAAGGATATAAGGGCAAATAAACATACATAAACAATGCTATATTCCTTGACCGTATGCCCCGATAAAATGAATTTACACATATAGCCATTATAAAATATGCTCGACAAAAACAAAAAGATGGCGGCTATAAGGTTGTATCTCTTAAAATCGCGCTTCCGCTTTATTAAACCGATAATACACACTAATTTTGCAAGTAATATTGAGAATGTATAAACGGCTATTATGCAAAGATTATAGTCTGTAAAAAGCCCGATAACGAGTTTTCCGCTTGAAAGAATTGCAGAACAGCATAAACTTAAAATCGTTTTCACTATCATCTTCTGTTCAAATGATAATTCTGCATATTTGCGGAATAAATTACTCATTTGTCGGGCTTCCTTTGGACATTATACTTTATAAGCAGTGAACGTTCATCAAAAATTGCTTATCAGATGAAATCTGCGCGAAGCAGATCGTTTCCTTTTTCGAGAATGTTTGCAAGTTTTTCTTCCGTCTGATCGATCACGGGTAAAACCTGTTTTATTCTCTTTGCGACGATTTTTTTATAAATAAAATAATTTATTCCGCATAATGCAAGCCCGATTACGCCGAGAACGATGCCGCCGATAAGTGCAGGAGTGCTGTTTTCAATCAGCATTACAAGGCACATACCTCCGCCGAGTACAAGCGTTGCAAAAACACCGAAAACATAGGCGAAAATATTTGCTCCCATTGTTTTTGACCGTTGCAGTCGGTTTATTGTTTCAAACGTATCCTCCGCCTGCCGTTCCAGTTTCGTAAGTTCCTGCTTATGCTTTTGTTTTCTGTCGCGTTTGAGCGATATTGTTATGTCGCCGACGACCGTAGGCGTTGTTCCCGTGATTTCCCATCCGAACGCTTCATACATATCCATTGCTTTTGTCTGGTCTTTCGTTTTGACATTGACCGTCTTATATTCATAAGACACAAAATCTTTGTCCTGCATTTGAAATATATCTCCTTTGATTGCTTGATTTGTCTTGCGAATGTCGCCCGTCGCGCGTTTCGGTTGACTTTTCCGTGAGACAAGTGTATCATACAATAAAAGGCGGCAAGAATCAACAGCCTGAAAGGCCGATTAGACACTATACAAAAAAGTGTGCGCGCAAATGAGACAAGATAGGAGGTTTTGTATCGTGGAATACGCACCGGAAGAATATACAAAGCATTATATCGTAACGGCGCTCTTTAAGCTGATGAACGAATACATGTATGAAAAGATCACGGTCAAAGACATTGCTGAAAAAGCCGGGGTAGGAAGGGCAACTTTTTATCGTCATTTCAAAAGTAAAGAAGATGTCATTATATATTACTTTCAGCATCACACACGGGAGTTTGTATTCAAACAGCATTTCTATCCCCGTTGCAGAGAAGATTATATAAAAGTCGTGACAGATGTTTTAACAATGTTTAAAGACAACATAGAACCGTTCAGACTATTAAAAAAAGCGCATCTGTGTGACTTATATCTTGACTTTCTCAACCAAAATTTTTTGAAGAAATTTGAACGCGACAATCCGGATAAAAACAGATATCTTCCCTATCTCTATTCCGGGATGCTATACAATATTTCGATGAAATGGCTGGAAGATAACTGCGCCGAAGAAATTACCGCCATGGCTACGCTCATTGTTGATGCCATTTACGCGGAATAAATATTTTTCGGTAAAATCGGAATAAAATTTTCTTTTGGAGCCATGGCGTGTGTTTGGCATAGATAAGCGCGGCTCGTCTTCGCCGCGCCTTATGCGCGCCTTGCACGGTTTCCGTCCGCGTGCAGATCGGCGCAGAGGAGCCTTTGCATATTCCCGCGCGAGAATCAGTAACGTCCGCCTTTGTTCTTAACTTTTATGCGGGTTGCCGGCCACATACAGTTCAGCACAAAGGAGTTTTTTGTACACCCGCACAATCTTGAAGCTAAAGCTGTTTCCACCTGCATGGCAGGTGGTTGTCAAAGCACTCGTTTTTTTACAACCAGTGCTTTTCTGTGTAAAACAACGGCCGCCCCGGCCAAATACATCTGCCGGCATACCGGCAGGTCTGCACGGGCAGGTCTGAAAAATGCGGCCTCTCTCCCGCCCGCATGCCGTTATACTGACGCGTGCGCTAAGTATACTGATGTAAGCAACTTAACCGCGCCTGCATGCCGGCAGGCTGGCGCATTCACAAAGTACCAAACGGACGTAAGGAACGTCAACGACCGACATGCGCGCGCAAACCCTTTGCCGGACACACCTTTTTTCCGCACTCGCGTTCGGCAGGCAACCATACTGAGTGCAAAACCTGACTCAAACTACGGGGAACCGGCAAAAGCATTTTGGCGCTGACGGGGCGCAGCGGATACTTTTTGTATAACGCGGCGGGGCGCAAAATTTGCGCCCCGCCGCACGATAATATGTGAATTTATGCCCAATGCCACTTTATGCCCTACATTGCGGCAGTTTTGCGGAAGTAATAAAAGGTTTCGTCCTCGCCGCACGGGCGCATGCCCGCGGAAATAAGCATGTTGCGGCTGCGTATATTCGGCTTGTAGCATTTGGACAAAACCGTTTCGATATTGAGATCGAAAAACGCATAGTTCATGGCGGCGAGCACAGCTTCTCGCGCGTAGCCCAAGCCCTCGTATTCGGGCAGCAGCCGGACGCCCACTTCGCAGTCGTTGCGATAGCCGAAGTTGTGCAACACCACTTCCCCTACGAGCGACCTGCCGCAAAATATGCCGAGCGGAAGCTCGTCGCGGCGGTTAAAATCCTCCCTTATGCCCTGCATGAAATATTCGGGCGTAGGCTCTCCCGAATAGTGCGCCCGCCAGTCGTACCCCCAGTACTTATTTCTGTCGCCGTCGTATTCCAGCCTGAAAAATTCAATGGCGTTGATATCCGTGATTTCCTTTATTGTAAGCCGCTGGGTGACGAGCACGGGGAGATGAGTGACGCGCTCGATGGCGCGGCGGGGAAAAATATCGTATTTATCCACGAGCCTTACGGGATTATACTGCAGTTTGCTCTTTCTCAATCCTGCGTCCCCGGAATCGTCCTCGCGGTTTATATATTCCACGCCCTCTGAAGCAAAGGCTCTGGCAAATTCCTGAGCCATCACGGGGTATGCGCCTTCGTAATCTACAAGCGCCTTTTCAACATGGATTATCAGCTGCTGGCCGCACATTTCGCCCACAGACAGCGCAATAAGCGTTCCGTCCACTTCCAGACCGCCCGCGCACAGTTTAAAGTCGTCCATATGCGAAAGCAACGCATATACGCCTTCAAGCTCTTCACGGGCCATAACCGTGCCTTTGGAAAGCTGGCGGCTTTCAAATCTCTTTAAAAACTCGCACATGCGCGCGACATCGTCGCCGCAAAGCTCTATGAACTTATAATCCGGATACAGCTTTTTGAATTTGTTTACATGATTGCGCTGGCCTGAAAATTTTTTGCCTGCATAGTCCTTGAAATCCTGCGCGCGATACAAATAATCGCGCCAGCGCCTGTGGTTTGTTATTCGCATCTCCATGCCGTACCTGTCGATAAGTCCCCCTATTTTTTCACGTGGAACACAGGTAAAATGTATGCGTATATTTTGTTCGCGGCAATAACTTTCGATTGCGTCGATGGCCCTTTCGGCGTCGCCTTCTGAAAGCTCCATGGGATAATGGAAATAGACCCGCCCCTGATAGAGCTCGCGGAACACGACGCAGCCTTCAACATAGGCAAATTCAAGCGAAAAATGCTTCTGCCACATGAACTTGAACGCGGCGGAGTAATCGCTCAATCTCCAGTTGCAGCACGCAAAGTATTTTTGCATTAAAATTATATCGTTCAGAGTAAGAATTTTAAAGTTAATTTGCATAAAAACAATCAAAAATTTAATTAAAAATTAAAAAATATAATAAATTTATTAGTCGAT
Organism: uncultured Clostridia bacterium; assembly: GCA_949283125.1. Lineage (GTDB taxonomy): Bacteria > Bacillota > Clostridia > Christensenellales > Borkfalkiaceae > Coproplasma. The sequence goes on from CASDRK010000007.1 coordinate 18,946, forward strand.
TATGGTTATCAGGCCATATCAAAAGCCTTAAAACGACCGCAATTTGCGGCTGTTCGACAAAAAACATGCCCTGCACGGCCCGGAAAAACAGCACATTTCAGCTATAAAATATGTCGGCGCATATAAATTCCTTACTTTTCTTACTGAAAATTTTATAAAATTAATGATTTTATATAAAAATCAGCAACAAATATAAAAAATCTTCAATTTTATTAAAAAACCGGGCATAACCCGAAATATTGCAAGGTTCGCCCGGTTTTTGCAAATATTACTGTTTGCCAATGATATCCAGAATTTCGGCTATGCGGTCCAGATCGTCGCGCGAATAGTAGTCGATATATATTCTGCCCTTTTTGTCGTTGCCTATCAGGCTGACTTTTGTGCGGAAAGCAAAGCGCATGCGTTCGACAAGATCCTTCAGCTCCACCGACGCTATGGCGCGCTTTTTCTTTTTGCGCTCCTCGAGCACTTCTGCGGGAATGTTGTAGGAGCGCACCTTCTTTTCAAGCTCGCGCACGGACATTCCGCTCTTGACCGCGTCGTTTGCAAACGATATCTGATCGTCGGGGGCGAGCGGCACAAGCGTCCTTGCATGGCCTGCTGAAAGTTTGCCTTCCGCCACCAGCATTGTAACTTCGGGCGTAAGTGAAAGCAGACGCAGCGTATTTGCAACCGCCGGACGCGATTTGCCTATGCGCTCCGCAAGCTCGTCCTGCGTAAGCTTGTAATCTATCATAAGCTGTTTCATTGCGCTTGCGGCTTCGATCGGATTGAGATCTTCGCGCTGCAGGTTCTCTATCAGCGAGATCTCCTTTATCTGCCTTTCGTTGTAATTGCGTATTACTACGGGCATGCTCTCCAGCCCGGCCATGACGGCCGCGCGGTAGCGGCGCTCGCCCGCAATAATCATATATTTGCCGCTGCCGTTGTCGTTTACCACGATGGGCATTATCACGCCGTGCTTTTTGATGGAATCTGAAAGCTCGCGCATTGCCTGCTCGTCAAAATTCTTTCGCGGCTGATTGGGGTTGGGATATATGTCGGAAAGCTTCATCTCCGACGCATTGCGTCTCTCCTCCTCGGTGTAGGATGTGAACGCCGATTTACCCTCATATACGTTTGCAAATGCCGAGCCCGTCTCTTCAAACAGAGCTTCCAGCCCTTTGCCCAATCCTCTTGCTGTGTCCTTTGCCATATTATTACCTCCCGCCGCAGCCGGAACGAGCCGCCCTGCGTCATGCAAATCTATTGTTGTTCAACCTGTTGTAACTCCGGATTTTTATCCGTTTTTAAATCTTCATCCGGAGCTATACGCACGCTGTTTTTGTGTACGCAATAAAATATTTACTCTTTAATGAATATTCTCACTGCTTGGACAAAAACTCCTCCGCAAGTGCCCTGTACGCCCTCGCACCGACGCATTTTGAATCGTAAAGCATTATCGGCTTGCCGTGGCTGGGGGCTTCCGAAAGCCTGATGTTGCGCGGAATGATTATCTCGTACAGCTTGGTTTTAAAGAATTTTTTGATCTCAGCCGTTATCTGCCGCGATACGTTGGCTCTGCCGTCATACATGGTGATCACCACGCCCTCTATCACGAGATTGGGATTGAGATGCTGCTTTACCATGGATATGGTGTTCATCAGCTGGCTCACACCCTCCATGGCGTAATATTCCGCCTGCAGCGGGATTATCACGGAATCAGACGCGACCCACGCGTTTATGGTGAGCAGCCCGAGCGAGGGCGGACAATCGATGAATATGTAATCGTAATTGGCCTTTACTTCCTTCAACGCGGTCTTTAAAATGGACTCCCTGTTGCGTTTATACACCATGTCCACTTCCGCCCCGGTCAAATCGACGTTTGCCGGAAGAATGTCCAAAAGAGGCACCTCGGTGGGCAGAATGTTGTTTGCCACCTTGTCGTCGTCCACCAGAACGGCATACACCGATTTCTTCAGGGCACTTTTTGAAAACCCGAGCCCGGTCGTGGCGTTGCCCTGACTGTCGAGATCGATAAGCAGCACTTTTTTGCCGAGATCGGCACAGTATGCAGCCATGTTGACGACGGTTGTGGTTTTGCCCACGCCGCCCTTCTTGTTGGTAAATGAAATAACTTTTCCCATATTTTTCCTGCCTTTCAATGCTCCGTCCGACAGCCCGTTTTGTTTTTGTTCCGGTTTTAGTACTGTTTGCAAAAATCAGTTTCGCCGTCGGTCTCCGCCGAAAGCTTCTTTACGAACGGCCTGTCCTACATGTTTCACGGGAAACACGTATATACGACTTTGCCTATGCGCCACGAATTATATATGGCGCATAGGTCGTAACAAATCATTCAAATCTCTTAAAGGGATTTTCGGTGTTGGCACTGTCGTGCTCTTCCATATAGGCAAGCACCTGCTTATAGTCTTTGCCTTCCATAAGCAGATCCACCTCTTCGGTGTAGATGGTCTCCTTTTCGATCAGCACGCGGGCCATGTTGTCGAGCACGGCCTTGTTCTCCGTCAGAAGGGACTTGGCCCTCACGTGCGCGTTTTCGATTATGGACCTTATTTCGCCGTCTATTATTCTGGCCGTGTCGTCCGAATAGGTGTTGTGGTACTCCATATCCTTGCCGAGGAACACGGTCTGCGAATTGGAGCCGTAGGTAACAAGGCCTATCTTGTCGCTCATGCCCCACTCGGTTACCATTCTCTTGGCCATTTCCGTAACCCTTTCAAGGTCGTTGGAAGCCCCGGTGGTTATGTCCTTTATCACCAGCTCCTCGGCCACTCTGCCGCCCAGAGCCATGCAGATGAAGTCCGCTATCTTGTCCTTGCTCATGTGGGCGTCGTCGTTGTCGGGTCTGGTCATGGTGTAGCCGGCGGCGTTGCCGCGGGGGATTATGGATACCTCCTGCACGGGGTCGCAATGCTCGCACAATCTGGCTATTATGGCATGGCCGGCCTCGTGATAGGCGGTTATGCGCTTGTCGCTCTCCGTAACTACGCGGCTCTTCTTCTGCGGCCCCATAAGGACCTTGTTGACGCCCTCGTACAGCTCGGAATTGCCTATAAACTGCTTGTTTGCTCTGGCGGCGAGGATAGCCGCTTCGTTCAGAAGATTTTCAAGATCGGCACCCGAAAAGCCTGCGGTGATGCGGGCGACGGTTTTGAAGTTGACGTCGGGAGCCATGGGCTTGTTGCGGGCATGGACTTTTAAAATCTGCTCCCTGCCCTTGACGTCGGGAAGGTTTACATATATCTGACGGTCGAAACGGCCGGGTCTCATCAGGGCGGGGTCGAGAATGTCCGCACGGTTTGTCGCGGCCATTACGATTACGCCCTCATTGGATTCGAAGCCGTCCATCTGAACAAGTATCTGGTTCAGCGTCTGTTCGCGCTCATCGTTGCCGCCGCCAAGCCCGGCTCCTCTGTGTCTTCCGACGGCGTCGATCTCGTCGATGAAGATAATGCAGGGCTGATTCTTCTTTGCCATCTCAAAGAGGTCACGCACGCGCGAAGCGCCGACGCCGACGTACATCTCCACAAAATCCGAACCGGACACGGAAAAGAAGGGAACGCCCGCTTCGCCGGCAACGGCCTTGGCAAACAATGTTTTACCCGTTCCCGGAGGGCCGACGAGCAGCACGCCCTTGGGTATCCTTGCTCCGAGATCGGCAAACTTTTTGGGCTGCTTTAAAAATTCAACAACTTCTGCAAGTTCAAGCTTTTCTTCTTCTGCGCCCGCCACATCGGTAAAGCGCACTTTAATATTGGTTGAAACGCGGGCCTTACTCTTGGCAAACGACATTGCCTTCCCTGCGCCGCCCGCAGTTGACCTGATTATAAGCCAGAACACAACGCAGAGGACTATTATCACAACAAACTGTAAAACCGATCCCCAGACGCTTCCGGCGTTGGGATTGGAAAACTCAACGCCCACACCGTAGCTCATCCATTCGCGGAGCACGCCGTCGGTTGTCGGAGCCGAGTAAAACGACGGCCCGTAGCAGTAGTATGCCCGCACCTCGTTTCCGTTTGCACCGAGCACATAACCGTTGAGCTGATACTGATTGAACTCCACACGGATTATCTTAACGATGGGCGAACCGTCGTGCGTGATATTGCCGTCCACGACAGTATAACCTTGGGCCGGAACGGATTCGCCGTTCTCGTCGTCGTAATATACAAGCCCGTCGCTGCCGACATAGTACTTGTTGTTCTCAACGTAGGACGCAAACTCATCGTAGTTCACGCTTCGCGCGCCGCCGTTGAGCGTTGTGGTGACAATAATCGCAATTGCCGCAATGGCAAGGATCGCAATTATCACCCACGTGATTATCCTGCTCTTTTTATTCAAAATCGTACCTCATATCCGGCGATATCATCGCCCGTATTTTAATTAATTTACGATAGATTTATTTTACCATATTATTTATGGTATATCAAGCGATTGAATTAAAAAATTATGCGTATCACAAAAATTTTATTAATTTTTCACCGGTCTGAAACGCCCGGTCCGCCTTTTATTTTCTGCCCTTCAAACGTTCCACGTGAAATATAAATATGTTATTTTAATCAATTTTATGTTCAAAAATTCGATAGCGCAATACACAAAAATCGGCTATAATGGTTTCACGGGAAACATTCAACCAAATTTTTTGATATATTTAATGTTTCACGTGAAACTGAAACGCTCAAAAACTGCCGTTGTCTGGCGGAGATGTCGACACAGCCGCCGAAATTGTTTATAAATATCCATATTGTTGATAACATACACCTAAATTATCAACAATTTGCCTTTAAACTGTGCTTGTTGCCAGGGAATCAGGTAAAATTGTAGATAACATCGATTTAAATATAAAATATTATCAACATTATATTCTGCCCGATTTATGGTCGATACGGCAATTTGTTTCACAGGCGCTCGCATTTTGCCGTACCCGCAGGCGTGCGCCGTATGAGCATGCGCCGCGGCCGCAGCAATTAAATGTCGGGTGAAGTTTTATTTCCGTTCAGACAAGGTAATTTTTTCGGAAGGAAATCAAATTTGCCTGCGCCACTTAAAACGGCATTATTCTTCGGCAAATATTCTCTTCTTTTACCCCGATAGACCACTCGTCATGCAGGGCGCATAAAATGTGGCGCATAAAATAATGCTGTCACAGACTTTTGCGAACAGACGGCGCTGAAAGCAAAATTCAATTATCCTGCGTGAAAGCTTTCAATCAGGACAATATTGTCATGCCGACTCCGTTATTTGAATAGTAAAACTGTGCAGCGCGGCGTTTGCCGCATCGATTGCAGCGCCAAATTTAGCTGCAAATATCATATCTTTGGCTGCGCTACTTGTTAAATCGGGCGGAATTGCAGTATCCGGATTGAAAAACAGCCCAATAAGCTCGCCCCGAAAACAATTTTACGCCGTTTAAAAAAGTTATTATATACTATATTCCGGCCGCAAACAGCTCCACATTTTTTTCTTCTGCCGCAGGCGGGCAGGGCAAGCCGCGCTTTTAATTTTTTTGCCGCCAAACTTTTAGTTCGCCTGCACAGCTTGAACAAAGCCGTCCCAAATTAACCAATGGAGCGCATTACACACGCAAAGCACGGCTATTTTTATGCGTGCCGGCCTTTAAAATTGCCGGTATTTCAGCTTTTTATTGATTTTACAATTTTACATTCGCAATTTATTAGCGCTCCATGAATGAATATGCCCGGAAATAGGGCGCACGTCACAGCTTTACGGCAAAGCCGCAATGCTTGCCTTCACCGCCCGTCGTCGCCGCAACGCCTGCCGGCTCCTGAAAATCCGGCATTTAAATTGATTTTTTGCACCGGCTCCGCGGCTAAATGCATGCCGCGCGGCTTATCGATCGCCGCAAAACGTGCGCCGCTCCCGTCTGAAAACGGCAATCGCCCCGTTTTCCGCGCCGGATCTCAAAATTATCTTGCTTGCCGCAAAATTGTATTTTGTGTGTATAAATGCTTTTGGACGAACAAATCCGGCCGCACAATTAAAAATGCCGTCAGATTGATATCTTTTTGTATTTCCCGCTCAATTTTATAAAAAATTTAAATAATGCGCCTGTTTTTTGATATATTCTTTTAAAACACGACGTGAATATATAAAATTATACAGGAATACATTTTATTCCTTATTTTCCTTACTATAATCTTGCGACTGTTTTCTTTATTTTGGAGCCTTTTAATAGTATATGCAATGCCAGATTTACTAATCTTGGTTTATCTCTGTTTATTGCTGTCAATAAATATGCGTAAACTTCTATTCTGTTTAAAGGCGAATCTACCAAATGACTTATTCATTCAATCTCTACAACGGCATGGCCGCCGACGGCTCGTATGCCGCGCTCAAAAAACTTCTCCCCGACTGCCGTCTCGCTCCCGTCGTCGTATGCATAGGCAGCGATTTGTCCGTCGGTGATTCTCTGGGCCCGCTGGTGGGCACGATGCTCAAGGACAGGCTGTCCCGCCGCAACATATTTGTCTACGGCACCCTCTCCAAACCCGTCACCGCGCACGAGATATCCTACGTAAACGGATTTATCGGCCGCTCTCATCCCGGCAGAAAGATAATCGCTGTGGACGCCGCCGTCGGCAGTCCGTGCGACGTCGGTCTTATAAAATTCAGCCCGGCGGGCGTAAAGCCCGGCAGCGGGGCGGACAAAAAGCTGGCAAAGGTGGGCGACGTTTCGATAATGGGCATAGTGGCCGAAAAGTCGCTTTTCAACTACGCTCTGTTTTCCGCAACCAGACTCAATATGGTTTACCGCATGGCAAACATAATATGCGACGGTCTGACGGATTTTTACACCGACCTGCTGTCGCAGCCTTTTTTTTCCTCCGGCATATAATTTTTTGTCGCATGCGGGAGATACCCCTCGTTCAAAACGGAATTTAACTCTTTTTCCCGCCGCGCCCGCCGCGAGTCTTCCTTAAACATCGAAAGGAGGTGGTATTATAATTCAATTTCAAACTCTTTATACTTCAATTTTTTTGGCTCCGCCAATGCTATCCCCGCGCGGACTGCCTTTGTCCGCGCTTAAACCAAAACCTAATATTAATTTTGTGCGCTCAAAAATGCCGCGGTATGCAATTTTATCTGCGAAAGTCTGTTTTAATTTCGAAAATCAATGCTTTTATGTCAAAAAAATATGCAATTCAGCGCAAAACGCATGCAAAGTTCAGTCAATCTGCTATTGCGGCTACATCAAAAATCCTTTAATTTGCGGCAAAACCTCCATCAGATATTGCTATCAGGCGCGGAAATAAGCAACATAACCGTGCTTAAACTTAAAGCATATATATCGGTCGAAGATAACATATATCCGCAAACAAGTCCGGCGCAATTGCTTGCCAGTTTTTCAAAAAATTCAGGCACGGCTCCGTCAAAGTACTTATTTACGCTTATGTTTCATTCAGTTTTCCGCCGCTTTAGTTTTAACGCGACGGCAATTATAAATACGGCAAAGGGCGAATAGGATCAAACAAATGGCCGGAAGCTCTGTTTAAAGAGACGGGCTCGGCATTTGCAAACGCCCCTGCGGGCAAAACGTAAATTTTTTATATTGCCGTACAATCGCAAAAGCCGTTTTCTCCCGCATGGCAGGTGCTTGACAGAGCGCCATTATCACAATATAAGCGCTTTTGTTCATAAAACAGGCAAGTCCGGCGCAATAACCAAATCATTTTCAAACATTCAGTCTGCTAAATAAATACAGGGGAAATAAAATTTTCTCCTACATTTTTTTATTGTCACAAAAAAACGGAGCGGGAAAACTCACTCCGAAAATTTTTAAATTATTTTAAATAAATTTTTTCCGCATATCGGGGCAAAATCAGCAATGCCGTATTAATTAACTTGATTTTTTGTCCGCACACGCGGTTTTTTTCAACATAACGGCAGTGTTTAGTCCCTCTTTATCCGGCATGTGAGAAGGAAATATCCGCCATTTTTCATCGTGCCCGCCGGCCGGAAGAACGGCCGAAGGATAAACCGCCGCCCGTTCATGTTATTGCACAAGCGGAACGGCGGCAAATTTTTAATATTCAATTATTTACACTGTTTTTCAGATTATTATCAGCTGTTTGCCTGTCTTCTTCGCATAATCGACGGTGTATTTAGTTCCGCCCTTGCCCCCGTGAAAGTGCGCCAGCACCGCGTCGGCGTTGTCCACCATATATCTGTTGCGCGCATACATGCAGCCGGGATAGTATTGCGGGGCAAGCACCCTCACGTCGTCGCACCTTTCTAAAATATATTCATACTTTTGCCTGTCCTCGGCGCGCATGGTGTCTATCTGCCCACCGAAGGGAATACAGGCCACCAATCTGACGTTATATTTACTTTTCAGCTGTATTACCTTTAACGCGGCAAACTGGTCGAACCCCCTTGCCATGCCGTCGAAAAACGTATCCGCACCCCTGTTTTTTATCAGTTCTTCAAGATATCTTTCAAACAGCAAAAAATCAAAATCTTCGCGCATGTCCCTGTGTCCCGTAAAGGCGCATTTCATTGTTTGATCTCCGTTCAATGCCGCATATATGGCGTTCAATGTATGTTTAAAGCGGTCTTTTGCGCTCCAGCCCGCGCCCGCGCGGATACCTTTGCGGAGTTGACTTTATCTTTCTTATCAGCACAAGCGAACGCTTTTCTCCGTTTATTTCAAATTTTTCCACATGTTCTGTGTATCCGCCCAGCACGCTTATGGCGTTGGCGCTCTCTTTCAGCTCCTCTCCGCATTCCCCTTTGTATGCTACAAACAGCCCGCCCGTCTTGACGAACGGCAGACAGTATTCGCACAGCGTGTTCAGTCTGGCAACCGCCCGCGCGACGGCGGCGTCGAAATGCTCCCTCATCTCCTGCCTTCGCGCGCCTTCCTCCGCCCTGACGTTCATAACTTTCACGTCCGGAAATGCAAAGTTATCCACAACCTCCTGCAAATAACCGCACTTTTTGCCCGTGCTCTCTATCAGCGTGAACTTCAGATCGGGCCTTATTATCTTCAGAGGGATCGAAGGAAATCCCCCGCCCGAACCTATCTCGCAAACTTCAGCACCCTCCGGCAGATGCTTTTCACCTACAACGCTGTCCAAAAAATGTTTTAAAAATACCTCTTCTCTCTGCGTGATGGAGGTAAGATTGTACATTTTATTGTGCGAAACAAGCATTTCAAACAATTTTTCAAACTCTGCCTCATGCTCGCCGCATATTAAATTTTTATAATATCCGATATCCATACCTCACACATTATACCACAAGCGCGCATATCTTTCAATCTTTAAACGCATGTATATAAAATTATAAACAGCTCTTATTTTTTCTGTCGTTTTGTTTAATTCTTTCGTCTCTTTTTCCCGGTCTCCCGGATTTCAGATTTTTTTTATTTCAGTCTTTACACTTTTGCACAAACCGTGCACAATCTTTTAAACATCTTTTTCAATCTTTTTGAACAGCACCCCACCCCTTATTTTGTTGCATTTTCAATACTTTTTTGCTATTATATCGGTGCAACGTATGCTTTGCGGAGCGAGTCTGCCGGCTTATCCACATTTGAACGGCATACTATTATTACTCATACTAAATAAATTCAAATAAATAAAATAATCATCGGCGGCGGAACAGCGGGCCGACAAAAAAGGGGAATCAAATGAAACTTGTGTGCGAAGGAATAAATCTCAGCGAAGCCGTTTTGAAGGTTGTAAAGGCCTGCGCCGGCAAAACCACGGTGCCGGTAATGGAATGCATCAAGCTTTCCGCGAAAAACGACAGTCTCACTCTCACCGCCACCGACGGAGAAATTTCCATACAGAAGAAGATAAAGGCCGAAATTTACGAGGAGGGAGACATATGCGTCCCCGGCAGATATTTCGCGGACTTTATAAAAAAGCTCGAAGGCGAGCAGATAACGCTTTCGGTTGAAAATTCCATGATGGAGCTCACCTATGCAGACAGCCAGACCGCCATGCAGGTGCTCCCGGCCGACGACTTCCCCAAGGTGGACGTGGACATAGACGAAAACAGCATAGTTATCGCCACCGACGAACTCAAAAGGCTCATCAACTCCACGTCGTTCTGCTGCGCTACCGACGATTCCAGACCCATTTTAAAGGGCTGCCAGATAGTTGTTTCGGGCGAGGAGATATGCGTGACCGCCCTCGACGGTTTCCGCCTTGCCACGTCCCACGGCAAAGTTATATCCTCCAGCGTGCAAAGCATGGAAATAATCTGCCCCGCGAGGACGTTGAACGAAATAGAAAAAATGCTTCCATCCGGCGAGGGGAACACCGAACTCAAAGTGCAGCGCGGGCTCATTTTGGTGTGCGTGGATGACACAGTCCTCACCTCGCGCCTTTACAACGGAGACTTCATAAAAAAGGACAACATCATTCCCAAGTCTTTCCAGACGGTGGTGGAAGTGGACAGAAATCTTTTAAAAGCTTCCATCGAGCGCGCCGCCATACTCGTCCGCAACGACAAGAACAGCCTGATAATCTTCGATATCACTTCCGACAGGATAGAGATATCGTCCAATTCCGAAATAGGCAACGTGCAGGAGCCCGTAAAGGCTTCGGCGGAGGGCAAGGATTTAAAGATCGCCATGAACTCCAAGTTCATAATAGACGCGGTCAACGCCCTCGACGAGGATATCATAACTCTGTCCTTCAACAACAACGTTCAGCCGTTCATCTGCCTGAACAAGGAGAAAAAAGACAGTCTGTATTTAATTTTACCCGTCAGGACAAGCAATATTGCTTGACACAGCGCAATTAAAAAAATATAATGATAGAGTGTAAATTCCGCCTTTATAATATAGTGAGGGCGGATTACGCGTTTGAAAGAGACAAAATTTTTATACGGAGATAAATAAAATGAAAAGAACTTATCAACCCAAAAAGAGACAGAGGAGCAAAGTACACGGCTTCAGAAAGAGAATGGCCACCACCGCGGGAAGAAAGGTGCTCAAAAGGCGCAGAAACAAGGGCCGCAAGAGGATAAGCGCATAAAAACCGCAGCGGGAGTATGCGCTATTTAAGGCTTAAAAAGAACGGGGATTTCCGCAGGCTGTTCAAAACCGGCAGGCGGGTGTACACCCCGCGCCTTACGATAATATATTGCCCTTCGCGCGAACACACGATGGGCATAGCCCTTTCCAAAAAGCACGGCAAGGCCGTGCGGCGCAACAGAATAAAAAGGGTCGTCCGCGCGGCTTACGGCGACAGTTTAAACCTTCTTTCATCCGCCTGCAGCATGGTTATAATGCCCAAGGCGGGCGAGGAGGCCGATTACGGCAGGATAAAGCAAGATATCGAGTCCTGCTTCAAGAGGATAAATTCGGCATGTCGCAAATAGCGCGCGTTGCAAAATTTCTGCGCAAAAAGGTATTCAGACCCTATATAAAGATGGCGCTTTCGCGGCTGATAATTTTGTATCAGCGCACTCTCTCCCGTCACACCTGCCTGTACGAACCCACGTGTTCGGAATACATGCTGCGCTGTCTGAATAATTGGGGAGTGATAGCGGGCGTGCTTTTGGGGCTGTGGCGCATACTGCGCTGCAATCCCTTCTCCAAAGGTGGATACGATCCCGCGCCGGAAAATTATTTCAAAGTGAGATGGGTATATTGAATGCCCTCGGTAAAAGTTAAATGGATCTTTTAGCAAACCTTTCGCAGGGCGTTCTGGGATACGGAATAAAGACCATACCCGAAATTTCGCTCAACTGGATAGGAATAGTCATCCGCTGGCTCATAGAGGGCGTCGGCATTATAGGCGTGGGCATAATAATCTTCACGCTCATATTGAAGACCATAGTCCTTCCTCTCGACATCTATTCGAGGATAAAGACCAAAAAGCAGGCGCTCGTCATGGAAAAGATGAGGCCGCAGATGGAAAAACTGCAAAAGCAGTACGCAAACGACAAACAGCTCTACCAGCAGAAGGTGATGGAACTGCAAAAAAAGAGCGGCTATTCCATGTTCGGCGCATGCCTGCCCATGATAGTTTCGCTCGTAATATTCCTCATCGTGTTCAACGCATTCTCCACATATTCGCAGTACGCCACGCTGGAAAGTTACAACGACATGGTGCGCTCCTACAACGGAGTGGTGGAGAGATACGAACTTTCGGACGAAAACGCCGACGGATTTTTGCAGAAGGTTTATTATTCCGAAAGCGGAGAGTGGGTCTTGTACGACGAAGAAAATCCCCCCGCGGACGCAACGCCTTACGATTACAAAGTAGATTTTTCGGCCTTTGCGGCGGCATATTCCGCCGCCAATCCCAAGGACGACGGCACCACCCTCACCGAAAGCGAGGTATATTCCGAGCTGATGAAAAAGTACAGGGAGGAGACGGGCACGTCTGTGGCAGACGGGGCGGAAAACAGCGCCGACGCCGACACGCGCGAAGCGGTCAGACTCACGCTCGTGGCGTATTATATCGACGACTTCGCCGCGCAGAAGGTGGTGGAAGACTATGTCGCCAAAAACGACGCGCCCACCGGCAACGCCTTTTTGTGGGTAAAAAACATCTGGTATCCCGATTCCATGCTCAACCGCGAGGTGCCCGATTTTTCAAGTTTCCGTTCGTCCATTTCCTCCGCGTCGATAGACGACAGCTACGAAGATTCCTACAACAAGGTCACGGCCGGGCTCGATCAGCAAAAGCAGAACTACAACGGCTACTTCGTGCTGATAGTGCTGTCGATAGGAGTAATGCTGCTGTCGCAGTTCATATCCATGCGCTCCAACAAGGCCACCAACGAGCTCAGCTCGGTGGACGGTTCCGCGCAGCGCACCACGAAGTGGATGATGGTGCTCATGCCCATCATGTACGGCGTGTTCGCGTTCATGTATTCTTCGGCATTCTCCATATACATGATAACCAACACAACCTATTCCGTAATAACGACGCTCATAATAAACAAGGCCATGAACGTCTGGTTCGCCAAAAAGGAAGAGCAGGCCGAACATTCCCGCATGAGAAGGGGAAAGTAAAAGCAATTTAAAAATTCATTCGGCGCGCGCAGGCGCGCACAGGAGTAAGATAAATGGAAAACAACAACATTTTCACCGGCAAAACGGTGGACGAAGCGGTAGAGGGGGCTCTGGCCGTCCTCGGCATAGAAAGGGAAGAAGCCGAAATAACCGTCATTGACGAAGGCAAAAAGGGACTCTTCGGCATAGGAGGCACCAAGGCCAAAGTAAAGGTTGAAAAGCGCGCCACCGACGGACAGAGGGCGGCAAGATTTATCGACGGGCTGTTTGAGATACTGAAGATAAACGCCTTTTCGGAGATCGTCGCCGACGGCGAAAAGGTGGAAATAAACGTGCAGACCGCCAACTCCAATCAGGTCATAGGTCATCACGGCGAAGTGCTTGACGCCGTTCAGACCATTGCCGGCGCAGTGGCAAACATAGGCAACGACGAATACAAAAAGGTCGTGGTGGACTGCGAAAATTACCGCGAAAGCCGCCGCAAAACGCTTACGGCATTGGCCGAAAAGCTTGCCGGCAAGGCGGTTGAAAAGGGCAGAAAGTACAGGCTTGAGCCCATGAATCCCTACGAGCGCAGGATAATACATTCCGCGCTGGCCGGCAGGGAGGACGTAAAGACCATAAGCGAAGGCGACGAGCCCGCAAGATACGTGGTGATAATCCCCAATAACCTCAAACCTTACGAGCGCCGTCAGCGCGGCGACAGAAGATTTTCTTCCGACCGCGGCGAAAGGTCGTCCTTCCGCGGCGAAAGAAGGTTTTCCTCCGACCGCAGGGGCGGCCGCGACAGGGGCGAGCGCTCCTCCGCGCCCCGTTCCCCCCGTCCTGCAAAGGCCAAAAGGGAAATAAGGTTCGGCACCTTCCTCGGCAACAGCGGCGCGGGAAAGAGCGAACAGACGCAGACCGCCGCGCCCGAAAGCGAGGAATAATACCTTCCCGCGGCCATATCGCGCGGGAAAAACGATAAAAAACGGCCGTTTCGCGCGTCGCCGCATGCGCCCTCGCCCTCGCGGCGGACGGGTGCGCGCAGAGCGGAGCAGCGAACGGACAGGGCAAATTAAATAAATAAGACAATATCCGCGCACGGCTTGCGTTGCTGCGCGGAAGGTAGGTTTTCGGCTCAACACTACCGCATAAAAAAACCGAACAAGGAGAAAGCGCGTAAAAGCATTTCCGGGACGGTTTTAAAACCGTCCCTTTTTTGTGCCGCCTCCCGTCTCGCGGCGCAGGGCAAATGCGCGGCCGTGCGCGCCAAAACGCAACAAAATGAAAAAATCACTTTTCACTACCGTGATGATATGCAGGGCGGGGCTCATCGCCGCGCTGTACGCGGTGCTTACATGGTGTCTGGGCGAGTTTGCCTACGGCCCCTTTCAGATCCGTCCTGCGGAAGGTCTGGCCGTTCTGGCCGTGTTCTACGTCGAAGCCGTGCCCGGTCTTTACGTTGGCTGCATGCTGGCAAACATATTTTCCGGCTACGGCGTGTACGACATATTTCTCGGCAGTCTGGCAACTCTTATCGCGGCCGGTCTTTCCTTCGGGGCGGGCAGGCTGCTTGCGGGCGATGCGTCCAGGCTCATCGCGTGCGGGCTTTTCAACGTGATCTTAAACGCCTTCGTCATTCCCGCCGTCATGATCCTCGGCGGCATGGAGGTGGCCTACTGGTATTCCTTCGGCTCAATGGTGCTCACCGAAACGGTCTGGGTATTCGCCGCGGGCACTCCGCTGTATTTCGCGGTCAGGCGGCTGATAGAAAAAAGGGTGCGCGTGATGCTGCCCGCGCATGCCTGCCGTAGCAAAAACTGCGCCGCGCAGTAAAAAGTCCAACATGGCAATTTTGTTAAAAAATGGCATGTTTTTTGATGAAAATTATTATTTTTTTAAAAAATTTAATAAAAACACTTGCAAAAACGGATAAAACTATTTATACTGTTTAGTAGTAGAGATGGGCTACTAAATACAACTTTATGGAGCGTACTATGACAATTACAGAAGCAGTGGCAAAAAGACTCGGCGGCATCTTGAAAGAGAGAGGCATGATGAAGAAGGAGTTCAGGGAACTCCCCGGCGTCAAGGGACAGAGCGTGTGCAATATTTTCAGAACAAAATCCACGCCCTCTATCTCCATGACCACCCTCTACAGAGTGTGCAGCGCTCTCAATATGTCCATGGCCGAATTCCTCGACGATCCCGTCTTCGACGAAGTAGAGGTTCCCGGGGTAAACAAGTAATTTTCTTGTTTGCTTAAAAAGGCAGAAAAATCATGCGGCGCAGATAACGGCTGCCGCAGGTATTTCGTGTCGGAAAATTACAAATCAAAGGCGCGCCTTTAATTTAAGCGCGTCTTTTTTTGTGCCGTGCGGCCGCCCTTGAGGGCGGCCGCACGGCTTTTGCTTTTAAAAATCCAAAGGAACGCCCCGTGCGCTTACAAGGCGCACGGGGCGTTATTTGCGGCATATATTGCGGTCAATTACTTTTTGCAGTTGGCCTTCAGGGTTTCAAGGCATTCCGTCAGCTCGGCGGGGATCCTGGTCTTTACGGAGTTCTTGTAGTAGTTTTCTATCTCCTCCGCTTCCTTGGCCCACTTCTGCTTGTCTACCTTCAATATGTCTTCAAGGTCTTTGGCGCCGAACTTGCGGCCGGGCGCTATCTCGTAATCGAGGTCTTCAAGGTCGATGTCCTCGGGTCTGGGCACATAGCCTATGGCCGTCTCCACGGCGTCCACCGAATCGTCGCAGCGCTTCAGTATCCACTCCAGCACGCGCATGTTGTCGCCGAAGCCGGGCCATATGAAGTTGCCGTCCTCGTCCTGACGGAACCAGTTCACGTTGAAGATCTTGGGGGGATTTTTCACCACTTTGCCCATGTCTATCCAGTGCTGGAAGTAATCGCCCATGTGGTAGCCTGCAAAGGGCTTCATGGCCATGGGGTCGTGTCTCAGCACGCCCGTCGCGCCCGTGGCCGCGGCAGTCGTTTCGGAGGACATGGCCGAACCCACGAACACGCCGTGGTTCCAGTTCCTCGACTGATACACGAGGGGGGTGGTGGAGGCCCTTCTGCCGCCAAAGATTATGGCGGACAGGGGTACGCCCTCTTTGGAGTTGAACTCGGGCGAAATGCAGGGGCAGTTGCGCGCGGGCGCGGTGAAGCGCGAATTGGGGTGCGCCGCGCAGGTGGATTTATCCTTTTTGTCGAACTTTGCGGGGTTCCAGGGCTTGCCCGTCCAGTCTATGCAGTGTTCGGGCAGATCCTTGTTCAGGCCTTCCCACCATACGGTCATGTTGTCGGTGTCGAGCGCAACGTTCGTGAATATCGTGCCGCGCTTTGTGGCCGCGAGGGCGTTGGGGTTGGAGTGCTCGTTTGTGCCGGGCGCAACGCCGAAGAATCCGTTTTCGGGGTTCACGGCCCACAATCTGCCGTCCGCGCCCACTCTTATCCAAGCGATGTCGTCGCCCACGCACTCTATCTTGTATCCCTTTTCAAGGTAGTGCGCGGGGGGTACGAGCATTGCAAGGTTGGTCTTGCCGCAGGCCGAAGGGAAGGCCGCCGCCACATATTTTTTGCTGCCGTCGGGGAAGGTCACGCCCAGTATCAGCATGTGTTCGGCCATCCAGCCCTCGTTTTTGCCAAGGTAGGAAGCAATCCTGAGCGCAAAACACTTTTTGCCGAGCAGCACGTTTCCGCCGTATGCGGAGTTGACCGAAATTATGGTGTTGTCTTCGGGGAAGTGCATTATATAGCGGTTGTCTGCGTTTACGTCACACTTTGCGTGGAAGCCCTTTATAAAGTCCCCGTCGTTGCCTATGGCCTTGAGAACTTTAACTCCCACCCTCGTCATGATGTCCATGTTCAGAACTACGTAGATGGAGTCGGTAACTTCTATGCCGTAGCGGGCGAAGGGCGAGCCTATGACGCCCATGGAATAGGGGATGACGTACATAGTCCTTCCCTTCATCGAGCCGCGCGCGATTTCGGAAGCGAGCTCATAGGCCTGTCTGGGATCCATCCAGTAGTTTACGGGGCCCGCGTCCTCTCTGTTTTTGGTGCAGATAAACGTTCTGTCCTCAACGCGGGCTACGTCGTTTACCTTTGTCCTGTGAAGATAGCAGTCGGGCAGAATGCTCTGGTTGAGCTTTATCAGCTCGCCGCTCTTTACGGCCTCCTTCCTCAACCCGTCGAGCTGCGCGGGGTCGCCCGTTATCCAGACTATCTTGTCCGGCTGGGCAAGTTCCGCGCTCTCGGCAACAAAGTCAAGTACTTTCCTGTTCTTGGTAAGTGCCATGTATTTATATCTCCTTAAGATGTATTGCCGTTTTTGCGGGCGGACGCGCCGGCTCCGCCGGCGAAATTATATCGTCCCCCGTATAAAGTATAGCAGAATATGCGGCGCAATGCAACAAAATGCGCGCGCTTTGTCAAAACGCGGAAAATTGCCTGCCGCACCTTTGTTTTTTGCGCCATTAAAGTATATATTTTTACATAATACGGCCGCATGCGCGCGCCCGCGCGGTATATAATAAGGCAAAAAGGAGTGAACGATGGCCGGTTACGTTAAGAGGATAGCGCTGATAAAAACTTTAAGGCAGGGATACTCCGCCGACGGCGGCGAGCTCAAAGGTCTGGTGCGCTGCGAAGCGTACGCGGGATTTTTAAAGGCCGAAGTCTCCCTCATCAACTTTGCGCCCCTTTCCGAAGGCGAGTACCGCGTAGGTCTTTCGGACGGCAGAAGCGTGGTGGTGTTCGGCGCGCCCGCATTCGAGGGCGAGTGCGACTTCGACCCCTCCGGCGGGTTTGCGTGCCTTGTCGCCTATTGCCGCGCGGGCGGCGCGCTGCCCGTGGCAAGCGCGGTGTGCGGCGGCAGGGAAGGTTGGCTCGCCGACGCGCAGCGCGCGCTGGAGCGCGGCGAACGCGCCGGCGACGGCGGGTACGACGACGAAGCCATCGCCGACGAAAATTATTATGACGTGGAAACTGATGAGAACGGCGGAACTGTACGCGCGGATGAAAAGGCCGGCGAGGGGCAGGAAACTTACGCGCATGAAGCGCGCTCTGGCGCTTGCGGCGGCAAGGCGGAGGAGGGAGACGCGATAAAGTATGCTTCGCGCGCCTTCCGCATAGGCGGCAGTCCCGCCGGGGAAGATGCGGCCGGCGCAGACGGCCGCGGCCCGGAGAGCGGCGACGGAGCGGACGCGGCCGGGCCCGCGGGCCCGGCGGAAAGCGGATTTTACGAAAGAATGAGCGGCGACGTGAAAAAGATATTTGCCACATATCCCCGCGCCGTGGAGCTGGAGAAGGCCGTGCCCGGTTCGCGCTGGGCAAAGATATCATACGGCAGCGGCGCGCACTATGCCTTCGGCGTGATATATGAAGGGGGCAACGCAAAATATCTGTGCTATGCCGTGCCCGTCGCCGCGGGCGCGCCCTGTCCTCCCGGTCTTTCGGGGCGCGCGGGATACATACCCGTGGAGGGCGGGGGATACTGGACGATGTATCAGGACGCGCGGACGGGCATAAGCCTTAAAGTGCAGTAAAACGCGGCCTGCCGCAATATGGGTTGCATTTTGCTCCGCGTTGCTATATAATGGGTGCGTAGCTTTAAAACGGAGGCGCGCCCGATGAAAGACGCCGGAACGAAAAAAAAGCGAGGCCCGCTGAAGCGGGCCCTGATAACAGCGGCCTGCGTGCTGTTTGCGCTGGCCGCGATAGCCGCGTTCTTTCTCATCTCCGACGCCGTGGCGCACAACAACGTCCGCACCGTGCCCGATTACGCCATGGACGAGGAGGGGCTGGACGCCGTCCTCGGCAAGGACAGGGCGGACTGGACGGAGGCCGACTACGACTTCGTCTATCGCCAGACGGGGCTGACCAAGGTGTATTTCGACGGCGCGGCGCGCGTGGACGCCGGGTTCGTAAAACATTGCCAGAGCGATCTGTTCTTCGACGGCCAAACCGAGCACGACGCGGCAAACTTCGGCAGCTCGCACGATTATTTTCCGGACAGGCTGTTCTACATGGTTCCCCTCCGCCCGGGTGACGTGATAATCTCGTCGTCGGTGCACACTTTCGGCTGGTTGAACGGGCACGCGGCCATAGCCGTCGGTGCGGACAGAACGCTGCAGGCCCTCACCATAGGCACAAAATCCAAGCTGCAGAGCACAAACTGGTTCAGGCACGCGTCCAACTTCATGGTGCTCCGCCCCAAACTGGACGCCGACGAGGCGCAGCGCATAGCCGACTGGGCGTACGACAACCTGCAGGGCATAGAATATTCGCTGTTCACGGGCATATTCAATGCCAAAAACCAGGCCGATGACCCGCAGACCACGCAGTGTTCGCACCTCGTGTGGCAGGCGTACAAGGCGTGCGGGTACGATATCGACAGCACGGGCGGCCCGGTGGTCTCGCCAAAGAACATAGCCAACTGCGACCTGTTCGACGTGGTTCAGGTCAACGGGTTCGATCTCGACGAGCTCTGGAGCCGCTGAAAGGACCGGGCGCGGGCGGCGCCGCATGTAAATGCGGCGCCGCCCGCGCTCATTTCATGCCCTTGAAAGGTTTCAGAACGCACAGGGCATATACGAAAAACAGCGCGCACGCCCCGCCGGCGGCCGCGGCGCAGCGCGCCGCCGCGCGGCTGCCGAAGCAGACAAAGCGCAGCGCGTCGAAGCCGGTGAGCGCGTAAACGCCGCCGCATGCGGCCAGAAAGGCAAGCATCGCCGAGCAAACTATGCACGAAAGTCTCATGCCGGTAATTTGTGCAAAAATCAAAAAAATCCCCGCGGCGTTGCGCAGCCGCGGGGCAGGGCGCCGCATTGCGGCGTCAGTTTTTTATTTGTCGCACATAGGCTTCTATTCTGTCTATGGCTTCCGAAAGCTGCGGCATGGACGTGGCGTAGGAACAGCGCACGTGGTACATGCCCGCGTCGCCGAACGCGGAGCCGGGCACAACGGCCACCTTGTGCGCCCGCAGCAGCCCGTTGGCAAACTGTTCGCCCGTGACGCCCAGACTCTCCACCGAGGGGAACACGTAAAACGCCCCCTTCGGCAAAAAGCATTTCAGCCCCATGGAGTTGAACGCGTTTGCCAGAAATCTTCCGCGGCGAGCGTACTCTTCGCGCATCTCCTCCACCACGGCAAAGCCGTCCGCAAGCCCTTCGGCCAGCGCGGCGTTTGCGGCGTGCTGGCTCATGCGGGGCGCGCACATTATCGTGTATTGGTGTATTTTGAACATGGCCTCGTCTATCTCCGGCGGGGCGCACACGAATCCTATGCGCCAGCCGGTCATGGCAAACGCCTTGGAAAATCCGTTTATCACCACCGTTCGCTGCGCCATATCCTTGAGCGAAGCAATGGAAACGTGCCTGCCAGTGTACGTCAGTTCGGCGTATATCTCGTCCGATATGACCAGCAGGTCGTGCGCCTTTATCACGTCGGCTATGGCTTCGAGCTGCCCGGCGTTCATTATCGCGCCGGTGGGATTGTTGGGGTAGGCAAGTATAAGCGCCTTTGTGCGGGGCGTTATCGCGCTCTCCAAAAGCGAGGGGGTGAGCACAAAATCGTTTGCCGAAAGGCACTTTACGCCTACGGGCGTGCCGCCGGCGAGCGAAACGGAGGGGGCGTAGGACACGTAGCAGGGTTCGGGCACGAGAATCTCGTCCCCCTCCTCGCATACGGCGCGCAGGGTCAGGTCTATGGCCTCGCTCGCGCCCACGGTGACTATTGTGCGGTCGGGCTCCGCGCGAACGCCGAACCGCTCCTCAAGGTAGCGGCAGATGTTTTTGCGCAGCTCCGGCAGACCGCGGTTGCCCGTGTACTGCGTAAGCCCGCGCTGCACCGAACGTATCGCCGCGTCGCGTATGGACCACGGCGTCACGAAATCGGGCTCGCCCACGCCTAAAGAGATGGCGTCGTCCATTTCGGATACGATGTCAAAAAATTTTCTTATTCCGCTCGGCTTCAGCTCCGCCGAGCGCCTGTTTATGAATGATCGCATAATACTTCCGTTTGCGCGCAAAAGCGCGCATGAATTGTGCTCTGTGATGGTTATGCGCGGCGTCGAACCGTCGCCGCGTTATAAATTTTGTGAGATGCAACGGAACGTTGCCGGCCGCGAATCGATAGCGGAAATGCTGCGCGGCCCGTTCGCGGAGTGCGATGCAACGGAACGTTGTCGGCCGCGAACCGACAGCGGAAATGCTGCGCGGCCCGTTCGCGGAGTGCGATGCAACGGAACGTTGTCGGCCGCGAACCGACAGCGGAA
>CASDRK010000008.1 GCA_949283125.1 uncultured Clostridia bacterium
ACAAGCGGAGCCATTCCGGTGATAATGGCGACGAGGATCCACCTGTTCCCATTCCGAACACAGAAGTTAAGCTCGTCTACGGCGAAAGTACTTGACCATCCAAGGTCCGGGAGGATAGCAAGTTGCCGGATTTCAAAAAAGCGCAATCGCAACCACAAGTTGCGGTTGCGTCTTTTTTTGCAACTTGCTATCCGACACGGGAGGGCGAGCAGGGTATTCTCAAAATAGCGGACACCCGCTATTTTGCCCTGCGAGGTGAGCCAACCACAAAATATAGTGGTTGGCGGTGCCCGAGCCGCCATGCTTTCACCTTAATGGCGGCGAGAAAGCACGTTGCCGGATTTCATTAAAAAGCGCCCGTTTTCAGTCGAAAACGGGCGCTTTTTCTATGATTTTAACCGTTTTTCAAAAACTCCGTCTATATCAAAAAACTTGAATTTCAGCCAAGTTTTATTGTTGATTTCAGTCTATTAAATCGTGATTTTTACCGCATTTCAGCGATAATCAGTCAAGCGTAAGTTTAACTAAAATTAAAGTTTTATTTTCCATTTTGGCACACGTTTTGGCACATGATTTGGTGCATATTCCGGCACATCAATAGCAAAATTTCTGTCGTTTGTGCCTAAAAAATCGTCCTTATCAGCTTCTGACATTGGTTTTTATCTGACTTGCGAGTTTTTCTTTTATAGAACTGTTTCCCCGTTGTTTGCAACGGGGAATTTTTTTGTGTTTCAAAAATTTCCGAAAAAATTATATAAAAGTGCTTGCTTGTTACGTCGCGTAATGAATTATAATATAAGCGAGGTGATAAAGATATGGCTAAATACAAAGCAATTCCGCAGGGATACATGACCGTTGGCGAAGTCGCAAAAAAAATGGGCGTTACCGTTCGCGCCCTGCAATACTATGACCGCGAGGGACTATTTCGCCCCTCTGCCGTGAGCGAGGGCGGGCGCAGGCTTTATACCGATAAGGACATCATAAAACTGCACCAAATTTTGTCGTTAAAGTCTTTGGGTTTTTCGATTGACGAAATCAAAAACAGATTGACCTCGATCGATATCCCCGATGAAGTTGCCGCCGCCCTAACAGAACAAAGCAAGGCAATACAGTCGCAGATCGATATGCTCACGCAATCGTTGCACGATATTGAAACACTGAAAACCGAAGTTCTGAAAATGCAATCGGTCGATTTTAAGAAGTATGCCGATATAATCGTCAATCTGCAAATGCGCAACGACAACTATTGGCTCATTAAATATTTCGACGACAACACGCTTGACTATCTGCGCGGACGGTTCGATAAGGAAAGCGGACTTGCCTTTATAAGCAAATTCAACGCTTTACGCGACAAAGCCGTACAATACAGCGACGCGGGCGTCGCGCCCGAAAGTGCGCAGGGACAGGAATTTGCAAAAGAGTTTTGGCAACTCATTACGGAATTTACAGACGGAGATATGAGTATGCTGCCACAACTCATGAAAATGGGCGAAATAAACACCGATAATACCGATTGGCAACAAAAACAGGAAAAGCTGAACGCTTTCCTCGGACCTGCTCTCGAAACCTATTTTAATAATTTGGGTATGAACCCTTTTGAGGTTAAAAATGGCTGACGCATTACAAGTAAAAGGGTTAAAGAAAAGCTATGGCAATATTCCCGTTTTGAAGGGTGTTGATTTTTCGGTGCAACAGGGCGAAATATTTGCCCTGCTCGGCGTGAACGGCGCAGGAAAAACGACAGCTTTGGAATGCGTTGAAGGCCTGCGTTCCTATGATGACGGAACAATAATGATACACGGGAAAATCGGTATTCAGTTACAATCTGCAACCTTGCAGGCATTTATCAAGCCGTTGGAAGCAGTCAAGCTGTTTTCTGAATGGAACAAAACCAAACCGAACACGGAGATGTTGAAAGCCCTCGGAATATACGAACTTTCCAAAAAGAGATACGCGGATCTTTCCACGGGGCAAAAGCGCAGACTGCACCTTGCGCTCGCTCTGATCGGCAACCCCGATATAGTATTTCTCGACGAGCCGACCGCAGGGTTGGACGTTGAGGCGAGGCATTCTCTGCACGAGCAAATCAAGCAATTAAAAAGGCAGGGCAAAACGATTATTCTCGCCAGCCACGATATGGCAGAAGTCGAAACTTTATGCGACCGCATCGCCATACTCAA
Source organism: uncultured Clostridia bacterium (assembly GCA_949283125.1). Classification (GTDB taxonomy): domain Bacteria; phylum Bacillota; class Clostridia; order Christensenellales; family Borkfalkiaceae; genus Coproplasma. The sequence goes on from CASDRK010000008.1 coordinate 2,181, forward strand.
AGATGGTAAAATTGCTTTTATCGGCACAATGGAGGAATTGACCGCCGCCGTCGGCAGACAATATACCGTACATATAACCACACCGCTTGGGCGGCAAAGTTTTGTTACGGATGATCTTACGCAAACATTGCTTGAAAAGATTTCCGAATACAAAGATAAGAAAATAGAAGTTTTAGATATACGAACGGACAGAGGAACGCTCGAACAACATTTTATCGACATAGCGAGGGGTGAACAATGAAAGCATTTTTATACGGTGTGGGACTTCAATTCAAAATGGATATTCGCAGCAAGACTATGCTCATTACCTGCTACCTTGTCCCTCTCGTTTTCTTTTTCTTTATGAGTGGCATATTCACTTCGGTCGATCCCACTGCGGTAAATACGCTGATCCCGTCTATGTCGGTATTCGTCATTACCATGAGCGCACTTATAGGGCTGCCGCCTTCTCTCGGTGAAGTTTACGGCGGCAATATTAAAAAAGTGTACAAGGCGAACGGCGTACCGCTTTCTTTGGGGGTGGTAACGCAGTTCATTTCCTCATTCATACACACGCTTATCGTCTGCCTGATCGTTTTTGCTGTCGCGCCGTTCGTGTTCAAAGCGGAATTACCGACAAATCTTCCGCTATATTTTTGTTCACTTGTCGTTCTGCTCTGCGTTACCCTTGCAATCGGGTGTATCATAGGCTTATTGATAAAGACACAGGCGAAACAGACGATGGTTGCAATGATTATTTTTCTGCCGTCCATTATGCTGTCCGGCATTATGTTTCCGGCGACAATGTTGCCTGACTTTATGCAGTATATAGCATATATCTTCCCTGCAACAATAGGTTTTCAGGCTATGACCGCTTTTGAAGTGTGGCATCTGCCGGTGCTCGTTGCCGTATTTGTAGTTTTATGTATCGCAATAGCCCTGATATTAAAAATAAAATCGAGGAGATAGCAATATGAAAATGTATGCGTCCTGTTCGACATTCGGGGAATAAGCGATGCCGGGATGATCATCAGTATCTTATTAAAAAGTAATGTTTTAAAGCCGACACATATGCCGCACCTATTGAGTAAAATTTCAATGCCTGATCAAAGAAAGACCCCGTCATATGCGCCAATTATTGCAAAAGTCCAATGCCTGATCACATGAACGGCATAGGATGTGGGATGGATTTTATACCACAAACTGATGCCTAAGCAGGATAAAGGCGGAGGTATAATCCTCCGCCGAAAGTGCTCGCGGGCGGCCTCAAAAACAGCGCGGCGGGGCGGCAAAATTTGCCGCCCCGCTGCTTTCCGTCTTTCGTCCACCGCTCGCCCTCAACAAGCGGGAAACCCGCTTTATTGTTGTACTCAGAGTGTAATCTTCAGTTTTAGTATCGACATTATGTTTTAAATATGTTATACTATTTGTGAAATTAACTTTTGAGTAGAAAGCTATGATTAACTCTCATTATGTTCCGCAGTTTATTTTGAAAAAATTCAGCAATAAACTCAGTTTATATAATATCCATACGGGAGAACTTTCTGAGGATATAAATATCGATAAGGCATCCCCGAAATGGGGGTAGACATGATTCTTATAATTGCTCATAGCCACGCGGTAGGTAGAAACGCTTACTTTACGCTTGTGAAATTTCTCAAAATAGTAGTTTGCAAACCTGTCAAAGGTCGTGGGCACGTCGTTAAATTCCGCCTGCTGCTTTAAAAGTGGAGTAGGAGTAATTGGTACTCCCGTGACTTTTGCAAATTCCTGTTGCTTTTTGAGTTGGTCGGCGACTTGCACCTTCTCTATGAATTTTCGCTTGGCTTCCTCTAAATTGTTGGAAGTGGCTACAATATTGTAGCCGTCCCTGCGGTAACGTACTTGTCGCCCTGCTCGCGATTGAATCGCCTTGACTGTTCGGCGTTGTATTTTTGATGAGCGATTTGCTTTCGCTCTCAAACGGCGCAAGGACAACGCCGTTTTCGGTCACCGCCCGCCCCACCTGTTGGTGCGGGCTCATCTCGCAGGCACACGAATGGTGTACTACACCATTCTATAAAATGTGCCTGTTCGTCGTTCCGCGCCGTAGCGTGAAGAAATTTTGATGTAGAAATCTTCCTGTAAGTCGGAAAAGGACGTCAACACGCCGCGCTTTTTCCAGAACTCCGTATTCGAAAGCCTCGGTTCGTCAATCTCGCAGTGATAGCGGTAGATGGGCTCGTCAAATTCATCGCGCAGTTGTAACAGGTTGCCGTTCTCGTTCTTTTCCTTGCTCATAACTTTTGTGTGCCACGTTTCGGTTACGGGCAGATACCGCGTCGCCGCAAACTGTGCTTTGAGCAAGCCTCCATTGTCGGCTTGCAAGTGCGCTCCGTTGCGGCTCCTTTTTCCCCAAAAGCCACGGTTTTGGGGAATAAAAAGTACAGGGAAATGGTTTAATTGCTCTCAAAGCTGTCTCAGAACTCTCTGTTGCCGCCGAATTGCAGACACTCCAAAACCGTGTTCTTCCCGCGTGGAAATAGTTGAGCGTTAAGCTCCTTCATAGTGTTTTTCCACGCAGAGAGGGTGGAGCCGTTTAGCCGTTTCAGGTATTCGACCTTAAACCGCTGTTCGCATTCGCAAATATAGTCGTCCACGGTATCTAACTTTCCCATTCTGTGCTTGATTACCGAAATGGTCGCGTGTCTGCTCCGCGGAACTGTTCGCCCGTCTTCTTCGGGGTAGTCGTAGCAAGTCGGCTTGCCTGTGTAAGTTTTCATTTTGTTGCTCTCCTTTTTAAATTTGCACAAAGCAGGTGCGCGCGGCTGTTCGTCGCGCGCCCAAACAAGCGGGAGACCCGCTTTATCAATAATGGGTTTGCTTTTAATATCTTAAAGAAAAAATTTTTATATGAACTGCGGTAACATAAGAGAGCGGCGGCAGCGTCATCTTGTTGTAGACTGTCTGCGTATAAACTGAGCCGAAACGGTTATGTTGCGCGGCGGAATTTCTTTGTTTTCTATGCGGTGGACGAGGGTGCGCATGGTCTCCGTCCCCAAAAACAGCTTGTCTACGGCAAACGTGCTTATGGCGGGCGATATCGAGTAAGAGTCGGCTACGTTGTCGAACCCGACCACGAACGCGTCGCCGGGGATGCTCTTGCCCATAAGTTTAAGCGCGTTGCAGACTGTGCGGGCGATAAAGTCGTTGCCGCATATAAAACATTCGGGCATATATTTCAGTTTGAGTATCTCGGTCATTATTCCGTCGGTACTGCCGTAATCAAAACTTTCGTCGCTGCACAGTATATCCTCCGAGCGCGAGTGCGCGACCTTTGCGCTCACAAGTCCGAGCAACATGCCCATATACCTGTTGTGAAAGCTCATACAGTGCTTGTTGTCGCCCACAAAGGTAAAGCGCGATATTTTGTATTCGCCGTGCAGTTTTTTCACTTCTCTGTAAACGCTCTGTTCGTCGTTTGCGCTTATAACGTCGTATTTTGCCTCCGAGTGGATATCCGCGTGCGTAAAATCGTTGAACACGACGGGTATTTCCATATTGAGAAGTTTAAGTATGAGCGACTTGTCGAAGCACTCCACGGCAACAATGCCGTCTACGTTTAGTTCCTTGATATACCCCGACAGCGCGTTGAACGGCATGCGCGAGCTGTTGAATATGTACTGGAACAGCTCGTGGTTGTGCTGAAAGCAGAACGCCTCTATGCCGCCGATGATCGGAATGAAGTAACTTATGTTGTTGAGCGGCTTGCCCGAAACGAGCAGTATTCTGTATTTTGCCGCGCCGACTTCAATCCGCTTCAAATCGAGCGATTTATAGTTCATCTCCTGCGCCTTTTTGAGTACGCGCTCGCGCGTTTTTTCGGGCACGTACTGCCCGTTGAGCGCCTTGGCAACCGTATTGCGCGAAAGTCCGAGCTGTTCGGCAATGCTCTTTATGGTTACAGCCTTTTTCATTTCTTAAAGCTCCGTCGGCCAAAAATAAGGGCGCGCCGCGCGCGGCGGAATCTGTTTCCCCTCTTTTTGTAAGTAAGTAAAAATATTTGTAAATATTATAGCTTAAAACCGCTTAAAATGCAACATATTTTTTCAAACGCAAAATTTGTCCGTAAGACGATATGTGCAAATGCATAAATAATATATAAATAATTGACAAAATGCGCGCAGCTAATTTATGATATTGAAGAACAAATTATGTAAATGGCGCACATTGCGCCTCAAAGAGGGGGCAACATGAAAAAATTATTAAAAATAATGTTTGGTGCAGTTGCTGCGGCTTCCGTAATGTGCGGACTTGCCGCATGCGGCGGCGGCAAAGAAGAATGCGAGCATGTGTGGAACGAAGGCGAGACGACCGTTGCCGCATCGTGTACAGAAGACGGCGTGCTTACCTATACGTGCACTTTGTGCGATGAGGAGCGCACTGAGCCGATAGCCAGGCTCGGACATGATTTTACCGGCGAATGGCAAAGCGACGCCGACGGGCACTGGCATAAATGCTCGCGTTGCGACGCCACCGACGATGCGGTTGCCCACACGATGAAGGACGGCGAAATTATAACCGCGCCCACCGTGGACGAACAGGGCACGCAGAAGATTGTATGCGAAGTGTGCGGGTACGAAAGCGTTAAAACGTTGCCCGTGCTCGCGGGGCACTCCGCCGCGGCAGAGTGGAGCAGTGACGAAGATTATCACTGGCACGCCTGCACCGCGCACGAAGACTGCCCCGAATTGCTGGATAAGGCAGAGCACCAGTGGACGGAGACGGGCAGGACCGAGGCCACCGCAACCGAAAACGGCAAAGTTACGTACGAATGTTCGGTTTGCAAGGCCACCAAGGAAGAAATTTTATATTACGACGGCCACGTTGCGGCAACCGAATGGAGCAGCGATAAAACGCACCACTGGCACGCCTGCACCGCGCACGAAAACTGCGCCGAGCAGATGGACAAGGCCGAGCACGACTGGGACGACGGCGTGGTGACGAAGGCGGCCACCTGTGCGCAGAAGGGCGAAAGGACCTTCACCTGCGAATGCGGCGCAACCAGAACGGAAGATATAGCTCAGCTTGCCCACGACTTTACGGGCGAATGGCTTAGCGACGCCGAGGGGCACTGGCACAAGTGCAAAAATTGCGACGCAATCGATACAAAGGCCGCGCACGATATGGTATATAAGAATGACGAGGCAAGCGGCAAGCACCACGGCGAGTGCAAAGCATGCGGATATAAGGGTTCGCCTGCCGACCACGTATGGGGCGAGGGTGAAGTGACAACGCCCGCCACGCTCTACGCCGAGGGCGAAAGGACCTTCACCTGCGCATGCGGCGCAAAGAAGACCGAAAAGATTGCCGCGGGCGCAGACTTTGCCGCAGATTTCACTTTGGAAAATCAGGACGGCGCGTGGAGCTACGGCAAGGCGGAAGTCACGGTATGGGAAGCGGATAAGTTTGAGTTTGCGTTTACTCCCGCAACCGAAAAGAAGGCCGACAGCTGGCTGATAGGCGGCTTAGAGATAAAGAGCGGCTGGGTAAACGCCGACGGCACGCTCGCAATTGGCTACGAAGTCGAAAAGGATATAATAGCGCAGATACGTGCGGAGTTTAAGGGCACAAACGCAACTTCGCGCACGTCGCTCCGCCTTGCGGTAATGCGCGGCGGCGCGCTTGCGGGAACCGCACAGTTTGAAGATGATGTAGACAGCAACGCCGTATCGCTTGAAAGGACGGTAAGTTTAAAGGCGGGCGACGTTCTGTATATCATTATAAATAAAGAGGGCGCCGACGGTATGGGCAACCTCGGCATAACGCTCACGCCCGCAACCGAAGAGCAGTCGAAGCACGTCGCTTCACAGGAGTGGAGCCGCGACGAAAGCTCGCATTGGAAGACGTGCGCGTCGCATCTCTACTGCACGGAACAGCTCGAAAAGGCGGCGCACAAGACGGTGCTCAATAAAGTTGACGAAGCTAACCACAGCGCAGATTGCGAATGCGGCTACAAAACCGTCGCTCCCCACGCGTGGGACGAAGGCGAGGTTACGACGGCCGCAACCTGCACGCAGGACGGCGTAAAGACCTTCACCTGTGCATGCGGCGCAACCAAAACGGAAAAGATAGACCGGCTCGGCCACGACTTTGCGGAAGAATGGAGCAGTGACGAAGATTATCATTGGCACAAGTGCTCGCGTTGCGACGCAACAAATGAAAGGGCAGAGCACCAGTGGACGGAGACGGGCAGGACCGAGGCCACCGCAACCGGAAACGGCAAAGTTACGTACGAATGTACGGTTTGCAAGGACACCAAGGAAGAAGTTTTATATTACGACCCTCACGTTGCGGCGGAAGAGTGGAGCCACGACGATTTAAATCATTGGCACGCCTGCACCGCGCACGAAAATTGTGCGGAAAAGATGGATATTGCCGAACATGAATGGGGCGAAGGAGTGGTGACTAAAGAGGCTACCTGTACGGAAAAGGGTGAAAGGACTTTTACGTGTGCCGACTGTAAAGCTGTGAAAACTGAAGAGATTGCCCTGCTCGAACATGATTTTACGGGCGGGTGGCAGAGCGACGCAGAAGGGCATTGGCACAAGTGCAGCAATTGCGACGCGCTCAGCGAAAAGATTGCGCACGAGACGGTATGGGTGCAGGACGCTGAAAGCGGCAAGCACTACAGCGAATGTCCGGTCTGCGGCTATGAAAGCGAGCTTACGGACCACGCATGGGACGAAGGCGCTGTAACTGTGCCCGCAACGCTGTATAATGACGGCGAAAGAACCTTTACCTGCGCATGCGGGGCAACCAGAAAGGAGACAATCGCCGCCCGTGCGGATTTCGCTTCCGATTTCACTCTGGAAAATCAGGACGGCGCATGGATATACGGCAAGGCAAACATAACAGAATGGTCAGATTATAAGTTTGCGTTTGAATTTATTGCCGCAACCGAAAAGAATGCCGACAGCTGGCTGATAGGCGGCTTAGAGATAAAGAGCGGCTGGGTAAACGCCGACGGCACGCTTGCAATAGGCTATAAGGTAGAACGCGACATAACCGCCAACATATCGGTCAACTTCACAGGCAACGACGCAAACAGCAGAGTTTCGCTCCGCCTTATCGTTAAGGGTGCAGACGGCAGATTAAGAATTCCCGTGCAGTTCAATATGACGGATAACACCGCTTCGCTGAACAATACCGTAAGTTTAAAGGCGGGCGACGAGGTATACGTCATAGCAAATAAGGAAAACGCCGAAGGAATTACAACCAACGGTATGGGCTCGTTGAAAATAACGCTCACGCCCGCGCAGACGGTGGCAGATTTCGGCGGAGATTTTTCGCTGGAAAATCAGGACGGCGCATGGAGCTACGGCAAGGCGGAATATGTCTGGGGGGCTTCCGAGGATTTCACCTTTGTTGAAGCCGAAGATAAAAACGAAGGCGGCGACGGCTGGGTTTCGGGCGGCGTTGAAATAAAGAAAGATTTTATAAGTTTCGGCGATATGGCCGCCGTGGGCTACACAAACAACACGCAGGGCGAGCTTACGTTCAAGGCCGTGATAACCGTCTGCGGCAGCACGGCAGATACGCGCGCAGACCTGCGCGTCGGCATAAAGGGCGCCGATGGAACAATCAAGGGCAACCCTTCGTTCATCAACAATCCGGACGGCAATATCCTTTATGTAACGGTGGATATAACGCTCGAAGCGGGAGAGACGGTTTACTTCCTGTTCTCCAAAGGCGAAAGTGCAAATCCCGACGTCATTCCGAACGGAAACCTGTACATAGCGCTCACCGAAGTGCAGGCTTAAACAAAAAATTTAATCGCAGCGTGCGGCGGCGCACCTCAAGTGCCGCCGCGCTCCGCTATCGGGGAAAATTTATGAAAATTTCTAAAACGAGATGCATGGTTGCGGCCGTGCTGGCGGGGGTGGCGGCATGCGCCTCCGTTTCGGCGCTTGCGTGGGCTTCCGCGCCCGCCTTTGCCGAACAAAGCGCAAATTATTCCGAACCATACCGCAATCAGCTGGCGTATTCGGCGCTCAGGGGCTGGAACAACGATCCCAACGGGCTTCTGTATGCCGACGGCGTCTATCATATGTATTACCAGTACAATTACGACGCGCGCACGGGCGAAACTTTCAACGTCTGGGGCAATATGAGCTGGGGGCATGCCACAAGTACCGACCTCGTTCACTGGAGGGAGCAGCCCGTGGCTATCCCCGCATACCAGACGGTGGACGGCGTATTCTACGAGATGATGTTTTCGGGCAGCGCCGTATACGACGAATACAACTCTTCGGGATTGTTCGAAACCGGTCCCGACGGAAGAGTGGCGGAAGGCCAGGGCATAGTGGCGCTTTTAACCCAGCCGCAGGGCGGCGTTCAGCGCCAGATACTGGCGTACAGCAAGGACGGCGGCAACAGCTTTGTTATCTATGGCGAGGTCATAGGGCAGAACAACCCCGGCGACATAGGCGACAACGAATTCCGCGACCCCAAGGTGTTTTGGAGCGAGGAACATTCCTGCTGGCTCATGGCCGTCGGCGGCGGTTCGGTGCGCATGTATTCCTCAAAGAACCTCATAAACTGGGAATACATAGGCGCCACGGGGCTGTGGGGCGAATGTCCCGATATATCGCGCTACGAAACGGACGACGGCGTGAAGTATGCGCTGATTATCTCGCCCGAAGACAAGGCGAAAAGTCACGAATATAACGGAACCAACCGCGGCGAAACGTTCTATCCCGCCGAATACTATGCCGTGGGAGAGCTCAATGCCGACGGACTGTTCGTACCCGACGACGGCGGAATAAAGAGGCTGAGTTACGGAATGGACAGCTATGCCATGCAGACCTTCAACGGCACGCCCGACGGCAACGTATACGGCATAAGCTGGGCGTCGAGCTGGAAGAACGTAGGCCAGATGGAGGCCCTGCGCGAAAATTATAACGGCGGCATGACCATCGCCTGCAAACTCGACCTCGTGCCAGACGGTTCGGGCGGGTATATGCTCGAACGAACGCCCGTTTCGGGGTACGAAAGCCTGCGCGGCGAACTGATAGCCGAATACGGCGGCGAACTCAAAACGGGCGTAAACGCCCTCGCGGGCGTACATTCCGACGTGTTCGACATGCAGGCGTCGCTCGACCTCTCTTCAAGCAAGGCAAGTTTCGTACAGCTCAACCTGCGCACGTCTTCGGCAGAGCGCATACAGATGCGTTACGACGTGGCGGAGGGCGTGTTCACGTTCGACCGTTCGCAAAGCTCGCTGATAACGGAAACCGAGGGCGTGCTCGTGCAGGGCGGCTCGCAGAAAAGGGCGGTGCGTGCCGACTATCTTAACGTTCCCGAAAGTTTCGAAGTGCCCCTCGAAGAGGGAAAGCTCAATTTCAGGATAATAAGCGACCGCGCGTTTATAAGCGTGTTCGTGAACGGGCGCAGTCTGTTTGCGGCGGTGTTCCCCTCGGCAATATCCGACGGAATGATGCTGTATGCCGACGCCGATATGGGCGCCGACGTAAAGGTGTGGGAGATGAACGGAATATTCGGCGACGTCGCCCCCGCGCAGACGCTCATCGTTTCGGCAAGCAAGCTCGATTTGTCCGTCGGCGAAAACAAGGCGGTAATCACCTCTTCGTTCTCCTCGTTCTGCGGCGCGGAAGAGGTGGAATACGTGATTGCCGAAGGCGGGCAGTTCGTATCGCTCGAACAGTCCGGCCAGACGGCGTACGTCACGGCTAAGGCAAAGGGCAGCGCCGTTATCGAGGCGCGCACGCCGCAGGGCACGCAACGCATAGAGGTGTACGTCTATGAAGACGGCTACGCGGGCGACGTCAGCTACACGATACCTATGTTCGCATACTCGCGTCCCGACGACGCGGGCGTGGTAATAAGCGCGGGCACCGACGGCTTTATGTTCTCGCGCGAGAGCGCCGAAGAATTTTCGTATTCCGCGGAAGTTTCGGTGAACGGGCAGGCGTGCGGGCTTATGTTCGGCGTCAGCGACAACTTCTTCGATTACTTCGTGGCGACCGCCGACTTTAAAGAAAACCTCGTAAAGGTATGGCGCGCGGGCGTGGGCGACGTGGCGAGCGTCGCTTACGATTTCGGCGGCGCGGCTTCGTGCACCCTTACCGTGGTGGCCAATTCCGGTTCGGCAAAGGTGCAGATAGACGGCACCACCGCGCTCATGTGCCCGCTCGAAGGCTACGAAGGCGGCAAGCTCGGCATAAACGTATACAACGGCGAGGCGCGCTTCAACAACGTTTCGCTCGAACATATAAACGCGGCGGTATTCGGCGGGGCAGACGTCTCGTTCAACGTGCCAGGCATAACCGTGCAGAAGGTGGTAAATCTCACCGACGGCGGAGCCGTGCTCGCGGAGGGCCAGTACTCTTCGGCCGACGGCGTGCTCACCGTAAGTTCGGCATACCTCTCCACGCTCGCGGACGGCGAAGTTTATTCGCTCCGCGCAATAGGCGCCGAGGGCGAACTCGACTTGAAACTGCACACCGATTTCGGCGGAATGACCCTTTCCGCCGCCGCAAGCGAATACGCCCCCGGTTCGGCCGTTACGGTAAACATCGGAGGCGAGGGGCAAATACTTTCGCTCTTCGTCGACGGAGCGGCCATAGGCGCCTCGGAATACTCGGTGGAAAACGGCGTGCTCAGCCTCTCGGCGGAATTGTGCGCTTCGCTCGGCGAAGGCAGACATACGGTCACGGCGTACACTTCGTGCGGCAGGCCGCAGGCAGATTTCCTCATCGCCCGCCCCTACGACGACGGCGCGCAGGAACCGCAGGCGAGCCACGTGTTTTTCTGGGTGGATATAGCCATATTCGCCGTGTTCATTCTGGGATATGCGGGCGTAAACGTATATGCCCGCCGCAAACGCAGGGCAAAATAATTTTTTCCAAATGTAAGAAATTGAAGTGCGCAATATTGTGCATTTGCACTAATAGTCGGCTATTTGTTGACTGTTTGCCGCAGTTGAAGTATGATTGATAAAAAGCAACAAAATATGTAACTGATTTTCTGAGTGGTTATACGGAGGGAAAGATGACAGATATTCAGAATATCGCGGCCGAACCTCTCGACGGGGCGACCGACGAAGAACTCGTCGAACAGGCCTACGAGATGATGGCGGGCGGACAGGCCGCCGAAAAGCCGCAACAACCTAAGGGCGGAAAGTGGCAGAAGTGGAAGGCGAATTTCAAACGCAGGGGCTGGATACTTCTGTTTATCCTGCCCGCGCTCGTATACGTAATAATATTCTGCTACGTGCCGATGTACGGCATACTCGTGGCGTTCCAGGACTATATGCCCGGCGACCCTATTGTGGGGGAAGGAACGGCATGGGTGGGCTGGGAAAATTTTAAAACGTTCTTTTCCAATCCCAACTTTTTAGACTATTTCCTGAACACCTTCCTGCTCTGCATTCTCGGGTTCATAGTGGGCTTCCCCCTTCCCATAATAGTGGCGTTGCTCCTCAACTCGGTGCGCTCGCGGAAGACCAAAAAGGGCTTGCAGATTCTGTATTACGCGCCCCACTTCATATCGCTCGTAGTAATGGTCGGCATGCTCGAACTCATATTCGGTTCCGACGGACTTTTGGACCAGCTCAGCATAAAGCTCGGCGGCGACGTGAACGGGTTGCAGCTCTTCCTCGACGCCGACGCCTTCCGCCCGCTGTTCATCTTTTCGGGCAACTGGCAGGACTTCGGCTGGTCGGCAATAATATACCTCGCGGCCCTCTCCGGCGTGGACCCCGCTCTGCACGAGGCGGCAAAGGTGGACGGCGCTTCGCGTTTCAGGCGCATATTCAGCGTAGACCTTCCCGCGATTGCTCCCACGATAGTAATGCTTATGATTCTTTCGGTGGGCAACCTGATGAACTGCGGATACGAAAAGGTCCTGCTTATGCAGACGGGCGGCAACCTCGAAACGAGCGAAATACTCTCTACCTACGTATACAAGTTCGGCCTGCTCGGCGGGCAGTACGGCGTGGGTACCGCGGCGGGACTTTTCAACTCGGTGATAAACGTCGTGCTGCTCATAATAGCCAACTATACGTCTAAGCGCATATCTAACCAGAGTATGTGGTAAGGGGTGAAAAATGGACGCGCATCAGCTTAAAACGTTAAAGCGCAAAAACAGAATAAAAGAGAGCAAGACGGACTACGTCTATTACGTCATATGCGGCCTCATACTGTTTTTGCTGGCGGTTATAGTAATATATCCGCTCTACTACATAGTGATAGCTTCCGTCTCCGACCCCGACGCCGTAATGACGGGCGACGTGTGGCTCTATCCGATAGACGTCACCTTCTCGGGCTTCGCGCAGCTGTTCAACCGCGACGATATCTGGCGCGGATACTTCAACACGCTCGCATACACGGTGCTCGGCACGGCATTCAACGTGGTGCTCACCATTCCCGCGGGCTGGGCGCTCTCGCGCGATTATCTCCCGTTCCGCAAGATTATAATGCCCATACTCATCGTCACGATGTTCTTCGGCGGCGGGCTGGTGCCCTACGTAATTCTGTGCCGCTCGCTCGGGTTATATCAGAACCCGCTCATTCTCATAATAGGCGGCGGCGTAAGCGTGTACAACGTGTTTATGTGCAAATCGTTCTTCCAGTCGAACGTGCCCAAAGAGGTGCTCGAAGCGGGAATGATAGACGGCGCCGGCGAAATAAGGACGTTCTTCGACCTCGTCCTTCCCGTGGCGAAATCCATAATCTCGGTAATGATACTTTTCTACGCCGTGGGTCACTGGAACAACTACATCGACGCATACATATTCAGCATCGATGAAGAGTTTTACCCCTTGCAGACGGTGCTCAACGGGCTACTCGACGCCAACACGGGCGGCGAAGGCGAAGTCGTGCTCGAACAGATGAGGGCGGCCACGCAGATAAAGTTCACGTCGATAATAATTGCCACGCTCCCCATACTGGTTATTTACCCTATGGTTGAAAAACATTTCGGGCAAGGCGTGCTCGTGGGGTCGTTCAAGTAACGCAAATAGGTCAAAACGATGAAAAAGATAATAATATGCATAGTTGCCGCGATAGCGTGGGTTGCGTGCGTGATACCCTTTGCAATGGGCGCTTCGCAAAACACGGAGAGCGGGCACGACTTCACCGTCCTCGCCATAAAGGAAGACAACGTGAAGGATTACAACTCAATGCCGGTATTTTTAGACCTTGCCGAGGATACGGGCACCGACGTTTACTGGACGTTCAACACGTCCACCCAGTATGCCAACAATCCCGACCCCGTGGGCATAAACGGCATAGACGCCATATATCATTCGGGCTTTTCCAATTTAAGGCTGTACAATTACGGCAGAAGGGGCAGCATTCTGGCGATAGACGAATACCTTTCGTCGATGCCGAATTTTTCGGCGATACTCGAATCCCGCCCCGACATTGCCGAGGCGCTCAAATCTCCCGACGGGCACATCTATTCGCTGCCGCGCGTGGAGGAGATGGGGCTCAAAGCCTATCCCAACATACTTTTTCTCAATAAAAAGTGGATGGAGAAGCTGATAGACATGAACGAGCTCCCCGCAGGGCTCGAACTGGAAAAGAGCGACCTCGTGGACGGGCTCGACCTCTCGCGCAACCAATTCAAGGCCGTTTTGCAGAAGTTCAACGACCTCGATATGGACGGCGACGGCGACAACACCAACGAAGTGCCCTTGACCTTCGTCAGCGGAAACTGGCAGGGCAACGAATCTGACCTCATCGCCTCCTTCGGCGTTCCCGAAAACAGGGAACACAAGACGATAGTGGACGGCAAGGTGGTGTTCACCATAGAGGACGAAAACTGGTACAACGCCATCGTGGAACTCAACGACTGGTACAGCCGCGGTTTAATCCGTTCGGCGTCCTTCACCCAGACCCAGGATAATTTCCTTGCGCGCGGGCAGGACGGCAGGTACGGCGCGTTCTACTGGTGGGAAAAGGAGACGGTAGTCGCCGAACCCGACGACTATATAATAGTTCTTCCGCTCAGCGACGACGACGGCAACCGCTACGTGGGCGTGAGCAACGAGCTCGAAGTGGAAAAGGGCGAATGCGTGGTGCTCTCTTCGTGCGAGGACCCCGAAGAACTGCTTGCCTACTTCGATAAATTTTTCGAACCCGAATATTCGGCGCAGCTCAACTACGGCTCCGTCGAGTCGGGCGCGTTTTTAAGGGAGCGCGACGAAAAGGGCAGGCTCGTGCCCAACGACGACCACGGCGAGCAGTCGGCAGACGACTTCCGCATGCGCAACGCGCCCTACGGCGTGGTATATCTCACGGAGGAGCAGTGGGAAAACGACGTGCAGATGGAGTCGCGCGCGGTGCTCAGGCTCGAAAGGCTCGAAAGGTATGTAAAGCCGTACACGTACGAAGGGGCCGAGGGTATACCGAACCTAAACTATACGGCGGAAGAGCTCAACGAACTCAACATTTACGAATCTTCCCTCACAAACAATATACTCAACTGGATGACTACCGCAATAATAAGCGCGGGCGCCCCGTCCTATGAATCGTGGCAGAGTTTTCTTAGCGAAAACAGAACATCGATAGACGCGGTAAAGCGCGTGAACCAGGCGGCTTACGACAGGTATGCCGAGGCGGTGGACTCCGCCGCCTCGGATTGAGCGCCTGCCGCGCGCCGGAGGGTGCGGAATGAAAGGACTTGCAAGATTCGGCGAGTATTTTTGGGAATTTCTGGTGGTAACGCTCATAGCGGCGGTATCGGCGGTCACCGTGTTGCCCTTCGTTCCGGTGACCGTGGGCCTGTGCGCCTTTTTCAGGCGCGGCATAGACGAGCGCAGGTTCAAAGATATTTTCACCACAATCGGCGCGAACTGGAGAATACTCATATTTTACACGCTGTTTCAGCTGGTTATAATAGTTTTTCCCGTGCTCAACATATACTTTTTCAATACCCATCCCGAAAGGCTCAACGGCTTCGTTCTGGCCGTCAGCGTAATCGCGCTCGTGTTCGGCGTTTTTTACCTTGCGACGGCGCCCACGCTGATTGTCAACATGAACCTCACCTTCCGCCAGCTTCTGCGCAACGGAATAATGCTGCTGTTCGGCGGCCTGCTGCGAAGCATCTGCGCCGTGGCGTGCATAGCGGGCGTGGTGGCGCTTATACTGTGGTTTCCCTATGCGGTGGTGCTCACGCTGTATGCCGTGCCGTATATAAACTGCAAACTGATGGGTGAAAATTTTTATAAACTCAAAGCGAAAGCTCTGGGCACTACCGTTGAAAAACTCAAAGCCGAAGAGCACGCCGACGACTATCTCGACGAATACGGCAGGGTAAAACGCGCCGTAAACGCCGACGTGGAGCAAAAAGATGAAGAAAAGAGCAATTAAAATAATTTCGGCGGCGGTCGCCGCGGCTACGCTCGCCTCAACCGCGGCGGGTTGCGCGGGGCAGACCAATTCGCTGCCCGAAGTCGACGGGGCGCACGATATCGACTGCATCGTGAACACCACCGTCGACCTTCTCGAAGGCGTCGCCGCGCTCGACTACGAAGACGGCGACATAACTCCCGACATACTCATTACCGTCACGCCCGAAGCGCGGGTGGAGAACGGCTACGCCGTTTTCCCCGAAGAGGGTGAATATACGGTTACCTATTCCGTGGAGGACAGCGTGGGCGGCTCGTCGGAAGAGACCGTGCTCGTAAACGCGATAGAGCGCGAAACCTACGCCGACTTCAAAACGGTGGGCGGCTTCCGCGGCACGGTAAGCGGCGGGGCGACCCTGACCCGCAACGGAATGTACGACGGCGTTTATATCGTAGAGGCGGACGGAGGCGTAGTCGCCGAAGATATAGCGCTTACCCGCACGTATACCCTCGACAACGGGTATAATTATACCTTTACGTATAACTACAACAGCAGCGCGGCCGGCAGGGCGTACGTGCTTGCGGACGGCGCGCGGGCGGCCGAAGCGTATATTTCCGAAGGCGACGGCACCCTGACTTTCAACTATATCCCGCACGGCGCGGGCAAAACTTCCGAAGTGGAAATATCTCTGATTCTCGGCAATCTCGGTTCGGTATGCTTCAACCTCAAAAGCGCGGCGTATATGCGCCCGCGCGGAACCGAGACGGAAGATTTGACGGCGGGCTTCACTTTTAACGGAAGGGTGGAACACCGTGCCGACGGCACTACGGGCAATGCGTTTGCGGGCGAGGGCGGCGCCACGGCGGTGCTTGAAATGCGCTCGGTCTGCGAGAGCGACCCAGGCGGCATATGGCGCGGCGGAATGTTCATAAACACGGGCATAGTCACCGAGCCGGGGCAGGAATACGAACTCTCGTTCGACGTGTCCGCGATAAACGATTCGCCCTTCGAGGTGGTAATCCAGCGCGATAAGTTCAACGAAAGCAAGTACCACACCGAATATATAAGCGGCGCCACCGCGGCACAGCACAGGTCGGTCAAATTTACCCCTGCCGCCGAAAACGCGGGCGATTTGTATCTGTACGTTCAGTCGGGCAACGCCGTGAACGACATAACGATGCGCAACCTTAAAATAGCCGTTGTGCGCACGGGCGATAAGACGGAAAACATCGCGCTCAAAGATTTCGTTCTCACCGACAGCGAAAACAGGGGGAGCACGATGACTACGTCGGACGGCGGATTCGCGCTCAACATTCCGTCGTTTGCCGATACCGACTGGAAACAGCAGGTGGCAAGCCCCGAATTCTATCTGAGCGGCAGCGGAGAAAACTTTATAATAACCTTCCGCGCAAGGGCGACGGCCCCCGTGACGTGCGTGTTCGCCGCCCCGCTGTACGGCGGCTGGGATCCCACTCTCGCATGGCAGCGCATAACCATAACCGAAGACGAGCAGACGTTTTCGGTATGGTGTTCCGACGCGGGCGGCAACCGCTACAACAATCTCGTGTGGCAGTTCGGCGCGGTTGCAAACCAGCGCCATTCCGATGTGGATATAGTGATAACAGACATTCAAATCTGCTATAAAAACAATACTTTGGACTGACTTTTTATGTTGAAGACGGCAGAGATAATCAATAAAGAAATTTCCGAAATAAAGCTGACCGTAAACGGCGATTTCAGGCAGAAATATCATATGATGCCGCCGGTGGGGTGGATGAACGACCCCAACGGCCTCGTCAGATTCGGCGGCGAGTACCATCTGTTCTACCAGTTTAATCCGTACGCCGCCAAGCCCGGCACGATGCTGTGGGGGCACTTTATATCGGACGACCTCATCGGCTATTCCGATAAGGGCGCCGCAATTGTTCCCGACAAAGAGCACGTGAGCATATTTTCGGGAGGGGCGACGGAGTACTGCGAAAAACTTGCCGCCGTGTATTCCGAACATTACGAGTGCGGCGGCGACCGCAGGGAAGAGGTATATATGGCGCTCTCTTCCGACGGAATGAACTTTTTCAAGGGCGTCAGAATATTCGATAACGACGACCTTCCCGAAGGCATCAGCCGCAACGACTTCCGCGACCCCTTTCCCGTAAAGACGGACGACGGCTATTATGTGTTCGTGGGCGGAAAGCTTGTTAAGGAAAATAAGGGAATAATTGTAGTGCTCGGCGGCAGCGGGCTCGAAAAGCTCGAATATAAGTTTACGATAGGCCCCTTCTATGAGCTGGGCGATATGGGCGAATGCCCCTGTTACAGAAGAATAGACGGCAAAGACGTGATAATAGCCTCGGGCTGCAACGTGCCCGCGCGCGGCAACGATTTCAAAAACGTAAATTCAAGCGTGTTCATCGTGGGCACGATTGACTTTGCGGGCAAAACGTTCGCCGCGGAGAGCATAAGGGAGATTGATAAGGGCGACGCCTTTTATGCTCCCCAGCTAATCAACGGCGACGACCGTCCCGTGATGGTCGGCTGGCACGAAATGTGGGGCAAGCCCTATCCCACGGAGCATATGAACCACGGCTGGGCAGGCTGTTTCACCATACCGCGCGTGCTCTCCGTAAGGGACGGCGTCGTTTGCCAGACGCCCGTCGACGAGCTCGACGGCTATCTCGTCCCTTATGAGGGCGAAGGCGTGCCGCAGTGCGCCGACGTGCGCTTTGAATTCGAAGGTGACGGCGAAGTCAGGTTTTGCGGGCGGGACGGAAGCGTCGCCGTGGGTTGCCGCGGCGGCAGGGTATATCTCGACACCCGCGATTCCAACAATATGAACGGCTGTGTGCGCACGACCGGCGGTTCGTCCGCAAAAAACGGCGTGCGGGTGCTCCTCGACGTCTCGGGCATAGAAGTGTTTATAAACGGCGGAACCGAGGCGATAAGTAGCAGGATATACATAAAGGGCGACCTCTCGCTTGCGGTTTCGGGCAAAGCCGGTAAATTTGAAATAAAAAAGGTGCAGGTATGAAAGCAAAGAAGATAGTGGCCGCCGCCCTGTTGGCGGCACTCGCCATAGGCGCCTCGGGCTGTGCGTCGCCCGGGCAGGGAGACGGGGACGGAGATTTGCAGACGACCGTCTTCCCCATATCCTCATACGACGAAACGCTTGCCGTAACCATGGGCGACGTAATGCCCTTTTACGACGACGGCGTGATGAACATTTACCACTTGCAGAACAGCAGGGGCAGCCAGAGTATGTTTTATCACCCCATATCGAGGCTGACTACCACCGACTACGTTCACTATAAGGACGAGGGGATTGCCATAAATTACGAAGAGGAGTTCTCTTCGCCCGATGCGGCGATAGGCACAGGTTCGTTCATCAAGGACGAAAACGGACTGTATCACTGCTTCTATACCGGGCACAACGCCGAAGAGGGGACGGGGCTTCCCTATATCGAGGTGGTCCGCCACGCCACAAGCCCCGATCAGGTGACTTGGACGAAGGACGAAGATTTCAACCTGTACGGCAACAGCAACGACTTCCGCGACCCGTATGTGTATTATGACGGTTACGACGAATGTTACTATATGCTTGTAACTACCAATGAGAACGGTTCGGGCGTAATAAAGAGGTATTCTTCGGATACGCTCTCCGCGGACGATTCCGGATGGGCGGACAGAGGCGTGTTTTTTGCCAACGACGGCGGCACTTACAATATGGAGTGCCCCTCCTATGTGGAATATAACGGCTATTGGTATCTGGCTTACAGCGAACAGGGCGAAAACCGCGTCACTCACTACCGCTACCGCACCGAACACGACGGCGAGTGGAAGAGGTTCGAGCGCGACTCCATCGACGCCAGCGGCTTCTATGCCGGACAGTTCGAGCTTGCGGGCGACAAACTGTACGCTTTTGCGTGGTGCGCAACGCTGACGGGCGGATCCGTCGGCGACTTCGACTGGGGCGGCAACCTCGTCGCGCACGAGATAAAGCAGATGTCCGACGGCGAACTGTGCGCGGTGCTCATATCTGACGTTGAAAAAATAATTTCCTCTCCTGCGGAATATAAGTCTGCCGGAGGCGAAGAGGTTGAGGATATAAGTTTCGGTCCGGGCGGGTTTTCTTCGGTTGCTTTTACCGAGCTTCCCGAGGGGACGCTGCGCATGAGTTTTAATATTACGCTGACAAATTTTTCGGGTGACAGCGGTCTGACGTTCGGGCTGAGGGACGGGCTCAACAACAGGCTTGGCAATGCCGTTATAGCCTTTGAACCGGAAAACAGCCGCCTCGTATGCTACAACGACGTTTCAAGCATAGTGCGGTACGGTTCCGAGCTTGCAGATGTTTCGTTTTCATATATGGCGGGCAGAACATACGGCGTTGACGTGCTGATATCGGGCGAGATAGTCACCGTGTACCTCGACGACAGAGTGGCCCTCACCCTGCGCATACCGGATATGGAAAACAATTTCTTCGCGTTCTATTCAAACGGCGCGCAGGTTACATTCGGAGGTATTTCTTTCTATGAGTAAACTTTATTGCCTCGGCGAACTGCTTATAGACTTTCAGTCTGTCGGAACTGCCTCCTTAAAGGATACAAGGCAGTTTGTAAAAAATGCGGGCGGCGCGCCTGCCAACGTCTGTGTCCAGGCAGTAAAACTTGGCAGGCAGGTGGCTTACCTTTCAATGGTCGGCGCGGACGGGTTCGGGGATTTTCTCGTCGAAACCCTGAATGCCGAGGGTGTGGATACCTCTCACGTCAGGCGCACGGACAAATACGATACTTCGCTTGCTTTTGTAAGTTTTAAAGAGAACGGCGAACGCGAATTCAGCTTTTACCGCCGCGCGGCGGCTGACCTGCATTTTTCGCCCGATGATTTTAAAGACGTTTCTTTTGCCGCGGGCGATGTGTTTGAATTCGGCAGCGTGGCTGTCAAAACAGACATCGCGGCGGAAACGCACAGATATCTCATAAAAAAAGCAAAAGAAGCGGGTGCGCTCGTCTGCTTCGATCCCAATCTGCGCTTCAACCTATGGGAGAGCGCCGGGTCGCTTAAAGCGGCTGTAAAGGAATTTCTGCCGTATGCCGACGTCGTCAAAGCAGGCGCCGACGAGCTGCAATTCATAACCGGCAAGTCCGGTGACGAGGGGGTGCGCGAACTGCTCTCCGCAGGGGTTAAGTTGCTGCTTGTCACCGACGGAGCAAACGGGGCAAAGCTGTATACTGACAAAGAGCGCTGTGTATGCGGCGGCTATAAGGTGAAGGCGGCAGATACGACGGGAGCGGGGGATTCCTTTTTCGGAGCGTTCATATCCTGCCTGATGGAGCAAAACGCCCTTCCCGAAAATGTAAACTCTCTCGGCAGAGAAGAGCTTGAAAAGATGCTCTGTTTCGCATGCAGGTGCGGGGCGTACACAACGACGGGTTACGGCGCTATACCCGCAATGGGCGATAAATTGACTGTTGATAAGGCGGTAAAATGATATGGCTACGGTAAAACTGGTAAACGTAAACAAAGTATATGACGGCGGAGTGCACGCCGTGCACGACTTTTCCATAGATATACAGGATAAGGAATTTATAGTGTTTGTAGGTCCCTCGGGCTGCGGCAAGTCCACAACGCTACGCATGATAGCGGGACTCGAAGAAATTTCCTACGGCGAGTTGTATATAGACGGCAAGCTTATGAACTCCGCCGCGCCAAAGGACAGGGATATCGCCATGGTGTTTCAGTCATACGCCCTGTATCCCCAGATGACCGTATACAACAACATGGCATATGCGCTCAAACTGCGCAAGGTGCCCAAGGCGGAAATAGACGAAAGGGTGCGGGCAGCGGCGGAAATTTTAAAGCTCACGCCCTATCTTGACAGAAAGCCCCGCGCGCTTTCGGGCGGGCAGAGGCAGCGCGTCGCTCTGGGCAGGTCTATCGTGCGCCGCCCCAAGGTGTTCCTCATGGACGAGCCGCTCTCCAATCTCGACGCAAAACTGCGCGTTGCAATGCGTTCGGAGATTGTCCGCATTCACAGGGAAGTGGGAGCAACTACCATATACGTCACGCACGACCAGATAGAGGCTATGACCATGGCTTCGAGGATAGTCGTCATGCGCGATGGATTCATTCAGCAGATAGGCGAGCCGGATTATATTTACCAATATCCTGCAAATATGTTTGTGGCGGGCTTTATAGGCACGCCTGCAATGAACTTTCTGCACGGCACTTTGCAGGGCGAATATTTCCTGCCGGATGAAAGCCGCGACAGAATAAAACTTACTCAAAGTCAGCTTGAAATGCTGAAAAACTATCAGGGCAAGCGCCTCGTTTACGGCATCCGCCCCGAAAATCTCGTCTACGAGCAGTCGGGCAGGTACGAACAGTTTGCCGCACAGTCTTTCGAAGTATCGCGCGGCATAGTCGAAAAACTGGGCGATATAATAAACGTCCACTGTACGCTCGGCAACACGGAAATAGTGGTGAAGATGAACAGCAAGTACGGCAGCGGTTTGGAGGGAAAGCCGAACATACGCGTTGCGGCTGAGAGCGATTATGCAAGATTTTTCAACGAAAGCACCACTATGGCGATAACGCCCGAAAATAACGCCTACGAAGAGACGCCCGCGCGCGAAGAGCCGCAGGAAGAATCTGCCGTGCCTTCGCCCGTTCAGCCGCAAAAGAAAAACTTTATCGAAGTGTTCAAAGCAAAATTTAAAAAATAAAATGTATGCTGTGCCGACCGCGGGGCGCACATACATCAAATAAAATATATAAGGAGAAAAATAATGAAGTTTTCAGGCAAAAACAAAAAAATGACGGCGCTAATCGCCGCGACAATTGCAGTTTGCGTCACGGCGGGCGCGGCTACGGCTGCTTACGCCTACTACGTAAACAAACAGCTTTCGCAGAGCAACACCATCTCTATAGGGCAAACTGTCGAAACCCTTGTAATCGGTGCGGACTCCACAAGCGAAAACCAGGAACTCTACCCCGGCGACAGCGCAACGTTTACATATTCCCTCGAGGTGGAAAACTATGCGGGCAGCGCAACAGTAACTACCGCCCTATCCACCGTTGAGGCGGATACCAACTTTGACGCCACATATTTTACCGTAACCTACACCGTGGGTGAAGACCAAACGGTTTATTCAAACGATGAGCCCTACACGGTCACGTCTGCAGACAACGGCAAAAATATTGTCGTAACTGTAACAATGAACGATGAAGAGCCCTGTTATACCTTTGACAATATGCCCAAGTTCTCTACAGTTACCCTCACGGTATCTCTTGTCGAAGGCGAGTCCGGACAGACTGAAATTGCGGATTTTGTTAAAGACTTCTCCGCCGAAAGCAACGACGGCGCATGGAAGTACGGCTCGGCTGCCTATGCGTGGGACAGCACTCAGGCAATAAAGAACAGCGGGGAAACCGAAAGCTTTACCTTCACCGCGGCTACCGAGAAAAACAGCAGTTCCGACGGCTGGACGGCAGGCGCGGTGGAAATAAAGTCGGGCTGGATAAGCGGAAATGCGGCAATTTCATATACCTTTGACGGTGCTGTAAATGCCGACGTTGCCGTAAGCTTTCAAGGTCAGGAAGAAGGCACCAGAATGGATACGCGTATTATAGTCGTCGGTTCCGACGGCGTCGCAAAGGTCTGGGAGTATAAGGCTCAGAACGAGAAGGACTGGAACTATACTCAGAGCGTGCAGGCAGCCGAGGGCGACGTCGTCTATGTCATTTTCTTTACGGCGGTAGGGAATACCGGTCCTGCCCAGGGCAGCCTGAATATAGCTATAACGGAGGCACAGGCTTAATGGGTAATGAGCAGTTTTTTTAAGACGCTGTTTAAAGTTTTTAAAAGATTATTATTGCCTGCTCTGCCGGCAGTTGCTATAGTTTTGTCCGGAGGTTGTTCTTCAAACTGTGCCGACAATACTATCGATGTCGGCGAGCAGTCAGAAATCATAATACTTGGCGAAGGGCGGATAAATTCAGACATGGAATTGTATCCCGGCGACAGCGTTAAAGTGACATATGTTATTGAAATTTCCGACTACGACGGAACTGCCCGGTTCACTGCCGCGCTGGTATCCGATGCAAGCGACTTCAGCGCAGAGTGTTTTACAGTATCATGGCTGATTGCGGGAGAGGGCAGGGATACCGTTTCTGTTGCGGACAACGGGGAAAGCATTGTCGTTACGGTAATAATGAACGACAGCTCTGCCGGCGAGGGAAGGTTCTATTCGTCTCCGCCGTCGTTCTCCTCATTGGTGCTAGTTGCCTCGCTGACGGAATAAAAGTACATAATTATTGGCTTAAGGGTCTCTCAAATGATGAGACCCTTAATTTTATAGGCGGAGTAAGTCAGACATGTTTCTCTTTTATCTTCTTTAAATTCGCTGTGCCTGTCTGTTCATTTTTAAGTATATGCCCTTGACAAATGCAATCAAATCACTTATAATTTAATCACAATCTAATCAAATCAGCTCACGATTAGAAAATGAGGAGATATTATGATTGAATCGGCTACTGTAGAATTTAAAAGAGAGTATATAAACGATTTATACAAGGAAGTCATAGCCTTTGTCAATACTTCGGGCGGGACAATCTATGTCGGTATAAACGACGATGGCAGCGTATGCGGCATTGATAATATTAACGATGCCCAAATCAAATGTACGGACAATATCAAAGATAACATCAAACCCGACGTTATGGCGTTTGTCGATATAAAACCTATTGTGATTGAAGGTAAAAATGTTCTGCAAATCACAGTCAATAAGGGCAGTATGGCTCCGTACTATGCCCAAAGTAAGGGAATTCGCCCCGAGGGAGTGTATGTGCGCAGGGGCACGGCTTCCACGCCCGCCACGCAGACAGAGATACTCAATATGATAAAGGATGTCAGCGTTGCATATGAGGACGCCCGCTCTCTCGAACAAAATCTTACATTTATCGAAGCCGGGCGGCAGTTTGAAAATGCGGGGTTGCCGTTCGGCGAAATGCAACAGCGCTCCCTTGGAGTAATCGGCAGGGACGGTTGTTACACTAATCTTGCTTATCTGCTTTCAGACCAGTGCGGCTATAAAATTAAATTTGCAGTGTTTGATGGTCAAACTAAGGAAGTTTTCAAGGACAGGCACGAATTTACAGGCTCTTTATTCAGGCAGATTGATGACGTAACGCGTATAATTGACAGCAATAACCGTTTGAGCAGCCCTAAAATCAACGGGGTAAGGCGGGAAGATTACAGAGACTATCCTGTGGAAGCAATACGCGAAGCGCTCCTTAACGCCGTCGTCCACAGGGATTACGCAATGAACGGCGATACGCTCATAAGCATGTTCAGCGATAGAATTGAGTTCATCTCTCTCGGCGGACTTGTGCGCGGCGTGGAAATGGCGGACGTAATGATGGGCGTCTCATATCTTCGCAACCGCAAGCTTGCAGATATATTTTACCGCCTGCACCTTATTGAGGCTTATGGCACTGGCATTGCCAAAATCAAAAAAAGTTACGAAGACCAGCGCAAACAACCTGTATTCGGGTGCGCACCCAATTCATTTAAGGTGGTGCTTTATAAAATCGAGTATAGATTTAATACTTTGCCCTCAGAAAGTTCCGATAGGGAAGCGGCAGTTTGCAAGTTTGTTGCCGAAAACGGCAAAATTGTCCGCAAGGATGTTGAAAAACTGCTCGGTGTTTCACCTGCGACGGCAACGCGCATACTCACAAAAATGGTGGAGGCGGGCAAACTTAAGCGTGTCGGCGATGCAAGGAATGTTAAGTATATCAAAATAGTTTAAAGTAAATTAACTTATGCGCCGCGGAGAGCTCTTACTCTCCGCGGCGCATATTTTAAAAGCAATATTGAGGTCGGAATCGCTTGTTGTGTGCTTTGGTACACGTTTGGCACATGATTTAATTTTTTGCTAAAAATGAGGCAAAATTAGGCAAAAACAGGCTAAAATCAGGCGTTTTAAAAACTTTTCAGTGGCTTCAAGTCCAACAAGCGGACAGTTTGCGGTGTGTTTCGGAGCGCGTCCGGCGCATGATTTGATTTCTCGCCTGAAATGAGGTATAATCGGACAAAGCAGGGCAAAATTATGCGTGGCCAAAACTTTATTGCGTCTGAAAACATGTCGGAAACTTGTTACTTCAGGTAAATTTCAGCGGAAGATTTAAAGTATATTACAGGTTTGCATGATAGAATAAATCTGACTTTATACGGAGTGTTGTCGGTATGAGATTGTTGCTTGCCGAAGATGAAAAGAGCCTGTCGAGGGCGCTCGTTGCAATTTTGGAATATAATCATTATTCCGTCGATGCCGTCTACGACGGCGCCGAAGCATTGAATTTTTTGCTCAACGGCAATTACGACGGGGCTATAATAGATATAATGATGCCCAAAAAGGACGGGATAACCGTGCTCAATGAATTCAGAAAAGTAAACAAAACGCTGCCCGTGCTGTTGCTGACGGCAAAGAACGAGGTCGAGGACAGGGTGAGGGGACTGGACAGCGGCGCGGACGACTATCTCGGCAAGCCGTTCGATACAAAGGAGCTGCTTGCCAGAATAAGGGCAATGCTCAGGCGCAGAGGCGACATCGGCGACAACATTTTAACCGCCGCCGACATATCGCTCAACCGCATTACGTTCGAGCTTTCATCGCCAAAGGGGAGCATGCGCCTTGGCAGCAAGGAGTTTCAGATGCTTGAAATGCTTATGTCCTCAAGCGGCAGGGTGGTTTCCGCGGAACAGTTTATGGAAAAGATATGGGGGTACGACAGCGACGCCGAAGCCAATGTGGTATGGACGTATCTCTCCTTTATAAGAAAGAAACTGGCGGGCCTTTCCGACAGGGTGAGCATAAAGGCGATACGCAATTTGGGCTATATTCTGGAGTGCGATAATGTTCGGAAGGGTTCGTAAAAAGTTTATAATAGTTGCCATGTGCTCGATATTCATCGTTCTCGTCGGCATACTGGGTACGATAAACATAGTCAATTACATCGGCGTGGTGCGCTTAGGCGACAGCGCGATAGCGGCGTTAAAGGAGGGAGGAGGACAATTCAACGCCCGTCCCGCGCCCGAAATGCCGCCCGAGATGCCGTTTTACACAAGATATTTCACCGTCACGCTGGACGTCGCGGGAGAGATAGCGGAAACCGACCTCAACAGCATAGTGTCCGTGACGGAGGAACAGGCCGCGGGCTATGCAAAGGACGCCTATGCCGCAGGTTCCGAAAGCGGTTTTTACGGCGTCTTCAGATACGGCGTGCTGGAAATGAGCGGCGGGAACAGGATGTATATTTTTGTGGACTGTTCCGTGGGGCTGGACAATTTTTCAAATTTCCTGTGCGCCAGCATAGTCATAGGCGGCGCGGGCGTTGCGGTTGTGTTTGTGCTGATCTTCGTTTTTTCCGGCAGGATAATGAAGCCCGTTGCGGACAGCTATAAAAGGCAGCGACAGTTCATAACGGACGCGGGGCATGAATTTAAAACGCCACTCACGATAATCGGCGCCAATACGGAGCTCGTGGAAATGCAGAGCGGTCAATCGGAGTGGACGGAGGGCATAAAGGAGCAGATATCCCGTCTCTCTTCGCTGACGGAAAAGCTTGTCTATCTTGCCAGAACGGAGGAGCAGACGGCTGTAACGATGTTTGAATTCAGCCTTTCGGACGTCGTTGAGGAGAACGTGAAAGCATTCGCGGTCGTGGCGGAATCGCGCGGAGTGACCATCGCGTGCGATATCCGCAAGGGCATATTGTACACCGGCAACGAGGAGATGATAAGAAGGCTCGTGACGTTGCTTGCGGATAACGCCGTAAAGTATACGGACGGCGACTTCCTGAACGTATCGCTGAAGACGGAAAAGAATAAATGCATAATAGAGATGAGCAACGCCGCGTCATATATGGAAGACGGCGATCTGGACAGGCTTTTTGAAAGGTTTGTAAGGGGAGACGCGTCGCGCAATTCCGCAACGGGAGGCAGCGGCATAGGGCTTTCGGTGGCGCGGGCGATAGCGGAGGCGCACAGGGGCAAAATTAAAGCCGAATGCAGGGGCGGCATTGTGAATTTCACGGTAACTTTATAATTTTTCACAAAAAACACATCGCTGCGGCGATGTGTTTTTTAGTTATGTTTAAGGTAGCCGCAATATAATTTCAAAAGAACTTTGCGGGTTTTCCGCAAACACGGAACAAAACTTTTTGCCGGCGGTGCTCTCTGCCGCCATGGCCCGGACGGTAATAAAAGGAGCGTTACATGGCTTTTCTTCAGCTTGCAAACATTAAAAAGGAATACAACATCTCCCGCACCCAAACGCAGCAGGTTCTGCGCAATATATCGGTGGAATTCAGGCAGGGCGAGCTCGTGGCTCTGCTCGGCGAAAGCGGTTCGGGAAAATCCACGCTGATAAACATCCTCGGCGGGCTGGATACCAACTATACGGGCAGCATCATTTTAAACGGCGAGTTTTTGAAGGACTTCACCGAAAAACAGATGGACGACTACCGCAAAAAGCGCGTGGGCATGATTTTTCAGAGCTATAATCTGATAAGCAATATCAGCGTGATAGAGAATGTAAAGATAGCCATGAAGATGAGCGGCGTGGACGATAAGCTTCAGACGGAGCGCGCGCTTAAACTTCTCAAGGTGGTCAAGATGGACCATGCCGCGGAAAAGTTTCCCAACCAGCTTTCTGGCGGGCAGAAGCAGCGCGTGGCAATTGCCCGCGCGCTTGCAAACAACCCCGACATCATTCTTGCCGACGAGCCGACGGGCGCCCTCGACAGTCAGTCGGCAGAGCTTGTGATGCTGATTCTGAAAAAGATCGCTCAAAGCGGAAAGCTCGTCATAGTCGTGACCCATTCGCAAAAGGTTGCCGAAAGCTGCAGCAGGGTGGTCAGCATTGCCGACGGCATAATCGCCCAGGACATAAGGGCGGGCAAAATCGATGCAAGGAGCCGCGCGCGCCGCGCGGCGCGCGCGGGCAGCATAAGCACAAAAAACATAATGGCTCTGGCATGGAAAAACCTGTGGCGCTCGCGACAGCGCAGTTTGCTTGTCTCCATCGCCATGTCGATAGGCATTGCCGCCGTAATACTCATATTGTCCGTATCCGCCGGAATAACGTCGTACGTCAACGAGGTGTTGATATCCGGCGATCAATCGTTGTGGCTGGAGATAGAAAATCCGGACGGCACGTCGTTTACGTCTTCCGAGATCAAGGCAATAAAAAAACTCGACGGCGTGAGCGATACGTCGGACGCGGCGGTCAGCAAAAACAACGTCAACTACACTTTTGAAAACATAAGCGGCACGCTGCTCACGCTCACCTCCGCCGAAGGTACTCTGCCCGCCGCCGTTGCGGGGGAACAGCCCTCCGAAGGCCGGATATATATTAACGAAACGCTTGCCGAGGAGTTATCCGGCGGCGAAGACTACCGGTCGGCCGTCATAGGACAGCCGATAGAGCTCTCCATGGGTGAAGGGGAAGGCATTTCGCTTGTCGTCAGCGGGGTGTATGAAGACAGCTCATCTTATTCGGCATTCGCATGCGCGTATGCGGAGCGCGGCGTCATGGAAGAGCTGTATGCTTCTATCGGTCGCACGCTGCCCTCGAACAGACTGATAGTCGTGGTGGAGAGCGCGCAATACCTCACGGCAGTGAGCGAAGATCTGCAGACGCTGGGATATTCGGTATCGGGCGAAAATTCTTCCCTTGTCGACATACTCACTTACGTCGATTTGGGAACGATAGTTCTGACTGCCGTGGGCGCGATATCGCTTGCCGTTTCGGCGATAATGATATTCATAGTTTTATACATAAGCGTTATTGAGCGGACCAAAGAGATAGGCGTAATGCGCGCGATAGGCGGCAGCAAGGGAAATATAAGGCGCATATTCCTGTTCGAAGCCGCGTTTTTAGGCGCGATCAGCGGGGCTATCGCCGTAGTCGTATCGCTGGCAGTGGCCGTAATCGTAAACGCGTGCACCGCCTCGCTCGGCGTCAACATCGTCTCCTATTATTACGGCGTCTACTATATGGCGGGGTTGCTTTTAAGCGTGGTTTTAAGCGTATGCGCGGGCGTAGCTCCAGCATCCTATGCCGCATCGCTCGACCCGGTCGAGTCGCTCAGGAGGGAATAGCGCATGAAGAACAGCAAAAAAGACGCCATCCGCCGCATGCAGAAGCAGGATGCGCTCGGCATCAAAAGACGCAAAAAAAATTATATACACATAGACAGGCACGTCTATAAGATATTCAAGATAGTCTCGGCGGTTGTGATACCCGTGTTGTTCTTTCTGTATTCGCCCGTGCTCATTGCGGCGGTCGTTGCGTATGTTGCGACGGTGTGCGTATTCAACATCAATGCGGAAAGAGAGATGAACGATAATTATCGCTCCGATTGCTGCGTAAAGATGCCACGGTATGACGTGGTCGTTGCGGCGCTCGCAGTCGTTCTCACCGTCGCCGGGCTGATCGTGTCGGAGTGTTTTTCCAAAAATGTCGGCGGCATGCTGAATGACTTTTCAAGCGAAGAGCTCGAAGATTTTATGGATGGCGGAGTATTGCCCGTCAATTTTTCGGGGGATTGGTTCAGGGTAAGAGAGATACTTGTCAACCTCGGTTCGCTGATGACGGGCGAGCGCAGCCTGTTTTCGTCGCTCAGGATAGGAATGCAGGCTCCTCCCGGTTTCGGCGGCGGAGAAGGCGGCATGCCAATGCCTGAAATTTCGATTGCGGACCTGCCTTTATCGTTTGTGTTTTCCACGCTGTTCTCTACACTGAACAGCATTATCGTCTTTGCCGTCGCTGTGCTCGCGCTGCTGTCGCTCCGCAGCGTAAAAAAAGTATATCGCATCGCCGATACGGGCGAGGGCAGAACGCGCAAAAAACTGCGCTTCGAAAGGGAGGAGCTGCATACCGTGGAGCGGGATATGGAGGAGATAAAAAAGGAGCGGGATCTGCTTCTTGAAATTTTTGAAGACGAACTGCTGGAAGATGATGCCGATGCGGGGCTGTCGGAAGATAGAGCCCGCGACAACGGTTGAAAAACGGAGTGCATTACATAGATTGTTGCTTTAGCGTATGTTACGGCAATATAATTACGGGTAATTGTGCAAAATATGGCAATTATAAAAAATTGAATAAATAAGTGTGCCGGGCTATTGCATAGTGCAACAAATAATGTTATAATAATTTCAGGATAACGCTTTTATGCCGTTCGGGATTTCTGCGTGTGGTGCGCAAAAGTATTCAGATTTTGAGGTTTGAGTATGGTGTTATCCTGAACGGCGGTAAGACAATGTTTTAATATTCTGAATTCTTGCGCTTGCAAAAAATTTTTCGGAAAATTGCAGGCGGATATTGACAACGCTCGGCGCGGATGTTAATATTTGATTGTCGTAAATCGCTGTTGCGGGCGGAAGAATCGCCCGCAACAGGCGTTTAAAAATGCGTGCGGCGTCTGCGGCACGGATAAAACCCGCGCATGATTTGTCAGCAAAAGTGCGCGGATTCGGGGGGAACGAATGAAGGACAAGTACGGGAAAGGCGCGTTGATCGTCGCGGGCGCGGTCGCCTGCGCGGCGGCCATAGGCATCGGCGCGGCAACGTGGCACATATCCGGGCAGCACAGCTACGAATTTTCGGGCAACGTGCAGTTTGAAGGGGTGGAAGGCAACACTGTCGCCGTCAGCATACCTGACGACGAGCGCGGGCAGAGCATAAGCTACTCCTCGCCGCCTGAAGCGGTGAACGCCGGCGGCTGGCTCTATTCGGACGGCGCCGACAAGGAAAATCTGAAAATTACGTATAACGTAACATTCAGCGAAGTGACTTCGACATCCGCGCTGGCGCTGGCCGTGACGGCGGTGGACGGCAAGGGTGGCGGCGTTGCGTACGAGCCGAAGTTCGACAGCGATTTCGCATACACCACCGCGAGTTACGCGCAGGCCGTGTCGGCCGGATATATTGCCTCCGCGGAGGACGCGGAGATAGAAGTCGATCTGGGCGGGCAGAGCGGATTGGTGGCGTTCAACAAACAGAACAATACGTTTTCGTTTTCGGATGAGGCCGAAGGCAGCACCGTGCAGATAAGCATAACATTCGCCTGGGGCGAGCGGTTCGGCGGCGGAAATCCGTACGATACGTATAAAGATTACACCGACGCGGCGGACAGGGCAGAAGCGGCGGAGACGCTGGCATATATAGCGGCGTGTCTGGAAAACGTGACGTTCAAGGTGACTTTTTACCGCATATAAGATACGCGCGCAGGTGTGACCCGCTCCGGAGCATAGGCCGCATCGGTGCATTGCGCGAAATGGTTGTCCGCGTGCGGGCGCGGATATTTGCGGCGCGGTCTGCAACGCGGTCAAGGCGGCGGGCGGGAGTTTTATTAAAACTTCCGCCCGCCGCCGTTTGATGTGTCCACAGACCGTCGCCGCGTCGATTGCGCGTGCGACGGTCATACGAGCGGGCAAACAAAAAGAAGGCAAAAGTTTGCTTGCCTTCTTTTATTCGGCGCTCTTCAGCGTCGTGGTCGAGGCGACGGGATTTGAACCCACGACCTCATGGTCCCGAACCATGCGCGCTACCAACTGCGCTACGCCTCGATTGATATATTAAGTTTTAATGTGCAGGTCGCGGGTTACACCCACGTTCTCGCAAGGCGCAAGGACAACGCCTTGCTCGGTCGCCGCTCGCACGGGGGAGGTGCTCGCTCGTCTCGGCCGCCAAAACAACGGGTGACCGTTGTTTTGAGAAATGCGTCCTCATTCTCGCAAGGCGCAAGGGCAACGCCTTGCTCGGTCGCCGCTCGCACGGGGGAGGTGCTCGCTCGTCTCGGCCGCCAAAACAACGGGTGACCGTTGTTTTGAGAAAATGCGTCCTCGTTCTCGCAAGGCGCAAGGGCAACGCCTTGCTCGGTCGCCGCTCGCACGATGTAAGGTGCTCGCTCGTCTCGGCCGCCAAAACAACGGGTGACCGTTGTTTTGAGAAATGCGTCCTCGTCCTAATGGCTTTGAACCATGCGCGGAACCTGCTGCGCTACGTCTCGATTGATATATTAAGTTTTAATGTGCAGGTCGCGGGCAGGCTCTGCCTTTGATAAGCTAATATATTATAGCTTTATTTTATGTCGCCGTCAATTAAAAATGTCGCCGGCGGCGTCAATTTAGTTGATTTATTTTGACCGCAGAGGTTATAATATAAATAAGAGCAACTTTTACGGGGCTGTTTCAGTTTCGATTGCGTTACGAGGACGAAGTAAGCATACCAAAGGCCCGGCTTTGTAAAAACGGAAAATTAAATCTAAACGCAGAATCCAAGAATTCTAACAAAGTTGTAGCTTTCCCCACCTTCGGTGCGGCAAGCTGCGCTTGCGCCGCTTAACATAAGCGGTCCGTCGTGCCATGCTGCTTCCGCACGGTGCGGCACGGCGCTATTTTTATGCGGAACTCAACTTCGGGAACGGCTGCGCCCGTCGGTGAGTACTTTGCGGTCTGCATGCGTCAAAAGCCCTTTCGCCGGCGTCTGACGCATAAAGCTCAATAGGCGGAATAAGTATGTAGAAAGCTCGTCCGGATACCGTAAGACCGGGGTGCAAGTCCCCGCAGCTCCACCACGTCGCGGCAAACTGCGCTTTAAGCAAGTCGAGCGGAAGCTCGGCTTGCAGCTTTGCTGCGTTGCCGCTCCTTTTCGCGCAAAAGCCACGGTTTTGCGCGATTGCCGATGATTGATGCAGGCAGGCGCCGTTGCGCCTGCCTGCGGCTATTTTTGCGGACTGCATAAGGGGACTTGCGGGGAGGCAAGCAAGCGGGCCGCTTGCGCAGGTCGGAGAGAATTGCCGCGCGCTCTCTGCGTTTGCAATGAAAAAGCAAACGCATCGGTCATCGCTCGCACTAAACGTATGTGCTCGCTCATTTCGCAGAGCAAAACAGCACATCGTGCTGTTTTTGAAAATCTTTGCTCAACGCTCAAGGCATAAGTTCCCGGAACAAAAAATGTAGTAAAAGCGTACTTTTACTACATTCAGGGGCTTGCTTGTTTTGCGGTGGATATGCTATAATAAATAGGCAAATAGTGTCTGTTTGCGGGGTAAAATAGTAATTTTTGGCATTGTAGTAAAAGTACACATAAACTGCAAGGTCGGGGGAGGTTTAGTAATGAAAAAGAAACTGCTTGCATTGATAACTGCGGCAATGAGCGTTGTTTTCGCGTTCTCTCTTGCGGCTTGCAACGGCGGCAACGAAACTACGGGCGGGAACGGCACGCATACGCATTCCTATTCGGAGCAATGGTCGCATAACGATAGCGAGCATTGGCACGCCTGCACGGGCGCGGACTGCGACGAAGTAACCGACAAAGCCGCGCATACTTGGGATAACGGCAATATAACGAAAGAGCCAACCTGCACGGCAAAGGGCGAAAAGACCTATACCTGCACCGTATGCAAGGCAACGAAAACGGAAGAAATCGCGGAAAGCGGGCATACCTTTTCGGACAAGTGGGAAAGCGACGATACCCACCATTGGCACAAGTGCGAAAATTGCGACGAGATAAGCGGCAAAGCGGAACACGCATATAACACGGACGGTGTTTGCGTGTGCGGTTATAAGACTATGCCCGTAGTATCACCTCCTGCTACTTTGGATGAGCTTATGCAGGACGGTAACGAAAAGTATCGGGCAGTCGTCGTAAAAACATTGAACGACCATTTGCTCGAAGATATGCTGTATAAAACACTTAGTAATAATTACGATGTAAATTGCGTTGAAATCGAGCAATGGGAAATCGTTGCCAGCGATGAAGACGGTATTATCGATTGCATAAAACTACATTTCTTCTACGATAACGCAATAATTTCGATGCTTTACAGAATATCTTGCGTGGAACCTAAAACGGAAATAACTTTACAGGATTTGTTAACCGAAAACCCTGACGCCGCAAAACTTGACGAAGCATTCGACAGAGGGACTCCTTATGTCAGCGGAGCCAAATATTTTACTGAATATGCTTTTGGTTATGACCCTACAATACAGGAGATGCGGAAAAGATTATTAAATGCGGTCAATGAGAAACTTGCGGCTGACGGCTTGATTTCTGCGGTTGACGAGAATACCCGTTCATTTATTATAAGGGACTATGAATCGACGGAAGATACAACATTAGGTAAGACAAAACGAATAGTAGTTATGAATTTAACAGAGAACAGCTATGAAGAAATTACCATATTAATTAAAGAAGCAGAAAAAAACAATGACGATACAAAACTGATAGAAAACTTAAACGCGGGCAATTACAGAGTTATAAGTGCCGCAAAACGCGGCAAATTTACGGGCGTACTTCTGAAAGGCGATATATCCGAAACTGGCGGCATGGTAACAACGGATTAAGCCGCCGAGTGTAGGCAAAAGACAAAGACCAAAACGAAGGAAACTGAATAGCAAAATTAAGGCGTTCACGCACAAAAGCGTGAGCGCTTTTTTATGCCCTGTGAAGATAGACGGAACATGCAATGCCGCGTCCGTTCCAGCGTGATTTTCATGTGTTTGGCGAAGGCGTTTATATACGCGTTATATTTGTGGTGTTAAATAGTGCGGTAAACCGCTTGAAGGTATATGTTTTTATGAAAAAGAAGACCAAGAGGATACTCATTATAACCGCCGTATCGGTCGCGGTAATTGCCGCCGTCGCCGGCACGGTGCTGGGCATAATGTTCTGCGGGGGCGGACATCAGCACTTCATGCGCACGGTGCGCGCCCGCGCCGCCACCTGCACGGAGGACGGGAACTCCGCATACTACCATTGCGAGGACTGCGGCAAGTATTTTGCCGACATGCTCGGCGAGAGCGAGATCTCGCCCGAAGACGCCGTGATCCCGGCCACTGGGCACGATATGGAGTATGTGCAGGCAAGGGAGCCTTCGTGCACTCAGGCGGGGGAAGAGGCCCACTGGCAGTGCCTGAACTGCGGCAAGGCCTTCGCGGACGAAGGCGCTTCGGAGGAGATCGCTTCGGAAGGGCTGGTCATTCCCGCCGAGGGGCACGACATGGACGACGGCACGGAAACAGTTGCCGCGCAGTGCGGCGTGCCCGGGGAAATGACGTACAGCTGCCTTACCTGCGGCTATACTGAGACGAGCACTCTGCCCGCGCTGGAGCATGTGTTTGACAGAGCCGCCTCCGACGGCGCGTATCACTGGACGGAGTGTTCGCTGTGCGGCGCCGAGCGCGAGAACAGCCGCGGCATGCACGATTTTGTTTTAAACGGCGCGGCGGAGGAGTGCGCCTGCGGGGCGCATATCGCCTATGCCGAAGGCCTGCAATATGCCTACGCCGACGGCGGCTACGCCGTGACGGGCGCGGGCGATTTTGAAGGCGGTTTTCTGTTCATTCCGCCTGAATATGACGACGGCGAGCACGGCGTCCGACCCGTAACGGCGGTGGCGGACGAAGCGTTCATGAACAGGCCCGACATAGTGATCGTGCGCCTGCCCGACAGCGTTGCGCAGGTGGGCGACAGAGCCTTTTTCATGTGTGCCGGCGCGGCCTTTGTAACTTTCGGCGCGGGGGTGGAGGACATAGGCGACGCCGCCTTTTACGGCTGTTCGCTGGCGGATATCGCCCTTCCGGCCGCTCTCGCGCATATAGGCGAGCAGGCGTTCGGTGAGTGCCCGCTCGTCAGCGCCGCGTTTGCCCGGCCCGATGGCTGGACGGACGGCTTTGGCGCGCCCGCAAACTTCGGCGACGCCGCGGCGGCGGCCGCGCTGCTCTCCGACGCGGACGGCCCGGCATTTGACCGCGCCTGACCGACTGTCGCGCGGCGGCAAAGCGTGCGCGCGGCGTATGGCAAGCGCAACATCATTGCAAAGACAGGCGCGGCGCGGGGCAATGCCCCGCGCCGCGCGCGTCATATGTCGGTTTGTCAGCTCATTTTGGTAAGTCTTTCGGCCGTCTCTTCAAGCTCCTTGGGGGGTATCTTCTCTTCGGAAGATTTAACCTGCATGTCCACGAACACTTTGGCCTTTGCGGGGTCTATTATCGTGCCGACGCCGGCCACGCAGCCGCCGGGGCAGCCCATGCCCTCTATCATATATCCGTTCAGCTTGCCCGCGCGCGCCAGCATCAGGGTCTTTCTGCAGTCGGCCAGACCCTCCGCGTGCTGTATCTTTACCGGCGTTTCGGGGAAGTATTCGTTTATGCACTTTTCTATGGCCGCAGCCACGCCGCCCGCCACCGCGTATCCGCGTCCCGCGCCCGAAGCGTCGGTGTTCAGCGGGGCTTCCTCGCATTCGGCGGGGTCTATGTCTCTGGCGGCGAACATGCCGCTCAGTTCCTCAAACGTGAGCACAAAGTCCACAAAGCTCCTCAGATCGTGGCGCGAAGCTTCCAGCTTTTTCGCCGCGCAGGGGCCTATGAACACCACGCGCGCCTGCTCGTCGGTCTCCTTTATCCTGCGCGCCGTGGCCACCATGGGCGTAAGCTCCTGCGAAACTTCGGGCGCAAGGTCGGGGAAGTGCTTTTTGGTCAGCGACGCCCATGCGGGGCAGCACGACGTAAACAGGAAGGGCAGCTTGCCCGTGGCCACCTCGTGCACGTAGTGGTGCGCTTCGGCTATGCAGCCCATGT
Source organism: uncultured Clostridia bacterium (assembly GCA_949283125.1). Lineage (GTDB taxonomy): Bacteria > Bacillota > Clostridia > Christensenellales > Borkfalkiaceae > Coproplasma. Next base: position 39,165 of record CASDRK010000008.1, read on the forward strand.
CCGCGCCCTCGGCCACTTCGTAAACGTCGGCAAAGCCCAGCTTGCCCAGCGCGGTCTTTATCTTTGCAAGGTTGGCCTTGGGGCCGAACTGCCCCGCAATGGCGGGGGCCACGGCGGCCACTATCCTGTCGCCCTGCTTTATTGCCTGTATCAGCTGGAATATCTGCGATTTATCGGCTATCGCGCCGAAGGGGCAGGCGGACATGCACTGCCCGCAGGCCACGCATTTTTCGTTGTCGATGTGCGCCCTGCCGAACTCGTCCGAAGATATGCAGTTTATCCCGCAGGCCTGCGCACAGGGGCGTATCTTGTGCGAGATAGCGTCGTAGGGGCAGGCGGCCTTGCATCTGCCGCACTTTATGCACTTGCTCTGGTCTATGTACGAACGGCCGTCCACTATCGAAATGGCGCCCTTGGGACAATTCTTTATGCACGAGTGCGCAACGCAGTTGCGGCACATGTTGGTAACTTCGTAAACGTTGTCGGGGCACTTGTCGCACGCCGAAGGTATGACCTGCATGAGGGGCGGTTCGTAATACTTTTCGGCGATGTTCGTGTTCGCCACGCCCGACGTTACGTGCACGGGCTTGTTGGCCGGCCGCAGCGAAAGTCCAAGCGCAAGGCGCACGCGCTCGGCCGCTATCTGCCGCTCGCGGTAGATGCTTTCGCGGTATTTGGGTTCTTCGTCGGGGGTGATTATGTAGGGTATCGCTTCGATGTCGCTCAAGATGTCTTCCGATTCGTAGGCGACTTTGGCCACCTCGGTGAAAATCTTTTTGCGAAGGTCGGTTACAACGCTCTGGCTCTTCATGTGACAGCTCCCGTAATTTATTTTATGCGTTAAGATTATATCACAGCGCACGGCCGTTTTCAACCCATTTTAAAAACAATTTACGCACATTTTGCACAAAATTGAACCTTTTGCATTGCTTCGCGCGCGGCGGCGGGGATTTTGTTACAACTTTATTACAGATATATTGCACCGCGTTTACACCTGCAACTTGTAAATTTCCGCGCGGCGTGTTACAATGTAAGCGGACAGGAGAAGACAGATGAAAGACAAGGTATTTATTCTTGAGGACGACGCCGGCATCTGCGGACTGATACGCGTCGCGCTGGAAATGAACGGCATAGCCTTTGAATCCTTTTCGTGCTGCGCCGATTTTTTCGGTGCGCTGGAGACCGAACGGCCCGACGTGGCCCTTCTGGACGTGATGCTGCCCGACGGCAACGGCTTCGACGTTCTTAAAAAGGTAAAGGCGGAGCACCCCTCGGTCAGCTGCATAATGCTGTCCGCGCTCGGCAAGGAGGAGGACAAGGTGAACGGACTCAACCTCGGCGCGGACGACTACGTCTCCAAGCCCTTTTCGGTGCTCGAGCTGACGGCGCGCATAAATGCGGCCTTAAGGCGCAAGCGCAGGGACAACGTGCTGAAGGTGGGCGGGCTGGCCCTCGATTACGACAGCATGGACATTTTGCTTGACGGTCGGCAGATGGATCTGAACCGCAAGGAGTATGAGCTGCTGAAGTACTTTATGGAAAACGCCGGCAAGGTGCTCAAGCGCGAAACGCTTCTCAACGAGATATGGGGCTACGAATCGGGCGAAACGCGCACGCTGGACAACCACGTGGCGCGCCTGCGCAAGATGGGCGTGGCCAATCTCGAAACCGTCTTCGGCGTGGGATATAAACTCAACGTCTGACTCCGCGCCGGGCAACGCCGGCACGGGTTTAGCGCCGCGTCCGTGCGGCGATCTTACGCGGCTTGTGCCGCGCGGGTGGTATCATGCGCAAACGTATTTTAATCATTTCGCTGCTCGTCACGGCGGCGGCGATCATAATCTATTCGCTCGTCTCCACGCAGCTGTATTACAACCTTTCAATCGAGGACGAGCTGCGCTCGCTCGAGGTATATGCGGGCATGTATGACCCGGATACGTACTCCGCGGACGACGCCGGCGCGGAAGCGTTTTCGCAAAAGCTGGGCGGCGCGCGCGTGACCATAATGGACTCCTCCGGCCGCGTCACGGGCGAAAGCGACGCCGACGACATAGAGACCGACCACTCCGGCAGGGAGGAGGTGCGCGAGGCCATGGAGAGCGGCTCGGGCTATGCCGTGCGCTCGTCCGACACCCTTTCGCGCGATATGATGTATTACTGCACGGCCGTCGAAACCGACGGCGGGGCAAGGATATACGTCAGGGTGGCGGAGGAGCTGCAGAGCAGCTGGTCGATGTATGCCAGCCTGCTGCCGTCGCTGGCGGCATATCTGCTCATAGACATACTCGGCTGTCTGGTGTTCACCTATATCGCAACATATTTCATTCTGCGCCCGGTGGAGTCGCTCACGCGCGAGGCTGCGGGCGGCGGCGTCGTAAGCACGCGCTATTCCGAACTTTCCACGCTGGCGGACATACTCAACGAGCGCAACCGCAACATGGAGATGCAGATGCGCGAGCTTGAGGAGGACAAAAAACTCGTGGAGCGCGCGCAGGATTCCAAAAATCAGTTCATATCCAACATCACGCACGAGATGAATACCCCGCTCACTTCCATAAAGGGCTATGCCGAACTGCTTGCCGCGGGCGGCATGACCGAACAGCAGAAACAGCTGGCTTACAAGACCATAGAAAAACAGAGCGAGCGGCTGACCAATCTGATAGCCTGCATAATCAATTATAACGAAATAGACGACGACACTCTTCCGCCGTACGACGTGGACATGTCCAAGCTCGCGCGCGAGATGCTGTCCGTCGTCGGGCCGGAGGCCGAAAAGCGCAAAGTCCTGCTCATCGACAGGATAGATGACAACGTCATCGTGCAGACCAGGCACGAGCTTGCCACCCAGCTTCTGGGCAATCTCATCCGCAACGCCATACGCTACAACAGGGAGGGGGGCACCGTCACGGTGGAACTCAATTATAAGCGGCTCGTCGTCAGCGACACGGGCGTGGGCATCGCGCCGGAGAACATGGACAAGGTATTTTCGCGCTTTTTCACCGTCGACAAGTCGCACAGCGGCAAAAACGGCGGGTTCGGGCTGGGGCTGGCCGTCTGCCGCAAGATCTGTCGCCGCTCGGGCTGGAGGATATCCGTGCAGAGCGAGCTGGGCAAAGGCAGCGCGTTCACCGTGGATTTCGGGTTGAGGTAAGGCGCGCGGTTCCGCAGGCATGGCGGCGCGGTGGCATTATATATCGCGGCGGCATTATATATTTTTTAAGGAGCGGGCGGGCGCCCGCTCCTTTTTTGCGCCCGCGGTATCGGCGGGCGCAAAATTGCCCATGCTGATCGAAAGGGACGGCGGCCGCCCGACCGGGGGAACCGGCCGGGCCAAGCTGTGCGCATGCCGCGCGGGCGGCGCGCGCTCTGCAAATTTTTTTCGGATTATTTATTTTATTACAAATTTGTTACAACATAGTGTAAAAATTTATTACAAGTGCCTGCTAAAATGGAGACAGTAACAGGGAAATAAAATTTTTAATTTTTCAAGGAGAAAAAAAGTTATGAAAAAGTTGACCAAAATCATCATGAGCGGCGCCGCAGTGGCAGCCATCGGCTCCACCATGGCGTTCGGCCTTGTCGGCTGCGGCGGCAGCGACCTCGAGATAAACATCTCCGGTTCCACCTCCATGGAAAAGCTCATGGGTAAGCTTGCCGAAGAGTATCAGAAGAAGTACGCGGAAGAAAACGACGGCGCGGAACTGACCATCAATGTCGGCGGCGGCGGTTCGGGCGTGGGCATATCCGATGCGCTCGCCGGCAAAATGGATTTCGGCATGGCGTCCAGACCTCTCGACGCGGAAGACGCCGATGAAAAGCAGCTGCAGTCGCAGACCATCTGCCTCGACGGCATATCCATAATAGTAAACGAAAACTGCACGCTCACCAGCGTCACCAAGAGCCAGCTCGTCGGGCTCTATATCGACGGCACCGCCATCGGCAGCGTCGTCGCCGCGATCTCGCGCGAATCGGGCTCCGGCACGCGCGACGGCTTTGAAGAAAAGCTGGGCATAAAGGGTCAGACTCTGTGCGCCGATCCCGGCTTCGACGAATACGGCTCCACGGGCGAAGTTCTTGCCGACATTCAGGAAAACGACGCCGGCAACCGCATAGGTTATGTGTCCATGGGTTCGGTAAAGGGCTCGGTAAAGGCCCTTCCCTATGACGCCGAAGACGGCTCCGGCGCGGTGGATCCCACTCCCGCAAACGTGCTCAACGGCAGCTATGCTCTGTCCCGTCCCTTCGTCATCTGCTACAAGAGCGAAGACGACCTCTCCGAACTCGCAAAGGGCTTCATCGACTTCATCATGAGCGACGAAGGTCAGCAGATATGCGAGGATGAAGGCTGCATCTCCGAGGTGCTCCACTCATAATTGTTGCGCAAAAAAGGTATTAAAATGGCAAAAGCAAAGAATTTCGAAAGACTTCCTCTCTTCACGAAGGAAAACTTTGAAAAGGCCTTTACCAAAGAAAATATCGCAAGGGGGATATTCATCGCCCTTGCGGCATTTTCCATTTTGGCGGTATTCGCAATAGTTGTTTTCGTGCTGATAGAGAGCATTCCCGCCTTCAGGGAAATAGGATTTTTTAAATTCATCTTCGGCTCCGTATGGCTGCCCGGCAGCGATATTTACGGCATATTGCCGATGATAGTCACAAGCATAGTGCTCACCGCGCTGTCCGTGCTGGTCGGTTCCGTCCTCGGCATATTCACTGCGGTATTCATTGTATATTACTGCCCCAAAAAGCTTAAAAACATATTCAATCAGGTGGTCAATCTGCTCGCCGGCATACCGTCGCTCATATTCGGCTATTTCGGATTGTCGTTTTTAAAGCCGCTGCTCGAGGACATGTTCAACGTCGTGTCGGGCGCGGGGCTTCTGATAAGCACGCTGGTGCTTTCGGTGATGATCGTTCCCACCATAACGTCCATAGCCAAAAACTCGCTCGAAAACGTGCCCATGCACTACTACGAAGGTTCGCTCGCGCTGGGCAATTCGCGCAATCAGACGGTGTGGAAGGTGTGCGTGCCCGCCGCCAAAAACGGCATAATTTCCGCCGTCATACTCGGCGTGGGCCGCGCCGTGGGCGAGGCCATGGCCGTCAGATTCCTGCTGGGCAACAAGGTGAATTATCCTTCGGCCTTCTTTCTGCCCATCCGCTCCATGACGTCCAACATAGTCGTGGAATTTGCTTATTCCAACGGTCTGCACAAGCAGGCGCTCATCGCCACAGGTTTCATACTGCTCGTGTTCATACTGCTTATAAATCTCGCGCTGTGGATGATAAAGCAGAACGACGCGATGGCGGGCAACCGCTTCTTTACGCGCAAATTCCGCGAAGGTCAGGACAAGGAAAAGACCTTCAACTACAGGCGCACGGGTTCCGTGCAGGACGTGCTCTGGATACTTTCCATAATATTCGCGCTGTTCGTCGTCGTCTCGCTGCTCACGGTCATAGGTTTCGTGGTGTTCAAAGCGCTCGTGCCCGAAGAGGGCGGCACCGTCGCCCTGTCGGCGGAGTTTCTGTTCGGCAAGAGCACCAACGGCAATCCCACGCTGGGCCCGGCCATGCTCAACACGCTCGTCATCATAGCGGTGTCGCTCCTCATAGCGCTTCCGTTGGGAATAGGCGCGGCAATATACCTGAGCGAATACGCCAAGCGCGGCTCAAAATTCGTCAAGGTGATAAGGCTGTTCATAGATACGCTTGCCGGCGTTCCCTCCATAATATTCGGCCTGTTCGGCGCGATATTTTTCGGTTCGTTCCTCGATCTGGGCTACTCGCTCATATGCGGCTCGCTTACGATAGTTCTCGTGATACTCCCCACGATAATCCGCTCCACCGAGCAGTCGCTCTCCGAAGTGCCCGATTCCATGAGGGAAGCTTCCCTCGCCCTCGGCGCAAGCAAGGTGCGCACGATTTTCGTGGTGGTGCTTCCGCAGGCGCTGCGCGGCATAATAACTTCGGTAATACTCTCCATCGGCCGCATCGTCGGCGAATCGGCCGCGCTGCTGTTCACCGCCGGTTCGGCGGTGGTCATGCCCAAAGGGCTCATGTCGCCGGGCGCGACGTTCACCGTAATAATGTACCGTTTCATGAGCGAGGGCACGGACATGGATAAGGCCTACGCCACGGCGTTTGTCCTGCTTGTTCTGGTGCTGGCGATAAACATGCTCGTGGTCGTGATACAGTGGGCGTTCGAGCGCGACAAGGAGAAGCCGCTCGGCATAGTCACTCTGTGGAAAAAGATAACGCACAAACAACAGCCCGTCGCGGCGGTTGAAACGGACGGAGGGGACTTCTCCGAAATAGCTGTCGCCGACGCCAGCATTTCCATTCCCGCCGACGAAGAAATTCAACACATCAATTTAGAGGAAGAAGAGCACGATGAAGAAAATTGAAAAATTCAACATTACGGGCGACGTGGCCATATCCGTAAAGGAGATGAACCTCTATTACGGCAACTTCCATGCGCTGAAGAGTGTGTACATGGATTTTCCCGTCAATCAGCTGACGGCCATGATAGGCCCTTCGGGCTGCGGCAAGTCCACGCTCATCAAATCGCTCAACCGCATGAACGACCTTGTGGAAGGTTGTAAGATAACGGGCGAGATAAAGGTGGGCGACACCAACATCTACGATAAAAAGACCGACCTTGCGCGTCTGCGCAAAAACGTGGGCATGGTGTTCCAGCGCCCCAATCCTTTGGCCATGAGCGTGTACGACAACATAGCCTACGGCCCCCGCACGTTCGGCATACGCGGCAAGAGCGATCTGGACGGAATAGTCGAAAAGTCCCTGCGCGAGGCAGCCATGTGGGACGAGGTGAAGGACAGGCTGAACAAATCCGCGCTCGGCCTTTCGGGCGGACAGCAGCAGAGACTGTGCATAGCCCGCTCGCTCGCGGTGGAGCCGCAGATACTTTTAATGGACGAACCCACGTCCGCGCTCGACCCCATCTCCACGGGCAAGATAGAGGAGCTGTGCACCGAGCTCAAAAAGCACATGACCATAATAATGGTCACGCACAACATGCAGCAGGCATTCCGCATAGCCGACAAAACGGCCTATTTCCTGCTCGGCGAGATGATCGAAATGGACGATACCAAGGTCATATTCTCTCATCCCAAAAACAAAAAGACGGACGACTACATCAACGGCAGATTCGGTTGATCTGTTCTCCGCGCGCCGGGCGTTTGTCCGGCGGTGTATTTATATCCTTAAAGACGGGAGGGGCGGCTTTTTTGCAAAAAGCCGCCCCTTCTTTTTTCGGGCACGCGTCCTTCGGCCGCTTCCCCCGGCGGGGCGCGGAGCAGTGGTTTTTTAAACGGTTTTATAAATTTTTTACAAAAAATTGATAATTAATTATCGATAGTGGCGCTTTAACGCTTGATAAGTTTTGAAACATGTATTACAATAGAATGGTTGAAAGATAATCAAGGCTATCTGAAGAAATATAAATCCATCAGGAGGAGTAAAAAAGTTTATGGCTAAAAAGTATTGCTATCTTTTCAGCGAAGGCAATGCGGGCATGCGCGAGCTGCTGGGCGGCAAGGGCGCCAATCTTGCGGAAATGACCAAAATAGGTCTGCCCGTTCCGCAGGGCTTCACGGTGTCCACCGAAGCCTGCACGCAGTATTACGAGGACGGCAGAAGGATCAACGACGATATCCAGAAGGAAATAATGTCGTACGTGGACAAGCTTGAGGAAATAACCGGCAAAAAATTCGGCGACAGGGAAAATCCCCTGCTCGTTTCCGTCCGCTCCGGCGCAAGGGCTTCCATGCCCGGCATGATGGATACCATTCTCAACCTCGGTCTCAACGAGGACGTTGTGGAGTCGCTGGCCGCAAAGTCGGGCAATCCCCGCTGGGCATGGGACTGCTACAGAAGATTCATTCAGATGTTCTCCGACGTCGTCATGGAAGTCGGCAAGAAATATTTTGAAAAACTCATCGACAAGATGAAGGAAGAAAAGGGAGTGGAGTACGACGTCGAGCTCACGGCCGACGACCTCAAAACGCTTGCCAACCAGTTCAAGGCCGAGTATAAGGCACAGATAGGCAAGGATTTCCCCTCCGATCCCAAGGAACAGCTCTTTGAAGCGGTAAAGGCCGTATTCCGCAGCTGGGACAACCCCCGCGCAAACGTCTACCGCATGGATCACGACATCCCCTATTCGTGGGGCACGGCCGTGAACGTGCAGATGATGGCCTTCGGCAACATGGGCGACGACTGCGGCACGGGCGTTGCGTTCACCCGCAATCCCGCCACGGGCGAAAAGGGTCTTATGGGCGAGTTTCTCATGAACGCCCAGGGCGAGGACGTCGTTGCCGGCGTGCGCACGCCCATGCCCATATCGCAGATGGCGCAGGTTCAGCCCGACGTATACAAGCAGTTCTTAAAGGTGTGCGACATTCTCGAAGAGCACTACCGCGACATGCAGGACATGGAGTTCACCATCGAAAAGGGCAAGCTCTACATGCTCCAGACCCGCAACGGCAAGCGCACCGCCGCCGCCGCGATAAAGATCGCGTGCGACCTCATCGACGAGGGCATGATAACCGAGCAGGAAGCCCTCATGCAGATAGACGCAAAGTCGCTGGATATGCTTCTGCATCCCCAGTTCGACCCCAAAGCTTTAAAGCAGGCCGATAAAAACAACGTTGTCGGCAAGGGCATAGCCGCCTCCCCCGGCGCGGCCGCGGGACACATCGTGTTCACCGCCGAGGACGCCGTGGAGCAGGGCAAGGCCGGCAAAAAGGTGGTCCTCGTCCGTCTGGAGACCTCGCCCGAAGATATCGAGGGCATGAAGTACGCGCAGGGCATACTCACCGTGCGTGGCGGACAGACCTCGCACGCGGCCGTCGTCGCGCGCGGCATGGGCACCTGCTGCGTATCAGGCTGCGGCGACATAAAGATGGATGAAGAGAACAAGTGCTTCACCCTCGCCGGAAAGGTCTACAAGGAGGGCGACGGCATATCGCTCGACGGTTCCACCGGCAACATTTACGATTGTCTCATCCCCACCGTTCCCGCCGATCCCAATTCCGGTTACTTCGGCAGGATAATGGAGCTTGCGGATAAGTATAAGGCGCTCGGCGTAAGGACAAACGCCGACACCCCCAAGGACGCAAAACAGGCGGCGGCGTTCGGCGCGCAGGGCATAGGCCTGTGCCGCACGGAGCATATGTTCTTCGACGTAGACAGGATAGGCGCCTTCCGCGAGATGATCTGCTCCGACACCGTCGAGGAGCGTAAAGCCGCGCTCGCCAAGATAGAGCCCATGCAGCAGGCCGACTTCGAAGGCCTGATGGAAGCTCTTGAAGGCCAGCCCGTCACCATCCGTTTCCTCGATCCTCCCCTGCACGAGTTCGTGCCCACCGACGAGACCGACATAGCCACCCTCGCCAAGGCGCAGGGCAAAACGGTGGCCCAGATCAAGCAGATAATTTCCGACCTGCACGAGTTCAATCCCATGATGGGTCATCGCGGCTGCCGTCTCACCGTTACCTATCCCGAGATCGCCGTGATGCAGACCAATGCGGTCATCAAGGCCGCCATCGCCGTGCAGAAGCGCCATCCCGACTGGAAGGTCGTTCCCGAGATAATGATACCCCTCGTCGGCGAAGTGAAGGAGCTTGCGTTCGTAAAGAAGACCGTGGTTGAAACGGCCGACGCCGCAATAAAGGCTTCCGGCACAGATCTCAAGTACGAAGTGGGCACCATGATAGAGATCCCCCGCGCGGCGCTCACTGCCGACGATATAGCCAAAGAGGCCGATTTCTTCTGCTTCGGCACCAACGACCTCACGCAGATGACATTCGGTTTCTCGCGCGACGACGCCGGAAAATTCCTGCCTGCGTACTATGCGGGCAAGATCTATGAGTTCGATCCCTTTGCCAAGCTCGACACGGTCGGCGTCGGCAAGCTCATGGATATGGCAGTCAAGCTCGGTAAAGGCGCAAACAAGACGCTGCACTGCGGAATCTGCGGCGAACACGGCGGCGATCCTTCGTCCATCGAGTTCTGCCATCAGATAGGTCTGGACTATGTCTCCTGCTCGCCTTACCGCGTGCCCATCGCGCGTCTCGCCGCCGCGCAGGCAAATATAAAATGTCCGAGGTCCTAAGTATAGGGGCAAAAAGTAAATAAAACCACAATATATTGTGATTCAGGGCTTATCCCGACAAGGGATAAGCCCTATTTTTTATGCTTTTCAGGGGTAAAAAATAGTCAAAAAAGGTTAAATTCCATATAAGTTGAACACTTGATTTATGTGCAAAAATATGGTATACTATAGTCAAGGAGTGCAAAGATGACCAATTACAGAGCAATTCTTTTATATTATAGTAAAGGTAATACGACGACGCAGATTGCTACAATCTGCGATTGCTCTCGTACTACGGTCATTCGTGCAGTCAAGAGGGCAAAACAAATCAATTTGCCGTTGCCGGTATCTAATAAAATAACGGATAAAGAATTGTATTTTATGCTTTATCCTGGAAGAGGCCCCAAGAAGGAGTATCTTAAGCCGGATATTTGGGCTATCGATAAGGACAGAAAGAAGCGCAGCTTCAACAAATATCGCGCGTGGCAGAAATATTGCCGAGTTGCAAAAAGGGATGGGTATAAGGCATACGGTAAATCGTGGTTCTACAAGTTATATTATGATAAATTAAACAGTCCATGTGTGCCTTTAACAGCTGATGAAAGTGAAAATATAAGGGCGATCAGGGTATACAGTATTTTAAAAGGCAATTATAAGCAGCCGTCTGATTTTTTAAGACCTTCTTATATGCTTTTGGAGCAAGAAATAGACGAGTGGTGTAAAAAGCGACGACTGGATAAAAGCAAGATTTGGGGCGCAACAGTAGGTTGAGCCTATTTCGTCGTGGCATGTTGCAATATACATACTATATAATATTGGATATATTTCCTCAAACGCGCCACGTTGAGACACTGGTACTGCTTTCCAAAAAAAAGCCGGATAGTCATATCGAAGTAGACGTCGAGTTTGGCGAGGGAGAAGGTAAGATTTCATTAAAAGATGCGATAAAACGGGCAGAGGAGAGAAAACCTAAACCCAAGACAACATACAAAGACATACAGAATTATATCGAGGAGAACTACGGCTTCAAAGTACACACGGCATATATCGCAGAAGTCAAGCGCGATTTAGGTTTACCGATGTATGATGCACCGAATGCCGTAGAAGAACTAAAACGCCCGCGAGCGCATCCGACGGAAAGAATGGTTGTTGCTATCAAAGAAACGCTGGTGCATTTTGAAATAATATAAATAAAATGAGTCAGTTCAAGTCCTGTTATTTTGACCATGTTTAGTGGATAAAAATGCTGTCCACTGCAAAAACCCTGAAAAATGATGAGTTTTTCAGGGTTTTTTGCTATTTTTAGGGCAAAAATGCGACTTTTGTGCTTCGCCAAAACAGGTTTCGATTTTATGCTGTCTTTTAGCCCTTTTCGAATAAAAACAGGACTTGAACCTAAATACTTAAAAGTTTGCTCGGTACAGCTTCAATTTTGAAGAGAAGAATAAGTATGTTTGTGTTTTAGACTTGAATAAATAATAAGATTTTAGGAGAATGCAAATATCTCTCGAACGAGAAATCAAGTGTATGTTAAGAACTATTGAGTTTGTTTCACTATATAAAGAAGCAAAGCGGAAAGTAAAGTCTTTTTAATTAAAGTATAGCAGAGAGTATCAATACTGTTTTCCATAAATTCGGATAGTTATATCGTAACTCCTTTTAGGTTTGGATAGAGAGAAAGCAAGATTTCATTAAATGTGGTGATGTAACGTGCCGATGAGCGAATCCAAATAAAAACAGACAAACCGTTAAGTTGAAAACATTTTAGAAATATTGAAATTATATCGCTTATATGCTATAATTAAATTGCTATAGCGTGTTTGGAGGTAGAAAATGGATTTTGCCAAAAAAGTCAAAATTGTCAGGGGAATATTGAAAATTAGTCAAGAAAAACTGGCGCAGTTGTTAGAAGTGTCTTTTTCTACCGTAAATCGTTGGGAGCAGGGGAAATCTTTACCGAGTTATGCGGCAATGCAAAAGTTCGGTGCACTGTGTAAAGAGAAAAATATAACTTTTGATGAATGATATTAACAGCAAGTTACATCGGTAAACATCGGCTGATTTATAAAAAGAAAACGGACAGTAAAGCCGCTGTGTAAGTAAACATTAGTATAGTGGTTTAGAAAATTGCCGGAAAGAAGGAGAAGAGCAAATGCGGACAAGAACAATCAAAAAAG
>CASDRK010000009.1 GCA_949283125.1 uncultured Clostridia bacterium
GAAATGACACTGCTATGTCTGTCGACCGCGCGCCCCATTTGTCATTTCGACCAACGCGGAGAAATCTCGGAGCGACAGCGACGGACAAAGGGGGCGCGAACTATATTTGCGGGAGAGAGCGTAGGCTATTCCCGTCGACCGGGGCATACAGTGAGATTTCTCGGCTGCGCTCGAAATGACAATGCTTTATTCGTCGACCGCGCTTCAAAAGAACGCAGTTTGCCATTGATAAAATTGTTCCGCAGCACTCGCGCAAAACTGTAGTATTTGCGCGAAAGAGTCGCGGCAACGGAGCGAAGTTGAAAGGCGCGTTTTACGCGCCTTTCTTTAAGCGCAGTTTGCCGCGACGGGGAACGTTGCCCAAAATTTTGGCTCAAACATTTGCATATCGGCGCGAATTGTTGTATAATTACTTCAAATTAAATTTTTTTGCGGCGGCGTTTTGCCGCTTACGGAGAGCAACGCTATGATAAAACTTACGAAAAGAGTGAGCGCAATTTCACCCTCCATGACCCTTGCGATGTCCGCAAAGTCGGCCGAAATGAAGGCCGCGGGCGAACAGGTCATCAACTTCGGCGTGGGCGAGCCCGACTTCAACACCCCCGCGCACATTATTCAGGCGGCCAAGGACGCCATGGACGCGGGTTACACCAAATACGTTGCGGCGGCCGGTCTGCCCGCACTCAAAAAGGCCGTGTGCGAAAAGTTCAGGCGCGACAACGGGCTGGAATACAAGCCCTCGCAGATAATCATCTCCAACGGCGGCAAGCACGCCATACTCAACGCCGTGGCGGCCGTGGTGGAGGAAGGGGACGAAGTTATAATCCCTTCGCCCTACTGGCTCACCTATCCCGAAGTCGTCCGCTTCTTCGGCGGCGTGCCCGTGTATGTGCAGACCGCAAGGGAGAGCGGGTTCAAAATGACCGCCGAACAGCTTGAAGCGGCCGTCACGCCCAAAACGGCCATGCTGATATTCAACAGCCCCTGCAACCCCACCGGCGCGGTGTATTCCGAGGAGGAGATAAAGGCCATAGCCGCCGTGTGCGTAAAGCACAACATATGCGTGCTTTCGGACGAGATGTACGAAAAGCTCGTCTACGACGGCAAGGAGCACTACTCCATAGCGCAGGTCTCGCCCGAGATGAAGGAGCTGACCATTCTCGTCAACGGCGTGTCCAAGTCCTATGCCATGACGGGCTGGCGACTGGGCTATCTGGCCGCCGCCGAACACGTTGCCAAGGCCATAGCTTCCTTCCAGAGCCACGCGACCTCCAACGTGAACACCATAACGCAGTATGCTTCGCTGGCCGCGCTCAACGGCGACGAACAGCCCATGCGCGACATGGTGAAGGCCTTTGCCGCACGCCGCAAAAAGATGACGGAGGTGCTGGACGGCTACAAGGCGATGGGGTTGGATTACGTAAAGCCGGACGGCGCGTTCTACGTGATGCTCGTGGTGGACAAGTTCTACGGCAAGCGCCGCGGCGATAAGAAGATAGAGGGCAGCATGGACTTTTCCATGGAGCTTCTGGCCGACAAAAAAGTGGCCGCAACCCCCGGAGTATGCTTCGGCGACGACAGCTGCATAAGGCTTTCGTACGCGCTCTCCATGGAGGAGATGGTCGAAGGGCTGAACAGAATAAAGCAGTTCTGCGAAGAGCTGGTTTAAGCTTCTTGCGCGCGGGCGTTCCGCCCGCGCGGCGTGGCTGTCCGCCCCGCGATGAAGTCGCCGCAAGGCAAAAAACGGCGCGCCGTCCGCGCGTCCGCGCCGGCGCCGGGCGTCGCGGGTAAAAAATTTATATAAATTTTGTGAAAGGTCTTGAATTTATCCTCGTTTACTGGTAAAATAAAATAAACATAGTATAAATCTATGTGCAAGGAGGAATAAATCACCATGATCAAAATCATCTGCGGCGGTAAAGGCGCGGGCAAGACCAAGCAAATCATTCAGGCGGCAAACGGCAACGTTTCCACGGCCAAGGGCTTAAGCGTGTTCATAACCGATACCAAACGCTATATGTACGACATAGTGCGCGACGTAAGATTTATCGACGTCAACGACTACGTAGTGGCCGGCGAGGATGCGTTCTGCGGCTTTATAAAGGGCATAGTCGCGGGCAATCACGACACCGAATACGTTTACATAGACGGCATTGCAAGGATAACGGGCAAGGAACTGCCCGAGCTTGCCGGAACTTTTTACATGCTGGATAAGATCTCGAACGAGAGCGGGCTGGTAATCACGATCACATGCAGTTGCGAAAGGGAAAACCTGCCCGAGTTTATCGCCAAGTATTGCTGAAAAAGTTGTGTTTAACGTGCGGCGCGGAAAAATTTCACGCCGCACTTTTTTTGGCGGAGCGCTCCGCCGCCGCAAATACGCGACAGGAGCGAAAATAAGTAAAGGTACAGACATATGCAATTTGTTTCAACACGCGGGGGAAAGCAAAAGGTAAAGGGCGCCGAAGCCATAGTGAAGGGACTGGCCGATAACGGCGGGCTGTTCGTGCCCGAAAAATTCCCCGCCGTCGCGGCGGAGGAGATGCAGGCCATGCTCTCCATGAGCTATCCCGAGCGCGCGGCCTTCATACTCAAAAAATATCTCGACGAATACGACGAAAAGCAGCTCCTCGCCGCCTGCGAGGAGGCATATTCCCGTTTTGAAGGCCCCGACCCCGCGCCGCTGGTGAAGATAGACGACGGGGTGTATATCCTCGAACTTTTCCACGGCCCCACGTGCGCGTTCAAGGACATGGCCCTCACGCTGCTGCCCTATCTGCTCAAAAAGGGCTGCGAGATCTGCGGCATAAAGCAGAAGGTGCTCATCCTCACGGCCACTTCGGGCGATACCGGCAAGGCCGCGCTCGAAGGCTTTAAGGACGCCGACGGCATAAAGATCATGGTGTTCTACCCCAACGACGGCGTATCCAAAATGCAGAAGCTGCAGATGTGCACGCAGGACGGCTCCAACGTGAACGTTGTGGCCGTCAAGGGCAATTTCGATGACTGCCAGACGGCCGTCAAGGCCATCTTCAACAGCCCCGAATGCGCCGCCGCTCTGCGCGAAAAGGGGTATATATTGTCTTCGGCCAACTCCATAAACTTCGGCAGACTGGCCCCGCAGATAGTCTACTATTTCTCCGCCTATCTCGACCTCGTCTCCTCCGGACAGACGGAGATGGGAGCGCAGATAGATTTCTGCGTGCCCACGGGCAACTTCGGCAACATACTCGCCGCGTACTACGCAAAGCGCATGGGTCTGCCAATAAGGCGGCTGCACTGCGCTTCCAACATGAACAATATCTTAACCGACTTCCTCGCCAAGGGCGAATACGACGCCCGCCGCGATTTTTACAAAACCACTTCGCCCTCCATGGACATACTCATATCTTCCAATCTGGAGCGGCTGTTGTTTGAAGTTTCGGGCAGGGACGGCGCGCTCATCGCGAAGCGCATGGAGGAGCTGAAAAAGAACAAGGTGTACTCCGTGACGCCGGAGGAGCGCGCGCGCATAGCCGAAACGTTCGACGGCGGCTGGGCCAACGAGGACGAGGTGGTGGAGACCGTCTACGACGTGTTCTGCGACACAGGCTACACCATGGATACTCACACTGGCTGCGCCATGAAGGTGGCTGTGGACTGGTTTGAAAAGAACAAAAAGGACACCACCGACATGGTGGTCGTGGCCACGGCCAACCCCTACAAATTCCCGCAGGACGTTCTTTACGCCGTAACCGGCAACGACGTGCGCGATTCGTTCAAGGGCATCAAGCGCCTGCACGCAGCCACGGCCATGAAGGTGCCCGCCTCGCTTGCCGGGCTCAAGGACATGCCCGTCCGCTTCTCCGCCGTGGTCTCCGCGGACAAGATGTTCGGCGAGGTGCTCGCGTTCGTGTCGGAGTAAATTCAATTTTTCGTCTTCTTTCCGCGCCGTTCAAGGCGCGGTTTTTTTTGTCTGCGAAGGTCGCCGTCTCTTTTGCGGCCGGGGCCGCTTTACAGTTTGCTCTCCGCCGCGGCCGGCGCGGTTTTCCCGCGCGAATGTCGCTCCGTCCGCCGCAAAAGGCGGCGCACCGTCCTTTGCCGAAAGGTCGCCTTGCTGTCTGCAAAGAGGTGCGCCCCGTTCCCCGCTGCCCAACCTGCGGAGCGCCGGAAAAATGGCGGACGGCAATGTAAGGAATTCCTTAATGGTTTATGAATGCAAAAAAATCCTCCCGTTTTTTAAAATAATATTGCAATATCCGGCGGGCTGTGCTATACTGTAATAGCCAATAAATTTAAAATTTTTTTCAGGAGGCTGAAAATCATGACCAACGAACAGAAGCTTGAACTCATCAAACAGATGAAGATAGTTCCCGTCGTCGTATTCAACAGCGTCGACGAAGTGATCCCCAAGATGGAAGCTCTGGTAAAGGGCGGCCTGCCCTGCGCCGAAATAACCTTCCGCACGGCGTGCGCGGCCGAGGCCATCTCCCTCGCCTGCAAGGAGTTCCCCGACGCGTTCATAGGCGCCGGCACCGTCATCAACCGCAACCAGTGCGAGCAGGCCATCGTCGCGGGCGCAAAGTTTATCGTCTCGCCCGGGTTCTCGCCCGAAGTAGCCGACTGCTGCGCCGAGCACGACATGCTCTATCTGCCCGGCATAGTCACCCCCACCGAGGCTATGGCGGCCATAGCAAAGGGACTCACCGTGCTCAAGTTCTTCCCCGCTTCCAACTACGGCGGACTCAAGACCATAAAGGCCATCTGCGCGGCTTTCCCCTATCTGCGCATCATGCCCACCGGCGGCATCTCCACGGACAACATATTGGAATACCTTGCCTATGACAAGATACTCGCCTGCGGCGGCAGCTGGATGATGAAGGGCACCCCCGCCGAAATACAGAAGGCCACGGCCGAAGCCGTAGCCCTCGTAAACGGCAAGTAATTTTTTCCGCTCTGCGGGCGCCGCTTCGCGGCGGTCGGGCGTTTATGTTCCGCCGCATTTGCGGGCGGAATGATTTTAAAATTTCGCGGGCGCGGAGCCGGACGGCTCCGCGCCCCTTTGCGCGCCCGATTTCGGGCAATGCGCCCACTTTTTTAAAGGGCGCGTATTGACTTTGCACCCGCCTTGTGGTACAATTTTAAGGAGTATAACATATCTTTTATAGCAAGCGGCGGTTCGGGCCGCGCGGGCGCGGCTTTGGCCGGAATCGCCCGGGGAAAGGGCGCGCGGCCCGTCCCCCGAAAGTGTTTTTATATGATCAACCGCAACGCATTATTCAGCGACGAAACTCAGGATTACAAATACCCCTACGCTCCCAGACCGGGCGACGGCGTGGTCGTCAGGCTGCGCACCCTCAAAAACGACGTCTTGAAGGTCAGCGTATGCATCGGCGGCCGCCGCCGCGAGATGGAAAAGGAGCGCTCGGAGGACGGCGACGTCTTCGATTACTACAGGTTTGAATTTGTCTGCCCCGACGTGCCTGAGGTCAGCTATTATTTCCAGATCTCCGACAACGACGATCTGGTGTTCTACAACCGCACGGGCGCCGTCACCAACAATCAGGAGGAGTACAACTTTTCCTTCATTCCCGGATTCGACGTGCCCGACTGGGCAAAGGGCAGGGTGTTCTATCAGATATTTGTCGACAGGTTCTGCAACGGCGATCTTTCCAACGACGTCACCGACAACGAATACTACTACACCGGCGGACACGTAAAGCGCAAGAGCAACTGGTACGACCTCCCCGCCAATCTGGACGTGGGCCGCTTTTTCGGCGGCGATCTTCAGGGCGTGGAGAGCAAGCTGGATTATCTCGCGTCGCTCGGCGTGGAGGGTATATATTTCAACCCGCTGTTCGTGTCGCCCTCCAATCATAAATACGACACGCAGGATTACGACTACATCGACCCCCACCTCGCCGTCATAGAGGACGACTGCGAGCACGCCATGCAGCACTGGGAAAAGCACAACGGCTATGCCGCGCGCTACATCACCCGCGTCACCTCGCAGCGCAACCTCGAAGCGAGCAACGTCTATTTCGCCTCGCTGGTGGAAAAGCTTCATCAAAGGGGCATAAGGGTCATTCTGGACGGCGTGTTCAACCACTGCGGCTCCTTCAACAAGTGGATGGACAGGGAGGGCATCTATCTCAACAAGCCGGGCTACGCCAAGGGCGCGTATCAGTCCGTCCGCAGCCCCTACCGCAAATATTTTCGCTTTGCAAAGGGTGCCAATCCTCCCGCATACGAGGGCTGGTGGGGGGTGGAAACCCTGCCCAAGCTCAACTACGAAAACAGCGACGAACTGTGCGAAAGCATCTACGCCGTGGGCGAAAAGTGGGTCTCCGCCCCCTACGGCGTCGACGGCTGGCGACTGGACGTCGCGGCCGATCTGGGGCACAGCGAGCATTTCAATCACCGCTTCTGGCAGACGTTTGCCGGCAGGGTGAAGGCGGCCAATCCGCAGAGCTTCATCTTTGCCGAACACTACGGCGACCCCTCGCCGTGGCTCAACGGCAGGGAGTGGGATTCGGTGATGAATTACGACGCCTTCATGGAGCCCGTCACGTGGTTTCTGACGGGCATGGAAAAGCATTCGGAATATTTCGACGCCGGCAAATACAACAACGGCAGGGCGTTTTTCGACGACATGTGCAAGAACATGGCCCGTCTGCCCCGCCCCTCGCTGGACAGCGCAATAAATCAGCTGTCCAATCACGATCATTCACGCTTTCTCACGCGCACGAACCGCGTCCCCGGCAAACTCAAGGACAAGGGCGGCGCGGCCGCTTCGGAGGGAGTGGACGAGAGGGTGATGAAGCTGGCCGTGCTCATGCAGATGACCTGGCCGGGCAGCCCCACCCTGTATTACGGCGACGAGGCCGGACAGGTGGGCTGGACGGATCCCGACTGCCGCCGCACTTATCCGTGGGGCAGGGAGGACGTATCCATGATAGAGGCGCACAAATCGGCCATCGGGCTGCGCTCAAGGCTGCACTGTCTCCGGCTCGGCTCGCTCAAGGCGCTGGACGCGGGCAACGGCTACGTCTCCTACGGCAGGTTCGATTCGGTGGACTGCGCCGTCGTCGTCGTCAACAACAACGACAAGGACATCACCCTGTCCGTGCCCGTGTGGGAGCTGGGCGTGGCATGGACGGACAGACTGGGGCTCTACTGCTGCATGGGGTTCGAGGGCAGTTCGCCCGAACATATGCTGAACGTAAAGTTCGGCAGGCTCACGGTAACGCTTCCGCCCAAGAGCGGATGCGTGTACGGCAAAAAATGGCGCTGAACGCGCTTTGAACGGCACATATGTGCCGGCCAATAAAAAATCAGGCCGCGCGGAGCGCGGCATTTCAAGGGGGATTGCGATGGAGAACAGATTCTTCGGCGAACTCGACAGGTATCTATTCCACCACGGCACTCATTACGAGCTGTACAACAAGATGGGCGCGCACATACGCGAGATAGACGGCGTGCGCGGCGTGCATTTCGTGCTGTGGGCGCCTTCGGCGCGCGCCGTGTGCGTTGTGTCCGACGGCAACGGCTGGACGCCCTGGCGGGATATAATGGAAAAGGTGGACGACTGCATATGGGAGCTCTTCGTGCCCGGCATGTGCGAGGGCGTGAAGTACAAATTCCTCGTCGTCCGCGCCGACGGCAGCGAGGTCTACAAGATAGACCCCTATGAATTCGGCAGCGAAAGGCGGCCCGCAAACGCTTCGGTCGTCACCGATCTTGAAAGCTACGAGTGGGGCGACGGCGACTACATGGCCGCCAAAAAGGGCGAAAACTACCTTGAAAAGCCCATGGCCGTTTACGAAGTCCATCTCGGCAGCTGGAAAAAGGATCTGGAAAAGTGGGACGAGGACAAGTTTCTCGATTACCGCCGCCTCGCGCACGAGCTGGCCGAATACATGGGCTATATGGGCTATACCCACGTGGAAGTCATGGGCATATGCGAATATCCCTTCGACCCTTCGTGGGGGTATCAGGTCACGGGCTACTTCTGCCCCACCGCCCGCTACGGCAGCCCGCAGGACTTCATGTACTTTGTCGACTATATGCACCGGCACGGCTTCGGCGTGATACTGGACTGGGTGCCCGCGCACTTCCCCAAGGACGACTTCGGTCTGGCCAATTTCGACGGCACGCCGCTTTACGAATACGCCGATCCGCTGCGCGCGGAATATCCCGAATGGGGCACCAAGGCCTTTGACCTCGGCAAGCCCGAAGTTTCAAACTTTTTGATAGCTTCGGCCTTCTTCTGGGTGGACAAGTACCACATTGACGCCCTGCGCGCCGACGCCGTGGCGGCCATGCTTTACAACTCCTTCGGCAGGAGCGAGTGGCGTCCCAACAGGGACGGCGGCAACCTCAATTACGAGAGCATAGAGTTTTTCAAGCATCTCAACTCCATGCTCCGGAGCCGCACCGACGCCTTTATAATAGCCGAGGACAGTTCCATAATCGAGGGCGTCACCGCGCCCGTCGCCAAGGGCGGGCTGGGCTTCGGCCTCAAGTGGAACATGGGCTGGATGAACGATACGCTCCGCTACGTAAAAAAGGACCCCGTCTACCGCAAGTATCATCACTGGCTGATGACGCATACCTTTGAATATATCTTTCTGGAGCATTACATACTCGTGCTCTCGCACGACGAGGTCGTCTACGGCAAGGGCAGCATGTGGCGCAAAATGCCCGGCGACGCCATGTCCAAGTTCGGCTCGCTGAAGTGCTACTATACCATGATGATGGGCCATCCGGGCAAAAAACTTCTGTTCATGGGGCAGGATTTCGCGCAGGAAAACGAATGGAACTTCCGCGCTTCGCTGGACTGGCATCTGTGCGACGACCCCGGGCACAGGGACGTCATGGATTGCTACCGCGCCCTTCTGAAGCTCTATCGCGAACGCCCCGTCCTGCACGACGACACCAGCTATAAATCCTTCGAGTGGATAGAGAGCGGCGACGTCAGCCGTTCGATATTCTCCTTCATACGCCGCAACCCGTGGAACTACAACGACGGACTCATTTTCGTGATCAACATGACCCCCGTCGACTATTACGATTTCGGCGTGGGCGCGCCCGTGAGCGGCGCATATAAGCGGGTGTTCTCCACCTATCCCGACGGAAGCGAATTTATCGTCAACGCCGCGGAGGAGCTGTGCAACGGCAGGCCGTACAAGCTGACGTTCGATCTGCGGCCCTTTGAAGCCATCGTGCTCGAGATACCCTATCACGAGAGCACGGAGGAAGAGAAGAAGGAGGAAAAGCGCGAACGCAGCCGCGTGAAGCGCGAGCACAAGCTGGTAAAGACCACCGAGCATGCGCCCAAGACCGATATTCCCGACGAGCTGCTGCCCGACGAACAGGCGGCAAAGGTCAAGGCGCAGTCGGTTTCTTCCGCCCGCAGGACGCGGGCAAAGAAGGAGGAGACCCGCTCCTGACCCTTCGGCGTTTGTTTTAGGTCCGATTCTGTAATAGGGCGGGCCGCGGCGGCCGCATATAGCGGACTCGCCGCGGCCCGCCTGTTTTCTGTCGGGGGGCGCCGGGAACGCAAGCAGCTAAACGTCTTCCGCGCTCCTCCGTCCGGCATGAAGGCGGGGGCGCGCATCTCTGCGCGCCCCCGCCCCGTTCCGTCCGGGTCTACAGGTCGTCGGCGTCCTGAACGGGAATTTCGTTCGGGTCTGCGCCCACGCCCGTGTAGCTGCCGAACGGGTCGTAGCACTTAAAGCTCAGCTTACTTGCAGTCTTTCGTGCTTTTGGAACCGCAGTCGGTCGCCTTGCGACTTTTGCCGTTCTTTGCATTGGAATTTTCGGTCTTTTTCATAACTTCTCCTTTTGGTAGGGAATATGCAGATATACTTCTCCCTGCCCCGCTCCGCACAGGGGACACGTCTCCCATGCGCTCTTTGCCGTCTGCATGTGTCCGCATTCGGCGCACACGTACAGCAGCGGGCTGTCGTTTTTATACAGCGCGCCCTTTTCAAAGGCTTCGGCAAGGTATTCAAAAATCTGCTCGTGCCTTTTTTCTACGTTCGCCACCAGCGCGAACAGCGCGGCCGCGTCGTCAAGACCCTCGCTTGCCGCAGTTTCGGCAAAGGCGGGGTAAATTTTCCGGTGCTCGGTCCGCTCGTCTCCGGCGGCAAGGCGCAGCGCGCGCCCTATATCGCCCGTGTGAAAGGGATAGCCGGAGCATATTTCGATGTTGTCCATATCCGTGCCGCCGTGCTTTGTCAGTACTTCAAAAAATTTGCGCGCATGCACGGTCTCGTTTTTGGCTATGGTCTTTATCGTGCCGGCCAGCTCCTCGCAGCCCTGCTGCATCGCGGCCCGCGCTATCATCTGATAGCGCATGCCCGCCTGGCATTCGCCTGCAAAACTTGCGGCTAAATTGCGACAGGTCAAGGTTTTTTCAAATTGCATATTCATCCTCCGCAACAACTATTTTGGCCGTGAACAAAAATTTTTATGCCGGGCTTTCGAGGAAATGTTTTCCTTTACTTGACATATTCCGCGTTTATGATATAATGTAAGAAAAGTAAGGAATATGTAATTTCCTTGACATACGGAGGAAAAACGAGTATGGAAATAGCAAAACTGACCTCTAAAGGGCAGATAACCATTCCCAAGGCCGTCCGCGTGGAGCTGGGCGTGGACACAGGCGACAAGCTGATATTCATCCCCTGCGAAGGCGGATTCTTCGTGCGCAACGGCGCCGACTTCGGCATGAGCGTGCCTTCGGAAGAGTTTGCGGCGGAAATCGCGCCCGCGGCCGAGCGGCAGACGCGGCCCGCGGCATACCGTCCCGAGCGGCAGCCCGCCTATTATTACGACGACGAGGACGAGCCGAAATCCGCAAAATCCAAAAAGGACAAGGATAAGGACAAGGACAAGAAGAAAAAGAAGAAAAAGAAGAAGTGAAATATTAGCCGCGCGGCGCCCGTTGCGCCGCGCGGCTCGTTCGTCTGAACGAATGCGATAGCGGCGGCCGCGCAAATTTGCGCGGCCGCCGCAATTTTTCTCGTGCGTTTATTTGTTTTGCTCTATGTTGTAGTCTTCGCGCATTATTTCAAGGCGCACCTGCTTGGTTATGGTTTTGGACCATATGAACAGTACAAGCACGGCTATCAGCACCAGCGCCAGCACTATGCACCAGCTGTTCACGCCGGTCATCGCGGCAAAGTAACTGCTCACGTACTCTCCGCCGCCCAGTCTGCCGATGATGGAGGAGAACACTATGGCAAAGATCTCGTATATCACTCCGCACAGGATGAGGTAGGAGGAGGAGAAGTAATATCCGCGTTTGCGGCCCGTCTCCAGCGTGCGCGACTTTATCTTGTCGTACATCTCCAGCGCGTAATTGTCAGGCGAAATTACGTGCAGAATGTTTTTTATCGCCGAAACAAGGCTGGACACCATGCCGGCCGCAAGGAAGATGACGCCGAACAGCTGAAATACTCCGGTGAAGGAGAATACGGCAAGGCTCTCCGCGTCGTCTCCGGTCACGGGCGCAAACGCCGCGTAGACCTCGTCGAAAACGGAAAAATTGACCGTCGGCGCATCCGAAAGCAGCACTTCGGGGTCGAGTTCGGCTATCTTGGGAAGATAGGGCGAAAAGACGTCCGTTCTGAGCAGATCTATCGAAAAGGTGGGCAAAAAGATGATCAGCACCGCGGCGATGAGCGAAAGCACGCTGGCCGCCGCCAGTATTATGCACTGTCTCTTGAGCCGCGGTTTGTAGGTCAGGTATTGCTGACCCGTGTTGTTGGCAACATTTTCCATATTTTTCTCCTTTGTGCTTTGATACGCAATATTATATAGGAAAAATTCCTATATGTCAAGCGCGATATAGAAAAAATATCTATATTCTTGCATAAGCAAACAAATTATAGTCGAGGATAAAAATATGGATATCGCGGTCAGGGTGGGCGAAAATTTAAAGGCGGCGCGGCGTGCCGCCGGCGTAACGCAGCGGCAGATAGCCGCGGAGCTGAAAAAGTATCAGTCGGATTACAGCGACTACGAGCGCGGCAAGGTGCAGCTCGATTACGAAAAGATAGTTTACCTGTGCCGGCGGTTCAACGTCACGCCCAACGACCTGTTCGATTTCGACTGAAGGGGAGAATGCGCGCCGGGCGCGGGCTCTGCCCGCCCGTCGGGTCAGGGCGGATTTCTTCGCGCGGGAAGGCGCGGGCGGGGCGAAAATAAAGGCGCGGCGGGGCGAAAACAAAGGCGCGGCGGGGCGATTTCGCCCCGCCGCGCCTTGACGCGTGCGCACAAAAAATTGTTGCCCGCGGCCGGTTTAAGGTTGCGGCCGCGCCGTTCAGGCGTGGTCGGCGGGCTTGGCCGCGGCCCTGATATACTCCGCCAGCGCGGGAATTATCTCCTTTATGCTCACGTTGGTGGTGTTGAGCATCAGATCGTAGCCGGCTTTGTCGCCCCACGGGTGGGTGCCCAGCAGGTCGTGCAGCTTCTTTCTGCCGCCGTCTATCTCCTTGAACATCTTCAGCATCTGCCTGTCGGTGTAGTGCTCGCCTTCGGGCGCGCGGGCGCGGCAGCGCGAAATCTTTGCCGCATTTTCGGCATACACGAATATGCGGAAGGGCTTCATGTCCTTAAGTATCACGTCCGAACTGCGCCCCACTATCACGCAGTTGCCCTTTTCGCCTATGGCCTTTATTATCTTCTGCTGCGCCACGAGCACGTCGGTGACGGGGGCGGGGGTGGCGGCGACGAAGGGCATGCTTCTGCCGAACGTGAACGCATAGTTCCTGAATCCGCCGTTTTCCAGCACGGAGGAAACGTACCCCTCGTTGAGGTCCGTGTGCTCGGCGATCTCGGTCACGAGCTCCTTGTCGTAATATTGCAGCCCCAGCGCGTCGGCAAGGCGTTTGCCCACTTCCCTGCCGCCGCTGCCGAACTGGCGCGATACGGTAATGATCATACTTGCATCTCCTTTGAAGAAAGGCGCCCGGCGCAACTTTCTTCATTTACATTATACCACGCATTTGCGGCAAGTCAAGGGGTCAGCCCTGATTTTTGAACAGCGCGGCTATCATGGAATTGACGTACAGCACGGGCACGATGTTTATCCTGTCGGCGTATTTGGCCACGGATTTCATGTTCTTGGCGGGCAGTATCACCCGTCTGAAGCCCATCTTTACGCACTCCTGCACCCGCTTTTCGGCATAGGCCACGGCGCGCACTTCGCCCGTGAGCCCCACTTCGCCGAACACGGCGGTATATTTGTCTATCGGCCTGTCGCTCTGCGCCGAAGCCAGCGCCGCGCACACGGCAAGGTCGCAGGCCGGTTCGGCAAGCTTTATGCCGCCCATCACGTTTATGTACACGTCCGACGACCACAGCGGCACCGAGCATCTCTTTTCCAGCACGGCAATCAGCAGCACCAGCTTGTTGTAGTCTATGCCCAGCGGCATGCGTCTGGGCTGGCCGAACGCCGACTTGGCTATAAGCGTCTGTATCTCCACGTTCATGCAGCGGTTGCCCGTCTGCGCGGGAGTAACCGCGCAGCCCGCCTCCTGCCCGCGGCTGTCCGAAAGGAATATGCCCGAATAATCGGTCACGGCAACTATGCCTTCGCCCGTCATCTCGAACACTCCCACCTCCGAAACGTTGCCGAACCTGTTCTTTACGGCCCGCAATATGCGGTAGTTTTCCTGATTTTCGCCCTCGAAGTAGAGCACGGTGTCCATGATGTGCTCCAGCACCTTGGGGCCGGCCAGCGCGCCCTCCTTGGTCACGTGTCCCACGATGAAAAATGTTATGCCGCGGCTCTTGGCAATGCGCATCAGCTTTGTGGCGCATTCCCTCACCTGCCCCACGGAGCCGGCGGAGGAGGACAGGTCGTCGGTATATACGGCCTGAATGGAGTCGATTATGCAGAACTGCACGCCCTCCAGCTCGCCTTCCAGATCGTCTATGCAGGTGTCGTTCACTATCATGAAGTCTTCGCAGTCGAGCTTCAGTCGCTCGGCGCGCATCTTCACCTGCGAGCAGCTCTCCTCGGCCGAAAAGTACAGCACTCTGTGCGCGCGCGACAGGTGCGCGGCTATCTGCGTGAGCAGCGTGGACTTGCCTATGCCCGGGTCGCCGCCCAGCAGCACCAGCGAGCCCGTCACTATCCCGCCGCCCAGAACGGTGTCGAATTCGGATATGCCGCTGGGCGTGCGGTCGTATCGCTCGGTCGTCACCGCCGAAAGCTTCTGCGCGCGCGGGGCGGAGCGCGCCGCCCCGCGCGCCCTGTCGGGCTTTTCGCTCTTAACGGCCTCCTCGGCCATGGTGTTGAACTTCCCGCAGGAAGGGCACCTGCCCAGCCATCTCGGGCTGGTGGCGCCGCACTCGGCGCACACGAACACGGTGTTAGTCTTTGCCATCGGTTTTCTCCAACAGGGCGGCGGCAAGGGCCTCTATGCCCAGACCTTCGCCCACAAATCCCAGTTTTTCGCACGTGCCGGCCGATATTCCGACGCGCTCTTCGGGCAGACCCAGAGCCTTGGCCATGTTGGCCTGCATGGCGGATATGTGCGGGGCAAGTCTGGGTTTCTCGGCGCGTATGGTCACGCTCAGCGCGGCGGGGCGCAGGCCGCGCTCCGCCACGAGCGCCGCCGTTTTTTCAAGCAGCGCCATGCTGTCCGCGCCGGCATATGCCGGGTCGTCGTCCGGAAAATAGTGCCCTATGTCCCTGAGTCCCGCTGCCGAAAGCAACGCGTCCATCGCGGCGTGCACGGGCACGTCGCCGTCGCTGTGCGCCACGAGCCCGCCGTCGCAGGCTATCTTTACCCCGCACAGCGTAACGTGGTCGCCCTCGCCGAAGGCGTGCACGTCCGCGCCTATGCCCGCGGCGCTGCAGCCGGACAGGGTCACGGCGGGACGATCCCGCGCAAAGTCGCTTTTATATGTCAGCTTTACGTTGTCGCGGCTGCCCGCGCACAGCGCCGGCCTGCGGCCGGAATATCTGCCGAACACCGCGCTGTCGTCGGTGTAGGTCCGTCCGTCGCGCACGGCCTTTTCGTATGCCCGGACGATGTCTTTCCTGAAAAATCCCTGCGGGGTCTGCAGGGAGAAGAGGGAGGAGCGGTCGGGCACCTCGGATATTTCCGTTCCGCGCGCCACGGCTATCGTGTCGGTGACGGGAACGGCGCATATGCCCGAGCCGTTGGCTCTGACGCAGGCTATGCAGCCCTCTATTGTCCCGCCGGTCACGAACGGCCGCGCGCCGTCGTGTATCAGCACTATGTCGCCCGAGCACTCCTTCAGGGCGTTGTAAACGCTCTCCGTCCTCGTGCGGCCGCCCTCCGCCGTCCTGTAGCCGAACGGGGCGCACAGCGCGCGCACCTCGTCCGCGTCCGCGGGCGAATATGCCACGATCACCTCGTCTATGCAGGGCAGAGAAAAGGCCTTAAGCGTATGCCACAGCGCGGGTGCGCCTTGCAGGTCGGCAAGCAGTTTGTTTTTGCCGAACCCCGCGCGCTCGCCCCTGCCGGCCGCGCATATTATGGCGCTCACCTTCATTTTTCTTCGTCCCGTCCGCTCTCCGCGCCGTCCTCCGCGGGCGCGGGGCTCAGCCCCACGGCGGCGTCCACCGGCAGCGAAAAGGCTATGCCCTGACCTTCGGTTTTGAGCCCGGCGCTGCGGTACAGCGCGCGCAGCACGTCGTCCTTTATTTCGGCGGGCACGAGTATCATCACTATCTCCTTTTCGGGCTGAACGGTTATTTTAAAGAATTTTTCGGCCTCTTTGTCTGCGGTGCCGTGCGCGTGCATTATCGTGCCGCCGCGCGCGCCCGCCTCTTTTGCGGCGTTCATCACCGCGTCGGAAAATCCTTCGTTTACTATGCAGAAAACAGCTTCGTATGCAGGCATGTGGTTCGTCCTCCTCAATTTTCCGTTCTTACCATGGATTTATTGTTGCTCAGAAATCCGTACAGTAGCGCGCCCATCACGCTCGAAAGAGGTATGGCGAAGGCTATGCCCTTGCCGTCCCGCACGGCGGAAAATCTGTTCTCCAGCGCGTACAGCGCGTCGGGCAGCCTGTTCTGCTGTATCACCGAAAATATCACGCTCTTTCTGGAATCGGTCAGTCCCAGAAGCTCCAGCATGCTTGCGTCCGCCGTGCCTTCGGCCGACACCGTCAGCTGCAGGTTGACTTCAAACGACTGCAAAAGGTCGGCGTAATATTCCGCCTTGTTTCTGTTCACCACGGTCACAAGCAGTTTCAGGGGATTGGATGTCACTTTGCTTCCGCCTTCCTGCGCGCCGCCGTTGGTTGCGGCCCTGTGCGTGCGCCGCGCAAGCGCGCGCTTTTTTTTCTGTTCGGCCATGTGAGTCCTCCCTTTAAAAGTATATAATCTGCTCGTCGTCGGCGGCGAGTATGCGCCTGAGCGTTATCCTTTCGCGCATCTTGCCGGCGGTGACGGCCTTGAATCCCAAAAGCTGAATGGTTATCAGCGGCGTCATCGCCACCATGGCGACCACGCCGTACGCCATGCTGTATATATACGCGCCGCCGTTCGTGGCTTCGCACGCGCCTATCACCATGGGGAGTATGAAGCTGGAAGTCAGCGGCCCGCTGGCCACCCCGCCCGAATCGAAGGCTATCGCGGTGTACATCTTCGGCACGAAGAAGGACAGGCCCAAGGATATCAGATAGCCCGGTATCAGATAGTACAGTATGGAGAATTTATAGATCATCCTTATCACGGACAGGCATATGGATATGCCCACGGCCACCGAAAGGGCTATCATCATCTCCAGCTTTTTCACGCCGCCGCCCGTTATCTCTTCCACCTGATTGTTCAGCACGTGCACGGCGGGTTCGGCAAGCACCACCACCAGACCGATGACGAACGCAAAGACGGCGAGAAGCGGTTTGCCGAACGCGGCCAGCTCCTGGCCTATCTTGAATCCTATCGGCATGAATCCCGCCTCCACGGCGGTCAGGAATATCACCAGTCCCACGTATGTGTAGGCCATGCCCACGGCCATCTGTATCAGCTTGCGGACCGGCAGCCTGAGTATTGTGAACTGCAGCACCAGAAAGAACGCCGCTATCAGCGCCAGCGCCAGCGCAACGTCGCCCAGCTTCGCGCCTATCATGGCCGCGAGCCCGTTGCCGCCCAGCACGTGTTCTATGTCGTATATGCCCGTGTCGTAGGCGGCAAGGTCGCCGTTGGTCGTCAGCGACAGCGCCATCACGGCTATTATCGGCCCCACGGAGCAGAGCGCGACGAGACCGAATGAATTTTCGCTCGCGTTCCGTCCGCCCACGGTGGAAGCAATGCCCACGCCCAGCGCCATTATGAAGGGCACGGTTATCGGTCCCGTGGTCACCCCGCCCGAGTCGAACGACAGGGGTATCAGCTCAAACTTGCCGTGCTCGGCCATAACGGCGCATACGGCAAACAGCATCAGGTAAAAGAACATTATCAGCGAGGAGAGGTCCTTGTGGAATATTATCTTTGAAACGGCCACCACAAGGAAGATGCCCACGCCCGCGCCCACGGTGACTATCAGCACGGTGCCGCCTTCGCCCGGCATTATGTCCTTGACCTGATTGGCCAGAACGGTCAGGTCGGGCTCGGCAATGGTTATCAGCAGCCCCATGGCAAAGCACACCGCCAGCAGCAGCCATATCTTTTTGGACTTGGTGAGGCCGGAGCCCACATATTCTCCCATGGGCGTCATGGCCATGTCGGCGCCGAGATTGAACAGCGCTATGCCTATCATCAGCGCCGCCGCCGAAAGTATGAATGCCGTCAGCTCCGCGGCGGACAGCTCCACCGCCGGAGTGAAGGAAACTATCAGAACTATTATCGTGACGGGCGCGACGGATATCGCGGCTTCTTTGAGTTTTGCAAGCAGAGTTTTAAGCATTGTGTCCGTTCCTTGTTTTTACAGTGTTGTCGGGGCGTTTCCGCGCCCCCGGTCCGCCGTCCGGCGGTCGCTGCGGGAGAGTTGCCCGGGCTTCAGATTATTTCGTACAGCTCCGCGGCTTCGTCCTTTTTGGTCGTCTGTTTCACGGCCAGCACCCTGAATTTCAGCGTGCCCGCGGCGTAGGATATCTCCACCACGTCGCCCGGCTTCACCCGGTGCGAAGGCTTTGCGTCCCTGCCGTTCACCGTCACTTTGCCGCCGGCGCAGGCTTCCTGCGCGACGGTGCGCCGCTTGAGTATGCGCGAAACTTTTAAAAATTTGTCTATTCTCATCGAGACGGAATCGTTCATGTCCGTTTAAAATACCGCCCCGTCCGCACGGCTTATGTTCCGGTCGGGCGACGCGGTATGTCCTTTTTTCAAAATATTGGAAAATACGCTTGACTTTGCTTTTCAAAGGCAATATAATAACATAATGTATTACAATGCGCTTTTTGCCGCTTTTTCTGCTTTTTTAACATTTTTAATTGTTTAAGCAGACACGCGCGGAGGGGCCGCCGAACGCAGTTTCTTATAAGATTATATACTATAAGTTTGCGTTTGTAAAGCCCTTGCAAAAAAAAATCGGGCGGCGCGCGCATTTTGTTCCGGTCGTTTTTTGTCAAGGGGCGGAAGCAAAAAACTTTTCCGCCGTCCGCTGCGGCCCGCCGCGCGGCGCCCCGGAGAGGGAGGACGCGGCCGGAGTCCGATACATTCAAACAGGTTTAAGTTCGCCAAATCGCCGGGCGCGCACGCCGCGCCGCAGCGCGATTGCGCGAAGGCGGCATACAGCCGCATGCCGGGCGCGGCAAAAGGCGGGCGCGGCGTGCGGCGCAAAAAATCCCTGGCATTGTTTGCGGTGAAAAGATATATACGCATAATCGCCGATTGTGAAATAGAAAAATTTAAAGGAGCAACACACTTTAATGAATTTACCCGTTCACAAGTATGGCAAGACGGAAAGGCGCAAATTCGGCAAGATCAACGAAGTCATCGACATCCCCGACCTTGTGGAGATCCAGAAGTCGAGCTACGCCACCTTCATCAACGAGGGCATAAGCGAAGTATTCGAAGACTTTTCGCCGATAACGGACTATTCCGATCATTACGAGCTCTATTTCCTCGACCACTGGTTTGACGACAAGCCCAAGTACGACGAAAAAGAGTGCCGCAACCGCGACGCCACTTACGCGCTGCCCATGCACGTAAAGGTAAGGCTGGTAAACAAGGTCAAGGACGAAGTCATCGATCAGGACGTGTTCATGGGCGAGTTCCCGCTCATGACCGATTCGGGCTCGTTCATCATAAACGGCGCGGAGCGCGTAATCGTTTCGCAGCTCGTCCGCTCGCCCGGCGCGTACAACGCCAAGGAAGTGGACAAGACGGGCAAGGAGATGTTCGGCACCACCGTCATCCCCAACCGCGGCGCATGGCTTGAATTTGAACAGGACGCCCAGGGCGTGCTGTGGGTGCACGTGGACAGAAAGCGCAAGATATGCGCCACCGTCCTTCTGCGCGCGCTCGGCTTCGGCTCCGACAGGGCGATACTCAACCTGTTTGCCGACGACAAGATGATTGAAAACACCATCGCCAAGGACGCCACCAAGTCCGAAAGCGACGGTCTCATCGAGCTTTACCGCCGTCTCCGCCCGGGCGAAGTCCCCACCGAAGCTTCGGTCAAGCAGCATCTCAACAACCTCTTCTTCGACCCCCGCAGATACGACGTTGTAAAAGTCGGCAGGTACAAGTTCAACAAAAAGCTCAACCTCGCCTACCGTCTGCCCGGCTGCAAGCTGGCGGAGGACGTCGTCGACCCCCGCACGGGCGAAATACTGGCTCACGCCGGCGACGTGGTGGAGAGCGACAGGCAGGCCTTTGAAATTCAGGACGCGGGCGTGAACGAGGTGTTCGTGTGGGTAAACGACCCCGTTCAGGGCCAGATAAAGCACAAGATAATCGCAAACAACACCGTCAACTTCAGGGCCGTTTCGGACAAGAATCCCAAGATGTTCGGACTGCTCCCCACCATATATCTCCCCAACTTCCTGTTCATGAAGGAGCTGGCCGCCGAATGCGCGACGCAGACGTGCGAGCAGGTCGCCGAAAAGTATCTCGACCGCATCAACTCCGTGTTCTACTGCGAGGAGATACCCGTCTCCGACGACGAAAAGCCCGAAGAGAAGAAGAACAGGGAGAGGAGACGCGAACAGCGCGTCAGATTTGTCGAAGCCTGCAAGGCGTTCGACATGCTGCTCGCGAGCGACAAGACCGAGCTCGACTCCGACGAACGCAAGGCGATAAAGCCCGTCGTTGAAAAGCTCAACCACAAGCACATCACCGTGGACGACATCGTCGCGGCCATATCCACCAACATCGACCTGCAGTACGGCATAGGCACCATCGACAACATCGACCACCTCGGCAACCGCCGCGTGCGCTCGGTGGGCGAGCTGCTCACCAATCAGCTCCGCATAGGCATATCCCGTCTGGAAAAGCTCATCAAGGAGCGCATGGCCACGCAGGACGCAATGGAAGTCACCCCTTCGGGGCTCGTCAACGTGCGCCCCGTTTCGGCGGTCATCCGCGAATTCTTCGGCTCCTCGCAGCTGTCGCAGTTCATGGACCAGACCAACCCCGCGGCGGAGCTCACGCACAAGCGCAAGCTGTCCGCGCTCGGCCCCGGCGGTCTCAACCGCGACAGGGCGACTTTCGAAGTGCGCGACGTTCACCACTCGCACTACGGCCGTCTGTGTCCCATAGAGACCCCCGAAGGCCAGAACATCGGCCTCATATCCTCGCTGGCCACGTTCTCCAAGGTCAACGAATACGGCTTCATCATGTCGCCCTATCGCAGGGTGGTCAAGGATGAAAACGGCGTGGCCACCGTGACCGACGTCGTAGACTATCTCACGGCCGACGAGGAGGACAAATTCACCGTCGCGCAGGCCAACGAACCGCTGGACGAGCACAACCACTTCGTCAACGCGCACGTCGGCTGCCGTCATCAGGACCTCATCACCGAGCTGCCCCCCGAAAGAATGGACTATATGGACGTTTCGCCCAAGCAGCTCGTTTCGGTTGCCACCGCGCTCATACCCTTCCTTGAAAACGACGATACCAACCGCGCCCTGATGGGCTCCAACATGCAGCGTCAGGCCGTTCCCCTCATGAAGACGGAGAGCGCCATCGTCGCCACCGGCATCGAGGCCGCCATCGCGCGCGACTCGGGCGTCATCGTCCGCGCCAAAAAGGCGGGCGTCGTCGTCGGCTGCGCTTCGGACTGCATAAAGATAAAGGAAGAAGACGGCTTCGTGGCCGAATACAAGCTCAAAAAGTTCGAGCGCTCCAACCAGAACACCTGTCTCAATCAGCGTCCCATCGTCAACACGGGCGACCGCGTCGAGGAGGGCGAAATAATCGCCGACGGTCCCGCCACCAACAACGGCGAGCTCGCGCTCGGCAAAAACATTCTCATAGGCTACATGGAGTGGGAGGGCTACAACTACGAGGACGCCATCCTCATCTCCGAAAAGCTCGTTCAGGACGACGTGTTCACCTCCATTCACATCGAGGAGCACGAAACCGAAGCGCGCGACACGAAGCTGGGCGAGGAGGAGATCACCCGCGATATCCCCAACGTGGGCGAAGACGCGCTTAAGGACCTTGACGAAAACGGCATAATCCGCATAGGCGCGGAGGTGCAGACGGGCGACATACTGGTCGGCAAGGTGACGCCCAAGGGCGAAACCGAGCTCACCCCCGAAGAGCGCCTGCTGCGCGCCATCTTCGGCGAAAAGGCGAGGGAAGTCAGGGACACTTCCCTGAAAGTTCCTCACGGCGAGGGCGGCATAGTCGTCGACGTAAAGGTGTTCACCCGCGAAAACAAGGACGAACTTTCGCCCGGAGTAAACAAATTGGTGCGCGTATATATCGCGCAGAAACGTAAAATACAGGTCGGCGACAAGATGGCCGGCCGCCACGGCAACAAGGGCGTAATTTCGCGCGTGCTGCCTCAGGCGGATATGCCCTTCCTTGCCGACGGCACGCCCCTGCAGATAGTGCTCAACCCCCTCGGCGTGCCCTCCCGAATGAACATCGGTCAGGTGCTGGAGGTGCATCTCGGTCTCGTCTGCAAGCAGCTCGGCTGGAAGATAGCCACCCCCGTGTTCGACGGCGCGACCGAGCAGGACATAAAGCAGCTCTTCCTTGAAAACAACATAGTCAACCCCGAAGGCAAGGTGGACGGCAAGATACAGGTTTACGACGGCAGAACGGGCGAACCTTTTGAAAACCGCGTCACCGTCGGCGTGCAGTACATGATAAAGCTCATTCACCTCGTCGACGACAAGATCCATGCCCGCTCCATCGGCCCCTATTCGCTGGTCACGCAGCAGCCGCTCGGCGGCAAGGCGCAGTTCGGCGGTCAGCGCTTCGGCGAAATGGAAGTGTGGGCGCTCGAAGCCTACGGCGCCGCGCACATCCTGCAGGAGATCCTCACCGTCAAATCGGACGACATCGTCGGCCGCGTAAAGACCTACGAATCCATCGTCAAGGGCAACAACATATCCGAACCGGGCATACCCGAAGCCTTCAAAGTGCTTCTCAAGGAACTGCAGTCGCTCGCGCTCGACGTCAAGGTGCTCACCGAAAACAACGAGGAGCTGATAATACGCGAGCTCGACGACGAGGACGACGCCATTCCCACCGCTCACGCCCGCGAGGCCGAAGAGCGCGAAAGCGCGCTTCCCGACGAGGAGTTCGAACTGGGCGGCGCGTCCGTTGCGGAAGAGGACGAGGGCGACCTCGACGGCTTCCAGCTGTTCGATACCGACGATGACGACGACTTCGCTTCCAAGGAGCTGTTCTCCGACGAGGACGCGGACGACTTCGGCGATGACGACGACCTCGGCGACAAGTATTCTCTGTTCGATATCGACGGCGAGGACGAGGATGAAGACCAACCTTCCGACGGCGACGACGAAGGCAAAGACGAGTGACAGGGAGGTCATATAGATGTTTGAATTAAACGATTTTTGTTCGATAAAGATCGGCGTAGCTTCTCCCGAAAAGATAAGAAGTCTTTCCAAGGGCGAAGTGACAAAGCCCGAAACCATAAACTACAGGACGCAGAAGCCCGAGCGCGACGGCCTGTTCTGCGAGCGCATCTTCGGCCCCATGAAGGACTGGGAATGCCACTGCGGCAAGTATAAGCGCATACGCTACAAGGGCGTCGTGTGCGAAAAGTGCGGCGTCGAAGTCACCCGCTCCAAGGTCAGGCGCGAGCGCATGGGCCACATCGAGCTGGCCGCGCCCGTGTCGCACATATGGTATTTCCGCGGCGTGCCTTCAAGGATAGGTCTCATTCTCGACATGTCGCCCAAGGCGCTCGAACAGGTCATCTATTTCGCGGCCTACGTGGTAATAGATCCCGGCACCGTTCCCACTCTCGAATATAAGCAGGTCATAAACGACAAGGAGCTCCGCGACATAGAGGAGCAGTACGGCGAATGCTCCAAAACCGGCCTCAAGGTGGGCATGGGCGCGGAAGCCATCCGCGAACTGCTCATGGCCGTGGACCTCGACAAGGAGTGCGAGGCGACGCGCGCCATAATAGAAAAGAACTCGGCTTCGCAAAAGAAGGTCAAGGCGATAAAGAGGATAGAGATACTCGAATCCTTCCGCAAGAGCGGCAACCGTCCCGAATGGATGATACTCACCGTTCTCCCCGTGCTCCCGCCCGAACTCCGCCCCATGGTGCAGCTGGACGGCGGCAGGTTTGCCTCCTCCGACCTCAACGACCTCTACCGCAGGGTCATAAACCGCAACAACCGCTTAAAGCGCATGATGGAGCTGGGCGCTCCCGACATGATAGTCAAAAACGAAAAGCGCATGCTGCAGGAGGCCGTGGACGCCCTCATCGACAACGGCAGGCGCGGCAGGGCGCTTTCGGGCCCCTCCAACCGCGAACTCAAGTCGCTCTCCGGCATGCTCCGCGGCAAGCAGGGCCGCTTCCGCCAGAATCTTCTGGGCAAGCGCGTTGACTACTCCGGCCGTTCGGTCATCGTCGTCGGCCCCGAACTCAAGCTCTATCAGTGCGGTCTGCCCAAGGAGATGGCCATAGAGCTGTTCAAACCCTTCGTCATGAAAAAGCTGGTCGAAAGCGGCCAGTGCCACAACATAAAGAGCGCAAAGCGCACGGTCGAAAAGGCAAAGCCCTTCGTCTGGGACGTGCTGGAGGAGGTCATAAAGGATCACCCCGTGCTTCTGAACCGCGCGCCCACGCTGCACCGCCTGTCCATACAGGCCTTTGAACCCGTCCTCATCGAGGGCAGGGCGATAAAGATCCATCCCCTCGTATGTACGGCGTTCAACGCCGACTTCGACGGCGACCAGATGGCCGTGCACGTGCCTCTCTCCATCGAAGCGCAGGCCGAAGCGCGCTTTCTGATGCTTTCGTGCAACAACATCCTTAAGCTTTCGGACGGCAAGCCCGTTATGCAGCCCGCGCAGGATATGGTATTGGGTGCGTACTATCTTACGATCATCCGCCGCGAGGAGGGCAAATACTACCGCTGGAGCGGCGACAGATATTACGAGTGCGCGGAGGGCGACGAGGGCGCCGAAAAGTACGTCCCCGGCGCGTACATCTCCGAGGACGAGGTCATGATGGCCTATCAGACCAAGTACGTCCACATGCAGGACGAAGTTTACGTCCGCCGCACCGTGACGATAAACGACCCCGGGTCGCCCTACAACGGCCAGACCGTTCAGGGCACGGTAAAAACCACCGTCGGCCGCATAATATTCAACAATCAGATGCCTCAGGACCTCGGCTTCGTCAAGCGCGAAAAGCCCGAAGATTACCTCAAGTACGAGATATCTTACGAATTCCTCAAGGGCGCCGTGGCCGTCGGCAAAAAGCACCTCGGCACCATAGTCGACCGCGCGTTCAAAACGGGCGGCGCGCCCAAGGCGGCGGACGTGCTCGACAAAATCAAGTCGCTCGGCTACAAGTACTCCACCGTCGGCGCCATAACCACTTCGGTATTCGACATGCACATCCCCGCGGCAAAGAAGGAGATAGTTGCCGAAACCGAAAAGAAGGTGTCGCAGATAGAGCGCAAGTTCCAGCGCGGCCTTTTAAGGGAAGAGGAGAGGTACAACGCCGTCATCAAGGCATGGGACGACGCCACCGACGCCGTAACGGAGGAGCTCAAAAAGTCGCTCGATAAGTTCAACCACATATGGATGATGGCAAACTCGGGCGCCCGCGGCTCCATCGACCAGATGAAGCAGCTCTCCGGCATGCGCGGCCTGATGGTCAACCCTCAGGGCAAAAAGATAGAAGTTCCCGTAAAATCCTGCTTCCGTCAGGGTCTTTCGGTTCTGGAATATTTCATCTCGTCGCACGGCGGCCGCAAGGGCCTTGCCGACACGGCGCTCAAAACGGCCGACTCCGGCTATCTCACCCGCCGTCTCGTCGACGTCGCGCAGGACGTAATAGTACGCGAGGAGGACTGCATGGCCGGCAGCAAAAAGCCGCGCGGCATGACCGTAAGGGCCATCGTCGGCCCCAACGGCGAAATAATCGAAGGCCTTGAGGACAGGGTGCAGGGCAGGTTCGTGGCAGAGGACGTCGTGGATCCCGCAACGGGCGAACTCATCGTTCCCATGAACGGCTTCGTCACCGACGAACTGGCCAAAAAGATAACTGCCGCCGGCATAGAGCAGGTCTCCATCCGCTCGGTATTCACCTGCAACTCCCGCTACGGCGTGTGCGCAAAGTGCTACGGCAAGAACATGGCCACCAATACCCCCGTCATGCCCGGCGAGGCCGTCGGCGTCATCGCCGCCCAGTCCATAGGCGAACCCGGCACGCAGCTCACCATGCGTACCTTCCACACCGGCGGTATAGCCGCCACCGGCGACATCACGCAGGGTCTTCCCCGCGTCGAGGAGCTGTTCGAAGCCCGCAAACCCAAGGGTTGCGCGACCCTGTGCGAAGTTTCCGGCCGCGTCACCATAGACGACAGCGACAACTTAAAGCACGTCATCGTCAAGGATCCCGTAACGGGCGAGGTCAAAAAGAATTATCAGCTGCCCTTCAACGCCGAACTCAAGGTCAGGGACGGCGAAGCGGTCGAACCCGGCACAGTGCTCAACGCAGGTTCGGTGTATCCTCAGGATATCTT
The DNA here is from genome assembly GCA_949283125.1 of uncultured Clostridia bacterium. GTDB lineage: Bacteria > Bacillota > Clostridia > Christensenellales > Borkfalkiaceae > Coproplasma. Next base: position 26,110 of record CASDRK010000009.1, read on the forward strand.
GAGGATACAGGGCGTAAAGGGCGTGCAGGATTACCTTCTCGAACAGGTACAGTCGGTATATCGTTCGCAGGGCGTCGACATCAACGACAAGCACGTTGAAATAATCGTCCGTCAGATGCTCCGCAAGGTAAGGATAGAGTCTGCCGGCTCCACCGACCTTCTCCCCGGCGAAACGGTGGATATGTTCACCGTCGAGGCCGAAAACCAGAAGGCCATCGAAAACGGCGGCACTCCCGCGCTGCAAAAGCGCGTTCTGCTCGGCATAACCAAGGCCGCGCTCTCCACCGAATCCTTCCTTTCGGCGGCATCCTTCCAGGAGACGGCCCGCGTTCTCACCGACGCCGCCATCAAAAACAAGGTCGATCCCCTCATGGGGCTCAAGGAAAACGTCATCATCGGCAAGCTCATTCCAGCAGGCACGGGCGTAAAGGACTACAAAAACATGTCCCCCGTCATCAACACGGCCTACAACAGCGCGGTTGCCGCCGAGGACGACAAGGCGTAATCCGCTTTCGGGCTGTATCCGCAGCCGCATGAATTAAAGACGAACGGCGCTGACTGCGTTTGCGGTCAGCGCCGTTATAACGTTCGCGCGCTTCTTCGCCGGCGGGCGGCCGCGCGGGCTTTACATTCCGGCGCGCGGGTGATATAATTGTATCAAACAGCGCAGGAGGGCCGCATGACATTCGAACAGCTCAGGCTGACGGACCTGATACAAAAATTCAACGCCGATATCGAGGACGTGTACAGGAACAAAAATCTCTCCGTCTTTCACGGCGCAAGCAAAAAGCTGCAGGACGTCTACAACTTTTACGTTACCGCGCAGGACGATTTCAAGGGCGTGGAGGAGTACCTCAAAAATTTGTTCTCGTCCTTCAACTATGCCGCGGTCATAATCAACGACGGCATGAAAAAAAAGGGGCTGGACAGGGAAGCCAACGAGCTGCTTTTTGAATGCCTTCAGATAATGCTGCGCTGCAACGAACTGATAACGGCCGCGCTGAATTCGCCTGAAAAGAACTGAATTGTTTGCTCTGTGCGCTTAATTTAAGGGCACGTTCCGGGCCGCCGGCGCGTATATTGGTACATATGAAGACGACAACGCAACGCAAAATAAAAATATTCCTGTCCGCGGCGGCCGCGCTGGCCGTCATGGCGGCGATCTTCGCGTTTTCCGCGCAGGACGGGGGAGAGTCGTCGGGCGTGAGCAACGGCTTTGGTGCGTGGGTGCTGGGCGTGCTCGGCATAGAGATCCCGCCCGGCCAGACGGCTTCGCAGGTGGTCGTCTTCGCGGGGCTGAAAATACGCAATCTGGCGCACATATTTCTGTACGCCTGTCTCGGTGCGGCGGCATATATGTCGGCCGCGTCGCTGTGGGGCGTCAGAATGGCTCCTTGCCCGCCGCGCACGCTGCTTTCGCTGCTCTGTGCCTTTGGCTTTTCGTTGTTCTATGCCTGCACCGACGAGCTGCATCAGTACTTTGTGCCCGGCCGCTCGGCCACATTGCGCGACGTGGGCATCGACTGCATCGGCATAGCGCTCGCCGTGGCCGTCTGCGCCGCCGTCGAGCTGATAATTTTCGCCGCGCGCAAAAATAAGTTGACAAATGCGTCCGCATGAAATATAATAACAAAGCGTCGTCGGTGCGGACGCTGTTTGCTGACATGGCGGAATTGGCAGACGCGCGGGACTTAGAATCCCGTGGTTCATACCTTGCAAGTTCAAATCTTGTTGTCAGCACCACTCCGCCGCGGGCTTTTTCGGCGCCGTCCGCCGCTCGCGCCGTCCGCCGGTATGCATTCGTTACAACATATATGGGGATGTAGCTCACCCGGTAGAGCGATACGTTCGCAACGTATAGGTAGTCAGTTCGAGTCTGATCATCTCCACCAAACGGGAACTGTCCGAACATTTCGGACAGTTCTTTTTTCTAAAGCGCTTGTGGTGATAAATGAAGACTTAAGGATGGCTGCCATGCAGGCGGGGAGGGCGTTGCTTTCAAGTCTTGCGGGCATATAAAAATTCCTTCAAATGTATGCGGCAGGCGGGTTTGCGGGTTGAGCGCAAAGGGGAGCGCTATACGATATAGTGGGGTATGCGCCATATTTATATGACAAAGGAACGCCGCGGCCGGTGCCGCGGCGTTCCTTTGTCGTTGCGCTGAACCGCTCTCATTTCAGGAGATCGGCAAGCGTTCTGGAATTCAAAAAATTCATTATAACGTCGTCCAGCTCCCGCCAGAGGGGGAGCGAAAGGCATTTGTCCGCGTTTTCGCACGGGCTGTCGGGGGACAGGCACGAAACGGGCGCAAGCGAGCCTTCGCCGGCGCATATTATCTGTGCAACCGTGCAGTCTTCCGGCTTTATCGCAAGGCGATAGCCGCCGCTTTTGCCGCGCACGGAGGATATTAGTCCCTTTTGCGAAAGCTGCGAAACAGTGCTTTCGAGGTATTTTTGCGATTCGTGCACGCGTTCGGCTATTTCGGCGAGCGGCACGGGGGCGCCGTTGCCGTGCTGGGCGAGATCCAGCATGACTTTAAGGGCGTTTCTGCCCTTTGTGGTGATAAACATATATATTTATACCTCATTGGCGACGGCCGTCCGGTCGTCGTCCGCATTTTGCGGCGCGGTGCGTCCGCGCTTTTTCTGTTGCCGGCGCTGTCCGGGAATGCCCGCAAAGCGGCGCCGTTCAACCGCCGTATTCCATCATCTTTTCTATGCACCCTACGGCCGAACGGATCAGCTCGTCGCTCATTATCATCTCCGTGCCGCCGCGGCCGGTCAGACAGTTGTACACGTCGGGAAGGGTGGTGGCCCTCATGTTGTTGCACACAAGGTCTTCGGACAGCGCGTAGAAGCGCTTTTCGGGATGGGCAAACTGCAGATGCTGTACTATCGAGCTTTCGGTGCCTATTATAAATTCTTCCGCGTCCGACTGCGCCGCAAAATCCATGATGCCCGTGGTGGAGCCCACATAGTCGGCATGCTTCACCACTTCGGGGCGGCATTCGGGGTGTACGAGGAAGAGCGCGCCGGGGTGCGCCTTTCTGGCGGCGACGGCTTGGCTTTCGCTTATCTTTGCATGGGTGGGGCACCCGCCCGACAGCAGTTTGAAATTCTTTTCGGGCACCTGCTCTTTTACGTATGTGCCCAGATTTATGTCGGGAATGAACAGAATGTCTCTCTGCGGTATGGCGCGGCATATCCTTACGGCCGAAGAGCTGGTCACGCACACGTCGGCTATGGCCTTCAGCTCGGCCGTGGTGTTGATGTACGCCACGACGGCATAACCGGGGTATTGCGCCTTCACCTGCTCTATGAGCGCCCTGTCCATCTGCTCGGCCATGGGGCAACCCGCCGCGGGATTGGCAAGGTACACGCGCTTTTCGGGGCTGAGCATCTTGACCGTCTCCGCCATGAACCGCACGCCGCACATTATCACGTTGCGGTTGGGGGTGTTTTTCGCTTTTACCGCCAGGGCATAACTGTCGCCCGTAAAGTCGGCCACCTCGCATATGTCTTCGGTCATATAGCTGTGCGCCAGTATGCAGGCATCCTTCTGTTTTTTTAGCCTGACTATTTCGTCCTGAAGCTGTCTTACGGTCATATAATCAAACGTTCCTGTATTTATTGCAGGGATTATAGCACATAAATCGTCCGCGGTCAACTGAAATTATTTGCCAGCGCGCCGTCGCCTTCAAGCGCGCCGCGTGCGGGCCGAGCCTGCGCCGCCGCATTATTTACAGCGCGCGTATGCTGTCCACCGGCCTGCGGCGGGCTATGTTGTACACGGGCAGGAAGGTGGCGGCAAACGACGTGACCGCGGCTATGCCCAGCATGACCAGCCACGAAAGGGGCCCGAATACGAATATGCTTACGCCCAGCGTGCCTGCGAGCAGGTCGTTGAGCACGCCGCATATGACAAATCCGGCAACCATGGCGAGAGTAAAGCATATGGCGGCTATTATCGCCGATTCGGCGTAGAATATCCTGAACACGTCGGCGCTCCTCGCGCCGACCGCGCGCAGTATGCCTATTTCGCGCTTTTTATAGGTTATTGATACCGATATGAAGTTGAACAGCAACAGCATGGCAAAGGCCGCCATGGCCACGCCCAACCACAAAAATATTTCGGACAGGATATCCACCGTGTCCGATACCGAGGAGAGGGCGTAGGACAGAGGGGTGTCTATGCTCGTAAACGTGTCCGCGCCCTCCAGCCCGGCTTCGCCTTCCGCCAGCGCGCGCAGCAGTCGCGAACTTTGGGGGAAGGGCACTATTATCCTGCGGTAGATCGCGTCTTCGGGCTGCACGTAGTTCGTCACCGTCTCCGAAGTGTATCGGTCGGGCGATTCGTACGCGCCGAAAGCGGCTTTCAGCTGCGCGAAGTCGCTCCCCGAAAAATACGCGCCGTTCAGATCGCCGCCCTCCCGCCCGTAGATGAAGGCAACCGCCGCGAACGTGCCGCAGGGGGAGGAGGAGCCGTCGGGATACAGCGTAAAATTGAGTCCGCCGCCCTCTCCGCCGTACTCTTTCAGCGCGTCCGTAACTTTTCCGACGGCGTCTTCCAGCTGTTCGGGGGAAGCCGTCCTGTCCGTCTGCGCGCCGCCTGTAATTGCCGCGTACGTGCCGTCGTCCAGCATGTCGATGGCCGTCATCAGGTCGTCGAGCCATGCCTTGGCGGCGGCCATGGCCTCCTCGCGCCCGCCGTCGCCGAGCGCCTCCGCTTCGGCCGCGAGTTTCGCGTATCCCGTCCGGACAACGTCCTCTGCCGCGGGGCGGATATACCAAAAAGGCAGCGCCGCTTCCCCGTCGGCGAGCGTCCCCGTCGTCCGGCCGTCCGCAAAAGCAAGGCTGACGGGCGCGTCCCCGTCCTGCACGGGCAGGCTGTTTATCGCGCCGAGCGCGAACAGTTTGTCGCCTGAAGGCTGTCCGTCGGCGCGCACCGCGCGCAGCTCCGTATTCAGATAGCTGAATGAGTAGTTCCGACCCTCATATGCGGGCGGTTCGAACTGCCCGCGGTGCGCCTCGTAAAAGCCGTCGCCCACGAGCGCGGTGAGATAGTACCCCGCGGACAGCTCGTCGTTGAAGTCGCTGCGCAAAAAGTAGTCGTCGGCGGAGGCCTTCAGGGGGTCGTACTTTTCGGGCGGGTCGCAGCCGAACACGCCCGCCACTTTGAGCGGCACATACCCGTTGTCGGTGTTCAGCTCTATCGTCGCGCCGACTATGTCCTCATAGCCGGTCAGCCCGACCGCGTTGCCTTCCCCGTCGGTCAGGCCGGCTTCTGCCAGACCGTCGAACAGGTACGAGGAGATGACTATCTCGTCGTCGGCAAGGCCGTCCGCCCTGCCGGCCCTGATGTCGTCCCGCCACGCTTCGGGCGCGAACACGGCAAACTGCGCCACGGCGGCGGTGTAGTATGCCGACAGCATATTGCCCGCGTTGCTCACCGCATAACTCCGGCCGCCGTCCGTGCCGCGGAAATCGAATGCGGCTATGGTCTTATCGCCGTACTTTTCGCGCATGGCGGCATAGTCGGCCGGGGTGAAGGGGGTGGCCCGTGAGCTCTGCCGGCGCCAGGTCTCCTCGCCGTTAACATAAGATATGTAGGTGTATGAATACATCTTCTCCACGGGCAGCTGTGCATAGCCGGAGTGCAGGTAGGTCTCCGTGGCCGCAGCCGCGCGGTCGTAGAAAGTCAGCGTGGAAAACAGCCCGAACATGGAGAAGGCGATGAAGGAGAGGAGTATGGTGAAGAACAGGCGCAGGGGCTTTACCTTCAGACCGCTCGCTCCTATCCGCACGGCGTGGCGGAAGGGCAGGCGCGAGCGTATGAACGCGCCCTCCTCCGCGCCGTATTCCCTCGCCGGGGCGTCGTCCGGGCGGGTGGCCCTGAATCTCTCCAGGGAGCCGTCGTCGCTCATCCCCGTTGCCCGTTTAAAGGCTGAAATTTCGCGTTCGCCGCAGGATATTATCAGGTCTTTGGGCGATGAGCGCAAAAATTCGTTTATCCTCGCCACGTCGGCGGGCGTCAGGGCGGAGCCGCTCTTTACGGTTATCGTGTCGCCGCCGGCAAAGCTTAAGTTGTCGCTCACGGTCACGGGCGGCAGACTCTCCTTGGTAACGTCCGAAATTATCTTTCCGTCCTTCAGCTCTATTATCCTGTCGCCGTAGGTCTCGGCAAATTCCCTGTCGTGCGAAACGACTATCACGAGCTTTTGCGCGGAAAGCTTTTTAAGCGTCTCCAGCACCTGTCTTCCCGTAACCGAATCGAGCGCGCCCGTCGGCTCGTCGGCCATTATTATCTCGGGATTTTTCACCAGCGCGCGGGCGATCGCCACGCGCTGTTTCTGCCCGCCGGACAGGGTGTTGGGCTTGCGCCGCGCAAAATCCTGCATCTCGACCTGCTCCAAAATCTCGCGCACGCGCCCGCCGTCCCTGCCCTTGCCCTGCAGCTCCAGGGCGAGGGCTATGTTGTCCTCCACGGAAAATTCGTTGAGTATGTTGTATTCCTGAAAGACAAATCCCACGAACGTGTTGCGGTAGCTGTCAAAGTCGGCCGGGGTGAAATCTCTGCTCGAGCGGCCCTTTATCACCACCTCGCCGCTGTCGGGCGCGTCCAGCCCGCCGCACACGTTGAGCAGCGTGGATTTTCCGCTGCCCGACTTCCCCAGCAGAAACACCATGCCCCTGTCCGCAAACGCGGCCGAAACGCCGTCCAGCGCGCGCACTTGCGCGCCGCCCTTGGTTTTGTACGTCTTTACAAGGTCTTTTACTTCCAGCATGAGCGCCCCCTTATTATAGTGCTGTTTACAATAACAACAGCCGCGCGGACAAAAATCTGACGCACGTCCGCAATAATATTATATTCCCCGCCGCGCTCCCTGTCAATGCCGGCGGAGCGATCGGGCAACGGGCGCCGCGCGCGTAGCGGCTGCGCCGCCGCTTCGCGTGCGGTCTCGCCTTTCGCCCTGCGGGCAGGCCTGCGCGCCGCGGCGCAAATTTCCGCCGCAAAATTGCAAAATGCGCGCGTTTACGGTTGACAAACGGACATTCTTTCCATATAATTAAATCATACTAAAAAGGTAGGAATTACGACAGCGATGACGCACACCGTCTATTTGGACAATGCCGCCACCACCGCGATGAGCGATGCCGCGGTGAAGGCGATGACGCCCTGTTTTCAGGGCATATACGGCAACCCGTCCTCCCTGCACGGCATCGGGCAGCGGGCCAGAGAGGAGCTGGAGAGGGCGAGGGAGGCCGTGGCCGCATGCATAGGCGCCTCCGCGCGCGAAATATATTTCACCTCCGGCGGCAGCGAAGCGGACAATCAGGCCATCCGCTCGGCGGCGCGGCTGGGCGCGGCCAAGGGCAAAAAACACATAATATCCACCAATTTTGAACATCACGCGGTGCTCCACACGCTCAAAAGGCTGGAGAGCGAGGGGTTTGAAGTGACGTATCTTCCCGTCGATCCTGACGGGCTGATAACGCCCGCGCAGGTGGAGGAGGCCATCCGTCCCGACACCGCGCTCGTCACCGTCATGTACGCCAACAACGAGGTGGGCACTATTCTGCCCGTAAGGGAGATAGGCGCCGTCTGCCGCGCGGCCAAGGTGATATTCCACACCGACGCCGTGCAGGCCGTGGGGCATATCCCCGTCGACGTGGAAGCGGACAACGTGGACATGCTGTCCCTCTCCGCGCACAAGTTCCGCGGGCCCAAGGGCGCGGGCGCGCTCTACTGCCGCAAAAACGTCGCGCTCGCCACGTTCATCGAAGGCGGCGCGCAGGAGCGCGGTAAGCGCGCCGGCACCGAAAATCTGGCCGGCGCATGCGGAACGGCCGCCGCTCTGAGCGAGGCCGTCGCGCACATATACGAGAACATGGCCGGGGAAAAACTGCTGCGCGACAGGCTGATAGCCGGGCTTTCAAAGATACCCCATTCAAAGCTGAACGGCGACGCCGAAAAGCGTCTGCCGGGCAACGTGAACATGTGCTTCGAAGGCATCGAGGGCGAAAGCCTTCTGCTCCTTCTGGACGCAAAGGGCATATGCGCGTCTTCGGGTTCGGCCTGCACGTCGGGCTCGCTCGATCCCTCGCACGTGCTGCTCGCGCTCGGGCTCCCGCACGAGGTGGCGCACGGCTCGCTGCGCCTGTCGCTCGGCCCGGACAACACCGCCGAGGAGATAGATTACGTCATAGCCGAAGTTACAAAGACGGTGGAATATCTCCGCTCCATTTCTCCCGTCTGGGAGGAGCTGGAGACGGGGAAGAGAAGGCATCTCATATAGCCGGCAAAATCTGCCGCGGACGGCGCACGCACGCGCGCATGCGCGGGACTGCCGGAGAAAAAAATTAAAAAAGGTATTTTATCATGGCATTGTACAGCGAAAAAGTAATGGATCATTTCACAAACCCGCGCAACGTGGGCAGGATAGAGGACGCCGACGGCATAGGCGAAGTGGGCAACGCCCGCTGCGGCGACATAATGAAAATTTACATCAAGGTGAACGACGGGGTGATAACCGACGTGAAGTTCAACACGTTCGGCTGCGGCAGCGCGATAGCTTCGTCCTCCATGGCCACGGAGATGATCAAGGGCAAGCCCATATCCGAGGCTCTGCAGCTCACCAACAAGGCCGTCGCCGAAGCTCTGGACGGGTTGCCCGCCCATAAACTGCATTGCTCCGTGCTGGCCGAGGAGGCCATACGCGCGGCCATAAAGGATTACTACGACAAAAACGGCATAGCCTACGACAAGTCGCAGTTCCCCGACCCGGAGGAGGATCCTCACGGGCACGGCGGGGAGCTGTAAGCGCACGCGCATATGCAGCGCGCGGCGGAATAATATTTGCGTTACCCCCAATATATATTGGGGGCAATGTTGTATAAGGATTAAATTATGGCAAAAGAGCTGACCGACGGGCAGAAGATAGAACGCTCGATCATAACCAAATTCCGCAAGGGCATCTGGTCGCGCTTTCTGGAGGCGGTAAGGACCTATAAGCTGATAGAGCCGGGCGACAGGATAGCCGTGTGCGTCTCCGGCGGAAAGGATTCCATGCTGCTTGCAAAATGCGTGCAGGAGCTTCTGCGTCACTCCGATATCCCGTTCGAGGCCGAATATATCGTGATGGACCCGGGCTACAGCGAGCAGAACGCGCAGATGGTGGAAAGCAATCTTTCGCGTCTGGGCATACCCGCGCGCATATTCCGCTCGGACATCTTCGACGTAAACGACCTGATCGGCGGCGAGCATCCGTGCTATCTGTGCGCCCGCATGCGGCGGGGCTTTCTGTACGCCCGCGCAAAGGAGCTGGGCTGCAACAAGATAGCGCTCGGCCATCACAAGTCGGACGTGATAGAGACCACTCTGATGTCCATGCTGTTCGGCGGGCAGATACAGGGCATGATGCCCAAGATCCGCTCGGCCAACTTTGCGGGCATGGAGCTGATACGTCCGCTGTACTGCGTGCTGGAGGACGACATACTGCACTGGCAGCAGTACAACGGTCTCACGTTCATCGCCTGCGCGTGCAGGCTCACGCAGGGCCTTGCCGCGGGCGAGCAGGGCATGTCGGCGCGGCAGGACGTTAAAAAACTGATAAAGGATTTCCGCGCCCGCAATCCGGACGTGGACGCTTCGGTGTTCAAAGCATTGCACAACGTTCAGCTGGACACCCTTCCCGCGTTCAGATACCGGGGCGGATACTTTTCCTTCAACGACAAATACGAAAGACCGCTGCACATTGAGTTCGGCGGGGCCGACTGACGGGCGGAAGCGGGTTTAACGCTTGCGCCCGCTTTATTTTTGCGGCAAAACGCTTGTATGAGCGCGCCGTGTGTGATAAAATGAATGCATGAAGATAACGGAGATATTGAAAAACAAGCGGGCGGCGCTGTCGTTCGAGGTGTTCCCGCCCAAGACGGGCGATGCGTTTGAAGGCGTTGTGGCGGCGGTGGACGAAATAGCCGCCCTGAAGCCCGACTTCATGAGCGTGACTTACGGCGCGGGCGGCGGCACTTCGGCCTATTCCGCGGCCATAGCCGAACACATGAAAAACGACCTCGGCGTCACGCCCGTGGCGCACCTTTCGTGCATATCCTCCGACCGTGCGGACGTGCGCGAAAAGCTGCTGCGCCTGAAGAGCGCCGGCATAGAAAACATACTTGCCCTGCGCGGCGACCTGCCCAAGGATTTTGCGGGCAATCTCGATTACGCGTACGCGTCCCAGCTGGTGGCCGAAATAAAGGCCTTCGGCTGTTTCTGCATAGGCGGGGCGTGCTATCCCGAAGGCCACCCCGAAAGCCGGACTCTGTTTTCGGACATCGACAATCTGAAAAAGAAGGTGGACGCGGGGTGCGATTTTCTGACTTCGCAGATGTTTTTCGATAACGACGCCTTCTATTCCTTCATGTCCAAGGTGAGGGAAGCGGGCATATACGTGCCCGTCGTCGCTGGCATAATGCCCGTCACCAACGGCAGGCAGATAAAGCGCATGATGGCCCTTTCGGGCTGCACGCTTCCGGCGCGGTTCAGGCGCATCATCGACCGTTTCGGCGACGACCCAGCCGCAATGACGCAGGCGGGCGTGGCCTACGCCACCGAGCAGATAATCGACCTCTACGCAAACGGGGTCAAGGCGGTGCACGTTTATTCCATGAACAAACCCGCCGTGGCCGCCGCCATACGCGCCAATCTCGAAAACATAGTATGATGCGGCTGACGGGCAGAATTTCCGCCATAGACCGGCGGGAAACTTTGCGCTATCTCGGCTGTCCGCCGGGCGCGCCCGCGGACGACGGCACGGAGGAACTCATCGAAGAGTGCGGGCGCGAGCTGCTCGCCGCGCAGAGTCTTTCGGCCGTTTACGCCCTGTTCGGCGTGACGCGCCGCGGCGGCTCGCTCGACCTCGGATTTGCCCGCACAGACAGCCGCGACCTTGCGCGCTACCTTTCGGGCTGCGGCCGCGCGGCGGTTTTCGCCGCCACGATAGGCGCGGGCGCGGACAGGTTGGCGGCCAGATACGCGCGCATATCCCCGGCGCGCGCGGCGGTGGTCCAGGCGCTCGGCGCGGCCCTTGCGGAACAGTGGTGCAACGAGGTCCACGCGCGGCTCTCCGCGCAGTACGGCGCGCTCTCCGCCCGTTTTTCCTGCGGGTTCGGCGATCTGCCGCTCGCCTTTCAGCGCGACGTGTTCGCCGCGCTCGACGTTACGAAAAATATAGGCGTCACGCTTACGGAGGACTGCTTCATGCTCCCTTCCAAGTCGGTGACGGCCATAGTGGGAATAAGATGACTTTCAGACAAAAATTGCAAAGCGGTATAGTCGTCCTCGACGGAGGCATGGGCACGCTGCTGCAGGCAGAGGGCCTGCCCCTCGGCGCGCTGCCTGAGGAGTGGAACCTGACCCGCCCGCAGACGATAGAGCGCATCCACGCCGCCTACATAGCCGCCGGCGCTGACGTGATATACGCCAACACCTTCGGCGCCAACAGTTTAAAGTTCGGCGACCGCACCGAAGAGGTGGTAAAGGCGGGCGTCGCGTGCGCAAAGCGCGCGGCGGCCGGCACGGGCGCGTTCGTCGCGCTGGATATAGGCTCGCTCGGCGTAATGCTCGCCCCTCTGGGGCCGCTGTCCTTCGAGGACGCGGTCGGCATATTCGCGCGCACGGTGCGCGCGGGCGTCGAGGCCGGGGCAGACCTCGTCGCCTTCGAGACCATGAACGACGTCTTCGAGCTGAAGGCGGCCATCGTCGCCGCAAGGGAGACGTGCGATCTGCCCGTGCTCGCCACGCTGGTGTTCGGCGAGGACGAAAAGACCATGACGGGCACCACGCCCGAAGCGGCCGTGGCGCTTCTGGAGGGTCTGCGCGTGGACGTCCTCGGGCTCAACTGTTCGCTCGCGCCCGCGCAGATGGCGGGGGTGGCAAAGCGCATGCTGGCCGTGAGCTCCACGCCCGTGGCGGTAAAGCCCAATGCCGGATTGCCGCGCGATGAAGGGGGCAGAACGGTCTATTCGGTGGGCGCCGAAAAGTTCGCCGGCGACATCGCCGCGCTCGTCGCGGCGGGCGTGCGCGTCGTGGGCGGCTGTTGCGGCACCACGCCCGAATACATAGCGCAGATAAAACGCGCCGCCGGGCGCGTTGCCCCCGTGCCCGTCACGCGCAAAAATCTTACGGTCGTCAGCTCGTACACCCATGCCTGCACATTCGGCGACGCGCCCGTGCTGATAGGCGAAAGAATAAACCCCACGGGCAAAAAGCGGCTTAAGCAGGCCCTCTGCACGGGCGATATGGCCTACGTTCTGGGCGAAGCCGTGTCGCAGGCGGAAAAGGGAGTGCATGTGCTCGACGTGAACGTGGGCCTGCCGGAGATAGACGAGCCCGCCGTGCTCGCCGACTGCGTGCGCGAGATACAGGCCGTCACCGATCTGCCGCTGCAGATAGACACCGCCGATCCCGTTGCAATGGAACGCGCCATGCGCGTGTACAACGGCAAACCGCTCGTCAATTCCGTGAACGGAAAGCGGGAGACGATGGACGCCGTATTCCCGCTCGTAAAAAAGTACGGCGGCGCGGTCGTCGCGCTGACGCTGGACGAAAACGGCATTCCCCCCACGGCGGCCGGCCGCGTGGCCGTGGCGGAAAAAATAGTCGCCGAGGCCGCCAAGTACGGCATAGACAGGCGCGATCTCATCTTCGACACCCTCGCCATGGCCGTCTCCGCGGACGGCGGAGCCGCTCTCGCCGCGCTGGACGCGCTCGATTACATAAGGCATACTATGGGGTGTAACACCTCGCTGGGCATCTCCAACGTCTCATTCGGTCTGCCAAACCGCGATTTTATCAACGCCGCTTTTTTTGCCATGGCGCTGTCGCGCGGGCTGTCGGCCGCAATCATCAATCCCAACTCGCAGGAGATGATCAAGATATACAAAAGCTTTCTCGCCCTCACCGGGCGGGACGAGAACTGCCTGCAGTATATAAGTTATGCGTCCTCGCTGTCCCGGCCCTCGGACGCCCCAACGGCCACGCCGACGGTCGGCGCCGACGATCTGCGCGGAGCTATAGTGCGCGGTCTTAAGGCGGCCGCGGCCTCCGCCGCGGCCGGGCTGCTCGGCAGCGTCGCCCCGCTCGACGTGATAAACGGACACATCATACCCGCGCTCGACGAGGTGGGCGAAAGGTTTGAAAAAAAGACGCTCTTTCTGCCCCAGTTGCTGATGAGCGCGGAGGCCGCTTCGGCCGCGTTCGACGAAATAAAGCGCGGATTTTCCGGAGGGGCGCAGTCAAAAAAGCTCAAAGTTGTGATAGCCACCGTCAAGGGCGACATTCACGACATCGGCAAAAATATAGTCAGGACACTGCTGGTAAATTACGGGTTTGAAGTCTTCGATCTCGGCCGCGACGTTCAGCCGTCCGCCGTGGTCGACGCTGTGAAGCGGACGGGCGCGCAGGTGTGCGGACTGTCCGCGCTGATGACCACCACGGTGCAGTCCATGGCGCAGACTATACGGCTGCTGCGCGAAAGCTGCCCCGGCGTGAAAGTGGTGGCGGGGGGCGCCGTCATGAACGAGGAGTACGCCGCCGCGATCGGGGCGGACATATACTGCCGCGACGCCATGGCCACCGTGCGCTATTGCGAGGAGCGCGAGCGCGCTCTCTTCGGTTGAATAAAGCCGGCTTTCCGATATTAATGAAACTGAATTGTCAAACTAAGTGCAACACTTGTTTAAGAAAAAGAAGAATAAATCAACGGGTTTTTTAAATCCTAAAATCTTTTTCGGTCTGGCGTTTATAAGCGCCAGATTTTTTTCTAATGTTTTACTGCTTACATGAGA
>CASDRK010000010.1 GCA_949283125.1 uncultured Clostridia bacterium
CGAACTGACCGTCGGCGAAAACGTGGCGCTCGCGCTTGAACTGCAGGGCAGAAAACAGGTTTTAAAGCAGACGGACAAATCCCTCTCCTCGGTCGGACTCGGAGGATATTCAAAAAGAAAGATAAATACGCTTTCGGGCGGGCAGAAACAGCGCGTAGCCATAGCGCGGGCGACAGCAAAAAACCCGGAGATAATTTTTGCGGACGAACCCACCGGCGCGCTGGACGAGGCAACGGGTAAGGATATCCTTACGCTGCTGAAGGGCCTTTCGCGCGACAGGCTCGTGGTTGTGGTCTCGCACGACAGAAAATTTGCGGAAGAATTCGGCGACCGCATAATAGAACTGGCCGACGGCAAAATAGAGTGCGACAGCGCCCCGCACCGTTGCGCGGCCGACAACGCGGACGCAAGCAGATTGCCTTCGGGCGGCGGACTGAAAGTCGGCACGGCGCTTAAGCTCGGGATTAAAAATTTTGCGAAACACCCACTGCGGCTGGCGACAACAATTTTTTTGTCAGTCGTTTGTTTTTTATTGCTCGGGCTTTCCTTCACTATCGGCGCATTCGATAAAACCGCGGCCTTTGTAGAGCACGCTTACGCAATAAACGCCGAAACCGCCGCCGTCTACACAGCGCGGTCATATACCCCCGACAACATCAGCGGCACGGCAGGAATAATAGATTCGTTATTGGGAAACAGTTTGACGGCAGAACAACTACTCAATGCGGAAAGCCTGCGCGAGCGGACGGAAGATATTACCGGTTCGCCGGCCGCCGTAGCATACGGTTGCCAGATATCGGGATTTCAGCATACCGCCGTTGCCGACATGCAGGCAATAACCGACTTGCTGCAGTCGGGTCGCTACGACGACCATATGGCATTGTCGCTGGGCGGCTTTATCGAAGCCGACGAGCGGCTTTTGAAAGAGCTCGGGTATGACGTAAAAGGCAGTCTCCCCGCCGCGGCCGACGAGGTCGCGATTCCGGAATGTCTGCTGAATACGTTTATGGCGGGCGGGTTTAAAGAGAACGGCGCACGATGCGACATCGCTTGCGCCGAAGACATGATAGGACGCAGATTTGAACTTGCAAACGACTTTGTCGACGACCGGTTGCCATCCGGAACGTTCACGATATGCGGCGTGGTGGACACACATTGCGGAAGGGACTGCACAAAAGGCGTCTATTACGGCGAGAACGACAGGACGACCAACGAATATTACCATGAAAAACTTTTTGTATGCAGGGGATATCTTTCGTCCGTTCCGGCCTATTTATTGTTCGATGTGCCGGAGGATAAGAACGCAATGTACGAGCTTGCCGACTACATATTCGGCATGCAAGGCAGAGAACTGACAACGCACATCAGCATAGACGGCCTGCAGCAATTCGACGATATGTGTACATATGCCGAAGTTTTTAAAAATCTGAGTTTATACCTCGGCGTCGTCTTTTTTATATTTGCGTTTCTCTTTATGTGTAACTTTACGTCTTCCTGCGTTCGCGGACAGCTTAAGCAGCTCGGCATCATGCGCGCCATGGGCGCCGGCGCGCAGACATGCGCGACGATATACATATTGAGTTCGGTCATTGCGGGCCTTGCGATATTTGCGCTGTGCGGCGCCCTGCTGCCGCTCCTTATGGGTCTGTTCAATAAATTCGTCGCCGGCATGTTTACTATCGACGGCGGACTCAACGCGCCGGCGGCAATGTTCGGCCTTGAATTCTGGCCATACGCCGTTCTGCTGGCAGCCTGCATCCTTTCAGCCGCGGCCGGAGCGGCGGCGGTAATGCTGAAATACCGCAAATTTACCCCGGCGGAAATAATACGTTCCGGACGAACAAAATGAAGATACGCGATCTGAAAAAAACGTATAAACTCAAGGGCGGCGCAAAAGTTGAAGCGCTGGACGGGATAACGTTTGATTTGCCCGATAAGGGCATGGTGTTCATACTCGGCCCGTCCGGCAGCGGCAAGAGCACGCTTTTGAATATTTTGGGCGGACTGGACGACTTTGACGGCGGCGACGTCGTTTTTAGGGGAAAGAGTTTTAAAAATTTCAAAGAGCACGACCGGAACGCATACCGCAACAGCGTATGCGGATTTATCTTTCAGGACAACAACCTTATACCC
>CASDRK010000011.1 GCA_949283125.1 uncultured Clostridia bacterium
CGCCGAACGCGGATACGTCCACTTCGCGCGCAAATATCTCCGACGACATGTCTGCCACGAGCGGAGCTTTGCAGCGGGGGAACTTTGAATAGCGCGAACCGAATATGGTGTTGTTGGTGGTTATGTGCACGTAATCCGCGTCCGGGCTGTAGCTTAACTTATCCACGTCGGGTATGTATGTGTACACCCTGTCCGAGGAATCGCCTATCTTTACGGCCTCGCCGTAAATCTGTCCCTCCTGCCATGCCTTTTTGGCAAAGTTGCCCGTAACTATGTAGTCCGCCTTGCCGCCGTGCATAAGGTTGAGCGGCACGGCTGCAAACTGCGTGGACGCCCCGCCCTGCACGAATATCACGGCGTAGTCGTCGGGCACGTTCAGAAGTTCGCGCGTCAGGCTCTCGGCCTCGCGCACCACGGCTTCGTACGCCTTGTCGCGGTGGGATATCTCCGTCACCGACATGCCCGTGCCGGCAAAATCCAAAAATTCCGCCTGCGCCTTTTCAAGCACTTCGAGGGGCAGGGTCGAAGGCCCGGCCGAAAAATTATAAACTCTCATGATTCTCCTCCCGGACGCGCGGTGAGTCGCCGTCCGTAATTTATTCACCGATAATTAATAAAATCGCCCCGCAAAGGGTAATTTAGTATAATTATACAGTATTCAGCGAAAATATACAAGTATTTTGAATAAAAATAAATAAATTTTTTGCGGCGCGGAGGAGCGGGTCCGCCGCGCCCGGCCGTCCGCGCGGACGGCGCGGGCGGTGGTCGGGGCATATTTAAAGGGCAATCCGGGCGGGGAATGCTGAAAAAATCAAAAAAATTTTGCTTTAATTTAAAAAAAATTGCCCCGAAGTATTTACAATTACGATTTTTTGTTGTAAACTAAATAAAGGAATACTATTGCGACAATCATAAATTGTAAAGTTTTTTCACAAAACTTTGCGCGCCTGCGGCGCAAAAGCGTGCGTCGGGCGGAGCGGGGTATCCCCCCGACGACTACATTTATCGAGGTGTATTATGGGTGTAAACAACAACGGTTCGGGTCAGACGAAGGCAGATCTCCTTCTGACGAAGGTGGATAAGCTGGCTCAACAGAACAGGACGCTTGACGCTAAAGTGGAACAGCTTGCCAGACAGAACCAGACCGTGGTGGCGCAGATCGCCCAGCAGTCTAACTCGGTAAGCGCCAACATCGCCAGGATCTCGCAGGCCAACGACGCCGTGAACAAGAGCGTTGCGCGTCTGGCCGAACAGAACAAGGCCGTTCAGCGCAATTTCGACGCGCTCGCCGCCCAGAGCAAGGGCGTGGACGCCAAGGTGCAGGAAGTCATCGATCAGGCCGTCGACAGGGATATGGACCGCGAGGCCATCATGCTCAAAATGGAGGCCGACAAAAAGGAGCTCAAAGAGGAGATAGAATACCTCGCCGCCCAGATTCAGAGCATGTACCGCGACGCGACAAAGGAGCCGCGCGTCTCCGCGCAGCCCGCCGCCGTGGACTACGACGAGCTTGCCGCCAAAGTCGCCGATAAGATAATCGTTCCCTCCGGCAGCGACGTGGATTACGAAGCGCTCGCCGACGAGGTCGCAAAACGCCTGCCTTCGGCGCAGGCCGTCGTCGATTACGACGAGCTCGGCGCAAAGGTTGTGGAAAACATGTACATACCTTCCGCCATAGTCGAAGATCTCGACTACGACGTGCTCGCCGAAAAGGTGGCGTCCAAGCTCAACGTCGCCGTTCCCGAAATAGATTATGCGGAGCTGGCCTATAAAGTTGCCGAGCGTCTGTACATCCCTCAGGCTATAGTGGAAGACCTCGACTACGAGGAGCTGGCTAAAAAGCTTGCCGACAATCTCCCCGCGGAGGAGGTGGTCTCCCCCGACTACATCGCTTCCAAGGTTGCCGAGCAGCTTATGAACGAGCCCGTGGACGAACAGGCCGTGGCCGACCGCATAGCCGAAAAGATAGTCATACCTTCCGACGTCGGCGTCGCCGTGGACGAACAGGCCATAGCCGAAAGGGTGGCCGAAGTCCTTGCGGAAAAGATAGACATAAACGTGGACAACGAGGAGATAGCCGACCGCATAGCCAAGCAGGTGGGCACCATCTCCCCCGAGCAGTTCGACGTGATGGTGGACGAGGACGGATGCGATTCGCTGGCAAAGGCCGTGGAGAGCAAGCTCGACTATGACGCCATCGCGGCCGCCGTGTCCGAAAGACTGGCCGGCGTCGCGGGAGAACAGGATATCGACAGCGAGGAGGTAGCCCGTCTCATCTCCGAAAAGCTCAACGTCGAGCGCGTAAGCGAGGACGTGCTGGCCGACAAGGCCGCCGCCGTGCTCTCCAACTACCTGCCCGAAATCGATACCGACGAGATAGCCGAAAAGGTAGCCGCCGCGCTGCCCCAGCCCGACGGCGAGGCCATAGCTTCTTCGGTGGTGCAGAAGCTGCGCGAAGAGCAGGCCGAAGCCGATTACGACATAGTCATAGACGAGGAAGGCCTCGACAGGATAACTTCCGCCGTATCCGAAAGGATAGGCGCCGAAGCCGCCGCCGATCGCGACATAGTGGTCGACGAGGCCGGCGCGGATGCCATCAGCGACGCCGTGGCGGCCAAAATACTTGCCGGCATGGACGGACAGCGCGAAGTCGTCGTCGACGAAGCCGGCGTCGAAAAGGTAAGCTACATCATAACCGAAAACATCAAAGCCGATCTGGCGGCCGACCGCGACATAGTGGTCGACGAGGACGGCGCAAAGACCATCGCGTCCGCAGTGGCCGAAGCTCTGGCCGGACAGCAGCCCGCCGAAGGCGCGCAGGAAGCCGCTCCGCTGAGCGACGAGGACGTGCGCAGGATAAGCGACACCGTCGCGGAGACAGTGCTCGCCTGCCTGCCCGAGCCCGCCGCGGAGACGGCCGCAGAGAGCGCGCCCATCAGCGACGAGGAAGTGCAGCGCATAACCGACGGCGTGTCCGCAGGCGTGGCCGCGGGGTACGAGGAATACTTCGCAAGGCTCGAAGCCGACATCGCCGACCTCAAATCGCTCATCGCCGAGCCCGCCCCCGAAGAGACGGAGGACGAGGACATCGATATCGTTCTCGACGAAGAGGGCGTGGAGCAGATAACCGACAAGGTGGCCGAAAAGGTGGTCGGCGCTTACGACGAGCGCATAGAGCAGATACAAAGACAGATAGAGGAACTCAAGGCCATGCTCGCCGCCGGGGTGGTTGCCGGCGTCGCGGCCGAAGAGCTTGCTCCCGCCGCCGCGGAGACCTGCGAGGAGGAACCCGAAGAACAGCCCGAAGAGCCCGCTGAAGAGCAGGTCGAAGAGCCCGCTGAAGAGCAGGTCGAAGAGGTTGAAGAACGGGCGGACGAAGAGCCCGCCGCGGAGGAGACGGCCGAACAGTCCGAAGAGCAGCCCGAAGAGCCCGCCGTCGAAGAGACGGAGGAGCAGGTCGCCGAAGAACAGTCCGCACAGCCCGAGGAAGAGGAGGAAGCTCTCGTCACCGTCAGCGACGTCGTGGAGGAAGTTCCCGAAGGCGAACATGCCGAGGACGAGGACGGGATAATCGGCGAGATCGTAGAAGACATCGACGAGACCCCCGCAGAGGGCGAGATAATGCCCGACGGCATATCGGGCATTGCCAACGGCGGAGTAGACTTCGCCAACATGATGAAGTACAACCGCTCGTTCATAGCAAGGATAATCCAGAGCACCGACGAGCAGAAGAGATACTACGGACAGGTCAAAAACGCCCTGCTCGCATATAAAAAGGTCAATTCCAATATCGCATGGGGCGCCGAGCGCTTCAACAAGGGGCGCGAGACCATAGCGCGTTTCAAAATACGCGGCAAGACGCTGTGTCTGTACCTCGCTCTCGACCCCAACGAGTTTGCGACCAGCGTATATCATCACTCCGACGTATCCGACAACAAATCCATGCACGGCACGCCCATGATGGTCAAGATAAAGAGCCCCCGCGGCGTAAAGAAGGCCATAAGGCTCATCGACATCATGCTTGCCAAGCGCGACGGCGTAAAGCGCGAGATAGTAGAGCGCGACTATGCCGCCATGTATCCCTACGAAACCATCGAAGAGCTCATCGAAGAGGGTCTCGTAAAGGACGTAAGCAAAAAGTAAGCGGGCCGCAAAAGCCCGGCGCCGCGCGGCGCAAAAAATAAAAGGGGGTTTAAGCCGAACCCCCTTTTACAATGCCCTGCGCCCGTGTACATTTTCCGACGCGCTTCGCGCCGTTTCGCGCGCATCGGATGAAAAATATTTTTGACAGGCAAACGGCAAAGTAATTATAACAGTTAAGGAAATTTGTTTTGGAAAATCAGGAAAATTTGAACAACAAGGCCAAAAAGCCCCGCAAGAAGCGCGAAGCGGCCAATGCCGCCGCGGCCGAAGGGCGCGCCCGCGGCAAAAAGCAGCCCAAGCAGCCTAAACAGCCCAAACAGAGCAAACAGCCGGAGCGGCAGGGCGGGGCGTCTTCGCGCCGCGCGCCCGTGCGCGTGCCGGCGGTGGCTATACTCCCGCCCGCGCAGTCGCAAAAGCGCATAGCCGAGCAATCGGAAAGTTCGCGCCCCGTCAGGGCCAAAAAGGAGCGTTCGCCCAAAAACGCCGTCAAGGTCGTGTTCATAGGCGGCGTGGGCGAAATAGGCAAGAACATGACCGCGCTCGAGTGCGGCAACGACATAATAATAATCGACGCCGGCGCGATATTCCCCACCGAGGAGATGCCCGGCATAGATCTGGTGGTGCCCGACATCACCTATCTGGTGGAAAACAAGCGCAGGGTGCGCGGGCTGCTGCTCACGCACGGGCACGAAGACCATATCGGCGGCGTGCCCTATCTGCTCAAGGAGATGGATATCCCCGTCATAGGCACCCGTCTCACTCTCGCCCTCGTGGACAACAAGCTGCGCGAACACCGCCTGAACAACGTAAAGGAGATAACCGTCGCGCCCGGCGGACACATGCAGCTGGGCTGTTTCAAAATAGACTTCATCAACGTCAACCACTCCATCGCGGGCGCGCTGGCGCTGGCCGTGCATACGCCGCAGGGCGTCATATTCCACAGCGGCGACTTCAAAATAGACCTCACTCCCGTGGCGGGCGAGCCCATAGACCTGAAGACGATAGCCGACCTCGGAGGAAAGGGCGTGCTGCTGTACCTCGGCGAAAGCACCAACATCGAGCGCCCCGGCTACACCATGTCCGAAACGGTGGTGGGGCAGACGCTCGAGCGGCTGGTGGGCGAAAATTCCTCGCGCAGGATAATAATAGCCACGTTTGCTTCAAACGTGCACAGGCTGCAGCAGATAGTGGATATCGCCGTGCGCCACAGGCGCAGGCTGGCGCTCAACGGCCGCAGCATGCTCAACGTGGTCGAAGCGGCGCAGAAGATAGGCGAGCTGTCCATTCCCGAAGGGCTGATAGTGGATATCTCGCGCACGCGCAGTCTGCGCGACGACGAGGTGCTGATAGTGTGCACGGGCAGTCAGGGCGAGCCCATGAGCGCCCTGCACCGCATGGCCAACGGCGAAAATCCCGCCCTGACCGTGGGCGGCAACGACACGATAATCATCTCCGCGTCGCCCATCCCGGGCAACGAGCGCGACGTCTACGGTGTAATAAACAAGCTGTATCATCTCGGCGCGGACGTGGTGTACGAACGGCTGGAAAACATACACGTTTCGGGCCATGCCTGCAGCGAAGAGCATAAAATAATGCACACGCTGCTCAAGCCGAAATTTTTCATTCCGGTGCACGGCGAGTACAGGCACCTGATGAAACATTCAAAGCTTGCGCAGAGTCTGGGCATGAACGAGCGCAACATCTTTCTGCCCGACCTCGGCAACTGCGTGGAAGTCACGTCCAAAGCCATGCGCAGGCTGCCCGATGTGCCCTCCGGTTCGCGTCTCATCGACGGCGAGGGCATCGAGGACGAAAAGGCTTCGCTCGTCATGCAGGACAGGCGGCAGCTGGCGCAGGAGGGCATATTCATCGTCTCCGTCGCCGTGTCCGGCGGCGAAGTCATCGGCGAGCCCGTCATCAATTCCCGCGGGTTCGTGTTCGATTTCCACCGCGATTACAACAAGGAGATGCGCGAGGTGATCAACAGGGCTATAGCGGGCTACGACCTGACCTCCGGCAGCACGGACGAGCTCAAACGGGTCATCAAAAAGGCGCTGCGCAACTATCTCGTGCGCAAAACAAAGCAGTCGCCCATGGTGGTGCCCGTGGTGGTGGAGCTGTAATGCAGTTCGGTTATCCGCACAACGACACATCCCGCCCGGAGCGGCCCTCGCGCACGGCCGGACTGAACAGGCTGACGACAGACGAAGCCGTGCTCGCCGCAAGGCGGAGCGCGTTTGCCCGTTCCATACCCGTCTCGTCGGACGAAACCCTGCAGTTTTTATGCCTTCAGGCGGCGGCCGTCGGTGCGAAAAACATTCTGGAGATAGGCACCGCAGTCGGCGCTTCGGGCATGGCGCTGCTGTTCGCGTGTCCCGCGGCGCGGCTGACCACGATAGAAAAGAACGCCGAGTTCGCGGCCGAAGCCGCCCGCAATTTTGCCGCGGCGGGGCTTGCCGGCAGGGTGCGCCTGATAGAGGGCGACGCCGCCGAGCAGCTCGAAAGGCTGGAAGGCGGGTACGATTTCATATTTCTGGACGGGCCCAAGGCGCAGTACGTAAAGTGGCTTCCCCGTCTCAAGGAGCTCCTTTCCGGCGGCGGCCTGCTTGTGGCCGACGACGTGCTTTTATACGGCTGGGTGAGCGGCGAACGGCCCGTGCCCGCCAAGCGCCGCATGCTCGCGGAGCATGTGCGCGAATATCTCGAAGCCGCCCTGAACGACGGGCAGCTCATATCCTACGTCGCCGACATAGGCGACGGATTGTGCATTTCGCTCAAGAAGGCAGACAATGAAAGTTGAACTTCTCGCCCCCGCGGGCAACCGCGCAAAGCTCAACGCCGCGCTGTATTTCGGTGCGGACGCGGCATACGTCGGGGGTAAAAATTTTTCGCTGCGCTCATTCGCCGACAATTTCGGCGAGGACGAGCTTGCCGACGCAATAGCTTACGCCCATTCACTCGGCAAAAAAATATACGTCACGGCAAACATATTTGCAAAAAATTCCGACATGCCCGCTCTGGAGGACTACTTTGCGTTTTTGTCCGCGGCGGGGGCGGACGCGGCCATAATTTCCGATCCCGGCGTGTTTTACGCGTGCAGAAAGGCGGCTCCCGGGCTGCCCGTGCACATATCCACGCAGGCCAACGTCACCAACGCCCGCGCCGTAAAGTTCTGGCGCGAGCTGGGCGCGGCGAGGGTCATTCTCGCCCGCGAGCTGTCCGTTGCGGAAATCGCCGAAATACACGCCTTCGTGCCCGACGTCGAGCTCGAAGCTTTCGTGCACGGCGCGATGTGCATATCCTATTCGGGCAGGTGTCTGCTTTCCAACTACCTCGCGGGGCGCGATTCCAACCGCGGCGAATGCGTTCAGGCCTGCCGCTGGAACTGGCAGGTGCGCAAAAACGAGCCGGGCGCGGAGAGTGGGTGGATGAACGTGGAGGAGGACGGCCGCGGCACGTACATATTCAATTCCAAGGATCTGAACATGTCCGCCCATCTGGGCGAGCTTGCCGCCGCCGGCGTGTGCTCGTTCAAGATAGAGGGCAGAATGAAGAGCGAATACTATCTCGCCACGGTCATAAACGCATACCGCAGGTGCATTGACGGCGGCTTCACGCCCGAAGTCGGGCGCGAACTGCTCACCGCCGCCCACCGCGACTATACCACCGCGTATATGTTGGGCGCAAACGATAAAACCGTCAACTATGACGACAGTCAGGCCAAGGGCGACTGCGACTATATAGCCAACGTGATATCCTGCGCCGACGGCTCCGCCGTGGTTGAAATGCGCGGCAGGTTTGCCGTGGGCGACGTGCTGGAGGTGCTTTCGCCCTCCGCGTCCTTCGGCAAGAGCTTTGCCGTAGTCAGGGCGTGTCTGCCCGACGGAACGCCCGTGGAGGACTGCAAGCGCGTGCAGGAACGCTACACGATAAACTGCCCCTGCGCGCTCAGTCCGGGCGACATACTCAGGAGGAGAAAACAGAGCGCGCGGCCCTGAACCCGCGCCGCTGTGCGACGATTTTATGGACTATAAAGCACCCTGCATATACAACAAAATAACCCGCCCCGTTCAGAGCGTTTGCGTGCCGGGCTCAAAATCCATAACGGCGCGCGCCCTGCTCATGGCCGCGCTGGCCCGCGGCCGCTCCACGCTCTGCGGCGCGCAGGTTTCGGGCGACTGTCTGGAATTCATCGGAGGGCTGCGCTCGCTCGGCATAGACGTCGCGTACGAAGGCTCCGTCGTAAGCGTCGACGGCTGCGGCGGTTCACTGCCCGCAAAGCGGGCCTCGGTTTACGTTGGTTCGGCGGGCACGGCGGCGCGCTTTCTTACGGCGCTTGCCGCCCTTTCGGACGGCGAATACGACTTCGATTGTTCGGAGCAGATGAGGCGCCGCCCCATGGCCCCGCTCATCTCCGCGCTGCGCGACATGGGCGCGCGGTTCACGTTCGGGGGCGAGCCAGATTGCTTTCCCTTCACCGTCCGCGGAACGTCGCGGCCGGCGGAAACAGTCGCGGTGGACATACGCAGCAGTAGCCAGTATCTGTCCGCGCTGCTCATGTGCGCGCCCTGCACGGGCAGACCGCTTACGATACAAACCGAAGGCTCGCACGGCATGGACTACGTCCGCATGACTGCGGACATGATGTGGTCGTTCGGCGCGGACGTGCGCGAGGAGGAGGGGCGCTTCGTCGTCTCCGGCTCCTATTCCGCCAAGCGCTACGATATCGAGCCCGACGTCTCCGCCGCATGCTATTTTTATGCCGCTTCGCGCATACTGGGCGCAGACGTCACCGTGCGCGGCGTGATGCCGCACACCATGCAGGGCGACTATAAATTTATCGAACTTTTAAAGCATTTCGACGGGGGCGAGGTGGATATGTCCTCGTTCTCCGATCAGGCCCTCACGCTCGCGGCGGCGGCGCCGTATTTTTCCTCTCCCACGACTATCACGGGCATAGGGCACGTGCGCGGGCAGGAATGCGACAGGATAAAGGCCATTGTCGCAAATCTCTCCGCCCTCGGCGTGCGCGCGGAGGAGCGGGAGGACGGGGTGAAGATATATCCGTCCGAGCCCGTCGGTTGCGCGCTCGAAAGCTTCGGCGATCACCGCGTGGCCATGGCGTTTGCCGTTACCGGGCTGCGCTGCGGCGGGGTCACTATACGCAACGCCGAAGTCTGCGGCAAGACATTCAAAAATTATTTCGACGTGCTGGACGATCTCGCCGCGCGGCTGACGTCCTGACGCGCTGCGTATGCCCGGAACGGCTGCGCGCTCGTGCGGCCGCGATCTTTTCAAGCGCGCGGCAACGGGGGGCAAATTGACCGAAAGAATAGTTCTGCATTCCGATCTGAATAATTTTTACGCCTCCGTGGAGCGCCGTCTCGATCCGGGGCTGGCCGGCGTGCCGCTTGCCGTGTGCGGCAGCAGGGAGGAGCGCCACGGCATCGTGCTCGCCAAGAGCGAGGAGGCCAAGCGGTGCGGGGTCAGAACGGGCGACACCATAGGCAGCGCAAAGCGCAAGTGTCCAGGGCTGGTCATCGTGCCCCCGCACTTCGACAAGTACATGCAGTATTCGCGCAAGGTCAGGGGCATATACGCGCGCTATACCGATCAGATAGAGAGCTACGGCATCGACGAGTGCTGGCTGGACGTCACCCGCTCGCTGCCCGTGTTTCCGCCGTTCGGCGGAGAGCGGGAGGAGGACGGACATTTCACGGACGAATATCTGCGCCATCTCGGCGACGTCGTGCGTCTGGCCGTGAGGGACGAGCTTGGGCTGACGGTGTCCGTCGGCGTGTCGTTCAACAAAATTTTCGCCAAGCTCGGTTCCGATCTGAAAAAGCCGGACGGCACTTCGGTCATCTCCGTCCGCAACTACAAAAACGTGGTGTTCGGCCTGCCGGTGGAAGATCTTCTCATGGTGGGCGGCGCCACTTCGCGCAAGCTCCGTGCCATGGGCTGCAACACGATAGGCGCGCTGGCCGCGGCCGACGACGGGCGGATAACAAAGGCCTTCGGCAAGTTCGGGGCCACCCTTCTCAAATACGCGCGCGGTCAGGACGACAGCCCCGTCGCGCACATGGACGACGAGTGGGAGCTCAAGTCCATAGGCAATTCCCAGACCTATGCGTACGACCTCGTGTATTACGAGCAGGTGGAGCGCAACATCTACGTGCTGGCGGAGAGCGTGGCCGCCCGTCTGCGCGAATCGGGCAGGGGCAAGGCCGACACCGTGCATCTGTGGGTGAGGTACGGCGATCTCACGTCCTTCACCGTGCAGCGCAAGGTGCGCCACACCGCCCTGTGCGGCGAGATAGCAAAAACGGCTTTTTCGCTCTTCAGGGAAAACGTAAAGCAGCCGTTCGCCGTGCGCTCGCTCGGGGTGACGGTTTCGGGGCTGGACGGCGGAAGTTCGCAGCTTACGCTGGACGAGACGTGCGGCGACTACGCCAAGCGCGAGCGGGCCGAACGCGCCGTGGACGACATACGCAAAAAGCACGGCTATGCCTCCATTCAGCGCGGCATACTCATCGTCGATCCGGAAATGACTCACAGCGACATAAAAAATTCCCACCTCATCAAGCCCGCCCGCTTCGAGGACAGAGGGGAGGACGATAAGTCATAAGCGCAGATTTTATGCCGCATAAAAATATGTTAAAGCCGTAAGCCGCCCTATCGGTTGACTTATGCCCGCGTTTAAATTATAATTTTAATACACATCAAGAGTAATCACTGCGAGGTAAAAAGAAATGAACGTACCCGGCATGTTCGGCGAAAACGTGTTCAACGACGCCGTTCAGAAAGAGACTCTGCCCAAGGAAGTTTACAAGGCGCTGAGGGCTACCATAGAATCGGGCAAACAGCTCGACGTGTCCATCGCCGGCGCGGTGGCCTCCGCCATGAAAAACTGGGCGGTGTCCAAGGGCGCCACGCACTACACGCACTGGTTCCAGCCCCTCACCGGGCTCACCGCCGAAAAGCACGACAGCTTCATAGAGCCCGACGGCGACAGAGTGATAATGCAGCTTACAGGCAAGAGTCTCATAGTCGGTGAATCCGACGCCTCGTCCTTTCCCTCCGGCGGGTCAAGGGCCACGTTCATGGCGCGCGGCTACACCGCGTGGGATCCCACGTCGCCCGCGTTCGTAAAGGAGGGCACCCTGTATATCCCCACGGTTTTCGTTTCGTACACGGGTGAAACGCTCGATAAAAAATCCCCGCTGCTGCGCTCCATGACGGCCATCAACAAGCAGGCCAAGCGCATCCTCGCTCTGTTCGGCATACACTGCAAAAAGGTCTCCACCACGGTGGGGCCGGAGCAGGAATACTTCCTCATCTCCGAGGAGATGTACGAACGCCGCAAGGACTTAAGGCTGTGCGGCCGCACGCTCGTCGGCGCGCCCGTCAGCCGCGGTCAGGAGCTGGAGGATCATTACTACGGAGTGCTCCGCCCCAAGATAGCGGAGTTCATGGCCGATCTCGACAGAGAGCTTTGGTCGTACGGCATACCCTCCAAGACGAAGCACAACGAAGTCGCGCCCGCCCAGCACGAGATGGCGCCCGTGTTCTCCACCACAAACACGGCGGTGGACATGAACATGCTCACCATGGAGCTCATGCAAAAAGTCGCCGCGCGGCACGGTCTGGTGTGCCTGCTGCACGAAAAACCCTTCAGGGGCATAAACGGTTCGGGCAAGCACAACAACTGGTCGGTTTCCACCGACGACGGCCTCAATCTGCTCGACCCCGGCCCCTCGCCCGAAAACAACACGCTCTTCAAGCTCGTGCTGGCCGCCGTAATAAAGGCCGTGGACGACTATCAGGGCATACTGCGCGCCTCTGTCGCGTCGGCGGCTAACGACCACCGTCTGGGCGCGGACGAAGCTCCCCCCGCAATAATTTCGGTATATCTCGGCGATCACCTCGGCGCAATCGTGGACTCCATCGTCAAGGGCGAAAACTACGTGCCAAAAGTGGCGCTCGAAGGCTCCATAGGCGTGCCCGAATCGCCCATATTCCCCAAGGACGCCACCGACCGCAACCGCACGTCGCCCTTTGCCTTCACGGGCAACAAGTTCGAGTTCCGCATGCTCGGCTCGCAGGCCAACGTCTCCGACCCCAACATCGTGCTCAACACCATAGTGGCGGACGCGTTTGAAAAATTTGCCGACGAGCTCGAAGGCTCGCCCGATATCTGCAAGGCCGCCGACGCCGTCATAGAGCGCGAGCTCAAAGCTCACAGCCGCATAATATTCAATCTTGACGGATACGGGCCCGAGTGGGAGCCCGAAGCCATGCGCAGAGGACTGCTGAACAACAAGACCACAGCCGACGCCGTGCCCGTCTGCTTCGAGGACAAGAATATAGAAGTCTTTGTCCGTCAGGGCGTGTACACCAAGGCCGAGGCCGTCGCCCGCGCAAACATACAGCTTGAAAACTACACAAAGATAATCAATATCGAAGCTCTTACCCTGCTCCAGATGGTCAGGCAGGACATAATCCCCGCCGTGTCCGACTATGCGGCCGAACTGTGCGCAAACGTGGCGGCCAAACAGTCGGTAAACGACTCCATACCCTGCAACACCGAAAGAGATCTCATAATGAAGCTGTCCGAAGGCAACGACAGGCTCTCCGCCCTCGCGGTCAGGCTGGAAGATATTCTGGACGGCATAGTCATGTCGGAAGTGATACCCGCCTCGCAGGCCATGGCGCACGAGGTGATACCCGTGATGGAGGAGATCCGCGCGGTGGCGGACGGCATGGAAAAGATAACTTCGTCGGAATACTGGCCCTATCCCACGTATTTCGACCTTCTGTACAGCGTAAAATAATTCGCCGGACGAATATCGCCGCGGCGGCCGCCAGAGTCGGCCGCCGCGCTCGTTTATGCGCGCGCCCGCGCGCCGTATCTAAATGAAAAGAGCTCTCATTCTCGTAAACGCATATTCCAAATTAAAAAATTCTCTCAACCAGTCGGCGCGGCTCCGCGAGGAATTTGCCCTTCTCGGCGTGCGCGCTGACGTGCGGCTCAACGACGGCACCGTCTGCGGCTGCGGCGAGGGCGGCACGCTTGAAAATCATGTCGCCGATTACGATTTCTGCGTGTACCTCGACAAGGACAAATACGCCGCGCGCATGCTCGAAAAGTGCGGCATGCGCCTGTTCAACGGCGCCGCCGCCATCGAAACGTGCGACGACAAGATGCTCACCTGCATAGCTCTCGCCGGCAGCGGCGTGCCCATGCCGGACACAATTCCCGCTCCGCTGTGCTACGACCCTGCCGAACCCGTCAGCGAGCGGCTGCTCGACGGCGTGGTCGGCCGTCTTGGCCTGCCCGTCGTGGTCAAGGCCAGCTACGGCTCGCTCGGCGCGGGCGTGTACAGGGCGGACGACCGCGCCGCCCTGCGCGCCGTTGCGGAAAGACTCAAGTGTTCGCCCCATCTCTTTCAGCGCTATGTGGCCGAAAGCGCCGGCAGGGACGCCCGCGTCATTGTTATCGGCGGCGAGGTGGCGGCCGCCATGGAGCGCCGCTCCCGGGGCGATTTCCGCTCCAATCTGGAGCTGGGCGGCAGCGGCAGTCCGCTCTCGCCCGACGGCGAACTTTCGGCGCTCTGCCGCAAGGTTGCCCGCCTTATATGCCCCGATTATTGCGGCATAGACGTGCTGTTCGGCAGGGAGGGCTATATGATCTGCGAGGTCAATTCAAATGCGTTTTTCGGCGGCATGGAGCGCGTTACGGGCATAAACGTCGCCGCGGCCTACGCCCGCTATATCTGCGGCGAAATGTACGCAAAGTGACAGCCGCCCGGGCGGCCGCGGGCGCTTGAACGGATTTTAACCGAAAGTTGTGCCGGAGATGCGGCTTTGCCCGTCCGCGGGACATGATGCAACGGAACGTCGCCCGTCCGCGAGGCGATATCGGGGATGTACGGTTGCCCGTCTGCGAGACGATGCCGTGGATGTGCGGCTGCCCGTTCGCGGAGAGTGATGCAACGCAGCGTCGCCCGTCCGCGAGGCGATGCCGGGGATGTACGGCTGCCCGTTCGCGGAGAGTGATGCAACGGAACGTTGCCCGGAGAGGATACTGTATGAAAGATAAATTCAAAAGAAAGTTGGCGCGTTCGCTGCTGGCCTTCAGGCTGTACGGAGCGGACATAGTGCTGCTGTCCGTGGTAACGGGCGTGTTTGCGGGCGTCATAGTCACTTTTTACAACATATGCACGGGTCTGGGCGAAGAGTATTCGCGCGCGCTGTACGAACTTGTCCGCGCGCATCCCGCGTTCATACCGCTGTTGCTCGTCGGGCTGGCCGCGGGCGCCGTGGCCATAGGCACGCTCGTAAGGTTTGTGCCCATGATACGCGGCAGCGGCATACCGCAGATAGAGGGCGCCTGCCGCGGCAAATTCCCCTTCAACTGGTACGTCACGCTGTGCTCCATGTTCGCCGCGTCGCTGGCCTGTGTGTTTCTGGGCCTGGCCGCCGGCAGCGAGGGCCCGTCCATAGAGATGGGCGGGTGCGTCGGCGAGGGCGCGGGCAGGCTGTTAAGGCGCAATTTCATGGTCCGCCGTCTGCAGATCGCCGCGGGCGCGTCGGCCGGGTTTGCCGTTGCGTTCAACGCGCCCCTGACGGGCACGATATTTGCGATGGAAGAGGCCTTCCGCTCCTTTTCTCCGCAGATCTTTGTCAGCGCGGCCGTGTCGGTCGCCACGGCGGTCGGCGTGCGCGCGGGCATAAGGCTGTCGCTCGGCCTTTCCGTCGGCCCGGCGTTTGAAAATTTCGTTCTGGTCGCGCCCGATATTTCGGGCTACGGCTTCTTCGCTCTCGCCGCGCTCGTCTCCGCGCTGGCGGCCGTCGCGTTCTACTACGCCGCCGGCGGACTCAAAAAGCTGTTCGGCCGCATGAGCTTCTGGGGCGGCGCCGGCAAGTTTGTCGTTCCCTTCGTGCTTTCGGGCGCGTGCGGGCTCGTCACGGCCTTTGCCATGGGCGGCGGGCACGACTTCATCTCCTCGCTGACCTCGCCCGAAGGCATGCGCGTGTTCGGCATGTCCGCCGCGGCGTCGCTCGCCCTCATAGTCGCGCTGCGCTTCGCGCTCATGACGTCGTACATGGCCTGCGGGGTGCCGTGCGGAGTGTTCGTGCCCATGCTGGCCGTCGGCGCCGGGATAGGCGCGCTGCTCTCTTCGGGCTTTGTCTCCGCGGGCATGGACGCGGCGTTCGGCCACTATCTCATTGCGGTGAGCATGTCCGCGTTCTTCACCGCCTTCGTGCGCGCGCCGGTCACGGGGCTGTTCATGGTGTTCGAGCTGACGGGACAGTTCACAAACGCTCTTCCGGCGCTCATGGGCGTGGTGATAGCCTCGCTCGTGGCGGAGATCTGCCGCACCGAACCGGGCTACGAAAACAATCTGCACGCCTTCATGCGCGACCGCGGCTTTGAGGGGCGCGAACGGGCGGTGCGGGTGACGGCGGTGATACGTCCCGGCTCGCCTGCGGACGGGGCAAAGATAAACAGGATTCTGTGGCCATCGGGCGGGCTGGTCACTTCCGTAACGCAGGCCGACGGCACCCCCGCCGTGCCCTCCGGCGGGACGAGACTGCGCGCCGGTCAGACTATGCAGTTCGAGTGCCGCGCCGCCGCCGACGACGACGTGGAGGGGTATATCGCGGAGCTTTCGGGCGACGACGGGGCAAAATGCGTCTGACTTTGTCCGCCGCGCCGAACGCGCGTCCGGTCAACTTCACCGTGCAATACCGCTTGACTTGCCGCCGCGTTTATTCTATAATGTTATAGCAACGACAGGCGCGCGGTTCAAAGCTGCGCGAATTAAATACAGGGGACAAAATAAATGCTTACAAGTATCTGCGGAATCAACTGGGGCGACGAAGGCAAGGGCAGGATGGTCGATCTGCTTTCGCGCGACTACGACATCGTCTGCCGCTATCAGGGCGGCAACAACGCCGGACACACCGTAATAAACGACAAGGGCAAGTTCATTCTCAATCTGCTGCCCTCGGGCATTCTGCGCGAGGACGTGGTCAACGTGATGGGCCCCGGCATGGTGATAGATCTAAAGCACCTGTGCGGCGAAATAAAAAAGCTGCGCGAGGGCGGCATAAGCATTTCGCCGGAAAATCTTAAAATTTCGGACAAGGCCGTCATAACCATGCCCTACAACGTTCTGCAGGACGTGATGGAGGAGGACAGACTGTCCAAGGCCACGGGCAAGCCCTACGGCTCCACCCGTCGCGGCATAGCGCCAGTGTATGCGGACAAGTACCTCAAAAAGGCATTCCGCATGGGCGAGCTTTTAAACCCCGAGCTGCTGTATAAGCGCCTGCCCGACATAGTGGACTGGAAGAACATGACCATAAAGGCCTACGGCTTCGAGCCCGTCCGCACGGAGGACATGATAGCCTATTTCGAAGAATACGGCGCTCCTTTGAGGGACTACGTCATCGATACGGGCATATACCTCAACAGAGCCCATGCCGAAGGCAAAAAGATAATGTTCGAAGCCCAGCTGGGCGCGCTGAGGGACATAGACTACGGCATAGTGCCCTACACTTCGTCGTCGTCCACGATAGCCGCCTATGCGCCCATCGGCGCGGGCGTGCCCAATCTCAAGCTCGACAAGTCGATAGGTATCATGAAGGCCTACTCCAGCTGCGTGGGCGCCGGCCCGTTCACCTGCGAATATTTCGGCAAGGACGCCGAAAAACTGCGCGAACTGGGCGGCGAGTACGGCGCGGCCACGGGCAGGCCGAGAAGGGTGGGGCCCTTCGACGTGGTGGCCTCGCGCTACGGCATACGCTGTCAGGGCGCGGACGAGATAGCGCTGACCAAGCTGGACATACTGGACGGCTACGAGGAGATAGAGATCTGCACCCACTACGAGCTTGACGGCAAGCTGACGGACGATTTCCCCTTCACAGACGTGCTGGACATGTGCAAGCCCGTGTTTGAAAAGGTAAAGGGCTGGAACTGCGACATATCGCACTGCAGAAAGGCTTCCGACCTGCCCAAAGAGGCGCTCGACTATATCCGCCTGCTGGAAAAACTGTGCGAGTGCAAGATAAAGTATGTTTCCGTCGGCGCGGAGCGCGACGCATGCATAGTGATGGATTGACGCATAACGCGCAACGTCGGGGCGCGGCGGCGGGGTAAAAATTTACTCCGTCCGCCGCGCCTATTTCCTTGCCAAAACGGCCCGGGTATGGTATAGTAATATAGAAAAGTTGCGGGGTTTTCCGCATTCGCAAAAAAATCATGTGCCGGGACGGGATATGCTCAGAAAGTTTTACAAGATGCACGGCATCGGAAACGACTATATATATTTTGACTGCATGAACGAGGACGTGCCGGATCCCGGCGCGCTTGCAAAAAGGCTGTCCGACAGGCATTTTTCCATCGGCGGCGACGGCGTCATACTGCTTCGCCCCTCCGCCAAAGCGGACTGCAGAATGTCCATGTTCAACGCCGACGGCTCCGAAGGCAGAATGTGCGGCAACGGCATACGCTGCGTGGGCAAGCTCGCCCGCGATCTGGGCTATGTGCGCGGCAAAAGCTGCACGGTGGAAACTCTCTCCGGCATAAAAAAGCTGGACTTTCTGTTCGGCGCGGACGGCAAAGTTTCCTCCGCAACGGTGGATATGGGGCCGGCGGCGCTGCGCGGCCGGGACATCCCCTCCACGCTGGAGGGCGAACGGATAGTCAACAGCCCCGTCAGCATTGCGGGCAGGGAGTGGGGCGTCACGCTCGTTTCCATGGGCAATCCCCACTGCGTGGTTTTTGCCGGGCCGGAAACTCTCGATTTGGAAAAGATAGGCCCGCAGTTTGAAAATTCTCCGCTCTTTCCCGAGCGCATAAACACCGAATTTGTGCGCGTTCTGCGCAAAAACGAGCTGAAAATGCGCGTGTGGGAGAGGGGCAGCGGCGAAACGTGGGCGTGCGGCACGGGCGCTTGCGCCGCGGCCGTGGCGGCGGTGCTGAACGGCTTTGCCGACATGGACGCGCCCGTAACGGTGCATCTGCGCGGCGGCGACCTCACCGTAACCTACACCCGCGACACGGTGTATATGGAAGGCGGCGCAACGCTGGTGTTCACGGGCGAAATCGAAATTTAGCTTGAATTATCGTCCGCGGCATCGCTTTCGGAACTGCCCGATATTTTAAAATTTTTGAGCGGTGTTTTATTTTACCGCGCGGCGGCGCGCCGCGGCGCTTTTGCGGAAAAATCCGACAAGATACGACTACCTATTTACTCAGGAGAATATAAATGACAAAGTACATTTTCGTTACGGGCGGCGTAGTATCCGGCCTCGGCAAAGGAATCACGGCGGCTTCGCTCGGCAGGCTCTTGAAGTGCAGGGGGTACAAAGTGGCTTCGCAGAAGCTCGACCCCTACATAAACATCGACCCCGGCACGATGAGCCCCTATCAGCACGGCGAAGTTTTCGTCACCGACGACGGCGCGGAGACCGACCTCGACCTCGGACACTACGAGCGGTTCATCGACGAAAATCTGAACAAGTACTCCAACCTCACCACTGGCAAGGTGTACTGGAACGTTCTCAACAAGGAGCGCAACGGCGAGTATCTCGGCCAGACCGTGCAGGTCATCCCCCACATCACCAACGAGATAAAATCTTTCATCTACACGGTGGCCAGTTCTACGGGCGCCGACGTGGTCATCACCGAAATAGGCGGCACCATCGGCGACATCGAAAGCCAGCCCTTCATCGAGGCCATACGTCAGGTCTCGCGCGAGGTGGGCAGGGACAACTGCTGTTTCATACACGTCTCGCTCGTGCCCTACATATCCGGTTCTGAGGAGTTCAAATCCAAGCCCACCCAGCACTCCGTGAAGGAGCTGCAGGGCATGGGCATCAATCCGGACATAATCATAGCGCGCGTGGACGCGCCCATGCCCAAGGACGTAAAGGACAAAATAGCCATGTTCTGCAACGTGGAGCCCGAGTGCTGCATAGAGAACATGACCCTCCCCGTCCTGTATCAGTGCCCCATAATGCTGGAGGAGAGCAATTTTTCCACCATCGTGTGCAAAAAGCTGCATCTCGACCCGCGCGAAATAGACCTTTCGGAGTGGAAGAGCATGCTCGCCCGCATAGACGCGCGCGACAAGACGGTTAAAATAGCGCTGTGCGGCAAGTACGTGCAGCTGCACGACGCGTATCTGTCCGTCGCCGAAGCTCTCGCCCACGCCGGGTACGAAAACGGCGCGAAAATAGATATCGACTGGGTGGACACCGAGACTATAACGCCACAAAATGTTGCGGAGCTTCTGGGCGGAGCGGACGGCATTCTCGTGCCCGGCGGATTCGGAAACCGCGGCATCGAAGGCAAGATACTGTGCGCGCAGTACGCCCGCGAGCACAACGTGCCCTATCTGGGCATATGTCTCGGCATGCAGACGGCCGTCATCGAGTACGCGCGCAACGTTTTGGGCTATGCCGACGCCAATTCTTCGGAATTCGACCCCGAAAGCAAACATCCCGTCATAGACCTCATGCCCGATCAGCACGGCGTAAAGATGGGCGGCACGATGCGTCTCGGCGCATATCCCTGCGTCGTCATCGGCCCCGCGATGCGCGAATCTTACAAAAAGGACATGATCTCCGAACGTCACCGCCACAGGTACGAGTTCAACAACGCATTCCGCAAGCCCATGGAGGAAGCGGGCATGGTCATCGCCGGCACGTCGCCCAACGGCCTGCTGGTCGAAGCCGTCGAAGTGCCCGCAAACGACTTCTATCTCGGCGTGCAGTTCCATCCCGAATTCAAATCCCGTCCCCAGCACGCACATCCGGTGTTCAGGGAATTTATAAAGCACGCCGCGGCGTATTCGCAGAAAAAGCAATAAAGCGGCGTTTCGCAAAAAAAAACAGCAAGTATAAACATTATGCAGTTCAACACACATTTCAACGACATTGCGCAAAGCTATCTCTTTTCCACCGTAGCCCAAAAGGTTGCGGCATATCAGGCGGCCAATCCCGGCAAGCAGGTGCTCCGTCTGGGCATAGGCGACGTGACCTTGCCCCTCGCGCCCGCCGTCATCGCGGCCCTTCACTCCGCCGTGGACGACATGTCCCGCCGCGAAACCTTCCGCGGCTACGGCCCCGAGCAGGGCTATGACTTTTTGAGGGAAGCCGTGCGCGGGTACTATGCCGAACGGGGCGTGGAGCTTCTCCCCGACGAGATCTTCATCTCCGACGGCGCAAAATCCGATCTCGGCAACATTCTCGACATATTCTCCGACGCCAACACCGTGCTCGTCACCGACCCGGTGTATCCCGTATATGTGGACACCAACGTAATGGCCGGGCGCAAGGTGATATATGCCGACGCAAACGAAGGCAACGGCTTTCTGCCCATGCCCGATTATTCCGTGGATGCGGATATAGTGTATCTCTGTTCGCCCAACAATCCCACAGGCGCGGCTTACACCGTGGCGCAGGTGCAGGAGTGGGTGGACTATGCCAACGCCAAGGGCGCCGTGATACTGTACGACGCGGCATACGAATGCTTTGTGACGGACGATTCTCTCGCCCGCACGATATTTCAGGCGAAGGGCGCCAAGACCTGCGCCATAGAGTTCTGCTCGCTCTCCAAAACGGCGGGCTTTACGGGTACGCGCTGCGGCTACACCGTGGTGCCCAAGGCGCTTCAAAGGGGCGGCATGTCGGCCAACGCCATGTGGTTAAGGCGGCAGACGACCAAGTTCAACGGCGTGCCGTACATAATCCAGCGCGGCGCGGCGGCGGTGTTCACGCCCGAAGGGCGCAGCCAGATACAGGCCAACCTCGCCGTGTATCAGGGCAACGCAAAGCTCATAGCCGACTGCATGGACAGTCTGGGCATATGGTACACGGGCGGCAAAAATTCGCCCTATATATGGCTCAGGTGCCCGGGCGGCATGGACAGCTGGCAGTTCTTCGATCATCTCCTTCAGAACATTCAGGTCGTGGGCACGCCGGGCGTCGGGTTCGGCGCCAACGGCGAAGGATACTTCCGTCTCACAGCCTTCGGCAGTCCCGAAGTCACGCGCGAGGCGGTCGCAAGGCTCAAGGCTCTGTTCGCAAAATAAGACCGCCCGCAGCCGGGCGGCGGCAAAAAATAAAATAAGGTGGGACAATGGAAAAGTTTATTCCTCAACGCGGCGCGGGCGTGCTCTGTCACATCTCCTCGCTGCCCAACAAGTACGGCATAGGTTCGCTCGGCAGGGAGGCGTACGACTTTGTGGATACGCTTGCAAAGTACGGCGCAAAGTACTGGCAGATACTCCCCCTGCAGCAGACGGGTTACGGCGATTCGCCATATCAGTCGGTCTGCTGCACTTCGGGCAATCCCTATTTCATCGACCTCGTCGATCTGCGCAGACAGGGACTTCTGGACGACGAGGAACTTAAAAGCGCGGAGCGCAAGCTTAAAAACGACGTGGACTACGGCGATCTGTACGAGAACAGATATAAACTGTTGCGCCGCGCATATGCCCGTTTCAACATAAAAAACGAGGACTTTGTCGCCTTTGTGGAGAGCGGCGAGGCGGAGGACTACGCTCTGTTCATGTCGCTCAAGTCGCGCTACGGCGGAACGTTCAACACCTTCCCCGACGCGTATAAGTACAACGAGCATCTCGCCATGTACGAATTCCGCGGCTCCGTATATCGCGAGGAGTACTGCTTCTGGCTGTTTTTGCAGTATCAGTTCAACAGGCAGTGGGCGGCGCTGAAGGCCTATGCCAACTCGAAGGGCATAGCCATAATCGGCGACATGCCCCTGTACGTGGCGTACGATTCGGCGGACGTGTGGGCTCATCCCGAGCTGTTCATGCTCGACGAAGACCTCAACCCGACGGCCGTTGCGGGCGTTCCGCCCGATTATTTTTCCAAGGACGGCCAGCTGTGGGGCAATCCGCTGTACAACTGGGACGCCGTAAAGGCCGGCGGTTACGACTGGTGGATAAAGCGCATTGCGCACGCTTCGCGCATGTACGACATTGTGCGCATAGACCACTTCCGCGGACTGGACGCATACTATTCCATCCCCGCCGGCGCAGACAGCGCCAGGCAGGGCGAGTGGCTTCCCGGGCCCGGAGCCGAACTTTTCGCCGAGGCCGAACGCCGGCTGGGCAGGCTGAATATCATAGCCGAGGATCTGGGCGTCATAGACGAGGGCGTGGTGATGCTGCGCGATGAGTGCGGCTTCCCTTCCATGAAGATAATGATGTTCGCGTTCGACGGCGACGAGGACAACGCCTATCTGCCGCAGAACATTGACGAACATTCCGTAGTATATACCGGCACGCACGACAACGACACGGCTTTGGGCTTCATGCTGAAACAGAGTGACGCGCAGTTTGCAGCGCTTAAAAAGGGTCTGCGCGCCGCCATCAGCTACGAGGGAGCATACACCCCCGTGGTGGACAGGGCCGACGCCGTCCGCGCGCTCGTTCTGTGCGCGCTAAACGCCCCCTCCGCGGTGGCCGTCATCCCCGTGCAGGATATACTCTGTCTCGACAACTGGTCGCGCATGAACACCCCCGCCACGGCGGAGGGCAACTGGCGCTTCCGTCTCACGTCCGCGCCTTCGCGCAATGCGATGGCAAATTTCAAAAACATGGTAAAGCGCGCCGGCAGGTGAAGCCCGTCCGCGCGCCGCAAAGATACGCATTTTTCCCGCGCGGGGCCGCATGCCCCGCGCGGGTTTTTGTGTAACGAAAACCACGCGATAGTCGCGTGGTTCAAAAGAGGCTAAAGCCGATGAGATAGACATAATAACTCCGATTGTGTAAAATATAGTTGACCTGCCAGTCAAATAAAAACACAATCGGAGGATATTAAAATGCCAGAGCAAAATAACATCACAAATAGTTTAGCACACACAAAATGGAATTGCAAGTATCATATAGTGTTTGCGCCCAAGTACCGCAGAAAAGTATTTTTTGAAGAGAAAAGGCAAGAAATACGGGATATATTGCGAACATTGTGTCAATGGAAAGGGGTGGAGATAATAGAGGGAGAAATTTGCCCTGACCATATACATTTGTTGGTAAGTATCCCGCCCAAAATGAGCATTTCGGGATTTATGGGATATTTAAAAGGGAAGAGCAGTTTAATGATATTCCAGAAATGGGGGAACATTAAATTTGCGTACCGA
Source organism: uncultured Clostridia bacterium (assembly GCA_949283125.1). Taxonomy (GTDB): domain Bacteria; phylum Bacillota; class Clostridia; order Christensenellales; family Borkfalkiaceae; genus Coproplasma. The sequence goes on from CASDRK010000011.1 coordinate 23,324, forward strand.
AATCGCGAATTTTGGTGTAAGGGATACTATGTGGACACCGTAGGAAAGAATACTGCAGCAATAAAAGAATACATAGCAAACCAACTAACGCACGACAAAGAAAGCGACCAGTTAAGCGTGTTTGACCCGAACGACCCTTTCAAGGGAAGCAAGTAATCAATGCATGGCTGGCAGGCCAATTCTCCGGCGCACTTGTGCGCAGCCAGTAGCGATTAGGGCTGTGCCCGAAAATGAAATACCACCCGCTATGCGGGTGGATATTTATTTGTCATTCTGGTGTAAATATGCGCGCGCACAGCACCGTCATGTCGTCGGGACACTTGTCCCCGGCGGCCTTTTTTGCGCGCGCCAGTATGTTGTCGGCAAGGTTCTGCGGATTGAGCGGCTTGAGTTCTTCCAGAAAGGCGTACATGTCGGTGGCGGAAGGGAAGGCCGAAGCAATGCCGTCGCTCATGAAAACCACGATGTCGCCGTCCTCCAGCCGCTCCTCGCACACCGACGGGCGTATGCTTTCGAGTATGCCCAGCGGCAGCGAGTTGCTCTCCATCACCTTTATCCCGTCCCTCTTTATTATGATGCCCGCGGGCGAACCTATCTTTATGAAGCTCGCGCGCAGAGTGTCCAGATCCACCGCCGCTATGTCCATGCAGGTAAATGTTTCGTCGCGGCTGTAGCTCATCAGTTTGTTTATCGTCTCCAGCACGACGGAGGAGGGCATCTCCGCCCTGAAAAACGCCTCCACGAGCGATATGGTGGTGGAGGAAACGCTCCGCGCCCGCGGCCCGCTGCCCATGCCGTCGCACAGCGCCATCAGAAAGCAGTGCTCGTTTATCTTTATCACGGAGTGGGTGTCGCCCGAGGCCTGTTCGCCGTCCTTCACGGCAAAGGCCGCGCCGAACGCCGCGTCGTGATCGGGCGGGCGCACGTACAGTCTGCACGTCCTCTGTCCGTCCGGCGAAAATTTGTCCTTCAGCACCAGCCGCTTGCCCAGCGCGGAGCACAGCGCCGCCTTCAGCCTGTCGGGCGCGGCCGCGCTGTCGGCCGTCACGTAAACCTCGTCGCCGTCGTCGCCCGATATCTTCACCTCGCTGCAGCAGATTCCCGCGTCCGCCAGCGCGCGCGTCGCCAGCTTTTCCCGTTCGGCGTGTCCGGCGCTCCCGCGCGCTATGTCCACGGCGGCGCTCTTAAGCACCTCGGCGATGCCCCGCGCCTGATTGGCAAGCAGCAACCTGCCGTTGCGCGCGTTTTCGGCTTCGGCAGAACGTCGCTTCAGCCTGCCCAGCGCGGCGTTGGCTTCGGCCATCACGTCGGCCGGGCGCGCGCAGTTCACCGTTATCTCCGCCGGCAGGTCCACAAGGCTCACCCTGCCCTTTATGCGGCCGCTGTGCATCAGTCTGGCAAACCCGTCGTACACGTTGCTCTTCGCGCATTTGTCTCTGCGCTCGCAGCCGCGGCACAGCGCCGCCCGCATCTCGCCCAGCGCGCGGCCGAGCATTGCGTCGTCGCCCGGGGCTTCGTCCAGACTGTCGAACGCGTTCTCTATTTCGCGGAACACCTGCGCGGTGGCAAACAGTCTGTCGCTCGTCCGCGCGCGCAGCCTGTCCTCGTACATGGCGGGCGCGGCCGGTTCAAGGCGCAGCGCGCCCAAAAGAGTGCGCATAAACTTTTCCGAAGGCGCCGCCGGCAGTACGCAGCACGCGGCAAGCAGGGCTCCGTTTATCGCCGCCGCTGCCGCCCCGCCAGAAAACGCGCCGTCAAAGTAAAAGTACAGCGCTCCGCCCGCCAGCGCGGCCGCGCTCGGCGCGTATCTGCCCGCGCCGCAAAACAGCAGGCACGCGCAGGCCAACAGGCAGAACACCGCCACATATGCCGCCGAGAACGTGGTGCACAGCAGCGGCAGGCCGAGCACGCACGCGACGGCAACGGCCGTCGGGTCGCGGTACAGCCGCACGGCAGACACCGTCAGTGCGATGCCCGCTGCAAGGCAGGCGTAAAGTCCGCACAGGTTGTAAAATCCTATGCCCGTGACGGTGAACGCGAGCGCGATGCAGATCAGTTCCTCGCTCCTCAGGCGGCATCTGCACAGTCTGTAAAACAGCGCGTAGACGGCCTTCAGGCAGAACAGCGAAAATATTATCGCCGCCGCCGCGGCGACGGCCTTTATCACGTATTGATTGTCGGTAAAGTAAATATCGTCCAGCCCGTTCCACGGCGAAAACGCCACAAACGGCGCCAGCGCCACGGCCATGTACGCTATGTATTCATACTTTATCCGCCTGTGCGCCCGCCGGTAGATCGCCGTCACCGCGCACAGGAACGCGCCCTCGAACAGGGCGAGCAGCATTATTTTCCAGTCGAGCGAAGGTATGTGCGAGAGCACATATATTGCGGGCGCGGCAAACAGATTGGCGCCGCACGCAAGCATGGCGAAGCACAGCCCCGCCGAAAGGGGCGCGCCGCCCGCCGAATAATTTATGCACACCGTGCACGCCGCGTACAGCGCGTACACCATAACGCTCTTCAGCTGAATTTTTATCCGCATGCCCACATTTTAGCGCGTGCATACTGCCGAATGCGCGCTTGTTTTGTCGCAAAATGGACAAAAGCCGCGCAAATCGGCCCGCGCGTTACGCCCGTCGCGCGCAAAGACAAATCGCGCGCAAAAAAGCTGGTCGGACCGTGGCGCGCAAAGCGTATCGCGCATGCAAATTGCAAGCAAAAAACATGCGGCCGCGGACAGCAGAAACTGTCCGCGGCCGCATGTCGCGCGCGTGAATTATAATATCGCGAGAAAAATTCAAATGTGCGCCCGGCCGTTGCCCGCAGTTTGTCCGGCGCAGCCATTTCAGGCGCGGTCGGGGCGGTTGAGGGCCATATATATCATGAGCACGGCTACGTCGGCGGGGTTCACGCCGGGTATTCTGCCGGCCTGCCCCAGCGAGCGGGGCTTCACCTTTTCCAGTTTTTCCCTCGCTTCCAGCCGCAGCCCCTCTATGGCGGAGTAGTCGATGTCTTCGGGCAGCAGCCTGTCTTCAAGCTTCTTTGCCTTTTCTATCTGTTCGCGGCCCTTTTTCAGATACCCGGAATACTTTATTTCTATCTCCGCGCTCTCCTTCACGGAGCTGTCCGCCCATTGCAGCACGTGCGTTGCCGCACATATGCGCGAAAGGTCTGCGCCGCGCTTTATCAGGTCTTCGGGCGAAAGCGGCCTGCCTGCCGGAGCAATGCCGCTGCCGCGCAGCAGGTCGTCGGCTACGTCGGCGGGCAGGGGGGAGCGCAGCTCCTCAAGCGCTCTTTCAAAGTCCGCCTTGCGCTGAAGATAGCGCGCGTACCGCTCCTTTGTAACGAGTCCGCAGGCGTGGCCCTTTTCCGTCAGGCGGAAGTCGGCGTTGTCCTGCCGCAGTTCGATGCGGTGCTCCGCCCGGCTGGTCATCATGCGGTAGGGCTCGTCCGTGCCCTTGGTCACAAGGTCGTCTATCAGCACGCCGATATACGCTTCGTCGCGCCCCAGCACCAGCGGCTCCATTCCGCGCAGCTTCAGCGAAGCGTTCAGCCCCGCCATCAGCCCCTGCGCGGCCGCCTCCTCGTAGCCCGAAGTTCCGTTTATCTGCCCGGCGGTGTACAGCCCGCGCACCTTTTTGAACTCCAGCGTGGGGTAAACGTCCAGCGTGTCTATGCAGTCGTACTCTATCGCATAGGCGTAGCGCATGATGTCGCAGTGCTCCAGCCCGGCCACCGAGCGGTACATTTCGCGCTGAACGTCGTGGGGGAGGGAGGAGGACATGCCCTGAATGTACGCTTCCAGCGTGTCCGCGCCCTCCGGCTCTATGAATATCTGGTGTCTCTCCTTGTCGGCGAAGCGCACCACTTTTGTCTCTATCGAAGGGCAGTATCTCGGTCCCGTGCCGCTTATCGCGCCGTTATACAGCGGCGAGCGGTCAAGATTGTCTAAAATTACTCTGTGCGTCGCCGCGTTGGTGTAGGTCAGGTAGCAGTCGGTCTGCCCGGCGGGCACGGCGCTGTGCATGAACGAAAATGGATACACGTCCGTCTGTCCCGCCTGCACGGTGCATTTTTCAAGGTCTATGGTGCGGAAATCCACGCGCGCGGGCGTGCCCGTCTTGAAGCGCCGCACGTTAAAGCCCAGCCCGACGAGGTCTGCCGTCAGCTCGGTGGCGGGCGCAAAGCCGTTGGGGCCGCTGTCCTTTATCACGTCGCCCGTAATGGTCTGCGCGTTCAGGTAAACGCCGGTGGCGAGTATGGCCGCGCGGCAGCGGAATATGCCGCCGTACGTCGTTTCAACCCCGCGCACGGCGCCGTCCTCCACCAGTATGCGCGCCGCTTCGCCCTGCACTATGCGCAGGTTATCGGTATGCTCCAGCACGTATTTCATGCGGCGGTGGTAGGCGTTTTTGTCGCTCTGGCATCTGAGCGACTGCACGGCCGCGCCCTTGCCTACGTTCAGCATCTTGAACTGCATGGCCGTCTCGTCGGCGTTTATGCCCATCTCGCCGCCCAGCGCGTCTATTTCGCGCACGAGGTGCCCCTTGGCCGTTCCGCCTATGGACGGATTGCACGCCATAAATGCTATGCTGTCGAGGTTGAGCGTAAGCATGGCGGTCTTCATTCCCGTGCGCGCCGCGGCCAGCGCGGCTTCGCAGCCGGCGTGCCCCGCGCCTATCACCACTATATCGAATTGTCCTTCGGTGAATGTGTTCATGGCTTTATAAATGCGACCCTGAGAGGGTCGCGTAAATCAGTCGCGCGATATGTCCGCCGCCTCGCGCCGCGCATGGCGCGCTCCGCGCGGAGCCGGGTCGCCCCTGCCCCCGCCGGTCGGGGGCAGGGGCCGACGGTCACTTTTTGAGCACGATATTCTTTATGTCGTCTATGTCCTTGGCTATGCGGTCGTTCACCGCCTTCATCTCCTCCACCTTGTTGCGCGAATAGAGTATGGTGGTGTGGTTGCGGTTGCCCAGCGCCTTGCCTATGGCCATCAGGGGCAGGGAGAGCAGTTCGCACATCAGATAGCAGCATATCTGTCTGGGCTGCACAAGCTCCTTCTTTTTGCACTTGCCCGTAAGATCCGCCGCGGACACGTTGTAGTACGAGCATACGGCGTTTATTATCGAATCGGGCGTTATCTCCTCGCGGCCGTCCTCCGAGACGGCCTCGTTCAGCGCGCTCGAAGCCAGCGACACGGTGATGGGCACTTCGTGCAGCTTGCTGGCAAATATAACTTTGGTCAGCCGCCCCTCCAGAGTCCTCACGTCGTCGCCCGAATCCTGCGCGAGGAAGGTGAGCACTTCGTCGGGCACTATGCAACGCTTTTCAAAGGCTTTGCGCTTCAATATGGCTATCTTGGTTTCAAAGTTGGGGGGGAGTATGTCGAAAACCAGTCCGCCGGAAAAGCGCGTTTTCAGTCTCTCCTCCAGCGCGGTCAGCTCCTTGGGCGGCTGATCGGAAGAAATTACTATCTGCTTGCCCTTGGAAACCAGCTCGTTGAATGTGTGGAAGAACTCCTCCTGCACGGACTTTTTGTTGGCGATGAACTGTATGTCGTCCACTATCAGCACGTCGGTAGAGCGGTAGTGCTGTCTCAGCTTGTTCCCGCGCTCGCGCGCCTCGGGCCCGCGGCTGGTGAACATCGTGTCGATTATTTCGTTTACAAACTGTTCGCTCGTGACGTATATGACCTTCAGGTTGGGCTTTTCGGCCACTATCTTGTTTGCTATGGCCTGCATCAGGTGGGTCTTGCCCAAACCCGTTCCGCCGTATATGAACAGCGGATTGTACGTGCCTGCGGGGTCTTCGGCCACGTTGAGCGCGGCGGCGTAAACAAATTCGTTGTTCTTTCCCACGACGAAGGAATCGAACGTGTATTTTTTGTCGAGGTTGGCGGGGGGAGCGAAGCTCTCGTCGGCGGGGGGATTGTAGGCATAGTCGCCGCTGCCCGCAACCACCAGTCTGAAGTCCGAAACGCCCACGTCGGCCTTTATTATCGCCTCGCGCATCTTTTCCGCAAGGGTGCCGGTTATGTACTCGGCAAAAATTTCGTTGGGGGTCTCCAGCACGATGAACCGCCCGTCGATGTCCACGGGCTTAAGCTTGTCGATGTAGGTTATGAACAGAAGGTGGCTTATCGTCTCCCTCATTCTCTCCTTTATGGGCTCGTAAATAAAATCAAAGTTCGCGCTTTCGGCCATAATTGCAATAAATCCCTTTGTGTTTTTACAAAATTTGTGGTAAAATATTTGGCGTAAGTTTTAATCATTATATTACAAGTCGGCTTTAAAGTACAGTATTTTGGCGGAAAATGCGCATAAAAAATTTGTTGTTAAAAAATTTCAGAAATTACGCCGGCGAGTCGTTTGACTTTTCCGAAGGCCTTAACATCCTCACCGGCCGCAACGCGCAGGGCAAAACCAACTGCGCCGAAGCCGTGTTCTACCTGTGCACCGGCACGTCCCCGCGCGCCCGCAGGGACAAGCAGCTCATACGCTACGGGTGCGACTGCGCCGAGATATCCGCCGATTGCGAAGGCCGCTTGGGCGGCGTGTCCCTGTCCGCGGTCATACGCGAAAACGGCCGCGAAATACGCGTAAACGGCAACAAGATAGCGCGCAACGCCGAACTTTTGGGCAATCTCTACGCCGTGTTCTTTTCCCCGCACGAGCTGCGGCTCATTCAGGACGGCCCGGACGAGCGGCGGCGGTTCATGAACATTTCGCTCTCGCAGCTGTCGCGGCCATATTACACGGCGCTCGCTCGCTACAACCGCATACTCGAACAGCGCAACAATCTTCTCAAAAACAGAGACCTGTCCGTGGTTTACGACACCCTGCCCATCTGGGACGAACAGCTTTGCGCCAGCGCGGCCGTCGTGGCGCGCCGCCGCGCGGATTACATCGCGCAGCTGGCTCCTCTCGCCGCACGCGCGCACGAATATCTTACGGACGGCCGCGAGAGACTGTCGCTTTCGCCCGACAAAAAGTACAAGGGCACGGAGGAGGAGCTCCGAGCCCGTCTGTATGACGAGCTTGCCTGCAACTACGACCGCGACATCAGGCTGGGCTACACCGCGTCCGGGCCCCACCGCGACGACATAGACATAGAGATAGACGGCGAAGACGCAAAGACGTACGCGTCGCAGGGGCAGACGAGAACGGCCGCGCTGGCCATCAAACTCGCCGAGGTGGAGATATTCAGGGAGGCGAGCGGCGAATACCCCGTGCTCATACTGGACGACGTGCTGTCCGAGCTCGACCTTTCGCGCCGCAAAAAGCTCGTCGCCCGCACCGAAGGACTGCAGACCATACTCACCTGCACGCATGCCGAAAGGGTGCTTGCCGGACGGCAGACTTCGAGGATAAGAATAGAGGGGGGAGCCATAAAGCGATGATGCGTGCCGACATGCACATCCACACATATTATTCTGACGGCACCCAGTCGCCCGCCGACGCGGTGGCCGCGGCGGTGCGCGCCGGGGTCGGGCTCATCTGCGTCACCGATCACGACACCATGGCCGGCTCCGGGGAGACGGCCGCCCTCGCCCGCGCCGCAGGCATACGCGCCGCGGACGGGATAGAAATTTCCGCCTACGGCGAGGTGAAAGTGCACGTGCTCGGCTACGGTCTGGACAGGGACTGCCCGCAATTCAGAAGTTACCGCGACGAAGCGGTGCAGGGCTCGTACGACCGATGCGAGGACACTCTTAAAAAATTGTCCTCGCGGGGCATAGACGTGCCCGTGTCGGCCGTTCTCGCCGAGCGCGCCGTGCCGGACACGCCCGTGCACTCCATGTTCATCTGCCGCGCCGCGGCAAAGCTTGGCTATGCGCGCAGCGCCGGGGCGTTCTATCTTGCGTGCATAGCCGACGGCAAGTTCGCGCACTCGCGCGTGGGCAGGCTCTCGCCCGAGCGCGCGGTGGAGGTGATAACTGCCTGCGGCGGCTGGGCGTCGCTCGCACACCCCGGGCGCATCGCTCTCGACGCCGCGCAAAAGGAGGAGCTCGTCGCGCGGCTGGTCTCCCGCGGGCTGCGCGGCATAGAGGCCGTGTATTCCGCGCATACTGAAGGCGAGACGTTATACTACAAGGAGATGGCGCGCAGATATGGTCTGCTGATCACGGGCGGGTCGGACACGCACTCCGCGGACGCGCCGCGCAGTGTGGGCACGCCCGAATTTTATCCGGACGAAGAACTTCTCCGCGCATTGCAAACAGATTGAAAAGAAGCATCAAAGCGCTTGCGGTACTCGTGCTCGCCGTGGGCGCTTTTTTCATATCGGGAGCATGGCTTTCGGGACTGCCGCGCGGCACTACGGTGGCCGGCGCGGACGTGGGCGGAATGTCGCGCGCGGCGGCCGTCGCCGCCGCGCGCGTGCGCATACGCGAGAGACTTAAGGACAAAGAGCTGGTGATATGCGCCGGCGAACACACCTATCGCTTCACGTATCCCGAATTTGATTTCACTGACGACCTGCCCGAGCTCGTCGCCTCCATACGCAGGCGCGGGGCATACTCTCCGCGCGTCTGCGTCAGGCTGAACGGCGCGCGGCGCATTGCCGAAAACATCTGCTCGCGGCTCGACCGCGCGTTGCGCGAACCCTGCGCCCGCTTTTTTAGGCAGGGTCTGCCGTTTGCGTACGACGAGGGCTGCGACGGGGCGCAAGGCGACCGCGCCGCGCTGCTGGCCGATATCCGCCGCTCGCTCAACGGCGACTTTAGCGCGGTGAAAGTCCGCGTCCGTCCGCTCGCGCGGAAAAAGTCGATCGGCGACGTAAAACGTGAAACGTCGCTGCTGTGTTCGTTCACCACCTATTTCGATGCGGACAACGCTCCGCGCGCGGCAAACATAGCGCTGGCCGCGTCAAAGCTGAACGGCAGCGTGCTGGAGCCCGGGCAGACCTTTTCCTTCAACGGCGCGGTCGGGCCGCGCACCGAGGAGCGCGGCTTCGTCTCCGCAAAGATAATTTCGGGAGGGCGATTTACGGACGGCGTGGGCGGAGGGGTCTGTCAGGTCTCTACCACGCTCTACAACGCCGCCCTGCTGTCGGGGCTGAAGATAGAGGAGTATCACCCCCATTCGCTCAGGGTGGGGTATGTGGCGCCCTCGCGCGACGCGATGGTCAGCGGAACGAGCTGCGATCTCAAGTTTGCAAATTGCGGCCGTCTGCCCGTATATATCCGCGCCGAAGTCTGCGGCGGGGCCGTCACGTGCCGCATTTACGGCCTGCCGGACGGGGTGGAGAGGTCGTTCTTATCGCGCGTTACAGGCTCGCTGCCCCGCCCCGCCGACGTGGTGGAGGAGGGCGAGGAAGCCCTGCTTTCGCCGGGGTGCGAGGGTACTGTCAGCGAGGGCTATTTAGTGGAGGTCAAAGGCGGGGTGCGGCGCGAAAGGCTGGTGCGCAGGGACAGGTATGCCGGCGTCCCCGCCGTGCGGCGCGCGCCGCGCGGCGGGGACGCGCCGGCGGAAGACGGACAGTCCGGGCAAAAATCCCCTGGCGCCGCCGCCAAAAGTCAAGTAATTTTATAGAATTTTTTTAGAAATTCAAAAAAAATTTTTAGCTTGCGTTATAATCGGTATTGTATAAGTCTTTCGGGAAAGACTTATTAACAAAAACGGGTACGACCTTACAGGGCATACCCGTTTTTATTACACGACAAAAAGCCGCGCTTTGGCGGCTGTAAACATTTTTGAAAGTACACTTTCAAAAAACTACTATTAAAGAGAAGCAACGGCAGTTGCGAACATTTCCGCAGAAGTGCCGAAGCCGAATATTTCACGAGGGTAAGCATTTACCCACCGCGCGACTTCCTGCACGCGCTTTTCGCTTACCTTTGAAAAGTCCGTGCCTTTCGGGAGCAACCGCCTAATATCGCGGTTGATACGCTCGTTAGAGCCACGCTCGCACGAAGTGTACGGGTGACAGTAATAAACCGCCGTACGTCTGCCGCTGTAAACGGAGCGTTCCAGCCCTGCGAAGTCCGAGAACTCCGAGCCGTTATCAACGGTAATGCTTTTGAACAGCGTACGAAACTTTTTACCGTAACGCCGTTCGAGTTTATCAAGGTACTGCACGACCGTTGCCGCCTTTCGGTTCGGCATTTTCATGATAATTTCGTAGCGCGTCGCCCGCTCGGTCAACACCAAAAGCACGTTGCGGGTGTACTGCCGCCCGACAACGCAGTCCATTTCCCAATGCCCGAAATTACGGCGCAGGAGAATGTCGGCGGGACGGCGTTCAATACTCGTACCCTTCGGCGGGCGTTTCGCCTGCGTTTTCTTGTAATGCTTTTTACGCTGTCCCACGGGCAAATGCTCGGAGCGGATATTCATAAACAGCCCCTGCGCAATATAGCGGTACATTGTCGTTTTACTCACAACCGTTTTGCAGAGATTATCGCGCTTGATTTCACCCGCGACAGCGGCAGGGGAAATTTTATCAACGCAGACCCGCTTTTCAACGTAGCGTATAAAATCGTAGTCGTTGCCAACCTTTAAGGGCGCACCGTGTGCCGTTTTATTCAGCTGATACTTTTCTTCCGCAACGTTCGAGCTGTAACCTTTTACAAACTTGTAATGCCGTTCGCCCCAATAGTCGGTATAACTGTACCGCTTGTATGTATATTCGCCGCGCTTCAATTCGTTATACACGGTCGCAAGGCATATGCCAAGCTGTTTTGCTATCTGTCGTTTGCTCAACCCTGCATTGTACAAAGCTTCCAACTGCAAACGCATATTCCAATCCACATTCTTCGTACCTTTGTTTTTCATTTCCGTTTGTTCCGTCCTTTTTTCCGTAGTGTCCGTAGTTTCCATAGTGTCCGATATGATATTATACGCCGAAAAACGCCGCTAAAAACGCTTAAAATCGGCGTAGAGAGCACAACGCGCCACCTTGTTATAGACGAGCGGCGGCTTGCGCCGCCGTAACAAGGTGGCGCGTTGTGCTTGACCTGTTTTACCTGCCGTACGGGGCGATTTTTCGTGCCAACGGGGGCGCGGACAGGTCTCGCGCCCCCGTTTTATCGTCTTGCAAATGAACATTGCCGCATAAATGCGGCAAAAAAACACCCTGCGGGACATGCCGAAAAGCGCCGTATGTCAAGCCACAGGCGCAATAAAATGAACGATTGAGTTTTTACGCAATCACGCAACCGACAAGGGGTTGCAGAGTAAGTCGGTAATCGACATTTGCTTGCTAAATCGGTGTCGCAGAATATCCCGCTCCCAATTCACAACGTCGTCAAAGACAACGTATTTAAGCACAAAGTCGTTTGTCATCTCGGTTATAATGTCGTTTGCCGACAACTTCATGCAAATTTCCGTGGGTATGCCACGGCTATAAACTATTCGTTCATTTGTCTTGCCTATGTATTTCAATATATAGTCCACGCTGTCGCCCGCTTCAAGTTGCGACTGCGTTATCTCCTCAAAATCGTTGCGCCCGTACCATTGCGCAAAGAAACTGTTTTCGTTCCTCGTCTGCATTTGCCCCTGCGCCGTGCTGTAATCGGTCTTTTCTTCGCACCTGCCGAGCATTTCACCCGCAGGGACATATAACAGACCGTGGAAGTGCAAACGCCCTGTTTCGGGCGCACGCTCGAATACCCCCATATACCGCCAGCCACGGCGGGTGTGGAGGTTTGAAAGGCAACGGCGCAATTTGCGCCTAAATGTTTCCTCGTCGTGCTTTTTATCGTCGTATGTAAAGGTTACGAAAAAATTCCAACGATTGAGGTATGCCTTGCGGCGGAAACGCTTTTTGCGGTGGTGCAGATTGTTCAGCTTGCGCTTTACGCGCTCCGCAATATCCACCTTTGCGATCTCCTCTTCGGTAAACAGAGTGCGCAAGCCGTCATGGATATAGTCCGACATGGGCTTTTCCTTTTTCCTGTCGCGCAAGCCCTTATTATAGCCCTGCGTGAACAAATCGTCAAAGAGAATGTCAAAGACGGAGCGAGTGCCGCCAAAACCTTTATTCGACGATATATCAATGCGCATAGCGGCGGTGCGCTTGCCGCGCTCGTAGTCCCTGCGCTTATCGCGCATAAAGCGGTCATAAACGATTTCCTTTTGTTCGTCCGTAAGCTGTTTAGGACGTCTGCGGCGGTTAGATTTGCGGGCAGGCTTTACCGCAGGGGCTTGCGCATGGCGGCAGGGCGTGGCTATCAGATGACGACCGTCATTATAGATTTTATAGGTTTTCGGCGTGTCGTCGAAAAAGGGAAATGGACAACCCTGTAAGTCGTCCGATTGAATAAGATTTGCAACACCCATTTTACCACCTCAAAAATCAAATTTAATAAACACCGCCATGTGGAATAGCACCCCTGCGGGGAAATGTTATTAAGAAAAATAATTATTTGCCTTGCCGCGCCCTACGTTCTGCCGCACAATCGCGCATAGCGCACATAAAGCCCTTTGCATATTGCACACTGTTGCGCGCAGATTTACCCGACTGCGCAAGTCGCTTATTGTCGTCTATATCGCTCATCATCTCACGCTTACGCTTTTTGCTTGCCTTCGGGTACTCGCGGTACGCCTTAACACCGAAGCGGTAGCCATATGCAAATGGCGTTTTCTGTTCGCTGTTATATTTCAGTTTTTCATCTACCGAACGCTTCATACCGCCATAATCTCCCGTGCAACTTCTACGACCTCATCACCGCGAAGAGTAACACGGTAACGGTAGCCGCGAACCTTTACGCTGTGCGCCGTGTTGCCGTTATCAAGCGGAACGGAGCGCACAAGTTCTATATAGCGCCGCTGTGTCTGCACAGCACGCGCAAGCGTGCTTAAAAGGTGAAGGTATTGATATTGTGTCATATGTAACCCCCTTTTTGAAAGTGTACTTTCAATTTTGAATTGCAAAATCAATTTTGCAAATAACCGAAAAATTGTTGACTTTATAGCCGCAAATACATATAATATCTAACAGTGGTGAACGCTTCAAAGAACATTGAGGTACACCAAAGCACTGTATAATAAGTGATAGTAACTGCAAAACGGTCTATATGAAAAACAGTGGACACAGCGGCAAAAGCCGCTGTTATTTTTTTCTTAAAATATATTTAATTTTTGCCATATCATTATTAGACAAATGGGCAACATTAGTAATATATCTATCTACTTCATAAATTTCGGAACGGTCAATCCACGTACGCTTATTACTGATTTGCCGTTCATAATCATTATCAAGAATAATAGTCTTTGTAGTCCGCTTTTCAACGGGTGCAACAAGCACACGACCCTTTTTATCGGTATCAATAACGGCACAAACGCGAGGTTTAGAAATAGCGTTACCAAAATGATTATCATTTGTCATAATTAAATCAGGGTCGTTAAATGAACGATTTTTAAGGCTATTTAAATATTCCAACCTACTTTCGGCATACTCTCTTCTACTTGCCGTCAAAACTTTACCGTCAGAAGTTTTACCCGTTTTAAGTATATTATTATAATGCTTAATCTTTTCATTAACTGAATAATAAACATAATTGGTCTTACCGTGTTTAAACATATAACCACCTCATTATTCTAATTTTAATGCCTGTCGGAGCTTTACCGCCCCGACAGGCTTTTATATATCACCCCTGCGGGGAGTAATACCCGTTCGGGAATGACCGTTAAAGAAAGACTACTGCCCGTCTTTGGCGTTTTGTTTTGCCTTTAATTTTTCCCTTTTGCGCACCGCCCGTTGATACCGCTTGTCCTCGCGGTCAAGCCTGCGGAACTGCCGTTTCATATTCTTGAATATGTACGCCAAAATCTTTTTGTTGTACTTTTCAGGCACAAAATCGGCGGTGTCGAGCGTTTGCGCAAAAGTGGCATAATACGTTTCAAGGCAGGTGTTAATCAGCTTGTTTTTGTTGTAATTTATCATGCCGCTTTACCTCGCGTATAAAAGCCGTCGGGTAGTTCGTCGTCCATAGTCTGCAAATACCTTACATAGCCGTCTATCGTGCAGTCGTTCGGTTCGGCTTGCATATAATCGTAATCGCTGTGCAGATGACCGTCGTAAAACTTCGGCTTGCAATTTTGGCTGTCGTAACAGGCAAACACGTTGTAATCGGCTTTGACGACCTCTTCCGTGTAGCATTCCTTGTCCTTTTTGCCGCTCTGCATATAGCGGTCAAAAAGACTACTGTTATCTATGCGGCGTATCAGCCATTTAAGAGCTTTAACGCGCCCGTAGCCGTCGTATTTGAATTGCAGGTTTACAATCTCAATGAACTGCGCAAGCTCGCGCACGTTCACGTCTATGAGCATAGGACGTTGAGTATCGAGAAACACGTCTAAATCTAAATGCCCGTGTTGCTCGTACCAACGCGATTGCCAATCGGGAAAATAGCGCGACATACGGCTGTTAAGATATTTTTGCGCTTCGGTTATACAGATACACTCGTGCGGCAAATTGAAATGCGTTTTTACAAAATCGTTTGCATAACCTAAACGGTAGGGATTTATGCGGCGGGAAAGTCGAGGACTATACCCGAATTTGTGCATTACAATATCGTAATTTGCCGATACGCAATGCATGGGCACGGTCTGTATGCCGTCAAAGCCCTGTTGCATTTTCGCCAATATTTCCCGCCGCATAGCGGTATTCCGTTGTTTGTCAAACGCCGCCATGCTTGCTATATGCGTTAAAAAACAGGTCTTGCCCGTTCGCGGCGGGGCAAATATTATCGTTATCATAAACCGCCTTTTTGAAAGTGCACTTTCAATTTATCCGCCCGCAATGAGCGAATAGCACCAGCCCGCAAACGTGTTTATAAAGAACACGTCAAGGACTATCGTCAAGGCGAGGAACAAAAGCATTATCCACCAAGGCAGACCGCAAGCGGTACACAGCACAAGGCGAAGGAGCAACAGCACAACTATTTCCGCAAGCACAACAATCACATACGCCCACCAAGGAATATCGCTATCAATATCGACGGACGGGGTGATTGCATTGACAATGTCAATGGGCGAAGATACGGCGGGGATAACGTAATATTTGCCGTCGTCATTAAATGTCAGCTGTATCACGTCAAAGTCCAAAAATACGCTCTCCCAAGCGCGGTAGGCTTGCCCGCTTATTTTGGTATCTCCGCCTAAAAAGCCTGTGCCAAGTTCCCAAATCTCAACGGGAGCAGAATAGTAGTCAGTTGTTGCGAAGTGGAACAGCACGACAACTTTTTCTTCGTCGTCGGGTATGGACGTATCAACGGTAATTGCTTCGTCGTAATAATCGCGCAGAGCCTGTACATCACCCGAATTTATCAAGAGCCGTTCGCTCACCTCTGCCGAAGTGCCTTTCAAATCGTCCTCTTCAATTATCTCAATGGGCGCGACCGTGCGGCTCTCTTCTTCGGGAATATCGCCAAAAATAGTGTCCCAAAGTCCCCAATTCCGCAAATTGTCCCAAAAGTCGGGGGCAGTTTCCTGCCAGCTCGAAAGGTGTTGCAAGTCTAAATCTGCGTCGAAATCGTAATAGCTGTAACCTTGCTGTATCTTGCCGTATTTGCTGTCAACCTTGCGGTAATCGTCTATGTCGGCGGCGAACAAATCAGCGCTGATAGTGCCGTCTTTAATAGGGAGCGCACCGCCGTCATAACTTTTATCATAGTTTTTTATGTACTCGTACAGTTGATTGCTCTCAACACCGCCAATGCTGACGATATCGGCGTATGGATCGTATTCCGCGATATTATCTACCTGAAAAAGATAATATAAAGCATTTGCGCGAGGGGAAAGATAAGTATGATAAATATTCCACCCCCATGTTGCACCTTGAATACCAACACCCATACCGCTTGAATAAAAATCTTGAATAAGAGAATATCCAATATCTTTATTAATTTCAGGAACGCCCAAAGAACTTAATTGAGTATTAGTCTGTTCACCAAGCCAAGACTTTGCCGCAGAAAAAAACTTATCGTTGCTCGTTACGATTATATCTTTGGTCTTGTATTCGTACCATTCGGCTTTAATGCGTTGCAGTTCGCCGTAGGTATCGAACAGGCGTTTCGGCACAGCAAAATACACACTATCAAGCTGATTTTGATAACCTGCGCCCTTGCTCGAAGTTTCGGAGCGGTAAAAGGTATGTCTTACGTCAAGTTCCACGGCTTCGGCTTGTCCCGTGCTCAAACAGGTAAACGGAAATTTTTCACTGTCGCCGTAGCCCTCGGCATAGCCGCTGAACTGATAATACTTGTTCACAAGGTATTCATGCGCGTTTGTCGCACTTCCACCTATCTCGAACAACTCAATGCCCGATATGTGGTAATATCTGTTGCCCGTCTTTTGCTCGTGCTCGCGCTCGGCATTGAGTATGATATTTTCTTCGTCCACAATGCGGAATTTCAAGAAGAGATTTGCATACTCGCCGCCGCTTGAATTGCAAAATTTAAGACTGAATTTTTGGTAGTCCTTGACGTCACCCACATTGCCTTGTTCGTTATCGTAATAAAAATCAGTGGAAATCTGAATTTTATTTTGTTTCAAAAATACGGCATAATCCAAAAGAGCAGGATTATACACATAAACGTACAGCGCATAATTGCCGAAGCCGTTTTCATACTGCGAATAACAATACTCAACAAAAGTTATCATTCGTGTAGTTCCGTGCGCGTTCTTTGGATAATCAGCTATATCAAACGGCTCGCCGTCTATGGTGGAGCTTTGCAAATCGTCAAGGGCGTTGGTGTCGTCATACTTCAATTCTTTGCCAGTGTCGGCATAAACATAGGGGTCGGAAACTTGTCCGCAAATTATACTCGACAATAAACATAAGATGACAATTATATACGGCAAGAACGTTCGCATTTTTGCTTTAAACTTTTTCATTAAAATTGCACGCATAACCTCACCTTAATACTACTCAAAAGAAAAGGTTAGAAGGTGTTACTGAAAAATCATAAACCATAAACCAAAGATTTACCGAGCTCTTATCAGATGTTATGGATATTCCAAAATAGCGATAACTGTCGTTTGAATTATCTACAATCTCAATATCACCGCCATATTTTTGCTCGACGAGAGTTTCAACCGAAAAATCAAACGGTATATAAAGTTCAAACCCGTCAGCATTACGCTTAATATCAAAATATTGAGTGTAATCATTCAAACTATCAACGTCACCATAAAACCAATAAAGTTCGTCATTATATTTAAACGTAAAATCATTGGCGGGATTGGATGTGATGGTAACAGAATAATTTACATCATTCCCGATAAGCGATTTAACAGAAAAATTACCTTTCTTACCTCTAACTAATTGAATATTGCCGTCTTCGGTATTCGAATAATAACGCTCTCCGTTATACTCAACATAAAACGTTACACCGCTTTCGCGCAGAGCGAAATATGCTATGCCAACGGCAATACCCAAAATAACAAGCGCCACAACCAAATACAACAATATCTTTCCAAAAACACTGGCTACACCGCTACGATCGCCCATAAATTCACCTCAAATCAAAAGATTATAGTATCCTTATTCAAGCTAACGTTTGTAACAGGCACGATAAACGAAGATACACCTGATACATCTGTCAGATATATATACTTCGTCTCCGAAAATTTCTCCGAAGTATCTTCATTAGTCACGTTAACGCTTATTTTGAAAAACGCCGTCTCCTCAAACCCTTCTACAATGCGACTATCTGTAAAAAGTTCGCGGACTTCTTCCAATACTGCTTTTTTCTGCGTAGCGCTAAGCGAAGAAATGCCGCCGACGCAATACTTTGATACAAAATCTTCAAACGATGTGTTGAAGGTACAGATGCGGTTATAATAGGTATCATAGGTAGGGTAGGTGTTTTCATTGACAGCGCCGGTGGAGTCGATATAATTGCCGCCGGAAATCAACCAACCGTGACCATAGCTCAACTCTCTTTCATCATACCCCACGCCGTAATCGTCGCACATACTCGAGAAGTCTACTTCGTATTGCGTTGATACATTTACTGATATAGCGGGAACAATTGTGCCGGCAGAACGAAAAACCTGATAAGAAATAGAGCTATCCGCCCCCGTATCTTTAAGGACTATGTCAGAACCGTTAATAACCACATCGGTTATTTTGCAACGATAATCTATGCGGCATGTATCGGTAATGGAAGGATTATTGACGGAAGATACCGTAAGAGTGATAGGACAACCGAAAGCCTGACTGCATGATACCGTACAAGATAAGGTATCACTTGAAGGGCTTATCTGTATAAAATCCGCTTCGGTCACGCCGATACCTGCAAGCTCGGACGTAGCATAATCGCCGTCACCGTCATTGTACCAAGCTTCTTCCGTATAATACGGATTGCCGTCTTCATTCTCGGCGGTCTCATTCCACGAAACAGACCATACCAAATCCTTAATGGTCGCTTCTTCGGGATTGACCGTTGCCGTGACGACTTGCGCATTCTCCGCCATAGGCGATATACCGTATTCGGCATATTTCTCCACAGGAATATTCATGCTCGTAAGCGCAATCGCGCCGCCCGGCTGACTTTCGCCTATCACCATGCTGCCCTCGTCAACAGGCTGTTTGCCTTCTGCGGACTGTTCAATCTGTTCGCCTTTGCCCCAACTGTTAAACCATGTGGCAATATCGCTGTTCGTGAACCAGCTCGAACCTACGCCACACGCAATCACAATAGCGAGCGCAAGCACGATTGCAATAACCGCAACTATGGCGTTCTTTGTTGATTTTCTCATTATTGTTTATCTCCTTGAAAATTTAATATTTTTTAGCTTTTTTACAGAGTAAAGCATACTCATAATCGTGGTGTTCTTTCATTGCACGTTCAACGGCTTTTAAATCACCGCGCCGTGCCGCCGTGTCTAACTTCTGTTCACTACGCTCGTACATACCCTGCAACTTCGCCGCAGAGGTAGTACGGGCAAGCTTCTTTTGTTTTCGCGTGAACCAAATCATAGTTAAAACTTCACCGACTTGCTACGCATAGAACGGCGAACGCCTTTATTTTCATACGAACGAATTGTATTACGAACATAGCCGCGCGCTTCGTTCTTATATAAATCGGCAAGCGTATCGCGCGCGGACTGATAACCGTATGTAACATCAACACACCCCGAACCCATACCGCGATAACCCTTACCGTCCTTACGGCGTTTACCTGTCAACTGTACCTGATACCCACCGTATGCGCCCGAAACCCGTAATTCATTGCCCGTGCGTAAGCAATATTTTTCGTTCAGCCTATCGACTTCGGCTTGTAAATCTCTTTTTGTAATCATAACAACACCTCAACATTTCAGTTTGCCGACCACAACGCCGTTCCCGTCCACGACAAGGCACATATCGCCTTTGCCGCTTGTCTTTTTCTTCCTACCTGTCGCCTTGCCGCAGACGGAGTTCACGCCGTTGCGGAAAGACTGTTTGCTTTTGCTATCGGGACAATTTACGCGCTTGCCCGCTTTTGCCGCGGCATACGCACGCCCCATATGGTACGCTTTGCGCTCTTTGGCTGAATAACTTCTCTTTGCCATATGAATTAAACCTCGCAATTTTTTATTTTTTGTTTTACTTCGTCATAGCTTTCGGCTGCAAATATGCCCGTGCCTTTGCCCTTTTCGTCAAGCCCCGTTTCCACAAATGTTCCGTCTTTGTCCTCAATCACGCCCGTTACAATTCGTACAGGTACCATACACCGTTCACGCGCCTTGTTGTTACTCCACATTGTAAGTTCCAAAAACCCTTTCATTTTTTACACCTCGTTTCCTTATTGTCCTTATTTAACACCCTTGCAGAGAGCAACACCCTTACAGGGAATTTTACTGTTAAGAAATGATATATAGCCGTCTGCCCGCCTGCGGAGTTTTCCACAGACGGGTTGACGGTATCTATCTTTTATGCCGCCGTTTCGGGGTCTGCCTCAACGGTACGTATCTGTTTATTGACCATATTCATAAGCATAGTGAGCAGGTCGACGTCGCTTTTGCCCGTCGGCTTGACTTCGGCGTGCCATACAACGCCGTTTTCGTCTACGGTGTTGACTGTGTAAACGGTGGTATGCTGTTTCTTGCCGTTGAACTCCGTTACCTTGTCGATAATATCGAGTTCGGCGGCGGGGCTTACGTCAAAGACCAAATCGAGAGGGACATAACCGCCCTTATCCTTCGGCGAGAAATCAACAGCAATACGACGACCGCGCAATGTGCCGCAGAGCTTATACTTAAAGTAAAGTCTGCCGTCATTCGTCACGTACTGATTGCCGCGCTTATCGAGCACGGGTTCACGGCGTATTACAAAATTGCCGTTCCTCATTTCCGCTACCTGTTCCATAGTTCCGTTCGTTGCCTTCTTTTCAGTTGCCATAATTTTAATAATCTCCTTTGGCAGTCGGTTGCCAGCCGTCCGATTTTTGCCCCCTTACGGGGAGTGGTGGGGACTGCAAGACGCCACCCTTGCACGAACGCTTGCCGCGCTCCTTTGGGCTATGTCCCCATAATGGCGGGGTGCAGAGGTCACCCCGCTTTACAGGAGGAATGCCCGATTGCTCGGGCTATGGAAAGCCGTCTTTATTCTGTCGCCGCTTCAAGATTTTCAATAGCTTCACTAAGGCTATCAAGGGCATAGTCCATATTATTTATGTTATCGCCCGCAATTTCGCCGCGTTCGCTTTCCTGTATGCCCGCGGGCATATTATCGTAATATTCCTGTTCTTCGTCGCGCAACTGCTCAATGGCAGTTTGTATATCTTGTAACTGTTCAATCAGTTTGTAAAGTTCATTACGCCGTGTTTTATTCATTTTCGCCACCGTCCTTTATTCTTCCTCAACCATAGGAGCATTGCAGTCCATACACATAATGTTTACGCGCTTTGTCGCCCTGACCGATTGCCCGCATATGGGGCAAATATACTTGCGCGTGCTCGTGTTCTTCGTTATCTGACATTTCATAACGGGTAAGCGATAAATGACCGTAGGCGGGTTTGCCGCCGCAAATTCGGCTATCATTGCCGCCGTTTCGTCCGTCAATGTCGTATGCGACCAGCCGATTTTTGCCACGCACTCAACCTTTAAGCCATGTTCTTCGGCTATCTTCTTGAATAGCTTGTTGTGGTAGTTACCCGACCGCGACGTGTCTTTCATTTCGTGAACCGTCGCAAACTGATGGCACATTTCGTGTATCAGTGTTGCCGATATCTCACCAATAGGGCGGTGAAGCTGCTGTGCCGTCATATTCAGTTCGTGTTCGCCGTCGTCGTCGGTGTTTTCACGCCAAACTTTGCCCTGCGACCACCAGCCATTTGTTTTATTGCGCTCGTCCGTCTGCACAGTGATTACAGGCTTTACAAGCTCCCCGCCGAACAGTTCGGCGTTTATATGGTCGTATAACTTGCCGAGATATGCGACCGTCTCAATGTACTTGTCCGTTCCGTTTAACATTGTTTCGATACCTCACTTTTGTTTATTTGCCCGTATAGCCGTTAGCACAGCTTTTAATTAAATTGCTTAACGACAAACTACTCTCAAATACTCTTTCGCGTCGTCAATACTCTCATGCTCGACAATGTCATAATCAGGGGCTTGAATAGTGATAACATTATTCTCAAACCCAGATTGAACCTCAAGCAATAAATTTGCTTTAAGTAAATCTGCCGCAACTCCGAAGAATGCAAGAATTTTACCGTTGTCGTCCACAGCTACACGCACATTTGTGTTCCTGTTAATTTTAAATTTCATTTCCGTTTCTCCTTTGCGTAATGCCGCCGCCCGTATTAGAACAATAAAAAAACGGTATAGAGCAGTTCCTTTACTGTTCTATACCATTGTAAAACTATACCCCCCTGGCGCCGCCGCCATATTGGGCGGCCAAAACAATTGTCTTTTGGCGTGTTATATGATATAATCATATAAGCGGACGGTGGCTGTCCGCCCGCGGCGCGGGCGGGCCGGCCGGCGCAGACAATAATCCTGACCGGGGGTTTTTACTCATGGACAAAATAATAGTGGACGGAATGGGCGGCGACAACGCCCCCGCCAGCACATGCGCGGGCGTGGCCCGCGCCCTCAACGAGGACGACAAACTGTACATCATCCTTACGGGCAGAAAGTCCGAACTCGAAGCCTGCTTAAAGGACTGCGTCTATCCCGCGGACAGACTGGAGATAGTGGACTGTCCCGACGTGATAGGCATGAACGACATCCCTACCGAGGCCGTAAAGAGAAAGGATTCCTCGCTCATGCGGGCGTTCTGGATGCTCAAAAAACAGGACGACGTCGCCGGGCTCGTCACTGCCGGCTCCACCGGCGCTACCATAGTGGGCGGTCAGCTGATACTGGGCAGGATACGCGGCATAAAGCGCCCCGCGCTCACGCCGGCCGTGCCCAACGTAAACGGCAAAATGGTGGTGCTGTGCGACTGCGGCGCCAACGCCGAATGCAAGCCTTCCATGCTCTGCCAGTTCGCCCTGCTGGGCAGCGCCTACGCCGCCGTCGGCCTCGGCGTTAAGGAGCCCAAAGTCGGGCTTCTGAACAACGGCGCGGAGGAGCACAAGGGCGATCCCGTCCATCAGACGGCTTATAAGTACTTAAAGAGGATGAAAGGCATAAATTTCATCGGAAACATCGAAGGCAGGGACATAAACACCGCCGACGTCGACGTGGTCGTTTCGGACGGTTTTTCGGGCAATATAGCCCTTAAGACCATGGAAGGCACGGCCAAAATGATACTCAAGACCATGAAAAAGCAGCTCATGGCGGATACCCGCTCCAAGATAGGCGCGCTGCTCTGCAAAAAGGCCATAGCGCGCATGCGCGCGGATCTCGACTTCGAGGCCGCCGGCGGCGCGATGCTTCTGGGCGTGAAAAAAGTGGTGGTGAAAAATCACGGCTCTTCGTCGGCCGTGTCCATATGCAACGCCGTGCACAAGGCGGCGGAGCTGTATCGCTCGGGGCTGATCGGCAAGGTGGAAAGCCTGCTGGCGGAAGCCGATCTGTCCTCGATTATTCCGCAGGAAGATGAATGACGTCGAGCGCGCCCTCGGCTATGAGTTTGCCGACGGCGAACTGCTGCGCCGCGCACTCACCTTAAAGGGCGCGGACGAACATTTCAACAACGAAAGTCTGGAGTGCCTCGGCGATTCGCTCATAGGCTTCGTGGTCGCGGAAAAATTTTATCTGCAGGGGCTGGACGAGGGCGGCATCACCGCCCGGAAAAAGTCCGTGGTCAACGACCGGGCTTTGGCCGAAGTTTCGCGCGCGCTCGGGCTGGACGCGGCAATAATCAGACCCAAGGGCGTGTTTGCCAACAAAAAGGCCGTGCCTTCCGCGTACGAAGCCGTGGCCGCCGCGATATATCTCGACGGCGGGATGCGCGCGGCAAAGGACTTCATACTGCGCACGCTCGATTTCGACAGGCGCGAAAAGGACTATATCGCCATGCTGCAGGAGGCCCTGCAGGGCAGGGGGCTGCCGCTGCCCGTCTACAGCCACGGGCTGGACGAGGGCAGGGACGGCGAACACGACTTCGTTGTGACGGTCAGGGCTTGGGACATGAGCTTTTACGGCCGAGGGCCCAACACCGCCGCCGCCCGCCGCGCCGCGGCCAAAGCGGCGTGCGAAACTCTGTTCGGGGAATAGCGCGCGGGCCGTCGGTCCGCGTTCGGGCCGCGCCCGGCACAGGGCGCGCGCACCGCGTCAAAGAGGAAACATATGATTCAATTCAAATCCATAAAACTCGTCGGATTCAAATCCTTTGCCGACCCCACCGAAATCAACCTTTCGGACGGCGTCACCTGCATTGTCGGGCCCAACGGCTGCGGCAAGAGCAACGTTGCCGACGCCATACGCTGGGTGCTGGGCGAACAATCCGCCAAGCAGATGCGCGGCACGCAGATGATGGACGTCATCTTCAACGGCACCGAAAAGCGCAAAAAGATGTCCTTTTGCGAGGTCACGCTCACCTTCGACAACACCAACCGCATTTTCGACATCGACTGCGACGAGGTGGAGATGACCCGCCGGCTCTACCGCGACGGCGAAAGCGAATACATTCTAAACCGCCAGCCTTCCAGAATGAAGGTGCTGACGGCTCTTCTGCACGGCGCCGGCGCGGCCAAGGAGGGCTACTCCATAATAGGTCAGGGCCGTATCGCGCAGATAATGAATTCCCGCCCGGAGGAGCGCCGCTCGATATTCGAGGAGGCGACGGGCATAATAGTTTTCAAGGACAGAAAGGCCGAAGCGGAGCGTCGTCTCGCCGCCGCGCGCGACAATCTGTTCGTGTTCGTGCAGAGGATGCAGGAGGTGGAGCGCCAGCTCAACCCCCTGGCCAAGGCCGCCGAAAACGCCCTCAAATACCGCGAGCTGTATTCGCAGCTCCGCCATCATGAGGTCAACACATACATATACCGCCACGACACCGCCGAGGGCGAGCGCGGCAGGATAAAGAGCAGGATGACCGCGTTTTCGGCCGAGATAGACAGGCTTGCGCAGCTGTCGTCCGACCTGCTCAAGGAGCACGACGAGTGCCGCAGCCTGATTTCTTCGGCCGACGAGCGGCTCAAGGCGCTGAACGACAAGCGCGTAAGCTACTCCGTCGGCATAGCCGAAACTTCGGGCGAGAGCAAGGTTTTCAAGGAAAAGGCCAACGCCGTCAAGGCAAAGCTGCAGCAGGCGCAGGAGGAGGTAGCATACTCCTCCAAGCGCATAGGCGAAATAGACAGGGAGATAAAGCGCGCCGAGGACTATGCGGGCAAGAACGGCGCCCGCGCCGACGGGCTTTCGGAAGCGTGCGAAAAGCTGCGAGCCGAGATAGCCGGCCTTTCGGAGAGCATATCGAGCTACGAATACATGACGGGCGAACACCGCAAGAAGGTAATGGATACCTTCAAGGACCTGTCCGCAATCAAGGAGAGCATGGGCTCGCTGTCCGCACAGAAGGATCTCATCCGCGACAGGATAGACGAGGTCGAGCAGATAATGTCCCGCATAAAGGACGAGCACGCGGCGCTCAAGGCGCAGTACGACGAGGCCGTGGCCGAACAGAACAGGCTCAACGAGCTGCTCGGCAGCGAAAACACCCTCGTCGCCGATGCCGACGCAAAGGTCAGGGAGACCGAGGAAAAGCTTCAAAGGCTGATATCCGAGGTGTATTCCGTGCGCGCGGCTATAAATTCGCTGGGCGAAACGCTCAAGACCCATCAGGCCCTGCGCGACCGCTTTGAAGGCTACATATATTCGGTCAAACGCCTGATGAGCGATGCGCGCGACAATCCCGCGCTCGGCCAAAAGATAATGGGGCTCATAGCCGACGTGGTAACCACGCAGCGCGAATACGAGGTGGCCATCGAAACGGCCTTCGGCGGCGCGATGCAAAACGTGATCACCGCCACGCGCGAGGACGCGCAGGCGCTCATACTCTACCTTAAAAACAACCGCGCGGGGCAGGTTACCTTCATGCCCGTGGACGCTCTGCGTCCCCGCTACGAAAACGAGCAGATAAAGTCCGCCCGGCGCGAGCCCGGCGCGGTCGGTTTTGCCATCGACCTCGTTTCATACGATAAAAAGTACGAAAACGTAATACACAATCTCTTGGGCAACACGCTCATATGCGACGATATCCGCTCGGCCACGGCCATCGCCCGCAAATATCCCCGCGCGTTCAAAATAGTCACTCTCGACGGCGACGTCATCTCTACTACAGGTTCCATGACGGGCGGTTCGCGCAGGGAAAATTCGGCCAACCTTCTGGCCAACGAGCGCAATTTGAAGGAGATCGAGGAGCAGATAGAGAGCAAGCGCTCGGCCCTCGCCCGCGCGGAGAGCCGCAAGGCGGCCGCGCTGGAGGACAGGGACAGGGCCGCGGAGGAGCGCGAACAGCTGCGCGAGCGGCTGCAAAACGCCGGCAACGAACTGGCCGCCTGCACGCAGAAGGCTTCGGGTCTGTTGGTGAACGTCACCGACAAGGAGAGCGAGTACGCGGCATATTCCCAGTCCAAACGCGCCTTTGAACAGAAACTGGCCGAGCTGGACGATAAATATTCGTCCACTTCCGCCGGCGCCAGCACGCTGACGAAGCAGTCGGACGAAGTCTCTTCGGAGATGGACGACATGTCGGTCAAGTACGACAAGCTCATTGCCGAGCGCAACGAAAAGGTGGAAAAGCTCAACGGCTATCAGATAGATCTCGCTTCGCTCCGGTCGGCGGTAAAAAACAGCGGCGAAAGCGTTGCCCGTCTCTCGGCGGAGAGGGCCGACCTCATCGCCAAGGTGGCCTCGCTCGAAGCGCTGCTGCCCGGCATGCAGTCTGAATTTGAAGATTTCTCCGCAAAGGCGGCCCGCGCCGCTCTCTCCACCGAGGACAGGGAGGAGCTGGACAGGATACTTAAGGACATCGGCGAACTGGAGGAGACGAAGCGCTCGCTCAACGCGCGCACTGAACAGATAGACGCCGCCCGCCTGCAGACTTACGACGACAGCGAAAAGTGCAAGGAAAAACTTCACTCCGCCGAACTGCAGCTGCAGAAGATAGATTCCGACCTCGAAAATCTTCAGAGCCGCATAGCCGAAGAATACAACCTCGACTACGAAAGCTGTCTGGAATACAGGGAGGAAGGCTACGACATCTCGCAGTCGGCTTCTGCCATAGCCAACTACAAGCGTCAGCTCACCATGCTCGGTCCCGTCAACCACAACGCCGTGGAGGAATACGAGGAAGTTTCCGCGCGCTACAACAGGATGTGTCAGGACAAGACCGACCTCGAAAAGGGCATAGAGGACCTCACCGTCGCGCTGAACGAGATACGCGACGAAATGCTGAAGATATTCAACGAGGGCTTCAACACGATAAACGAAAATTTCCAGCGCACCTTCAAGGAGCTTTTCGGCGGCGGACGGGCGGAGCTTCAGCTCGATTACACCGACTGCGACGATCCTTTGAACGCCGGCGTGGAGATAATCGCTTCGCCTCCCGGCAAAAAGCTTTCAAAAATTTCGCTGCTTTCGGGCGGCGAACAGGCGCTCACGGCCATTGCCATACTGTTCGCCATCATAGCGATGCGCCCCATGCCCTTCTGCGTGCTCGACGAAATCGAAGCCGCACTGGACGAAGCCAACGTTGGCAGGTACGCCCGCTATTTGAAACGATTTGCCGAAAAGACCCAGTTCATAGTCATCACCCACCGCAAGCCCACCATGGAAAACGCCGACGTGCTGTTCGGCGTCACCATGGAGGAGAAGGGCGTATCCAAGATAGTCTCCGTCAAGATCTCCGAAGTCGAATCGCGTCTCGGCGGCGACACGGTGGCCTGACGGCAGGCGATCGAGCGCAAATGCGCAATGCGGAGCCGGCGTTTTGGCGGCGCAAAATGCGATGTCGGCCGCGCACAGACAATGTAAACGCTACCAAGCTTTTCAACGGAGCGTTGCCGGCCGCGAGAGGATGACGGGAATGAGATAACGCCCGTTCGCGGGATATGGTACAGCGGAACGCTGTTTCGCTGCATGTGATGCAACGGAACACTGCCGGCCGCGAGAGGATAACGGGAATGAAAAAACGCCCGTTCGCGGAATCTGATGCAACGGAACGTTGCCGTAGAGGGCGGAGCCCTCAGATAACTGCGCATCGGTGCATGGCCTCTAATGCACGATGCGCGTTAAATAAATCACGTGCGCAAGGCGGATTCATTCCGCCGGCAAGCGCGCCACAATTTGCGCATACCTGCGCCTCGGCGGGTGAATACGGCGCAATTATAAAAATGCAGGGCGCTGAAGATTGCGCCGTAGAGGGCAGAGCCCTCAGATAACTGCGCATCGGTGCATGGCCTCTAATGCACGATGCGCGTTAAAGGAGCATATATATATGGGCATATTTTCCAAAATAGCCGGCGCTCTCAAAAAGACGAGGGAAGCGCTGGGCGGCGCGCTCGGCGCGCTGTTTGCAAAAAACAAGATAGGCGACGAGTTCTATGAAGAGCTTGAGGAGATACTCATCTCTTCCGACATTTCGCTCAACACCGCCGAAGAGGTAGTGGACGAGATCCGCGCTGAGGTCAGGCAGGAAAAGCTTCGCGACAAGGACTATATCGTCGACCTGTTAAAGGACGTGCTTGAAGAAAAGCTGACCGAAGCCGAGGTGCCGCAACTCGGTTATCCCGCCGTGATAATGCTCGTGGGGGTAAACGGCGTCGGCAAGACCACCACGGTCGGCAAGCTGGCCAATTACTTTTTAAAACAGCATAAGTCCGTCACCGTGGCCGCGGCCGACACGTTCCGCGCGGCGGCAAGCGATCAGCTCGCCATATGGGCGGAGCGCGCCAAGGTGCGCATAGTCAAGCACGAGGAGGGCTCCGATCCCTCCGCCGTGGTGTTCGACGCCCTGTCCTCCGCCAAGGCGCGGGGGACCGACGTGGTGATAATAGACACCGCCGGGCGTCTGCACGTAAAGGCTAACCTAATGGAAGAGCTTAAAAAGATGGACAGGGTGGTGAAGCGCGAATGGCCTTCGGCCAATTTTTACAAACTGCTCGTGCTGGACGCGACCACCGGACACAACGCCGTCAATCAGGCCAGAGTGTTCGACGAAGCCGTGGAACTCGACGGCATAGTTTTAACCAAGCTGGACGGCACGGCAAAGGGCGGGTTTGTGATTTCGCTCTGTTCCGAGCTGGGCATACCCGTAATGTTTGCGGGCGTGGGCGAAAAGCTGGAAGATATCGAGCTGTTCGACCCCGGCGAATTTATAGACAACATCTTCTGACCCGCAAATGCCTGCCCGCGAGCCGGGCAAAATAAATATATTGTGAGAGGTGTTTTATCATGAAAATAGCGGTAACATATGAAAACGGTCTGGTCTTTCAGCACTTCGGCCACACCGAACAGTTCAAAATTTACGAAGTCTCCGACGGCAAGGTGCAGTCGTCCGAAGTCGTCGGCACCGACGGCAGCGGCCACGGCGCGCTTGCCGGATTTTTAAAGGCGCGCGGCGTGGAAGCGCTCATCTGCGGCGGCATAGGCGGCGGAGCGCAGGCCGCTCTCGCGCAGGCGGGCATCAGGCTCTACGGCGGTGTCTCTGGCGGCGCGGACGAGGCCGTTGCGGCATATCTTGCGGGCAACCTCGGCTACGACCCCGACGTGCGCTGCGATCATCACGACCATGAAGAGGGGCACGACTGTCACAGTCACGGCGACTGCGGCGGACATTGCGGCAACTGACGGTTGCGACCGGGTTGCAAAAATCCGGCAGCGGCGCGCTCTGTCGCGCCGCGCTTTTATGACCGGCATGCGCGGCGGCGCTCCGCGTCGTCTTTCTTACAGGATTGCCGCGGCAAACTTGTGCGGGGCGGCCGTCTGACGCCGGATGTGCGGTTTCCGGCAAGCGCGCAGGTCAGGCCGCCGGGAGGGGAGCATGAAGAAAGTTTTTGTCTTGTTTGCGTGTGCCGCGTGCCTTGCGTGCGCGGCCGCTGGCATGGCGGCGTATATTGTAGAAACAGACCGTTCGGCGGCTGCGGGAGCGCGCGGCGAAGGCGTGCGCCGCGCCGCCGACATACTCTCTTCCTGCGTGACGCCGCCCGCCGGCAACGCATACGGCATATCGCCCCTCCAAGCGGACTACGCCGTGGACGGAGCCGCGCTCGCGGCGGCGGGCATAACGGGCGAAGCCTGCCTTTCCGTTACCGTATCCTATGCCCGCGTGGATATCGCCGAAAATTTTGCCGCGGCGGACACCGCTCTGCGCGAAGCCGTTGTGTCGGTTTCCGCATCTGCGCAGGGACAACCTCTCGCCTGCAATTTTTCATCCTCGTGCGCGGGCGACGGCGGGCAGACGACCCTGCTCGTCCGCGTGGTCTTTTCCGTCCCTGAAGACGGGAGCGATTGCACTGTCGGCATCTGCGCTCGATTTGCGGCGGATGCCGGCGCGGCGGAGCTGTTCGCCGCCTGCGGCGACGAGCTGTTTGCCGTTTCCGCGGACATATCCGGCGTCTGACTGCCGCCGCACCGCCGGGGCTGCTCCGCTCGCCCGCGTCGACGGCGAGTTTCGTCATGCGGCGTCCGCTTGCCGCGCCGTTCCGTGCTTGAACGGTGCGTTTCGGCCGCATATTGCCGCCCGGATTGTATTTGCATAAATTATTTTGTGCATCGCATATCTTATATCGTATATAATTAATGTTCGCGCGCCCGCGCGGAGCCTGCCGCTCCGCGCGGGCGCGCTCTTTGCTCTTTGACAAAAGGGGGAAGGAGCGTGCAGCCCGGGCTTTTTTTGTGCGCCGTCCTGCATTCGCCGGCGCATATGCGCTGTGCATTGCCCCGCCGCGCCGGCGGAAATTTACCATATCTTTACCCGCCTGCTGTTTACACGGCGCAAAAATTGTGATATCATAACATTATAAACATGAGCGATGCATGCAGGCGCGGCCTGGGCCCGCCTTCCGCCCTGCGGCATGGCCCGAAAGGGGGTAGGTATGAATATATGGCATGATATATCCGAAGAGCGGATAAAAGTTGCGGAATTCGAAGCGCTCATCGAAATTCCGCGCGGCTGCAAAGTCAAGTACGAGCTGGACAAGGTGACGGGTCTGCTGCGCATGGACCGCATACTGTACACGTCCACGGTCTATCCTTCCAACTACGGCTTCATTCCGCGCACTCTGGCGGACGACGGCGATCCTCTGGACGTTCTGGTGCTGTGCAACGAATCCATATATCCCATGACGCTGGTCACGTGCGTGCCCATAGGCGTGATAAAGATGACGGACAGCGGCGAACTGGACGAAAAGATAATAGCCGTGCCCAAGGGCGACCCCACTTACAGGGAGTACGACGACATACGCGAGCTTCCCCGACACATCTTCGAGGAGATGATGCACTTTTTCGAAGTGTACAAGATGCTCGAACACAAGGTCACCACCGTGCAGGAGATCTGCCATCGCGGCGCGGCCATGGACATAATACAAAAGTGTATCGACAGATACCGCTCCGCATTTTCAAAGCAATAAATCGCGACGCCGACCGCGCGTTGCGGCCGCCGCAGGCCAACCGCCTGCGGCGGCTTTTTTTTTGCCGTTTTGCGGGCGGCGTCCGCCCCCGTCCGCCCCATGCTGCGGCAGTGCTTTCCGTGCGCGTCCCCGCGGCGGCTTATTAGTTATAAAAATCACATAAATGGTAGCTGTTAACATTTATTGTCGGCCAATAAAACATTAATTGTAAAAGATGATGAAACTTTACATTTCATGCCTTTAAACTTTACAAACATTTTACAGACGCGCCTATTGAAAACGGCTCTGCAGACGGTATAAAATTAATCTGCAAGGCGGATAGTGCGCCGTTTTCCGGAGAACGGGCCGCCTGTCCGAACGGGCAAAAACAGCTGAAAAAATTATGGAGAAGAGCATGAAAACCATCGTGATCGGGGTGATCGGTGCAGACGTTCACGCAGTCGGCAACAAGATCATCGAGTACGTGCTGAAGAGCCACGGTTACAACGTGGTCAACATCGGCGTGCTCTCGTCGCAGGAGGACTTCATAAACGCCGCGATAGAGACCAACGCCGACCTGATCTTAGTGTCTTCGCTCTACGGTCAGGGAGAGATCGACTGCCGCGGCATGCGCGACAAGTGCATAGAGGCGGGTCTCAAGGACATTCCCCTGTTCGTCGGCGGAAACATAGTAGTCGGAAAGCAGGATTTCGAAGAAGTTAAAAAGCGTTTCTACGCAATGGGCTTCAACAGGGTATATCCGCCCGGAACGCCCATAGAACAGACCCTTCCGGATATAGTGGAAGTTTTGGGAGAGTAAAATATGAGCCGCTACCTGATGATCGATTTTGGTTCGACGTTCACCAAACTTACGGCGATTGATACCGAAGCCGAGGATATCATCGCAACGGCGAGTCATTTTACCACCGTGGCCACGGATATCACCGTCGGCTACGAAAACGCGTTGAAGATAATACACGAAAAGCTGGGCGGCGAGGTGAAGTTCGACAAGATAATCGGATGCTCCTCGGCTGCCGGCGGACTTAAGATGGCGGCCATAGGCCTCATCGACGAACTTACGCTGGAGGCGGCAAAGCGCGTCTGTCTCGGCGCGGGCGCCAAGGTGGACCTTGCGTTTTCGCACCACCTGACAAACGAGGATATCCAGAAGATAAAGGATAAAAAGATAGACATCATCCTCCTGTCCGGCGGCACCGACGGCGGCAATTCGGAGTGCGTGCTTTACAACGAGCGCAAGCTGGCCGAAAACGGCATACGCATACCCATAATCTACGCAGGCAACAAAAACTGCCGCGACGAGATAATGGAGATGGCTAAAAAGTACAGTCTCGACGAGTACATGTGCGCAAACGTCATGCCCCGCCTGAACGTTCTGAACATCCCCGACGCAAGGGAAAAGATAAGGGAGATATTCCTTAAAAAGATAATAGAGGCCAAGGGCATCAAAAAGATAGAGAGGGAGATAGACAAAGTTATACTTCCCACTCCCGAGGCGGTGCTTCAGGCGTCGGAGCTTCTTTCCAGAGGATACATGCACGAACCCGGTCTGGGCGAAATAGTGCTCGCCGACATAGGCGGCGCCACCACGGACATGTATTCCATGAGCTCGCCTTCGGCCAAGCGGAGCGACGTGGTTTTAAAGGGGCTTGAAGAGCCCTATGCAAAGCGCACGGTGGAAGGCGACCTCGGCATGCGCTACTCGGCGCTCGGCGTGCTTTCCTCGCTCACCGCCGAGGAGATACGCCTGTACAACGCCGACGAGGGCGTGGACCTCAACAAGGAACTGACCTACCGCCACGAACACGTCGACAATATCCCCGTAAACCAACACGAGGAAAAGATAGACCGCATAATAG
Source organism: uncultured Clostridia bacterium (assembly GCA_949283125.1). Lineage (GTDB taxonomy): Bacteria > Bacillota > Clostridia > Christensenellales > Borkfalkiaceae > Coproplasma. Next base: position 56,141 of record CASDRK010000011.1, read on the forward strand.
GCCAGATCTGCATAGACAAAGCCATGAGCCGCCACGTCGGCAGAATGGAAGAAATGTACACCCCCATGGGCATGATATACAATCAGTACGGCAAGGATCTCAGTCAGATACGCTACGTGATAGGCACGGGCGGCGTGCTCGTGCGCAACAACGACCCGTACTCCATCCTCAAAAAGGTGGAATACACCATGTCCAAACCGCTGGAGCTTCGCCCCATGCACCCGCAGTATCTTCTGGACGCCGACTATATTCTGGCCGCAATGGGCCTTCTGAGCGAGATAGATCCTCTGCTTGCGCTCAGGATAATGAAAAAGCATTTAAAGCCCATCGGGCCGGTCGCGGAGGAGACGGGCGAAAGTCCGGCCGCGCAGTTTGCCGCGGCGGGCGCGTGCGTATAGCCGTGCGATCATCAAATTATTAAAATCAACTATAAGGTGACAGATATGGTAAAAAACAAGAAACTGACCGAAAAGGAATTTCTCGCAGAGAGAAAGGCGGTGCTTGCAAGCTGGAAGACGGGCAGCGACCCCCAGCTCAACCTCGATAAGGCGGTGGAATTTTTAAAGAGCGTTCCCGACGAAAAGAACTTTGCAAAAAAGCTTGAAAAGGCCAAAAGGGAGGGCTCGCGCACGCTGGTACAGCCCCGCGCGGGCGTGCCCGTTATAGAAAAGCACATCGAGCTCATGCAGTACCTCGAAAAGAGCGGCGCCGACTTTTTGCCCTCCACCATAGACAGCTATACCCGTCAGAACAGGTATGCCGAAGCGGAAAAGGGCATAGAGGAGAGCGCCGGCATAGGCAGGGCGCTGCTCAACGGCTTCCCCGCCGTCAACCACGGCGTTACGGGCTGCAAAAGGGTGTACGACGCGGTAAACGTCCCCCTTCAGGCCCGCCACGGCACGCCCGACGCCAGACTGCTGGCCGAAGTGGTGCATGCCGCCGGCTGGACTTCCAACGAGGGCGGAGCCATCTCCTATAACGTGCCCTATGCCAAGAGCGTGTCCATAGAGGATACCATAAAATACTGGCAGTACTGCGACAGGCTCGTCGGCTACTATGAAGAACACGGCGTCACCATCAACCGCGAACCCTTCGGGCCGCTCACGGGCACGCTCGTTCCCCCCTCGATATCCAATGCGATAGGCATCATCGAAGCGCTGCTCGCCGCCGAACAGGGCGTAAAGAACATAACCGTCGGCTACGGCATGGGCGGCAACGTCATACAGGATATCGCCGCCATACGCACGCTGCAGAAGCAGACGGACGAATATCTGAACAAATACGGCTATCACGACGTGGTGGTCACCACTGTGTTCCACCAGTGGATGGGCGGCTTCCCGCAGGACGAAGCGGAGGCGATGGGACTCATATCCATGAGCTCGGTCGTTGGCGCGCTGTCCGGAGCCACGAAGATGATAACCAAATCCCCTCACGAATCCATAGGCATCCCCACAAAGGAAGCCAACGGCTCGGGCATAAAGGCCTCCAAGATAGTCACCAGACTGCTGTGCGATCAGAAGTTCCCCGACTGTCAGGCTCTCCGCGACGAGATGGACCAGATAGAGCGCGAAGTCAACTGTCTTATGGACGCGGTCTACCGCGTGGGCGACGGCGACCTTGCGCAGGGCGTGGTTAAGGCCTTTGAGCTCGGCATGATAGACGTGCCCTTCGCGCCCAGCAAATACAATGCGGGTCTCATTCTTCCCGCGCGCGACAACGACGGCTGCATCCGCATACTCGAATTCGGCAAGCTTGCCTTCTCGGACGACATAAAGGAGTTCCATAAAAAGAAGATAGCCGAGCGCGCCGCGTCCGAAGGACGCCCCGTCACATTCCAGCTGACCGTGGACGACGTGTACGCCGTCAGCGAAGGTCACCTCATCGGCAGGCCCAAATACAACGACTGACGACAGGCGGCGCCTTTCACCCGGCGGACGGGATAAGATGCCGTCCGCATGGGCAACATAACAAATAAACGGAGGGCGCCCTCCGTCTTTCGCCCCGGCGAAAGACGAAAAACATTTAAAAGCCAATAAATATTTTCAGGAGCACAAAGAGATGAAAATTGTTGATGTCATTCTTACCAAATCATACACCGGCTTTTATTTCGACGACCAGAAGGCCATCAAGGCCGGTGCGCAGCACGACGGGTTCATGTACGTCGGACAGCCGCTCACCGAAGGTTTCCGCTCCATACGTCAGACGGGCGAAGCCATCTCCATCCAGCTCGTCCTTGAGGACGGCACCATAGGATACGGCGACTGCGCGGCCGTGCAGTATTCTGGCGCGGGCGGCCGCGACCCGCTCTTTCTGGCAAGCGACTTCATTCCCTTCATGGAAAAGAACATCGTTCCGCAGCTCATAGGCGAGGACGTGGCAAAATTCCGTCCTCTGGCCGAAAAGTATGACAGAATGCATATCGACGGCAAGCGCCTGCACACGGCCATACGCTACGGCATAACGCAGGCACTTCTCAACGCCACCGCCAACAGCCGCCGCATAACCATGGCGGAGGTGATACGCGAAGAGTATAACATCAAAAAGGACGAATACCGTCCAATACCCGTATTCACGCAGTCGGGCGACGACAGATACGACAACGCCGACAAGATGATAATCAAGCAGGCCGACGTTCTGCCCCACGCGCTCATCAATCACGTGGGCACCAAGCTGGGCGAACACGGCGAAATACTTTTGCAGTACATAGGCTGGCTGCGCGACAGGATCCTGCGCTACCGCGCCGACGAGCATTACGACCCCGTGCTGCACATCGACGTGTACGGCACGATAGGCATAGCCTTCAACTACGACGTGGACAAGATGTTTGAATATCTTTTGGAGTGCGAAAAGAAGGCGGCGCCCTTCCGCATCCGCATCGAGGGCCCCATCGACACGGGCGACCGCGAGGGCACGATGCAGTACGAAAAGACGCTCACCGAAAAGCTGCTTGCGGCAGGCTCGAAGCTGGAGATAGTGGCCGACGAGTGGTGCAACACTCTTGAAGACATCAAGTACTTTGCCGACAATCACGCGGGCCACGTGCTGCAGATAAAGACGCCTGACCTCGGCGGCGTAAACAACGTTGCGGAAGCAATTCTCTATTGCAATCAGAAGGGTGTCGGCAGCTACTGCGGCGGCACCTGCAACGAGACCGACGTGTCCGCAAAGACCACCACCAACATAGCCATAGCCTGCAGCGCCATACAGTGCCTTGCAAAACCCGGCATGGGCATGGACGAAGGCTTCATGATAGTCAAAAACGAAATGAACCGCGTGATCGCCGCCGCCAACAAGAGACTTGCGGCAGGCAAATAACTCAACTAACGGGGACTTGCCATGAAGAGAGGAATTGCCGGCTCGCTCGAATCCAACGACGCGCTTATAACGGTAAAGGAGAGCAACTCCCTGAAGATAACCGTAAAGAGCATCGTCTACGATTATTTTCACGAGCAGATAGAAAAAGTAATAAAAGATACGCTCGCAGAGCTCGGAAAGGACAACGTCGAAGTGGTCTGCGAGGACAAGGGCGCGCTGGACTACACCCTGCGCGCAAGGCTGATAACGGCCGTGGAGCGGATGGAGGCGCAGAGATGAGAAGAAGCCTTTTGTTCATTCCCGGCAACAATCCGGCTATGCTGCAGAACAGCGACGTGTTCGACGCCGACGCGGTCATATTCGACCTCGAAGACGCGGTGAGCATGACCGAAAAGGACGCCGCGCGCACGCTCATTTCGCAGTATCTTTCTTCACTTAAGAATATTTCTCCTATGGAGATCTCCGTCCGCGTCAACGGCACCGATACGGCGTATTTCGAGGACGACATTCAGGCAGTCGTCTGCAACGCCGTGGACACCGTCGTGTTGCCCAAGGCGCGGACGGAAGACCTCCGCCGACTGGATAAAATACTTACCGAAACCGAAAAGAAAAAGGGCGTAAAACACAAGACGGCGGTGATACCCATCGTCGAGCTCGCCGTCTCCGTTCTGGAGATGGACGAGATAGCCGCCTGCCCCAGAGTAAACGGCATACTGTTGGGCGCCGAAGATCTTTCCGGCGACATGGACGTGGTCAGAACAAAGCAGGGCAACGAAATTTTATATGCACGCATGCGCATGGCAACAGCCTGCGCCGCCCGCAAGATAGACGCCATAGACACGCCCTTCACCGACACGAACGACATGGAGGGATTGAGGGCGGACTGCAACTTTGTCGCCAACCTCGGTTTTTGCGCAAAGGCGGCCATTCATCCCAATCAGATACCCGTCATAAACGACGTGTTCGTGCCCACCGCGGCGCAGATACGCTGGGCGCTGCGCGTAGAGGGCGCGGCGGCCAAGGCGGCGGAAAAGGGACTCGGGGTGTTCGGGCTGGACGGCAAGATGGTCGATAAGCCCGTCATAATGCGGGCGCAGAAGATACTCGCCAAAGCGCGCAAATACGATCTGATTTAGGAGGCGCAGATGAACAACGGTTTAGGACGTGCCGTGCCTTACGGCTACGAACCCTTCTGCGGGAGCAACGCGTATCGTTCCCGCAAGCGCGTTCTCATAGATGAAAAACCCACGTCGGACGGCTTCGTCATGCTGCACAGCGTGTCGGAAATGTTCGATAAACTCGGCATACGCGACGGAATGACGCTCTCCTTCCATCACCACCTGCGCAACGGCGATTTCGTGCTCAACATGGTGGCGGAGGAGATAAAGCGGAGGGGGCTGAAAAACATGAAGCTCGCCCCCAGCTCCATATTCCCCGGCAACGCGGTGCTCGTAGACCTGATCGAAAGCGGCGCCGTGACGGACATATACACCGACTACGTCAACGGCCCCGTGGCGGAAGCCATCAGCCGCGGCAAGCTTTCGGGCATGTGCGTCATGCACACGCACGGCGGCCGTCCCGCCGCCATAGAGTCGGGCGCGCTCCACATCGACGTGGCCATTCTGGCCGCGCCCGCCGTCGACGCCGAAGGCAACGGCACTGGCACCGAGGGCAAGAGCGCCTGCGGCAGTCTCGGATACGCCGTCAGCGATCTCATGTATGCCGACAAGGTGGTGCTTGTGACCGACACCCTGATAGAGAGCGCGAAACAGCCCCAGCTTGCCGGCAAATATGTGGACTTCGTGCTCAAGGTGGACGCAATAGGCGACCCCGCGGGCATAGTGTCCGGCACCACAAGGATAACCAAGGATCCCGTCGGGCTCAAGATAGCGCGCAATACCGCCAGACTTTTAGACGAGCTCGGGCTCATCAGACAGGGCCTGTCCATGCAGACGGGCGCGGGCGGCACCAGTCTGGCTGTGGCTCACTACGTGCGCGGACTGATGCTCGAACGCGGAATACGCGGCAGCTTTGCCTCCGGCGGCATCACGGGCTATTTCACCCGCATGCTCGAGGAGGGACTTTTAGACGAGCTGTACGACGTGCAGTGCTTCGATCTGGACGCCGTGCGCTCCATAGCCGCAAATCCAGCCCATCACGCCATAAGCGGATCGCGCTACGCCAATCCCTTCGACGACAACGTCGCGGACAAGCTGGACTTCGTTATCCTCGGCGCCACAGAGATAGACACCGACTTCAACGTCAACGTCACCACCGATTCGCACGGGATGCTCATGGGCGGCTCGGGCGGACACAGCGACACCGCCCACGGCGCAAAGGTCACGGTGATCACCACCAATCTGGTCAAGTCGCGTCTGCCCATAATACGCGAGCGGGTAACTACCGTCACCACCCCGGGCGAGGACGTGGACGTGCTCGTCACCGAAAGGGGCATAGCGATAAATCCGCTGCGCACCGACCTTCTGGAAAAGCTCAATGGCAGCAAGCTGCCCATATATACGATAGAAGAACTGCTTAAAAAGGCTCACGAAATAACGGGAGTCCCCAGGCACGAGACAAAATCCGGCCGCCCCGTCGGCGTTGTGGTCTACAGGGACGGAACGGTGATAGATACAATAAGACAGGCGGAGTGATATTTGCGCATGGTAAAAGAGGTGATATTGCCCGAAGAGCGGCAGCGCATAGTTGAGTTCCTCGCTAAGTTCGGACTCAGGTACGAAGACAATATAGATCAGACCCTTTACATGGAGGACGGGGAGGAGATTTACGCCACCCTGTCCGCCAGCAAGGGGATTTTGAAATGTCTTGCCGTCAGCCCCGAACACAGGAGCGAAAACTGCGTGGCCACGCTGGTAGTGGAGATGATAAACCGTCTCAACGCCGCGGGCATATACCACTATCAGGTGTTCACAAAGACCGTCTACCGCGATGTGTTTTTAAATCTGGGCTTCAGCCTGCTCATCGAAACGGGCAAGGTGGCCGTGCTCGAAGGCGGCGACGGCGACATCCGCTCTGTGATCGAAAAGATGCGCGTTCAGCTCAAGTTCGGTCTGGGGCTGGACGGCGGCAAAAACGACGTGGCCTGCATAGTGGTGAACGGCAACCCCTTCACCAACGGCCATCTGCGGCTGGTGGAGTACGCGGCCGAACGGCACAAGTACGTGCTCGTGCTCGTCGTCGAGGAGGAGGGTTCTGATTTCACCTTCAGGGAGAGATACGCCATGGCATATCTCGCGCTCAAGCCCTGCTACAACGTGCTTGTGCTTCCCTCGTCGCAGTACATCGTCTCCCGCGCGACGTTCCCCGGCTACTTTCTGAAGACGGCGGACGAAACCACCCGCGAATATGCCGAATACGACGCGATGATATTCCGCAATTACTTCATGCCCGGTCTGGGCATACGCAAGCGCTACGTGGGCACGGAGACGCAGCCCTACATGCGCATATACAACGACACTCTCCGCCGCATACTCATGAACAAGCTCGAAGTGGTCCCCCGCTTCGAGGAGGACGGCGAAGTGATATCCGCCTCAAAGGTGCGCGCCCTCATCGCCGAGGGCAGGCTGGAGGAGGCGATGAAATTCATCCCCCGCAACAACTATTCGATATTCAGGGGCATGGTGCTGTCGCGCAATGAGTAGCGCGGACGACATCCTGCGCGCGCGCGAAGAGCGCGCCGCGCGCGCCGCCGCTCTGGCGCGCACGGACGGGGCGGTCACGGTCAAGGCCAACATACCCGGCCCGGACAAGCGCCTCGGCGAAGGGTTTCTGCTCGTCAACATGTTTGCGGCGCTCGTCTGCCGCGACACGGGCGGAGACGCCGTCGCGGACGACGGCGCGGACGGATTTGCGGCGCTCATGCCGGCCCTCGAGGGCTTTTCAAAGGCCCGGGCCGTCGCTTTGGAGGAGGGCGAAGAGGGCGGCAGGTTCATAGACATAGACTACTTTCCGCCGGGCGGCGCTTCCAGCGTTTCGCGCGGAAGCCCGCGGACCTGCTATCTGTGCGGCCGGCCGGCCGCGGTGTGCGCGCGGGAGCGCGCGCACGACCCGCGCGAGCTGCTGTCCGCATTTGTGAACGGCGCGCGGCGCTGCATAACCTCAAGGCTTGCCGCGGCGGTATCGGACGCGATAGACGCGGAGCTGAAGCTTGAAGATAAATTCGGGCTGGTATCGCCCGCCTCGCGCGGGTCGCATGCCGATATGGATTACCGGACAATGCTCCTCGCGCGCGACGCCGTGGCGCCGCGCATAGCCGAGATGTTCTGGACGGGATTCGACGGCGGTTCGTTTACGCAGCTGCGCGCGCTCGGCCGCGAGGCCGAAAGCGCCATGTATGCGGCCGACGGCGGGGTGAACGCCTATAAAGGGCTTATATTCGTCGCCGGACTGCTGGTTGCGGCGGCGGGAAGGGTGCTTGCCGCGCGCGGCCGTGCGGACGACATGTACGGCGTTGCCGCGGACATATGCGCGGGCGTATGCGACGAGCTTGGCGCGCCGGGCGGCGAGGACACCTTCGGCAAAAGGGCCTTTCGCCTGTACGGCGTGCGCGGGGCGAGGGGACAGGCCGCCGACGGCTTCCCGGCCGTGCGCAGGGCCGAAAAACTTATCGGCGGCGACCTGTCGCCGCGCAGCCTTCGGGCGGCGCTGTGCGACATAGCGGGCAATGCCGAAGATACCGTGCTGCTCAAGCGCAGCGGCTCTTACGACAGGTATCTGTATTTCAAAAAGCGTATTTCTTCGGTCGATCCCGGTGATGAGACCGAGCTCGGAAAAATCAACGCCGAGTGCGTGGCAAACGGCATAAGTATCGGCGGCAGCGCAGATCTGCTCGTTGCCGCGGTGCTTGCCGGCAAGCTGCGCGCGATGTGGAAATTTTTCTGAAGATACGAATAAACCCAAGGAGGAATATATGAGCAAACTTACCCTTAAGCGCTTAGCGCTGTGGCTTCTCGCGCCGGCAATGATATTTGCTTGCGCGTGCAACACGACCGGTTCGGATTCCGGCGACGCCGGCGATGACGACGATCAGCATCAGACGCCCGGCGGCGATGACACCCCCGGCGGCGATGACACCCCCGGCGGCGGCGATGACACCCCCGGCGGCGGCGACGACGATGATCCCTGGGCCGACGAGGATGTCTACACAGACCTCAGCGTGCGCGACGCTACCGGCACGCACGGCGCGGTGGCTTCGGCCAACGCGTATGCCAGCAAGGCGGGCTACGACATACTGCGCGCGGGCGGCAACGCTTTCGACGCGGCCGTGGCCGTCGGCTTTGCGATCGGCGTCACCGAACCTTATGCTTCCGGTGTGGGCGGAGGCGGCGTAATGACCGCGTACAACGCGACTACCGGCGAATATGTGTTCTATAACTTCAGGGAATTCATTCCCGCGCTGGGCACCTACGAAAATTATTACAACGCGGTGGGCACCGACGTGCCCACGACGGGCATCTACTCCACGGGCGTTCCCACCGAGGTCGCCGGCCTGTGCGCCATAAACGAAGACTTCGGCAACCTCACCCTTGCGGAGTGCATGGAACCCGCCATCAAGCTGGCCGAAGAGGGCTTCACCATCGAGGCGACTCTGGCCGACAACATCAACATAGGCACATTCCTCGACTACGGTCTGGACGAGACGGTGGAGACCTTCTCCTATAACGGCGAGGGCATCGAACCTCTGGGCGTGGGCGATACGCTCGTGCAGGAGGACTACGCCAAGGTTCTTCGCGAAATAGCCGAAAACGGCGCTGCCGGCTTCTACACCGGCTGGGTGGCTCAGGCCATAGTGGCCGCTTCCGAGGCCAACGACGGCTTCATCACGCAGGCCGACCTTTCGTATGCGATGAACAACTACCCCAAGAAGGGCAAGCCCATCTACACCTCGTACAACGGCTACGACATCTACACGGCCAACACCCCTTCTTCGGGCGGCATAATTCTGGCCGAATCGCTCAACATGATCTCGCACTACTGCGAAAAGAACAACACCACGCTGGCCGAAATAGGCCTCAACACCGACGAATACATTCACATCGTCGGCACGGCCCTTCAGCTCAGCTATGCGGACAAGCGTCACTACATAGCCGACAACTCCGTAAATCCCGCAACCGGGCAGCCCTTCGTGGACGTCCCCATCGACGGCCTTGCAAACAAGGAATACGCGGCGCAGCGTTTCGACACGTTCTATGATCCCGACGACACCATACGTCTCACCTCGTCCTACGACTGGGGCGGCGCTTCGGGCGACAAGTCTCCCTTCGAGTATCAGGACGCGGCCGCGACTGCCGAATACGGCATAGACGTGCACGAGGACGACAACGGCACCACGACCTTCTCCATAGCGGACAGCGAGGGCAACATCGTCTCCATCACGCAGACTCTCAACCACTTCTGGGGCGACTACATCGTGCCCGAAGGCTGCGGCTTCTTCCTCAACGACCAGCTCACCAGCTTCTCCGTAAAGGAAAACGCCGAACAGAGCGTGCACTACATCGCTCCCTACAAGCAGCCCGTGTCGCACATAATGCCCACCATAATCCTTAAGGACGGCAAGCCCTTCGCAACGCTCGGTTCCCCGGGCAGCATGAGGATATGCTCCGCCGTGCTCGAAACGGTGCTCAACCTCATCGATTTCAACATGGACATTCAGGACGCCATCGAAACGCCCAGGTTCTACAACTACTGCGTATCCACGGCCGACAGCAACTCCATGTCCGGCGGCGCCACCTACAAGACGCACAAGCTCATCCACACCGAAACGGCTGCGCAGGATGTGCGTGACGCCCTGTCCGGAAGGAACTACTACGTCTATAACTACAGCTCGCTCAACAACTTCTTCGGCGGCGTTCAGGGCATAACCTTCCAGTACGACCAGTCGGGCAACTTCCAGAATCTCAGGGCGGGCGCCGATCCTCGCCGCGACGGCAAGGCGCTGGCTTACTGACATGCGGGGACGCACATCTAAATTTGCGGCTTTGCTCCTTTCCGCCGCCCTTGCGGCAGGCGCCCTCGGCGCCTGCGCGCCGCAGGGCGGCGACGGGAGCGGCGGCGACCTGCCCGACACCGGGCAGAGCGGCGACTTCACCGACCTTTCCGTCCGCGACTACATAGGCGAAAACGGCATAGTCACCGCCGCCAGCCCCTATGCGGCAAAGGCGGGGCTGGACGTTTTAAAGGACGGCGGCAACGCCTTCGACGCGGCCGTGGCCATATCGTTTGCCATAGGCGTGGCCGAAGCCGACGCGTGCGGACTGGGCGGCGGCGGGCTGATGATAGCCTACAACGTCAATTCCGGACAGTCGCTTTACTACAACTTCCGCGAGTTTGCCCCCGCGGGCGCGTCGACCGATTATTCCGAGTACGAGAAGATAACGGCCGACAACGCCTGCATAGAGACGGCCGTGCCCACGCAGGTGGCGGGACTTCTGACCATTTTAGAGGAGCAAGGCTCGGGCAGGCTTACAAAGCAGCGGATAATGCAGCCCGCCATAGACATGGCGCGGGATGGCATAGAGGTCACTCCCGAGCTTTCGCAGAACATTAAGGACTCCGTGGCCAAGATACTTTACAACGGCGACGACGTGTGGAACGTGTTTTCGGACGGCATAGAGGGGCTGTACGAGGGAGACATACTCGTTCAGAGCGATCTGGCCGACACGCTGGAATACGTTGCCACCCACACCAAGGAGGAGTTCTACACCGGCGAGATCGCGCAGAAGATAGTGGCGGCTTCGCAGGCGCACGGCGGCTCCATAACCATGGACGACATGCGCTACGCCGCGGAAAATTACCCCAAAAAGTCGCAGGCCCTCACGGGCACGTACAAGGGGTACGAGATCCTCACCTGCGCAGGGCCGTCCACGGGCGGCACCATGCTCATCGAAATGCTGAACATGCTCGAGTGCTACGACGGCTCCGTCGCCGCCCTCGGACACAACAGCGAGGAATACGTAAACCTCATCGCAACCGTAATGCAGCTTGCCTACGGCGACAAGGAAAAGTACATGGCCGATTCTTCCGCCGTGCAGGTGCCCGTGGAAGGGCTGACCAGCAAGCAATACGCCGCGGAGCGGTTTGAAAATTACCGCGCCGGGCACGCCTACCTCGGCACCGGTCAGGGCGATCTGCCCTACGGCGACCCTTCGCCGTACAACGGCGGACAGGTGCAGACGTATGCGGACGGAACGTCGGGCGATCATCAGAGCACGACTACCTTTTCCGTCATCGACGAGGCGGGCAACATAGTAACTTTTACGCAGACGATAAACAACTTTTTCGGCTGCGGCATAGTCCCCGAAGGCTGCGGGTTCTTTCTCAACAACGAGATGCGCGACTTCTCGTATGAGCAAGGCAGCATAAACGAGGTCGCACCCTATAAACAGCCGGCAAGCTACATGATGCCCACCGTCATTCTCAAGGACGGGCGTCCGTACGCCACGCTCGGCTCGCCGGGCGGCTCGCGCATACCCGCGGCGGTGCTTCAGGTAACGCTCAACATGACGGAGTTCGGCATGGACATGCAGGAGGCCATCGAAGCCCCCCGCGTCTACTGCTTCACCACGAGCGACGAGCCCGAAGGGACAGCAAAGACCATCGAAGTGGAGGCGGCGCTCAAAAATCTTCTGCCCGGGCTTGCCGCCATGGGATACGACGCCGCGGTATATTCCGACCGGCAGCTCGACCCCTATTTCGGCGGCGTTCAGGGCATAAAGGTAGAAGAAGAGGGCTATCACGGCGGCGCAGACCCTCGCCGCGACGGCAAAGCCCTGGGTTATTAGGAGGAAAAATAATTTGGGAAATCTGTTCTGGAACATTGAACTGCTGTACTTTGCAGTGATGCTTGCAGTGTTCATTGTGTTACTGTTGGCGGCCAAGCTTCCCACGGGACTCAGTCTTATGTGCTCCGCGGTGGTCGGTCTGGCCGTGGCGGCGATAGCCGATCCGGAGCTCACGTTCGACATCCGGTACCTCGTGGAGGGAATGTTCGGCTATCTGGATACCATTCTTACCATCACAACGGCGATGGTGTTCATGGGTGCTCTGCAGGCAAGCGGCGCGCTGGAATACATAAGCACGGTGCTGGTAAAAGCGCTCGGACGGTACCCGTCCCTGCTGCTCGTGGCGCTGATGATAATCATCATGTTCCCCGCAATGGTCACGGGCTCGTCGCTCGCGTCGGCCATATCGGTAGGCGCTCTGGTCGCGCCCATCATGATCAAGTGGGGCATACCTAAATCCAAAACGGCCGCCATCATAGCCATGGGCTCCATTCTCGGCATGGTGGCTCCCCCCGTCAACGTGCCCGCAATGGTCATCTGCGACGTGGTGGACATACCCTACACCGGCTTCACCGCGCCGCTCATTCTCCTCACCGTGCCGCTTGCGCTCGTAAGCGTCATACTGCTGGGAAGAAAGTACGTCAAGCCCATCCCCAAGGCGTACGTGGAAAAGGTGGTCGACACCTCCGTGCTCAAGGAGCTCAACTGGACGGTATGCATACCGCTGTTCGTGCTCATCGCATTCATAGTTGCCGAAATGATATGGCCCATGATCTTCGGCGCGCTGGCCATGCCCGCAATGTTCGCAATCTCCACGGTGATAGCGTTCTGCGTCGGCAGAAGGCGTCCCTTCTGGAAAAAGCCTGCCGAAGGCCTGTTCACACCCCAGCCCGCCGGCGCGGAAAACGCCGTGCCCGACTGCGTTGTGGGCGTGCTCCGTCAGGGCGTTTCCAAATCCCTGTCGGCCATGGGTCTTCTCATGGGCGTGGGCATGTTCATGGAAGTGCTCGCCGTAACGGGCGCGCGCGGACTGATAGTTTACACGGCAATATCCCTGCCCGACGTGTGGATGTACGTTGGCATGGCGGTATCTTTGCCCCTGTTCGGCGGCATATCGGCGTTCGGTTCGGCGTCCATGCTGGGCGGGCCCTTCGTCATGGCTCTCAACGGCGTGTGCAACAGCATAATGGTTACGAGCGGACTTTCCATGCTCGCCGCCATAGGCGAGTTCTCGCCCCCCACGGCGATGTCGTCTACCATAGCCACCAACATAACGGGCGAAAAGAAGTGGACAAAAACTTCGCTGGCGGCGCTGCCCGCCCTCGCGGTGGCGTTCGCGTATTCGCTCATATACGTGCTGCTTCTCGCCAGAATAGTGCAGAAAATACCTGCCGACAGTCAGGATATGTACATATGGATAATGTTCGCCGTAGCCATCGCCATAGCCATAGCGTTCGTGGTGGTTTGGGAGATCCTCTGCCGCAAGGTGTACATACTCAGGCGCCGCGCGTATGACGTAACGCAGTCCGACGAGACCGCAGAGCAGCCCGAAGAGCAGGCCGCGGACGACGGACAGACGGCCGAAGCTTCCGCTTGCGCGGAACAGGCGGAGCCTGCCGCCGCCGAAGGCGACGCCGCGGAGACCGCGGAGGAGCCGGCGGCCGGGTCGGAAGATTCCGGCAATGACAATAACGACAATGAGGAGGGTGAAAGATGAATATCTATCTGACGATTCTGTGGGTCCTCTACATCATTATCGCGGTCGTTGTAGCCGTATTCGTTGTATGGAGCGTATTCAAGAGCAACAAACTGACCGACAAGATAACCGGCGCGGTCATGCTCATAATGCTGCTGTTAAGGATATTTATGATCAAGTGAAGGAGGCGGGCAGATGAAATTTAAAGAAATGATGCAAAAATGCTCTGAAATCAAGGGCAAGTGCGGCTCTGTTGCCGCCAGAATAAAGCCCGACCTTACAAACAAAAAACACAACTACATAGCCGCGGCCGTCTGTCTCGTGCTGGCGCTCGCCGTGCTGATAGTTTCGGCATGCCAGTTCTCGTCCTTCCGCAATTACCAGACCGAGTTCGTGCTGCGCGAAGGAGTGGTGGACGACGTTCTGAAGTTCCACGAGTATTCAAGATATCTCGAAGGCACTTCGGGCGATTCCGACATATACGTGATAAACGGCACGGAGAACACCGTGGCCCTCGTAAAGGAGGGCGAGGCCGGCAACTATGCGAACGGCGTGCCCGAAGGCGCAAAGCTGTGCGCCGTCGAAGGCAGCGACGCCCAGATAGACGCGGCGACCGCCACGCTCGGCCTTGCCGAAGGCGACATCGCCCTGCTCGGCTCTGCCGAAGACGCCGCACAGGCGGTAAAGGACGGCACTTACGACGCGGCCGTGCTCCGTCACGGCGACGCCAAAAAGCTTACGGGCGACGGCCTTGCGATAGCCGAAGCCGAACTGGAAAAGGTGCCCAGCCTGCTGGTCATCGGCGGCACGCACCCCAACGAGCCCGCCGGCCAGCTCACCGCAACGCTCTTCCTCGAAAACGCGGTGATGGAGCGCGGCATACTCTATGTGGTCACCGAACTCAACAAGAGCGCCTATTCGCACTCCCAGCCGCAGGAAGGTTCGCCCTGGTACTATGAATTCGAGGTGGACGGCACCACCCGCACGTTCAAGTACGGCGCGCGCGCTTCCAACCCCGTGGACCAGTGGCCCACGCCCGACGTCTACACGCATTCGTCCGGCCAGCAGCTGTCCTCCAGCGAGGTGCGCAACATCAACCGCGCATACCCCGGTTCGGAGACGGGCACCTTCACCGAGCAGATAGCCTGGGCAATAACCAACTTCGTCAACACCGAGCAGGTTACCATGGTCATCGACCTTCACGAAGCTTCGCCCGAATACGAGGTCATCAACGCCTGCGTGTACCATCAGGATTCCGCCGCGATAGCCAGCAACGCCAGTCTGTTCGGCTTCATGAACATCGGCGAGGACATCAAGATGGAAGTGTCCGCCCTCAACCTGCACGGTCTCACCCACCGCGAGCTGGGCGACTACACCTCCGCATACGTGTTCCTGTTTGAAACTTCCAACGCTTCGCAGGGCAAAATACACGGCAAGTTCACCTCCGACCTCATACTTTACGACGGCTATCAGGACAAGTACTACGAGGCCTCGCTCGAAAAGGGCCTGCTGTACGCGCCCGCGGTCTCCATCAACGTGCGCGTCGCGCGCCACACGGAGTCCGTGTCGTCCATAATCGAAGGCTTCAACCTCTCGGACTGCTATTCGCGCTCGTCTTACGAGTATTCCTACCTCGAAAACCCGCCCGAAAGCCAATATCTCGGCGACTTCCTCATCTCCGGCATCCCCGACTATACGGAAGTGACCGAAAACGGAGTGGCAAATTATCTGTTGCCTTCCGAAAAGTAATTTTTATCAAAGCAAAAACTTCCTTAAAACGGAGGCGGCGCCGCAGTACCGCGGCGGCCGCGGCCGCGCCGGGGGAGGGGGTACCCTTCCCCCGGCAGGGAGCGTAAAATCAAAAAAATTTTTTTGGAGGACTTTTGTATGAAAAAGCTTTTAACACTTCTCGTATCGTTGCTGCTCGTAGGCGCCACCGCGGCGTTCGCCGCGTGCACCGAAAACGGTGACGGCGGCAACGGCGGCAACGGCGGCAACGATCAGGATCAGGGTCAGACCGGCGATGACCAGAACGATGACGACGACAACACCGGCGACGAGACGCAGGAGAACGCGACCATCGCCGACGAGGCGCTCAAGGTCAACCTCGACGGTCACGACCTGTACGTTACGTCCATAGGTCAGGCGGCCGACTACGACACCCTCGTAACTCTGCTCACCAACTCGAAGACCGTCGGTCTCACCGAGGGCGAGGACTTCACCGCAAACTCCACTCTGAGCTCCAGCGCCGTGGCCGCGGGCGACACCGTTATAATAGTTGCGGGCGCTTCCACCAAGGGTATGGGCGGCGCCGGCGTTGACGCCGCAAGCGAGATCCAGCGCGCGCAGGACTTCGCCGCAAGGGACGACATCAACATCATCGTTGCCCAGCTTGGCGGCAGCGCTCGCCGTGGCGAAACTTCCGACGCGATATTTGCCGCTCTCTGCCCCGCAGCTTCGGTGACGCTCATCGTTTCCAGCGCGGACAACGACGGCATGTTCTCCAACACATGGTGCGCAAGCACGCCGCTCTACAAGTATTCCAGAGCCACCAACATGGCCGATTCGTGGAAGTTCCTTCTCGGCGTGGAGTGATAACGTCCTATAAAAAATCATGAAAAAGACAGGTATAACTTGGCTGTGCCTTGCCATGCTTGTCGGTGCAATGTGCTTTACGGCTGCCTGCGACAGCACGCAGCCGGATAAGCCGGGCGCGGACGACGGACAGCAGCAGGTCGGCACGGACGACGATCAGACGCAGGAAAGCGTCACCGTGACCCGTACGGAGGAAACGCTGCTCGAGGGCACGCCGTGGGAAACCCCCGCATATACCTACGTCACCGACAGGGAGGGGCCCAGAATAGCCATAGTGGGCGGCATCCACGGCGACGAGGTGGCGGGCTGGTCCGCCGCTCTCGACCTCGCCGAGGAGCTGGACGAAAACTTCCCCGGCATCTGCGGGGAGATCCTCCTCATTCCGCAGGCAAACATTCTGGCTGACACGCTTCAGGACCGCTATCCCGGCAGAAGGGGCGCGGTATCCGGCATAGGCACGGTGGACGGAGTTAAGTACAGCGATCTCAACCGCTCCTTCCCCGACGGCAGGGCGAGCAACGCCACGCAATCCACCATTCAGATATCCGAGGCGGTGCGCATCGCCGTGGAAAACTTCGACGCCGACTATATCATAGATATGCACGAATCGCTGCACAGCTGGACGGAACAGGACACCACGTCCACCAGTCTGGGCGATACGCTCATATTCAAAAACGAGGCGCTGTTCATGGACGACCTCATCTATTACTACAACGAGGTCTACCGCGAAGCGGGCGAAACGGAGTTTACAAGCAACCCCGCAAGCACCAAGGGCAGCTTCAACTACTATTTTTCCAATCGCTATCCCGAAAAGGCTGTATTTACGATAGAAACCAACCGCGGCTACGTTTCCGGCAACAACACAGTGGCGTTGTCCGTCCGCAAGCGTCAGCAGCTCGGCATACTCGACGCTCTGTTCGATATCGTCTGGGAAAGGACGGATACTTCGGACGTGCTGGGTTATTGATTTCGTGATTCATGCCGTTTTCAAGGTGCGGGATATTTCCGCAGCATAAATCTAATCAGGGGGATATTACCACATGAAGAAAAAGCACATTCTGGCCATACTTCTCGCGCTCGGCTGCTCGGCGGCCGCCGCGGGCGCAATGGCCTGTCAGACTACGGGCGACGACGGCGGCAAAGATCAGAATCAGGGTCAGACCGACGACGATCAGAACCCCGACGATCAGGATCCGGACGATCAGAATCCGGACGAACCCGATGAAAACTCCATAGCGGGCATCGCCAAAAACGGTAAAAAGGGAACGCAGTACACCGTTGAAGGCGTGGTTTACGGCGAGCTTTCGGACGGCTACTTCATCTCCGACGGAACGGGCGGCATATTTGTCGCCGACGACGAGGAAGTGTCCGTCGGCGACAAGCTGTCGGTCACGGCCACGCTCTCCGTCACGCGCAACGTGCCCTCGCTCACCTCGGCCACGGCCGTAACGGTCACGGCTCAGGGTCAGACGGCTCTCGCGCCGGAGGCAAGCTCGCTGTCCTATCTCAACTCGCTCACGGCGGGCAGGGCAAACTACTACAAATATCTCACCGTGGCGGGCACGCTCTCCGTTGAGGACGGTCAGTACATCCTCACCGAGGGCAGCGACGTGATGGCGTTCGACGAGCGCTCCAACACCCAACATCTCGAAGCGTGGGTGGGCCGCAAAATAGACGTCAGCGTCATAACCACCGGCTTCGGTACCTACTGGGAGGGCGCCTTCATAGGCGACGCCGACGACGTCAAGGAGCACGAAGTCAACCTCGAAGCGGTCAAGGACGACATATTCAAGAGCTTCTCCGTGCCCGGCAGCGTGTACGTCAGTCTCGAACTTCCCACCGAATACACCCTTGAACCCAACGTTGAGTTCACGTGGTCCGTGGTAAGCGGTCAGGAAGTGGTTTCCATCAACGACAACGTCGCCGAAGTCACTCCCGGCTCCGCCGACACCAACGCGGTGCTCAGGCTCACGCTCACCGCGGGCGAACAGACGGCCACCAAGGACTACACCGTGATAGTGCATCCCGCGACGGCCGTGAATATAGCCGACATAGACGACCATGTGAACGAAACCGTCATGGTCAGCGGCACTGTGCTTGCCAAGGGTCACGCCCAGACGCAGTACAGGTGCGGCCTGCTCATCACCGACGGCAACGGCAACAACCTTGCGGTGGACATCGACCGCACCGACCTTGCCGATTACTCCGTAGGCGACACTGTAAAGGCCGTCGGCAGCTATACTCCCGCAGAGGGCGGCATCTTCGCGGCGCACTTCACGGCTATCGACCACGTATGCTCCGAAAAGGCCCCCGAGGGCTATTCCACGGACTATTCCGCGCTCGAAGCCGTTGAGCTCAGCTCGCTCGAGGACTATCAGGCGGTCATCACCGACCCCGCGGGCAACGCCAACAAGCTCTACAAGATAGTGATGCCCTACATGATACTCAGCGGCAACACGTCTTACAACTTCATGCGCTTTGGCGCAACCGAGGACACGGCCGGCAGCGGTCTGGCCAGCTCGCCCGAAGGTTTCACCGGCTCTTCCAACTGGTACTTCTGCTTTGCCATCAACTCGCTCGACCTCACCGTTCCCGAGTTCTACGACTTTGTCAATCCTCCCTTCCTGCAGGACGGCGCCGCGCACTATGAATACCTCACCATATATGCGTACGCCATGTACGACGGCGGCTCCACCGGTTCTTCCACGTGGCAGTTTGTCATACCCGAAGAGAGCGCCATAGTCGTCGATTATCAGGCATACATATCGTCCAAGGTGACGGAGGCCATAGGCGAAACCGCCGTGGTGGCGACCGAAGCCGGCACGATGAACATTCCCAAGGAGATATCCTTCACCGACATCGACGGCACCGTGCAGAACATAGCCCTTGCATGGCAGTCCTCCGACGCCGCCGCGCTCAATCCCGAAACGGGCGCGTATGCGGCCGTGGCTGCAAACAAGACCGTCACCCTCACGGCCTCCTATAAGTTCGGCGGCGAAAGCCTGCAGAGCGTGATAGAGATAGACCTTCTGGCTCGCGATCTCGAAGTTCTCACCGTCACCCAGTGGCTGACGGCGGAGGAAGGGGAAGTGCCCGAACGCTTCTATCTCGAAGCGGTGGTCGCTTCCATCGGCTCCACCTCGGGCAACTCCGACGAACAGCGCAACGGCGTCATCCTCACGGACGGCATCAACACGCTGTGGTACAAGACGGACGAATACACCTACGGCGCCGATCAGACCCACCTTGCCAAGGGCGACAAGCTGCGCATAACCGGCGCACAGCTCACCAAGACGGGCGGAGTGCAGGAGCTTTCGGGCGGCACGTATGCCGTTGTCTCCTCGGGCAACGACATAGACTATTCGGGCATCAACCTGTACGGTTCGGTCAGCAGCGATGAAGAGCTCGCCGCTCTCGCCGCGGGCATGAGCGAACCCATAGGCGGCGTGGCCGTAAAGTTCTCCGGCGTGTTCTCCTTCGTCGGCACGGGTTCGTCCAACTGCCGTTATCAGCTCAACTATAAGGACGCTTCAAGCTCCGCCGACGCGCGCTATCGCTTCGGCGACAGCACCGACGATATAGGCACATGGAGAACCTTCTCGTTCAGCGTCGCGGGCAACAACTACGCCTTCCCCGGCTGGTACGAAACCTGCGGCATGCCCGAAGGCAAGTCGTCCACCTGTTACCCCGTTGAAGGCACCATAATCGCCGTTTCGTGCAGCTCCGGCAAGACCATGTACGCATGGAGCATAATTGCCATCGACTGCGAGCCCTACGTTCCCTCGGGCGACATAAGCAACATACTCACCGTATCCGAAGCTCTCGATGACGAAAGCGGCGAAGCCGTCTACGTTCAGGGCATAGTGGGCGCGTTCGGCGCGCAGACGGCCTCCGGCCAGGGCGACGGCTTCCAGAAGGGGCTCATCCTCACCGACGGCACCAACGTGCTGCTTACCGAAGACCTCGGCGACGCGTACAGGGCGGAAGAGGACGGTGCATATACTATTGACGGGCAGACGCTGGCCGTGGGCGACGAGGTGCTCATCCTCGGCAAAGTCAGCGGCACGGGCATGACCGTCAGCTCCATAGAGATAGTCTCCACGGGCAAACCCGTGGTCTGGAGCGAACAGGCCTCCGTCACCGTGAGCAGCGACTCAGAGCTCGAAGCGCTTGCGCAGAACGCGCAGGAAGGCGTGATAATCAAGTTCGTCGGCACGGAGGAAAATCCCTTCTTCCTCGGCGGCTCGGGCGAGAGCAGCGGCGGCGACGGGTGCAACTACAAGCTGCACTACAAGAACGACGCCTCCATCGTCGCAAACGACGGAGTCAAGTACAACGGCAGGAACTTCGTGCTCAAGGGCGGCTCCAACGAGTATCTTCTCGGCGAAAACTGGTGGACGGAGCTCGGCCTTCCCGCGGGCGGTTTCGTCGGACCCAATTCCGAAAATCCCGCAAACAAATACGGCTACACCGGCACGTTCTATGCGGTGATAACGGGCGCCACGAGTTCGTATTATCAGATGATAGTGGTCAACGCTGAAGATTTCAGTCTCGTTCCGCTTCAGGCATAACACACACTCCTTACAGGTCCTTCCCTCGCCGCGCCTTCGGGCGCGGCGCAAGGGGGCGGGCCTTGAGTGTTTCGGCCGCGCGCAGGCAATCGCGGCAAAATCATTGCGTTAGTTTATTCATTATTTACGATAAGGGGTATAATTTAATGGGAGAAGCTGAAAAGCCGATAGGAGTGTTCGACTCCGGCGTCGGCGGACTTACAGTTCTGGAGAGCATGGCCGCCATGCTCCCGGGCGAAGATTTCATCTATGTGGCCGATCAGGGACACTGTCCCTACGGCACCAAGACGGCGGAACAGATAGGCGACCGCGTGGAAAAGGTCACGCGATATCTCGTCTCGTGCGGGGTAAAGGCCATAGTCATCGCCTGCAACACCGCGTCCGTCAGGATAGACCGCGCGCGCGCCGTGACGGACATACCCGTCATAAGCGTGATTCAACCGACCTGCGCTCGGGCGGTAGAGGTTACGCGCAACAAAAAGGTGGCGGTGCTGGGCACCGTCTCCACAATAAAGAGCGGTACATATCAGAAAATTCTGCAAGAATCGGGCGTCACGTGCGTGCCCCTCGCCTGCAGCGAGTTCGTGGAATACATTGAACGCGGCGGCAGCGAGGAGGAGGGCGAGCGGCTCGTCCGCGACAAGCTCGGGGCCATAAAGGACGCCGGCATGGATACTCTCGTGCACGGCTGCACGCACTTTTCGCTGCTCGAAAAGTACATGCGCAAGGTGCTTGGGGACATAAATTACGTCGCCTGCGGTCAGCCCGCCGGCGAAGAGCTTAAAAAAATTCTCGCCCGCTCGGGGGCGCTCAACGCCGCAGGCGGACGCATACGGGTGTTGACCACCGGGTCCGTGGAAGGGGCAAAGCGCTCCATGTCATGGTTCGGCGCCGCGCACGAAGGCGTTGCGCACGTCGACATCGAATAGGAGGACAATTCAATGCGAAAGATACAACTCTCTTCGGTAACGGAAACGGTCAGGCGGCTCTTTATCGAAGCCTGCGAGGACATTCCGGCCGGAGTGCTCTGCGCCCTGAAGGACGCGGCCGCGGCCGAACAGTCCGCGCTCGGGCGCGAGGTGCTCAAACAGATAATCGCCAACGACGAGCTG
Source organism: uncultured Clostridia bacterium (assembly GCA_949283125.1). Classification (GTDB taxonomy): domain Bacteria; phylum Bacillota; class Clostridia; order Christensenellales; family Borkfalkiaceae; genus Coproplasma. The sequence continues at coordinate 78,231 of CASDRK010000011.1, forward strand.
GCTTCAAAAAAACACCTGCCGCTGTGTCAGGATACGGGCGTGGCGGTGGTAATGCTCACCATCGGCTCCGAAGTGATGTTTGAAGGCGACATATACGAAGCGGTCAACGAGGGCGTGCGCCTTGCGTATACGCAGGGCTATCTGCGCAAATCGGTGGTGCGCCATCCCCTCGACAGGGTAAACACGGGCGACAACACCCCCGCCGTGGTGCACGTCAAAATAGTCCCCGGCGACGCCTTCCGCATAGACGTCGCCCCCAAGGGCGGCGGCAGCGAGAACATGAGCGCGATAAAGATGCTCATTCCCGCCGACGGCGAGGAAGGGGTGAAAAAGTTCGTGCTGGACACCGTGGCCGCGGCCGGCGGCAAGCCCTGCCCGCCCCTGATAGTGGGCGTGGGCATAGGCGGCGACTTTGAAAAGTGCGCCCTCATCGCCAAGGAAGCGCTCTTCCGCGACATTGAGGACAGCTCGCCCGACCCCGTCGCGCGCAGGTTGGAAAGCCAACTGTGCGAGGATATAAACAAACTGGGCGTCGGCCCCATGGGCTTCGGCGGCACAAAGACCTGCCTTGCGGTAAAGGTTAACGTGTGGCCCTGCCACATCGCGGCGCTGCCAGTGGCCGTAAATCTTCAGTGCCATGCGGCGCGGCACAAGAGCTGCACGCTGTAAAAGGAGGGAAGATATGATAAAACTCACAAGCCCGGTGGACGAGGAGCTCGTGCGGTCGCTGCGCGCGGGGGATATAGTGCACATCAGCGGCGTCATATATACCGGCAGGGACGCGGCCCACAAGCGGCTGTGCGAACTGCTTGCCGCAGGCAGGCAGCTGCCGATAGACGTGGACCGCGGAATAATTTATTACGTAGGCCCCACCCCGGCCAAGCCCGGGCGGGCGATAGGCTCGGCGGGGCCCACTTCCAGCTACCGCATGGACCCTTACGCCGAACCGCTCTTAAAGCATGGGCTCAAAGTCATGATAGGCAAGGGGCCGCGCGGCGCGGAGTATAAAAAGCTCCTGCAGCAATACGGCGCGGTGTACATGTCGGCCATAGGCGGCGCGGCGGCGCTCATATCCGAAAGCGTCACCAAGTGCGAAGTAGTCGCCTACCCCGATCTCGGCGCCGAGGCCATCCACAGGCTGGAGGTGGAGGACTTCTTCGCCATAGTTACATACGACAGCGCGGGGAACGACTTATTTGAACAGGGAATCTCTGAATACAAAAAAATATGATGTTCGCGCGGCGCGCGCGCTCTGGCGCGCGTTCGCCTTCGCGCTGCTCGCCGCGGCGCTTGCGCTTGCGGCGGCATTTGCGCCCGCATGCCGTCAGGCGGCGCCGGCGCATTCTTCCTATACGCCGAATACTACGTTTCCCGAGCAATTTTATGGTTACGCTGCGGGCAAAAAAGTTTATATAACATCTATAGGCCAGTCGGTCGAGCTCATACAGCTCACCCTCACCATGACCGCGCTCGGCATGTCGGACTACACCGAGGACAACCTTCTGGAAGCGTCCGAAGTGGAGGAGGGCGCCGTCGTGTTCGTGGTGGTGGGCAGCAGCCTGAAATCGCTGACCGAAAACGGGCTCACGCGCGAATCGGAAGCCGAGCGGGCCAAGGCCTTCATCGCCCGCGCGGAGCGCGGCGACTTCGGGCTGGTCTGCTGGCACATAGGCGGGGTGGCCCGCCGCGGGTCTACGTCGGACAGCCTGATAGAGCTGCTGTTCGGCAACTGCGATCTGGCTCTGTTCAGGGCGGAAAGCAACTACGATTTAAAACTTTCGGACTGGGCCATCGCCGCAGGCGTGCCCTACTGTCAGTTCGGAAGCGGCATGACCGATACCATAAAGCAGCTGTTCGGAGGCGCGGATGTTTGACGGACTGATGATAATTCTCGTGGCGCTGTCGGCGCTGTATATCGCATACGTCGTCGGCGAACACTTCTATTGCAAAAGCCGCCGCAAAAAGCTGACTCACGTTATACACGTCAACGGCATACGCGGCAAAAGCACGGTCACGCGGCTCATAGACGCCGGACTGCGCGCCTGCGGGCTCAGGGTGTTCAGCAAGACCACGGGCACCGTGCCCATGACTATAGACGTGGACGGGCGCGCGCGCCCCGTCAGGCGGCTGGGTCCAGCCAACATAAGGGAGCAGATGCGCGTTCTGTGCCGCGCCGCAAACAGTGGCGCGCAGGCGCTCGTGGTGGAGTGCATGGCCGTCAATCCCGAGCTGCAGTACCTCACCGAACACCGCATACTGCACGCCGACGTCAACGTTATAACCAACGTGCGCGAAGACCACATGGACGAGATGGGCAGGGATCTCGAAAGCATAGCCTATTCCCTTGCCAACACCACTCCGGACGGCGGCACGGTCGTGCTCGGCGATGGCGCGTTTGCGGAATGCTTCGAGCGGTGCGCGGCCAAAACGGGCAGCGTCGTAAAGATAGCCCGCCCCTACGAGGGCGAGGACGACATGGGCACCTTCCGCGAAAACATAGCCGCGGCGCTGTGCGTGTGCGAAGTGCTCGGGCTGGACAGAGCGGCCTACTTCGAGGGCATGAAAAATTATATCCGCGACCCGGGCGCGCTGTCCGAATACAGGGTGGGCGACACGGTGCTGATAAACGGCTTTTCGGCAAACGACAGCCGTTCCACTCTGGACATATACGAACGGGTGCTCGCAAAATACCCCGCGGAGGACGTATGCGTGCTGCTCAACGTCCGTTCGGACAGGCCGGACAGGCTCAGGCAGCACCTTGAAATGCTGACTTCCATGTCGTTCGGAAATCTGCTGGTTGCGGGCTCGAACACGGGATACGTCATCGGCCGCATGAAAAAGAAGGGAGTGACCGCCCGCAGGGTGAGCCGTCCCGAAGAGCTTTTAAACAAAAAAATAGTTTTCGGCTGCGGCAACATAGCCGCCGCCGGCATGAAGATAACGGAATTTTTCAAATGCAATTGCCGTCAGGCGCTCACCGTTTCGCGGTCGGGCGGCAGGGCGTATTACGGCGCGTTCGGCTACACATACGCGCCCGCGCTGCGCACCGCATACGAGGACGCGGCCGCGGACTGCGGCGTAAGGCCCGTCGCGCTCGTCGGGGCGGACGCGCGCACGCTGCTTTCGCTCCGCGTCACAGCCCAAGCGCTCGTCGGGACGGACTGCGGCGTTATCGCGGTGGCCGGCCCGTTTGCGGGCATTGCCGTGCGCATGCTCAGAAGGGCGGGTGCGGACGCGGCCCGCGCCGAAGAGGTGCTGGGGCGGGACGCGCCGGCGGCTCTGTTCGGCTGCGGCGGCGAACGGGCTGCGGCAAAGGCCGCTGGCGGCGCGGACGAGGCCGGCACGGCAGTCGTCGGCGGGGGGTCACAGCTATGACGGAAATACTTGTTCTGGGCGTATTGGTCGCTATTGTCTTTTATGAGTTGACGGATATCACTCCGGGCGGTATCATAGTGCCCGGGCTCATGGTGGCGTACATCGACCAGCCCCTCAAAATGATATACACCGTGGCGGTCGCCGTGGCGGCGTACCTGCTCGTAAAACTGTTTTCGCGCAGGTTCCTCGTGTTCGGCAAGCGCCGCTTCGTGCTGATGATAATAGTCAGCTTGATACTCAATGTGATAATCAATCTGCTGCTCGGCCTGTTCATGGACAATCTCACGCTGGCTTCGCTGTCCATAGTGGGCTACACGGTGGCGGGCATCATGGCGAACAACATGTGCAAGCAGGGCATCGTGCGCACGGTGTCGTCGCTGGCCGTGACGGTCGGCGTCACCGAGCTGATAATAATCCTTCTCACCACATGGGGGATAGTGCTGTGAGGGGGCGCAGTGTTTCTTTCGCCCACATCCTCCTTCTGATATGGGCGGCGCTGATGTGCTTCGCCGTGGCGTTCACGCGGCTGGACACCACAAAGGAGCTCAGTCCCGACTACGAGATAATGCTTGAAGCCACGCAGACGGCCGAGCGCGCCATGGAGGCGATAAAGGACGAAAAGGCCGCCCGCGGCATACCCATGAGCGAGGACGACATACTCGGCACGGGAATGATAGGCGAACGCTACACCACCATAACGACTACCATGGGTATGCTCGAAGCCAAGCGCACGTCCACCGACCCCAACTGGGCGGCCGTGATAGTGGGCATGTTCAGGCGGGCAAACCTGCGTGAGGGCGATCAGGTGGCCATGGTGTTTTCCGGCTCCTTTCCCGCTCTCAACATCTGCGCCATGGCGGCTGCGCAGGCCTACGGTCTGGAACAGTGCGTGATGATCTCCGTCGGCTCGTCGTCGTACGGGGCCAACAACGAAAAGTTTACCTTTTTCGACATGGCGGAATTTTTGTACGGCGAGGGCATTCTGACCCACAGGGCGGATCTCGTTTCGCTGGGCGGCGCTTCGGACGTCGGCAACGACTTCGTGGACGAAAACGCGAAGGCCGACATCGTTGAGCGCATACGCCTGTCAGGCATAACCTTTCTTTACGAGGAGGACTATGAAACCAATATCGACAAGAGACTGGAATTTATAAAACAGCAGACTCCAAACATAAAATTCATGATAAACGTGGGCGGCAGCCTTGTCGCCCTCGGCACCGGGCTCAACGCCTTTGCGCAGACGGGATACATCAGGCCCAGCCTGCACTATGCTTCGGACTACGTCTCCTGGGGCAAGCGCGACGCAAACTGCGGGCTGTTGCAGTATTTCCTCGCGCAGGGCATACCCGTTGCAAGTCTTTTGAACATCAGGGGGCTGGCGCTTACTTACGGCGTCGATTACGATCCCTCCGTGCGGCCGCAGACGGGCGTGGGCGAAATGTATTACAGCGTGACTTACAACGCGGTGATACCCATAGTAGCGCTGGTGCTGTCGGCGGGAACGGCGGTGTTCTACTGCCTTACGGAGAGACGCAGGACAACACAGGAGGTGAGGACAGATGAAAAAAACTATATTCTTTGTAGAAGACGATAAATCCATTCACGCGCTCATCATGGCCACGCTCGAGCTCAACGGCTACGAAGTGGAAGGCTTTGCCGATCCGCTCGATTTTCTCGCCGCGCTCAAGCGCAAAGTGCCCGACCTCGTTGTGCTCGACCTGATGCTGCCGCACATGTCCGGCTACGACGTCATCGCATATATGCGGGGCAACAAGCGCTACGCCAACATTCCCATCATAATACTTTCGGCGCTTTCGGACGAGCTGGATATAGTGATGGGGCTGGAACACGGCGCCGTGGACTACATCAGCAAGCCGTTCGGCGTGCTGGAGTTCGCTTCGCGCATCAAGGCCAATCTGCAAAAGCTGGAAGCGGGCGACAACGCGCCCAAGGGCACGGTCAGCGTGCGCGGGCTGGTGATAGACAACGACAGGCACGAGTGCACGCTTAACGGTCAGCCCGTGCCCCTCACCGCAAAGGAATTTCACCTTCTGGCGCTGCTTGCCGAAAACAGTCCCAAGGTAATGACCCGCGCCGAACTGCTGCGCGAGGTGTGGGGCTACAAATCGGACATCGAAACGCGCACTCTGGACATGCACATAAAAACCATACGCAAAAAACTTGCGGCCATAACCGAAGAACCCTATATCGTCACGGTCAGGGCCGTGGGGTTTGTCATATACGGCGAGGAATGATATAATATATGTACAAGCAGCTGGTACGGCAAAATCTGATAATCATCGCGGCGGGCCTGTTGGTGTTCTTTTTTCTGTCCGTAGCCGTGACTAATTTTGTCAACCGCCGCAATCTGCAGAGCGAGCTGGTGTATCTTTCGGACATTCTCGCCAACCACATCATGGCCACCGACACCGACGACGAGCTGCGCAGCGCGGTGAACGAATTCACCGAAGGCCAGAAGTGGTTCGCCGTGGTGATAGCCACGAGCCTGGGCGACATAGTGGTTGACAGCGGGGTGGACGCGGTAGGCGACGGCGTGCTGCGCCGGCTGGAAGATTTTGAAATGGAAAAGGTGGGGCTGCCCGGCAACGCGGGCACCGTGTACGTGAACGGCAGCAGGATATACTATATCTGCGCGCTTACCGAGGACATGATCCTCCGCACGTCCATCACCCTTGCCGACAACACCAACTTCATTCTGCTGGGAATGTTCATCCTCGTGGCCGTGCTCATAGTTCTTCTTGTGGTCAGCATAACGCTGACGGGCAAGGCCAGCGCGCGCATAACGCAGGCCTTCGACAACATCGGCAGCCATCTGCGGCTGACGGCCAAGGGCAGGTACGAGGAGATAGAGGAGGACCACCGCTACGAGGAAGTGGCGCAGGCATATCATGCCATCAACGCCGTCAACAACAGCATATATCAGTATATAACGCAGATAAGCGCCGAGCGCGACAAGCTCAATTATATAATAGAAAACATCAACGAAGGCCTGATACTTTCGGGCGTAAGCGGCAGGATATACGCCGTCAACGACCGCGCCTGTGAAATATTCGGCGCCCGCCGCCCCGAGGGGGAAGCGCATCTTCGCGACATCATTTCCGACGGCGAATTTTTGCGCAGACTGCAGGAGGAGACGGACACGCGCGCGGAGATGAGGTTCGACTATCACAGCGCCGCGCAGGACAAGATATACCTTGTAACGCTCAACTGCTTCAGCCGCAGTCCGGACGACGGCGAGGAGGACATGGTGTCCGTGGTGCTGTACGACATCACCGCGCTGCGCAAGGAAGAGCGCATAAAGGCCGACTTCATCGCCAACGCCTCGCACGAGCTCAAAACGCCCATAACTTCCATAAGCGGGTTTTCGGAGCTGTTGCTTTCGGGGCTCGTGACAAAGCCCGAGGACGTCAAAAAATATGTGACCAACATCTGCGAGGAAGCCGCCGTAATGCGGCACACGGTGGAAGAACTTTTATATCTTTCCAAGCTCGACTACTCCGACGAACTCACCGAAAAGGAGGAGGTCGACCTGTACGCTCTCGCTTCGGTGTGCATAGGCAATCACGCCGCCGCGGCCGAGCGGGCGGGCGTCGTCATGGAACAGCGCGGCAAAAAAGCGGCGATAAGCGGCAGTGAAGCTCTGCTCGAGCACATGCTCGGCAATCTTATAGACAACGCAATAAAGTACAACAAGCCGGGCGGCAGAGTGACGGTGGAGACGGGCACGGCAAAGGGCAAAAAATTCGTCAGGGTGCGCGACACGGGTCTGGGCATAAAGCCCCAGCACCTCGACAAACTGTTCGAGCGCTTTTACCGCGTGGAAAACAGCCGCAGCCGCGATACGGGCGGCACGGGTCTGGGCCTGACCATCGTCAACAAGATCTGCGCCCTGCATCACGCGCAGATAGAGGTAAAGAGCCGTTACGGCCGCGGCACGTCGTTCACCGTGACGTTCGCGCCGCCGGCTTCCGCCGCGGGCGTGCCCGCCGGCAATAAAAATCAGACAAAACAGGAGGCTGAGGCAGCAAAATGCTCAAAGAACAACCCTTGACAACCGATCTCATCGGGGACAAAACGTCCAAAACGGACGAACGCATAGCCTTTTTCGGGGCGGTGGACGAGCTGTCCGCAAACATCATGATGCTCACCCATCACGTAGACGACATCAGCATAGAGATGGATCTGAGGAAGATAGTCAGCCTGCTTTCGGCCATGATGGCCGAAGTGGCCGGCGGCTACGGGCACATAGGGCAAAAGCACCTCGACGAACTGCTCGAAGTAGTCAAAAAGTACGAAAACGTTGCCGGGCCGTTCAAAACGTTCGTGTTGCCCGGCACCACGCTGATGGGCGCGCGCGTGCACATAGTGCGCACCGTGGCCCGCCGCGCCGAGCTCGCCTATGCGCGCGTGTACGAAAAGCACGGCGGCAGCGGATACATATTCGAATATCTGAACAAGCTTTCAACGCTCCTGTATGCGCTTGCGCGCATATACGACGAAAAGTAATTGAATGCGGGCATGCCCCGCCCGCGCGGTAAAGCCGCGCGCACAACTCAATCTTCAACGGGATCTGCCGCGCGCGTCATGGCGCGGCAAAGAGCAGGGGAAGCGCGGTGGAAGTCCGTCGCAACTGTCATTACGGTAAAAGTCCGGTAACCTGCCCCGCTGAACAGCCGCGGAGTTATTCTTGGGCAGTGGACGGCCGCGGCGCATAAATTTTATTGCCCCTTGCAAGGGGCATATTTTTTTAGGAGGAACAAAAAACATGAAAAAACTTGCAGCCGCTCTCTTCGCCCTCGTCGCCGCCCTTGCGTGCATGGCCTTCGCCGCATGCACCGACAGCAACGTCGGCGGGGACGAAAACACCGTGGTCATCACCGTGGCCGAAGATTACGACGTAGAGGGCAAGACGCTCAAAGACTACATGGACTATCTTGTCGCCGAGGACGAGCTCGCCTATGAGATCTCGGACGGCATGATAGTTTCGCTCAACGGCAAGGCCAACACCACAAACAGCTACTGGATGCTCTACACGTCGGACGAGGCCAACGCCAACACCGCCTGGGGCACGATAGAGTACGACGGCCATACATACGGCTCGGCTACTCTCGGGGCGCCCTCGCTGCCGCTGGCCGAAGGCGCGGTCTACGTCTGGTCATATCAGACGTTCTGATATGAGTCCCGCAAAGGAGCTGGCGCTGATCGGCGTTTTTACTGCCCTGCTGATCGGCGGCCAGCTGGCTCTCAGCCAGATTTCGGGCGTCGAAATAGTTACCGTGCTCTTGCTGAGCTTTGCTTACTGTTTCGGCATGCGCGTCGGCCTGTCCGTGGCCAACGCGTTCTCCGTGCTGCGCTGTTTTCTTTTCGGGTTTTTCCCCTCGGTGATAATACTTTATCTCGTCTACTATAACCTGTTCGTGGTCGTGTTCGCGTTGCTCGGCAAAAAATTCGGCGGCAGACTGACTGTGGGCGTGCATGCGCTGCTCGTCATATGCGCATGCGTGCTCACAGTGTTCTTCACCGCGCTCGACGACGTCATCACGCCGCTGTACTACGGCTTTACGGCCGGCGCGGCCAAGGCCTACGCCCTCATGTCGCTCACGGCCGTGATACCGCAGACGATATGCGCCGCCGTCACCGTGCTGTTTATTCTGCCCGTGCTGGTCAGGATATATTCCGCCACAAAGCTGGGCGGCCGCAAATTGCTCGGCGGCCCGGGCGGCGCGGACGCGCCGGAGGAAAAAAAGACTCATAAAAACTGAATGCGGACTGCAGCCCTCCCGCGCGCGGCGCGGGAGGGCTGTATTTTTTTGCCGCGCATGGGGCGGGCCGTCCGCGCGCATACTGTTGCGGGAGGACGGAATATGTGCACTGCTGCAAGTCTGCGTTCGGGCGGGCTGTTCTTCGGGCGGACGCTCGACAACTGCAAAAGTTACGGCGAGGAGGTGGTTTTCAGCCCGAGGAGCATGCCGCTGTGGCGGGGCGGGGGCGAACACTACGCAATGCTTGGCATGGCGACGGTGAGAGGGGGATATCCCCTGTACTATGACGCGATGAACGAAAAGGGCCTGTGCATGGCGGGGCTCAACCTGACGGAGAGCGCCGGCTACGGCGCGCCGGCGCCCGGCGCCGCGAACGTCGCGCAGCACGAGCTGATCGCCTATATCCTCGGCACCTGCGCGTCGGCCGACGAGGCGGAGCGCGCCCTCGGCCGTGTCAATCTCACGAGCGAGTCGTTCGCTCCCGATATGCCGCCGGCGGCGCTGCACTGGATGATCTCCGACGGCCGCCGCGACGTTGTGGCCGAGTGCGTGGGCGGAAAGATGAACGTTTATAAAAACGATGCGGGCGTGCTGGCCAACGAACCCGTCTTTCCCGCGCAGATGTTCAATCTGCGCGGGCACATGTCGCTTTCGGCCGAAGAGCCGCGCAACGCTCTCTGCCCTGCGCTCGGACTGAAGCCCTACGGCTTCGGCATGGGCGCCATAGGCCTGCCGGGCGACTATTCCTCGCCCTCGCGCTTCGTCCGCGCGGCGTTCGTAAGGAACAACTGCTCGCCTGCCGCCGGCGGCGGACAATCCGCGCTGTTCGAAGTGCTCGGCTCGGTGCGCGTGCCCCGCGGCTGCTGCCGGACGGACGGCGGCGAAGCGTACACGATGTATTCCTGCTGCATGTGCGCGGCGCGGCTGACGTACGTGTGGACCACGGACTGCGTCGGCGCGCCGCGCGCCGTCCGCCTCCGCCCGCGCTGCGCGGACATGCTCGTCTATCCGTCGGGGCTGACGTGAACTGCGCCGCCGCCCGAGCGCTTTTGTAAAAAAATTTTACAACTTTACCCGCCCTCAACACTTTTTTTTAACAAAGTTATGTGATATAATAGGTGCGAAAAATGTTTTTTCAATGCATTTCGCGACAGGAGTGGTTCACACGGCAATGAAAATCGGAATTTTAACGAGCGGAGGGGATTGCTCGGGGCTCAACGCCGTCATCAGGGCGGCGGGCATTTCGTTGTTCAACAACTTGAAGGGCGTGCAGCTCGTGGGCATACCCGACGGCTACGGCGGGCTCATCCGCGGCGAGGGCGAGCTCCTCGGCCGCGACGATCTTGCAGGCATTCTGGACAAGGGCGGCACGGTGCTCGGTTCTTCGCGCCAGCCCTTCAAGCAGATGGAAGTCGTCGGCGACGACGGCGAAAGCAAGCTTGCAAAGATGGTGCGCAACTACAAAGCCATGGGGCTGGACTGTCTCATAGCCATAGGCGGCGCGGGCACGCACAAAAACGCCGCGCTTTTGAAGCGCGAAGGCTGCAACGTGGTGGGCGTGCCCAAGACTATAGACAACGACATCTACGGCACGGACGTCACCTTCGGCTTTCAGACGGCGGTGGAGGTGGCCACCGACTGCATGGACAGGATACGCACCACGGCCGAAAGCCATGCGCGCGTGATGCTGGTGGAGATAATGGGCAACAAGGCAGGCTGGCTTGCGCTGCACTCCGGCATAGCCGCGGGCGCGGACGCCATTCTGATACCCGAAATACCCTTCTACGAGGACAGGCTGTGCGCATTCGTCGCGTCCAAAAAGTCCACGGGCGCGCGCAGCGTGATAATCGCCGTGGCCGAGGGCGCGCACATAAGGGCGGAAGCGGGGCTCAAGCGCAAAAAGCGCTCGTTCGCCCGCGCGGAGCTCAACGAAAGCACCGTCACTCCCCACCTTGCCGAGTACATAGAGGAAAAGACGGGCTATGCCGCGCGCACGTCCGTGTTGGGCTACGTTCAGCGCGGCGGCACGCCCTGCGCCTACGACAGGCTGCTGTGCACGCGGCTGGGCGAGGCGGCGGCCGATTTCGTGGCCGAAGGCCGGTTCGGCGTCACCGTGGCGGTGAAGGGCAACAGGCTGGTGGCCAACGAGCTCGAGGACGTGGCGGGCAGATACAAGTACGTTACCCGCGGCGACAGAATGATAAAATGCGCCAAAGAGCTGGGCATATTCCTCGGCGAATGAGTGTAAAATACTTTAAAACGGCCGCAGGCGCTCCGCCGGCGGCGGGCTATCGACAGATAAAGGTGTAAATCATGGCATCGGAAAAGATAAAGGCAAAAAGAGCTTTCATTAAGGATACGTTCGTCAACAGGGAGTACAGCTGGCTGCTGTTCAACAAGCGCGTGCTCGATCAGGCCGCCGACGAGACAAATCCCATTCTGGAGCGCGCAAAGTTTTTGGGTATATTCGCCTCCAACCTCGACGAGTTTTTCATGGTCAGGGTGGGCAGCCTTTATAACGAGGCGGCCGCCAATCCCGAAGGCAGAGACAACAAAACCGGGCTGACTTCGCAAAAGCAGCTGGATGGGATTTGTCAGGTGGTGGGCGAACTTTACGAAGACCGCGCCGACTGCTTTTCGGCGCTCGCAAAGGATCTTGCGCTGTGCGGCGTCAGGCTGGTCAGGGCCTCGCAGCTGTCGTCGAGACAGCTCAAGGAGTGTCAGAAGATATTCCGCCTTAACATACTGCCCCAGCTCTCCATAATGGTGCTGGACGCAAAGCACCCCATGATGCAGTTTGAAAACAAGCGCAACTACATGCTGTACGACCTTGCCAAGGGCGATCGCTCCATGATAGGCGTAATGGCGCTCAACGAAAATCTGAACAAGCTCTATCGCGTGGGCACGGGCGACGCCGTCAGGCTCATCGCGCTCGAGGAGGTCATACGCGCCTGCGGCGCTTCCGCGTTCACGGGCTACGACGTCAAGGACAGCCTGCTGGTGCGCTGCACCCGCAACGCCGATTTCGATACTTACATAGACGACGCCGACATGGAGACGGACTTTTCGCAGCTGATGAAAAAGAAGGTCGCCTCCCGCGCGCGCATGAACATTGTGCGCGTAGAGGTGGACAGCGACGCTTCCAAACTCAAGGACTTTGTCTTAAAGCTCGTAAAGGTCGACCTCAAATACTGCTTCACCGACAAGCGTTTCTTCGACTACAAATTTTTGTTCCAGCTGGACAGATATCTGCCCGAAGACGTGGCGGCAAGGCTTAAGTACGGGCCGTTCAAGGGCAGGGTGGACGAGGAGTATTCCTCCGGCTCCATGATAGAGACGGTGCTTTCGCACGACGTGTTCATGTCCTATCCTTACGACGCCATGACTCCTTTGGAGACTCTCTTGGACGAATGCTCGCGCGACGAGCGGGTCTCTGCAATATCCATAACCATATACCGCCTTGCGCACCACTCGCGCATAGCCGACCTGCTGTGCCGCGCCAGCGAAAACGGCAAGATGGTCACCGTCGTGATCGAGCTGTGCGCCCGCTTCGACGAAGAGAACAACATGTACTTCGCCCGCAAGCTGCAGGAGGCGGGCTGCACCATAATTTACGGCATGGAAAATTACAAGGTGCATTCCAAAATCATTTCCATAGTGCTCAACGACGGCGACGACGTGCGCTATATCACGCACCTCGGCACGGGCAACTACAACGAGTCCACTTCCAAACAGTACACCGACCTGAATATAATCACTTCCGACAGGCAGATAGGCGAGGACGGCGCGGCGTTCTTCCGCAATATATCCATCTGCAACACCGAATACCGCTACAACCGCCTGCTCGTCGCGCCCGAAACGCTCAAGTCGGGGCTCATAGGGTATATCGACAGGGAAATTGCAAAGGGCGGCGACGGATATATCCTTGCAAAGATGAACAGCCTTACCGATAAGGCGATAATCGACAAGCTGTGCGAAGCGAGCTGCGCCGGGGTAAAGGTGGAGCTCATTATCCGCGGCATATGCTGCATCCTTCCCGAAGTTCCCGGCAAGACGGAGAACATATCCGTAATATCGGTCGTCGGCAGATTTTTGGAACATTCCCGCGTGTACTCCTTCGGCAAAGGCAGGGACAGGGTGACGTATATCTCCTCGGCCGACCTTATGACCCGCAACGTGGATAAGCGGGTGGAGATAGCCGCGCCCGTGCTGGACAGGGGCATAGAGGAGCGCATTCTTAAGATACTGCGCGTGATGCTTTCGGACAACGTAAAGGCGCGCAGGCTGTGCGCGGACGGCAAATACCGCAAAGTGGAAAAGGGCGAAAGCCCGCTCGACGCGCAGGACTATCTGCTCAAACACAAGATCTGACCGCTCAGGCGCAAATCATTGACGGGCCGCGCGCGGATTGTCCGCGCGCGGCCCGTCAAAAGTTTGCCGCCGCGGCCGGTATTGCCGGCGCGCGTTGCGGGCATAATTTAAAAGCGCGCATTTTGCGCAAAAATTTTTATGCGATTATTATTTACTTTTGCCGCCTTTGCGTGATATAATGATTATGTGTAAAGCAAGAACGGGAGGTTAACACAATGCTTTTGGCTGACTGGATAATGCTCGGCGTCATTGCCGTCGTGATAATTTTGGGGCTCGTTGCCGGGTTCAGCGGCGGGCTCAGGTTTTTCACGGGCGGCATATTCGGCGTTATAATTTCCATAATCGTCACATATTTTTTGCTCGGGGTAGTAAATTCGTGGCAGTTCGTGCAGGATCTGCTGGCAAAACTCAACGACGCCATGGGTCTCAGCGAACAGGCATGCGCCGTCATCGATCAGGTTATCCTGGCCGTTCTGCTCTTCGTGTTGGTGCAGATACTGCGCATCATAATCGTAAAGCTCATTGCCGGACTGTTTGAAATAGACAACGCGTTTTTCAAGGTCATAAACAAAATACTCGGCATCGTCGTCATGGCTGCCGTGGCGGCGGGCATAGGACTGCTCGTGTTCCAGATAATCTATTGGGTCGGCGGCGAGACGGCCGACGCCGTTTCGCAGGCGCTGGACGGCAGCTTCTTCAGGCTGGATTGGGTGTATCAGCACAATCCCCTTCGTTCCCTGCCCGACATCTTTGCCTGACGGGCCCGCTTGAAAACTACGGCCCGGCGCAGAATGCTCTGCGCCGGGCCGATATTTTATAACGTAAATAATATAACAAAAGATTCATTGCCGCTGCCGGCCGCCGCAGATATTCTGCGCGGCTTCCTTTGTCCGGTTATGTATTTTGCGGAAAAAAGGCCGAAAAATTTTGCATATAATACTATTGACAAAGTAGTCGTATTGAGATACAATATGACTACCAAGACATGGAGGTGCTATGTGATAAACGGAATTTCGATAAGACCTTCAAAGGATCTGCGCACAAATTACGCTAAAATTTCCGAGCTTGCGAAAAAGAACCCCGTGGCAATAACGGTCAACGGCAGGGAAGATACCGTAGTTTTGAGTCACGAGGATTTTGTCGAACAGCAGCGGCTCATTGCCGATATGCAGGCGCGGCTCGAACTCTATGCCCACCTTGCGCGGTCGCAGGACGACATAAAGCTCGGCAGGGTACAGCCTGTGGATGAGGCGTTCGACGAGCTGATTGAGGAAATCGGCAGGGCGGAGTTATGAAAACTTACCGGGTGCTTTTGACCGATACCGCCAAGGGCGATCTGCGCGATATAACTTTTTATGTGTTGGAGCAGGCGAAGGAGAAGGATGTGGCGTTGAGGTTCGCAGGTGAGTTGCGCGAACAGTGCTCCGCTCTTTCTTCTTTTCCGGACAGAGGGGCTTACCCCAAAGACAGCGTGTTGAAGAGTGCGGGGTACAGGTACATAGTATATAAGGAATATCTTATTTTTTACAGGATATCAGAAGATATCGTCTACATAGAAGGCATGTTTAATGCAAAAAAGGACTATATGCGCGTTTTGAATAGGATCACATAAAATAATTTTCAGCCCGCCGCGAATTTATTCGCGGCGGGCTGTTACATCATTTCAGGCCCGTGCGATACAAAAAAGCGCCGTGCGCCGCGCCGGATTATGCCTTAAACCGCATGCGGTTTGAGCGCAGGGCGGCATGTCGCCGCCGGAATAATTTTTTGCTTAAAACTTTCTCCCCGCAATATTGCGCGTCCGCTGCGTTGCATTATTTGTAATTACATGGTAAAATGAAAAAAATGTCGTATGGTTATCTTTTTGCGGCGACGAGCTCGTCCGTGCCGTACCGTTACAAAAAATAATTTTGCGAGGGAAAATATGGAGGAAGACCTTGGCAGCAGAATAATCAGGCGCAGAAAATATTTAGGCTATTCGCAGGAACAGCTTGCAACGGCCGCGGGCGTTTCGCGGCAGACCGTGGGTCGCTGGGAAAACAACGTGGTAACGCCGAAGCCGGAAAACATCGCGGCTCTTTGCCGCATACTTGCAACGGACAAGGATTACTTTCTTTCGGAAAATTCCGTCCGCGACAACGCCGGGCATGACTCGGAACAGCCGCCCTCGTCGCTTGTGTCCGCACAGTCGTCGGTGTCCGAACCCTGCGCAAAGCGCCCGTCAAATAAAGTTTTTATAGTTATTGCCGTCACGCTGACAATTTTATTGGTGCCTTTTGCATGTGTTACTGCTTTAGTCGGGCGACTTTTATTAGTTGTAAATGAGGGCGACAAGGTTAATTGTACCATCAATATAGATCAAAGTATTTTTGTTATATTATTGGTAATTTTAATTATTATGGCGGTAATAGATTTGCTTCTGATTGCTTTGATTATAAAGCGCAGAAAAATGCAAACAAAATGCCAACCTAATGTAAACCTATAAAAGTTGCGAGCAGCGCCCGTTCATTGTAGAATGATGACAGGAGGTGAATTATATGAAAATAACAAAAAAATCATTTCTTGTAACTGTTTGTGCAATTATGATGCTGTTCGTCGTCTGCTTTGCGATGGCGCCCGCAGCTGCAGCTTCCGCGGACACAGACGCCGGGGAGCAGATCGTTCAGTCTGAAGGAGTTCAGGAGGAAGTTGTTCCGTACGGATTATTTACCAATCTGTCGATATCGATAAACGGCGGAAACGGCAAAGTCTGGACGACGGTCAGAAACGAATTTACGTTGTTCCCTGCGGTTGTAACCGTTGTGATTCAGTTGTATGTTTCGGATACATATCAGGAAGATTATCACAATATGACTATCGCGGCGCAGGATGAAATAGCAGACCTTGATATGAATAATTCAATAACCGTTGAGGCCTCGACAAACGGCAAGGACCTGTACTGGATAGGCAGAATGAGGTACGATATCGATAATAGAGGCTGGGAAGAAAAGACCGTAGGGCCGGCACACTACAGCGCGAGCGGTGAGTATTTAGGTATCCTGTAATTCAAAATTGAATAATTTTGGCAAAGAGTCCGATTTTTTCGGGCTCTTTTTTTACATGTAAACATAATTCCAACATAATGTAAACGCAGGTGCGGTAGACTTTTTTATTGCTTTGTCGGATAATATTTTCAGGCACGCCGCGCGGCGCGCGGCGTGCCTGAACCAACTCAAGACGAATATATATGACACTCACGTTAAAAGTTTTTTTCGCGGGTGCTTTTTTACGTGATCGAGGGTTGGCAATATTTGCCTGATGTGCAAAAAGTTGGGAATTTTTGCTGATCGGGCGCAGTTATAATAATTATCGAAACCAAGGGAAATTGAGATTATTATGACGAAAAGCGACGTTGAATACATATTCAAACGATATTGCTTTATATCTGACGCGCTGCGGCGCGGGCAGAATACTGCTGTATTCTACGTCGGCAACAGAAGGCAATCCATAGACATCACCGAGGAGGTCAGGCAGGTAGTAAGAATTATCGACGACGTGTATCTGCACGAACACAAGTGGAACAGAATGATAATACGCGGCATAAAGATGGGCTACAGCGACAAAATGCTCATGTCCCTGCTGCCGTGGAGCAAAAACGCGTTTTATGAACGCAAACACAGGATAACGGAAAAAATTTATGGCTGCTGCATATGCATGCGGCTGGTCGCCTATCAGGATATACTCGGGGAGGAAATATGAAAAAACTGTGCGCCGAGGACGCGCTTGCATACCTTGCCAAAAATCTTTTGAACAATCTTGAAGAGCTGCGCGCTGTGGGGCGCTATCACGAAAATCAGTTTGCCTTCGGCGAAAAGACGGCATATGTGGAATGTCTGGAAATGCTCTGTCTGTGGGCGGGCGCGGAGAAAATCGGCCTTGACGCGGACGTCGAGCGCTACTTTCCGCTTATCTGAAGTCTGCCATGTTTTGCATCGCCGCTTTGCGCCGCCGCGATTTTTGTCGCGGCGGCGCAAAAATCTTTTTTCTGGCGGTAAACGACTTTTTACACAACAAATAGGCTTTTGAAACATGGTGCGACATTGTGGGGAAGAGCGTGAATGTTCCACGGTCGTTGACAAAGCGGATATTTTGGTATTTATCCCCGGCGGTTCGGATCAAACGCAAAATTTTTTTGATTTTTACCGTTTTTATTTTTTAATTATGTACATATTGTCATATTTAATTGTTTACAGTACAAGCACAAACGTTTGTAAAATAAAAAAGCAACAGAGGACAAAATGCAACTTTTCTACACAAATGACTACAGAACAACTATTTCAAACAGTAACGCATGGGAATGTTATTCCGAGAAATACCGGTCAGGACAGGCGGAAAACGATATTGTTCCCGGCGTATTATTTATAGAAGAAAATTACGGCGATACAAGCTATGTGACCACCGCCAGACTCTCGGTATTCAAAAACGGGCTGACCGTCAGTCCGGATAAGCCTATAATCAAAGTCGCGCTGCGCCTTACAGCCAAACCCGGAGCAAAGGGCATCATATCGATCCTGAACAAGCAGTATGACTCATGCGCCGGAGCGTTAGACATCGATATAACAGCCTTGTATAACGATAGAAACAATATCGATATAGACATTTTGCCTGCGCCTAACGAACAAAACGCGGAGTGCGACGTTGAATTTTATACCTCAGGCGAATTTGCGCCGCGCATTGTGATATATCACAAGCCGCAGAACATTTATCGGTCGTTCGTTCTGTTCGATGACGTGAAACTGCACGACAATATATTCGATGACAACGCCGGGCAACAGTGTACGATTTGGCAGTTCAGCGACATTGCCGCAAAAAATTCACCGGAGTTTTCGCACATAATAAAAGTCAGACCCGCCGCAAATGATCTGAACAATTTTATCGCTCAACCGATTTTTGCATTTGACGAGCGCATAGAAACCTATTCCGACGCAACATACTATATCGATAGTTTCGGCGACAGTCACCCTGTTGAAAACGGATACGTAAATGGCATGAAGCTGACCGCCGCCGCGCCGCAAAAAATATCGCAGCTGCCGCTCTATCCGCAGATCGCTCATCCTGTTTGCTGGCTCGTATCCGACGATATCATAAAAGGTTTCGATTCTTCCGGTCGGCTGTCGCTGTTTACCGACGGCGCGAACAGGGTGTACCGGCTGACTAGCGCCTTTGGCAAATTTAGTCGCTTAACCGACATTGGCGGAGACAACGCTATCGAGGTATATTCCTTTGAATATTCAGGGGATAAACTGACGGCGGCAACAAACCAATTAAACGGAGCAACAGTTTCGTTCACATATGATTCCAACGGGCGCATGACAAAAATACACAGGACTTGCGGTTCAACGCTCGACGTTTCATATGATTATGTCGACGGCAACCTCAATCAGATAACATCTTCCGACGGCATTGCGGTCAGCTTCATAAAATTCGGCCTCGACGCGCTGTACAAGTCCATAACCGTCCGTTCCACGTTAAGCGCAATTCCCGGCGGCACAAGCAACGCGGGCGCAATAATTGCGCAATGGAAGATCTCGCCGTACGCAACGGCATATGTAGTCACCGATAAAGACGACAACCGGGACAGCTTCGCATTCGACGTCGCCGGTGAGGAAATACTTTATACGCGGGAAGAACACGGGCTTGTAGCCAAAGCCGAAAAGCTGACCTTCATTCACGGTTTTGCGGAGCAAAAGGTCTTGCCGGAAAAGAACTGTCTGTATGTGCCGCGCGCGCAGTTCAATTTTATCGACGGGCAGTCGTCGTACGCGTTGCTGAACGCCGCCGATAAGCCCGTCAGGTCCATTACCAAGGATGCTCCTATAGCAGAAAGCCCCTCGCTCGGTTACTCGCGTCAGAATCTGTCGTCGGAGTACTTTTACGATGCGGACGACAGGCTCACCAAGATAATAACAACCGAGCTGTTACATCTTTATTCGGGCTCTGAAAAGAGCTATACGCATACGGAGGAATACGCCTACAACTCCCGCGGAGACATGACGCAGGCCGTGCGCCGTACGCAAAATGACGCCGCCCCCACAGTCACGAAAACATATTCCTACCGTTATGCCGCAGACGGAAGCTATACTCTGCACGCCGCCGCTTCGGCAGGTGACGCAGAGATATGCTTCGGCGAAGAACTTGGTTATGACCGCTTCGGCAGAAAAATTTCGGAGAGCGACCCCGCGGGAACGTTCGCCACGCGATTTTATTATTCCGGCAACTCCGACAGGCTCTCCGCCGTCGACCGCTATCCGGAACCATTGCTGCATTACAGTTATGATTCGTTTGCCAGACCCGTAAGAATATACTACACCTACGAGGACAGCGACGAAGGCACGGTTATTGTTGGGAACGACATTTCATACGACTGCGCGCTGACTACGTCGCTTGTCGGCAACGACGAAATAGAACTCGGATACGACTACGCGCGCAGGCTGAACAAGATAACCATTGCGGGCAACGTCGGCAGCAAAATGTTGTCATATGCCGAGAATGAAGAGACAAAGACCGTCCGCGCCGTAAACGAAAACGGCGATACCGTAAAGGTGGAAACAGCCAAGGACGCATCATTCAAAAAGCTGTATCTGAACGATTCGCCGATGCTTTCCGCAACATATGACCGCGAGGGCAACATTGTCTCCATCACGGACGATTCCGCCGATATCTCCGCGACGTTTTCTTACAACAGTCTCGGACAGATGACGAGCTATACCGAGATCAAGGCCGACGCCGAGACGGTAGAGGAAAATCACGCGTACGACCCTTTCGGCAATTTGTCCGGCGTAAACATTTCCGGACAGGCCGAGCAGAACTATTGCTATGTCCGCGACGATGACGCCGTGCGCGCGCTGCGCAGGGTGAGCGTGGCAGGCATTACCTTTGCGGCGGATTATGACGAACTCGGCAGGCTTAACAAAAAGACGGTCAGTCTCAACGGCCGGGTGTTGTTCTCAAAGAATATCTTGCGTCGCAATGCGACCTACGCCACAAGCGAGCCGGCACGTGTGACCGTGACCGCGGGCGACGCGCAGAAATATGATATCTCGTATTCATACTCATCCTACACGGGCAGGCTTGACCGTATAACCTTCAACGGTTGCGACATAAACTACAGCTACGACAACGGCAAACTCATACAGGAAAACAACCGCCTGCTGGACCTGTCCTCGCGCAGGACGTATTCCGACGCCGGGAACGTGAACAAGATAGAGTATTCTTCATAC
>CASDRK010000012.1 GCA_949283125.1 uncultured Clostridia bacterium
GCGTTCATTTATGGTAAGATGAGTATAGTTCATATATTTCCTCCGCGTTATGATTTGTGTTTGGTAGCCTTATTATAACACGTTGATTTATATGAACTACTTTTTTAGTCTCTCTGTTGCACTTGATATGATAATTCACCTAGTATAAAAGCACCCGAAATGGTGCTTTTATCATTACTTTTTGAGAATTACCTGATCAAATCTTCTATCGAGCAATTGAGTATCTGTGCGAGTGCATACAACGTTTCGCCTTGTGCTTTGGCTATATCAACTGTGCCCTGTTCGTATGATTTGATCGTGCGCAGCGGCACGTTGGAAAGGTTGGCGAGCTGTGTCTGGCTGAGTCCGCGTCGTTGACGAATCTCTTTCAGCGGGCATACGGGTTTGAGATGTTTAGCAATCAAGTTCATGTTCTGCGTGATATCCATTTCGTGGTAGGGGAAATAGTTGTCTAAAAGTTGACTGCACGTAATTGCGGCTACGATCGCGGCGTATGGCTTATTGAAATACCACTGCGCATAGGAAAGTACCCAGCCCACCCAATATTCGGGCGAGGCATAGCTGCTTGTTTCAATATCTAAGGGTTCATTACCTAAAATCAGTGCCAGAAGTTCGTTTGCCGATTTCCCCAAAGCATATACGGGATCTGCATTTTCAAGTGCGTGGCAGACGGGAGATGATATAAATTTCTGTGCAAAGGCGTCTATATCGATATGTTCTTCCAAAACGGCAAGCTCAAACATCGCCGCTACTTTTGGTTGAATAATGCCGACAAATTGTTCATTGTAAGCGTGGATCATCAGGCTCGATACCTCCGCGGATAATGTCGTTCAGATACAAGTCGTCGGGTGTGGGTGTTCCCTGTCTGTTGCTTAAAAATTCCATGCGCGCCTGTTCGTTTCGCGCCCTTCGCAGGGAATAATATGTGGCAGCGTCGGCGATCTCATATCCTAAAAACTTTAACTGCCCGAATGACTTTTGCGATATTAAAACGACCTGTTCACCCAGATTTCCTAATCTGAGTGCTTCGAAAAGCCTTTGAACGGAAATTATATTGCTCAAAAAACTTTCGGCATAGGCAAAGTAGGAGTCATCGGCGCGATAGCCCTTGATGACGTCGTATTCCCTTACAGGGAGGGAGAAGTGCTCAATTAGGTATTTTTTTCCCGCCTTTGTAATATCGTTTTTAAGCGTAAACACTCTGTTTTGCAGAAGCAGCGTTATCCAATGCAGGGTAGTAAAGCGCTTTTGAGAAAGGTCTAATATTGTAAGTTCCCGCAAATCAAGTGCATACTTATTTGCATAGCCGTTGCGTTTCTCTTCAACTGCCCATTCTTTTGCAAGGTCAAGAGATTGCGTACAATAGAATCCCGGTCCATAGTCATTGTGTCGTTTACCTTTGCCGAATGTGGGCTGCTCGATGATCGAAACGGAGCCGTGATATAATATCATTTCAGCCATATAGCTTGTCCTCCTGTATGGATATTATATCATTGCAATGTTCTAATGTCAAGAATAAAAAGACATGCATAATGTCATAATATGTCATATTTAAGAAAGTGGTATTTTTTCTGAAAAAGGTGGTATTTTGTTCAATTTTGCGACGGCACTCGGAACGGTTATGACAACGCAGGCAAACATTAAAAATCCCCGCAAGTAATATGCGGTAAAAGCAAAAAGAAAACCTGCCGAAGGGCAGGTTTTCTTTTTGAGTGTCGGTGTTGTGTGCGCGGGGTATGCCGCGTCAGACGGCGACGTACAGCCCGCTGTCGTTGACATCCAGTTTTATCGTCGTGCCCGCCGCGGGGTCTGCCGATATGATATACTTTGCTATCGGCGTTTCGGCGCGGGTCTGGATAAACCTCTTCAAAGGGCGGGCGCCGTAAACGCTGTCATAGCCGTTCGTCGCAATATATTCCTTGGCCTTTGGCGTAACTTCCAGCTTCAGGTTTTCGGCTTCCAGCCGCTTTGCGAGCCTTGCCAGCAGAATTTCCACAATGCCCTTTATGTTGTCGCCCGTGAGGGGCTTGAACATTATTATCTCGTCCAGCCTGTTCAGGAATTCGGGGCGGAACGAGCGCTTGAGCACGGCATATACCTTGTCCTGCGCCGCTTTGGATATTTCGCCGTTTTCGATGCCTTCGATTATATCCGTCGAGCCGAGGTTGGAAGTAAGGATTATTATGGTGTTTTTGAAATCCACGGTGCGCCCCTGCGAATCGGTGACGCGGCCGTCGTCGAGTATCTGCAAAAGTATGTTGAACACGTCCGGATGCGCCTTTTCTATCTCGTCGAACAGCACTATGGAATAGGGTCTGCGCCGCACGGCTTCGGTCAGCGTGCCGCCCTCCTCGTAGCCCACGTATCCCGGAGGGGCGCCCACGAGACGGGAGACGGAAAACTTTTCCATGTATTCCGACATGTCTATCCTCACGATGTTCTTTTCGTCGTCGAATAGATTTTCCGCGAGCGATTTGGCCAGCTCGGTCTTGCCGACGCCGGTGGGGCCGAGGAAGAGGAAGGAGCCTATGGGCCGCGCGGGATCGGATATGCCGGCGCGTGAGCGCAGTATGGCTTCGGATACCTTTTTCACGGCTTCGTCCTGCCCGACAACGCGCCTGTGCAGATCGTCGGCAAGGTGCAGTATCTTCTGCCTTTCGCCCTCCTTCAGTCTTGCCACGGGTATGCCCGTCCAGCGCGAAACTATCTGGTTTATCTGTTCCTCCGTTACTTCGTCCTGCAGCAGAGCGTTTTCGCCCGCCGCTTTGGCTTTGGCCTGTTCCAGCGCTTTTTCAAGGCCGGGCAGTTCGCCGTACCGCAGGCGCGCCGCCCTTTCAAAGTCGCCGCTGTTCGTGGCGGAATCTATCTCCGCCTTCATGGCGTCTATTCTCTCTTTCAAGGAGTTTTCGTCGTGTATGGCCTGCTTTTCGTCGTCCCATTTTGTTTTCATGGCGGCAAACTGTTCCTTGTCGTCGGCAAGCTGTTTTCTTATTGCCTCCAGCCGGGCCGCCGAAACATTGTCCTTTTCCTTTGAAAGCGCCTTTTCTTCAACTTCCAGCTGCAGTATCCTGCGGTTGAGCGCGTCCATGTCCGAGGGCATGGAGTCTATCTCCGTCCTGATCATCGCGGCGGCTTCGTCCACGAGGTCTATGGCCTTGTCGGGCAGGAAACGGTCGGTGATATAGCGGTTTGAAAGCGTGGCGGCGGCCACGAGCGCGTCGTCGTGAATGCGCACGCCGTGGAATATTTCAAACCTCTCTTTAAGGCCGCGGAGTATGGATATGGTGTCCTCTACCGTAGGTTCGTTTACTGTCACGGGCTGGAACCTTCTGGCCAGCGCCGCGTCCTTTTCGATATACTTGCGGTATTCGTCCAGCGTGGTCGCGCCTATGCAGTGCAGCTCGCCGCGGGCCAGCAGGGGTTTCAAAAGGTTGCCGGCGTCCATCGCGCCGTCCGTCTTGCCCGCGCCCACAACGGTGTGCAGTTCGTCTATGAACAGTATTATCCTGCCTTCGGATGCGGAAACCTCCTTCAGCACCGCCTTCAGCCGCTCTTCAAATTCTCCGCGGTATTTGGCGCCCGCTATCAGCGCGCCCATGTCCAGCGCGAACAGCGTCTTGTCCTTCAGCCCTTCGGGCACGTCGCCCTTCACTATGCGCTCGGCCAGCCCCTCGGCTATGGCCGTCTTGCCCACGCCCGGTTCGCCTATCAGCACGGGGTTGTTCTTTGTCTTGCGCGAAAGTATGCGTATTACGTTTCGTATCTCGTCGTCGCGCCCTATCACGGGCTCGAGCTTGTGCCTGCGCGCCGCGGCCGTCAGGTCGGAGCCGTACTTTTCCAGCGCCTCGTACGTCTCTTCGGGGTTGTCGCTTGTCACCTGCGTGTTGCCGCGCACGGCCTTCAGCCCCCGCAGAAACGCGTTTTTGTTCACGCCGAAGCGCGAAAACAGCGCCTGCACCCTGTCGTCGCCGCAGTCGATGAGCGCCAGCAGCAGGTGCTCCACCGAAATATAGTCGTCCTTCATGCTTTCCGCCGTCTTTTCGGCCGCGGCAAACACCGCGTTGGCCTCCGACGATATATATACGTCTCCGCGCCCGCTGCCCGAAACTTTGGGCAGGCGCGCCACCTCGTCCGCGGCGGCCCTTGCAAGGCCGTCAGCATCGATGTCCGCGCGCGTCAGAATGCGCGGCACTATGCAATCTTTGTCCAGCAGCGCGTGCAGTATGTGCAGCGGCAGTATGGCGCTGTTGCCGTACTCGCGGGCTGTTCTTTCGCTGCGGTTTATCGCCTGTATGCTGCTCTGGGTAAAACGGTTCCCGTCCATAAATTTCCTCCTTCGCCGCCGTCTGGCAATCGCCCGCCGCGGCTTTTTTTGTCCGTTCACCTGTTTTATAACTCATCAGCCCCGCATTTAAACATTCATTCACAAAATTTGCGCGAAGGGAGCGCGGCCGCCCTCTCCGTCCGCCGCGGCGCGGCCGGGCCGGAGGAGAGGTGGGGGAAGGTTTTTGCGTCTGCGCCGCGTGCCGCCGCGGAGACATTATTTTTGCCGTCAGATCACGCCCGCAAATTCGAGCGCGCCCATAACAATTATCGCGATTACCAGCGCCGCGGCAAATATCCGCGCCGCCCTGCGCTTCAGGTCGTATCCGGCCCGTCCGGCCGCGCGGGCGTATTCGTCCTTCGCCGCAAACGCAAATCCCATGTATCCGAGCGTGCACGCCGCGGCGCCCGTGTACCACAGCGGCTGTCCGAGCGCGTAAGCAAGCGCTGCGAACGCGAACGCGCCCGCAAGCAGCGCGGCCGCCGCAAAGTAAAGCAGTTTGCTTTTGCGCGCGTCGAGAGTGCGCTTTGTCTGCACGTCGTCATCGGATATCAGTTCGTCTATGCTAACGCCGAAGGTCTGCGAAAGCAGCTTCAGACTGTCCACGCCGGGGTATCCCTTGCCCGTCTCCCACTTGGATATTGCCGCGCGGGTAACGTAGATGGCCCCGGCAAGCTGTTCCTGCGTCATGCCGGCCTGTGTGCGCAGCGCCTTCAGTTTTTGTGCAAACGTCATCGATATACCTCCCGCGCACGGGGCTTGCGCGCCGCGGTCGCGGCTCTTCCCCGTGCGCGCATTCATTGTACCACCGCGCCCCGCGTTTGGCAAGATACCGTTGGTGGCGCCGTCCGTGCGGCCGACTCTACCACCGGTAGAGTCGGCATGCGGCGCGGTAGAGTCGCCCGTCCGCGCGGTGGAACGGCCAACTGAAAGGGGAGAGGACATATCCCGAAAGTGGGTGGTATTTTGCCGCCGCATTGGATATAATTCCTGTATGCGGATGTCCCGCCGCCGCGCCCCGGCGCGGCGGCGGGGTCCGCAGAAAGGAGGAAACAGAATGCATTGCACCGCATATTCGCAGCCCGCGTCCGCGCGGCCCGCAGAACCGGTATACGGCAGGGGAGAGGAGTTGTTCAACGCCGTCTCGCACATAGTCGGCGGCGGGCTGGGGGCGGCCTTCGGCATAGTTCTTTTCGTCGTCGCGTCGCTTTCGCCTTCGGTCGACAAATATGTTTCGGCGGGCGTATATACATTTTCCGTGATCGCGCTGTACACTATGAGCGCGCTCTATCACTTCCTGCCGCAGGGCAGGGCCAAGCGGGTGTTCCGGGTCTTCGATCACTGCACGATATTTTTGCTGATAGCCGGCTGCTACACGCCCTTTTGCCTGCTTGCCTTACGTGGCACGGCGTGGGGATGCGTCATTCTCGCCGTGGAGTGGGGGCTGGCGGTTCCGGGCATAGCCCTGAACGCCGTCTTCATGCGCCGCAAGGCGGTAAAGGCACTGTCCATGGCGGCCTACGTGGTCATGGGCTGGATGATAATTCCCGCCGTGCCCGCGCTGCTCGCCGCCGTGTCTCCCGCCTGCTTTGCCTGCCTGCTCGCCGGCGGATTGGCGTACACCGTCGGCATAGCGTTTTTCGCCCTCGGCAAGCGCCGCGCATACATGCATGCCGTCTGGCATCTGTTTGTGCTGGCCGGCACGGCCTGCCAGTTCGTCAGCGTGCTTTTGCTCATGCTCTGACATGGTCCGCGCCGCCGCGCGTCATTTTCTGCCGCGCGGCCGCTTTTAAATCGTACGGCTCCGCCCGTCGGGTAAATTATTTGTAAACGCTTGCGTTTGCTTTGCCGTTATGATATCATTAAACTGGTAATAAAGTTGCATGCGTGCGCGCGAAGACGCGCCGCGCGCGGCTGTAAGAGGAGCAAAGCATAAATGAAAATAAAAAAACTTGTGATGTCCATAGCCTCGCTGGCTCTCAGCGCGGCTTGCGCGTTCGGCTCCGCCTGCGCCTTTGCGGGCGACGATCATTCCGGCAATGACGACGGTCAGACGGCGATCCGTCCCGGCGACGGCGAGCAGGGCGGCACCACGCCCGGCGGCGATGAGACCGATCCGGAAGAGCCGGACGACGGCGAACAGGGCGGAAATACGCCCGGCGGCGACGAAACCGACCCGGGAGAGCCGGACGACGGCGAGCAGGGCGGCAATACGCCCGGCGGCGACGAGACCGATCCGGGAGAGCCGGACGACGGCGAGCAGGGCGGCACCACGCCCGGCGGCGATGAAACCGACCCGGAAGAGCCGGGCGACGGCGAACAGGGCGGCACCACGCCCGGCGGC
Source organism: uncultured Clostridia bacterium (assembly GCA_949283125.1). GTDB lineage: Bacteria > Bacillota > Clostridia > Christensenellales > Borkfalkiaceae > Coproplasma. The sequence goes on from CASDRK010000012.1 coordinate 6,669, forward strand.
GACGAGACCAATCCGGAGGAGCCGGACGACGGCGAGCAGGGCGGAAATACGCCCGGCGGCGGCGAGACCGACCCCGAAGAGCCTGGCGACGAGCAGGAACCGTCAGAGGGAGTTGCGGACATAGTCACCCTTGCGCAGGCCGGCAACGAGAGCGTTGCCTTCGAGTGGAAGGATTCCGCGCCCGCAAATGCCAAGGTGGAATATAAGCTGCACGACGGCGTTTCGGCGTACGCCGAGGCCGACGGCGAGCTCATCCGCGCGACAAGCGGCGGGGCGAGGGCGGATATCCTCGGCCTCAGGGGCGGGGCGAGCTATGATTTTAAAATAACCACGGGCGACGGCGCGGTGCTCACCGTGACAAACGTGCTTGTCTCCGCTTACGACCGCTCGGGCTACGCCCATTTCAACTATTCCGAAGGCGTGGGCGCGTACAACGACGACGGCACGCTCAAGGCGGACGCCGTTGTGGTCTACGTCACCGAAGAGACCAAGAACACCGTCACCGCAAAGATAGGCGGCAAGACGTATACCGGTCTGGTGGAAATTCTGCAGAACGCCGGCAAGTCCTCCGCGCCCGTGAACATAAGGATAATCGGCACGATAGGCGCGGCGACGTGGAATGCCATAGAGTACAATACCGACAATCTCACCCCCGACAAGGTCACGGGCATAAACGGCAAAAATCTGCCCGAACAGAATCTTACGGAGGAGGAAATTCTGGCCGGCGGCTACAACACGCTCAACACTTCCGCGGTCTCCAAACTGGAAGGGCTCACCAACAGGATAAAGTTCGACGGCGGCAAGAACGAATTTGATTCGTACTACAATATGTGCGACATATCCGACGCGAAGAACGTCACGGTGGAGGGCGTGGGCGAGGGCGCGGGGCTGTTCCAGTGGGGCTTCACATGGAAAAAGTCCAACAGCATAGAGGTGCGCAACCTCACCTTCGACGATTACACCGAGGACGCCTGCTCGTTTGAAGGCGGCAGCAAGACGACGACAAATCCCGACGAGTTCGACAGCAAGAATATCTGGGTGCACCACAACACCATAAACGAGGGCATAAACTACTGGGACGTCTGCTCCGAACAGGACAAGCACAAGGGCGACGGCGGCACGGACTTCAAGTACAACGCATACGTAACCCTCTCGTACAACCATTATGTGGGCTGCCACAAAACGGGGCTCATCGGCGGCGGCGACTCGCAGCAGACGGCAAGCGTCACCTTCCACCACAACTGGTACGAAAACTGCGGCAGCCGTCTGCCTCTGGCAAGACAGGCCAACATGCACATGTACAACAACTATTACGACGGCTCCACCGTCACAAACATGTCGCTGCGTGCGGGCGCGTATGCGTTCATCGAAAACTGTTTCTTCGACAACGCCAAAAATCCCGTCACCACTCAGGACGGCGACGGCAAAAGGGGCGTTGCCAAGATATACAACTGCACCTTCAACGGGCAGAAGCTCGATACCTCGAAGTACGACGTTGAGGTCGTCTCCGACAGAGCCGCCAAGGTGGACAACGACAACGTGTTCAACAAAAATTTCGATACCGATCCCTCCGCGTTCTACTATGCGGACGGCAGGTCGGACGTGGAGATAATGCACGACACCGCCGAAGTGCCCGCCGTCGTGCCCCTGCTTGCCGGCGCCATGGGCGGAAGGGAGGATATCGACCTCGGCGGCTCCTCCGCGGAACAACCCGGCGGCGAGACCGACCCCGACCAGCCCGGCGGCGAGACCGACCCCGACCAGCCCGGCGGCGAAACGGGCGGGGAGGAGAACGTCTCTTTCACGGCCACGATCACCGTGGAGGGTTCTTCGCTTGTGGAGAGCAACAGCGCCGCTCTCAAGTATGAGGGCGGAGTAAATTCAACCAAGCCTGAAGATCAGACCAAGTATTCCGTGGGCAGCAACAGAATCAATCTCGGCGGCAACGCGGCATACATCCGTCTCACTTTCAAAGCTTCCGCAGGGCAGGCCGTGGAGATATCGGTGAATGCGTCGGCGTCCGCCGATTCCGGCATCGCAATCGCGGCGGAAAATGCGTCCGTGACGGGAAGCGCGCAATACGCGGTTTCGACCGACCCGGCCGACTTCAGGTTCACACTCGTCGCCGACGCCGACGGCGAAGTGACGATAACGCTCAATCGCACCGTGTCAAAGACCGTGTATGTGCACGGCATAACCGTTTCGGTAAAATAAAATCATCGTACGGCAACGTTCCGGCGCGGGCGGCGCATGCCTGCGCGGGAGCGTTGCCGTTTGCGTCGGCGGTTCTGTTTCCGCCCGTGCAAGGAGGAGAGACCGTGATTCATTCATTGAGCGGCGGAATAATCGCCGGATACGAAAATCTCGTCTACGCTTTCGTGCAGACGGCTGGCGGCAAGGCGTGGTATATAAGCCCGTTTGCGCAGATAAAGGCGGGGGACAGGGTAAGGGTGCCGTACGCGCGCGGCTGCGCCGAAGGCGAGGTGTTGCGCGTGGAGCACGTCACCGCGCAAACGGCGCCGTGGCCCGTCAACCGCACGCGCGAGGTGGAGGCCATCTTGTAAGATATGCGCGCTTTAACTTGACTTGCGCGCAGTATTTTTGTATAATACCATAAAAGTTTTTTTACGGACGTTGTATGAGCACTGTGGAGAGAAAGCAAAAATTCAACGCGGGCAGCATAGTCGGCGCTGTCGAATCGGCCATATCGTCGCCGTATTTCCCGTTTGTCACGGCGGTCGTCACGCTCGCCTGCTATTACCTTTCGCTCGACATGGCAATAATCTGGTACATGGCGCTGTGCGGCGCGTTCGTTCTGGTCTTTTCGCGGGACGCGTCCCCGCTGATAACCCTGTTTCTGTTCATGAATATAATGATATCCATGAAGAACACGCCCACCCTCGCAGGCGGCAATCAGCCGTCCGATTACTATTTTCAGACGCACATAGTGGCGCAGATAGGCGTGGCGATAGGTCTGTTCGGCTGCGCGGGCGTGTACAGAATGATACGCGCGGCTCTTCGCGGGCAGATAAAGCGCACGCCTACGCTTTTCGGGCTGTGCGCGTTTGCCGCGGCCATAATGCTTAACGGGCTGTTCAGCGAGGGATATACCGCAATGAACGTGCTTTACGGCTTTTTTATGGCCTTTATGTTTCTGGGCGTGTACGCCATATGCTCGGGCAGCGTGGAATCGGGCGAAGGCACGTTTTCGCGCATCGCGTGGGCGTTCGTCGCGCTCTCCGTCTGTCTCGTCATAGAGCTCGCCGTGGCTTACGCCACTTACGACGGGCTCTGGCTGGAGAGCGGCGGAATAGAGAGGAGCAAACTGTATTTCGGCTGGGGCATGTACAACACAATGGGCATGCTGCTCACCATATCCATGCCCGCGGCGGCCTGGCTCGCCGTCAGGCACAAATTTGGCAACGCGTTCACTGCATGGCTGGTCGTCATTGAAATCTGCGTCTTTGTTTCGCTCAGCCGTCAGGCAATGCTGTGCGGCACCGCGATCTTCGCCGTCTGCGTCGTCTGGATACTGCTTAAGACCGGCGGGCGCGCCAGATGGATAAACTGCGGCATCTTTGCGGCGGCCGCCGTCGGGGCGGCAGTGGCGCTCGGCGTGAACCGCGGCATGGTGGACGAGGTCATCGCCATGCTCACGAACAACTTCTTCTCCGGCAGCGGCAGGGACGGACTGTACGAGCAAGCCCTCAACGTATTCTTCGCCAACCCCGTGTTCGGCAACGGATTTTACCGCGATCTTGCGAACGACCCCGGATTCATAGGCCTTTCCATAATGCCGGACATGTATCACAACACCGTGCTCGAACTGCTTGCGGCGGGCGGACTTGTGGCGTTCGTGCCCTACGTCGTTCACCGCATGCACACCGTCATATCTTTCGTCAAAGACCCTTCCGAAAACAGGTTTTTCGTCGGGCTCGTCATGTTTGCGCTGATAATCCTCAGCCTTCTGGATAACCACATGTTTTACATATTGCCCACGCTTGTCTACAGCTACATGACGGCCGTGCTGATAAAATCCGAAGGCTGCACGAAATCCGCCCCCGCGCGCGCGTCCCTTGCGGTCGGGCCGCGGGCAAACGGCAAGTAAATAATTTTAACGAGGAGACAAATGGACAACGAAGAAAAGGGCGTATCCGTCGCCGAAATTTTCAAGGTGATATTCAGGCGCGTATGGTGGGTAGTCGGGGTAACGGTTGCCTGCCTGCTCGCGTTCGTGCTGGTCATCCAGTTCTGGTACAACAGGGAAAATCAGACCTACTCCGTCAATTACACCATCTATTTCCCCGGCATCGAAACGGGCACGTATCCCGACGGCACGCCCTTCAGGTACAGCAACGTCGTCTCCGGCGAAGCCCTGAAAAGCGTCGCCGCGTCGGACGAGCTTTTGTCCGATCTGGACGTCGACGGCATGGTGCGCGCGGACGATATCCATATCTCTCCCCTCACCGTCACCTCCGATTCGGGAGTGGAGACGGTGGTGGACAGGTCGTACACCCTCAGCGTCAAGGTCAAGTATTTCAAGAGCGGTGAGCAGGCCGTGGCCTTTCTCCGCGCAGTGACGGAGTATCCGCTGACGCGCGCCAAGGAGATAATTTCCGGCACGGCAAGCGAAGGATACATCGATATATACAACGGCGCGGGCACGTTTGAAGACAAGATACAGGCCCTCGCGGATCAGCGCGATTATCTGGTGGAGGCCTACGACGACATGATCTCGTCGGTGTCGGCCGAATACGTCGTGGACGGCAGAACGCTGAGCGATTACCGTCTCAAGGTGTCCGCGACCTTCAGCGCCGACGACGAAGATTATCTGCTGTCCCGCCTTTCCACGGGCAACTACGTGCTCGACTACGAAAGGTTCAGCGAGACCGCGGGGGCGCAGCTGTCCTCGTTCACGCAGCAGAAGGCGAACAATCAGGCGCGCATCGAAGCGCTGCGCAAGGAGCGCGACGACGCCCTCGCCGCCGGCAACGCGGTCAGCGTGGAATCCTTCAACGCAATCATCGCAAGGCTCGTAAACGCCAACGTGGACATCGAACAGGAGATGGCCGAAATAAACGGAAAGCTCGAGTGGATAGAGAGCGCCGGCCGCGACGAGGATATAGCCGCGTTCACGGCCGAACTGGACGCCTGCCGCGACGCGCTCGTCGGGCAGATAGAGGTCTTCAAGGCGGTCAGCGAAAAGTATTACGACGCCATGTGCGACATAACCTATTCCAACAACACCATCTCGCCGGAGGGCGGAATCAATATTATCCTCGCCGCCGCGATAGGCGCGGTGCTGGGCTTTATAATCGTCAGCGTTATCATATGCATAGTGGATATGCCGGGCTATCTCAAAAGGCGCAACGCCGCGCAGAGCGGAGAGTGCCTGCCCGGGCGGGAAGATGAAGAGCAGAACGAAGAGGAGCCGGACGAAGAGCGGGAAAAGTAAATTTTTTTCGCGGCAGGGCCGCGGACAGGCAAAGGGCGCGTTTCTTTACGCGCCCTTTTTTGCGCGCATGGCGCCGCGGAGCATGCAACTCGCGTTCCGCGGCGTCATGCGCGCCGGCGGGTAATAATTGCGCGGCGCTCGGAATACAATAGCAAAAAACATTCCGGGGGCAAAATGCTGCGATATTCCCGCGTCTCCGCCGAGACGACGCTAAAAGACCTGAACACCCATCTGCAGGGCCTTTCGCCCGAAGAAGCGGCCGCAAGGCTTGCAAAATACGGCCCGAACGCCATAGAAAAAACAAGGCGGACAAACATATTTGCTCTGTTTTTGTCGCAGTTCGGCGACGTGATGACCCTTCTGCTCGTGGCGGCGGCCGCCGTATCCGGCGCGATAGCCTTCATCTCGCGCGATTTTTCCGACCTCACCGACACGATAATAATCGTTGCCATAATCGCGCTGAACGCGGCCGTGGGCACCGTGCAGCAATACCGCGCGGACAGGGCTATAGAAAGTCTTAAAAAGCTGTCGTCGCCATTTGCCGAGGTGATCAGGGGCGGCCGCGCCTTAAGCATTCCCGCGGCGCAGCTCACCGTGGGCGACGTGATAAGGCTGGAGGAGGGCTGTCTCGTGCCCGCCGACTGCCGCATAATATCCTGTTCCTCGCTGCGCGCGGACGAATCGGCGCTCACCGGCGAATCGGCCGCAGTGGAAAAGCGGGACGGCACGGCCGACGTCTCCTCTCCCGCCGGGGCATTCAACATGCTGTTTGCATCCACGTTCGTCGTGCGCGGCAACGCCGTCGCGGTGGTCACGGGCGTGGGCCGCAATACGCAGATAGGCGCGATAGCAGACATGCTCGAGGGCGAAAACAAGGGCAAAACGCCGCTCGAGCGCAGCCAGAACAGGCTGGGCAAAATAATTTCCGTCTTCGTGCTTGCCGTCGCCGCGCTCATATTCGTCGTCTCCGCCGTCGCGCGCGGCGAGGTGCTGCGCTCGTTCATGACCTCCGTGGCGATAGCGGTGGCCGCCATACCCGAAGGTCTGCCCGCGGTTGTCACTATCATCATGGCCCTCGGAGTGCAGCGCATGAGCGCGAAAAACGTGGTCATCCGCAAGCTGAAGGCGGTGGAAACTTTGGGCGGGTGCACGTGCATCTGCACCGACAAGACGGGCACGCTTACGCTGAACAGGCTGGCCGTGTCCGAAGTTTTTTCGTACGGCGACGGCGAGGAGCTGCTGTGCTGCATGACGGCCTGCAACAACGCGCGCGGCTCCGCCGGCGACCCCGCCGAAAGGGCGCTGGCGGAGTATGCCCGCTCGCGCGGGTTCGTCCGCACGTTCGTCCGCACGGGCGAAAACGCGTTCACTTCGGAGCGCAGAATGATGAGCGTGACGGTGGAGGGCGGCATTCTGTACGCCAAGGGCGCGCCGGAGGTCATCGCCGGATTGTGTTCCCGCATAGCGGACGCGGGCGGGGAGCGCCCGTTTACCGAAGCGGACAGGTCGTCGGCGCTCACGCGCGCCGCAGCCATGTCGGACAACGCCATGCGCGTTCTGGCTTTCGCGCGGGGGCGCGGGGACGGGGAAAGCGACCTCACCTTTCTGGGTCTTGCCGGCATGGCGGACGGGCTGCGCGGCGGCGTCAGGGAGGCCGTGGCAGAGTGCCGCAGGGCGGGCATAACCACCGTTATGATAACGGGCGACCACGCCCGCACCGCGCTGGCCGTGGCCAAACAGGCCGGCATATGCAGCGATCCCGCGCTGGTGTATTCGGGCGACCAGCTCGACGGCATGACGCGGCGCGCCCGCGCCGAAGCCGTGCGGCGGGGCAGGGTGTTCGCAAGGGTCACGCCCGCGCACAAGAACCTGATAGTCAAGCTTAAAAAGAGCGCGGGCGAGGTGGTTGCCATGACGGGCGACGGCGTGAACGACGCGCCTTCGCTGCGGGCGGCGGATATAGGCGTCGCCATGGGCATAGGCGGAACGGACGTCACCAAGAGCGCGGCCGACATGGTCATAGCCGACGACAATTTCACGACCATTGTTTCGGCCGTGCGCGAAGGCAGGCGCATATCCGCCAATATCCGCAAGACGATAAATTTTTATCTGTCCACCAATCTCGCCGAAGTTCTGGCCATACTCGCCGCCACTCTGGTCTTTGCCGGAAACAGCTTTCTTCTCTCCACGCAGCTTTTGTGGCTCAACCTTATAACCGATTCCTTCCCAGTGCTCGCGCTGGGCGTGGAGAGGGGCGACCCCGACGCCATGCTCCGTCCGCCGGAGCGCGCCGAAAGGGCGCTTATGAATAAGCGCACCGCGGCGTCGGTGATATGTTCGGCGGTGTATATATGCGGGGTAACGCTGGGCGTCTATGCCGCGGCGCTGGCGGAGTTCGGGGCCGTCGTCGCCACCACCATGGCGTTTATGACCATATCGTTTTCCGAACTTTTCCACGCCTTCAACGTCCGCCGCGAACGGCTTTCCGCCTTCGGACGGGGCGCGCTTGAAAACAAAGTGCTCGTGTTCACCGTGCTCGCGGGCGTGGCGGCCAACGTCGCCCTGTGCGTTTCGCCGCTGGCCGACGCGTTCGGGCTGGTTGCTCTCGATGCCGGGCAATGGGCCGCGGTATTCGCGCTTTCGCTCTCCGTCGTGGCCTTTGGCGAGGCGTATAAATTTATCCTGCGCCGCCTGTCGCGCGCGCGGCGCGCCGCACGCCGCGCCTGATTTTTTGCGGCGGGCGCGCATATTGTTGACGAAAACGCCCCGGCTGCTGTAAAATAGGCGGTACAGGGGCGCTTTTTGCGTTGTCGCGGTCCCTGCGGAGGATTTTTGTGTATTTGTTCAATGTTTGCGATGCCGCGGTATCCGCGCGGCGTTCTCTCCCAAAGCGGAAAGCCGCCCGACGGGAGACGGCGCGATGACGGCTTATGCGGCCGTCGCGTTCTGCGCGTCCGTGTTTGTGGCGGCGGCGTTCTTCATTTTCTGTATATCGGTTCTGAACGGCGGCCGGACGGGCATGATGAAGCCTGATTGGGATATCCCGCCCCCTTCCCGCCGCCCGCGCGCGCTGCGGGCGGCGGGAAGGGCTGTAGGCTGCGCGGCTGTCGTCCTCGTTTTCGCCTGCATTGCGCAGGGCGCTGTCTTTGAACTGTCCGGCGGCAGGCACTATATTCTGGCGATGCCCGTGGCCGTCTCGTCCGGCTCCATGTCCCGCGCGAGCGAAAACAGCGTCGTTGCCGAGGGCCGGACGGAAGGGTTTTCCGCGGGCGATCTGATATTCATCGAAAAGGCGGAGGAGGACGAACTTGCCGAGGGCGATATCGTCATGTACCGCGCTCCGGGCGGAGCGGTCGTGCACAGGATAGTCGGCGTGTTCACGGCCGGCGGACAGACGCGCTACGTCACGCGCGGCGACGCCAACCCGGCGCCGGACGCCGTAACGGTGGCCTTTTCGCAGATAATCGGCAGATATACCGGGGTCAAAATACCTGTGGCGGGCGCCGTTTCGCTCTATCTGCGCTCAACGTTCGGAATGTGTTCGCTGCTCGTTGCGGCATATGTGTGCATAGCCGGCCGCATCGTGTTCGCCGGCGCGTTCGGTTGCGCGCGCCTGCCACGGTCCAAATCCCGCTCCGGCGGCGGGCAAAATAATTTTCTTTAAATCGCGCAACATTCTCAAAAAGTTTTGACAAAGCCCGCAAATTATGATATATTGATTTAGCGTTAAAATTTTCGGGCCTGCGGATGTACCCAAGTGGCTCAAGGGGCTCCCCTGCTAAGGGAGTAGTGCGGGAAACTGCAGCGCGAGTTCAAATCTCGCCATCCGCGCCATACCCCCGCGCACGACAACGGTCGTGTGCGGGGGTATTTTTTATGCGCGGATAATGCGAGGTTTGAGGGACGAAGGCAAACATATCAAAACAACGGACAGCCGTTGTTTTGTTGCCTGAGATGAGCCTGCGGCATGATAAAGCCGCAGGCAGTGACCGAAAACGGCGTTTTCCGCGCGCCGTTTGAGAAAACAAGCAAACAATATTGTTTGCGCAGGTCGGCGGGCTCTACCGCCGACTTGACAGCCATAGGATCGGCTGTCAATCGTGCGCGTCCGCACAAGGCGCAAATCTCGCCATCCGCGCCATACCCCCGCGCACGACAACGGTCGTGCGCAGGGGTATTTTTTATGCGCAAAAACAGGGAAGAGCTTTCGGGCGGCGGGCGCGGCAACCCGCCGCGCCCGCCGCCCTGTCTTTGCCGCGCCGCGCCAAAAAGCTTTTAAACGGGGCAAGCGCGGGCGGATAAAGCGATGTGAGCTTTAAAAAAATCATCAGAAAACGCGCCGCGCATGTGCGGGCGCCCGCGTCGTGCGGCCGCGCGCCCGCGCGCAATGTAAAACTTGTGTAAAGCTTTCGTAAAGTGTATTGTGTTTGTTTGTAACAGGATTTAAACTGAAATTAGCAAGACCCGCGGCATGCCGCGCAACCGCGCAATGCGCGCCCGCCGGGGGTTAAAAACATGAGGAGGAAAATATACCACATGAGAAAGAGATCTGTCATTCTTTCGATGCTTGCAGTAGTGATGATGGTTGTGCTCGTGATTGCGGGCTGCAAGACCGAGCGCGAACTTTCCGGCATCGAAATCACGACTCCGCCCGACAAAATCGCGTATATCGAAGGCGAGACGTTTGACAGCACGGGCATGGTTGTCACCGCAAATTACAGCGACGAAACATCCGAGCCCGTAACCCAATACACCGTAGACAAGACCGGACCGCTCACTACCTCGGACACCGTCGTCACGGTCACATACGAAGGTTTCACGGCTACCGTCAACATAACGGTTGCCGAGGATACCGAGGAGCCGGAAGACCCCGACGAGCCCGTTACGATAACCGAAGTAATACTCAACGAGGACGTCACCTATACCCGCACGATGGACGCTTCGTCGGTAGTGCAGTATAAGGCTAAGTATTCCGACGGCACCGAGGACGCCGAATGGCGCAACGCTTCGCCCGAAGATCTCGTCGGCTGGAGCATCGAAGGCGAGGAGATAACTCTGGAACTCGATCTGCTTGTCGGAACGCGCATCTTTGAAAAGACGCTCACCTTGCAGATAGCCGACGAAAACGTCATCTCCGTCTCCGAACTTAAGCAAAAGACGGTGGAGGAGGCCGGTTCGTATCTTGTGGAAGGCGTCGTCGTCTCCGTGGCGAACACCACTTCCGCAATGGAATACATACTCAAGGACGTTGACTCCAACGTCTATATCGGCGTGCGCAACATAGCCTCCACCGGCACCATGACCGACGGCACTTACGTATCCCGCTTTGATATAGGCGATCAGGTGCGCCTGCCGGTAACTTTGGCCAAGGTGGCCCCCGCGGCCGGCGCGGACACCAATCCCGCTTCCATCAAATCGGACGACAACAAGGTCTACGCCGCGTATGCCGGCGGCGAGCTTTACGAAACGGGCGTGGTCGAAAAGGATATAGCGCTGTCCTTCGACAAGGAGTCCGTTCCCGTCATAGATTCGCAGGAAGATCTTAAGGACTATCTCTCCGCCCAGAACAGAGCGGGCAACGCCTACACCATGGTCAAGCTTGCCGCGCCGTTCTACACCATCAACTACACCAACGGCGATTCCGTATTCTATCGCTTCATGTTCGAAGGCGTGACCAGCTATGCCGATCAGAAGATAGACGGCTCCAACACCTCGCCCGTATTCGCCAACTTCAATCAGCTCTACACGCAGGGCAAGACCGTGGGCGAAATACTGCGCGGCGACGATGAGTGGAAGCCCACCGCATGGGGCAATCCCGGCCCCGTCGGCAGGGACGTGTACGCGGTGTTCATCGGCGGCAACACCTATTATCATTATTTTGTAATACTCGACTGGGAAGAAAGTTCCTCGCTCACGGCCGTCAGCCACGAAGTGACGGGCGTCAAGCAAAGCTACCTCGAAGGCGAGACCTTCACGCTCGAAGGCGCAGAACTCACGCTCAACTACGGCAAGGGCGCATATGAAAGCGACATAGAACTCACCCTTCCCATAACCGAGGACATGCTGGACGAAGCCACACTTCCCAAGATGGACCAGCCCGGCAGCTACACCGTAAAGGGCAGCTACGGCACGGTGGATTTCGAGTTTGTGGTCATAGTGGACAACGAGCCTCAATCCATCGCTCTGTCCGCGCAGCCTTCTTCAACGTCGTTCAATTACCGCACGTGGCAGCAGAGCGCCGTCGATGCGCTCGTCGGTCTCGAGCTCGACGTGACTTACGCCGACGCTCCCGCCGCAAAAGTGCCCGTAGTGGAGTCCATGATAAGCTTTGAAGACGGAGCGACGTGGAACGCCAAGAAGGCGATAATCACCTACTGGAACAAGACGACGGCGGTCGATATCTCCCTGATCGTGCCCGACGCGTCGGACTACACCTCCGTCACCACGGCAAAGGGCCTGCCCGCAGGCGAAACGGTCTACGACCTCAACGGCATAGTAATATCCTCTGCCTTCATATCCGGCACCACCACGGCTCCCGCCAACGGCGAGATCCTCATAAGGGACAAGGCCAACGGCAACATCATCGGCCTCAAGGATATGGGCATCAGCTACGATAACAAGCTGGCAGGTCTCAAGGTCGGCGACGAAATACTCGTTCCCGTGACCATGAAGGTCACTTCCACCAGCTCCAACCATTCCGAAAACGGCAAGGTGACCGCCTACAAGGCCGAAGGCATGAGCTATGTGGTGCTTTCAAGCGGCAACTCCGCGGAGCTCGACCTTGAGTCGGCAACTTCCGTCAGCAATCAGACGGAGCTGAGCAACTTCCTCAAGGACGCGGCCACCCGCTGCGACAACATGTACAAGCTGGTCAAGTTCACGCCTTCCACCAAGTGGATAAATTACGGCGGCGGCCTGTACATCACCTTCTCCGAAAGCGTATCGCTCGACACCATCAAGATAGACGGCAGATATCCCTATCTGCACGTGCTCAACCAGAGCATGACCCTCGGCGACAAGACGTTTGTGGACGTAATGCTCGGCGGCGAGGGCGCCTTCAGCGCAGAATTCGACGATCCCACCTATCTTGAAAAGGACGTATACCTGCTTTACATCGGCGGTCAGGGCAGCTACTATCATCAGTTCGTTCTGCTCGGCGAGGACTACGTGCGCGAACCTTCCGCCGTGTCGCTCACCGGCATAGAGGTAACGACCCCTCCCGACAAACTCACCTATGAGGAGGGCGACCTGTTCGATCCCGCCGGCATGGTGGTAACGGCAACCTTCAGCGACGGTTCCTCAAAGGTCATCACCGGCTATACCATAGATATAACCGACGGCCTGACCTACGACGACAACACCATAACCGTAAGCTACGGTTCGTTCACCGACACGATAACCATAACCGTATCTTCCCCCGTAACCATGACGGGCATAATAGTCAACGAGGAGGCCGAGTGGACGCGCACCACGGACATAGCTCCCGTCGTGCAGTATAAGATAACATATTCCGACGGCTCCACCGATGAAGAGTGGCGCAGCATAACCGAAGAAGATCTCGTCGACTGGTCGGTTGAAAACGGCAAGCTCAACGTGGAGATCAAAGTCACGGTGGGCGGCAACACGTTTGAAAAGACGGCTTCCCTTCAGACTACCGATTCCGAGACAATCTCCGTCACAGAACTCAAGGGCAAAGACGTAGAAGAGGGCGGGCAGTACCTCGTCGAAGGCGTTGTGGTCACGGTTGCCAGCACCGGTTCGCACGTGGAATACATCATCAAGGACGTGGACGCCGACGAATACATAGGCGTTATAGGGCTCACCTCCGCCACCACCGGCAGCATAACCGAAGGTACGCACGTGCCCGTATATCAGGCCGGTGATCAGATACGCATCCCCGTAACGCTCGCCAAGATAGCTCCCTCCGCAAATGCGGCGACCGACGCGTCGACAATCAAGTCAAACGACAATAAGGTATATGCCGACTACGCCGGCGGCGATCTGTATGAAAGCGCCGTGGTGGAGACGGGCATATCCCTCGCGTTCGACAAGGAGCAGGCGGTGGTTATAACCTCGCAGGCGGAGTTCAGGGATTTCCTCTCCGCCCAGAACAGAGCGGGCAACGCCTATGCGCTGGTCAAGCTCTCCGCTCCCGTTTACATCGTCAAGTACAACGATAATTTCTGGCGCTTCATGTTCGACGGCGTAACAAATTACAACGATCAGAAGATAGACGGCAAAAACACTTCGCCCGTGTTCGCCAACTTCAATCAGAGCTACGCCACCGGCAATAACCTCGGCGAAGAGCTGTTCGGCGACGCCGACTTCGCGCCCGTGACAACATGGGGCAATCCCACTCCGGTGGCGAAGGACGTCTACGCCGTATTTATCGGCGGCAACTCCTGGTATCATCACTTTGTAATACTTGAGTGCGCTCCGGCTACCGAGCTGACGCTTGAAAGCTATGAATTCAGCAATCTCAAGACGGAATATCAGGCGGGCGAAACCTTCACCGTCGAAGGCGCCACCGTCACGCTCAACTACGGCCCCGGCGACTATGACAGCGACGTGGTGCTCAATATCCCCATCACCGTGGATATGCTGGACGAAAGCACTCTTCCCAAGATGGACCAGCCCGCAACCTACACGGTAAAGGGCTCCTACGGTTCGGTGCAGTTTGAATTCATCGTAAATGTAGACAGCACGCCCACGGCCATAGCATTGAGCGAGCCGCCTGCAATTTCCATCGACTACAGCGTAGATTGGAAGGAAGAAGCACTGTCGGAGCTCACCGGTCTTCAGCTCAACGTTACTTATGCCGAAGCTCCTCAAAGACAGGTGCCCGTAACGGCGGAAATGGTAACATTTGCTGACGGCGAGACAGGCAAAGTCAGAAAGGCTGTCATTACATATTTTGGACAGACTACCACCTGCGACATAACCCTTACCCTGCCCGAGGAGAGCGAATATACTTCCGTCACCGAGGCAAAGGAACTTGAAGCGGGCGAAACGGTCTATCACCTCAACGGCATAGTCGTGTCCTCCGCATTCATATCCGGCACGACGACCAGCCCCGCCAACGGCGAAATATTCATCAAGGACAAGGCCAACGGCAACATCATCGGTCTCAAGGATATGGGTATCGGCTACGACAACAGACTGGCCTATCTCAAGGTCGGCGACGAGATAGTTGTACCCGTCATACTGAAGGTGACCACCACAAGCACATCCGTTTCGGAAACGAACAAGATAGCTGCCTACAAGGTTGCCGGGGGCGCCGCGGTGGTGCTTTCGTCCGACAACTCCGTGGCGTTGGATCTCTCTTCCGCAGTCGAAATTTCCGAACAGGCCGATCTGGATGCCTTCTTAAAGGACGCCGAAACCCGTATAGGAAATATGTACAAGCTCGTCAAGCTCATGCCCGGCACCAAGCTCGTCAGGTACACCGCAACCAACAACAGCGCATACATATTCCTTGACGATGCGGCGGAGGGACCCGAAACTGCAATAGACGGCAGACAGCCCTACCTCAGCATAATGAACGAGGAGATGACGCTGGGCGACAAGACGTATTCCGAGCTCATTCTCGGCGACGCGGAGGCCACGTTCGGAACATTTGACGCACCCACCGTCCTCGATAAGGAAGTTTACCTCATGTACATCGGCGGACAGGGCGCTTACTATCATCAGTTCATACTTCTCGGCGCGGATTATGTGGTAACGCCTGCGGCTGCGCCCACAGTTTAAGGAGGAACGCTAATGAAAAAATTTGTGGCGCTTTTAAGCGCATTCCTGATGCTTGCGTGCACGGCGTTTGCCGCCTGCACGCAGCCGGATAATACGCCTTCGGGCGACGACTCCAATACCGGACAGACCCCCGGCGGCGATCAGAATCCGGACGATCAGAATCCGGACGATCAGAATCCCGACGATCAGAATCCGGACGATCAGAATCCCGACGACGGCGACCAGACGGAGGACGGCCTGCCCGAAAAGCACCTCATTCTGGACAAGAACGGCAATTACGGCGGTTCGCTCAACGCAAATCTGTACGGCGAGGGCGCGCCCCTGAACGGTCAGTACGACGTGCCCGACACGGATTACTGGATGATTAACGACTTCTACAACATGACGTCCACGGCCGAGCGCACGATAATACCCAACTTCGAGCCCTATCAGCAGACCATGGCGGACACGAGCGGTCTCGCCTGCGCGCTGATGATAATGAATTACGACGGGCTCGACGTGCAGGATACGTACACCGAACTGGCGCTTACGCGCAAGTACGAAGAGATAAACAACACCACCGTAAAGGACAACGGCACCAATTCGGACGGACTCAAGGCTCTGTTCACGGAATACGGCTACGTTGCGCGCAACACGCCGTATGTCGAGCAGGGTTCGGGCCAGGCCGAAAACATCGCCGCCTTCAACGAGTGGGTAAAGGGCCATCTCGACAACGGCTTCTACGTGCTCGTCCGCTGGGAGGACGGCATCGACAACGGCTGGCGCATAATCATCGGCATAGACACCATGGGCTCCGACTGGTCGCGCTCGTCCGTGCTCATCATGGCAAACCCCAACGACGGCGCCGACCACTATCAGGACGGCTACTCCATTCAGGCTTCCGGCCGCTTCTACCGCTGGTGGTTCGATGCCCACAACGACGGCACCCGCACGGATAATTTCGATTATCTGCTCGTTGCCCCCCAAACGCTCATTCGTTACGACCGCGTGGAGGAGGACAAGGTGGCCGTGCAGGAGAGACCCGAAAATCACCTCATCCGCAACCCGGACGGCAGCTACGGCGGCACCAGCAACGAAGCCCTTTACGGCTCCGGCACTCCGCTCAACGGTGCCGTGGACGAGCCCACCAGCCGCTATCACAAGTTTGTGGATTACTACAACATGACCGATAACGACACAAGGCTCATCCTCACCGGCTACCGCGGATTCCAGCAGACCATGGCTTCGTCCTGCGGCATATGCTCCACGTTCACCGTGCTTGCATATTACGGCAAGAATATCGAGATATGGAACGAGGAGTTCCTTGTCAAGACCTATGAAGACATCAACGACAAAGTCATCTTCAACAGCGGCGTCGGCGGTTCGGGCCTGAAGAAGCTCGTAACGCAGGGCCTCGGGTTCGATAACTTCGACTACACGTCCAACTCCGCGGCCAAGTACGTGGACGACGAAACGTCCGTAAGGTTCTACACCTACGAAATGTTCACCGAATGGGTGGTGGAAAACCTTTCCAAGGGTACGCCCATGCCCATATCGTGGCGCCCTCACGGCGGCCACTGGGAAGTCATCATAGGCTATGACGACATGGGCACCGATTATCCTTACGACGACGTTCTCGTGCTCGCCGACTCGGGCGACAGCTGGGACCACTATCAGGACGGCTACAACACTCTGGTTGCGTCGCAGTTCTATCATCAGTGGTTCAACGGTTCGTTTACCTATAACCAACAGCTTGCCGTGTTCGACAACGACCCCTCGGTCGATGCGGTATCGTAAAAAAGCTGTGTGACTCTCATGCGCGGGGACGCCTTCCGGCTTGCCGGAAGGCGTCCCTCTTTTTGCCTTCGGCCGCGCCTGCGCCGTAGTCCCGTTTCGCCTTCGGCCGCGCCTCCCGCGCGCCCGTGCCGCCGGCGCGCGTAATGTTATTTTTTAACATAAATGCGCCGACTAACTGATTTTATTGACGATATAGTCCGTTATGACCATGTCGAAATTATCAATACGATGAAATAAACAAACAAAATTTGTGATATTTTTTAAAATCGCTATTGACAAAAATTCGGCCGGGAGTATAATTAAATCAGATGCGGGGAGCGTGCTCCGCCCGTCCGGCAACGGTGTCGGGGCGCATGGCTTCCGCAAATAAAATTTACAGGAGATTTGCAAAATGAGCAGCAAGAGCAACAAACGCAAAATAGCGGCTCTGGCTATGGCCGCTGTTTTCGGCGTGTCGATGTTGTCCGCCTGCGCGCCGCAGGATGACAATATTGACAACGGGGGGGGGGATAACAATCCTACCCAGCAGGAAAACTACTACAAGGTGACCTATTACGACGGGTCGTCACAACTGCAGTCGCTCACCGTAAAGTCGGGCGATCAGGCCTTCGATTACGTGCCCGTAAAGGACGGACAGCAGTTCGTCGGGTGGTATTCCGACAGCGCCCTCACGGCGGAATTCGATTTTGAAACGGCGGTTACCGGAAACATGAGTCTGTACGCAAAATTCAAGCCGGCGGAGCAACCTCCCGCGCAGGCCAAGTATTATTCCGTCACGTTCTACGACGACGAAGGCAAGGCGGTCAGGACGCAGTCCGTCAGGGAAGGCGAGCTGGCCTTCGACTGGACGCCCGAAAAACAGGGCATGGATTTTGCCGGCTGGTACATCGATGCCGACGGCGTCACCTCATACAATTTTTCCTCGCCCGTCACGGCGGACATCAATCTCTATGCAAAATATACTCCTTCGGCCGCGGAGCCCGAAGACCTTCAGTATCCCGTCACCCTGTCCAAGGACGGATTGCAGGTGACTTACGGCTTTGAAGGCGAAGAGAAGACGATAGACCTCGGACAGAAGGCCATCTATATAGACGGCAGGCTCTCCGACGAGCAGATAGAAGGGTACGACTACGTGTACAATTCCTTCAAGCAGGCCATGAGCGCGCTCGTCGACGGAACGGAAAGCGAGCCCATGAACGTGTACATCGCCCCCTATGTGTACTGGATACACAACCCCAACTCCGAGGAGACTACGGAAGCTTACGGCATGTACATAAACTGCGACTATCTGCACATCACCGGGCTTACGGACGATCCCTATAACGTGGTTATTGCCGGCAACTACGGTCACAACGAAGGTTTCGACGGCGGAAACTGGACCATGTTCAGCGTCTCCGGCGACGGTCTCGAACTCCGCAACGTAACGTTCGGCGACTATTGCAACGTCGACCTCGATTATCCTTTGGATCCCTCGCTCAGCGTCCCCAAGAGGACGGACAACATAACGCAGGGTCAGATAGCTTCCTACAACGGCGATAAGCTGTATGCGGAAAACTGCAACTTCATAAGCCGCCTGAACATGATGCCCTTCAACAACAGCAGGCGCGCGCTGTACGTCAACTGCCACATGGAGAGCACCGACGACTCGCTCAACGGCTCGTCCGGGGCGGTATATCTGGGCTGCGATTTTGAATTTTACGGCACAAAGCCGTGGGGCGGCTCGTCGGGCGTCACGCTTTTGAACTGCACCATGACTTCGTGCAACTACAACGTCAGAGATTCGGTTTCGCAGTACCTTTCCAAGGGCGCGGGCAGGTTCACGGTCATAGACAGTCGCTTCGTAAGCGATTACGACGTGCCCGTCACGTTCGGCTGGTCCGACGTGATAAGCGACTCCTTCCGCAGTTACTATTCAAACGTCACCCACAACGGCGAACAGATAGCCATCGACGACGGCGGGGCGCGCCCCGACGCCTGCGTGGACATCACCGGCAAGGATATGCTCAAGGCGTATAAACTCGTCGGCGACGACGGCAATATAATCTACAACGTCTACAATCTGCTCCGCGGCACGGACGACTGGGATCCGCTCGGGCAGAAGGAGGCCGTCACGGCCGCGGGGGCTGCCGACGTGGCCACCTCGATGTCGGCGCGCGTTTCGGAAGGTACGTCTACGATAGAGACGGAGTCGAGCACCGCCACGCTCACGTACAGCCTCTCCGGTCCGCAGTCCACCGATTACACGTCAAAGGCAAAGGTGACGTGGAGCATAGAAAAGGAGGATGAACGGTACGTTACGCTCACTCCTTCGCAGGACGGCACCACCTGTCTCGTAACTCCCATAAACGATTCCGACGAGATACCCGTCGTTGTCGTCACGGCCACCGACGCGTCCGGTCTCGAAGGCGCGGTCGCCCTCAACGTAAGGGCCAAGGTTCTGCCCGCGCCCGAATTTGCGTCCACGCCCGTCATCAAGCAGAATTCCGACGGAACGGCGCAGGTAGATTATACCATAACCGGCGAAAGCGCCGATAATTCGCAGATAATCTGGTCGGTGTGCGACGACGCGCAGGGCGCAAATCCCAAGGAAGTCGCCATAGGCCGCGGCAGCGAGCCGTTGAAGAAGATAGCTCTCGAAAAGGCCTATGTCGGCAAGTATCTGCAGGTATCGGTATTGAGAAAGTCCGTGCGTTCGGACTATGCGGCCGAAGCCGACGTGTACGTGCTTGAAACGCCCGTCGCCGATGCCGGCATAGCGGAACACGATTCATACTCCACCGACTTCTCGTCCTTCCCCACCGATCCCCAGACGCAGACGGCGCAGGGATTCTGGACGGTGGATGCATACTGCCCCGCCGACACGCAGGAAGGATATATCCCTCTCGACGGCACCGAGGTGGACGGAAAGTACTCCGACAAGGTCGCGGGCAAGTGGACTCCTTCGCATGTAGACAACACCAAATCTTCGTGGGCGTACGGCACGGGCGGCAAGGTGGGCTACAACGGCTATTCGGGCATCATGAACACCCAGCGCGGCGCGCGCATAATGTACACGCCGCTGGCCGGCACATATACCGATATGGACGTCACCGTTCTGGCCGCACCCGGCAAGGAAGCTTCGCAGGGCTTCGGCTCGGACTACCAGTATATGGACGTGATGGTGCAGTTCGACACGCAGACGCTCACCGGATACGGCCTGAGGATATACAGGCAGAGCGGCAACAGCTGTTCGTTCGTGCTCATGGAATATGCCGACGGCAAGAGCAAGGAGATCTGCTCGCCGGTAACTTCGGCGGCCTATCTCACCGAGTGCACCATACGCGTATGGACCGAGGACGGCAGGCTCAACGCCCACGTCGAAAGCAGTCAGGTGCCCGACGACAAGGTCGATCTGTCCGTGCAGATGGATAAAACTTACACGTACGGCGGATTCTGCCTGATAAGCACCGGCACCACCGGCGACAATTCCGTATATCTCTGCTCGCTCGACATAGCATGGCAGAAATGACGTCAATATTGAAAACGACGGTCAATATTCTGTGACCGGCGCTGAATGATCCCGTGCAAGGCGGGGCGCGGAAGGCTTTCCGCGCCCCGCTGTGCGCTTTACGCGCGGCAACGTAAAAAATTTGCAAAATTTTCATTGTGTTTTTGCGCGCGGTGTGCTATAATGCAACCGTACAACAAATAACTTTCAAGGAGAAATTCAACAATGAAAATGGAAGATTTCAGGCTGGACGGCAAAGTTGCCCTCGTAACGGGCGGCACCTACGGCATAGGCTACGCCATCGCCAAGGGTCTGGCAGCGGCGGGCGCAACGATAACCTTCTGCGATATCAAGCCCGAACTCGTGGAAAAGGGTCTCGCTTCGTACAAGGCCGACGGCATCAAGGCCTACGGCTATGTGTGCAACGTGTGCGATGAACCCGCCGTGCAGGAAATGGTGGCAAAAATCGAAAAGGAAGTGGGCGTCGTGGACATACTGGTCAACAACGCCGGCATAATCAAAAGGATACCCATGATCGAAATGTCCGCCGCCGATTTCCGTCAGGTGATCGACGTCGACCTCAACGCGCCCTTCATCTGCGCCAAGGCAGTCATTCCCTCAATGATAAAAAAGGGTCACGGCAAGATAATAAACATCTGCTCCATGATGAGCGAGCTCGGCCGCGAGACCGTCTCCGCATATGCCGCGGCAAAGGGCGGACTTAAAATGCTTACCCGCAACATATGCTCCGAATACGGCGGCTACAACATTCAGTGCAACGCCATCGGCCCCGGCTATATCGCCACCCCCCAGACGGCTCCCCTGCGCGAACGTCAGCCCGACGGCTCCCGTCATCCCTTCGATTCCTTCATCTGCGCCAAGACGCCCGCAGGCCGCTGGCTCGAAGCCGACGAGCTTGCCGCTCCCGCGGTGTTCCTCGCTTCGGACGCGTCCAACGCCGTCAACGGCCACATTCTGTATGTGGACGGCGGCATTCTCGCCTATATCGGCAAGCAGCCCAACTAAACGCATCACATTGCGCGTCTGCGCGGTTCCGGCCGCGCAGACGCCTTATTTTTTTGCGGCGGCGCGCGGGCGAATCGTCCCGTTTCGGCGGGCGCCCGTTTTTCGGCCGCGGGGGCGGGCGGCGCTTGACTTTGAAGGCCGTCGCCTGTATCATATATGTGCGGGGAGCGCGTGCGGTTTACGCGCGTTCCGTGCGGGAGGAGCAGCGGCGATGGACAGGATAGCAGCCGAAATTTTGTACATGAAGAGCGCGGAGCTTTCAAAGCTGGAGCCGTTCGGGTTTGAAAGGGCGGACGGTGCATACAGGCTCGTCCGTCCGCTCTGCGCCGACATGTCTGCCGAGATAGTCATAGACGACAGCGGAAGGCTCTCTTCGCGCGTGGTGGACGGCGCCACGGGCGACGAGTACACCCTTCATCTCGTCCCCGGCAGCGAGGGCGAGTTTGTGGGCGGAGTGCGCTCCGCCTATGAGCGGCTGCTCGGCGAAATTGCGCGCGACTGTTTCCGCCCGCAGGCGTTCGCCGATGCCCGCCTGCTCGAGCTCGTAGGATATGCGCGCGGCAAATACGGCGGCGAACTTGAATTTTTGTGGAAGGATACGCCCGACTGCGCCGTGCTGCGCCGCGGCGACAACAAAAAGTGGTATGCCGTGTTCATGCGCGTGGCGCGGGGCAGGCTGCAGGGCTGCGGCGGCGATCCGGACGAGAAGGCGGAGGTGGTCAACGTGCGCGTCGACTGCGACGAGCTGCCCGGCCTGTGCGGCGGGTACGCCGTGTTTCCCGGCTATCACATGAACAAAAAGCACTGGGTCACGGTGTTGCCTTCGCGAATGGAGAGCGGCGCGCTGCGCTCTCTCATAGATTGCAGCTACGCCCTTGCCGCAAAAAAGCGGTGAATGCCGTGCGTTGCGGACGGCGCAGCGGCGGCGCTGCCGTGGCAAAGGCGCGAAGCGTGTAAATTATTGTAAAATTTTTTGTTTTGCTATTGCTTTTTTGACCAATGTATGTTAAAATTTAAACATTGAAAGGCTCATGCGTTTCAATGGAAAATTAATGCAGTTGCCGTCGGCGCCCCCGCTTTTGTTGCGCGAGCGCCGTCCGGCGTGGTACAATGGTCGCGTTGGAGCGAACGACCGCCGTGCCTGTGCGCGCTCTGTTCGCGCATGCTTTTAAGGGGTATTTATGGATAACGACATCAGGGAAAACAGCGCGCCCCGCGACGAGGTCGCGGCGGCGTGCGCCGCGGACAGGCCGCGGTATTTTTATGCGTTTTTCAAGCGCGCGTTCGACATTGTGTCGTCAGGGCTTGCGCTTTTGCTCCTTTCGTGGCTGATACTCATATGCATATTCGTTAAGTGGCTGGAGGACGCAAAAAACTCCGCCTACGAACTGGTCATCGACGAGGTGACCGACCCGTCCGTTCCCAAGGCGGCGCGCGCAAAGCGTCTCACCGCCGCAGACGGCAGGGTGTACGACTGTCTGCTCAAACCCCGCAGGCGCGAAAAGGGCGAGCGGCGCGAAGGCCCCGTGTACGCATCGCGCAGGGTGGGGCGGAACGGCGAGTTCAGGTTCTATAAAATACGCTCCATGTGTCCTGGCGCGGAAAAGATGAAAAAACAGCTGTTGGAGGCCGGGCTCAACGAGGCCGACCCTCCGGCGTTCAAAATAAAGGACGATCCCCGCATCACCCGCGTGGGGAGGTTTCTGCGCAAGACCTCGCTGGACGAACTGCCCCAGCTGTGGAACGTGTTCAAAGGCGACATGTCGGTGGTGGGCCCCCGCCCGCCGCTGCCCGACGAAGTGGCGCAGTACACTCCGGAACAGCGGGCGCGCCTTTCGGTCAAGGGCGGACTGCTTTGTCTGTGGCAGATACAGCCCAACCGCAACAAGCTGTCCTTCGACGACTGGATCAGGCTCGATCTGGAATACATACAAAAGCGCAGCTTTTTGATGGATCTCAAAATAATATTCAAGGGCGCATATATGGTGCTGTTCGACCGCAGCGGGGAATGAGCGTGCCTTGCGGCGCAAAAATGCAAAAAGGCTCTTCGCTTTTGCCGCCGCGCGGTTGACAAAGTCCGCCGGGCGCGGTAAAATTGTAGCACAGAACAACGAGGGGACACAGACATGAGGATAGTGTTTTTCGGGGACTCGATAACCGACTGCGACAGGGACCGCAGCGACAGGCTGTCGCTCGGCAACGGATACGTCAAGATACTTGCGGATAAACTTCGCCCCATATATCCGGATATGGACATAGACCTTATCAACAGCGGCGTGTCCGGCAACGAGGTGTGCGACCTTCTGGCTCGCGTTCAGCGCGACGTGATAGATCACGCCCCCGACGCCGTAGTGATAATGATAGGCATAAACAACGTCATTCACAAGTTCAAATACGGCAAGGAGCTCAATCTCAAACAGTTCGAACGCGATCTGCGCGCCCTCATCAAAAAGCTTAAGGACGCCGGCATCGTAGTAATCTTCCTCGAACCTTTCCTGTTGCCCGCTCCCGACAAAAAGCGCATGCGCGCTCTCTTCAATCAGGAGCTGGAGATAATTCACCGCGTCTGCGTGGAGACGTGCGACGAGTTCGTCGCCTACGACGAAATGTTCAACGGGCTGTGCATAACCACGCCGTACACCGAATTTTCGGAGGACGGAGTGCACCCTTCGTTCGAAGGCTCGGACATCATAGCGAACACCGCGATAAAGGCAATACGCAAGCACCTTATGTAAGGAAAAAACCAATGAACGAATCGCTCAGGAAAAAGCTCATAGTCATTTTGTCGGTGCTCGTCATCGCCGTCGTCGGCGGCGTGGTGGTAACGGGCACGGGCAACGCCGTCGGCATGATCGCCGTCATCGGCGGCGGCGCGGGCTGCTTTCCCGTGCTGGCCGAGCTTGCCCGCATGGACAGGGCGGCCGGGCGCGCAAAATGCGGCGGCGAGCGGCCGCAGAAAGATTGCAAAGCCGGCGGCAACTGAAATATCGCAAAAGAGCGCGGCGGCGCGGAAATTTCTTTCCGCGCCGCCGCGCTCTTTTTTTATGCGCAAAACCGGTCGCAGCGCAACGGCGGGCATTTTATCGTCCGCCATGCGGGCTTGACCCGCGCCGGAAGGGCGGAGGGGCGGGGATTAAGAAGGCGGGCGGCCTGAAGCCGCCCGCCGCAAGTCCGGTAAAACTATTGTGCTATGTCAGCCGCACAGCCGCTTCAGGGCCAGCTTGTAAATTTCAAAGCACTTTTTTATCTTTTCAAAGGTTATGTATTCGTCGGCCTGATGTATGGTGCTCTCTTCGCCCTCCTCCTCGGGGCCGAACGCCGCGCCGCACTTCAGCGCCCTTGCATACGTGCCGCCGCCTATGGCTATCGGCTTGGCGTCTTTGCCCGTTACCTCGTTGTACACGCTCAGCAGGGTGCTTATCAGGTTGCTGTCCCTGTCGTTGAACAGCGGGGCCTGTTCGTGCGTTATCTCGTATTGCCTTCCCTGCGCGTCGAGTATCTCAATTATGCGCTCGCGGGCGTAAGTGGCGGGATAGCGCACGTCGCACGTGACGTATATGCGGTCGCCCGACTGCTCTATCATGTTGGGCGAAAAGGTCAGGGGGCCGGTTTCGTCCTCCAGTCCTTTAAGCCCCATCATATCGTCGAACAGAGCTTTTTTCACGTCGTCCAGCCCCAAAAAAGTCAGCATGGCGGGTATGGCGTTTACGCCCTTTTCGGGCGTGGAGCCGTGCGCGCTCCTTCCGCGCGACACGGCAAGGCCGTCCGCAAACTCTATGCCCTCCGCCGCGCCCTCTGCGCGGCCTTCGTCCACTTTGGCCTCGCAGTAGTCGCACACCATGTTGGGGCGGTTGCCGCCCTTCAGGCCGGAAAAACAAGCGCCGTCCGCCTCAAAGGCAAATTTTATCTGCATTATGCCCTTTTCGGCGTAGATGACGGGGAAATCGGCGTCGGGCGAAATGCCCTCCTCGGGCATGACGGCAACCTTATTGTAGTGGTCAATGCACGCCCAGCCGTTCTCCTCGTTGCAGCCGAGTATGAGTTTTATGGTGCGGCGGGGTCTGAATCCCTCCTCTTTGAGGGCGTACATGGCATACAGCGCGATTATAGCGGGGCCCTTGTCGTCCATCGTGCCCCTGCCCCATATCCTGCCGGCGGCGTTGTCTATCTCTCCGCCGAAGGGGGCGTGCGTCCAGCCGCTGCCGGCGGGCACGACGTCGAGGTGGGCCAGCACGGCAAAATCCTTGCCCTCGCCCCAGCGCACTTCGCCTGCGTAGTTGCCGTAGTTTTTGGTGTCAAAGCCCATAAAGTCGGCCAGCGAAAGGTAAAATTCCAGACACTTGGCCGCGCCCTCGCCGAAGGGCATGCCCTCTTTAGCCGGGGATTGCGAAGAATCGTAAGTCACCGCATGGGCAAGGTTTTTAACGATGTCGTCAAAATAATTGGTCATAATGGCTTTCCTTGTTGCCGCTCCGCGCGTGCTGCGCGGTCGCGCGGCTGAAATTTTTCCGCAAAGCGAGTCTGCGCGCGCAAAATTGTTTTCAAACATTATACACTTTTTTAAAAGTGTGGTAAAATGATTTCGGGTCATTTTCATAAATTTTGTTCCCGGAGGTAACGCCATGCACGAAGGTCACCGCCGCCGTCTCCTTCAAAAACTTAAAAACGGCGACAATCTGTTCGAACACGAACTTCTGGAAATTCTGCTGTTCAACGCCTATCCGCGTAAAAACGTCAATCCCGTGGCGCATGCGCTTTTGTCGCGCTTTGCCGGCATCGGCGAAATTCTTAAGGCCTCGCCCGACGAACTGACGACGGTGGAGGGAGTGGGCGAAAACGTGGCCATGTATCTCAACTGCATAGGTCAATGCCTGCGCCGCGCAAACGACGTGCGCGGCTTTGCCGTGATACGCAACGCCTCCGAACTCATAGCCTTTGCCAAGTCCCGTCTGGGCGGCCGCCCGCACGAGACGCTCGAATTCTATTTCATGGACAAAAGCGACACCGTGCGCCGCGTGTGCACGTTTACCGACAACGACCCCCGCCGCGTCAGCGTCCGGCCGGAGGAAATAGTCAGGCTCATCTCCGTCTGCAGACCCTTCGGCGTGTATATGGCGCACAACCACACCGACTGTTCGTGCAATCCTTCCGAAGCGGACGACGACATCACCAAAAAGGTGCAGCTGATATGCAGCATGAACAACGTGCGGCTGTACGACCACTGCATAATCGGGCCGGACGGGGAGTTCAGCTATTTTCTGTCCGACAGGCTGGATAAAATTGCCGAGCAGTTCAGCGCGTCCAACTTTTTCAAGGGCGGACTTTGAATCGCATTATATGCGCGCGACCCGCAGGTCGGCGCCTTTCGCGCATTTCTTACAAAAATTTCACACAATCTTTGATTAATTTTTACAAAAGTGGTGTATATTATATGTGTAAGCGGAAGGAAAATTCCGTTTGCGCGGGAGCGCGGCATCCGCAAGACGTCTTCGGGCTGCGCTCGCACGGCCGCTCACACACTCGCAATGAGTTTTCAATATTTTTCTCTCCATATTAAAAAGCGTCGGATTTGGTTCCGGCGCTTTTTAACGTGAGCGGAGCGCGGACGGCGCGGTGTTTCATGCAAGATTTTTGTTTCTGCGCCGCCGCGTCCTCCCGCGCAAAGCGCTTCCGGTAATATAAAATATTTTCTGGTAATATAAAATATTATCGAATTGGGTATTTTATCTCCGCCGCGGGGGTGATAACATATATCGCGTACATGTTTAAAAGGCGAGGAATCTGAAAATGAACGGAAAAAGAATTCTTACGGTGCAGGATCTCTCCTGCGTGGGGCAGTGCTCTCTCACGGTGGCTCTGCCCGTGCTTTCGCATTACGGGGTGGAGGCGGCGGTGCTGCCCACGGCCGTGCTCTCCAATCACACCATGTTCAAAAGCTGGTCCTATCTCGACCTCACCGCCGAGATCCCCGCTATATACGAAAACTGGAAAAAGAACGGCATAACCTTTTCGGGCTTTTTGCTTGGGTATCTCGGCAAAGTGTCCGTAATGGAGCTGTGCAAGCGGGCTTTCGACGAGTTTTCGTCCGACGGCGCGCCCGTCATAATCGACCCCGCATTCGGCGACAACGGAAAGCTTTACGGCGGGTTCGACGGCGAATATGTGGCGGCCATGCGCGATCTTCTCAAGCGCGCGGACATAATTTTGCCCAACCTTACGGAGGCCTGCTTTTTGCTCGATGAGGAGTATAAAACGCAGTACGGCCGCGAATATGCCGAAGATATCGTGCGCAGGCTGTACGCGCTTACCGGCGCGACGGTGGTCCTGACGGGAGTGGAGAGCGACGGGCTGATAGGCGAGCTCATCTTCGACGGCAGAAACTGCGAATACGTCCTGTCGGAAAAGGTCCCCAGATTTTCTCACGGCACGGGCGACATCTTTGCCGCGGCGTTCGCCGCTCGGTATCTGAACGGCGCGTCCCTGCCCGAAGCCTGCGCCGTCGCGGGCGGGCTGGTTGCCGACTGCCTGAAGGCCACCGCGCCGGAACACGACTACGGCGTTCAGTTTGAAGACGTGCTCTTTTCCCAACTCAAAAAGTGATCCGCAATTCAAAAAGCGCGCCGCAAGCCTGCTTGGCTTGCGGCGCGCTTTTGCATGCGCGGAACGCGCGGCTATAAGTCGAACGCTATGGCCGTGACGTCGTCGTTGAGTTCGGGGCAGAACGCGCGCAGGTTGTG
This sequence comes from uncultured Clostridia bacterium, assembly GCA_949283125.1. GTDB lineage: Bacteria > Bacillota > Clostridia > Christensenellales > Borkfalkiaceae > Coproplasma. Next base: position 34,897 of record CASDRK010000012.1, read on the forward strand.
TTCGAGGTCCTTTATGAACTCCTCGCCCGTGCGGGCGTAGGACAGCGTGCGCATAGCTCCGTCCACGCCGAACATCTCGCCTGCGGCGTTGCGGCATTCGGTGACGCCGTCCGTCAGCAGCACGAGTATGTCCCCGCGCTTGTACGCTATCGTGTCCTCAAAATATCCGGGGTCGTCGAACCAGTTTGAAACGGGCGGGGAATTGAGCATTATGCGCGTTATCCCGCCCCCGGATTTCAGCAGTATGGGCACGTTGTGCCCGGCCATGGAATAGGTTATGCTGTGCTCGTCTATGCGCGCGGCGGCCACGGTTACGTAATTTTTTTCGTCCAGCCCCAGCTCGCGGAACCGCGTGGAAAGTGCGCTTATCGCGGCCGCGGGCGAATATGCCGTCTTGTCGTATGCGGCCTTCACGAATGCCGTCAGCATGCCCGCCGAAATGCCCTTGCCCGAAACGTCGGCTATCACTCCGCACGCCGAACCGTCCACGGCAAAAATTTCGGGCAGGTCGCCGCCTATGTCGCGGCAGGGAATGTACATGTACGAATATCTCTTGCCCGCAACCCATTTGCCCGCGGGCAGCAGCTTTTGCTGTATGCTTTTGGCCTGCCGCAGTTCGCCGGCTATCTCGGTCTGCAGCGCGTCGTCTATCACGCCCATGCACAGTCCGTCGCCTATCGGTTTTACGGTCAGCACGAAAGATATCTCCCTTGCGCCGTCCTCGCCATCTGCCGAAACGGTCACTCTCTGCATGGTGGGGCGGTCGGAATACAGCGCGTCTTCAAAGGCCTGAACGAGCAGACAGCCCTTGGCGCAATCCGAAGTTCCGCAGCGCTCCGCGCCGCGGCTGCAGCCCGTCACCGTGCCCAGATTCCCGCGCCTGCGTCCCTTGGGGAACAGCGCCCTGAACGCGGCGTTGCTGTACACGACTTTTAAATTTTTGTCGGTGACCACCAGTCCCGAAGGCACGCCTTCAAGCATGCGCCTGTAATACTTTTCTATCATTTTATCGGTTTGCGGCAAAGGCGCGGATCTGCGCGCCGCCCTTTCAGTCGGAGTGCGGCAGATAGAAGCGGAGCTTGCCCGCAACGATCTCCGCCGCCACGCTGTCGCAGTTTGAATAGTCGTAGAGCTCGCCTTCGGCCTGAATGGTAAAGCTGTCGGAGCAGGGGTATATCACCGCCTGCCGGCATCTGGCCGAGGTTACTTCCTTTATGGAGTCCAGCTTGCCGAAAAACAGCTTGGCAAACGCGACGAACGTTTTGAACCGCGAAAGGTAGTCCACTATTATAAAGTCCATATACCCGTCGTCGGGCTTTGCCTTGGGGAACAGTCTGATGCCCCCGCCTATCTGCTTGCCGTTGCCCAGGCACGCTATCAGTCCGTTGTAATTTTTGCGCTCTCCGCCGTCTATCTCCACGGCGAAGCGGCGCGCCCGGTAGCTTAAAAAACTTTTTAAAAACCCGAAAAGATATTTGCTCTTTCCCTTTCTGTTTGAAGCATATGTGCGCTTCAACACGTCCACGTCCATGCCGCACCCCACGGCGTTCAGCGAGCGCAGGCCCGTGGAAAGCTGTATGTAATCTATGTAGGTGGGGGAGCGGAACGCTATAAGCTGCGCGGCGTATTTTATGTTGTCTTCGGGTATGCCCATCGCGGCGGCAAAATCGTTTCCGCTGCCCACGGGTATCACGCCCAGCTTGCATCTGGCGGTGTCGCGCACGCCGTTGAGCACTTCGTGCAGCGTTCCGTCGCCGCCCATGGCTATCAGTCTTACGCTCTCCTCGCCGGCGGTCAGCTGCGCGGCCAGCTCCGATGCGTGACCGGGATGCTGTGTGAAATGAAATTCGTACTGCTTGCCCGCCCTGTCGAGCACGGAACGGACGACGGCTATGTTGGCGTCGTCTTCGCCCTTTACCCGCGTGGAATTTACTATTATGTGGTACATCTTCCTTTGCTCCGCCACGGCGGCGCGTATTTCCGCCACCCCTTTTCGTGTGTTTACATCGATTATACAATATAATCCCGACAATTGCAAACAAAATAAAAATGAGTAACGTCAAAACGGCCGATAAATTCGCGGGGAGAACGCTGTTTTCCGCCACGCCGCTTAATTTTGTTGTGCGCGGCCGCGGTTTGTGTTAAAATAATGGCGATCATGCGAAGCGTATTGCCCGAAAATTTAATATCGCTCGCCCGCGTTTCGCCCGCGCCGCTGTACGTGGTGGGAGGGGCGGTGCGCGACTTCGCGGCCGGACTGTCGCCGTTAAAGCGCGACTGGGATATCTGCGCGCCGTGCTCCGTCTCGGACATGTCGCGCGCGGCTGCGGACTGCGGCTTCGGGATAAGCTTTTCAAACGCCGCCACGGGCAGCCTTAAGCTGAAGCGCGGCGACACCGTATGCGAGTTTACGTCCTTCCGCACGGACGTTTACGGCGGGAAGGGACACGCGCCGTCGGCAGTTAAGTTCACTGCGGACATCGCCGCCGACGCGCGGCGGCGCGACTTTACGTGCAATGCCGTTTACTACGACATATGCGGGGGGCAATTTGCGGATCCGCTGGGCGGCCTGCGCGATATAGCCGCCGGCCGGCTGGTGCCGTGCGCGCCTGCGGACAGGCTGTTTGCCGAGGACGCGCTCCGCGTTCTGCGCCTTGCCCGTTTTTGCGGCGAGCTGGGGTTTGATGCGGACGACGACTGCTTTGCCGCAGCCGCGTCGGCGGCGGACGGGCTGCGCTTTCTTTCGCCGGCGACGGTCTGGCGCGAAGTGTGCGGCATTGTCCGCGCGGATGAAAAGTACAACATGGCGGGAGGGGCGGCGCGCGCCCTGTCCGTCATGCAAAAGACGGGCGCGCTCGCGGCGGTGTTTCCGTCGCTTGCCGCTTTGGGCGGAGAGGCCCTGTCCCGCGCAGTCCGCGCGGCGTCGGCGGCGCCGCCCGGCTTGCGCGTCGCCGCGCTGCTGTTCGCGCTCGGCCCGGAGGGGATAGAGGAGCAGCTCGCGCGCTACCCCGCGGGCGCGGCCTTCGCGGCCGACTGCGCTCTGCTTGCAAAGCTCGCGTCGTTCGGGGGCGAAGGAGGGGAGCTGCGCGCCTTCCTGCAGAGCAACGCCGACCGTGCGGAAGACCTCGTCGCGCTCAGGCGCGCCGCCGTCGGCGACGAAAAAGCGGAGGAGTGGAGCGCCGTGCTGGAGCGCATGCGCGCCGAGGGCGTGCCGATGTCCCTTTCACAGCTGGCCGTGCGCGGCGACGAGCTGATAGCCGCGGGCGTGCCGGCGGCCATGACGGGCAAAACGCTCCGTTTTCTTCTGTCTGCCTGCGCTTTGAAAGCTTCGCTCAACCGGCGCGGGGAGCTCATAAGGCTGGCTCTCAAATTTTGCCGCGGAAAATGACGCGTTTTTTTGCGCGCGACAGTTGATTTTAATTGCGGAATACGTTATAATATAATCGGGTTTTCCGCAAGGGACCCGTTCACAGTCGTTTTTATGCGCGGCCGGGCCGCGGGGAGGTATCATGTCAAAGGTCAGGGAAAGGAAAAAGGGCGGATTTATCCGCGGGTTGATAGGCTTTCTCATCGGGTTCATACTTGCGTTCGCCATGGAGGCGGGCGTGGTCGCTGCGCTTTTGTTCGTGCCCATCGATTCGCTTTTCGGCGTGTTCGGGCAGGAGAATGCCGACGCAAACGACAATCAGTACATAGATACCACGGGCGACGTGAAGAATCTGTACAATCTGATATCCGAGATCATTTCCATAACCTCGCAGGGCGGCGACATGACCATAGGCGAACTTATCGACCTTTCGCCCGCGCTGGACAGATATCTTGCGGACGCCTACGACATGCTCGAATCCGTCGGCGTGTACATCGACGGCGAGGAGCTCAAGTCGCAGACCGCCGCAAATTTCGGGCAGTATCTGCACGACGAAGTGCTGTACGGCATACGCCCCTACGAGCTGATAAGCGGTCTCGGCGAGGGCGGCTCGGGCACTATCTTTGACGACAACGCTCTGGTAAAGACCATGCTGCTCGGCGCCGAAGCAAAGACCGTCACCGACGGAGTGAACACCTACGTGGTCTACTACGACGAATACGTCCTCGGCGACGACGGCGAGTACAGGCGGTTTGAAAGCGAACTCACCGACAAGCTCTATCCTTCCAATCTTTCCTCCTCGGAGTGGCTGACTTCCACCAACGCCATCTATAACGAGGAGTACGAGATAGCAAAACAATATTTCTATTACGACGTGCAGAACGAGCGCTTCACCGTAACGGTTGCGGACGACGACGGCAACTTCGTTTACAGCCTGCCCGACGACGGCAACCTGTATCCCGCGGAGTTCGGCTCCTCGCCCCTGCGCGAGACGGGCAACTTCGTCACGGTGGAGTCCCCCGTGAACACGTCCGTCTACGACAGCCGCGGCAGGAGCATAGTTAGCGAAGACGCTCAATCGGGCGACAGGGTGTTTCTCACCTATATTAACGAAGACGGCGAGGAGGAGAGCCTTGCGGTAACGGTGGGCAGGCTGATAAAGACAGAAACTTCCTATCGCGCCATGCATTACATCGGCGCGGCCGAAGCTCTTGGCGACGTTGTCGGCGGCGACAGCGACGTGCTCGACGCGCTGTTCGAAGGCGTCACCATGGGCGATTTCATGGACGGCAGAGCCAAGTTCGACGGGCGCGTGGACGACCTCGAGCTTCCCGTGATACTCGATATCCCCGCAAGCGACGACGTGAAGGCCTACATCGGTTACAGACTGACCAACATGCAGGCCGCTCCTGCCGGCAGCGAATATTCATACACGGCAACCTACAAGTACGTAAACGACGCAGGCGAGCAAGTGTCCGGCATGGCCGCCGTCTACGTCGATTCCGAAACGGGCATCATCTACAGGGTAGAGGACGCAGCCACCGGCGCGGAAGTGCCCGGGGTAAAAGTGGGCGAGCTCGATTCCGTCATAGACAATCTGGAAATAGGTCTCGTCCTCGACGTCGCCGCCGACGACGCTGTGAAGGCCTACATGGCATACGGCATCACGCAGGTGACGGCAACCCAAGACCCCCTCGTTTATACCGCCGTATATAACCGCACGGACGAGGACGGCACGGCTCACTCGCTGCCCTGCACGGTCTACGTCAACAACGAAAGCGAAAAGCTTATAACCGCCGTCACGCTCGACGGCAGCGGCGAAGTTCTGGGCACGGCCACCATAGACGACCTCGAACCCAGAGTGGACGGCATGACTTCCGTTCTGACCATCGGCGACATAGTGCCCGTTTCCGACGAGGACGGCATACTTTCGCTCATCAAAGATTCCACCATAGACGATCTTGAAGAGACCATAAACAATCTGGCCGTTCAGGACTTCTATGCCGAAGACGTTTACGCAGGCTACTACTGGGCGATGGCCACCCAATATGTGGAAGGCAACGTTTACTACACGCGCGCCCTCGACGTCGCCGGGGAAAATTACGTATATACCGAGGCCGTGGGACTGACGGAGGAAGGGTTCTATGCGGCGCCGGGCACATACTTTGAGCAGGTGCCCCGCGAATGGTTTGAAGTCGTCGCCGACAATGCGCAGGGCGACCATACCAAGCTTGAATTCGACCCCTCGTATCTCTACTATACCTACGACGAGCAGACGGGCGAATACAGCATAGTAGACGCCGGCACGGGCGACGTGCGCGACAACGGCAAGCTCACGCAGGAACAGTTCGAAGCGGGCGTTGCGGGCGGCACAACGTATTACACCCGCGGCCGCGCGCAGGGCGTGTGGTATCTGCTGCTGGGCGTGAAGGACGATGAAACGGGCAAGCTCAGCGAGCGGCTGTACACCATAAACGACATGGGCGACATGATGGAAAATGCCACGCAGAACATGTCGGAATCCACCTTGTGGGATCTGTACGAAGCGGGCATCATAGGCGAACCCACGGATAAAATGGTTCCCTATGCCCAGTCGGAAGCTCCCGCCGATCCCGACGACCCCGAGCACATGCAGATCGACGGCGTTTGGTACGTCTGCAAGCCGATAAGGGACTGCACGATAGACGAGCTTATGGCAGCCGTAAACATCCTTACGGGTCTGGCCGACTCCGTCGGCGGCAACTGAAATGTGCCGCGCGCCGCTTTAAAAGTGTTGACAAATAAAAATTATTAATGTATTATATTTAAGCTTGCGGGCAAAAGTCCGCACACACCTTGCATGCCGCGCAGTCGGCATGCCGAATAAGTCCGGGAGGTGAATTTCATGAAAACTTACGAGATGCTCTACGTGCTCGACAGCGCGCTTGCAGACGAAGCAAAGGACGCTTTCGAAGCAAAGTTTGCCGCTATCGTACAGGACTTCAACGGTAAGGTGCTTTCCACCGACAAGTGGGGCGTAAAAAAGCTGGCTTATCCCATCAGGTATAAGACGGACGGCTATTACGTGCTCATGACCTTTGAAGCCGAAAGCGGCGTCGTTAAAGAGCTTGACCGCGTAGCGGGTCTGTCTTCTGAAGTTTTAAGAAGAGTTATTACCGTTAAAGCGTAACCGAGAGGAAAACAGTATGAACAGAGTGTTTTTGATAGGCAACCTCACCCGCGATCCCGAGCTGACCGAAACTTCCTCGGGCGTGGCCATCTGCCGCTTTTCCATCGCCGTAAACCGCAACTACACGTCGGGCGGCGAGCGCCAGACAGACTTTTTCAACTGCACGGCGTGGCGCGGCCTGGGCGAAAACGTTGCCAGATACGCAAAAAAGGGCAACAAAGTTGCCGTTATGGGCTCTGTTGAGCTTCGCAATTACGAAGACAGTCAGGGCGTAAAGCGCACCGCGGTGGACATCAGCTGCAACGACGTGGAGTTTTTAACTCCCCGTTCGGCCGGCGGCGACAGCGGCTACGAATCCGACGTTCCCCCCGCGCAGCCCCGCGGCGAAAGGCGCGGCGCGGCAAAGCCCAGCCTTCAGTCCTTCGACGACGACGGCGACATACCGTTCTGACAAGGCGATTGCGTAAGCAGGGCAGTACGGCCGGGGCGGCCCCTGCCTTAAGTTGATTAATTCAAGGAGAATCAAAATGGAAGAAAAACCCGTTAAGAAGAGCTATAAAAAGATGCCCCGCAAAAAGGTATGCGTCTTCTGCCAGGAAAAGGTTGAACTTATAGATTATAAGGACGTGAACCGTCTGAAGAAGTTCATCACCGAATCGGGCAAGATGCTTCCCCGCCGCATGAGCGGCACGTGCGCCAAGCACCAAAGGGAACTTTCCAAGGCCATCAAGCGTGCCAGGGTGGCCGCTCTTCTGCCTTTCAAGGGCGAATAATTTTTCAAACGCAAATCGGGCGGCGGACAGCTTTTGCTGTCCGCCGCCGTTCATACTGCGCGCGGCATTTTTTTGCGCGCTTTGTGTCTGCGCACTATATGTCTGTGCGTACCATGCTCATGGTTCTGCGCGCCGTTTGACTTTGCGCGCCGCGTTTATTTCGGGCGCGGTTAATTTTTGTGCGGCGGGCGGGCAGTGCGGCCCGCCCGCCGCCCCGTTCCCCACCCCGCAGGCGCACGGGCCTGCGGGGCGGGGTTTAAAGCCTTCCGCGCCTTCAGCCGCCGTAGTTATAAATTATTTGGGCACCAGTCAGATAAGAATTGTCGTTGCCGATTTTTATCTTCTGCCAGTCTTCCTTGCCGCCCGCATAGTAGACAGTTTCAAGGCTGCTGCAATCATAGAACGCATCATAACCTATGCTCGTCACGCCGTCCGGGATGGTGATACTTGTAAGGCTGCTGCAATACCAGAACGCAGAACCGCCAATGCTCGTCACGCTGTCCGGAATAGTGATGCTTGTAAGGCTGCTGCAATCGGAGAACGCAGAACTGCCAATGCTCGTCACGCCATTGCCGATAGTGACACTTTCAAGGCTGCTGCAACCGGAGAACGCAAAATAGCCTATGCTTGTTACACCGTCCGGAATGTCGATGCTTGTAAGGCTGATGCAACCATCGAACGCAGAACTGCCAATGTTCGTCACGCCGTCCGGAATGATGATGCTTGTAAGGCTGCCGCAACCGGAGAACGCAGAACTGCCAATGCTCGTCACGCCGTCCGGGATATTGATGCTTGTAAGACTGCTGCAACCGTAGAACGCATAACTGCCTATGCTCGTCACGCTGTCAGGGATGGTGACGCTTGTAAGGCTGGTGCAATTATAGAACGCATAATCGGCTATACTCGTCACGCCTTCGGGAATGACAAGATTTGTTACAAGTTCGCCGTTGAGATACAGGTTGTCCGCATAATACAGAGGATTGGCAGAAGAACCACCAAAATCTATTGCGCACCATGCCGCTATATCCGTGATATATACTCCTTTAAGGCTGCATCCGTCGAACGCATAATTGCCAATGCTCGTCACGCCGTCACCGATGGTGACGCTTGTAAGGCTGCTGCAATTCCAGAACGCATAACGGCCAATGCTCGTCACGCCGTCCGGAATGGTGATGCTTGTAAGGCTGCTGCAACGATAGAACGCATAATCGCCAATGCTCGTCACGCCGTCACCGATGGTGATGCTTGTAAGGCTGCTGCAATTATAGAACGCATCTTCGCCAATGCTCGTCACGCCGTCACCGATGGTGACGCTTGTAAGGCTGCTGCAATCGGAGAACGCAAATTCGCCTATGCTTTCGCCGCCGGTGATAATTACCTCTTTAAGGCTTGCCGGGACATAATCTTCATTATATGAATAGGACCACGCGCCGAATATATACCCGAAATGAGTATCGGAAGTTCCGCCCTTCTGCGCGCCAACAAAGGGCAATGTTATGCTTTCAAGGCCGGTGCAACCGGAGAACGCACCCATGCCAATGCTTGTCACGCCGTCACCGATGGTGACGCTTGTAAGGCTGCTGCAATCGGAGAACGCATATGCGCCTACGCTTGTTACACCTTCGGGAATGACAAGATTTGTTACAAGTTCGCCGTTGAGGTATAAGTTGTGCGCATAATAAAGAGGATTGGCAGAAGAACTGCCAAAATCTATTGCGCACCATGCCGCTATATCCGTGATATATACGCCTTTTAGGCTGTTGCATTCATAGAACGCCCAATCGTCAATGCTCGTCACGCTGTCCGGAATGGTGACGCTTGTAAGGCTGCTGCACCAGGAGAACGCATAACTGCCAATGCTCGTCACGCCGCTCCCAATCGTGACGCTTGTAAGGCTGCTGCACCAGGAGAACGCATAATCGTCTATGTTCGTCACGCCGCTCCCAATCGTGACGCTTGTAAGGCTGGTGCAATAGTAGAACGCATAATCGCCTATGCTCGTCACGCCGCTCCCAATCGTGACGCTTGTAAGGCTGGTGCAACCGTAGAACGCATAATCGCCTATGCTCGTCACGCCTTCGGGAATGACAAGCTCGGTCACAAGCTCGCCGTTGAGGTATAAGTTGTGCGCATAATTCAGAGGATTGGAATTATAATCATAGAAATCTATTGCGCACCATGCCGCTATATCCGTGATATATACGCCTTCAAGGCTGTTGCAACCGTAGAACGCATCCCAGCCAATGCTCGTCACGCCGTCACCGATGGTGACGCTTGTAAGGCTGCTGCAATCCCGGAACGCATAATCGCCTATGCCGTCCCCGCCGGTGATTATTACCTCTTTAAGGCTTGCCGGGACATAATCTTCATTATATGAATTGGACGACGCGCCGAAGATATACCCGAAGTGGGTATTTTCCGTTCCGCCCTTCTGCGCGCCAACAAAGGGCAATGTTATGCTTTCAAGGCTGCTGCAACCACTGAACGCACCCATGCCAATGCTCGTCACGCCGTCACCGATGGTGATGCTTGTAAGGCTGCTGCAACCATAGAACGCATCACTTCCTATGCTCGTCACGCCTTCGGGAATGACAAGATTTGTTACAAGCTCACCGTTGAGATATAAGTTGCCCGCATAATACAGAGGATTGGCAGAAGAACTGCCAAAATCTATTGCGCACCATGCCGCTATATCCGTGATATATACTCCTTTTAGGCTGCCGCAACCGGAGAACGCAGAATAGCCTATGCTCGTCACGCTGTCCGGAATGGTGACGCTTGTAAGGCCGGTGCAATAGGAGAACGCTCTTTCGCCTATGCTGTCCCCGCCGGTGATTATTACCTCTTTAAGGCTTGCCGGGACATAATAATCATTATTTGAAGAGGATGACGCGCCGAAGATATATCCGAAATGGGTATTTTCCGTTCCGCCCTTCTGCGCGCCCACAAAGGGCAGGGTTATGCTTGTAAGAGAAGTGCAATCGCCAAATGCCCCTTTCGAAATTCCGGTTACATAGTCGGGAACGACTATTTGTGTCACGGTGTTGTCTTTTATATCGTTGATAATCAGCGTAGAAGTCGTGGAGCTGAAAGTGAAAGGGGCAAGCTCAGGCTTCATTTCCCACTTTGCCGTGAAGGTGAGATTTTGTTCGGGCATTACAAAGGAGTAACTCAACTCTTTTGTAACAAGAGTATCGCCGTCATACCAACCCGACCAATCATAGCCGAGATAAGTTTTTGCGGTGATAGTTACGGCATTTCCCACGGTAATTTTTGTGTCGCTGTAGTTTGTTACCGTGCCCGCAGCCCCGTCGTTTTTAGCCGTGGTCACGGTGTAATATGTCCACTTTGCCGTATAGGTCACGTCAAAGCCCATGGTAAAATTGTAACTTAAACTGTCGGTGACAAGTTCGCCGTCTTTGTCGTACCAGCCGAGCCACGTATAGCCGCTGTTGGTTTTTGCGGTGATAGTTACGGAACTGCCGTATTTATGGTCGCCGCCGCCCGCAACCGTGCCCGCGCTTGAGTAATTTTTTTAAGGGTCACGGCGTAGTCGTTTGTCTGCCATTTTGCGGTTACGGTCGCGTCGGAGGAGCGGTTCCACGCCACAAGGCTTTTGCCGTTTTTGTCGGTCAGCTGTATTGCGCCGATGTACCAACCGAGGAATGTATGACCCGTGCGCTTCGGAACGGTAAAAGTATATGTTTTGTCGTAAGTGACTGTTCTCTGCGTATCGGACAGGGCGTTTCCTTCGTTCACGTCAAGCGTGACGGTATAGGTTTTTGCCGTGCAGTCGGCGTACAGCGACAGGGAATTCCACAGCGTATCTGAAGCGAAAGGCGCGCCGTCGCCGTCCTTCCAACCGTTGAAGGTGTAGCCCGCGATATCCGGCGCATAGCTTGCAACAAATTCGTCGCCCGTGTACACAGTTATGGCGTCGAGCAGATTGTTTTTATTGTCGTAATAGTTTACCGACACGGCGTAGCTGCGGTGTATCGTCAGTTCATAGGTGTTTACCTGCGTGCCGTCGGAAGACGTTACCACCATATAGAACGTGTTGTCGCCGTTATTCAGCGAGCCCGAAGGCTGCGCGGCGATTTTGGTGGCAATTTCCGTAAGTCCGAGCCTGTCGTAATACAGCCGCCATGTGCTGCCCGAACTGCAGACCACCATATTCGCCAAAGAAACGTACTCCGTAGCTCTGTCTACCAACATGAATACCGTGCGTTCGGAAATGCTTGCACCGTCCACGCTGATAATTGCCGCCGCTTCCTCGTTCCATACGGCGTACAAAGTCATGTTGCCCGTCACCGTGTCGGTAGCGAACTTCCAGAGCGTTGAACCGTCTGCGCTCGTCGCCCAGCCGCCGAACTTTGCGCCCGTTTTCGAGGGGGAGGCGGGGGCGGTGAGCAATGCGTTTTCGGATACCGTCTGCGTGACGGCGGTTGTATCGTCCGCAAATGCGCCGCCGTTGGCGTCAAACGTTACTGTGTACTGCACCGCCGGCGGGTCGTGTTCGCCGGAATCCGAAGGCATTTTGCCTTCCTTGCAATAGGTCATGTCGGCTCCGAATACCGTAATGGTCAGAACGCCGTCGGAAACGGTGCCGCTGTAAAGTTCTTCGTTGCTGCCCAAAACTTCGGCGTAGAATACGATGGCCGACCCGTTCACGGTATATGTGCCGCTTGCGCCGTCGTCGTCAGACCAATTGCCGCTGTCAAGCGTTATGTACTGCGACTTGTCGTACCTGTCGTTTTCATACAGATAGTAAGTGCCGTTTGCGGACGCATTGTCGCCGTTGCCGCTGCCGCCGTCTTCGTCGTCGCCGGCGCAGGCCGCAAGGCCGATAGCGCACGACACGACCATAATAACGGTCAGCAGCACAAAGAGTAGTTTGCGTTTCATTTTGTGCCTCCAAAATTTTTTGCGGGGCATATAAAAAAGGCGTGTCGTCAACCGAAGACACGCCCTGCAAATGTATCTCCGATTGTTGCTACACAACCCTGCAAGTAAAGGGAAATGGAGGTACAAAATGCCTTGTTGTACCTTTACTTGCAATTATTTGGTTGTGTAGCGTTTACAGTATAGCACGGGCGGGCGGATTTTGCAAGGCCGGTGCGGGTATTTGCCAAAAAAAGTGTGCAAATTTGTAAAAAAACGAGAAGTCCGGAAATTTTCGGACTTCTCGTTTTTTGCCGTTAAGTGCAGTTGCATTTAAAATTATTCCAGACCGTCGCCGTCCGCGCCTTCCGCGGCGGATAAATCTTTGGCGTTTTGCTCTCCGCCCTGTTCTTTGTCGGCGCCGTTTTGTTCGTCGGCGGGCTCCGCCGCGTCGGGGTAAGTTATCAGCGCGGCCTTGCCGTGCGCTTTTTCGTATCGGCGTATCTCCGCATAGCCTATCGCAAACACCGCAAGCCCCACGCCTATCAGGCAGGAGATGGGTATGACGCCGTAGTTGGCGTTGCCAGTGGCGGCCGTGACTATTGCCACCAGCATGGTGCCCACAAACGAGGCGCCCTTGCCGAATATGTCCATTATGCCGAAGAATTCGCCGCTCTTGTCAACGGGGATTATCTTTGCGAAGTACGAGCGCGAAAGCGCCTGCACGCCGCCCTGCAGCAGTCCCACGCACACCGCAAGGAACCAGAACTGCCAGGCTTCCGTCAGCCAGATGGCGAATATCGCAACGCCGAGGTAGCCCGTTATAAACGCGATTATCAGTTTGCCGTTGTCGAACTTTTTGGCGAGAATGCCCGAAATTATCGCGCAGGGGAAGGCTATTATCTGCGTTAAAAGCAGGGCGAGGACGAGCTGTATCTGGTCGATGCCGAGGGCGAGACCATAAGTTGTGGCAAGGTCTATTATGGTATAAACGCCGTCGATGTAGAGGAAGAAGGCCACAAGGAAGATGAGTATTCCCTTTTTGTTGGGTATCTTTTCCTTGAATACCGAAAACAGCCTTTTGAACGAGCTGCGTATTGCCTGCGGACGGCGCTTTACAAAGTGTCTCTGTTTGAAGCTCTTAGTCAGCGGCAGGGTGAACGCAAGCCACCATGCGGCGTTGAGTATGAATATTATTATATAGGTGAGCACGGGGTTTATAAACTCGAACAGCGACAGCGCGTACAGGCCTATGCTTATAACAAATGGAATGCAGCTGCCTATATAGCCCCAGGCGTACCCGTGCGAGGAGATCTTGTCCACGCGCTCCATGTCCGTCACGTCGGTCAGCATGCTGTCGTAGAATACAAGGCTTATGTTGTATGACATGCGCGTTATTATGAACACCGCTACAAATCCTGCAAGCGGCAGGGGCATGCCCAGCAGCGCGCAGCCGACTATGCCTATCAGCGCCGAGCCGAGAAACAGCGGCATTTTCATGCCCTCGCTGTCCGCAAAGGTGCCCACGATGGGGCTTATCACTGCCACGGCCAGCGTGATCACCGACGTGACCGTAGACCAGAATGCCTGATAATCTGTGTTCGTCATGCCCGCTTTTGCGCACAGATCCTGCACGATTATGGGTATGAACACCGAACACAGCAGCGTGAATGCCGAGTTGCCCACGTCGTACATTATCCATTTCTTTTCAATGGGGGTAAAGTTGCCCTTTCTTTTAGCTTCTGTCTGCATATTTTTCTGCTCCGCGCGCGGCGCAATTTGCCGCGCTGAAAATCATTCGTAATTTCTGTCAAACCGTTCGTCGAGCCCGTCGGCGTCGATGTTTGCAACAAAATTTTCAAAAAGCGCCTGCGCCTGCGGCACGGCCTCGTCAAACAGCTCGCGCATGCGCGCGTTGCTCTCCGCGCAGACGGGGTCGGGTTCGCGCCCCATTATCTGATCGGGCAGCTCGCGGCTGACCATTTTGAGTATCCCCCCGACTATGCCGCGTTTAAGCCGCCCCGGGCAGACGAACAGGTCGCATATCCTGCGCATGTCCTTCAGGGCGCGGGCTATCTCCTCCGGGGTGAGGGAGAAGAAGGGGGCTATCGTCTCGGCGCAGCGTTCGTCCGCGCATATGTGGCCGCAAAGTCTCTGTTTTACAGGGTCAAATCCGTCGGCCGTCAGCAGGCTGCGGTCGAATTCCACTTCGAGCTTGGTGTGGGTTATGCCCAGCTTTTTTCTTTGACTTTCAACATATCCGTGGCAGGTGCTGTCCAGCGCAAAGTGGGTGATAAACCCCATGGTATATGCCAGCGAAGGCGCTCCGCCTGCCTTTATCAGCGCCTTTGCGCGCTCAAAGAAGGGCGCCGCGCTCTGCTCGTGCATGGCGTAGCCCAGCTCGTTCACGGAGTTGCGTTTTATCGCCCTGTAATAGAACAGAATGTCCGGGCCGTGGCAACCTGTCAGGTAGAGAGCGCGGTTGTCTTCCGCCGCGGCTTTTGCCCCGGCGGGCAGCAGCGGCATCACCCGATTTGCAAATTTGTAGTGAGCGTATGTGGACGGCATATGTAAAACTCCGTATTTAATTATACATGAAGAATGTAATAAATTCCGCACGAAAATTCAATAATATTGTAAAATAATTGCGCCGATTAGTCAAGGAAAATGTAACGCCGATGTCGCGGGCCGGCGTCTGCGCGGGGCCGGGCGCGGCAGGGCAGAGCGCAAGGCGGCCGGCGACACGTCCGGGCAGGGCAAAGCGCGGGGCGCGGCCGTAACGGCCGCGCCCCAGCGCTTTTATTCTATTTGTCGTAATGTCTTTCGCCGAATATGGCGGTGCCTATGCGCACCATATTGCTGCCGCACTCTATGCACAGTTTCCAGTCGCCGCTCATTCCCATGGAAAGATATTCAAACTGCGGCCGGACGGCCTTCAGCTCGTCGTATTTTGAGCGCATCGCCCGAGCCAGCCTTTGCAGTTCGTCCTCGTCGTCCGTGAAGGGTAGCATGGCCATCAGCCCGCGCACTTCCATTGCGGGCAGTTCCGCTATCCTTGCCACGGCCTCGTCGGCTTGCGACAGGTCGAATCCGCCCTTGGTTTGCTCGCACCCGATGTTTATCTGCACCAGCACGCGGCTGACTGTGCCGGCCGCCGCGCTGCGCCGCGATATCTCCTCTGCAAGGTTGTATCTGTCCACGGAATGGTAAAGGTCTGTCCTGCCGATAAGGTATTTTACCTTGTTGGTCTGCAGGTGACCGATAAAGTGCCTTTCGGGGTTGCCCTCTATCAGGTCGTACTTGTCCCTGAACTCCTGCACGTGATTGTCGCCTATGATGTTTACGCCCGCGCGCACGGCCCTGTTTATGGCCTCCGGGGTCTGCGTTTTCACGGCCGCCACAAGCTTTACTCTCTCGCCCTGCGGGTTGTGCGAGGGCAGCTCTTTTAAAAGTTTTTCAACGTTTTTTTCTATGTCTGTCATATTTTTTTGTCGCCGTCTGAACGGCTGGTGCGCCGCCGCGCCGCGCGGTGCGGGCGGAGCGTTCCGGGCTCACACCCTGTCGGCTATGGCCTGCGCCATCTCGCTGCAGCTCACCGTCCGCATGCCCTTTTCCGCTATGTCCGCCGTGCGCAGCCCGTCGTCAAGCGCCTTCTGTACGGCTATCTCTATGGCCGCGTACTCGCGCACGAGGTCAAAGCTGTCCCGCAGCATCATGGCCGCGGCCAGAATGGTGGCTATGGGGTTGGCCGCGTCCTTTCCGGCAATGTCCGGCGCCGAACCGTGTATGGGTTCGTACAGCCCGCGCTTTGAATCGCCGAGGGAGGAGGAGGCCAGCATGCCTATCGAACCCGTCACCTGCGCCGCTTCGTCGGAGAGTATGTCGCCGAACATGTTGCTCGTAACCACCACGTCGAACTGCGCGGGGTTCTTTACTATCTGCATGGCCATGTTGTCCACCAGCATGTCCTTTACTTCTATCTGCGGGTAATTTCTCGCGCAGTATTCGTGCACGGTTTTGCGCCACAGCCTGCTCGACTGCAGCACGTTGGCCTTGTCCACCGATACCAGCTTTTTGCTCCGCTTTACGGCAAGCTCGCAGGCTATGCGCGTTATGCGCTCTATCTCCTTCACGGAATACTTTTCGGTGTCCCATGCGTATTCGCCGTCGGCGCCCTCGGCCGAGCCGCGCTCGCCGAAGTATATCCCGCCCGTCAGTTCGCGCACTATTATTATCTCCACGCCGTCCTTTACCAGCTCGTATCTGAGCGGCGAAGCCTTGGCAAGCGACTTCCACAGCTTTGCCGGGCGTATGTTGGAGTACAGTCCCATCGCCTGCCGTATGCGCAGCAGGCCCTTTTCCGGCCGCTTGTCCACGGGCATGTCGTCCCACTTGTATCCGCCCACCGCGCCCAACAGCACGCTGTCGGCGGCAAGGCAGCCCTCGACGGTGGCGCGGGGCAGCGGATCGCCGCACTCGTCTATGGCGCAACCGCCTATCGGATAGTGTTCAAAAGTAAATTGGTGTCCGTATTTAGCGCCCACGGCGTTCAGGACCTGTATGGCCCCGGCGCATATCTCCGGGCCTATTCCGTCGCCGTCCAGCACCGCAATCGTAAATTTCATCGCAGTTTCCCCGCATTGTTTATTTTTTCAGGCTGTTTATCAGTCCGCCCGCTTCTATTATGTTCTGAATGAAGGGAGGGAAGGGCTGAGCTATGAACGTTTTGCCCGTCGTGACGTCCGTTATGATACCGGCCGCAAGGTCGGCTTCGGCCTCGTCTCCGTTCGCGATCGCGGCCGCGGCCTCCGGGCACTCCCATATCGGCAGGCCTATGTTTATGCTGTTGCGGTAAAATATCCGCGCAAAGCTTGCGGCTATCACAAGCTTTACTCCGCTCGCCTTTATGGCTATGGGCGCATGCTCGCGCGAGGAGCCGCAGCCGAAATTGTCGCCCGCGACTATTATGTCTCCCGGTCTCACCTTTTTTACGAAGTCCGGGTCGATATCCTCCATGCAGTGGCTCGCAAGCTCGCTTTCGGAAGTGGTGTTCAGATATCTGGCGGGGATTATCACGTCGGTATCCACGTCGTTGCCGTATTTAAAAACTCTGCCTCTGATTTTCATTTTCAAAGCTCCTCGGGCGAAGTAAGTCTTCCCGTCACCGCGGACGCCGCGGCAACGTAGGGGGAGGCGAGGTAGACCTCGCTGGAAACGTGCCCCATTCTCCCCACAAAATTGCGGTTTGTGGTGGATACCGCCCTTTCGCCCGCGGCCAGAATGCCCATGTATCCGCCAAGGCACGGCCCGCAGGTGGGGGTGGATACTACCGCGCCCGCGTTTATGAATATGTCCACAAGTCCTTCGTGCACGGCCTGCAGGTATATTTCGTTGGTTGCGGGTATTATTATCGCTCGCACGCCGGGCGCAACCTTTCTGCCCTTTAAAATCTCGGCCGCCATGCGCAAATCGGATATGTGCCCGTTAGTGCAGGAGCCTATCACCGCCTGATCTATGCGTATGTCGCCCCACTTTGTCCTTGTGTTTTCGGGCAGGTGGGGGAATGCCACCGTGGGCTTCAGCTCGGAAAGATCTATCTCTATCGTCCGCTCGTACTCCGCGTCGGGGTCGGCTTCAAAAATTTTCGGCCGGCGTCTGAAACGCCCCTTCATGTATTCCAGCGCCACGTCGTCCGCGGGGAAAATGCCGTTCTTTGCGCCCGCTTCGATGGCCATGTTGCATATGGTGAAGCGGTCGTCTATCGAAAGGTATTTTATGCCGTCGCCCGTAAATTCCATAGATCTGTACAGCGCGCCGTCCACGCCTATCAGGCCGATTATGTGCAAAATTATGTCCTTGCCACACACATATTTGGCGGGCCTGCCCGTGAGCGAGATTTTTATCGCGGCCGGCACCTTGAACCAGCACTTGCCGCTCATCATTCCCGCGGCCATGTCCGTAGAGCCCACGCCGGTGGAAAAGGCGCCCAAAGCTCCGTAGGTGCAGGTGTGGCTGTCGGCGCCTATCACAAGGTCGCCCGCGCCCACAAGCCCCTGTTCGGGCAGCAGAGCGTGCTCTATGCCCATTCTGCCCACGTCGAAAAAGTTTTCTATGTTCTGTTCGGCGGCAAACTCGCGGCATGTTTTGCACTGTTCGGCGCTCTTTATGTCCTTGTTGGGTGCAAAGTGGTCCATCACCAGCGCTATCTTGTCGTTGAACTTCACCTTGTCCGCGCCCGATTTTTTAAATTCCTTTATGGCCACGGGCCCGGTTATGTCGTTGGCCAGCACCAGATCGAGGTCGGCCATTATCAATTGTCCGGCTTCAACATATTCAAGTCCCGCGTGCGCCGCAAGAATTTTCTGGCTCATAGTCATTGCCATGTCAGTTTTCCTCCCCGGATACAAAATCCACAAAAATGTTGCCCTTGGCTGAATAGGCCTTGAACGAGGCCGTGTTGCCCTCTATGTTTGTGCTCTCGCGGTTGCAAGTGCCCTCCTTGGCGTCGACTATCACGTCGAAATCGTCCTCGTCGCCCGCTATCTCCGCCGTCACGTTGCCTTCGTCGGTCTCAAATATAGTGTCTCTGCAGTTCAGGCGCGCCGCGCCCACGTTGCCGCGCTTTATTCTGGCCGATATGTGCGTGGCGAACGTGTTTTCGAGCGTCAGTCCGCCCTCCCCGGCCGAGACTATCAGGCTGCCCTTCACCGTGCAGTCCGTCAGTCTGCAGTCGCACCGCGCGGAATTTATCGCGCAGCTCTCTATCGCAGCGTTGTCGGCGCATATCTCCCCCTCTGCGGAGAAGGTCACTTCGCCGTAGATGCCGCCGTCTATTGCGCAGTCAACTCTGCCTCCCGTAAAGCAAAGGGCGGGCACTATGTGGCCGGGAATGTATATCTTCACCCTGCTTTCTCCACCGAAAATGCGGGACAGCAGCGGGCGCTTCTGCCTTATCGCAAGCCTGCCCGCGCCCTTATCGAAGTTTATGCTCGTTCCGCGGGTATATTCCGCCCTTGCGCACGGTTCGTCGGTGTGCGCTATCGTCACGCTGCAGCTTTCGGCGTCGCACTCTATTTTGCTAACGTCGCCCTTGATTTTATACGATGTCATTGTTTTTTCATCTTCTGAACACCGCGCCCTCCGAAGCCGAAGACACGCTTTCGCGATACCGCTTCAGATAGCCCGTTACGGGCTTTTCGCGCACGGCGCAAGATTTTTTACGCTCCTTGATTTCTTTATCCGTCAGCCTTACGTTCAGCGCGCAGGCCGGTATATCTATATCTATTATGTCGCCGTCCTTCACTATGCCTATCGTGCCGCCGTCGGCTGCCTCCGGGCATACGTGGCCGATGGCCGCGCCGCGCGTCGCGCCCGAAAATCTTCCGTCGGTGATCAGCGCCACGCTGTCGCCCAGCCCCGCGCCCACTATGGCGGAGGTGGGGGTGAGCATTTCGCGCATGCCGGGGCCGCCCTTGGGCCCCTCGTAGCGAATGACCACCACGTCGCCCGGCTTTATCGCGCCGGAAGATATCGCGCGCATGGCGTCCTCCTCGCTGTCGAAGCAGCGCGCGGGGCCGCTGTGGCGCAGCATTTCGGGGGACACGGCGCTCTTTTTCACCACGCACCCCTTTTCGGCAAGGTTGCCCTTGAGTATGGCGAGTCCGCCCTGCGCCGAATAGGCCTCGCTTATCGGTTTCAGCACTTCGGTATTTCTGTTTACAGCGTCTTTGACGAGCTCCGCAAGCGTCACGCCCGCCGCCGTCATTGCGCCGCCGTCCAAAAGTCCCGCGTCCAGCAGCTGCTTCATCACGGCGGATATGCCGCCGGCTTCGTTCAGCTCCTCGATGTAGTGCTCGCCCGCGGGCGCAAGCCTGCACAGATTGGGCGTGCGGGCCGATATCTCGTTCAGCGAATCTATCGAAACCTGCCGCTCGGTCAGCCCTGCCTCGCGCGCGACGGCGATCAGGTGCAGCACGGTGTTTGTGGAAGCGCCTATGGCCATGTCCACCGTTTCGGCGTTTTTGAAGGCCGAAGGCGTCATTATGTCCGAAGGTTTTATGTCCCTCTCCAGCAGCCGCATCACGGCCGCGCCCGAACGCTTTGCCAGCGCCAGCCTTGCGGAGTAAACCATGGGCACGGTGCCGTTTCCGGGCAGTGCCATGCCTAAAGCTTCGGTAAGACAGTTCAGACTATTGGCCGTGAACATGCCCGAACACGAACCGCACGTGGGGCAGGCGTTGCACTCGTAATTTTTAAGTTCGGCCGCGTCTATTCTCCCCGCGTTGTACGCGCCCACCTGTTCAAACATAGTCGAAAGCGAAGTCTTTCCGCCGTGCACGCGCCCCGCAAGCATGGGCCCGCCCGAAACGAATATGCTTGGAATGTTCACGCGCGCGGCGGCCATCAGCATGCCGGGTATTATCTTGTCGCAGTTTCCCACAAAAATCGCGGCCTGCATGCCGTGCGCGCGCAGCAGTATCTCCGCGCTGTCGGCTATTATCTCGCGGGAGGGGAGGGAGTACCTCATGCCCGCGTGACCCATGGCTATGCCGTCGCATACGCCTATCGAAGGCATTATGACGGGTTTGCCGCCTGCGGCTATCACGCCTTCGGCGGCGGCTTTGGCAATGTCGTCAAGGTGCATGTGCCCGGGTATTATCTCGCTCTGGGCGCAGATTATGCCCACCAGCGGCCTTTGCATCTCTTCGTCCGTCCAGCCGAGGGCGCGCAGCAGCGACCTCTGCGGACTCATGTCCTTGCTTTCGGAAAATATGTTGTGCATAAAATTACCTCTGTTTAAAGTCTGTTTTTCCGTCGATCGGGCGACCGCATTTATTCTTTTGTCATTTCGGCCAACGCGGAGAGATCCCGGAGCGACAGCGACGGACAAAAGAGTACAGTCGAACTATAATTGCGGAAGAGCGCACAGGCTTTTACTGTCGACCGGGCTATACAGTTAGATTTCTCGGCTTACGCTCGAAATGACAATAAATTTTTTGGTCGACCTTGATTTCAAAAAGCCGGCCGCGAACCGACAACGGGAATGAGTCCCCGCCCGTTCGCGGAGTATGATGCAACGGAACATTGCGCGCCCCAAGCGCACAACGAGCGTTAACATTTAAAATAATTCCGTGCGCAAGGCGGATTTATTCCGCCGTTAAGCGCTACACAATTTGTCGCGCAAGCGAGCTCACCGGTGTGAATTGCCGCGACTATTTAACTGTAGGGCAATTTAAAGTCGCGGCAAGAGCGGCAGAGCCGCTCAAAATAACGGCGAGTTGGCGCGCGCCCCAAGCGCACAACGAGCGTTAAACACTTAATTTAATCACGTTGCAAGGGGAATTCATTTCCCCGCGGCAGACCCGATTTGCGCATGCCTGCGCCTCGGCAGGTGAATGCGGCGCAAAAATCTGATGCTGTCCGCGCATCTGGCAGAGGGAAGGGGGTAACGCTTGCCCGCGGAACATGATGCAACGGAACGTTGCCGGCGCCCTGAACTAACGGCGAGTTGGTGCACGCCCCAAGCGCACAACGAGCGTTAAACACTTAATTTACATGATCCCCGTAACAGTCACGGTCCTTTAAAGTGTGCGTGCCCCTCGCAAGCACGGTGACGCCCGTGCGCTGCATTTCGAGTATGCCGTAGGGTTCCACCACGGCCACGAATGCGTCCAGCTTTTCGGGGTCGCCCGTAATCTCCAGCACCATGCTGTCCTTGGAAAGATCTACAACTTTGGCCTTGTAAATTTCGGCTATCTGCACTATCTGGTTGCGCTCCGCCGCGCCCGCCTTTACCTTTACGAGCATCAGCTCGCGGTAGACGCAGTCCAGCTCGTTGGCGCAGCCTATCTTTTTCACGTCCTCCAGCTTATCCATCTGGCGTATCATCTGATACAGCATGTATTCGTCGCCCTTCAGTATTATGGTCATGCGCGAAAGTTCGTCGTCCTCCGTGGCGCACACCGTCAGACTCTCTATGTTGTATCCCCTGCGGGCGAACAGCCCGGATATCCTCGTCAGAACGCCGCTTTTGTTGGAAACGAGTGCGCCTATGGTATATTTTTTAACGTTGTCCGCCATGTCAGTTTTCCTCCATTCTTTCCAGCTGGGTGTCGTAAGTCTGCCCCGGCTTGATCATGGGCAAAACGTTTTCGTCGCATGATATCCGGCAGTCTATCAGCACGGGTGCGCTGTTTTGCGCGGCGTAGGAGTAGGCCTCCTTCAAAACTCCGTCTATCTCGCTTTCGTCCTTTATCGTCATTCCCTTCGCGCCGAAGCTTTCGGCAAATTTCACATAGTCCGTCTTTTTGGTCAGCGTCGTCTGCGAAAATCTGCGCTCGTAAAAAATCTTCTGCCACTGGCGCACCATGCCCAGCACGCTGTTGTTCATCAGCAGTATAACGAGCGGCACGTTGTTTGTGACGGCGGTGGACAGCTCGTTCATGTTCATGTTGAAGCAGCCGTCGCCCACTACCACGGTTACGGGCTTGCCCGTGCCGAAGTGCGCGCCTATGGCTCCGCCCATGCTGTATCCCATGGTGCCCAGTCCGCCCGAAGTCAAAAACTGTCTCGGCCGTTCGGCCGCAAAGTACTGCGCCGTCCACATCTGGTGCTGGCCCACGTCCGCCACCACGGGATTGCCCCGGGGCGCCAGCGCGCTCGCCTTTTTAAGTATCTTGTAAGCCATTATGGACGTGTCCACTTTCAGCTTTTCGCCCCGCTCAAATGTCTCCACCTCGTCCATCCATTCGCGGCCGCGAGGGGAGAGCAGGGGCAGCACCGCCTTCAGATAGGCGTCCACGCTGGCCAGAACGCGCACGCTCGTTTTGACGTTTTTGTCGAATTCCGCGTTATCTATGTCGATGTGAATGACCTTTTTCCCGTTGGCGAAAAGGTCGCGGTTCAGGGCGACCCTGTCGGAAAATCTGGTGCCCAGCGCAATTATGACGTCGCTGGCCAGAATGGCTTTGGCCGCGGAATATGTGCCGTGCATTCCCAGCATGCCTATGCACAGCGGGTCGCCGTCGGGCATTGCGCCCTTGCCCATCAGGGTGTACGTTACCGGCGCGTTCAGCTTTTTTGCAAGCTCCTTTAAATAGGGCGAAGCCCCGCACGAAATCACTCCGCCGCCGGCGATGATTATGGGTCGCTTTGCGGCGTTTATGATGTCCGCCGTCTCTTTTACTTTTTCGCCGTCTATGTCGAGCTGCTTCGTCGGATAGGGCTTTTGCGGCTCGTATTCGCATTCGGCCGTCTGCACGTTCTTTAAAATGTCTATCAGCACCGGCCCCTTGCGCCCGGAATTGGCGATGTAAAATGCGCGCCGCACCGTCTCCGCCAGCTCGTTCACGTCCTTTACGATATAGTTGTGCTTGGTTATGGGTATGGTTATGCCCGCTATGTCGATCTCCTGAAAGGAATCGCGCCCCAGCATGTTCAGTCCCACGTTGCCCGTAATAGCCACCATGGGCACGGAATCCATAAACGCCGTGGCTATCCCCGTTACGAGGTTTGTGGCGCCCGGGCCCGACGTGGCAAAGCACACGCCCACCCTGCCGGTTGCGCGCGCGTATCCGTCCGCGGCGTGCGCCGCGCCCTGTTCGTGCGCGGTGAGAACGTGTTTTATCCTTCCGTTGCGGTACAGTGCGTCGTAAATATCCAGCACGGTGCCGCCGGGATAGCCGAATATCGTCTCCACGCCCTGTTCAAGCAGGCAGTTTATAAGTATGTCGGCTCCCTTCAGCTTCATGTTTTCCCTCCTTACGGCACAGTTTTATGTAAAGCAATTATGCATTTATGCGCAATTATACGGTAAAAATGAATATATTGCTTTATATTCTACTACATATCCCGTGCGCTGTCAAGAATAATTTTACAATTTAGCGCGGTAAAGCGCTTTTTGTTCCCGCGTGTACGGGCGGCCGCGTTTTTCTCCGCCGCGCGGTCTGCGCGCGGTACAAAAAATTCAGTAAATTCTTAACATTTTTTGAGCAGTTCTTGACAAATTATATAAATAGTTCTATAATGAAAAGTAGTTTATCATAGGGGAAAATGCCTTCGGTCTTTCCGGAGCGGGTAAAAGGGTTGAAGATCACGCGCAAACTGACAATTTCAATAGTCTGTCTCGTGTTGAGCCTTGCGTTCTGCGTATGGGCCGTTCTTGCGTGGTTTGTCGCAAATTCCGAAGCGGACGCGGCCGGCATGAATATTTCCGTTTCGAGCGACGACCTCGGCATAGGCCTCCTTGTGTATCCCCTCGAACAGACGGGCGAAAATTCGTATGTGATAAAGAAGGGCGAGGACGGCAATCCCGTGCAGGGGTCGACGTCTTTGAACATGCCCGCCTACACCTCCGGGGAGTGCACGGCCGTGCTGATAGCCATAACCGTAAGCAATTCCGCGGCGGACATGCAATATTCCGACGTGCCCATAAGTCTTTCATGCAGCGGCGGCGCGCAGCTGGGCGCATACAGCGCGGCGGAAAATAAGTTTTCGTGCGCAATTTCCAACGCCGTGACCGTGTGGAGCGCTGACGCGATCGCGGGCGGCGAGACGGAAGAGCGCGGGGACGACGTGTATTCCAAAAAATCCAACAGCGAAACGGAGCCCGGCAACGAGCAATCCTTTGTTGACGCCGCCGCGCAGCCCGTCGAAAAACAGAGCGTTTTGCAGCTTTCCCCGCTGATAGAGATAGACGCCTACCCCGACAAGGTGACGGCCAACTACATAATGGACTACAGCCCCGAACTGATGAGCTGGCTCTACGGCCTTGCACTTGGGGCGCTCGGCGCGGGGGCGGATTCGCCCGCGCTCACCGCAAGCATAGATTTTGCCGACGACCTCACCTTTAACATAGGCTCGGGCACCGGCACCGAAGTTTGCGAGCATGTGTGGACATATGCTCAACTTGACCAAACTGCCGCAAACTACTCAACCCACCATAATGCCGTATGCTCAAAGTGCGGCGAAACGCAGGAAGAGGAGCACGTCTGGGGCGAGTGGACGGAGAATGCGGAAACCGGCATGCGCGAGCGCTTCTGTCTCAAATGTCAATATAATCACACCGAAGCGATCCCTGCAAAAGATATAATAATCGGGTCGGAAGAAATTTCGAACTTGCCCGCAACAATAACGAGCGAAACTGCCATAAATGAGTATGTGAGCATAATGGCTACTTCCGAGAGGACTGTAACAGTTTCCGAATCAAGCGCAACATACCAATCAGGAGACGTTACAAAAGAATTTACGTATAGGCTTGGGCTCGGTGGTTCGGGTAATACAGGTTATAGAAGTGTAAAGATTAACACGTCATCTGCCAATGTAACAATAATAGTCTATTGTTTATCCGGCAATAGTTCGAATGACAGAACGCTCAATTTCATAAGTGAAGCTGGAGATGCTATTAATTCGGGTACTGCCGCAGGAAGTCCGGATACCGGATTATCGATGCTTACATTTACTGCTTCTGAGGCGGGCACCTACTATCTTGTTTCTGCCGGTAGCGGTATCAATATTTACGGTATTGAAATTCTGTACAGTTAAAATGACCGACAACTATTAAATTAAGTTGAAGGGTTGATTGCCATGAAAGGTAAAGCTTTAAAAATCGTCAACTTAATCCTCGCCGTGTTTCTGGCCCTCTTTTCTGTGGGCTATGCCTTCGCATGGTTTGCCACGTCCACCTCGCAAAAGTCGGGCGTCACGGGCTCCGCGGGCGCGTATTTTGCTTCGGGCTCGGGCACGGAGGCCGATCCTTTCGTTATAACCAACGCCCAGCACCTTTCCAATCTTGCCGCCCTTCAGGCCGCGGGCAAGCTTCAGCAAAAATCTTACTTTGAACTGGGCAACGACATAGACATGTCCGGCCGCGTCGTTCCGCCCATCGGCACGGCGGATAATCCCTTCATGGGCGATTTTGACGGCAACGGCCACACCGTCTCCGGTCTCGTCGTCTCCACAAACAAAAACGTGCTCATAAACCGCGACGTGTATTCGGGCGTGGCATTCTCCAATTTCGTCGGCATGTTCGGCAGAACGGGCAAAGGTTCCGATATCCGCAACTTTATTTTAAACAACCCCGTGGTGGAAGCGGCGTCCGAAGGCGCTACTTATGCCGATTCAGAGGGACGGGGCAACATAGTTTTGGGCGAGGGCAACAGCGTGCCGGTGTCGCAGGCGGTCGGGCTCGCCGTCGGGTATATAGAACACCGCGCGTCTTCCATAGGCGTCATCGGCGGCGTGATCTCCGCGCCGCGCACGGGCTATAACACGTTCAACGGAATTATCGGCGCCATGAGCGAGGAAGCGGGCAACAGCTACGACCTCGGCTCCGACGGCAATCTGGGTACAATAGGCAATGTGGGCTACTTTATCCCAGATATATTCGCTGCCGCCGCTGACAGGGATCTTGAAAAACTGGCTTCAAACGGCAATGTGCTGTTTAATCGGCTTGATGGAAACAACCGTGACATGAAGGCCAATAAAATGCTGTTCTCTTCCAACGGCATAACGGGTGTTCCTATGGGTTATACCGTAGAAGAAAATGCGGCCGAGCTTATAAAAAACCGTTGGGATGAGAATGCCGACCGTGATTTCAGTACAAATACAAGCCTTGGTCTCGGCGTGTTTACTTTCGTAACCGCAACCGAAAATAACGATATGGCCGTCAGACCGGAAAACGATAGTTTGCTCGGTAAAGATTTTAATTATTCGCGCGATGGAGTAACCTATACGCTTATTAGGGACTATCCCGAAAGCGGGCACGATGAAAATACCACAAAGTGGGAGGGGTATGTAAGAAATATAGATGGCTCCTATATCACGGACGCTACGGGTGAAGCTACCGGAATGACCCTTGGCTGGCAGTTTAGGTACAGGGGTGAGAGCGGCAAGCTCGATAGCAACAATCTTGACCTTATAATGGTTGATGATGCCGCGGAGGGTGGCGCGCAGTTTGTGGATACCGGCTACGATTTGTTCAGTGGCACAAATTCCACTTTTACAAATTTTCCCACCAACGCCCTTGTTTTCAATACCGTTATAAATAACGCATCAATATTTGTTATTCATTCAACCAATTCGGTATATGTTCAGCAGATACTCGACGGTCAGACTTTGGTAAACAGACTGCGCTTCAAGGCCGCAAAGGAGTTGAATGACAGCGGAATTGATTTTACGCAGTATGCAAATTTCGAGCAATATGCGGCGGCCGATGCAAATGCGGCAAGTTATCTCGAAAGCAACTACGGCCATATAGACGGCACAAGTTTCTATATGAAGTATGACTATGATATCCTGTATAACACAACTGCCATCTCAACGACAGCTACGGGCGTAATAAAGCGTACGAATAACGGCTATACCGGCGACCAGATAATGCTGAATCAAGGTACTGGACTCTATGTTATGTTCAGCGACAGCTCTAACCTCAACATTCAGTACGTTGCCGTCACGGGCGTCGCGGGAGAGGAGTCTGCCGACCAGCCCGGCATTGCCAACGCGGCGGTTTCGGGCATAGATTTCATCTACGACGGCGTAATAATAACGCAGGAACCCGTTTACAGCGGGGCAACCGCGATAGACGCGTTTGCCTTTGCGGTTCAGTCGGGCAGCATGTACGAACGCTACGTCGCCACGGCCACGCTCGTGTACATCACCGGCAATTCCTCCGCGGCAGTCATACTCGGCTTTGTCCGCGCTGACGGGGAAAACAGGCTGCTCAATGTGGGGTATAAGGGCTTTGAACCCTCGCAGACGGGCACTTCCGCGGTCATTGCGGCGGACGACGACATGAACGTCACCGTCTCGTCGGGCGGCGCCGTCGTTACGGGCTGGCCAAACTAAACGGCGACGGGATGACGGCTTTTCCCGACTGCGGCGGGAAACGAAAACAATTTCCGCGCCGCCGCACAAACTGAAAATAAAACGAGCATTGCCGGGGCCTTCCTCATACGGAGGGCTCCGCATTTTTTGCACTGAATTGTCAAACTAAGTGCAACACTTGTTTAAGAAAAAGAAGAATAAATCAACGGGTTTTTTAAATCCTAAAATCTTTTTCGGTCTGGCGTTTATAAGCGCCAGATTTTTTTCTAATGTTTTACTGCTTACATGAGA
>CASDRK010000013.1 GCA_949283125.1 uncultured Clostridia bacterium
TATAGTTCGCGCCCCCTTTGTCCGTCGCTGTCGCTCCGAGATTTCTCCGCGTTGGTCGAAATGACAAATGGGGCGCGCGGTCGACAGACATAGCAGTGTCATTTCGACAGCGTTCCGCTGTACCACACTCCGCGAACGGGCAGTGGTTCATTCCCGTTATCCCCGCGCGGACAGCGTTCTTTTGAAGCTCGGTCGACCACAACAACAATGTCATTTCGAGCGTAGCCGAGAAATCTCACTGTATGGCTCGGTCGCCCCCTTTGTCCGTCGCTGTCGCTCCGAGATTTCTCCGCGCGCGGCGGGCAAACTCGCCGCCGCTTGGTCGAAATGACAAAGGGGGGGGCGCGGTCGACTGTGAGGAGCGGGCAACGGGACGGCGGGACGGAGGGCGGCGGGGCAAAACCCGAAGGGGGCGCATCCGCGCCCCCTTCGGGTTTTAGTGACTTGCAAATAAATATTGCTAATTCATTTTATGCCTGCTCTTCCACAACTACCAACTCGTAGATGTAAGCACCGCCGCCTGCACCGCCTAAATAATACGTGCCGGCTTCAACTTCAAACTCATAAGTATTAGCCGTGGTCGTAGGCAGAGTATCGAATGCAGCAGCGACAGTTCCATTAATGGTCAAACCGGATATTGCCGCTACATTGCCACTACCGTCTAATATATTCAAAGTTGTGGTCTTGTCGGCTTTCTGTGCTGCAACTACCTTAATAGTAGCTTTTCCGGTCAACGTGAACTTAATTGCGCAAGCACTTGTTGTAACCTTACCGGCGGTAAGAGAAACCTGCCTGCTGTAGGTCTCCTTCAATGAGTCTATCTTTATGCTTTCGCTCTTGACTTTTTCATTGACATAGAAGATATCATTGATCAGCGTCTCCGCCGCATATGCACTTCCACTTATACCATCAATATTTAAAGTGTAAGTTTTAGTAGCTGCAGCCTCTTTGACAACAACATATACGGTAGTTTCAGCAGTTGCGGGGACGATATTTTCCTGAACGGTAGTTGCCGCACTGTCGAGCGTGAACCCTGCAACATCTTGACCTTCAGGAAGTTTAGACTCGTCTATCGCCGAATTTAACACGCTCGCAGATATCTCACAACCCACATATCCGTAAGCCGTTCCGACAACAGTGCCGTCGGCAAGCTTGATGGTTATGGTCGCTATCTGCACGGGCTGGCCGTTCCAGTCGTCGGCATAGAGCCCTGCGGGAGCGTTTTCAAGCGCGAATATGGTTGCGGGAGTGGTGTAAGCCGTTACGGCGTCCGCGCCGATGACCTTGCAAAGGCCGGCTATTACGCCCGTTGCAGGGTCGGCCGTGGCTATGATATCCTCGGTGAGCGCGCCCGCGCCGGTGTTGCCGTATTCGATTATCTGCGAAGCGACGGGTTCCGCGTTCATCTTGGTGTAGCGGTCGTTGAGCGGGCTTGCGGTGTTGCCGTAAGCTTCGAGCGAGTACGCGTCAGAGATGGAGCAGTTGATGAATGCGAGGTGCATGTTGACGTCCCAGCCGCGTGCAAGCGAAACGCTGCCCGCAACTATCTGGGTGCCGAGCGTGCCGGCCGCTTCAAGTTCGGCATACTTTTCGGAAGTGATGACTTCGTCCGTGGTGCCGAGCGTGCAGCTATCGAAGATGTAGCCGTAGGTCATGCCGGCCGCGCCCTTGGTGGCAACTATGTAGCCGCCGTTCTTTTCGTCGCCCGCGCCTATGGTGTTTATTTTGCAGTTCTTGAAGTAGGCCGTGGCGGAGGAGCCGAAGATGTAGTCCGTGCGGCCCTCTATTTCGCAGCTTTCATATACCTGACGGCCTTCGTCCGCGTACAGCGTGTCGTGATAGGAGGTGAAGAAGCAGTTTTTGAAGTATGCCTTATCCGCCCTTACAAGGCAGGCTACGGCCTGCGTATCTTCGACCATGGTTTTGGACTCGTTGTACAGCGCGTTGGTGTTGTAGTAGTTTTTGAAGGTTATGTTTTCGGCATAGAAGCCTTCGGCGCTCTCGCGCACGGAGACGGTGGCCGAACCGTCGGTGGAGTGAGCCATGGAGCCGGAGGGATCGAGCTGACCGGCCAGAGCGTCGTACCAGATGACGGTGTCCTTGGCGGTAGCGCCCGTGCCGACGAGCTTGACGTTGGGTATATCGATTTCAACCTTCTCATTGTACTGGCCGGCGGCCACGGAGATGGTCTTTATCACGTCGTCGCCCGTTTCAAGCAGCTTGAAGGCCTGAACGGCGTCGTTTATGCTCTTTACGGTGAGCACGCCATCGGTTACGCCCACGGCCGCTGCGGCGGCGTCAACCTTTACGGTGGTCTTGTCCGTGACGGCGGAGAGGTCCACCGCGTTCACGCCGTAGGTTGCCGACTTGCCGCATGCGGAGACGGTTATGGTCTTTTCGCCTGCGGAAGCGAGGTCGGCGCCGGAAACGCTGAATTCGTTTGCGGCGAGCACAAAGTCTTCGGCCTCATCTACGCCGGGAGCCTTGGCGATAGCGTGCACGGCAAGGCCGTTGTAGTTGAAGTCTCCGTTCACGGCAAACAGCTTCTGCACGGGCAGCGTTACCCTTGTGCCGGTGAGGGAGTAGTTATATACCTCTATGCTTTCGGCGGCATAGACGACCACATCGTATGTCGCGGTGAAGGGGGTCTCCGCACCTGCGGGCGAGTAGCTTACGGTTACGGTGTACTTGCCTGCGGCAGTCATGTTCACTGCGGAGCTGTCCACCTGATAGCCGGAAGTTATTGCGTCCGCCCTGCCGTTTTCGTAGTTGAGGGTGACGTTGAGGCCGTTGCTGTCGAACGTTCTGCCGGCAAGGAACTTGGCCGTTGCGCCGCGCACGGTTATGCCGGACATGTCGGACTTTTCAAGCTCTTCGACTATGGTCAGATTGGTGACGCGCGCCGACCTGTCCGTCCTGATGATATATGTGCCCGCGGGCATGGATTCGTCCGCGCCCGTGCCGTAGGCATAGGAACCGGAAACTTTATCGGGAGCAGTGCCAAGATCTTTTATAACCGTTTCGGTGCCGCCTTCCACTTTTACAAGCGTTATAGACGTAATATTGCCCGTAGAAGCGCCTTCGGCCGTGAAGGATATGGAGTTGGTTCTGCCGCTGAGGACGATGGTTATGTCCTTGCCCTGCGTGTTTATGGTCGCGCCGGAATCTTCGGGCTTGGTACCCTGTCCGAACGTGAACTTGCCAACGGTAGTATCGGCGGTGAGCTTGCCGTCGCTGCCGACGGGAGCCGCCGCGAGCGCCGCCGCGTCCACCGTGGTGGTGACGTTTTCATACTCGACTACGGGAGGATCTTCCTCGCCGGGTTCTTCGCCGCCGGGTTCTTCGCCGCCGGGTTCCTCGCCGCCGGGTTCTTCGCCGCCGGGTTCTTCGCCGCCGGGTTCTTCGCCGCCGGGTTCTTCGCCGCCGGGTTCCTCGCCGCCGGGTTCTTCGCCGCCGGGTTCTTCGCCGCCGGGTTCTTCGCCGCCGGGCTGTTCGATCTGCGTGTCGTCGCCGTCATTGTTGGCGCAGCCGACAAGCGTTGCGGCGGATATCAGTGACACCGAAGATACTGCCGCGAGCAAAAAGATGAGCAATTTTGACTTCTTCATAAATTTCCCCTATGGATAATATATTTTCATGCGGGCGGAACACAGGCAAAGCGACCCGCCGCGCAATGATTGCGCTTATGAACGCCTGCGGCGCAGGCAGATAGGTTTTTGCCGGGGCGGCGCACTGCGCCGCCCCTTTTGCGTGCCGCGCACGCAAAAGCTTTATTGATTTAAAAAACTATTTCCCCGCACCTTCCGTCCGCCTTGCGGAGCGGACTGAACAAAGCTAAAATAATTTGAAAAAATCTAACAATATACTATCACAAATGCCGTGAAAAAGTAAAGCGTTTTGGCAACACATTTACAAAAAACACGCACAAATTTTACCCGCAGTTTACCCGGAAGAACGCAAAAGGCGGTCTGCACAGGCAGACCGCCGAGGGCGTGATCACTTTTTTTTGCGGCCGCAGGCGTGCGGACAGCCGTTGCAGCCGCAGCCGCAGTCCGGCGGATCGCCCTTTACCCTGCGGTATATGGCCGCCGCGGCCACGCCGCAGACGGCGAGGGAGCAAAAAATTATCAGACAGATTTCAAAAATACCCATATTTACGCACTCCTTGGATCATGCGGTGCGCGCGGCGCGCCGCACGCGTCGCATGCACGGCGCAAGCCGGACGAGACCGCAGATCTTTACCTCTTTTTGCCGCACAGCGCGGGGAGCTTCAGCCTGCCGCGGTTGTGCAGCACTATTGCCGCCGCGGCCGCCGCGGCGACGACCAGCCACACGAACACCGTCCACCACCAGTTGCCCACGGTGTAAACGGCCGTGCCGACTATGTACGACGTGACCAGCCAGAAAACGAGCGTGCCGCGGAACCTGCCGGCGGGGAGTTCGGCTCTGGCCGTGGCCACCGCCGCAAAGCAGGGAATGGTGGTCATGTTGAACATGATGAACGCTATGCACGCGGCGGGCGCCATGCCCGTGGAGCTTATCATCACAACGGCTTCGTCTATGCCCTCCTCGGTGCCTTCGAACCCGGCCGCGAACATGGCGGCCAGCACGGAGAAGGTAGCTATCACGTTTTCCTTGGCTATCAGGCCGGTTATGGCCGCGACGGCGAACACCCAGCCGTAAGAGCCCAGCTGCGAGCCGAAGCCGAGGGGCGTGAACAGGGGCTGGATGAGCTGCCCGACGGAGGCCAGAACGGAATCCTGCACGGAGCCGTCGGATATGTACGTCCAGTTCCAGCGGAAGGACTGCAAAAACCATATCAGCACCGTGGAAACAAAGATTATGGTGAACGCCTTCTTTACGAAATGCTTTGTTTTGTCCCACAGGTGGAGCATCAGGTTTTTGAATCCGGGCATGCGGTATGCGGGCAGCTCCATTATGAAGGGCGGCACCTGTCCGCGCATGGTGGTTGCGCGCATCACTATTACGCATACAACGGCCGTGACTATGCCGAGGGCGTACATGGAATAGGTTATCAGCTCCACGCTCGGCAGCCCGAACAGCCTGCACATGCCGCCGGCAATGGCCGTGAGTATGGGCAGTTTTGCCCCGCACGAAAAGAAGGGTATTACCCTTATCGTGGCGGTGCGCTCGTTGTCGTCCGCCAGGGTGCGGGTGTTTATCATGGCGGGGAGCGAGCAGCCGAAACCCATTATCATGGGCATGAACGCCCTGCCCGAAAGCCCGAAGCGGCGGAATATCCTGTCCAGAATGAAGGCCGCGCGCGCCATGTAGCCCGTATCCTCCAGCACGGAGAACAGCAAAAACAGGGTGAGTATCTGGGGCAGGAAGCCCAGAACGGCCGTTATGCCGCCCACTATGCCGTCGTTTACAAGACTTACGGCCCAGTCGGCCGCGCCGGCGGCTTCAACGCCGAGACCTATGCCGTAGGATATGTAGCCGAGAACGAGATTCAGAAGATTTGTAAGTATCACGCCCGGCGAAAACGCCGCGCCGTCGTAAAAGCACGCGGCGAGCGCTATGCCGAAATTTTCGTACAGGCCGCTGCCTTCGGACACGGCATAGCCCATGTCCTCAAAGGTGGGCAGCGGCGAGCCCGTCGCCGCGGAATGTATGGCGTTTATGTAGAACAGATCTTCCGCAAACGTCAGGTGGAACACCACGAAGAGTATGACGGCGAATATGGGCAGGCCCCATATGCGGTGGGTGAGCACCCTGTCCGCCCTGTCCGATTTTGTCAGCGCCGCACGGCTCCGGCCGCGCTTTACCGCGGACAGCCGCTCCGAAATGTAGCGGTATCTTGCGTCGGCGACGGCGGCTTCGGTATCCCGCCCGCCGCAGATCTGCGCGTGCAGTTCGGGCGCGCCCTCGCGGGCGAGCTCTATCTCGTCGCCTTCAAGCAGTTTTACGGCGTGGAACAGGGGCGAGGTCTCGCCCGCGTCCTCAAAGAATTTGCGCGCTCGCTCTATGCCGCCCGCCAGCTCGCCGCCGAGCACGGTCGTGCCCGAGCGCCGCGCGCCCATGGCCGCCGCGCGGGACATCAGCTCCTTCAGGCCGGTTTTGCGCAGGGCCGAAATGGCCACCACCGGTACGCCGAGGGCGCGCTCGAGCGCGTTTACGTCTATCTCGTCGCCCGACTTGCCCACTTCGTCCATCATGTTCAGGGCTACTATGACGGGCACGTCGCATTCCAGCAGCTGGGTGGTGAGATACAGGTTGCGCTCGAGGTTGGTGGCGTCGACGATGTTTATGATGCCGGAGGGCTTTTCGCGCAGAATGAAATTGCGCGAGATGACCTCCTCGGGGGTGTAGGGCGACAGCGAATATATGCCGGGCAGATCGACTATCGCCACCTTTTCGGCGCCCGTTTTGCAGACGCCTTCGCGCTTGTCTACCGTGACGCCCGGCCAGTTGCCTACGTGCGCCGTGGCGCCGGTGAGCGCGTTGAACAGCGTGGTTTTGCCGCTGTTGGGATTGCCGGCAAGGGCAAACGTCTTCATGCCATCACCTCCGTCTCAACGCACGCAGCTTCGCTTTTGCGGAGCGAGAGTTCGTAGCCGCGCAGATTTACTTCCAGCGGGTCGCCGAGGGGGGCCTTTTTGCGGAGCAGCACCTCCGCGCCCGGAGTGACGCCCATGTCGAACAGACGGCGGCGGATACGGCCGTCGCCGTTGACTTTTACTATCCTGCCGCGCTGTCCCGCGGCAAAATCGCTTAAAAGTTTTGTCATACCTTTCTCCTGATAAATATTATTTGCGGCACGTTTATATGCCAAAATTTTTCAACTTTCCGCGTGTTTACGCGTGTCCGCGGCGCGCTACGCCACGAGTATTTTGCGGGCGAGCGCGCCGTCCAGACACAGCCGCCCCTCCTTTACAATGACTATAACGCCGTTTGCCGTGGCCGAGACCAGCGTTATGTCCCCGCCTTCGGTTATGCCCAGTTCCATAAGGTGCCTGCGCACCCCCTCCTCCGCAGCTATCTTTATCACTCTTACCGGCGTATTGGCCGGGGCCAGCCCTACAGGCATTTCGTCACCTCCGAAAACCTCTTCCGTCCGCCGCCGCGCGCCGCACGGAAAAATACTTAATTGCGGTTAATTTTTTAACACGCTCAATTATAACGGCATTTTTACAGCCTGTCAACAAAAATTAACCGTAGTTAAGAAAATAATTCAAAAAATTTTCCCCCGCTCATATCTTATGCGGAGGAAACACGGCGCAAGCGGCGCTGCAGACATTTTTTTGTCTGCAGCGCCGCTTGCCTGAATGCTGTATGCGCTGAAATCGCGCCGTTCAGTTTTTGTGCCCGTCCACATAGTCGCGCATCATGGCGAAAGTGGCCGGGGAGATGACGTGCTCCATTTCGCAGGCGTCGGCGTCGGCGTCGGTCTCGTTCACGCCGTGCATGCGCAAAAAGGCGCGGATGACGCAGTGACGGTCGTACACGGAGCCGGCGTAGCGCCTGCCCTCCTCGGTGAGATATATGTGCATGCCGTCGGTGGTGATGTAGCCGCCGTCGATGAGGATTTTAATCGCCTTTTGCACCGCCGGCTGCGAAACGCCCATTCTGCGCGCAATGTCTATGCGGTGCACGTATTCCAGCTCGTCCGACAGCAGCAGTATGGTTTCCAGATAATCTTCGCCGGAGCGGTTGTTGTTTATCTTCATGCGTGTTCCCCCTTTGTACGTCATTCTTCCTGCCCGGCCAGCGCGTTTTCGCGCTCGGCCACGGCAAGGGCTTCCACCATCTCGTCTATGTTGCCCATCATGAACGAATCGAGCGAATAGAGCGAGAGACCTATGCGGTGGTCGGTCACTCTGCCCTGCGGAAAGTTGTATGTGCGTATGCGCTCCGAGCGGTCGCCCCGCCCCACGAGACTTTTGCGCTGCGCGTCCTGTTCGGACTGGCTGCGGCTTGCGTAGTAATCGTACAGACGCGAGCGGAGCACCTTGAACGCCTTGTCCTTGTTTTTCAGCTGGCTGCGCTCGTCCTGACAGGTGACTACTATGCCCGTGGGGAAGTGGGTTATCCTTATGGCCGTTTCGGTCTTGTTGACCTTCTGCCCGCCCGCGCCCGAAGAGCGGTAGACGTCCACCCTGATGTCCTCGTCGCGTATCTCCACTTCCACGTCGTCGGCTTCGGGCAGCACCGCCACCGTGGCCGCCGAGGTGTGTATGCGCCCCTGCGATTCCGTTTCGGGCACGCGCTGCACGCGGTGCACGCCGCTTTCAAACTTCAAAAGCCTGTACGCGCCGCGGCCGGAGACGTTGAGCACCACTTCCTTTACGCCGCCCAGTTCCGTCCGGTTGCTGTCCACCTCCTCCATCTTCAGGCGGTGGCGCTCGCAGTAGGCCGCGTACATGCGCCAGAGTTCTGCGGCGAACAGGGCCGCCTCCTCGCCGCCCGTGCCCGCGCGTATCTCCATTATGCAGTCGCGCTCGTCGTTCTTGTCCTTGGGCAGGAGCATAAGCTTTATCGTGTCGCGCAGAGAGACGAGCCGCTCCCTGCACGACACTATTTCGTCCACGAGCAGCGCGCGCATTTCGGGGTCGGTTTCGCCCTTCAGCGCCTCCTCCGCCTGCGACATGCGGCGTTCGGCCTGCATATATGCCGAATACTCCTGCGCGGGGCCGGCGAGCTCGGACTGCTCCTTTGCAAGTCTGGCCCATTCGGCGGCGTCGGCTATGACGGCGGCGTCGGCAAGCTTTTCCGAAAGCGCGTTGTATTTATCGTATATGTCCTTGAGTCTCGATATGATATCTGCCATATATATTGCGGGCAAGACGCCCCGTGCCGCAGCGCCGCGGCGTTAAAAGGCTATCTTTAATATCCTGTCCACGCCGGAATAGTCCTTGACGACCATGGCGTAGTCGCGCTTTTCAAACAGCTTTAAAACTTCCTCCGCCTGACCTTCGCCCACTTCGAGCATGAGCATTCCGCCCTTGGCTATATAGCGGGGTATTTCGCGGGCGAGACGGCGGTAAAAGTCCAGCCCGTCCTCGCCGCCGTCGAGGGCTATGCGGGGCTCCCATTCGCGCACTTCGCGCTGAAGGGTGAGTATGTCGGCCGAACGTATATAGGGCGGGTTGCAGACGATGAGGTTGAAGCGTCCGTGTATTTTGGAGAACAGATCGCTCTGCACGAACGTTACGTCTACGGAGTTGCAGGCGGCGTTTTCCTTTGCGAGCATGATGGCCGCGTCCGACACGTCCGACGCCGTGACCTGCACCTTTTTGTCCGCGCAGTTCCTGGCTATGGCTATGGCTATGCAGCCGCTGCCCGTGCACAGATCCAGTATCTTGTCCCCCTCCTCCGCCGTCTTTATGGCATGCTCGGCGAGTATTTCGGTCTCCGGACGGGGAATGAGCACGCGCTCGTCCACCTTTATCCTGCAGCCGTAAAAATCCGTGTCGCCCATCACGTACCAGAGCGGGCGGCCGGAAAGGCGCTTTTCGCAGATCTCCTCTATCCTCTTGGCTTCGGAGGGCTTCACCACGCGCTCCTTTTCGCCCAGCTGGCTGCGGGGTATGCCGAGGACGATGGAGTATATCCATTCGGCGTCGCTTTCGTCTATGCCCTTTTCGGCGAACTGTTTTTTGGTCTCGGCCAGAAGGGGCGTGAGTATGCCGCCTATCACAAAGTGCGTTTCGGGCATATCGGGGTCGGCGTCCATCTCCAGCGCGGCGTTGAACGCGGCCACGGCCACCTCTATCATATCGGGTTCGGGCTCGCGCGTGGTGAACACCTTTTGCAGAAGTATGCCGGGCGACTTGAGCGCGAGCGACACGGGGCCGTGGAATTTTGCCAGCAGCTTTAAAATTTCGTAGCCGACGCCCGCGATCACGGGCAAAAGCACCACCTCGATGCCCAGTCTGGCCAGAAAGCGCAAAACGCCGTTGTCTATGCGGTGCACGCCGGCCGCCCAATAGACGAGCGAGATGATGAGCACGTTGATGATGAGCACGATGAACAAAAAGGAAGTGCCGCAGCGGTCGTGTATGCGCGAGCAGGACTGAACGTTTTCCACGGTGAGGGGCAGGCCCTTTTCGTAGCAGTTTATCGTCTTATGCTCGGCTCCGTGATAGCGGTACAGCCGCTGTATGTCCTTGAGAAGCAGAATTAGCCCGAGATAGGCGAGGAATATGACGAGCTTGAACACGCCTAAAAGCACGTATTCCCACACGCTGCCCGAAAGGGCGGGGAACAGCCCGCACAGTCCGCCCACCGCCAGATTGGGTAGTATCATAAACAGGGCTATGGCCAGCGCCACGCCCAGCACCGCGGAGACGACCGTGGCCGCCTCCATCAGGTCCACCTTGAATTTTTCCGCCAGCCAGCGCTGGAACCTGCCGGGTTCTTCGTCGTCGCCGCCGTAGACCTGCGCGCTGCGCATCAGGGTCTTCGTGCCACGAACGAGCGACGAGAACATGTTCACC
Source organism: uncultured Clostridia bacterium (assembly GCA_949283125.1). Classification (GTDB taxonomy): domain Bacteria; phylum Bacillota; class Clostridia; order Christensenellales; family Borkfalkiaceae; genus Coproplasma. Next base: position 10,461 of record CASDRK010000013.1, read on the forward strand.
ACGCCGCGCACAAAGGGGATCTTTGCCGCCTTCTGCGCCGCGGGCGAACGGTTCAGCCGCAGCCGCTCCACCTGAATGACGCCTTCGGGGTCGCGCACGGCCGTGCAGTACGACGTGGCGCCCTGCATCATGACGCCCTCCATGACGGCCTGACCGCCCACGGAGGTGCACTTTATTCTTTTATCCTTGCTATTCTTTGACATGAGCTTTAAAAAAATACCGGCCCGCGCGGGATGCGCGCCGCAATCGGCGGCCGCGCATAAAGCGACGGGACGCGCATAGAAAAATAGGCTTCAAATTTGAACCTTTGAAGCCTGCATCTTTGTCAGATATTGTATCTTTTCTTGAACTTGTCTACGCGGCCGCCTGTATCCACGAGCTTCTGCTTGCCTGTGAAGAAGGGATGGCACTTGTTGCAGATATCCACCTTTAACGTGTCCACCTTTTTGGTGGTGCCGGTCTTGAAAGTGGCGCCGCACGCGCATACGACCGTTACCTCGTGATAATCGGGATGTATCTCGGGCTTCATTCTATCACCTCGCTGTTTTCTGAATTTTCTTATAACGCTAAACTATTATATATAAAAAAAAACATCAAGTCAATTAATTTGCCGCGATAAAACAAAAATTTTGCATTGCACCGCAAATTGATGTAAAATTTGTGCTTTTTGCGGAAATGGGTTGATTTAGCGGCGGCTTTGCAGTATAATATGCGTGTATGGATAACTGGATACTGATGGGTCCTAAGACCCTGAACAACCAACCGCAGGGCGAACAGACCCTTTCCGCCGAGCAGGTGAAGATAAAAGTGACGCACGTGCTTTTGAGCAATTTCGACGCGCTGTGCTATTCGGGCGAGCTGCCCGCGGCCTACCCCAAGACGATAGGCCGCTTTGCCGTGGGCATAGTTACGGAGTGCGGCGAAAAGGTGTACGGTCTGGAAAAGGGAGCGAGAGTGTTCATAAAGGGCGCGCGCCCCTGCGGGACCTGCCTGCACTGCAGAAAGGGGGACACCGACAACTGCGAGCGCGTGCAGATAGCCGGACTGGATTTTGACGGATTTTTGCGCGACTTTGTAACGTGCGACTACCGCCGCGTTACGGCCCTGCCCGACCAGATAGACGACATGCACGCCCTGTGCATAGAGCACGTGGCCTTTGCCGAAAACATTTACGACAGACTCAGTCTGCCCGCCGGCGGCAAGGTGGCCATCGTGGGCGGCAACGCCATGGCGCTGGTGATAGCGCAGGTGGCCATGTACCACAAGCTGATACCCATAGTCATCGACGACAGCGCGGCCGCGCTTGAAAAATTCAGGCGGGCGGGCGTCTACTTTACGCTGACCGCCGACGAGGATCTGGAAGCGGGCATTGCCCGGGCGACGAGCGGAACGGGCTGCGACGCGGCCGTGTACATCGCGTGCTCCAAGCTCGATCCCGGCATCGCGGCGGGCACGCTGGCGAGGGACAAGACCCTGGTTCTGGAGGGGCTTGCGCCCGTCAGGTTCAAACTCGATTCCATTCCGCTGTTCAGGCGCAACACGCAGGTCATTTCCGTTACCGACGGCTTCGGCTACACCGAATCGGCCGTAAACATGATATTGCACGGCGCGATAGACACCGAAGCGTTCGGCAGAGAAGTTCTGACCGAATACGACCCCGCGGCCATTCTCGGCGCAAAGCTTACCGATCTTGCGCACGATTCAAAAATGACCGTAATAAAACTGATATTCTGATTGCGCTCCGCCGCGCAGACGCACCGTCTGCGCGGCTTTTGCGCGGCGTTGCCTGCGGCATATGCCGCAGGCAACGCCGCGCAGACAGAGCGCTTTGAACTACCGTATGCATATGATAAAATTTATCGCGAGCGATCTGGACGGCACCTTGCTGCCGCCCACAAAGATAATGCCGCCCCAGACTTTTGAATATATCCGCAGGCTGAAAGCGCAGGGAACGATATTTGCGCCTGCCAGCGGGCGGCAACTGCCCAACCTTAAAAAACTGTTCGCCCCGGTGCTGGACGACATTGCCGTCATAGCCGAAAACGGCGGGCTGGCGTGGGCGGACGGCGGAATAATTTTCCGCGACCCCACCCCGGCCGGGGACGTAAAATATGCGCTGGACGTGATAGCCGGCTGCGAGGGCCTGCACCCCCTGCTGTCATGCGCGGACTGCGCCTACTACGCGGACGACTGCGGGCCATTCGTTGACACGCTGCTCAGGTCGTACTCCTCCGCCAGACGGGTGGACGATTTGAAGTCCGTGGCCGACGGCGAAGAGGTTTTAAAAATTTCGGTGTGGGACGAGCGGCCGTGCGCCGAGCACGGCGGGCTGATACTCCCGCCGCTGCTCGAGGGGCTGCGCGCGATGATCTCGGGCTACGACTGGCTGGACGTATCCGCGCCCGACGCGAACAAGGGCAGGGCGTTTGAAGCGCTGCTCGGCTATTACGGCATCGACCGCGGGGACAGCGTCGCGTTCGGCGATCACATGAACGATTACGAAATGCTGCGCGCCGCGGGCAGGGCGTACATGCCCGAAAACGCCTTCCCCGGCCTGAAAAAGCTGGGCGTGGGCGAAATAATAGGTCCCCACCGCGAATTGAGCGTAATCAAAAAAATAGGAGAATTTATTTTATGAAAATGGTGATAGCTTCCGACATACACGGTTCGGCATACTGGTGCGAAAAGCTTGTGCGCGCTTTTGAACGCGAGGGCGCGGACAGGCTGGTTCTGCTGGGCGACATACTGTACCACGGCCCCAGAAACCCCCTGCCCGACGACTATGCCCCCGCAAAGGTGGCAGGCCTCCTGGCGCCGCTCGCGCCCGTCATAACCTGCGTGCGCGGCAACTGCGAAAGCGAAGTGGATCAGATGGTGCTGTCCTTCAACTGCTCGTCCGACTACGCCGCGATTTTTGCCGACGGACTGAACATGCACCTTTCGCACGGGCACAGGCCCGTTCCGCCCCTGTCGGAGGGCGACGTGTACCTTACGGGGCACACGCACGTGCCGCTGAACGTGGTGGAAAACGGGGGATATATCCACCTCAATCCCGGCTCCGTATCTCTGCCAAAGGAGGGCAGCCGGCACGGCTATATCCTGTATGAAAACAGGACGTTCACGTTCAAAGACCTCGACGGCGAAGCTTACGACGAGCGCGGCGTGTGAAAGGGATCGACCCGCCATGCGTACAATTTGCCGCAAACGCTTTGACATGGCGGCAAAGTGTGCTATAATGTACTTGATCGCGCAGAGGTCGCGGCACGCTCCGCAGCCTGCCGGCGCGATAAAATATTAAAAAGGAGAACGGAAAAATGACTTGGTTCAACAGACAGAGCAGACTCGTACAGATCATCCTGCTCCTCATCCCCGTCGTCAACTGGATAGTGGAAATCATTGTAAGATGGTCCACTTTCCTCAAGAAAGGCGGAGCCGTCAGGCTGGTCATCTGCATCGTAGTCACCATCTTCGGCGTGTTCGTCGGCTGGCTGGACTGCATCTGGGTACTGCTCTTCAAGAAGCTCTTCCTTCAGTAAGATCAGGCTCGCACAACACAAATGCCCGCGGCATATGCCGCGGGCATTTGACGTTATTGAAATGCGTTTAAATGAGGTGCTTGACCTCGGTATATGCCATGACGAACGGCCCGGTGCCCTTGGCGTCGTTTTCAACGACGGGCTCGGAGACGTAGTATTCAAACGTGCCGTCGCGGCGGCGGTTGTTTTCGGGGCCCAGCCCGGCAACAAGGCATATGCCGCCCAGATTCAGCTTGCCGTCTTCGCTTTCGCCGAGATATTTTGCGCATATGCCGTCGAACACGCGCTTGCCGACGGCGGCGAAGCGCTTGTCGATCACGCCCAGTCTTGCGCCCTTCATCATCGCGTAGGCTATCATGGCCGAGCCGGAAGTTTCAAGATAGTTGCCCTCTCTTCCGCCCTGATCTATCACCTGATAGAACATGTTGCCCGCGGGGTCTATGTACTGTTCGAGCCCTTCGACGGTGGTGCGGAAAATTTCGGAAAGCTTTTGCTTTGCACGCTCATCGGTCATATAGCTTATGGCGTCTATCAGCCCCACGGTGTACCAGCCGTCGGCGCGCAGCCAGAAGGACTTTGAAAGGCCCGTCTGCTTGTCTGCCCAGAACGCCGAGCGGGAATAGTCCCAGCCATGATAGTAGAGCCGCTTTTGCCTGTCGTACATGTGCTCATATACGTTGGTGAACTGCGTCACCACGTCGGAATAGTCCCCGTCCGCGCGCTCGCCGGCATAGCGGGTACTGAACACCTGCGCCATGTACAGACCGTCCAGCCATACCTGATCGGGATAGATCTTCTTGTGCCAGAAGTTGCCTATCGCGATGCGGGGCTGGCTCTTCAGCTGCCCGAAGAGCAGCTCTATGGCCCGGTTGTACTTTTCCTTGCCCGTCTCCTTGTACAGATCGAACAGGATTCTGCCCTCGTTTATATTGTCAAGGTTGTACGTCTCCTGCTCGTAGCCGCGTATGGAGCCGTCCTCAAACACATAGTAATCGACGAAATTATCTATGAAATCGAGGTATTTTTTGTTGCCCGTGCTCAGGTATATGGAATAGAGCGACGTCATCATGCAACCGTCGATATAGTTCCAGCCGGGTTTTTTGCCCTGACGGATATTTTCTATGTTCCATATCGGCGCTTCGGGTCTGGTCTCCTCTATCAGCCTGTCGATATAGCGATCTATCAACGAATAGTCCATAATTCCCCTCCGCTCATTCAACCGTGAGTTTGCCGCAGTTCTTTTCTATTATAGCGGGGCCTTCCACACCTTCGAACGTAACGTTTCTGAGCGTGACGTTCTCCACGTTGTCGATGTATATGCCCTCCTTGCAGTAGTCGCGCACGAACTCGAGCATGGCGGGCTTGAAGGGCTTTGCGTCGGCCTTGAAATGGAAGGACACATTTTCGAGCACTATCTCCTTTACGGGACGCTCCACAAGTCCGTCGAAATATGCGCACATGCATTCGCAGTCGGTGCAGTCGATGTCGCGGAAGGTGAACTTGCCCATATACGGCGTATCGTCGCCGACGGGGCGCTTTTCGCGCGACCACACGTATTCGGTATGTCCGTCGGGATCGCAGAAGTAGTACATGTTGATGACGAGCGGCGTGATGACGTTTATCATCTTTATGTTTTCAAACAGCACGTCGTCTATTATCGAATCCTTGCCCCTGCCCCTGCGCGACTTGATGCGCAGACCCCTGTCGGTATGCTTGAATACGCACTGACATACGGACAGCTCCTCCACGCCGCCCGATATCTCGCTGCCGAGCACTATCGCGCCGTGACCGTCCTGGAAGAGGTTATTGCGCAGGGTATGGCGGGTGGCGGGGGTCTTGTATCTGGAACCCATATATATCTTGCCCGATTTTATGGCCACGCAGTCGTCGCCGACCGAGAATACGCAGCCGACTATGTCCACTTTGTCGCAGCTTTCAGGATCGAGCCCGTCGGTATTGGGGCCGGTGTAGGGATTCTTTACGCGTATGTCGTAGAAGCCGAGGTTCTTGGAGAAGAAGGGATGCAGATTCCACGCGGCGGAATTTTTGCACGTAACGCCGTGAAGCGTGACGTTTTCGCACTTGTTCAGCGTGACCAGTCTGGGACGGGCGACGGCCCTGCCCTTGGGCGTGGCCCACCATGTGGACTTGTCCGCGTTGCCGTTTATGGCGCCTTCGCCCACTATATTTATATTGCTCTGCTTATATGCCGAAATGAACGACTGATGGCAGGGATAGGGATTGCCCTCCCACGTGGCAAGGATGTCCTCGCTGCCGTCCTCGTACTCTATCTTTGCGGGGACATAGGGGTAGTGCTCCTCCACCACGTCGCCGAGCAGCTCGCCGCCCTTTTTGATCTCCAGCGTGATATCGCTTCTGAGCACGATGGGGCGCACGTAATACGAGCCTTCGGGCACGAGCACTCTGCCGCCCTTGGGGCAGCTGTCGACGGCCATCTGCACATAGTATGTGTCGTCGGACACGCCGTCGCCCTTGGCGCCGAGCTCCTTTATGTTGACGCAGCCGCTCTCCTTTTTGGTGGTGAATTTGATTTCGCCCTTGCAGCAGGAAACCGACACGGTGTATTGAGTGTCGGGCTCAAGATTGAACAGTGAAAATACGTTGGAATCCTTTTCCTCCACGGCCGCGCCGTTGAGATACACGGTGTATTTTTCCGGGCTGTAGTAGGGATTTTTGTTTTCAAGTTCGAAGCAAGCCGAAACGCTTGAAACAAACAACTGCTTAAACATCGGGATTGACCTCCTCGCTCTTTTTATTTTTACACTTTTTTACGATATGCACCACGGCGTCCTTCACGCCGATAAACGCCATATCGATAATCAGGCAGAACGTTGCAAACAACAACGGCTCCACGGCCACATCGGCACTTATATATTTACCTATCAACTCGTACAGCAACCCAACGAGCACCAAAACTATAATATAATAGACGCCGTTGGCCAAAAAAGTCCAATAGGCTTTGAACGGAAAAGGGAACATGATGTAATCGTTATATTCCTTCTCATCGGACTCAATAAGTCTGAATATGGGATTGACCATGATATCCGTTATAATGCCCAATACAAGCCCCGTCAAAACCATGTTATCCAATGCATTCATGCTATTGAATAACCCAAAAACCATAAAATAACAAACCGCTCCGGCAAACCACCATTTAATAAAGATAGCTTTCAGCCAAACGGGAAGAAAAGCCAGCTTGTCACGTTTATAAGGATCAAAATTTTTAGCTTTGCTGCTTTTGCCTTTAGTTTCTTCGCCTGTTATTTCATAAATGTCGGTCGTCGGCGCCTCAGCTGACACATTATTCCCTTTTAACGCTTCAACCAATTCGTCGGTCTCTTTGACCTTTAAATTGTAATAATTTTCTATCTTTTCTTGACTTTGTTTCTTTTTTTTATTCGCCATTTATTGACCTTAAAAAATGACCGACAATATAAATTTTGCCGGTCATTAGATTTAATAAATGATGTTACTGCTCGTCATCCTCTGTTTCAATGACCTCGTTGATGTTGTTTGATTCGATTTCTTTGCTTGTGTCGATCTTCATTATCAACTTGGAATATACAGGCAACAACGCCAGAACTATAATACTTATTCCGCCAAAAACCATATGCAATATTGCATTGTTCAATGATTCCCTGCCTATATCGGTCATCGTGCTCTGCAATAAGTAATCGTTTATTCTCACATAATACAGAATATCCAACAACAGCATGACAATATAGAATACAAAAATCAAGCCGACTAATACAATATTCGGTTTAGTGCGTTTCGGGAATGCGCTGGTATACAATGCAAGAACCAACACGGACAACAGCGTATTGACAAACACGCAGAACCCCGCCCACTCTACAGCGAAATTCGCCATTACAACCTTTGAATAGGTACGCAGACACAACAGGTAAATCACGCTCGTGATCAGCGTAATAAAAAGCGGGATAAAATGAGGCCTGCGTTTGAGCGTGACTATCTGTTTGCGTCCCCATTCCTTGAGCCCGGCGCCGATCTTTTGGAGAACGGCTTTTGCTTTCGACTCCTGAGGCTGTTCTTCGGGAGGCATCTGATCTACAACCATGTTTTCATTTTCAGCCATAATTCCTACCTCCTTCAGTTGATTACCTTCTGATATTCATGACGGCCTTCGGGATCCTTTTCAAAGAAATGCATCTTGTCTTCCTGGAATCCGAGGGTTATCTCGTCGCCGAACTTATAATTGCACCATTCGGCAAACTTGCAGACAACTATCTTTTTGCCGGCTATCTTGCCGTGAACCAGCGTGTTCATGCCGAGATTTTCGTTGTTGGTGACGGTGAAAGGCACGTGCCCGTCGCGGGTGAAGTTTTCGGGGCGGACGCCCAGAATTACTTCCTTGCCTTCATAGTCCTTAAGATAGCCCTTCTGCTCGTCGTTGAGGGGATAATCAAAGTATTCGCACTTGAAGTGACCGTCCTCGACCTTGCCTTCGAACATGTTCATGGGAGGAAGCCCTATGAACGTTGCGACGAACGTATTTGCGGGTTTTTCGTAGAGCTCGATGGGCTTGCCTATCTGCTGAACGTGGCCCATGGACATGCAGACTATTCTGTCGGCGAGCGTAAGCGCCTCGGTCTGGTCGTGCGTGACGTATATTATCGTCGCGTTGAGCTTTTTGTGCAGAAGCATGAGCTCGCGTCTCATGGAACCGCGCAGCTTGGCGTCGAGGTTGGACAGCGGCTCGTCAAAGAGGAAGACCTTGGGATTGCGGACGATGGCGCGGCCTATTGCAACGCGCTGGCGCTGACCGCCGGAGAGCTGCTTGGGCTTTTTGTTGAGCTGCGTCTTGAGGTCTAGGATCTCGGCCGCAGCCATGACCTTGCGGTGGATGACCAGCTTATCTTCCTTGCGGAGCGTAAGCGAGAAGGCCATGTTTTCGTAGATGGTCATGTGTCCGTACAGGGCGTAGTTCTGGAAAACCATTGCTATGTCCCTATCCTTGGGGGGAAGCGTGGTGCAATCCTTGCCGTCGATGATGAGTTCGCCCTTGGTTATGTCTTCAAGGCCGGCCACCATGCGGAGCGTTGTGGACTTGCCGCAACCGGAAGGGCCGACGAGGACGATGAATTCGCCGTCCTGTATGTCGAGGTTGAAATCCCAAACGGCCTGAACGCCGCCGTCGTATATCTTATCGATATGTCTGATATTTACTTCGGGCATTTCACTTTACCTCCTCGGTTACAGTATTCTCCTGCTCAATACCGGTGTTTGCTTCCTCTTCCTTAAGAACGGCATCTATATTTATTTCGCCGCTTTCAAGCTTCTTAATAAACGCTTCCCGTCTCATGGCGAAAATATATCCCGTTACTGCCGAGCCCACAAGGCAGGCCGCAGAAGCAACCAAATAAATAATGAGGATCGTGCATGTCGCCGCAGGTGTCAGCTCGGCGCCAAAATAGTGCCCGGTAAGAGCATCGGGGTATTCTATCTCCGTAAACCAGCTGACGCCGGTCACCGCCATAACGGGAGTGATGAAGATACGCACGATCTGTATCGCCGCCATGGCCACGAGTACGATAGAGTAAACCTTGTTGTAAGCTTTTATCCCCTCTGAGGAAAGGAATATTACCAGCAACGACATCAACGTGATAAGTATCGACAACCCTATTTCCAGCGTATAGAAATAATCGTTGTTCATGCTGTACAACAACAAGAAGTACAGGCAATTGAATACCAATCCCAACAATGCAAGTCCGGAGGAGAGCTTATTGGTCTTATAACGCGAGATATCGTCCTTTACTATCTTCTGATTTTCGGTCAGGTGTTTAGCCATCATGCCACCTCCTTAACAAAACCCTGTTCAAGAAGCTGCTTCTCTCCGCGCATCAATTTGATTTTCCATATCAGATTCAACGCGAGCGCTACGGCATCGACAATGACAACTATAAACAGAATATATCCTATCACGAATATAGATTTATCATCGGAATAATAAGGGAATCTGCGCTGTGTGCCTTCAACGTAATTGTAGTTATATTTTTCCAGATAAGTAGCCCAATCGATATCGTTTATGAAAAGATCGAGACACTTACTTACCATTATCAGCGCATATAACGCAAAAACAGCTGCGTATATTGCGACTGCGATTATCGAAACGTAATTCGACACGTAATAATTGCGGCGCTTGTTGCATGCCGTAACATATAATAACACTGCGCCGACGATGAACGCTATGCTTAAAAAGAACAACGCATCGTTGAACGCCTGTGCCGTATCGTAAAAATTCTGAGCATGGATATCGAAAGTAATATCGCCTGTAAGCGTAGGGATTATAACAGGTTCCAAATTCCAGTAAATATCACCTAAACTGCCGCTGAAAAAACATAAGCAGTACACAAAAGTGAGCGCTGCTATTATGAGCGTAGCAAGGGATAATATTTTTTGAAATTTCATTTGAGTTTTCATGGCACTTTCCCCAAATAAGTCCGAGTCGGCGCGCCCACCCGCAAAGGCGGGCGCGCGATCGAACATTTAAATTTTATTTTTCAGCTTTTGGAAGCTAAAACTCAGGCCATATAGCCATAGCCATAGTAAAGAATGTCGAGATATGCATTCTTATAGATCTTCGAACCATTGCCGAACAAACCGGTGGTTATATCGGTATAGTTGGTTTTGATAGCCGTTGCGTCGGTGTTGGAATAAGGCAACGTCGTGGGAACAAGCGTGTACCACAGATTGTTCGCATCGATGGTAACCGTTGTATGCTTGATAGTGCCGTTTGCAAGGCCGTTACCAACGATAGTCGCGCCGTCAAGGCCGCACTGTGCGGTGCACTGGAATTCAAAGCCCTGATTCTTGTTGCCTATGGGCAGAGCCGCACCGATAAGGCCGCGGGCAAAGTCCGTATAGTTGTTGACGGTGTTGGCGAGGTTCAAATCGGCCTGCTTCAGCCCAATGCTGGAGCCGTTTGCCGTCTGAACAGTTTCGCCCTCGAACAGCTTGAGCGTTGCGTTCGTAAGGGTAGGTATCTGAGTACCCTTGTAGGACGTGCCGACATATACCTTATTCTTATAGATGAAGTACTGGCTTGCATATTCAGCCTTTACGGTGTACTGTTCGGAATCTTCAACCTTCTCCGCAACGGTTGCAAGCTGCACGTCGGTAGCTTCGGTTGCATACCACCAGCCGTCAAGCGCATCGGCGCCGCTTGCCTGCGAGCCGAACGTCATGAGGATCTGTCCGTCGTTGGAGAACATGTAATCGATGAATTCAAGAAGAGCCTTGAGCTTCTGAGGATTATTTTCAACATTGACGCGAGGAATTGCAAAGCCGGTATTCTTTACGGAGCGCCAGGATTCGGTAAACCTCATCGTGGTGTCTTTTTTACCGTCGTCGTCCACGTCCCACTGGGAAACGGGAGTAATGATGGGAGCAAAGTTATACTTGGACGTATCCTGATCGAAGCCCGCCTTGGTCTGAGTCTGCACGTAATCGTACATCATCATGGTCTGCGCTTTGTTTTCAGCATATGCGCTGGGCGTGCCGTTGATGTTGTCATGCAGATAGAGCAGGCCTTCTTCTACAAACGCGTGCAGGTTCTGAACGGCGTCGAAAGTAGCCGTCTTGGTGCGGGCGTCTACTACCTCGCCTGCGCCATTGATATACGCATACTGGTAGCGGGGAGTAAGACCGCGCACGCCGTACAGTTCGCCGGCAAGCGAAATGAGGTCATTGTTGCGCTGCGTGGTGTTGGTACGGCCGGAGATGGCGTAAAGATTTTCCATGGACGCCTTGCCGTTTGCATCGGGCGTAAGCAGGTCGTTGTTCGTAACAAGGCAACGGGAAAGCGCTGCGAGCAGATCGACGTCCCACGCCGCGTTCTGACCGTTGAACACATCGGAACGGGTATCGTAATACTTGTTGCCGTCGGCATCCACATACGTGACGTCGATATATGCACGAAGCATATTGAGCAACTGTGCGCCCGTGACCTCACCCTTCTTGGCATTGATGGCGGCATTCATTATATCTATAATGTTGCCGCTTTCGCCGTCATAGGCAGCACCCGCGGCAGCCTCATAGGCGGCGCCGAGAGCAGTGGAATTATCGGTAACGGCGTTGTACGCATTGGAATACTTAACATAGACCTTTTCGGTGGAAACGCCGTCCTCTTTGGTTACGTCTATTTCCCAATCCTGCGAACCCATATAGGCAATTATAGCCGTTTCGGTTGTCAAAGGCGTGAGCTCTTCGGTGTAACCGTTGGTTGCGGAATGGCCATTGGCCTTGGATTCGCCGTGATCCTTATAAGTAACGATAGATGCGGGCGTACCCTTATCCAGCAGATCTTCAACCCATATCTTGTTGATAAGCTCATACTTTTCGATATCGTCGTTACCGTCGAAATAGGGCGCGTAGTACATTGCACCGGAAGACGTATCGGACGTAAGCGACAACCTCGTTATGGGGTTTGCTTCAAGGAATGCCTTGTAGTTGGGCATTTCATCGAGATAAAGATTGAGATCGAGGAATGTGTTTGAATCGGAAAGCGCCTGGGTGACGATCGCGTCCGACGAACCTGTTACAAGATCGAAAGTATTCAGCTTGTCAAGATTCTGCGTGATCTGCTTATCCGAAGCCAATTCGGTTGCCGCATTGGAGAAGGTCATGCCGAGTTCCTCAGAAAGCGCTCTCCATGTAGGCTTCAGATCGTTGGTCTGATACGACTCGCCGTCAAGCAGCTGCTTGGTAGCAGAAATGGTGCCCTGCTTGAAGGTTATCTGACGGTTCTGATTGTCGGAATCGCAGATGTTGAGACGAAGTTCCATGTCGGAACCGTAGCTGTCCGCAACAGACAGCTTGGTCTGGGGCGTTCCGGTTGAAGAACTGGGCGTACCGGTATAGTACCTGTACAGTCTTATCCACGCCTCGTTCATCATCTGGTTGAAGTTGGACATACCCTTCGTGTTTAAGTAGGACACAACATCGGCGCCGCTGCCGGGCACATAGTTGAGTCCGCCGGCAAGGTTACCAAACAGATACGAGCTGTTTTCGGCAACCACATCGTGCGAAGCGGCCACTCCGCCGCCGGCAGAGCCCTGATAGTTGTTGTCATCGCCGCCGTTTCCGGTATCGCCGCAGGCAGCCAACGAAACAGCTATCGATCCGGCCATTACCACAGACACTGCGGCAAAAGCAAGCTTTTTGGTTTTGTTCATTATATTTCTCCTTATTTAAATTTCTTGTTTTGTATTTTTCCCGCCCCCACTGTATTTCGTATCATCACCGCCCGATATGGGAACGCTTTGTCGGAAGATGACCGCGCCGCTGCGGCGCTTATTAAATTGTACTTTGGAATTATTCCTTTACGCCGCCCATGTTGACGCCCTTTGCAAAGTACTTCTGAATGAAGGGATAAATTGCCAATATGGGGATTATGGCCAGAACCACCATGGAATAGGCAACGGAAACCGCGTCGTATTCATATATCCATGTGACCTCTGACTCATCGATTGCGTTGACGAGATTTGTCTGCTTTGTAATAAAGTCTCTTATATAGACCTGCACGGGCCAGGATTCAGGCTGATTGGTCATCATGCGATATGCCCAGTAATAACCGTTCCAACGGGAGATGCCGAAGAAGAGCGCTATTGTGGCTATCGTCGCCTTGCTCATGGGGATATATACCTGCCACAATATCTGCATCTCTGTGGCGCCGTCTATTCTTGCGGCCTCCTCTATTTCGGAGGGAACGCCTTCGAAAGCGTTTCTTAAGAGGATTACGTTGGTGGCGTTCATACCCATGGCGATAATTACAAGCCACTTCAGGTCAACAACCTCGTCCCATTTGCCTCCGCCGACAAGATTGGCAAACACTTCGCCGGTATCGACATAGTTGTTATACATTGCGACAACACCGGCGGAGAACCACATCGTGAACACAAGGAAAAAGTTGAAGCCGTGTCTGCCGAGCAGTCTCTTTTTGGAAAGAGCGTACGCGCCGAGAATGGTATATACCATACACCACAGCGTGCCGATAAACGCAACGAACAGCGTATTCGAATAGCTGATCCAGAACTGGCTGGACATTATTCCGCTGAACACATGCAGGAATGCCCCGGCGGAGACGTCGACAGGCCATAACACGACCTTGTTGGTGTTGACCGCTTCGCCCGAACTGAATGCCGCCGATATGGCATATATAAAGGGATATATACACATTACGGCAAAAACGATCAGCAAAACATACGCAACGATTTTGAATATTAATTCGGATATTTCCATTTTCCTTTTCATAAATCGATATCCTCCTTAATACAGCGATACATCCGAAGCTTTGCGGGCAACGGCATTGGCGCCTATGACCAAAATCATGCCTATCAGGTTGTTAGTCATCTCTGCCGCCATGCCGTATCCGTTATTGAACAGCGGCATCGTCTTTTCGTTCATTGCCAGAGTGGAAACAGTGCCGGCAACTTCATAACTTGCGATGTCCGTCGAAGGGCACAGCAGATAAACTTTTTCGTAACCAACGGAGAGAAGCGAGCCTATCTTCATGATAAGCATTATGACGACCGTGGAGAGAATGCTGGGAAGCACCACATAGCGCATCTGCTGCATCTTGCCCGCGCCGTCTATCTGCGCCGCCTCGTAAGACGTGGGCGACACGGCTATTACCGCCGCGAAGAATACTATGCTGTCATACCCCGCATGTTCCCACAACTCCGTTATGACAAACAGAGACCTGTAATATCTCGGCGAGAAGATAAGACCGCCGCCGGCCGCTTGTCCCAGAGCGGAATCTTCGCCGCATATCGCAACCAGAAGCTTGGAAACAATACCTATGTCTGTAGCGCCGTTGCTTGCCCTGAACAGCGAAATGGCAAGAGTGGTTACGACGACGGTCGACATGAACTTGGGCAGATATACGCACACCTGCAGTATGCTGCGGGTGATGTTTGACTTGATCTCGTTAAAAAAGAGCGCTATTATGATAGGGACGGGAAATCCGAACAGCAGGTTATAGAACGCTATGGTGAAAGTATTTCTGAACGCCTGCCAGAAATACAGCATCCTGGTGCTGCTTGTCGCTCCGCCAAAGAAAATCTCGTTGAAATAAGTAAGGCCAAACCAGTCGCGCGCGTTGACATCGGCAAGATCGGTCGCCTCATTTTTGAATGCCGCCAAAAGCTCCGTCATGGGCATATACTTCCAGAAGAAATATATGAAGAGCATGGGCAGAAGCATAACGTACAAACGCCAATCTTTAAGCACGGTGAAAAGCGTGTGTTTCCAACGGCCCTTCTCCGTCTCGTCCCTCACCTTCTGTTCCTGAGGCAACGAATAAGTCCCCGTCGCCTCGTCATAGATAAGGAAGTCGTCATACTTTAAAAGTTTTGACTTTGCCATTAAAAATCCCTCCATATCACATAGAAAAGAATTAAAATAAATATCGTAAAGCGTTTTGCCGCACTTCACTTCGAACTTAAATCCACCCGTCCGAAAACAAGGGAAAACCGGCTCAATAAATGTCGTTTTCCTGATTCAGAATGCTCAAAGCTTCTTCGTCGAGTTCCGTATATGTGTTTTCGTCAAACTTTTCGGAAAGTCTTTTCTCCGTTCTGGCTTTGTTAAGCCGCTTAAGATACGTCACCTGATCTTCAAGCATGCCGTCGAACTTCCGCAACCCTATCATAATGATGGCTGACATCACCAAGGAAAGCAGATCGCCCGCGGCAAAGCTCACAAATCCGGAATAAGGAGCAACGCCTTCGACGGGACTAACCGCCAGACAAATCGCAAAGACGACCGACCGACCGAGACATACGCCGAGCCAAGCGATGGCAACCAGTAAAAGGAGCATATACCATTTGTCAGTGAACCTGTGCTTGCCAACTATCGACAACGGGATAAGCGCAAGCAGAACAAACGAATTGCCGACAATGTATACAATATAATCCGTCAACGCGCCATCATTGAACGCACAATACAATATCCCGCTCAACACGGCGAGCACAACGCTCTGCCATCCCCACCTCAACATTGCTATCAGACAAATCGGAACAACAAACGAAAGAGCAAACGTCGCACCGGCGGGAAACCATACAACAGCGTAATGAGCGGCAATCTCTGCAATTGCCATAATGACAGCGAACAGGAACAAATCTGTAAATCTGTACTGGTTGATCGATAACAACCTTGAACCGTTTTTTCGCATATCAATATAATTTACACACTTTAAGCGTGGCGTTTGTGTTACATTATCACATCTAACGAGCATATTATAACACGCAGTTTTTAAAAAATCAATACATATTTTACAAATTTTTTATTGTTTCACAAAAAAAATTGTGCTACAATATACTCAATGTAAAAATGGAGGTAATTATGGACGTTTTGCACCTTTCGCCGAACGACGACATACAGCACATATTGGACAAACTGACCCGCCCGACCACAATATATCTGCGCGCGGGCGAGTACCGCAACAAACTGTGGATAAAATGCGACGGCGTGCGCCTTGTGGGGGAAAACCGTGAAACAACCGTCATTTCATGGGATGATTTTGCCAGAAAGCCCCACCCCGACGGCGGCGAGTACAACACTTTCCGCACATACACCGTATGCGTGACGGGCAACGGCTGCTCGCTGGAAAACCTGACCGTGAAGAACGGCAACACCGACGCGAAAAAAGTTGGGCAGTGCGTGGCGCTTTCGGTAAACGCGCCCCTGTTCCTCGCCCGCGACGTGGATTTGATATCCGAACAGGACACCCTTTTCACCGCGCCCTTCCCCGACGACCTCGTGGTGCGCTACTCCGGCCTGACGGACGACCCGGCATACTACGACGGATTCATACCCCGGCCGCAGCTGTACATGCAGGGCGGTTCGGTGCAGCTTTACGATAACTGCCGCATATACGGCAACGTAGACTTCATATTCGGCTGCGCGGAAGCCTACTTTGAGAACTGCCGGCTGATATCCGTGCGCGACGAGAGAAGCCACGGCTTTGTATGCGCGCCCGCGCACAGCCTTAAACAGCGGCGGGGATATGTGTTTGTGAACTGCGCGTTCGAGGACGGCGGGGCCGGAGAAGGCAGCGTGTTCCTCGCCCGGCCGTGGCGCGACTTCGGCAAGTGCGATTTTATCGACTGCACGCTCGGCCGCCACATATCGCCGCAGCTCTACGACAAATGGAACGACACGTACCGCGACCGCACCGCCCGCTTTGCCGACGGCGGACTCCGCGCCGCCGCGCCACTCGACCCCGTTGCGTGGAGCCGCAGACTGAGCGAAGGCGAGCGTGAAGAAATACTTGCCGATTGCCGGCGCGCGCACAAGCTGTGGGAACAATTTGCGCGGCAAACCGGCGCGGACATGCCCCCCACGCAATAATTATACTGTTTGACCCGCGCATATATGCCGGGCAAATGAAAACGGACTGCGCAATGCAGTCCGTTTTTGTCGTTCTTTCGATGTAACCGAGGATATCCCGGCGGGGGCTTCCGCCATGCCCGCCCTTTATCCGCGCGGTCAGAATCCGAAATATTCCTTGGCGTTGTTGTAGCAGACGTCCTCCACTATCTTGCCGAGAGTGTCCAGCTCCTCTTCGGGATAC
This sequence comes from uncultured Clostridia bacterium, assembly GCA_949283125.1. Lineage (GTDB taxonomy): Bacteria > Bacillota > Clostridia > Christensenellales > Borkfalkiaceae > Coproplasma. Next base: position 27,609 of record CASDRK010000013.1, read on the forward strand.
TGTCCGTTTTCCACCAGACGGCCGAGCATGCGGCACAACAGCCTTCTGTAGAGCTCGTGACGGGGATAGGACAGGAAGGAGCGGCTGTCGGTGAGCATGCCCACGGACTGCGCCACGAGACCTACCTGCATGAGCGTTTCGAGGTTCTGCTGCATGCCGTCGAGCTGATCGAGGAACCACCACGCCGTGCCCACCTGCACGCGGCCCTTTACGCCTTCCTTCTGGAAGCAGCCCGCAAGGACGGTGAGCGCATAGTTGTCGCGGGGGTTGAGACAGTAGAGTATGGTCTTGGGCAGCGCGTCGGCTTCGTCCAGAGCGCCCAGCAGCGCGGACAGCTTTTCCATGTAGACGGCGTCCTCTATGGCGTCGAAGCCGGTGTCGGGACCTATCTTTTTGAGCATGGATTTGGAGTTGTTGCGCAGCGCGCCTATGTGATACTGCTGTACCCAGCCGTATTTTGCATACTGTTTGCCGAGGAAGAGAAGAATGTAGCCCTTGTACTTGTCCTGCTCCTCATCGGTCACGCATTCGCCCCTGAGACCCTTGAGGTAAATCGCGTTGGCTTCCTCGTAGGTTGCGGGCGCGTAGTGAACGACGTCGAGCGCGTGGTCGGACAGCTTGGAGCCCATGGAATCGAAGAAAGCTATTCTTTCGGCGAGGGCGCCGCACAGCTTTTCGAGCGTGTCCAGCTCCCTGCCGACGACTTTGCCGAGCTGCGCCACCCAGTCCTTGAACCACGACAGCTCCACGTTTATGGCCTTGTCGGGCCTGAACGCGGGGCGGACGCTGACTTTAAGCGTCTTGTCCTCGTTCATCTTCTTGTGCCATTCGAGAGAATCCACGGGATCGTCCGTGGTGCACACCGTTTTGACGTTGAATTTTTCCATCATCTTGCGGGCGGTGAGCGTTTCCAGCACCTCGTTGGCCTTCTTCCATATCTTTTCGGCGTTCTTGGGGCAGATGACGTCGTCTATGCCGAAATACCTCTGCATTTCGAGATGCGACCACAGATACAGCGGGTTGCCCACGAAGTAGGGCATGCTCTCCACAAACTGCATGTACTTTTTGTAGTCGTCGTCCGGGCCGGAGATGGAGTCCTCCTCGTATCCCCTCGCGCGGAGAGCGCGCCACTTGTAGTGATCGCCGAACCTGTCGCCGGCGCCCAGCCAGACTTCGGTGAGGTTGCGGAACTTTTTATCCTCGTATATCTCCCTGGGGGGAAGATGGCAATGGTAGTCGATTATGGGCATGTCTTCGGCATGCTCGTGATAGAGTTTTTTGGCCGTCTCGGTGTCGAGAAGAAAATCTTTATCCATAAATGCTTTCATTATAAGGTAACTCCCGTTTTAAAGATTGCAATTTCCCTTGTGTTGTTGATCTCGTTTTTGGTCTGCCTGCCGCCGGCAACGTCGACTATGAGGTCGATGAGCTTTTCGAGCTGGGTGCCGAAATCGCTGTCCAGCACGGCGCCCGCGTTGAAATCTATCCAGTTGGACTTCTTTTGGGCGAGCTCGTTGTTGGTGGCTATCTTCAGCGTGGGAATAAATCCGCCGAAGGGCGTGCCGCGTCCCGTGGTGAACAGAACGAGATGGCAGCCCGCCGCGCCGAGGTTGGTGACGGCGCACATGTCGTTGCCCGGGCCGTTCAAAAGATTGAGACCCTTTGCGGTGACGTAGCCGTCGTCGAACACCACGTCCGTGACGGGGCCCGAACCCGACTTCTGCGTGCACCCGCAGGACTTGTCTTCCAGCGTGGTGATGCCGCCCGCCTTGTTGCCGGGCGAAGGATTTTCGCCCACGGGCTGGCCGTTGGCGCGGAAATAGTCCTTGAAGTCGTTTATCAGCTTTACGGCCTTTTCAAACGTGGCTCTGTCCCGGCAGCGGTTCATGAGCTGCTGTTCGGCGCCGAACATTTCGGGCACTTCCGAAAGGACGGACGTGCCGCCCACGGAAACTATATAGTCCGAGAACAGCCCCACGAGCGGATTGGCCGTGATGCCCGAAAGCCCGTCGGAGCCGCCGCACTTCAGGCCCACCTTCAGGCAGGAGATGTCCGTCTCCTCTCTCTTGTCCCCGGCCATTCGGGCGGCTATCTGCCTGCACAGCTCCACGCCGGCGGCTATTTCGTCGTCGACGTCCTGGCAGACGAGGAATTTTACCCTGCTTTCGTCCACGGGGCCGAGTCCCTCCCTGAAGGCGTCCATCTGGTTGTTTTCGCAGCCCAGACCCAGCACGAGCACGCCGCCCGCGTTGGGATGGCGCACCATCTTCTGCAGCATGAACTTTGTGCGCTCGTGGTCGTCGCCCAGCTGCGAACAGCCGTAAGGGTGAGGGAAAGTGAATATGCCGTCGAACGCGTCGGTGCCGTATTGAGCCCTGAAGGTATCCACTATCTCCTTGGCCTGTCCGTTCACGCAGCCGACGGTGGGTATCACCCACAGCTCGTTGCGGATGCCCACTTCGCCGTTTGCGCGGCGGTAAACGTTGACCTTGCGCATCTTGCCGGCGGGCAGCGTGCAGTCCACGGGCTCGTAGACGTATTCGAGATTTTCGTTGAGGTTGGTGGCCACGTTGTGCGTGTGCACGTGTTCGCCGGCGGCGATATCGCGCGTGGCGTGCGCGATGGGCGTGCCGTACTTGACGATATTTTCGCCCTTTGCTATGGCGCGGAGGGCGAATTTGTGACCCTTGGTGATGTCCTCGGCAAGCGTGGCCCCTTCATATACGCCGCCCTTTTCAAGGTCGGCAAGCGCCACGGCCACGTTGTCGAGCCGGTTTATTATGATACTTTTTTTAGCCATTTACAAATTCCTCTACGGCGGCTCTCATGCCCTTTTCGTCCATGGCCTTGAGGTAGCCGGCAACTGTATCGGCGAGGGCGGGGTGAATGGCGTTCATGTCCGTCTCCCACGCGTCCTTCCATGCAAGAGCTTCGCGGGCGAACTTTTTGTAGTCCGTGCCGCACTCCGCCCACATTGCGGCCCAATGCTCCAGGAGCGCGGGGTCGTCCTTGAGCGCTATGGCCTCGTCACCCCTCTTGCCCTTGTGGAAGATGCAGAGCGCCGCGAACGCGAACACGAGGTGCAAAGGCAGCTTGCCCTTTATGCGCACGTAGTCCTCCAGCGTGGGCAGAAGGCGCGTGCGGAATTTGGTGGTGGAATTGAGCGCTATGGACATGAGCTCGTGGCGGATATAGGGGTTCTTGTACCTCTCGATGACGGAGTTGGCGAACGCCACCATCTGATCCTGAGGCAGGTCGATGGTGGGGTTGACCTCGTCGAACACGAAGTCGCGCACGAACTTGCCTATGGTGGGATCGTTCACGGCCTCGCCCACGGTGTCTATGCCGCACAGGTATGCCACGGGCACCATGGCCGTGTGCGAACCGTTGAGTATCTTTACCTTGCGCTGCTTATAGGGCTTGATGTCGTCGGCGAAGATGACGTTGAGCCCCGTGGAGTCGGCGGGGAAAACGGCCTGAACGTGCGCTTCCTTTTTGAGCACCCAGAGGTGGAATATCTCGCCCTTTACAACGTTGTTGTCGATATAGCCGCACTCCTCGCGTATGGCGTCTATCTCGTTTTTGGGATAGCCGGGCACTATGCGGTCGACGAGCGTGGACGTGAAGTGGTTTGCCGTCTGCATCCACTTTATGAAGTCCTTGTCCATGCCGAGATGTTCGGCAAGCTGGGTGAGACACCTGTACAGCTCCTCGCCGTTGTAGTCGATGAGCTCGCAGGGGATGATGGCAAGGCCCTTGCCCGCGTCGCCGCCGAAGCGATCGTATCTGCGCTTGAGCAGGGCGAGCAGCTTGCCGGGGAAGGACTTGGGGCACTGCGAAAAGTCGGTGTCGGAGGGGTCGAACGCTATGCCGGCCTCGGTAGTGTTGGATATTATTATCTGCAGATCTTCGCTCTCGCCGTAGGAGAGGAAATGCTCGTAATCGGTGAAGGGATTGACGCAGTCGCCGATGACGTCGATGACGCGGCTCTTTTTGACCTTTTCGCCCTTATCGATGCCCTCGAGACGGACGGTGTAGAGCCCGTCCTGCGCGGCGAGGTCGGCCACCCTGCCCGCAGGCATGGGCTGGACCACCGCCACCGAAGCGTTGATGGCGCCGTTGTCGTTGAGGTCCTGAATTATCCAGTCCACGAACGCGCGCAGAAAGTTGCCTTCGCCGAACTGCATGATCTTTACGGGCCTTTCGGGCTTGTTGTATATCTTTTTGCTTAAGATCTCCATGCTGAAAACTCCTGAATGATTGTGTTTTACGGCGTTGCCCGGCACATATATGCCATGCAACGCGCACATTTTGCCTTACACTTCATACGCGCCGCGCCTGCCGGCGCGGCGGTGTGCGGCCGGCGGGCGCGCCGGCGTCAGTTTCTCTTTATGCTCGAAGGCACGACCTTTTCCGTCTCCGCGTCGAAGATGTACGCCGCCTTGTGGGGCACGACGAAGTCGAATTCGTCGCCCATCTTGGGAGCGTCGTGAGGGTTGACCTTGAGAATGACGTTGACCGAACCGACGTTGGCGTAGACGTTGGTGGTGTCGCCGAGCAGCTCGGTGAGGTCGACTTTGGAAATGACGAGGAACTCGTCGGCGGCGGGCTTGCCGTCCTTGGGCAGACGGATGGCTTCGGGGCGGAACGCAAACACCACTTCCCTGCCCTCGATGGAGGCCGCGTCGTCCACTATGTCCTTGATGTTGAATTCAACGGCGTCGTTGACGAAGTAGCCGCTTTCCACCTTGCCGCGCAGGAAGTTCATGGGAGGTTCGCCTATGAAGCCCGCAACGAAGAGGTTTTCGGGGTTGAAATACAGCTCGTAGGGAGTGCCTATCTGCTGCACGTAGCCGCCCGATTTCATTACCACTATCCTGTCGGACATGGTCATGGCCTCCGTCTGGTCGTGGGTGACGTAGATGGTGGTCGCGCCGACGGTGCGGTGTATCTGCTTTATCTCCGAACGCATGGTGACGCGCTGTTTTGCGTCGAGGTTGGAGAGGGGTTCGTCCATAAGGAATATGGAGACCTTTCTGATGAGGGCGCGGCCGACGGCCACGCGCTGGCACTGGCCGCCCGAAAGGTTGCGGGGGAACCTGTCGAGGTAGGGCGTGAGGCCGAGTATTTCGGCGGTGGCGGCCACGCGCTTGTCGATGACGTCCATGTCGATGCCTTCGAGCGTGAGACCGAAGCCCAGATTTTCGGCGACGGTGAGGTGAGGATAGAGCGCATAGGACTGGAAGACCATGGCTATGCCCCTCTCCCTCGACGACATCTGGTTGGCCAGCTTGCCGTCGATGTAGAATTCGCCGGCGGTTATATCTTCGAGACCGGCTATCATGCGCAGGGTCGTCGACTTGCCGCAGCCGGAATCGCCTACGAGACAGATAAATTCGCCGTCCTTGATCTCCATGTTGAAGTCGTGCACGGCATGATATCCGTTGGGATATACCTTGTTTACGTTTACGAATTTGAGTTGAGCCATTTTATTGTTTCCCCTTATTGCCCCGAAGGGCGTAAAATAAATTTTTTTGATCTCATCACGCCCCAAGGGACGCATAAACAGATTTGAGCCCGCGCCCCGACGGGGCGGAGAGCGGTCCGGCGCACGCGGCGGAGCTTACCCGCGCCGCGTGCGCGCGGAGAGCCCGGATCATTTCAGATCTTCGGTCTTTATGTTGTCCATATCGTCGTAGGTCTGATTTTCGCCGCACATGCCCCAGATGAACGTGTAGTTCATGGTGCCCACGCCCGTGTGGATGGACCACGAGGGCGAGATGACGGCCTGTTCGTTGTGCATGACGATGTGGCGGGTCTCCTGAGGAGTGCCCATGAGATGGAACACGGCCTGATCGGAGGGCAGTTCAAAGTACATGTAAACTTCCATGCGCCTTTCGTGAGTGTGCGAAGGAAGGGTGTTCCACGACGAGCCGACGTCGAGCTCGGTCATGCCCATGGAGAGCTGGCAGCTTTCGCACACGTCGCCGATGATGAACTGGTTGATGGTGCGTTTGTTCATGCCTTCGGCCGTGCCGAGATGGCGCTGAACGCAGTACCTGGTGCCTTCGGGCGGCTGTTTGCCTTCGACGGGCTTGGTTATCTTGACCGTGGGATATTGCTTGTGCGCGGGGCTGGAGTTGATGTAGAACTTGGCGGGAGCCTTTGCGTCCGCCGAAGAGAACACGACTTCCTTTGTGCCCTTGCCGATATATATGCCTTCCTTGTGGCCTATTTCGTACTTTTTGCCGTCGAGCTCTATCACGCCCGCGCCGCCGATGTTGATGACGCCCATCTCGCGGCGTTCGAGGAAGTAGTTGGTCGCCAGTTCCTTGAACGTGCCGAGGGAGAGCTTTTTATTGACGGGCATGGCGCCGCCGGCGATTATCCTGTCCTGATGGGAATAGGTGAGTAAAATGTCGTCGGCTTCGAAGAGTTTTTCTATGAGATACTTCTTGCGGAGCTCGGCGGTGTCGTAATGCTTGGAATCATCGGGATGATTTGCATATCTTACATCGAATTTCATGATAAAATTTATTTTCTCCTGCGGAAAATTTCCGCGTAGTTACCTTGGTTGCCGCCCTGACGGGCAGCCGCGCAATGCGGGGTCACGCGTCGTTCCACACGCTCCTCACAAACTCTATGGAAGGTTCGATGTCCGATCCCGTGGTCCCCTCGAGGACGAGCACGGCTTCGGGATCGTAAGCCTTTATCTTTGCGAGTATGGCGGGATAATCGAACATTCCCCTGCCGGGAGCGACCTGTTTCACCGCGCCGTCGCGCACGACGAAGTCCTTCATGTGGAACACGGCTATTCTGCCCGCGAACGTTTCAAGTCCTTCGTCCAGAATGTCCATATAATTGCTGTAGTTGGACATGTCGAGGTAGTTGTACAGGTCGAATATCACCCTGACGTTGGGACGGCCGACGCCGTCCACCGCGCGCTTGAGCTGCTTTACGCACCAGCAGCAGTGCCCCGCCGCGCCCTCCATGCCGATGTTCACGCCGTATTGCGCGGCGCAGTCGGCAAGCTCGGCAAAGGTGTCTATCACCGTGTGCAGGGCTTCCTCGGTGCGGTTGAGCGGATTATACGTCCACTTGTCGTCGTTGAAAGAGCCCGTTTCGCTGCCCACTATGTCCGAGCCGAGTACTTTGGCATACTTCAAGTATTCCTTGAACACGGCCTTGCAGCCGGCAACTTTCTGCTTGTCGGAATGCACGGGATTGAAATAGGCGCCTATCAGGGGAACGGACACGCCCGCCCCCCTTAAAGCCTTGCCTATGTACTCGGCCAGTTCGGGCGTGAGCGAGCCGGGTTGCTGCTTAACGCCTTCCATGAACTTATACACTACGAGCTGAACGGCGTCCGCCCCGCACTGCTGCAGGCGGTATATCACGCCGTCGATGCCCTTCGCGCCGAGATCGTGCGTGCGGAAAGCTATCTTCATTATCTCTGAACGCGGCCCGAACCGTCGCCGCCGGCCAGAGCTTCGACTTCCTTGCGGGAGACGAGGTTGAAGTCGCCGGGAATGGTGTGCTTGAGAGCCGACGCGGCAACGCCGAATTCAAGCGCGGACTTGAAATCCTTGCCGTCGAGGAAACCGCAGATGACGCCGCCCGCAAACGAGTCGCCGCCGCCGACGCGGTCCACGATGGGATGTATGGAATAGCTCTTGGAATGATAGAATTCCTTGGTGGCAGCCGAATATATGCAGGCCGACCAGCCGTTATCCGACGCGGAGTGCGATACGCGCAGCGAGGAGATGGCGTACTTGAAGCCGAACTTGGCGACCATCTGCTCGAATATGGACTTGTAGCCGGCGAGCTCGAGTTCGCCGGAGGTGACGTCCGTCTTGCCGGGCTTGAAGCCGAGGACGAGCTCGGCGTCCTCTTCGTTGCCGATGCACACGTCGACGTACTTCATGAGACCGGTCATTACCTTCTGCGCCTTTTCGCTCGACCACAGCTTTTTGCGGAAGTTGAGGTCTACGGACACGGTCACGCCGTGCTTCTTTGCAGCCTTGAGGGCTTCCTCGGTGAGGGCCGCGGCGCTGTCGGACACGGCGGGAGTGATGCCCGTGAAGTGGAACCAGTCGGCGCCTTCGAATATGGCGTCGAAGTCGAAGTCCTTGGCGGTGGCCGTGGTTATGGAAGAGTGAGCTCTGTCGTAAACCACTTTGGAGGGACGCATGGCCGAACCCGTTTCAAGGTAGTAGATGCCCAGCCTTTCGCCGCAGCGGGCGATGTGGCAGGTCTCCACGCCGTACTTGCGCAGAGCGGCTATGGCGCAGTCGCCCAGCTCGTTTTCGGGCAGAGCGGTGACGAATTCGGCCTTGTGGCCGTAGTTTGCGCACGATACGGCAACGTTGGCTTCGCCGCCGCCGTAGTTGATGTCGAACTCGTCGGCCTGAATGAACTTTTCGTTGTTGGGGGTGGAAAGGCGGAGCATTATCTCGCCCATGGTTACGATCTTTTTCATTTATGAAACTCCTGAAAAATATTTTTTTATTTGAATTTTTTATTGAATTTTTTTAAACGATTGCGGCGCGGACAGTCCCGCACCTTTCGCGGCGCCCGCTCAAACGGACAGCCGGCGCATATCCCATTATGCGCGGCTTGCGCGGCCTTTACTTTCTGAGCACCAGATGCACGGCGAAGCCGCCGAAATCTTCCTTGAGATAGGCGACGGTGGGCGTGCCCTTGGCGTCGCGCTTTACCGATTCTTCGTCTATCGTGTATCCGCGCTCGGTGAGCTGATACATAGCCCTCTTTACCGAATTGGTCGCCACGGCGATATGGCCCATCCTGCCCTTGAAGGGCTTTTTCATGCACTCGACGTACGTTGAAGCGAACACCGAGCTGTTGCCCACCTTTTTGGCAAAGCCGAAGGCGTTGTCGAACATGTCGGCCACGCTCTCCGCTTCGGCGGGATCGGCGCAGTTGATGCCGACGTGCACCACCTCGAACCCGAGCATCTTGTCCACGGCCTGACGGCAGAGCGCGGTGATGCCCGCCCAGTCCTCTTCGTCGAGCAGCTTGCCGGGAACTATCCAGCTGCCGCCGCAGCAGACTATTTTATCGTAAGCGAGATAGGTGTTGAGATTGTCCGCCGTCACGCCGCCCGTGGGCATGAAGCGCATGGACGTGTAGGGCCCGCACACCGATTTGATGTAGGGCAGCCCGCCCGCCTGCTCCGCGGGGAAGAACTTTACGAAGTCGAGCCCGAGCTCGATGGCCTGTTCTATCTCGCTGGCGGAGGACAGACCGGGAGCGAAGGGTATGCCCTTGTCCAGACAGTGCCTTACCACCTTGGGATTGAGCCCGGGAGCCACGCAGAACTTTGCGCCAGCCGCGGCAGCGGCGTCCGCCTGCTCGCACGTGAGCACCGTGCCGGCGCCCACGAGCATGTCGGGATAGGCCTTTACCATGCGCGCTATCACCTCGTCGGCGCCCTTGGCGCGGAAGGTGACTTCGGCGCAGTTGATGCCGCCGTCGCGCAGAGCCTTGGCAAGCTTTTCGGCGTTTTCGACCTTGTCCAGCTTGATGACGGGCACTATTCCTATGCAGCCCAGCCGCTCGACGATGCCGTCCATCTTTTCCTTTATTGTCATATTAACCTCACTTCGGGCGCGCAGACGCGCACCACATGTTATGCGCTTATATTATAATTAATAATCGCCCCGCAGTCTATATACTATACGGATAACTTTATGTATTTTTCGGATATAGCGGCCCGGCCGCGTCGGGCGCGGAGAAAAAGCGCCTTAAAACATTTGACAGGGTGAAAATTGTGTGATAAGATTAAAAAGCAATTTAAGTTAAGTTTTTACAAATTCAATACTTTAAAAGGGAGTAGTTGCAAGAGCGCGGCCGTCAGCACGGATCATCGTCCCGGCCCCCGCCACCGTAAACTTTCGGTAACAAGACTTTTAAGCATTTTTCGCTTAAAGGTCTTTTTTGATAACGGCGCGGCCGGCACGGCCGCGGGGATGCGCAAGCAACACGGGCAACCCGCGGCGCATGCGCGCCGTTTGCCATTTAATTTTTGAATTGCCCCGCATATATGCGGCGGTAAATATAAAAAATAATTTATAAGGAGCACGCGATGTTTCACAACAAGAGCGTTGAGGAAACTTACCTTGCGGTAAATTCCTCGGAGCGCGGTCTTTCGACCGCGGAGGCGCAGAAGCGGCTTGCCGAAAACGGCAAAAACGCGCTGGCCGAAGCCAAAAAGAAGCCGGCCATCTTAAAATTTCTGGGGCAGTTCACCGACCCCATGATAATCGTGCTGCTGGCTGCGGCCGTCGTTTCGGCGGTGCTTACCATCGTAAGCAATCTGCAGAAGGGCACGAACGAGTGGACGGAGCTCATCGACTGCGGCGTCATTCTGCTTATAGTGGTAGTCAACGCCATAATAGGCTTTGTTCAGGAAAACAAGGCCGAAAACGCGCTGGAGGCGCTGAAGGCCAAGAATAAACCCTTCGTAAAGGCCATACGCGACGGAGAGCAGGCCGTCATCCCCTCCGAAGAGCTGGTCGTCGGCGATATAGTCATACTCGAAGCCGGCGACGTGGTGCCGGCCGACATGCGGCTGATACAGTCCGCCTCCCTCAAGATAGAGGAAGCCGCGCTGACGGGCGAATCGGTGCCCGTCGAAAAAGAAGCGGGCGTGACGGTGGACGAAAAGGCGCCACTCGGCGACAGACACAACATGGCTTTTTCGGGCTCGACCGTGACGTACGGCCGCGGCCGCGGCGTCGTGACCGCAACGGGCATGAGCACCGAGATGGGCAAGATAGCCCAGATGCTGACCGAGGTGCAGGAGGATCCCTCCCCCCTCAACAAGCAGTTGGGCAAGACGGCCAAGATACTCTCCATCCTCGTGCTCGGCATTGCCGCGGTAATATTCGTGGTGAACATATGCGCGCACATATCCACGGGGCTCGGCGATCCCGACGTGTGGATGAGCGCCTTCATGACGGCCGTGGCCATAGCCGTTGCGGCCATACCCGAAGGTCTGCCCGCAGTCGTGACCATAGTGCTTGCCATGGGCGTGCAGAAGATGTCCAAGCGCAACGCCATAGTAAAGAACCTGCCCTCCGTTGAGACGCTGGGCTGCTGCGAGATAATCTGTTCGGACAAGACGGGCACGCTGACGCTGAACAAGATGACGGTGAAGGACGGCTACTGTCCTTCGGGCAACGACGAACTTTTAAAGCGCATAATGGCGCTGTGCAACGACACCGTAGCCACCAGGAGCGGCCTGCAGGGCGACCCCACGGAGACGGCCCTCGTAGATTACTACATCAATCAGGGCGGCGACTACGCAGCGCTCACAAACGACTATCCGCGCGTGAACGAAAAGCCCTTCGATTCCGGCCGCAAGCTGATGACCACCGTGCACACCTGCGCCGGCAGCACCGAAAGCTACACCAAGGGCGCGCCCGACATGCTGATAGCCAGATGCGACAGGATACTGACGGCCAAGGGCGTTTCGCCCATCACCGAAGCCGACAGGGAAGCGATAAGGAACGCCAACTCCGCCATGGCGCACAGGGCGCTGAGGGTGCTTGCCGCCGCGTATAAGGACGGCGACGACGTATCCGAAGAGGGCATGATATTCGTGGGCCTGATGGGCATGATAGACCCTCCCCGTCCCGAGGTGAAGGCCGCCGTGGCCGAGTGCAGAACGGCGGGCATAAAGGCGCTGATGATAACGGGCGACCACATGGACACCGCCTGCGCCATCGCCAAAGAGCTGGATATCCTCCGCGACGGCGACCTGACGGCGACGGGCGCGGAACTGGACAAGATGACGGACGAATATCTGTATGCGAACATTCAGAAATTTTCGGTATTCGCCCGCGTTTCCCCCGAAAACAAAGTAAGGATAGTCAAGGCCTTCCGCTCCAACGGCAAGGTGACGGCCATGACGGGCGACGGCGTGAACGACGCGCCCTCGATAAAGGAAGCCGACATAGGCATAGGCATGGGCATCACCGGCACGCAGGTGAGCAAGGAAGCCGCCGACATGGTGCTCACCGACGACAACTTCGCCACGATAGTCGGCGCGGTGGAAGAAGGCAGAAAGATATTCTCCAACATCACCAAGGCCATACAGTTTTTGCTTTCGGCAAACATAGCCGAGGTGCTGTGCCTGTTCATAGTGGAAATGATAGCCCTGTGCACCGGCGCGGCCGATCAGGAATTCATGACCCCCATAATGATACTCTGGGTAAATCTGGTCACAGACTCCTTCCCCGCTCTCTCGCTGGGCACCGAAAAGGCAGAAAAAGACGTGATGCTGCAACCGCCGAGAAAGAATCAGAGTTCGCTGTTCTCCGGTCAGCTCGGCAAAGACATAATAATTCAGGGCATTATGCAGACGGCGCTCGTAATGACAAGTTACCTCGTTGGCAACTACGCGCTCGGTCAGCATCACTCCGAAGCCATGGCTATGGCGTTCATCTCGCTGTGCTTCATACAGCTCTTCCACGCCTTCAACCTGCGCTCGCAGAGAAACAGCATAATCAATAAGGGCTTCTTCTCCAACAAGTTCCTCGATCTTTCAGCGCTCCTCGGCATAGCGCTCACCCTCTTCGTGGTGCTCACGCCCGGCGTCAACACCATATTCCTCGACCTCTCCGAGGCCGAAGCGGCAAGCTTCCACCTCACCTGGTCGGAGTGGCTCATCTCCGTCGGCGTAGCAATAGCCATCATTCCGCTCGTCGAGATACAGAAACTTGCGGAAAAGCTGATAGAAAAGAAAAAGAAGTAAGGCAACTCAACTGCCTGCGCAAAAAACATTCAGCCGCGGACCGGTCGGTCCGCGGCTGTTTTTCCGCGATGATGACGGCGCGCGGCACGCGAATGCTGCGCAAAAATCCGATGCCGTCCGCGCATCCGGCAGAGGGAAGGCGGTAACGCCCGCCCGCGAAGCATGATGCAACGGAACGTTGCCGGCCGCGAACCGACAGCGGAAATGCTGCGCGGCCCGTTCGCGGAGCATGATGCAACGGAACGTTGCCGGCCGCGAGCCGACAGCGGAAATGCTGCGCGGCCCGTTCGCGGAGTGCGATGCGACGGAACGTTTCCGGCCGCGAACCGACAGCGGAAATGCTGTGCGGCCCGTTCGCGGAGTGCGATGCGACGGAACGTTTCCGGCCGCGAACCGACAACGGGAATGAGTCCCCGCCTGCTCGCGGAGTATGATGCAACGGAACGTTGCGCGCGCCCCAAGCGCACAACGAGCGTTAATATAGCTCATGTGCGCAAGGCGGATTCACTCCGCCGTTAAGCGCTACACAATTTGTCGCGCAAGCGAGCTCACCGGCGTGAATTGCCGCGACTATTTTACTGTAGGGCAATTTAAAGTCGCGGCAAGAGCGGCAGAGCCGCTGAAAAAACTAACGGCAAATTGTTGTGCAGTCTCCCGCACACAATTTGCCGTTAACCATTTAATTTAATCACGTTGCAAGGGGAATTCATTTCCCCGCGGCAGACCCGATTTGCGCATACCTGCGCCTCGGCAGGTGAATGCGGCGCAATTATTGAAATACAGGGCGCTTAAGATTGCGCCGCAGAGGGCAGCGCCCTGAAATAACGGCAAATCGTGCGCAGCCTCCCGCGCACGATTTGCCGTTAAACCATTCACCTCCCCAGCCAGCCGCCGTCCACGGCGACGGTGAAGCCGTTGACGTAATCCGAAGCCGCCGAAGCGAGGAATACCGCCGCGCCTTCGAGATCTGCGGGCGTGCCCCAGCGCCCGGCGGGGATGCGGGCGAGTATGTCGGCGCTGCGCTCCTCGTCCTGACGGAGCTGCTGCGTGTTATTGGTGGCCATATAGCCCGGCGCTATGCCGTTGACGTTGATGTTGTGCTTTGCCCATTCGTTGGCGAGCGTCATGGTTATGCCGCGTATGGCCGACTTGGACGCCGTGTACGAGGGCACGCGTATGCCGCCCTGATAGGAGAGCATGGAAGCGATGTTTATTATCTTGCCGCCCGTTCCCTGCTTTATGAACTGTTTGGCTACGGCCTGCGTGAGGAAGAACACCGTCTTTAAATTGACGTTGAGAACGCTATCCCAGTTCTCTTCGGAAAATTCGATGGAATCCTGACGCTTTATGATGCCGGCATTGTTGACGAGGATGTCTATCCTGCCGAAGCGCGCCAGAGCTTCCTCCACCACGCGGGGTATTACGTCCGTGGACGACAGGTCGGCGATGACGTTATAAAATTTTTCCTCGCCGAGCATGGCCGCCGTCTCGTCGGAAGGCCGGCGCGAAACGCCGACCACCGCGGCGCCCGCTTCGACGTACGCGCGGCATATGCCCTGACCCAGCCCCGTGTTGGAGCCCGTGACTATCGCCACTTTGCCCTTTAAACTGAATTGATCGAGAATCATGCTGTAATTCCCCCTCCCTTGATGCTTTTAAGTGTATATATTTTACAACACGGCGGAAAATAAATCAAGGGGGAAGGGAAAAATTGTTTGCAAATAATTGATGCGCGCGCGGAGCTCAAAAAAGCTCCGCGCGCGCATTGCAAGACATATATTGCGCGATCAATCCCCGCCGAACACAACCGTTCCGCCGGCCGGGATTTTGTGCATCGCGCCGCGTATCTCAAGCCAGACGGGCATGCAGGAAGGGTTGAACGCCCTTTCGCCGTCGAGCGAAAAGACCAGCGAACGGTACGCGCGCACGTAATCGCACACCTCGCCGTTGGTTGCGGCCCACACGTCGCCGCGCCCGCCGAGACTGCGCGCGGCGCCCTCGATGACGTCCCAGTTGTCGTCGTCGTCAAATTCGTAGCTGTGCCCCCACACGTACAGCAGCCAGGGCTCGCGATGCTTGAACTCCTCCTCCGGCGAGCGGGAAACAAATTTGCGGACAAGCTCCGCCAGCGCGGGGTCGTTGTGGTGAACGGTGGGATCCCACTCCAGAAAATCCTGCGGCAGCGCAAACGAATAGGTGGACTTCGTCGTGCGGGCGTATTTTACGCCGAGCTCCGCCAGCACGGCCTTGATGCGGTCGTTGAACCCGTTGTAGGCATACGCCATGCCGTTTACTATGCGGCCGAATTTATGCTCCAGCCAGTCGCGGTTGAGGGCGACTTCCCTTATGGCCTCGGGCAGGGGCACCTTGTCGAGATATATATGCCGCGCGCCGTGCAGGGCCACCTCGTGCGCGGTGCCGGAAAAGGCGGAAAAAGTCTCCTCCTCGTCCATGCGGTCGTGCCACTCGCGGCAGTCGAACAGCTGCGAATTGAGGTTGAAGGTGCACTTCAGCCCGTACCTGTCCATTATCGCCAACAGCTTTTTGTCGGCGCGCACGCCGTCGTCGTAGCTGAACGTGACGGCCTTGGAAAGCCCGCCGGGAAAGCGCATGTATTTTTCCTGAAACATCTGGCGGAATTGTGCCATATCCACTCCTTCCGGCCTCAGCGGCCGATATCTTCCTCCGTCCGGGCGGCGTCCTTTGCGAACATGCCCGAAGCTTTTTTCCATTTGCCCGAAAGTATCCTTGAAACAAACAGCACCGAACGCACCGTCCAGTCGGCCGCCATGCCCGTCCACAGCCCGTAAGCGCCGATATGCAGCCCGGGTATGAGCGGCGTGCAGAGAATGAAGCTGAGCCCCACGCGCATCACGGCCATGGACGACACGGCGCAGACCATGGTGTAGCGCACGTCGCTGGCGGCTTCGAGCACGGCCGAGCCGCCGAACGAGAAGGGATACGTGACTATCTGCACGGAGAAACACAGCGTTATGCAGCCGGTGGCCATTGCGGCCGCCTCCGCCGTGATGTTGCGCGAGAACAGCCCCACGAGCAGCGGCGAAAGCGCCCACACCAGCCCCACGCACAGCGCGTTGCCGACCAGCGAGATGAGGAACATCTTTTTGATGTAATACTTTACGCAAGCTTCGTCGCCCGTGCCCACGGCCTGTCCCACGACCGTAAGGCAGGACGTGTTTACGCCGTTGCCGGCTATGGAGCCTATCGTGTTTATGTTGGACGTGACCGAATTGGCGACGTTGGCGTTGTTGACCAGACCTCCGCCGGCCAGAGCCACGTTGTACGAAGCGTCGGCCACGAACGAGGCCGTCATCACCTTGCCGACCTGAAACAGACAGCTCTCTATGCCGCTGGGTATGGCCAGAAAGAGTATGCGCCCGATTATCCTGCCGTCGAAGCGGAAGCGCTCGAAGAGCTTTACGCGCACGACGTTGTCCTTGCCCGTGAGCCGCACCGTGAGGAACACGGCGGGGAAGGCGCGCGATATGACCGTTGCCGTGCCCGCGCCCAGCACGCCCATGTTCAGTCCGTAAATGAACAGCGCGTTGAACCCGACGTTGAGCGCAAAGCTTATGCCCGCGCTGGTCATGGTGTTCATGCTGCGCCGCTGCGCGCGCAGCACCGCCGCCGAAGCGTAGAACATGGCCAGAAGGGGATAGGAAGCCGCCATAAGATAAAAATATGTGTAGGCGTAGGCCTTGTAGCCCGTGGCGTTGTCGTTGTAAACGAGGTCGATTATCTGATGATTGAATACAAGGCACAGCGCCGCGACCACCACGGACGCGAGCAGCATGAGCACGTAGAGCTGCTTTGCCGAACGGGAAGCGTCCTCCGTGCGGCCCGCGCCCAGCGACTGCGAGGTGATTATCGCCCCGCCGGTGCCGAAGGCGGCAAACAGCTGTATCATCACGTTGGATATCTGGTCGACGTTGGAGACGGCGGACATGGCCGTGCCGTTCTCGCCGACGGACTGCACCATGAAGGAGTCGGCAAGCCCGAGCGACATGGTGAAGGCCGACTCTATCACTATGGGTATGATGAGCATGGCCAGCGCCTTATTCGTAAACAGGGAATACCGCCTTTTTTCGCGCGCGACCGCCGTCATTCATTTCCTCCTTCGGGGGCTTTGTCGGGGCATATGTCCGCGCCTTCGGTAGTTTTGCCGGGACATGCGTACGCGCCTTCGCCGTCATTTCCTTCGGCCTGCACGTCCCCGTCCGAAGCGGGCAGCTCTTCGGCCGCCGCACCCGCGCGGAGCAGGCCCGAAGCCTTCTTCCACCTGCCGGTGAGCAGGCGGGACACGAACAGCACCGAGCGCACCACCCAGTCGGAGCACATGCCTATCCAGTAGCCCATTGCGCCGAATTCCAGCTTGAACCCGAAAGTTGACATCAGCCACGAGCTCAGCGCGTCGTCGGTGAACAGGAAGCACAGCCCGACGCGCACGATTATCATGGAGGATATGGCCGACCACATCACGTACTTTACGTCCGACGTGGCCTTGAGTATGCCGGGCGTGGTGAAGGACAGCGGATAGGTGACGAACTGGAAGGCGAGGCAGAAGTACAGGCACTTGAGGGCTATGGGGTAAGCCGCGGCAGGATAATCCCAAAGATATATCAGCCAATGGCAGGTGCCCATGATGATGCCCACGGTTATGGCGTTGGCGATGAAGGAGATGGCGAACATCTTCTTTATGTAGTACTTGACGCAGTTTTCGTCGCCCGTGCCCACGGACTGACCGATGACCGTGAGACAGGACGTGCCTATACCGCCGCCCACCACCGAAGCTATGTTGTTGAGGTTGTTGGCTATGGTGTTGGCATTGGCCTGAATGTTGATGTTTTTATCCAGCGCGGCGTCGTACTGAACGTAGCAGCCGGCATTGACGAATGTGTTGGTCATCAGCTTGCCCAGCTGAAACAGGCAGCTTTCGATGCCGCTGGGAATGGCGATGAAGAGTATGCGCTTTACCATTGCGCCTTCGAAGCGGAACTTTGTGAACAGCTTTACGGGCAGCAGGTTTTTATCGGACATGAGCAACACGCGCATGTACACGGCGGGTATAGCGCGGGCTATGAGCGTGGCGAGCGCCGCGCCCGCAACGCCCATGTCGAGACCCCATATGAAGGCGGCGTTGAGCCCGATGTTGACGACGCAGCTTATGCCCGCGCTGGTCATGGTGACGAGACTCTTGCGCTGGGCGCGCAGAAGCGCGGCGGAGCCGTTGAATATGCCGATGAGCGGGAAGGACGCGGCGGTTATATAAAAGTACGTGCGCTGCAGCTCCATTACGTCCGGCTCGACGTCGGGATAGAACAGCTGCAGAAGATAGGGATTGAGCGCGAGACACAGCCCGGCTATGACGAGCGAAAACCCGAGCACTATCACCAGCATGTGCTTGGCGCTCTTTTTGGCCGATTCTATGTTTTTTGCGCCCAGAAACTGCGAAGTTATTATAGTTCCGCCCGTGGCGAAGGCCGAAAACAGCTGAATGACGAGGTTGTTTATGTAGTCCACGTTGCCCACCGCGTTGCTGGCGTGGCCGAACTCGTCTATCGACGAAACCATTATGCCGTCGAACATGCCCAGCGAAGTGGAAAAGATGTTTTCAATCACTATCGGGGCTATCAGCCAGAACAACTGCTTGTTCGTGAACAGCGAATAGCGCCGCTTTTGCCTAACTGCCGTCTGCAATTTTTTGCCGCCTCCCTTTGCTCTGTTTAACGGAAATTATTTTACAACGGTTTTTCTTGATTTTCTACTGTTTATATACTATAATTATTATAAACTACAGATTTTTCAACACAAAGGAGCCTTAAAATGGCCGCAGACACACCCGAAAGAATAGTTGACAGGACGATAGATCGCATACACGCAGACAGCCAGCTGAAGGATGCGGGGTTTGTGATGCCCTCGCCCCACTGCCACCCCCACTGCGAACTGTTTTACATCGAGAGCGGAGACAGCTCGTTTTTTGTGGGCGGAGACATGTACGAACTGCACGCCGGCGATTTTTTGCTGCTGCCGCCGCAGGTGTTCCACTACACGCGCTACCCTTTCGGCCCCTGCCGCAGGAGCAACGTGTTTTTCCGCAAGGAGGACGTGGACGGCGGAATTGCGGAGCTCTTTCCGCACGGCAGAGATTTCTTCGGGGACGTGCGCGTCTTCCGTCTGCCGGACGCCTACCGCGCTCAGGTGGGCGGAGTGCTGGCGGCAATGGTGCGCGAGGAGCGCATAAACGACGCCCGCACCGCGCCCATGATGGTGCATCTGCTGCACGTGCTGTTGCTGCTGTGCAGCCGCGAATGCGAATTTTTGAGCGAGCTGCCGCGCGACATACACACCACCGACGCGCCCATAGTGCGCGCCGCGAAATTCATAAGCGAGCGCTACGCCGACGACATTTCCATGGCGGAGATAGCCGCCGCAGCGGGCTACAGCCCCAATTATCTGAGCAAAAAGTTCCGCCAGGCCGCGGGCATAGGCGTGCACGAATATCTTGTGTTCACGCGCCTGCAGCGCGCCGCGCTGGAGCTGGTGTCCACCGACCACTCGGTGACGGACATTGCGCTGCGGTGCGGTTTTTCCGACGGAAATTATTTCAAGGACGCGTTCAAAAAGAAGTACGGCGTCACCCCGCGGGAGTACAGAAAATAGCGCGGGCGG
Source organism: uncultured Clostridia bacterium (assembly GCA_949283125.1). Lineage (GTDB taxonomy): Bacteria > Bacillota > Clostridia > Christensenellales > Borkfalkiaceae > Coproplasma. The sequence continues at coordinate 47,077 of CASDRK010000013.1, forward strand.
CTCATGCGCGGGCGGCGCGGGCGCATCTCCTTCCGGCGCTTGACTTGAAAACGCAAAAAGCGTAAAATATGGGTATGAACGAAGCAAAGAAAAAATTTTTGCATGCTTTTGCAAAAAAATATCTGCTGATAACGCTGGGGTGCGTGCTGTACCCGCTGGGCGTGGTGATGTTTTTGCAGGCGGGCGGACTGGCCGGCGGCGGCGCCACGGGCATTGCACTGATAGTCAATCAGGTGACGGGCTGGCCGACCGGCGCGATAGCCTTTGCAATAAACGTGCCCCTGCTGCTGTGGGGCTGGAAGGTGTTCGGAAAGGAGTTCTTTTTTTCCACGCTGTACGTTATAGGCCTGTCCTCGCTGCTGATGTGGCTGACGGAATATGTGTTCCTCACCCTTCTGCCGGCAAAGTACGGCCACGCGTTTTTGCCCTTCACGCAGAACCGCCTGATAAACGCCGTGACGGGCGGGGCGATATTCGGCTGCGGCATGGGGCTGATATTCAGGTGCGGCTCTTCCTCCGGCGGCACCGACATACCCGTCAAGGTGCTTAAAAAGAAGTTCCGCCACATAAGCACGGGCATGATAACCATGACTTCGGACATACTGATAGTCGCCTGCTCGGTCTTCGCATACAAGACCGACACTCTGGAAGTGCTGTTCTACACCGTGCTGTCCGTGGTGGTGTTCACTCTGATGTTCGACTGGGTGCTGTACGGCGGCAACTCGGCGAAGATGGTGTTCATAATCTCCGCGCGCGAGCCCGCCGACAGGATATGCGGGCGGGTGCTGGGCGAGCTGGACGCCGGCGCCACCTTCATAGACGCAAAGGGCGCGTACTCCGGCGAGGACAAAAAGGTGCTGATGTGCGTGGTAAAGCCCATGGTGTATCCCCGCCTGCGCGACATCGTGCGCGAAGAGGACGGAAAGGCATTTATGATAGTTTCCTCGGCAAAGGAGATATACGGCGAGGGATATCTGCCGCCCGATTCGGCGGAGCTTTGACTGCCGCCCCGGCGGAAAGACAGGCCCGGCGCCTGCCATGCGCGCCGGATCTCCGCACGGCAGCGGAGGACATGAAATAATTTGCGCGGCCCGGCAAAACGCCGGGCCGCGTCCAGTTAGTGTTATTTTGCGTTGCGCAGTATGCGCTCGATATCGGCGGCGTAGAGCACCTTTGCGTTGCCCTTGCTGCCGCCGCCGGCCGCGGCGCAGCGTTCGGCCATCGCGCGGTACTCCTCGTCCGTGGGCGAAACGCCCAGTTCGGTCAGGGTGACGGGCATGCCTATCTCCTTTAAAAAGGCGTTGAACGCGGCTATGCCTTCGCGGGCTATGCCTTCGCGCGTGCCGCTGGGGCGGACGCCCATCACGTGGACGGCGAACAAATAGAAGCGGGTTAAACAATCCCTGTACACGTATTCCGCCCATGCCGTCCATATGGCCGCGAGCCCGGCGCCGTGCGCCACGTCGTACTGGCCGCTGAGTTCGTGTTCTATGCCGTGCACGGCCCAGTCGCCGCCGCAGTTGCCGCAGCCCGTAAGACCGTTGTGCGAAAGCGAACCGGCCCACATTATCTCCGCGCGGGCGTCGTAGTCGCCTGGCGCGCGCTTCAGCGTGCGGGCGTTGGCGATGACGGTGCGCAGCAGGCCTTCGGCCACGGCGTCGGTTATGGCCATGTTGCCGCCGTTGTTGAAGTACCTCTCCATGGTGTGCATAAGAATATCCGTGCAGCCGCAGGCCGTCTGATAGTCGGGCAGGGTGAAGGTGAGTTCGGGATTCATTACCGCAAAACGGGGACGGCAGTAATTGGAGTTGCAGCCGCGCTTGAGATCGCCGCCCTCGCACTCCTTTGTGATCACCGAGGAGTTGCTCATCTCGCTGCCGGCGGCCGCAATGGTGAGCACCACGCCCACGGGCGCGCAGCCCTCAGGCTTGCGCAGTCCCTCGTAGAAGTCCCACACGTCGCCCTCGTTGGCCAGGCCGTAGCCTATGGCCTTGGCGCTGTCGATAACCGACCCGCCGCCGACGGCCAGAATGAAGTCCACGCCTTCGCCGCGGCACAGCTCTATACCCCTGTACACGAGCGACAGGCGGGGGTTGGGCTTTACTCCGCCCAGCTCCACCCACTGCACGCCGGCCTCCTTCATGGCCGAACGGACGACGGCGAGAAGCCCGCTCTTTTCGGCGCTGCCGCCGCCGTAGTGCAGAAGCGCCTTCTTGCAGCCCTGCTCGCGAAGAAGATCCGCAAGTCTGCTTTCGCTGTTCCTGCCGAACGCCACCTTTGTGGGCGCGTAATATTCAAAATCGTACATCGTTGATTCCCCCGTGATATTTTTGTAATAAATATTATACATTATCCCCGCGCGATAATCAACAGAAAGTTGACACGGCGGGGCGCGAAAAGTATAATATTTTTGTAAATTTTCCACACGTGAGGGCATCGCCATGCAGGGAAAGATAAAAGTTATATTCACGGGCGGCACGATAGGCAGCGCCGCGAAGGACGGCAGGGTGGATCTTGACGAAGGCGCCAACAGGCGGCTTTTGGAGATGTTTTACGCCGAGCGCGGGGCCGGACAGGAGTTCGACTGCGAAGAGCCCGTCTCCATGCTGAGCGAAAACGTGCACGAGGAACAGTTGCACGCCATATATGCCGCGGTAAAGGCCACCGACCCCGCCATGTACGGCGGAATCATAATAACGCACGGCACGGATTCGCTGTGCATAAACGCGCACTACTTTGCGCTGACGCTGTGCGACGCGGGCCTGCCGATAGTGCTCGTGTCCTCGCTGTATCCGCTGGAAGACGCCCGCCAGAACGGCCTTAAAAATTTTACCGCCGCGGTGGACTTTATCCGGACCACCCGCGCAAAGGGCGTGTTCGTGGCCTTTGCCAACGGCGACGCGCCCGCGGACATACACCTTGCGAGCAGACTGATGTTCTGCGACCAGCTGACGGGCTGGTACAGGAGCGTGCTGGACGAGAGTCTGGCCACCGTGGAAAACGGGCGGGTGACATTCAGGCGGGGCGCCACCCTGCCCGACGAGGACAGCCTGTCCGCCGGCGGCGCCGAGGCCGTAAGCCCCGATATATGCCGCGACGTAATGCTGATCACCGCGCGCTCGCTTCTGAATTTTTCGCTGTACGACTTCGACCGCCGCGCGCCGCGCGCGGTGGTGCTGGAGCCCTACCACAGCGACACGGTGTGCACTTCCGGCCGCAATCTGAATTTTACGAGATTTGCCGAATACTGCCGCGAGCGGGGCGTGGAAGTGGTGATAGCTTCGGTGGACAGCCGCGCCAACGTATATGCGAGCGCCGTGGGACTGCCGCAGAGCGTTATATGCGCCTTTGACGAGTGCACGGAGAGCGCGCTGACCAAAGTGATGTGCGCCTTGGGCGCGGGGCTTTCCGCGGGGGCGTACCTGAACAAGGACTACTTTTTTGAAAAGCTGCGCCGCCCGTAACTCGGGGCGCAAGCGGGGGAAATGCGATGGATTATCAGCCTACTCTGTTTGAAGGCGACGCGCCCCGGCCCCTGGCCGAGCGGCTGCGGCCGAGGGATCTGGACGAGTTCTGCGGACAGGAACACCTGCTGGGCGAAGGGAAAATCCTGCGCCGCATCATAGAGAGCGACGGCGTTGGCTCCATGATATTCTGGGGCCCGCCAGGCGTGGGCAAGACCACGCTGGCGCGCATCATAGCCCGCCGCACGCAGGCCAAATTTGTGGATTTTTCGGCCGTGACCAGCGGCATAAAAGAGATAAAATCCGTAATGACCGACGCGGAAAGCGCGCGGCGATACGGGCGCAGGACCATACTGTTCGTGGACGAGATACACCGCTTCAACAAGGCCCAGCAGGACGCATTTTTGCCCTATGTGGAAAGGGGCAGCATAATCCTTATAGGCGCCACCACGGAGAACCCTTCCTTCGAGGTGAACGGCGCGCTGCTTTCGCGCTGCAAGGTGTTCGTGCTGCACGCGCTGTCTGCAGGCGACCTTGTAAAACTTCTGAAGCGCGCCCTTAAAGACGAGCGCGGCTTCGGCGGTCAGAGGGTGGACGTCGCCGACGACCTGCTGGAGGCCATAGCCAACTTTGCCAACGGCGACGCGCGCGGGGCGCTCTCCACGCTGGAGATGGCCGTTCTGAACGGCGACGTTGCGGCGGACGGCGGCATCGAGGTGACCGCGCAGACGGTGGAGCAGTGCACGTCGCGCAAGTCGCTTCTGTACGACAAAAAGGGCGAAGAGCACTACAACCTGATATCCGCGCTGCACAAGTCGATGAGAAATTCCGACCCCGACGCCGCCGTGTACTGGCTGGCGAGAATGCTGGAAGCGGGCGAGGATCCCGTCTACGTCGCCCGCCGCGTGACGCGGTTTGCGAGCGAGGACGTGGGCCTGGCCGACCCCCGGGCGCTGTCCGTGGCCGTGGACGCCTTCGAGGCCTGCAGGTTGATAGGCATGCCGGAGTGCAGCGTACACCTCACGCAGGCGGTGGTGTACATGTCGCTGGCGCCCAAATCCAACGCGCTGTACACTGCTTACGAGAGCGCCAGAAGGGACGCGCTGACGCAGCTTTCGGAGCCCGTTCCGCTCGTGATACGCAACGCGCCCACAAAGCTCATGAAGGAGCTGGACTACGGCAAGGGATATGAGTACGCCCACGACGCAAAGGACAAGCTGACCGCCATGCAGTGCCTGCCCGACAGCCTTGCCGGGAAGCGTTACTACCGCCCAGACGGCAAGGGCGAGGAGGGCGAATTCAGGGAAAGGCTGGAGCGCATACTCGAATGGAAAAAGCGCCACGCTCCCCCTCCCTCCGACGACAACAAAAAATAGCGGGCAACGCCGCAAAAAAGATATTGAGCGGCCGATATATGCCGCTCAATGCATTTTATTTAATCATTCTGAAGCCGCCGTGCTCGGGACACCCCGCGCACGGCGGCACATTGTTTTATCTGCGAAAATTCAGCGGCGGCGCGGGCGCGCCGTCCGCCGCCGAAGAGCCCGCGTTCAATGCCCGACGGTCCCGTCGGAAGGTTGCCCCTCATGAGCCGCCCAACGACATTCCGATATTTCAAAATTGTCGAAAGTCGCCGTGAACGAGCTATCTTCGGGACTGCACGCGTATATGCCGAACGGCACTCTGCCCGCGGCAGCAGGCATGTGACAGATGCGCATCTGACTGAAGCGGACGCCGTCGCGCGAGCACTCTATGCAGAAATCGGCGCCGCGGCGGCTGAGCCTGTACCACATGCAGTTTACGTCCGCGGGTATATCCACGGACGCCCAGTCGGAATAGCCGCCGACCGTGACCACGCTGCCGAGGCGCTGAAGCCGTTCGTCTTCGCGCTCCGTTGAACCCTTTATCCAGTTCTGCCCGTCGATGTAGACAACGACTCCGCACTGATCGAAGCGGCGCTTGCCCGAAAATGCGGCGCGGACGGTAAACGAAAAATACAACTCGTCGGTCGTTGTCTGCAACAGCGGGGCATTGTCGTTGCAAAATCCGTAATACGTGCGCTGCCACAGGTCGGTGCGCGGCACCGTGACGATCTCCGCCTTGTTTCCGTCGGCCGAAAATCCGGCCGGCCGCCGCGTCCACGTCCATTCGCGGCCGAGCATCGAAATCTTTTCCATAAGTAATTCTCCTTCAGTTCTGAAATATATGTTGTCACGATTCAGCCGACGGCGCGGCTCTTATGACAGTAGAAATAAATTATCTGCCTGTCCTTCGCCAGCCCGCCGAGCAGCGCGGCCGCGCGGGACATGCGCTCCTCGTCAAGTTCGCGGAAGGGATCGTCCAGCACTATGAACGGCAGATCTTCGCCGAACAGGTGGTCGCACAGCGCAAGGCGGTAGCACAGCGACACGAGCGCGCGCTGCCCGGCCGAAAGGTGCGCGACGGAGCGGAGCTCGCCGCTGCCTTCGAGCGCGACGGAAAGGTCCTTGTCCACGTACACGCTGTCGCCGAGGGCGCTGCGCATGAGCGAGCAATAGCGCGCGAAGCTCTGCCCGACGGGCTGCGCCGCGCCCGCGCGCAGCGAACGCTCCGCCTCCTTTAAAAGCCGGGCGGCGGCGGAATAATCCTCCAGCTTTGTCCGGCATTCGGCCAGCTCCTCCGTTGCCGCGGCGAGGGCGGCCCTGCGCTCCCCGGCGCCTTCGACTATGCTTTCGTCGTCGGATATGTCGCGGTCTGCGGCGGCCAGGCGGCGGAGCAACTCCTCCTCCCGCCGGGCCGTTTCCCCGGCGTCGGCCTCTTCTTTGCCGTCGCGCCCGGCGACCGCCCCGGCTTCGGACATGCGGACGAGCCCGTCGCGTTCGGCCACGTCGCGCGCGAGGATGGCTGCGGCGCGGCCGTAGTCCGCGCCGCCGAGACCGTGCCTTTCGAGCACGCCGTCGGCCGCGGCAAAAACATCCTTCCCGCCGGAGGAGCGGCGGGCTCTGCCGAAAAACAGCACGCACAGCGTGGCCGCGGCAAAGAGCGCGCCTGCGGCAACGGCGGCTATGCCGACGAACAGATTTGCGCCCGTCACCGCCACTCCGCCCGCAACGAGCAGGGCGGACAGAAGAAACGACAGCACCGTAGCCGCGCCGGGGCGGTTGCGGCGCGCACGCGCGCCGGCCTGCGCGCGTGCGCCCGCCGCCTTCTCCAGCACGGAAACTTCCCGCTCGTCGGGCATGCCCTCGGGATATCTTTCCTCGAGGGCGGCAAGCCGGGCGCGGGCCTCATCGGCGCGCAGCCGCGCCCCGTCGGCGGCGGCTGCGCGCCTGACCGATTCCGCCTCGCGGCGGACGGCGGCAAGTTCGGCCGCGAGAGCGGCGCGTTCGGCATATTTTCCGTCCAGTCGGGCGGAAGCTTCGTCGGCGGCGGCAATGTCCGCGCGGCAGCGCGCGGCAAGGCCCTCCAGCTCCGGGATGCGCCCCCTGTTCCCGCGCGACTGCAATCTTTTGCAGGCCTTTTCCAGAGCCTGCAACGCGCCGTCGGCGCTCTCCCCCGCTGAAAGATAGTCGCCGAGCCGTGCGTTGATGTCGCCCGTGGGCGAAAGCTCGCCGCCGTCGCCCGCAAAATACAGCGTGCGCGCAAAGGACTGTTCGTCCATGCCGAACACGGCCTGTCCGAGCCCGGCGGAGTAATCGCGGCAGAGCTCGCCGTCGCGGTACAGCCTGAACTCGTCGCCCGAAGTCCTGTCGAAAAAGCGCTCGGCGCGCCACAGCCTGCCCCGCCACTCGAACGTGAGGTTGCCGCCGAATTTTCCGCCGGCGAAGGGGTAATAGTGACGGCGCTCGTTGAACCGCGCGCGCGAAGAATCGGCGGGCAGACCGTAAAACATGGCCTTGATGAAGGCGGCGAGGGTGGATTTGCCGCCGCCGTTGGGGCTGTAAAAGGCGGAGACCCCGCCCTTGAAATCTATGTCGCAGGAGTGCAGCACCCCGAAATTTTCGATGTGGCATCTGATAAGCTTCACAGCTCGTCCCCCCTGCCCGCAAGGGCCGCAAGTCCCGCGCGGAGTATGCGCGCGCGCTGCTCTTCCGAGTAGCCTTCGGCCGCGGCTACGGCGCGCGCGAACGCGCCCTTGAGGGTGCGGTCGGCGGCGAGCGCCGCGGCGGACACGGCCGGGCGGGTGACGTCCCTGACCGATACGCAGTAGAATGCGGAGGAGAGCTCGCTTTCGACCTGTTTTGCCAGACCCGAGACGTCGAAATCAACTTCGCCCGCAAGAATTACCCTGCACATATCCCCCGACGAACCCGGCACGGCCGCCCTGACCGCGCGCAAGGCCGCAGACCAGTCCGCACAGGCCGAAATATCGCACGTCACCTCGCGCACCGTACGGCGGGCAAAGGGGACGAAGGCGGAATATACCTGTCTGCCGACCTGCATGGTGACTATGCCCTTTGCGCCCGGCTCGTCGAATCCCCTGCCTTCGGGACAGCCGCTGTAGACGTACACGCCGCGGTCGTCCAGCCTGCCGCTTTTGAACGAGTGCACGTGGCCGAGGGCGAGATAGTCTATGCCGCGGCCGCGCAGCCGGGCGAGATTTATTTTGCCGGGGCCGTCGCTTTCGGATATCTGGCCGTGCAGCATGACTATGTTGGTGCGCGAGACGTCGAGACTGAGCGACGACCAGTACGACAGGCTGTTTTCCCCGCACAGCTCTATGCCGGCGACGGTGACTTCGCCGTAGTTGAAATAGCTCCACCCGCTCGAAAACGTGCGGAGATTGGGCAGCTCCTCCGCATAGCTCTGCGCTCCGTCGTGATTGCCGCGCAGATACAAAAAGTCTACGTCGGGGTGGCTCTTGACCACGTTGTAAAAGTACTCCTTGTCCCTGCGCAGGGGGCGGTCCGCGTCGAACGCGTCGCCGCACAGCAGCACGGCCCTGTAACCGCCCTGCGCGGCGTAATCGGCTATCCGCCCGAAGGCGGCGCGCAGTTCGCGCCGCCGCTCCGCGCTCTTTTCCGGCGGGAAATTTGCGTTCAGCGCCGAACCGAGATGCAGATCGGCGCAATGTATGAATTTTAACATAGTCCTCCCGTCCGCCGCGCGGCGGACTTTATGCAGTAAAAAACTTGCGTAAGGCGGCGAAAACGCCGCATTTAAATTTTAGCCGCGCGGGGAGAGTTTGTCAACGCGCGAACGGCAAGTTTGCCCCGCGCGCCGGCCGGGCGGACATCGGCCCGCATCCGCCCGGCGGACGCAAAGCGGCCGCGGAAGGCACCTTCCGCGGCCGCGCGTTTGCTTGAAAATCATCCCTTTGCGCTCTTTATGGCCTTTTTAATCTTGCGCGCTTTGCGCTTGACGGGGAAGAACCAGAAGATGGATATCAGCCACAGCACGACGTAGCAGATACCCGAAACTATGCCCGAACCGCCGAACGCAAGGGGCAGGCCGGACATTGCGTCCGCCATTCCCGCGGGCATTTCGCCGCCCATCTGCCCGATCATGTCGGGCATGATGCCCACGGCTATCGTAGGAACGAGCACGAAGAGCACGCAGGGCAGCCAGCACAGAAGCTTGACGTACCACATGGTGAACTTCTTGTTTTTGAGGAATATGTGCAACAGCGCAATGAGCGCCATTATGAGCCAGAGGGCGGAAGTGAGACCTATCGTGCCCGCCGACGCAAGGAATATCGCCATGCCTATCGTGGTGAGAGTGGATTCGTCCATCTCCGCAAAAGCGTCTTCCATCATGCCGTTCAGGTCGAAGGAGCCGCCTGCGCCGGAAGAGCCTTCGTCCTCTTCGGGAACGAAAGCCGAAAATGCCTGCGAATAGGAGAACGAATTGTCCTCCTGCACGCCGCTGTCGACCATATCGTCGAACATGGCGCCCACATCTTCGAGCTGCTCGGCGGTGAGCGGATGGCCTATGCTCTGCGCATATGCGCTTGCCGCCGCCCTGAACTGCGACTTTGCGTCATCGTATCTGCCCTCGGCTATGAGGTCGGTAACGGCGCGTATTTCGTCGACGGGGGCCTGCTCGAACTCTTCAAACTCGGCCTGGGCGCTCTGCGCGACGATAAACGAAGCGAAGTAGGGCATTGCCTGCGCCATAACCGTGTCGAGGGCGTCGCCTATGTCCAGCAGCTCGTCCGAAAGGTATGTGCGCACGTCTTCCGCGGAGGGCGAAAAGCCCAGCGACAGCGCGGGCAGCGGCCTTATGCGCACGCTGAGCGCGGCGTCGGCGTCCTGCAATACGTAAGTGATCATCTCGGTCATCGCCTGGGTTTCTTCGTCCGTCTGCGCCTGCCCGTCACCTCCCTCTTCGGGAACCATGGACGACGCTATGGCCGAGAAGGTTTCGCCGTCGAGCGAAACGTCCACCTGTACCATGGGCATGAACAGCTGGCACAGCGCCGCGACGAGCGCTATGACTATCGCCACTATGTTGGCGGGGATGAGCTTGCGCTGCTGTTTTGCATGCAGGCGCTCGAGCTCGTCAAGGGGCATGGATGAATAATCGGTTTTCATTGCTCTCTCTCCGTTGCGCGGCGCGCCGCCCCTTTGCGGGACGCCGCGCCGCGGATATTTTTTGTCATATTTATAATACCACAACCATAAAGATTATGTCAAGACAGACACAAGTCAAACTTTCGACAATAAAATTAATAAACACATTGTTGACAAACCGGCCGCGTTATGATAAAATCTGATACAGGGGAAGCCTTCCCCGGCAAATAAGGGGGCCGGCCCCACAAAAAGATAAGGAGAGATAAAAAATGGCAAAACGCAAATCCAAAAAACTCAACACCGTCGCGCTTGCGGCGGTCGCCGCGACGCTCGTCTTTCTGGCACTCGCCGTGACGGGAATGCTCATCGACTGGGTATCCGTACCCAACATCGGCCACGGCTTGGGCGAGGCCTTGGGACAGGACGCGCCCGAACGCATAGGCTTCACTCTTGCCGAATGCGCAACCGAGTGGGAGGTTGAAGAATACAACGCCATGAACGCGCTGGCGATAGTCACCGTTGTGGCGGCCGCCCTGACCTTTGTGGGCGCGGCGGCAACCATGATAACCGGAAACAAGCTTGTAAAATTTGCGGCGATGGCGCTGGGCGCGGTCACGCTGGTGTGCGCGATAATCGCGATAGTGCTGACCTATTCCTACTGCGACAACACGCTGATAGCCCTTGCAGACGGAACGCCCGCGATAGGCGCCTGGCTGCTGACGATAGCCGGTGCGCTGTGCGGACTTGCCGGCGCGGCTGCGGCAATAAAGAGCTGAAAACACATACGACCGCATATATACCGCAACGAAAGGGGCGGCGGCGCGGTTGAAACGCGCCGCCGCCCGTAATTTTAAGGTGTATTCACGCATTGTTCCGCCGCCGGTTTCCGGCGTGCCGACGCATGTTTTTGCCGCGCGCCGCGCCCGGCTTTTCCCGCCGGGGCGGACGGGCATTTACAGTATCACCCCGCCGCCGAGACAGCGCGCTTCGTCGTAAAACACGGCGTACTGGCCGGGGGTCACCGCGCGCTGGGGCCGGGCGAAATCGACGTGCGCCCCGCCGCGGCCGTCGGTTGTGACCGTAACGTCCTGTTCGCCCTGACGATAGCGGAATTTTGCCCTGCACGCAAAGGGCGCCGCCGGAGGGTCAAAGCCTATCCAGTTGATGTTCCCAACCTCGCACGAGGAGGTGTACAGCGGACTTTCGTCGCCGTGCGAAACATACAGTATATTGTTTTTCACATCCTTTTTTACCACAAACCAGCGGCCGCTTTCGCCCGCCCTGCCGCCGAGGTTGACGCCCCTGCGCTGACCCAGCGTGTAGTGCATGAGCCCGATGTGCTCGCCCACCTCCTCGCCGTCGAGCGTGAGTATCCTGCCCGGCTGCGCGGGCAGATAGCGCGAGAGGAACTGCCTGAAGTTTCTTTCGCCGATGAAGCATATGCCGGTGGAATCCTTTTTGTCCGCCGTGGCCAGCCCGTTTTCCTCGGCAAGGGCGCGCACCTCGGCCTTGCGCATGTCCGCAAGGGGGAATATCACCCTTTCCAGCTGCTGCTGCGTTACCTGATTCAGAAAGTACGTCTGGTCCTTGCCGGCGTCGGCCGCCTTTAAAAGATAGTGCCTGCCGTCGGCGTTGTGGTCTATGCCGCAGTAGTGCCCCGTGGCGATGTAGTCCGCGCCCATGGACAGGGCGTATTCGCGGAATGGACCGAACTTTATTTCGCGGTTGCACAGCACGTCGGGGTTGGGCGTTCTGCCCGCCGCATACTCCGCAAGAAAGTACGAAAACACCCTGTCGGCATACTGCTTTGCGAAGTTGACGGAGTAATACGGGATATCGAGCAGCGCGCACACCCTGCGCACGTCCTCGAAGTCGCCCTCGGCGGTGCATTCGCCGCCCGCCCCGCTCTCCTCCCAGTTGAGCATGAACAGTCCTATTACGTTGTAGCCCTGCCGTTTAAGCAAAAGAGCGGCCACGGAGCTGTCCACCCCGCCGCTCATGCCCACGACCACCGTCTTTTTTTCCATAAAAATATTATAACATACCCGCAGCGCGTTTGCAAATAAAAAAGAATGTGCTATAATAATACCTGCCGACGCACGCGGCACACGCAAAGGCGCGCGACCACCGACCGCATGAAACTTCCCGAAGACGACATAATAGCACTTTCGTATATAAACACCCTGCTGCGCGACGAGTATGCGTCGCTGCGCGAACTGTGCGAGGACAACGACCTCTCGCCCGGGGAAGTGTGCACACGCATGGCGCGGGCGGGATACAGTTACGACGAGCAGACCAACTCGTTCAGATGAGCGCCGCCGCAGAGCGGGGCGCGGACAAGGAAAAACAAATCATGTCAGACGTGCTTTCCAGATTTTTGAGATACGTGAAAATTGACACGCCGAGCGACGAAGCCAACTCCGCCGTCACTCCCTCCACCCCCTGTCAGAGGGAGCTTGCGGAGCTTTTGCTGACCGAGCTCAAGGCGATGGGGCTTGAAGCGACGATGACCGAACACTGCTACGTGTATGCAAAGATCCCCGCCAACGCGCCCGCAAAGGCTGCCGCGGGATTCATCGCGCATCTGGACGTCGTGAGTGAGCCCGAAGGCCGCGGAGTAAAGCCCAAGGTGATAAAGTACACCGGCGGCGACATAGTGATAGGCGGCGGCGTCTGCATAAGCGAAGCCGAATGCCCCGCCCTGAAGAACTACATCGGCATGGACATAGTGACTTCCGACGGCTCCACCATACTCGGCGCGGACGACAAGGCGGGCGTGGCCGAAATAATGGCCGCGGCGGCATATATCGTATCCCACCCCGAATTCAGGCACGGCGACATAGGCATAGCCTTTACCCCGGACGAGGAGATAGGCCACGGCGCGGCGCTTTTCGACGTGAAGGGCTTCGGCTGCGATTTCGCCTATACCGTGGACGGAGAGGAGCTGGGCGAACTGAGCTACGAAACCTTCAACGGCGCGGCCTTTTCCTTTGAGATAGAGGGCAAAAACATCCACCCCGGCTCGGCCAAGGGCAAAATGATAAACGCCGTGCTCATCGCAAACGAAATAACGGCGCGCTTCCCCGCCGGCGAACGGCCCGAAACCACCGAGGGAAGGGAAGGATATTACTTTATAACGGACGTCGCGGGCAATGTGGAAAAGTGCGCGATATCCGGCATAATACGCGACCACGACAGCGTTAAATTTGAAGCGCGCAAGGCGTTTGCCCGGTCGGTGGCCGACGAATTTATGCAAAAATATCCCGGCCGCATCAAATTTTCGGTGCGCGACCAATACTATAACTGCGCCCGCGTGATAGAGCCAGCGATGCACATAGTGGACGCGGCGGCCGAGGCCATGAGGGCCGAGGGAGTGCAGCCCGCCATACTGCCCACCCGCGGCGGCACGGACGGCAGCAGCCTTTCGTTTATGGGCCTGCCCTGCCCCAACATTGCCACCGGCGGACACAACGCGCACGCGAGAAGCGAGTTCATCCCCGTCCCCTGCATGGAAAAGACGGTGAAAATATTGCTAAACATAGTAAGCTCTTTAACGGATTGAACGGCACATATGTGCCCGCCAACCCCGTTTGATACCCGCCGGAAAGCAACGGCGGGCATGCACCTGTAGCTCAGCCGGATAGAGCACAGACCTCCGACGTCTGGTGCCGATGGTTCGAATCCATTCAGGTGCACCAAAACGGCCGCCCCGCTTGCGCGGGGCGGCTGCTTTTTTGCGGTTCATGTGCCGTGCGGCGCACGGGTGTCACTGTGCCGAAGCCGGCACTATGCACGATTCGTCGGGCACTATGAAGTGATAATATGCGGTGGAGCCGCCTATTATCAGGCAGTATATGTCGCCCACATAGGAATAGGGCTCCAAATAGGGTTTTTCGGTGTATTCCGTCTCGCCGAACAGCAGCGAGGACAGATAGTCGGAAAGGTTGAACGTGTTGCCAAAATTGCTGAGCGCGGGCGAGGCCTTGTTCACCTTCTGTTCGTCGAGGTTGGACGGGCTGTCGTAGAAGAAGCGTATGTACGAACGGCCGATATTGCCCTTGCCGGCGCTGGTAGCGGCGCCCGTGACGGCCTTGAGCGGCGACTGCTCGGTGCCCCTTAAGCAGACCAGCTGCCACTGGAACCCGGGGGTGGTGACAAAGCTTTCGAGATCTTCCTGACTGTCTATCACGACGGTGACCTGCGACTTGTCCAGAAGATAATCGTCGGTGTGACCGATCTTGTATCTGGCCACGAGTTCCGCAGCGTTGCCCGTTTTGAAATTTTCGCCCTGCCATATGAAGTGCACTTTGCCGTGTTCGCCTCCCTGACCGTTGGCGGCGGTGTTCTGCTTTGCCGATACGGGCAGCGACACTATGTCGCCGAGTTCAAACGGAATGGTGGGCGCATACGAATACCCGCCGGCCAGCGTGCTTTCGCCGCCCTCTGACGCAAGGCGCTTGCGTATGCCAGTGATCTCGTTGCTGTTTTCGTCCTTTATCAGCAGCCAAGAATATCCGCCGTCGTAATTGCCCGTTGCGCCGACGACTATGCCGCGCACGTAGAACACCTTGTCGGGGTCGGTGACTTTTTTGCCTTCGCTGACGGATATTGCCTGCGCATGACCGCAGACGCACAGCCCCTGCGCGTCGGGTTCGTGCGCGGCGGGCGGGACGTCCGGCTCGGCCTTGCCGCAGTGCGAGCATATGGGCCAGTGCCCCTCCTCGTCGAAGTCGTAGGCGGAATAGTCGTGTCCGGCGGCGGCCCCCTCCACGCGCTTTTCCTGCACGGCAAACGCGGGATTCGCAAAGGCCTGCGAAGTCCATGTGGTGACGGCGGCCAGAGGAGGTTCGCAGGAATGCAGCTGCGTCACCTGCGATTGGGCCGCGACCGTTTCGCTTTCGACCTCGCCGCAGCCGGCGCGCCTGCAGGCGCGGGTGGCCGTGACCGAGCCGTTGTCATCCGCCCATACGTATTCGACCGCGCCGAAGTCGTGCCCGAGCGCGGGGTCGGCGCCGCGCTTTCTGCCGCAAACGCTGCAGGTATAGGTGCGCGTGCCCGCCTGTTCGCAGGTGGCGTCCGTTCCGCCGGCGTCGGCCGCCCACTGATGTTCGCCGGCGTTCTGCGTTTCGTCGCACCCTTCGCCTATGCATTCCTGCCAGTGACGCGTATCGTCGCTGTTGTAGGCCGAAGGGAAAATATGTTCGTGCGCGTCCTGCCCCTGCGACTGCTGCTGCGTGCAGGCCGGCAGAACAAACATCGCCCCGGCAACTGCTGCCGCCATGAGCGCAAATATCTTTTTCATGCCGCAATTTCCTCCCTTGTTTAAAGTTGTTTGTCAAGAATCATGGCTCCCACCGTGCGCGCGACGACGTTGCACGACGTGTTGGACGAAGGCAGCATGATGAAGTGCAGAAGATCGCGTATGGTGAGCACCTCTCCGCCGGAGAAGGAGGGCGTGCTGGCGTTGATGTCCTCCGGCAGGACAACGGCCTTGCGGTTGAGGTCGGACACATAGTCCAGCGCCGTCATCACCGTGAGCATCTTCCACGAGCTGGCCGTCATTATCTTCTCCGTGCCGTTGCGCGAGAACAGATGGTAGGGGCTATCGGGCCCGAACCAGTCGTACTGCCCGTAGGAGAGTATGTTGCCGTTCTGCGGCAGCACCACCACGCAGGCGCGGTCGGCGGTCAGCTGCGATTCCAGTTCGGACGTGTCGGCGTCGCGGTCGTAGTACTTCTGCGTGGCTATGTCGAACAGCACCTTGAGCTGTCTGAAGTGATTGTCCTCCTCGGTGCTGACCGCGTCCTTTGAAACGCCGCCCACGAAAATGGCGCCGTCAGGGCCCTCCACCGCCACATATATGCACGTGGTGGCCGGGCGCGAGGCGTTGGCCGACACGCTGCCCGTCTTTCCGCCGAGCACGAAGTAGTAGTCCGAAAGATAGTGGCTGTAGGGGCGGCTGTGCACGTACGAATCCACGGTGAAGGAGCGCTCGTTGTTCTCGCTGACCGTGGAGTAGTGATGCTGGCTCCAGATCTTCTGCATCTCCTCGTAGCCCGTTGCATGTATGGCCAGCTTTACCATGTCCTGAACGGTGACTATGTAATTGTTTTGCGCTATGGCGCTGTTCACGTCGTCAAAGTCTATGTCTATGCCCAGACTCTGCGCCTTTAAAACCATCTTGTCGAAGAAGGCCCGCCGCTGTTTGGAGTACAGCTGCTCGTCGTAAACCCCGTAATTGTTGTCCGACTGATAACTTTCGGACACGGTGACGTTCTTCTCTCCGCCGTACAGGCGCACGAACGCGTCGTACAGCCTGCGCATGACGGCGAGATCGGGCGCGTCTTCGCCGAAGAGCTTTGTGAGATTTATCACCACCACGCTGTCCGTCCACGCGGTCATGGTCGCCGTGCCGCCTGAGCCGACGACCACGGAAGCCGTCTTGCTCGTGTCCGAATAATCAAATATCTGCGCGGCCGTCTCCCATCCGTCGGTGCGGGCGCCCTTCATTCCGTCGCGTATGTTTGAACCGCCCGTAAGTATGTAGGCGCCCACATATCCCGCGGTGTAATCCTGAACGTTGACCTGCGACGCGAGAAAAAGTCTGCCCCCGTCGGCCGCAGTCAGGCGGAAGCGCAGCTGCTGGCTGCCGTCGCCCGAAACGCACAGCGAGGACGGGGCCGTGGCAAACTTGCTTTCGTCGGCCGTGGGCGCGCCCGCGCCCACGGTCCAGCCGTCGGACGTGGCGTCGTCGAGATAGTTGCCCGAGGAAAGGATGTTGCTTTCCATAAATATCTGCCTGAAGGACAGGCCGCCGTATGCTTCGGCGTCGAGATCGGCATACGTTTTGCTGGCTATCACCGTCAGCTTGCCGTCCAGCACGGAGAGGTCGTATTCCGTGCCGGCGGTTATCGAACCCACGTTCAGCGATGTGCCGTCGGTCATATAGAACACCAGCTCGCCGTCCACTATCCCGGCGGACTGCACCCCCACGCCGTCCGCGCCCGTCACCGACTGTCCGTCGCCGCCCGCGGGGCCGCGGATGTTGGCTATCAGATTCCACTGCCCGTCGCGCTTGCGGTACAGATCGCCGTCGTCGGTGTCGATGTATATGTCCCCGTCGACGCCCCAGCCGGCTTCGGGCGCGGTTATTCCGCTCAGCCACGAATTGTCGGCCGCCGGGGCCGTTTGTCCGCCGCACCCCGCCATGAGTACGGAGCAGACGGTCAGCGCGGCCGTAAGCGCCGCGCACAGCTTTTGCCAAAGTTTCATCTGTTTCCCTCCGTTTGCCGGACGGAGACAATGCGCGCCGCCCGGCTTAAAATTAGTTTAAGGGGCCGCAAAATTCCCGTTGCGGAAATTTTTGCGGCCCCTCCTTTAACCATATATAACACGGTCATGCGCGGGCTGTAAATAGTCTTTACGAAATCTTTACTTTTATTTTACAAAAACGACGGCGCGCCTTACGCGCCCTGCTTTACGCGCGGCGCGTGGCGCAGCTCCTTTTCCAGCTCGGCGCACGTCTCGCGCAGTTCCTCGTCAGGCTCGGCCACGTCTATGCCGTCCAGTATGTTCTGCAGATTGTACTCTCTGTTTAAGTATTTTATGGTCTGGAAACCTATCACCGCCGTCATGGTGCCGTTGGCAAGGCCCTGAATGGAGCTGTCCACAAGGGCGGAGATGGCCGTGCCGAGGAAGGGTATGCCCTTGGCGGCGTCGCCCATGGTTTTGACTATGCCGTTGCCTATCTTTACCGAACCCAGCCCGTAGGCGATGAGCGCGTTCTGCACGACCGAGGCGAATATTCTCACGAGACGGGCGTCCGACGGCCTGAATCCGTACAGGAAAACTATGTCCTTGACCAGCTGCAGATTGACCACCACCACGAGGGCCGCGTCTATGCGCGAATCCTGCGAAAGCGCGGAATAGGCCGCGGACTTGAGCGAGCTTTTGAATATCATGTCGCGCGCGGTCTTTTTTATCTTTCCGTCGTAGAGCGCGGAGAGCGCGGCCTTGAGCGCGTCGTCGTCGCCGGACTTCAGAGCCGCCTGCATCTCCCCCACTATCCTGTCGTCGTACCAGCCCGCGCCGTCCACGCCGGCGTTGAAATCGGCTATCTTTGCGGCTATGCTGCGGCGGACGCGCCTGTTGTGGCGCTTTGCGCGCGCGGCATGCGCGGAATTCACGTTGGTCAAAAAGTATTCCGAGCGGCAGATCTTTATCACGGGCACTATGTATATCAGCGCGAACAGCACTGCCGCCGCCGCGGCCGCCGCATAGCCGGCATATTCGTTGAGCGCGTATATCTGCATGACTATCGAAAGCAGACACCAGACGAGAAACACGCCCGTCAGCCCCGCCAGCACAAATATTATAAGGCGCGCCCCGCGCGAATTCTGGCGGCGGACGTATTTTTCCTCGTACTCGTATATGGTCATCTGCGAGCGCACGTCTCTATCGTTTTTCTTCATCGTCGTCTCCCGCGCGGTCATCGGACAGTCCGACCGCGCATTTGTATATCTGATTTTTGGGCACTCCCCTGTCCTTGGCGGCCCTCTTCACCGCCTCTCTTTTATCCATTCCCTGCGCCATGTAGTGTTCCACGTGCTCGCGCTCGGACAGCGCGTTCAGAGGGCTTTCGCTCTCCGCCGCGCCCTCCACTATGAGCACGTACTCGCCGCGTTTTTCGCCGGCAAGTCCGCCGGCGAGGGTGAACCCGACGCACTCCTCGTGCAGCTTTGTTATCTCGCGCGCGGCGGCGGCGCGCCTGTCGCCGAACACGGCGTACATGTCGGCTATATACCTGTCCACGTCCTGCGGGGCGGCATGCAGGCACAGGGTGAGATCGAGAGTGCGGTATCTTTGCAGAAGGCGCAGCCTTTCGCCCCGCTTGCCGGGCAGAAAGCCCAGAAAGGCAAACCTGTCGGCGGGCAGCGCGGACAGCACCAGGGCGGAAAGAAAGGCATTTGCGCCAGGCACGACGGTGTAAGGCACTCCCGCCGCCTTCAGCGCGGCGCACGCCGCGTTGCCGGGGTCGGAGATGACGGGCATGCCCGCGTCCGAAACCACGGCCACGTTCTTGCCCTCTTCCGCGCAAGCAATCATCCTTTCCGCAGCCTGCCGTTCGTTGAACTTATGGCAGGACTGAAGGGGCTTTTTTATGTCGTAAGCATTCAGAAGCTTGAGCGTGTGACGGGTGTCCTCGCAGAACACCACGTCCGCCTCCCTCAAGGTTTCGAGGGCGCGGAGCGAAATGTCTTTTAAATTGCCGATGGGCGTAGCTATGAAATATACCATAAAAAATTTCCGGCGGCTTTGCGGCGATATGGCCGCGCGCGGCCGCGATCAGGGCGCGTTCACGAGCGGGGGAAGAAGTTCCAGCCCGGGGCGGCCGCCCTTGGCGCTCTCAAGCATTATAAGGTAGGGCTTTCCGCCCGGAGTGCCCGACACGAACTGCAGCCGCTTGGGCTCCAGCCCGCGCGATTTTAAAACATAGATGACTTCGGCCAGCCTGTCCGCGCGGTTGACGAGCGCGAATCTGCCGCCGTACTTTAGTTTGCGGCAGGCGGCGTCCGCTATCTCGGGCAGAGTTATTGTGATCTCCTTGCGGCAGACGGCCTTTTCGTAAACCGAGTTCTCCAATCCGCCGCGCTCGTACGGCGGATTGCACAGTATCAGCGAAAATCTGCCGTCGTATTCCCTGCCTATGTCCTGCACTCGGCAGCACACGGCCGAAGCCTTTTCAAAACCGTTAAGGGCAATGGTGCGCTCAGACATATCGCACAGGCTGCGCTGCATTTCAAACAGCGTTACCCCCGATATATGCCCGTTCAAACACAAAAAGTGCAGCCCCACTATGCCGCAGCCCGAACAGAAATCGGCCACGACGTCGCCGCACTTTGCGCGCGCGAAACGGGACAGCAATATGCTGTCCGAAGTGAAGCGGTACAGGCCGCGGTCCTGTATTATCTTTTTATCGCCGAAGAGCTCTTCAAGCACTTCGCCGGGCTTGAGTTCAACGTTCATGACAGTCTACCCGCAGCCGCAGGCGGGGCGAAAGCCCGCGCCGCAACTCGTCTCATGCGCGCGGGATCGGGCGCGCAGAGCCAAAGAAAAGGCGGAGGGAACTTTCCCCGCCGCCTTTGTCTTTTCAATAAATGCTTATTCGGGCTTGACCGCACCGGTGGGGCATACACCTTCGCAAGCGCCGCAGTCGATGCAGGTATCGGGATCTACAACGTACTTATCGGGGCCTTCGGAGATAGCGGACACGGGGCAGGTGGCGGCGCATGCGCCGCAGCTTACGCATTCATCGGAAATAACGTGTGCCATTGGTTGTTCCTCCATAAATATTTACATTGCGCGGCCTTTGGCCACGCTGATATTATAGCATACATTTTTGCACATGTAAAGGGGCTTTAGGAATATTTTTTGAAGTTTTCAGATTGTTCGTGAACTTTTTGTCAGTTTCTTTCCGCCAAAAATTTTAAGGCATGAGCACCTAAAATTTGTTAAAAACTAACATAGCAAAAATTATTAAAAACGGGCGGTTTTGAGCCAAAACCTGCTCTTTCCCGCCCAAAAATGCAACTTTTCAGTCTGTGCCGACTGCGTTTAAAATCAACATCTTCCTTCAACTTCCCAAATGTTAACATAAGACCCCTGAGGTATTTTTTTACCTCAGGGGTCTTATCTACCACACTCAAACTATAAAAGAATGGTGGAATTATCTCTTATAAACTCCCAATATTTAACAGGTGATTTCTCTTTGTGTCTTACCTCCATGTCAATTTGCTCCATTCTTGAACGGTTTATAAGAATTTGATACTGTTCATAAGAAAGTTCCACATCCATACCATAGACTTCCCAAAGCAATGTATGAATATCGTCCAATTCCAAAGCAGGCTCTGCACCTTCCATGTTAGCAAGATCTTCAGAATCATAATTTAGCATGTTAAAGTCCTCACGCGTATAAAGTATATTTCCACCACACTTTATTAGCTCATAAAGAAAACCTATTGAAGCATGTTCATGATATGCTTTCGTAACAATATTATTTTTCTCTATTGGCGAAAGAATTTTATATATAGCATAAAAAATTTCTCTGTCACCTTTAAAGTCTTCAAGTGGGTCAATATCACTATAATATTCATCGGCTAATTCAAGCTCAAAATTTTCCGAAACAATGATATCATAACGAGTTATTAGGTAAATGTTACTTAGCTCCCAAATAATTAGGGGCAAGTTACTTTTCCCGTATTTTGATATCAGCGTATTGAATATCGTTTTATCAAACATATCATCTTTTTCACTGAGCCACCGTCCGTCTTGCAATTTATAGCCATGCGATTTAATGTTGAAAAACTGTCTAAGATACTCCCATTCCCTGATTTCCACATCAGTAATGGTGCCACATATTTTCTTTTCAAACAATTTAAAAAAACGTGAGTCGGCACGCTGCAGAGCATTGAGATACTCTATAACCATCACTCTGTCCCCATCGATTAGAGCTCTTTTCGCTGCTGTTTCATTTATACAGTACTCCCTGTACCACTTATCTTCAAGCGACTCACCGCTTCGCTTCCCGTCCAACAGTTCGTCAACCGTAACATGGAAAAGTTTCGAGATAGAATATAAACTATCTATTCCTATGTTTGTCGCTTCATCATTCCATTGGCTTATCATCGAAGAGCTGATGCCCAATATTTCAGCCAATTCTTTTTGTTTTATATTTTTTTCTTCCATTAAACTTTTAATAAAATTGTTCATCAGTATTACTTCCTCAGATAATATTTACCGCTCAACTCCTCTTCCGTCATAGTTTTACTGTCGTCAATATACTCGCCTCTGTATTCTTGCGGGAAATATTTTTCTCTTATTTCGGATAGCGATAAGGTGTCAAGATTATTTATTAACTCCTGAGTTTTTGTCTCATCTCTTTTATCCATATATTCACTCAGCGACATATCTAAAATTTGTTTCCGCGCATAGATAAAAGCACTTTCCTCGCTATTACCGCAAGACCAATCTTTAAATGGCATTAAAATTGTATTATTTCCGGAATATAATCTTTCTTCCAAAGCTGTAAAATCGGCTTCATTAAAAACATCATTATTGTATTCTTTCCCTAGAACGGCACGATTATTTTTGTTGTTTTCAACAGTAAAGAATTGATATTTATTATCTTCAAAAACCGATACGAGTAAGGGCTTTTTATATTTTTTATGCAAATCGACCAGTGTATCAACAATATTATATGACCAATTTATTGTCCTCCAATATCCCAAAAGCTTGTTATTTAACCTCGCTCCACACTCGATTAAAAGCTTTATGGCGCGCTTTGTAAGCTGCTCCTCATCATATTCACGATGATATAACTTCATATAGGTTTTTTCATCGTAGGTACTTGTTACATTGATTGTCTGAATTGCAGCCAGTAATATATCTTTTTCAACATCATCGAGTTTCTGAATTCTGTTGCACACAGCGTTTTCGTCGTCATCAATTGCATTATTAATATCCCGCCATATATTTTGCCGCTTGCTGAATATAAATTTTTTGCCGGCTTCCCATACTTTTTCATCTGTACTGCAGTTATGCATAAGCATTGACTGCTTATATATTTCAAACTTTATACCAGCCAGTACATCAGGCAACACATCATGGCAACACAAATCGATATCTCCAAGCCACATATTAAGCTCTGCCATAGAATAACGACAAGCTTCTTCGTTTTTAGATTCAATCGCAGGAAGAAAAACCTGATAAAAATTATTGACTATAAAATCAAATTCATTATCTTCATTTACTGAAAGACCATCGTCTACCATCTTTCTTAAAAGCTCTTTAAACCTTGTTTCTATAATCAACTCCTGCTCTTCTCTGATTTGATACAACTCATCAGGGTTATATCGCGACATCCACTTATCGTCACAGATAAAATATCTCTCTGCAAAGTCAGTTTCTTCATTTCTCGTTCCGTTCAGGATTTCATCAACTGTCACTCTGAAATAATTTGCCAGTCGTTTCAGGTCATCTATATTCGGCAAAGATTTGCCGCCTTCCCATTTGCTGATAGCTGCATCTGAATATCCACCATTAAATTTTAAAGAAAGCTGTACTTGTGTTAGTCCTTTTTCTTCACGTAAACTCTTTAAAAATTTTCCGATTAACACCTTATCCATTTATACTACCTCCGAAAGTTGCCTTCTCATATCTTTGGAAATTATTTTTTGCATTTTTATATAATAAAAAGTTTTATTCTCTCTCAGCCTTTTTTTCGGCATTGCACGTTCATAAACTTCATCATAAGCAACGCATTTGCAAGCCCGTTGATCCGTAGAGTTAGTCACCCTAAAATACAAATCATTATTCGCGTCAACACGTCCGGCGATGTATTCTTCATGAGATATTTTACACACCGCGTTAATTGCATCTTTCCAGTCATGTTTAACCCTTGGAAACAGGCGAACTTTTGCTGCCGCCTCTTTTCCGTTATCTGCTTTAACATAAAATGACTTAATAATATAATGGCTTTTTCTCACGTGTCCGCATTTTGCTTCTACTTTATAGTAGTTCATAACGACCTCCTTTGTTTTCTTGGCTATATCATAGCAACAAATCGGTCAGTTGTTCTCCCTGAAATTTTAAACAACGAATATTAAACATAATAGAAGCGTTAAGTTATAGTAGAATTTTATCATCAGCTTCAAAATAAGTCAATACATAGTAAAGCGATATGGTGTTGAAAGGTATATGGCGAGGCGCATTAAATGCGCCTCGCCATATACCTTTATTATATTAACTTCAAATTTAGCATTTTAAAGAATTTTTTGTATAGTTGATAATCTTCCTGCACTTCCCGATATCCAGGTCCGTTTGGCGGGCAACCTCTATTAAATCTTTCTCCGTGGGATTGCCGCTGCCTGCTGCCGTCATTTCATGCTCGGCTTTATCGGGCGTGCGCGTTATATCGTAGAACGGAGACAGCTTGTAGCCGTCCCGCTTCTCGTCGAAAAGGAAGGCAAAGTTCTTGCCGTGGTCGTCCTTGTTTCCGTAAAATACATTGAAACACATTCTACCGAAAGCCTCGTAAGAATCGCGTTCATCGGCACATATTCGCTGGGTAACCTTGATTAAATGAATATAATCGAGGTTGGGAATTCTGTGTGACGTCTCCAGAAGCGAGGACAGCGAAATCATGTGTACACGACCCTCGGGCGTTCTGTCAAATCTCTTTGCGCCGAAATAACCCGAACAGATTTCCGAAGGAAACAGTCGGCACTCATTTACATTCAGCCCGCACCTTCTGGCGGCGAGGTTGGCATTATACTCCGCTACACCTATATCGGGAGGGTCAAGGCGGCAGGGAAACTTTACTATCCATTCCTCGCCGTCAATTTTAATGTGTGCCTTGGGGCGGGCGCCGCCGCTCGAACCGCCGAGGCTGTAAATTTCGTCAAGCGTTGCGTTGTCGGCGTCGTCGTTTAAAATGTCGTTTACTTCCCTGCATATCAGGTCGAGTTCGACAGTCTGCGCATAGTCCGGCTTGCCCTGATTGGGTTCAAAAGTAAGCCCTCCCAGCCCTTGACCGCTTATTAGCGTGAGCTTTGTGAGCGGAGACAGGCGGCTGTAATTTATGCCGCGCTTGGCCAACATACGAACGACAAGAAGTTCGCCCCACCCGTCGGGCAGACAGTCGGCAAAAACGCCGTACAGCCCCCCGAATATGTCCTTTCTATTGATAAAAACCCTATCTTCAAGCGGCAGCGAAAAGGGAGAAATGTTGAAGCCGTTTTTCAGCCACTTCTCGTCATACTGAAAGGCGATGCCCTCGTCGAGCTGAGCAAGATAGCCGACGATTTTGCCGTTGTATTTTACGGTGAGCTTTTTAATATCGGTAATCATAATTTTAGGTCCCTGATGTTGGTGACGGGCGGCTTTTTGAAGAGCTCGTTGAAATCTTCAAGGCAATCGAGCGCGTTGGCGATTTTTACAAGTGAAAGGAGCGATATTTCGCCCGATTGCTCAAACCTGCGGATAGAACCATAGCTCACGCCCGTGCGCTCGGCAAGTTGCTTTTGGGTGAGCCTTTTTGCCTTCCTCGCCGCCTTTTCACGCTTAACAAGCTCATATATTGTGCCCGTCAACGACTGTGCCGCCACAAAGTCGGATATATCGAAAGTGTTCTTAATCATAGTACTAATATTTTAGCAATAATTCTTTATATTGTCAATATATTGCCAAAATTTTGGCAGTCTTAAACTTATATTTCAGTAAATAACGAAAAAGCACTCAAAATGAGCGCTTTTTCGATGGTGCTTGTGATCGGACTTGAACCGATACGGTTTGTTCAACCGAGGGATTTTAAGGCATAAGCACCGAAAATTTGTTAAAATTTAACATAGTAAAAATCATTAAAAACGGGCGGTTTTGAGCCAAAACCTGCTCTTACCCGCCCGAAAATGCAACTTTTCAGTCCGCGCCGACTTTGTTTAAAATCAACATCTTCCTTCAACTTCCCAAATGTTAACAAATCAACACACCCGTCCCCCAGAATCCCTGGCGGACGGGTTTTTATTGCACTTGATTTTAGTCAATTGTATTGACAAAACTATTCTTCTATGTTATCATTAGTTTGTCTAAGGGTATAACCAACTAAACGGTCGGTCGTAAAATTAGCTTGTTTGATTTGTCTTATGCAAGTGAGCCATTTCAAATAATATTGGTTTACGAAACACTTTTTAATTAGTTGTGCCTGATTTGGTTCACGGAAGTAGTGCACCTTTTATCAGGCTATTATTATGCCCTCCCGACGCGGAGGCTTTTTTATTGCCTTCAATTAATTTACTTTACGGAGGTAACCATGAACAATCGCGATTTACAACAAATTGAACAACTCCTTGAATATGAGTTCAACGAAACTATGATTTTGCAACAAGCATTCATAAGGCGTTCTTACTCTCAAGAGAAAGGCGGCGAAAACAACGAAGTACTGGAATTTATTGGCGACAAGGCTCTTGATTTCATAGTTATAAAGAAACTTGCCGAATATTATGGAAATTTTAAAAAAGACGGAGAGTTCTCGTCTAAATATAAGGAGGGTAAGCTTACCGAAATCAAAAAAAAGCTTGTCAACAGTTCTATGCTTGCACACAGAATTAATATTCTCGGACTTAACAAATACCTGATAATGGGCAACAGCGACATAAAGAAAAATGTACAAGATGAAGAGCACGTCAAGGAGGACTTGTTCGAAGCTATAGTCGGGGCCGTAGCAATAGATAGCAGCTGGGATATAGATGAAATTCAGGACGTAGTCGAAAAAATGCTCGATATAGAATATTACCTTGAAAACGGCTTTAACGATGACGAAAACTATGTCGACCTTATTCAACAGTGGTCACAGAAACAATACGGTGAACTTCCACTATATAATGTATATCTAGAAGATGAAAATGCTGAGGAATACACCTGCGAGCTGACATTACCCGATATAGACGGATATTTCGAGGGCGAAGGTTACAGCAAAAGCCAGGCGAGAATGGATGCAGCGGCTAAAGCTTACGAATATCTCGATAAAAATAATATGCTGCTGACTATGGAAGATGAAGTAGGCAAACCCGATGAAAGCCGCGCCATAAATCAATTGCAGGAACTCGCCCAAAAGGGTTATATCAATATGCCGGAATACATTTTTGAAGAATATCATGACGACGATGGCAACCCTGTATGGCATTGCGAATGCCATGTCGACGGGCAGGAATTTTATTATAGTTACGATTTACCCGTCAAAAAAGAGGCAAAGCGAAAAGCTGCTTACAGCATGCTTAGGCAGGTACTCGGCTATTCGGACGACTGATGAGGTGATATATGCAAAAGAAGGTAACGCAATTTGAATACACAAAATCAGGAGAAAAATTTCTCCCGTTAATAAGAGAAGCAGACATCATATTGAGGAGCGACGAATATATTGTAATTCACCTTGACGGAGTAAAATTTACAAGTAGATACCTAAAGGCGGTAGATAGAAGCATTAAAAAGCAAGTTTTTGAATGTTTAACTAATGCAGCAATTGAACTTTGCAATTTTTTTCAAAGTTCACGAGTGGCATATGTTTATGGCGACGAGGTATCTATATTATTACAAGGTGATGTCGTTAAAGAGAATTACCATAACAGAATTCAAAAACTCTGTTCAATTGCATCAAGTATTTTAAGTGTAAACTTTTTAAATCAGCTTATAGTTCATGGCATTGATGGGTTACCTACTGATTTTAAAACTAACTGTTTCTTTGCAGCTAAAGCCCACAATATCCCAAACGATATAGTAAATGATTATTTTAAATGGCGGTTGATGGGCTGCAAGAAGCTCATTTTTGATAAAAAAGAGCAATTTGATAAATGTGAAGATTGGGAAAAGTTCGGACACCTTATAATTTTTGATAATGACTGGAAAGTTATATCTATAGATTTTTACAATGATAAATTAGTAAAGACACCCCAGTCCGAATATTTTAAACTAAAAGGAGGTAATGTATGAGTAAGGGACGTGGTGTATCGGATCATCCCCACACGCAGCAACAGCTCAATGATTATGCCAACCAGCATAACCCCAACAATCATGCATATTGGGATAAGCTTGATAATCACGCTAATCAATGCAATCCCAACAACGATAAGTACTGGCACAGTCGGAAAAACGACGATGATTCAGATTAAAGACAAAGCCGCAGCAGAAAAATTCCGCTGCGGCTTTGTCATATTATAGACTTTTTTAATAAATTATCACTCTGACTTCTATTTAACTCTTAATGATTAAAACTTTTTATGTCGATAATCATAATTTCAAATCTCTTATGTTGGTGACGGGCGGCTTTTTGAAGAGTTCGTTGAAGTCTTCAAGACAATCGAGCGCGTTGGCGATTTTTACGAGCGAAAGGAGTGATATTTCGCCCGTCTGCTCAAATCTACGGATAGAACCACAACTCACCCCTGTGCGTATAGCAAGCTTCTTTTGGGTATACTTTTTAGCCTTACGCGCTGCCTTTTCTCGCTTTACAAGCTCATATATTGTGCCCGTCAACGACTGTGCCGGCACAAAGTCGGATATATCGAAAGTGTTCTTAATCATAGTACTAATATTTTAGTAATTTCCTGCCATTTTGTCAATATATTACCAATATTTTAGTAGTCTCATAATCCATATTTCAATAATAAACTGCGGCGCCGAAACAAAACCAGCGCCGCAGAACTTAGTTAAAAAACTTTTTAAACTTCATTAATTCAATGCCTTAATTTTAACGGTAATAACAATCAAAATTTGATTACAACAGGCGCGTGGGAGAATGAGTATATTGTCGCCGTGGCGTTTTTGAAATAGTATACAGCTGTGTTACCGTCGAGTCCCGTCGTGTACATTTTGCGGAGCGAAGGATAGGCATCAAGCATGCTCTCCTGAGCCTCCACACGGTCGTCCAGAACGAGCGTACCCTCGATACGAATCCACTCGTCGCCCTTCATCGCGCATATTTCCACCTTGGGATTTGCGTTAATCTGCCTGGCGACCGCCTTGCCTTTGCCCGTCTGTATGTACAACTTGTCATCAAAAATATGAGCCGTACCGAACGGCCTAACTCTCGGATGGTCACCATCCATCGTTGCGAGGTAATATGTCCCCGCATCCTTCAAAAACTGACAAACCTGTTTCATAAATCCTCCTTTAAATACTTAATTTCTTAATCATACTTTTTTAAAGACTCCACTGCAAGATTAATATTCTTTTTGAAAAAATGCTCGATGTATTCAGCCAATGAATTCATTTTCCAATCATTTGGCAAATCATTACTGTCATTCACATAATACATTTTACCATACTCTGATTCCTCAGGTTCTATCAAGAATGTGTATGTACCAATATCCACTTCATGTGGAAGTATATTGCTTAATAATTCCTTATAGCCAATTGCTTGTTGCAATTTTGTTTCATAATTGAACTCATAACCTAATTTGCTAAAGCTGAATTCTAATATTAAAATTTTATTATCGTAGGCCAATAAATAATCGGCACGTTTATTGGAGAAAGGAATACAATATTCTTGAAATATATGTATATTGTGTCTTAGATATTCATCACCAATATTATTAAAGACATTCCATAAGATACTTAATGTATCCAACCAGGAGACAATCTCTGTTTCACTAAATAAAAAAGACAACTCGGACGCTCTATTCTTTAATATTGCATACCTATCGGAATAAGATATCGCATCTTTCCTACGTCTTATATCTTGATTACGTATAAGCCAATTTTCTAAATTTAGTTTTCCTTTTACTAAATCTTCAAGTAATTCATAGTTTAATTCATATAAACACTTCATACCAGCCTCCTCATCACAAAACCACTTATCATCCATAATTAGAGCAATTTAACTTACCCCTGAGCGGTAAAAGTTGCTGAGTTTCCATATCATACTCCATAACTTTTACGTTTCGTAGAAATGAGCCATAGGTTCGCACATAATACTGTGCTAAAGATTCCTCTTTTTTGTGTATTTTATCTGTATGACAAATAAATAGAAGCTTTTCACAATTATCGGGAAGAAATGACATATATAAGAGTGCCTCGTTTGCGGTAGATAATTTTGCGCTTGGATTATTCCCTCCGGATGTCCAACTATAACACTTACATTCAACCACAACAGTTTTATCACTACTTACAATATCAAATTTATGAGCCTTAGGCGGGACTCCGATATTAACCGGACATTCAAGCAAAAATTCTTTATTGTATAACTTTTCCAATAATTCTTTTACGGCAAGTTGAAATATTTTGCCTTTTGATGTATTGTCACTTCTTAAAGCAGCAGATGAATCCATGTTTATAACCTCCGTTAATCCAATGCTTCCTGTTCGAGTTTGGCGTCGTGGGCGAGCATATAAGCTATCGTCTCATGAAAAGTGGAATATTGCTCATCGTTTTGCATATCCTCAAGCCGCTTTTTGTCGTTTGAGGTGAGCGGCCTTAGAGCATATGTGTGTTCTTTAAGCTGCTTTATTCCCATGCAATACGGCTCGAACGGAATGCTGGTAGAGCGGACAAGATTGTTATATATCATAAATCCGCCGACGTCTATATCACCGAAATGATAACATTTTTTGAAGGCGCAGTCGGCATATAACTTTTTAAGAAGCATCTGTTTGGTGTGGTTGTGAAAGCCCGCCAGATAGACAACAACACAGTCTTCCAATTTGAATTTATAAAAAGTTGTCAGATTTTCGACCGTAAAGAGAGTGTTTGCGGAGGGCGATAAAAACTTTATATTTTTAATCATTGCGTCGCTGAGCGCATATTCAAAGCCTAGCTTATTCAAATCAATCGCTTGCCCGTTGAGCTCAAATTTAAGGTTGCCTTTGATGAGTGCATAGGTGGAATTTTTTACGATATTGTAATTTTGCAGAATGTATTCAGCGCTGTCACCTTCCTCGAAGACTAATTGGCTATCGAACTTTTTCGCAATGGCCACGACCTTATTGCTAATGTGAGCAAACGCTTTAGAATCACCGAGAACCCTGACAGAAAAATCGCGCTCCATAATTTCCTCTGACTGTGAGACCATAGCGTTCAAAACCTTAATGATTAAAGATAACTCGCCCTCATCGGCATAATAAGATTTGTGCCATTCGTATTTAGTTGCCACATATTCTCGCTCCGAATGAACAAACTGCACTGTAAAGCCGTAAACAGGAGTGTTTTGCAAAATTTCCAAGATATTTTTTAGATGTACACTTTTGCTGTCGAGCCCGCACACCTTGATAACCTCTTCAACGGCGGATATATTGAGGTCTACGCTTTCAAGCGCACCGTTTTTATCGCGGCGCACGAAAATATACCCCCTCTTTTCCAGGGCGGCCAACTTTTTATCGTTGTCATCGATAAATTTAAAGCTATCCCTGCCAGAGTAGGAGGACAAAGCCTTGTGTTTGAGCGTAAGGCTGATTTTTAAATTTCTGCACGACCCTCCCTTTGACACAACACTGTCGTTGTATTTTTTAACAAGGCTGGTCAATACGCCGTATTCAAATTCATCCATTGTTATAAAGGTAAGTTTCGTTGATCACATTATCCTTTTTGACAAGTGCGACGACCGTATCAACATAAGGAATAATGCTCTGCGAATGGTTTGTGGGAACAACTATTATAAGCTGAATGTTCAACTGCTTATAGTATTCCATAAGTGTTATGGTGCGCGGTTGGTCCATGTTGTTGAAGGCTTCGTCGAACACGGCTATGCAGGCCCCTGTAACAATTTCCTCTGCCTTTAAAAGTTGGTTGAAACACGAGCCGATTATTACATAGAATGGAGTCTGCATTTCGCCGCCACTCTTTTCCTTGTTGATTTTAGAAAAATAGAATTTTTCTCCGCGCGCATTTTCGATTACGATATCATAACTTTTATATTGTCTGTAATCTAGAAACTTGCTCCGCTCCTTATCGAGTTGCGCCGAATCGCCAATAGCGGCAAGTTTATCGAAAAGCGTCTGCATAATTTCTTTTTCGCGGGTGTCTAAAAGCTCGGTAAACAGGTCTTTCTGCCCAATCTCCTTGCCAGACATGATAATTTTTGCGTACTCACGCATCTCACCATCGCCGCTATCCTGCATGACAAAACTATAAACTTCTTTATCTCTTCCGAAGGGATGACGTTTGAGACTTTTGTTTATGTCCTTAAGCGTGTTTTCCGCGCCTTCTATCTTTGAGCGGAGCTTGGAGATAAAGTTCTCGTTAAACGCCGTCCGAGCATTTTCAAACGCCTGTCTTGCCTGTGCCTCTGTATTAGCGAGTGATCTATCTTTAATTTTATGGTATTCCCCGATAAAGTCGTTCACAAGCTCAATTTCGGCGGATAGATTAGCATTATAATCTTTGACGTACTCTCGCATACCCATCTTGATTATATCAACGTTGTTGTCGTTGAATTTTTTTCTACGGGCAATTTCGGCTTCGGGGTCGTGTCCCGAAGATATAAATTGCTCTCTGAACAATTCATACGCTTTTGAATCGGATAAATCTGCCGTCATTGAAGTATATGTGTGGGTCAACTTGTCGAGTTGGTCTTGAAGTCGACCTGATTCCAACAAATATTTGCTACGTTCATTTGACAAACTATCAAGCTTTATCTTACATTGAGACTTAGCTGTGTACTTTTCCTCACAACGGCGGCGCAAGACTTCCAGATGAGACGACACTGCGACAATATCTTTATCCGCCTTCAATTCAGCCAGATGCGCGTTGATTTCTTCAATCTCTTTACGCTTGTTCTTGAGCTCTGCCCAATAATCGGGAACGTTCTTTTCGGGTGGCTTACTTCTACCCATTTGAAGGGTTTTCAATCTGATGTCGTTTTCAGCTTTCTTTAACTCCGAAAGTCTGCTTTCGGCTTCCTTTATTTTTGTATTCAATAGCTGCTTGCGCCTCGTTACCGAATCTTCTCCAATGAACGGCACGGCATAATTGTTGGGGTTGATGGCGTTTACTGAATCGTTGGAATACACCATGCACGTTCTTGTGATACAATGTGTGCCGAGTTTGAAATCTCTTACGTTATCGACGCAAGTTACTCTGCCAAGCAGTTTTGTACAGATTGCATCGGCATTGGGATTGAGCACGGTTATTTTGCCGTACAACGAACGCTCGTCTACATTAGCTGCGGGCGCGCCTGTGTTGACTACGCTTATGCCGTATATGCCCATACTGTGCACGTTGCGCTCGTAAATTTCTGCTGCGTCATAAAAATATTCAGGAGAAATAATGAGGTCGAAGCGGTGAAAGCCCAGATAGCCTTCAATTGCATTTGTCCATTCTTTGTCGATAATTTCTATGCACTCACATAAGGGCTTTACCGATACATCTATCCCGTACTTTTCTTTGAGTTCCGATTTGATTACAGCTATTAAATCTGTCACCCTCTTGGGATAATTGTTCTTGCCGTTATTCAAAAAATGCAGCTGTCGGTTTAGGTCATAAATTTCGTTTTTACAGGATTCAATATCCTTTTTATTTATCGCTCTGTCATCGGCAAGTCTTTCGTTTGCCGCGCGTATATCCTCGCGGTATTTCTCAAGAAGCTTATTTAAGAGAACAATATTACCAGAGTTTATGTACTTGAAAAAGTCATACTCCAGACCAAATTTTTTGGCAATATCTTCTTCGACAAGCAATCCTGACTCTAACTTATCCTTCTCTTCTTCGAGCGAAGAAAACGCGTCATTCAGTTGCTTTAAACGTGCTTCGTTTTCACGTATATTTTTTAACTCTTCGCCCTGCTCTATATTTATAATTTCGTTTTCGAGCGAACGGATACTGTCTTCAATTGTCTGCCGCTCCATGTCGGCATCATTCCATTCCTGATCGATTTTTGCGATTTTTTCTTCATTGCGTTTTGAGGCGCTTTGCACTCTATTAATTTCGCGCTCTTTGCTGAAAATATCGAGGTGTTTAATCTCCTGAAGATTTTCAACATACGTTTCCGCCTTTTGAATAAAACTTTCGAGGCACTCAATTTTTTTGCGCTCGCCTTGTATAATGTCGCGCATTTCGCGGTAACGCGTCAGCTCGGTGGCGAGTGAGCTTATATCAATATCATCCTCCTTTAAAAGGAAGCGAAAAACAAAGTCAGATACATTTGAATTTATTGGTTTAAATGCAACGGAAGCCTGCAATAGGTCAAAATATTTCGCCGCGTTAGTTATCTGCATAAACTGTGCAATTCTTGTTCTGCGACCTACATTTGTTTCGGGTAATTGAGTAATATCCACAGCCGAATTGACATTTTTAAAAGTGTTGAAATTTAAAATGTTGCCGTCAACTTCAATAAATTTCAAGTCCTTCGTCGCACACTTACGGGCAATATAAAACTTTTCTTTTGGCTTTGAGCTATTTTCAATCGCTAGCACACAGCCAAGCACATTATATTCCCTTTCGTATTCATCATAGAATTCAAGAGCTATGTGAGTTATAACGGTTGCGTCGTTTCTTAAATACTCCTTTCCTTCGCTACCGAGTTTACCACGCATGTAGGAGGCGAGCGTACGCCGTGACGAGCGCGAATCGCCAGCCACGTTCGCCGCTACATTAAAGTTTTTTTCGTCCCCGCCGGAGAGCATATAAAATATTGCGTCGATAAGGGTTGATTTACCGTTGCCATTATCGCCCGTAATAAGCAGGTTGCCATTTACATTTATCTCGTTATCGGTGAAAAGGTGCCAATTTATAAGTTTAATCTTCGTCAGTTTCATCTTCGCTTTCCCCGTCGTCGGTGTTCTGGTATGAGGCGAGCTTGTCCTCTATCATTTTTAAATCTTCGATCGTCACGACGTGAATGATAGTGGGATAAATTTCAAACAGGTCGGTCGTGTTGAAGTTGAGTGCGTCGAAGCCGATAAGTTTGAGCCTTCTGAGCGCTAAAAGCGGGTCTTTTATGAGCTGCTTATTCATTCTGTCCTTGAATATATGTGTTTTATTTATTTCGTCAGCTAGTTCATCGAACGATACACATATTTCAACAGACGTTCCCGTCTCCTTACTCTTTACGTAATAGAACTTACGGAAGAGTAATACAAGGACAGATTCCATTTTTTTGAGTTTAATTTTGCCCTTGCCGTCGTTGGAACGCAAATAGAAAATTTTATAGTTGGCGTCGTGTTCGAGCGAATAATCTATAAGGTAAAAATAGTCGGTTATCTCGTTTTTCAATTTTAAAACTGAACGATAGTCCTCACGGTCTGCTTTAATTTGACCATATATAAAGTTGTTCATCAAAAGCTTGTTGCAAAGCCTTGAAAACAACTCCCTGTCGCTCTCTTTCAACAAATCGTAATTTTCCGCAAAATCTTTTGCCGCAGCTTGTAAAGATTTACCCATTTTATCACCTTTTATAAATCGTAAAATTAGTCATTTTGTGCGCGCCGTACTCAAAAAA
Source organism: uncultured Clostridia bacterium (assembly GCA_949283125.1). Classification (GTDB taxonomy): domain Bacteria; phylum Bacillota; class Clostridia; order Christensenellales; family Borkfalkiaceae; genus Coproplasma. The sequence goes on from CASDRK010000013.1 coordinate 82,011, forward strand.
TTCGTCTTTGAGCTTTACGTCGTACTTGGTGTATTCGGAGCCAGCATATATCTGCGCGATGAACAGTTTATACAAATCTTTTTCGCTCTCCAGCACAATATCTTTCGCCTCTATCGAAGTTTTGCCTTCGAGATGTTTACAGATAAATTCATTTATGCTCTTTATGGAAAATTCTACCTGCATGCGCAGGCGCTCTCTTTCGCGCTCAAGCTCTTCGGGCGAAGCCGTCGGTTCAACTCTTTCAATCTGCGATCTCGCCTTCCCCCGCCTCCTCGTATATGTGTAGAGCGAGTTTTCGTCAACCTTTCCGAACTGCCGCGAGGGGAATTCTAACGTATCCTCATCGCTGAAAGTGGAATTGTACATTGTCTTTAAAATGCCGTGTATTCTACTTTCAAAGTCGACGCCCTCGTCCATGAGATATTTGACGCGCGAAGTCGCCGTTGTGAGATATTTTGTGTTGCGGCTGTCGAGAATAGATATAGTGTTTTCTATATTCTCAAATTGATCTCTTATGGAATACAGCGTATCCGTTATATATTGCTGGGCCTGGTTATGCATACTGCCGCGGTCCTTATCCGTCGCCTTTACGTCGAGATAATTTTGCAGCATCTGCCCCATTTTTTCATATAAATATTCGTCAATCCATTTGATAATATCGTTCTTGTACTTCGACGGGTTGTCCGTCACTCTCAGATTATAAAATGCCTTCGCCACCACGTTATTCTGATAGCTGTTGTATATCTTTTCAATTATGTCGCGCATGGTGAGCGTGTCGTCGTTTATCAGATCATCAAGGTAAGACTTTATCGTCTTGTTAATGCTTCTCAAACTGTTATTCAACTCTTTTGACGTTCGCGCAAGCTGCTCTAAAATTTCGGTGCTGTGCGATACGTCAAAATTTTTAAGCCGCGAATATATGTCATACACATAGCCCGAATATTCAACGGGTCTCGTCTCGTTGTTTTCCACATTTGCCATTGCCGACAAAATTTCTATCGCGGCGGGTTCCATCTGGTATGCAACTTTAAAATCGTTGCCGCGCTCTGCGGAAAGCCAGCCCGTCTTTTCAAAGTAAACTACCTTAAGCGCCGCCATTTTTTTAACATCGGTCTGGCGCTCGTCCGTCTCGTCATCCGTCATATCGGCGCCGGGGTGAAAGCTGAAGTAGTCGGCTATAATGCTTATAACCTGGGCTCTGTCTACATACTCCATGCTTCTTCCCATCTCTTCGTTCAAAAGTTTAAGCAATGCATAATTGACCTCCCTCCTTTTACCGGAAAGAGGTCCAAAAAAATTACTATTGACAATATCAAAGAAATTTCTACTCATAAATTTACTACAGAATTGCTTAATAAATTTATTTACTTTTCAAAGAACATTGTGAGGATTGAGATTCTTGAATCGTAAACCTATGCTCGAAGCACCGCTACAACTAACTACTTTTATATCTCCTCAATCCCTAAACTCTTCAAATATTCATAGGTGCCATTGTAATATTCAGGAAGGCGCGTGCTATCCTCCCAAAAGCCACTGACTGTTTTATTTGAGTTGCCATAGGGCACGCAGATTACCATTCCCATTCTTGCGCGTGTGAGCAAAACACGATATGCGTTGAGCATATATTTCATCAGCTCCTGCTTGCTCTCGGTATCTCCCTTTTGCTCGACCCATTTCGTCTGACCGTTAAAGCGATAGAAGTGCCATTCTCCGCTTTCATACCGCATATCCGCGTCCCAAAGCACGCATGTATAGTCGAGCTCCAAGCCCTGCACTTGAATTTCAGTGGCCGCGTCCTCAAGATAGTTGGACGAGCGGGTATCAATTTTATCTTCCAAAAACCAGTGGACAGCATTTTCGTCACCCGAAGGCAAAACGTGAATACCCAAAGGTTTATACCTTGCCGATTCCTTTGTTATAAGCACACCTGTGCGCTCGGTCCCGCGAACTTTGTTGTGAAGCCATTTCTTTGCTTTGAGAATGTCTCTCGTCAAGACGATAGGATACCTGGCCTTTATTTCATTATAAATTTCGGACGCCTGTCCGTCAAAAGACAACAGCGAGTGAACGAAGGCGGACAGTTTTTCCGCCCTAAAAGAGCGAAGGGAAACGCTTAAATGCAAACTCTCTGAATAAGTTACGTTTTTATTGTCACCTAAAAGCTCATTGACTTTGCCTTCGGCATATTCCGGCTCGGTAAGTTTGGGGGATATATAGACCTTCCAATGCGGGAACTTTTCGTTCAACGCCTTTATCCATTCTGATATTCCGGCCTCACCCGTGTTTATCTCCTGTCCGCCGCCCACAAGGCACACTATCGTCGCCCAATCTTCTCTCTGATCGAGCGACCAAACCAAGAATGCCGCTTCCGACATGGGGAAATTGGGGACTTTGAGCTTATTGCCATAAGTTCCCCCTCGCTTTAAATAATCTGCAAGTCTTTTATGCGTCCAAGAGCGCTGTGCCTCGTCAAAAATTGCAACGTGTTCAACCTCGCCGAAGCCGGCTTTCTCCATTTTTACCGCCTTGTGCGGGTCTATTTCAAGGACGCCGTTTTCAACAGGGTTTTTAATTTTGGCCAGCATATTATCGCGATAGCGGTGTATCATCTGAATAGATTTACTCACTTCACGGCGAGAATCTGTTAATTTTTTTGGTTCATTTCTCTCGCGGCATTTTTTAAAATTGTCCTGCGCGAGTGCTTCTATAAGCACCGCAACCAGTGGACCGTTTCCCGATAAATATACTGCGCCTTCATCTTTGACAGGCTCGTTATTTCCCTGATATGTCTGCCTGATTGCCACTTCCAAACCGACAAGAGTTTTCCCCGCGCCGGGCACTCCCGTCACAAAACAGATACTCTTTTCTTGATTCAGTTTGCTTTCCTGTATTACTTTTAAAATATAGTCAATAGTTTGGTCGGTAGAAATCTTATCCGCCTCGTGTCTCGTTATATTTTCAACGGAGTGGTTTTCGTATAGGGTTTTGGCTGCCTCGATAATAGTCGGCGTAGGAGCATAGGGGCTTATAATCCAATTGGGATTAATGGGCGGTTCATTGGGAAATGCTCTCAACACTTCAGATATCACAGTATATATTCCAGCTGTACCCGTAACGATGGGGTTTACTACCCTATCGTCATAGACAGACATTTGAATATCTTTAGTAGAGCGAGGATAATTTGTGGCAATCAAAACGGGGACGATAATTTGTTCTTGACTGAATTTGTGAAAATTCTTCAGGTCAAGCGCATAGTCAAGAACTTGATCGATATTGGCCTCCAAAATTTTTGATTCACCCACCTTAAATTCAAGGCAAAATATAATTCCGCTTAGCAGTAATACCACGTCAATTCTCTTGCCAAGGCGAGGAATATCATATTCAAAAATAATTTCACCGGAGTCAAAATGACGCAGAATATCCTTCATAATTGAGATTTCAGCTCTCCAAGCGTCTCTTGTAGTAGTAAGAGCTTCTCCATGATAGCCTTCGCACAAAATGCCGAATATTAAATTTTCGTCAGCATTTATAAAATCTTTAAAACTGCTATTATACAAGCACCTATTCATACAAGAGACTCCTATAAAATAACAAGATAATTATACCATTATTTGTATAAAGTGTCAATATAGCTTGTTACATATTGTCAATTAGCGCGGCGGAGGGAACTCCGCCGCGCTGATTTTGCGAGAGATTATTAAACTTCCGCTTATTTTATCTCTGCGGTCAAGATGTGAAATTTCTGACCGTTGGCGGCGGTGTAAGTTATGCCGTCGCATGAACACTCACAGTCGCCGTCAAAGTATTCGGCTATCAGCGGCTGAAGGCTGCACAAAATATCCTCGGGTGAAATATGTAAATTTTCCAACTTCATTTGCGACAAAACTTTATCATTTGTAGAATTTTTCGACACGTTTTCCATAACGTACCTCCGTTAAAATTTTTCTGCAATAGTGCGCACTCATTGCGTACTTATATTATACCGTACCATCAAGGCAAATAGCAAGGAATATTTGCCAAAATGGGGCATAATTTTTTGTAGAAAAAGGTCTTTGTTATGGTTATTTTGTCGAAATTTTCTGAAACGTTAAATGAGCTGATTTTTGATAATGGTCTGACGGCAAAATCATTAGCCGAAGCATTAAATGCCGAACCTTCTACAATTACAAGATATTTACGAGGCGAGCGCGTGCCGTCAGTAGAAAGCCTTGTTGCCATTGCTGAACACTTCAAATGCAGCACTGATTTTCTGCTCGGCAGGACGGAAGAAAACAAAGAGCAGACATTTAAAACCTGTCCTCCGTTCAATGAGCAGATTGAATTTTTAAAAGATTATTTTAAATGTTCTTCGTATAAAATTTATCACGGCACCGGCATATCAAAAAGCCGATATTACGATTGGAAGAATGGTAAGCGTGCACCAACCGTTGATAATATTGTGAGGTTGGCGGAACTGTTTGAGTGCAGCACCGATTTTATCCTCGGCCGTGAATTATAAAAGAGAAGGCTAGTTTTTAGCCTTCTCTTTTAATTGGCGCTGTTTTTCTACCTGTGATATTGTTTTATTTATAATCTTACTGATGCGACCCTTTCGTTTTATAAAATAATCTTGAATGGCTTCTTCTCCGCGGAATATTTTCATACTCCGCTTTATATATGAATTAAATGTTGACTTGCGCTGCCCATTCATATCAACCCTATAAACGGGATAATAAGTACGTTTTACTCCATTAAGACTAATATTGACCTTGCTACCATCTTTTCGTAGTTTGTAGCCTTTTTTAAACTTATAGAGTCTGCGCGTTTTGTGTGCTATCTTATTTTCATTTCTATGCTTTGTTTTATTTCTCAGATCGATATTTTTACCATTATAGCTAAAACCTAAAAAGTTGATACTACAACAAAGTTTATCCCCATTTTTATTGGTATTATAATGACCATCTGAAGCTAAAGAATAAATTTTACCTTCGTTTACAAACGCACATTTAGTTTTCTCTTTTTTAAGTAAAAGTCGTCCTTTGTTGCCAATATCCTCAGTAATACCAAACACAATTTTAATTTTATCTTCTAACTCACTTTCCGTCTGGTTAGGAATGATAAAAATAAAATCATCGGAATACCTCATATAAAAAGCATTCTGCTCTTCACACATTTTCTTCATTAGCGAATCAAATTCTATCATATACACATTCGCCAAAACCCCGCTTATAGGCGAGCCCTGGGGAATGCCATAATTAGAGCGGATATTACTTGCTTGTCTGATCCATTTAGGGTGCTTCCGCCTTATTTCTTCTAATGAAAATGCTACTTCCTGCTTATTTAACTGTCGCAATGTTGTAGGCAATGTACTATCTCCCAAACTCTTATTATAATTAAGAATCTGCTCAATATTTACATAGGAAGCATTACAGATATTCTTATAGACCGCAAACCAATCAGGCGATAATTTGTTAACCTCTAATACTTTTTGCAGGCATTGCTTTAAGTATACATGATCAAGGTTATCAAAAAAATTAGTAAAGTCGCCAACGACAACCAGAGAATTTAAGTTCATTTTGATGAACTTAAATGCTTCATAGGCAAAATCAATATTACATTTCCCTTTTTTATTTGTACGATAAGCAACAGCACAATTATCTATATTGTTCAATCCAGCATATGAATTATAATAATTATTTAGTAAATGAGCGTAATACTGATAAATATATCTGTCAATATGAGCTGCGTAAAAAATTTCGCGCTTTTTTGGTTCTCGCTTTTCGTACACATCATCTTTTTCAGGAAAATATCTGTTTATTTTTTTAGTGAAATGCAGGAAAGGATAAAATCCATGCCTTACAACATAAGCTGGGTTTTGCGCACGCACTCGTCCTTCAGCAATACTTAATCTTTTGTCAAAATGTGCATAACCTTTGTATTTGTAAAAGCTCTTTCCCATATTTCCTCTCCAAAAAAGCAGATATCCGTCGCAGATAAACCAGCAATCTCTTGGCGCGACGGATACACATCTCCCATTACGGGAACTAATTTGCGCTAATAGTAGCGCATATTAAGCTGGTCCCTCTTATTACTGCTGTGCTATAATAATAGCAGGCGCGATTATAAGGACGATAAAGTAAAGAATTCTTTACTTTATTGTACTTCTCTTGTTCATCTGGCGAGGGTAACTGCAATGGCAATAAATTTCTTTATCACCTATTCACAACCTGATGACACACACCTATTGATAGAATTTGTCATATATGTAGCTAAATTGCTTGACAAACTCTTACCAATTACCTTATCGGCGTACACATGTACCCTTTAAGTAATGAGAATAAATATCCTCACTTGATATAAATATAAACTATTTATTGCAATATTAAACAAAACTACCAAATTTTACAATAAAATATTTCTATGGCGTGTATTCCCGCATTAAGACTATTTGCTCTTTCTGGTTACAAAATTGCGCGTGGCGGTGTTGGTGGGTTTGACGGGAGGTTTGTAGTCGGCGGCGTAATCGGGGTGGAGCTTTAAGTACTTTCTGAAGCGGGCGAGAATCTTCTCCCTTCCGTGTGGGAACAGCAGATTATCACGGTATTCGGCGACGGTCATCCCCCTGGCCTTCGCCGCTTTTTTTACCGTTTTGATGAATTCTTCATTTGGACTGTTGTCGCGGATGCCGAACCGCCGGACAATGCTGTTGACCTTGATTTCGAGCGCGATAAAAAGCTGCCGCGACCAGATACGCAGTTTTGCGGCGTGCTTTTTATATAGCTGATAGCTTATTTTATTGAGCGCTGTTTTGGGGTTCAGTGTGGGTTTGGTTTCGGCGGAAAAGTATTCATACGCCCAAAGAAAACAGAACTTTATCAGCTTCTGTTGCCCGCGCATCAGGTAGAGGTAACGCAGCTGCATTTCCTGCGGCATGCTCAGGAGAAAATCATAGACAAAGACATCGGCGAAGCTTTCGCACTTGCCCGTGCGGATAAAACGGTTGCACTGCATAATCGCTTTGATTTGCGTCTTCGTGCGCTCGCCGTCGTCAAGCATGTCGTACTCGATTTTGTCCTCGATAAATCTCATTCGCCGCGTGATATGTGCCTCCGAAAGTCCCATAACGGCGGCAATTTGCTTTTGCTTCATATGCTTTTCGCGGCTGTATAAAAATATGTCGAGGTCCTCGTCCGACAGCGTGTTCAGCATGCGTTCCAAATCGAAAGCGTTTACCCAGAAGGGCTCGTGGTTGAACCTGTCCCAATTGCCCATAATCGCATAAAAGGGGTTGACTTGCTTGTCCTTAATTCTGATATTGAACTCTAACTGCTGGTCTTCGAAGCGGTTTGTATTGAAATCTTCCTTGTCCTTGTTATGGAGCTTCTGGAACTGTTCAAGGGTGACCTCCACGCTTTTGCGCGAGACGTGCTCATCGTAAACCTTGACGTATTTATTGCCGACTTTAACAGCGCGGGGAGTGAAATAGCTCTCCATATAATAGTAATGGTAGTAACCCTCGCGGTCGGCGGGAACGAGTTTGCGGTTTAAAAGGTATGGCGAAAAATAGCCGAACTCGCGCACAAACGGCGGCTTGCGCTGCTTTTTGATATGGGTAGGTCTGAATTTGAAAGTTGGCTTGTCGTCATAATATTCATCATTCATAGCAACATTATAACATAGTATATATGACAAAAATAGGCATAATTAAAGAATTTTTCAGCGATTTTTAAAAATTTTTTTGCAAAATTTTTAATTGACTGAAATTTTCTATAAAAATTTTATCTACTTAATTAGCGGGAACTATATATTTCGGTGTTTCGAGTTGTTTAAACATGCAAAGGTCAGAATTTAACCGAATGAAATCATAGAATCTCGCCGAATGAAAAAAATTTTAAAGAAATTTTAATTTGCCTGAAATTTTAGATAAAATTTAAATCTACTTATATAGCAGGAACTTTACATTTTAATATAAGCCAATGAAGGGCGGCGGTTGCTTTAATGCAACCGCCGCCCTTTTGCGTGCA
>CASDRK010000014.1 GCA_949283125.1 uncultured Clostridia bacterium
AGCGGGTGGATATTATACCGTCACCGGCAGTGATTTCATTGAAATAACCTTTGAAATTACTCAGCCCGGCACATATACGATAGTATCCAATATAAGCGGAGCAAATAGCAGAGCTGTCCGTATTGGTGCCATTACTATGGTGGATAATTATTAAGGCGGGGAGGTTAAATTAAAATGTTCAGTAAAAAGAAAAAGATTTTATCAACGTTAACAATACTCGCCGTTGCGGCTACGGCTACGCTGGGAGGGCTGTCGTTTGTCGGCGGCTCGCCCGCGCCCTTCGATATCGCCAATGCTGATACCACGGTCGTAAACAAGACGTCCGAAGCCGACGCCACAAAGTACTATGTGGGTACTCCTGCAGATGGAGCGGCAGCAACAGGCACAACGCCCGAAGATCCCATGGACTTCACAAAATTTGCCAACGAGGTTGTAAGTGTTCTGAAGCCCGGCGATATTGTAAGGGTTATGCCCGGCGAGCATAAAATCAATTTTACGATTACGCTCAATGTAAGCGGCTCTTATGATGATTACATAATTTTTGAAGCTCAGGATCCTTCGCAGAAAACGGTGCTGAACTTCAGCGGTCAGTATTTTGCGTCTACCAGCCGCGGCGTTCAGATAAACGGCAACTATTATTATTGGCAAGGCATAGACATCTGCGGTGCAGGCGACAATGGTATGTACATCGGCGGCAGTTATAACGTCGTTGAGGATTGCGAGTTTTACAATAACCGCGACACGGGCCTGCAACTCGGAAGAAGCTTTTCCGAATATACCAGTATTACACAGTGGCCCAGCTATAACTATATCAAAAACTGCACGTCGCACAATAATTACGATAACGAAACCTACGGCGAAAATGCCGACGGCTTCGCTGCAAAGCTTACCGTTGGTTATCACAACGTATTCGACGGTTGCATAGCATATCGCAATTCGGACGACGGCTGGGACCTTTATGGTAAAGTGGATTCAGGTATTATCGGTACGGTCATAATGTATAACTGCATAGCTTTTGAAAACGGCTATCTGGAATATACGCAGGCCGAGTGCAACGCTTTCTTTGGCGATACCTATGACTCCGCTTACAATGAAGCCAATACCAATACTTATCTCACTCGCGATGGCGACGGAAACGGGTTCAAGCTGGGCGGCTCCACGCTTGAGGGCGATGTTATTATGAACAACTGCATTGCTTTCAACAATCGTATGCACGGCGTCACCGATAACTCCAACCCCGGCGTCATTTCGCTGACGAATGTTACATCCTACAATAACTCCGCCATAGTTGATGATATTCCTTATACGGCTATTGTGGATGTAAAGGGAAATACCAATTCCAAATATGTTACCGTTGACGTTGAAGACTATATTCTTGATTCGGAAGATCACAGGATAATAGTTGAAAGCGTGAGCGGTGCGTTGAACGAGGTTTATGCTTCGCTCGATGAAGAAGGGTACATCCTCGATAAAGACGGCAATAAGCTTGATGACAAAGGCAACGCAATAAGCGAGGAAAACGATAACCTTTCGGCACAGCCTGTCAAAGGCGAGTATATTAAGATAGATAAACAGGCGTCTACGGTAAATGCAAACTTCGGTATGATATCGGGGTGCAATACAGAATGCAACAATATAGATATTGCTCGCAGTGAAGACAGCTACAATAATTTCAGCGGCGTACTGTCCGTATTTAACGGAAGAACTGGTTCGGGCGAAGATGCCTATATCGGTTCTGCCGAAGACAGCTTACTCGTTTCAGGCACAAAATGGAACAAGATAGATGGAATTTTGGACGCCAACACCTATATGGATAAAAATGGTGAAAGCGTCGATGCGGCATCTGCTTCTGATATTTTTGCCGAGCTCCCCGCCAACAATATCGGCGTGGATCGCTCATTGCATGTTCATACTGCATGGCGCGATTCGGACGGGAATATTGCTCTTGGCGATCTGTTAAAAATCAAAGATTATTCTGTGCTCGGTTTCGATGCCGGCTCGATTGGTGCAGATCTTTCTGCTGTACCTGCAGGCGGATACCCTGTTCCTGATTACACTTACCTGACGGATGACAGCATAACGTCCGAGCAGGCAGCTTTGGCCGAAGCGCTCAGGCAGACAGTATATATCCCTGTAAAGCTTGATGCCGTATATCAGGATTTTGAGTTGGTAACTTCGCTTTCAGGCGTGAATATTCAGTGGGCTTCAAGCGACGAAAGCGTTATTTCCATCGGTACGGACGAAACTGTTTCACAGTCGAACACAAGGAAAGTCTATGCGACAGTATATCGCGCAGCCGATAAGGATACCGAAGTCACGTTAACGGCAACTATAGGCGATACGGGCGTAAAGAGGGAATTTAAACTCAATGTGGTTAAAAATGAATTCCTGATAGGCGATATTCTTGCCGAAGATGTCGTTGACGATACGCTCATTGTTGAACAGTTCTCTCTTGCAGAAAAGCCTGCGGTATCCGTTCAGAATGCGGCGGATTATAACGGCAAACTCCTTCCCGAAGATGCATATACCGTTGAGACAACGTATTATTATGCTCAATCCAAAGGTCTGCATCAGGTGGAAGTTGCCGGATTCAGCCCCTCGAATGCAGGCGTGTACACTATAACTGAAAAGGTTGCTTGCGGTTCCCAGTCCGGCGAGTATTCGTATACGGTTTATGTCGTAAGCGGCGATGCCGACGTTGATTTCACGTCAGCACCGACTATAAGCGTCAACTATCAGGGATTCTCTATTGTCGGCGACCTCAATAACGTGGCGGGTACATTGTATGCGATGGCTGCAACAAGCGAACCTACAGTTGAACAACTGGTTGAGCAGGGACAGTCGTATCAGATAGTTTCCGATTCTGTAAATGCGCAATTCACCGCGGATAATTCGCAGGCATATACGGTTTACTATGTAGTATGCAATCCCAACGGCGATGCTACGTCGGAAATTTATTCCAAAGCTATACAGACTGTGGAAATCTCCACGCCTCAGCAGTTTGCCGATTTGGCAAAGAGCGGTGGCGACCCTGCAAATATTTATAAGCTTACAGCTGATCTTGATTTTGCAGATTTCAACTGGTCCATAGGCGAAAGCAGTTTCAAAGCGCTGCTCGACGGTCAGGGCCACAAGATATCCAACATAACCGCAAAGAGCAATTCGGATGGCTTGGCGGCTGTATTCTATCGCCTTGAAGATGGCTCGGTAATGAATATTACGTTTGAAAATATCGTTCTTGAAGGCAATCAAAATGTCGGCATTTTCGGCTCTGCCTATGGCGGATATATCAGCAACCTGAAGCTGAACAATGTCAGTGCGGTCGGTACGCAGCGTATAGCGGCTCTTATCGGTCGAGTATATGAGCAACCCGGTATGGATTTGATCATCGATAGAGTTTCTCTTGTAAACGACAGTGAGCATAAGATTTATGGCACTGGTGGTTCTGCGAGAGCGGCCGGCATCATCGGTTTTATGCAGCCTAACGGCACGCCGAAATCCTATAAGGTAAACGTTACCATAACAAATTGCTTTGTGGATGCAATAATCGGTTCTGCAACCACTAAAGAAAACGGTGGAATTGTTGCTGTTTGGGATGATGGCTATATGCCGGCTGTCGAAAGCAGTCTGACGATCGATATGTGCTATTTTGCAGGTACAGTTATCGCAGACAGCAGATGCGGTGGTATTGTCGGTTACCAGAAGGGCATGATGTCAATGTCTGTTACCAATTGCATAAGCGATGGCGATATATACCATGCCGGCTCTACAACTCCCATCATAACTGCCGAAAAGAATGCGTCGGGTATCTTCGGCGGATACAATACGGCGGCAAATGCGTTTGTACGTAACTGCTATGCAAGATTTGAAGATCATAACACTAACTATGAAGTTATGTTGATCGACGATACGTTGCTTCCCGTAGAAGGTTTCTGGAAGAATACTCTTAAGTTTGATACCGAAAACATCTGGCAATTCGATGCGGACAGCGAGTATTATGTCACATTAAGATAAATTGATATCTTAACGAAAATCGGCGGCGGACGGAAAAGTCTGCCGCCGAAAATTTTGTCATTTATCCGCAAACAAAAAACGGGGCGCAACCGATTGGTTGCGCCCCGACCTTTTTTAAGCGTAAAATTGCTTAACACAAAATAATTTTTGCATTGAGCGAAAAATGTCTTACTGAATGGTCTCCACATTGATCAGGTTGGAATTTCCGCTCTTGCCGTTGGGCGTGCCGCCCGTAAGCACTATCTTGTCGCCCTTGCTCACAAGCCCCGTGCCTATCGCGGCGCGCTTTGCATAGTGGAAGAGGACGTCCACGGAATAGAACTCTTCGCTCATGATGGGTATGATGCCCCAGGACATGCCCAGCTTTCTGTATGCTCTTTCGTTGGTGGTCATGCCTATTATGTCTATCATGGGGCGGAATCTCGAAACCATTCTCGCGGTGCCGCCCGTGCGCGTGCACACAACGATAACCTTTGCTCCTATATCGTGAGCCAGCGTGCATGCCGAGTGCGAAAGCGCCTCCGCAAGGTTGTTGATATGGTATTTCGAATCGTCGATATATGCGATATACTGTGTGTTTGCTTCGGCCTGTTTTGCTATTCTCGACATGGCCTGCACGGCTTCCACGGGGTATTCTCCGGCGGCAGTTTCGCCCGAAAGCATGATGGCGGAGGAGCCGTCGTACACGGCGTTTGCCACGTCCGAAATTTCCGCCCTCGTGGGTCTGGGCTGATGTATCATGGATTCCAGCATCTCCGTGGCCGTTATCGAGCGCTTGCCGTTTATGCGGCACATCCTTATTATCTGCTTCTGAATGTAGGGCAGTTCCTCATAGGGCACTTCAACGCCGAGGTCGCCGCGGGCGACCATTATGCCCTGGCAGGCCTGCATTATGGATTCCAGATTGTTTACGCCCGCGCGGTTTTCTATCTTGGCTATTATATCGATCTCGTCGTTTACGTCGCCGCATTCGCGCAGATAATTTCTTACGTCTTCCACGTCCTGCGCCTTTGATACGAACGAGCAGGCCACAAAGTCTATGCCCTGTTCAACGCCGAACTTAAGGTCGGATTTGTCCTGCTCCGAAAGATACACCATGTCCAGCTCCTTATCGGGGAAGAACATGGACTTTCTGTTGGAAAGCACGCCGCCTATCAGCGTTTTGCAGATAACTTCGGGCTTTTTCACCTGCAGGACTTCAAATATGATAAGACCGTTGTTCAGAAGTATCTTGTCGCCGGGGTTCATCTGCTCGCAGATGCCCTTGAACGAAACCGAAACTTTGTTTTCGTCGCCCACGATGTCTTCGGTGGTGAACGTGAACTTATCGTCGGGATGAAGGGTTATTTTCCCGTCCTTAAAGGTGCCTATCCTGAATTCCGGCCCCTTGGTGTCCAGCATTATGGGCAGGGGAACGTGCATCTTGTCGCGCACCTTTTTCACGGTGTTCATTTTTTTAAGATGCTCTTCGTGAGTCCCGTGCGAAAAGTTCAACCTCGCCACGTTCATGCCGGCTTCGACCATGCGGGTGAGCGTCTCTTCGCTCTCGCTCGAAGGGCCAAGCGTGCATATAATCTTGGTTTTTTTCATAAACACAACTCCTCATGCAAATTTATCCGTATATATTTTAAAACAAAATTTTGCAAAATGCAATAGAAGTTGCAAAATAGTTTTGTATAATTTGTAAAATGTGCTAAAATATCGGTGATTCGAGTTGACTGTGCGGCCGCGGGCAAAGAAATTTGCGTGAGGAAAGTCCGAGCATCGCAGGGCAACGGTGCCTGCTAACGGCAGGTGGAGGCGACTTTAAGGAAAGTGAACAGAAATACACCGCAGGAATTTTCCTGTAAGGGTGGAATGGCGAGGTAAGAGCTCACCGTGGCGGCGGTAACGCCGCCAGCCAATCAAACCCCACCGGATGCAAGATTGGGGCGACGGCTGATTTGAATATCGGGGCTGCCCGTCCGCCGTCGTCCGTAAACATCGCTTGAGCCTGCGGGCGACCGCAGGCGTAGATAGATGGCCGCACTCGACAGAACTCGGCTTACAGGTCAAACTCGTATCGCTTTTTGCCCGCGCGGCGCTCTGCGCCGCGCGGGCAATTTTTCTGTTCCGAGCTGCGGCGGGCGCAAAAAACGATATGCGCCCGCCGCAGTCTGTTTGCGCAAAATCATGTTTTTGCGGTATATGGCATGCCGCATCTTCCGCCAAAAGTCATTCGGGCGGGAAATGCTGCATCAAAATGCCGCGCCGGCCGCGATTTTCCCGCGGCGCAATTTAATTTAATGCAAAATTGCCCTGCCGTCGCAATTTGATTTGTGTTTTTAGCGCGTTTAATTTATAATTGATTTATGCCGATGTGTTAACTTTAAACGCGTACAGGCATGGCCAAAATTATACATGGGGGAAGAGTATGAAAAAGTTTGTTATTGTTACGGATTCCTGCGCCGATCTCGACGGAGAGCTCAGGGCCAGGTACGACATCGAATATCTGTGCATGCGCGTCATCGAAGGCGTGGTGGACCGTCCCGCCGATCTCGACTGGGACTTCATGCCCGTCCACGGCTTTTACGACAAGATGAGGGCAGGCACCCGGTTCACCACCGCGCAGATAACCTCGTCGGACTACGCCGAAGCATTTGAAAAATATATCGCCGACGGCAGCGACGTGCTCTCCATATCCTGCTCGTCCGCGCTCTCCGGCTCATACAAGGCAAGCACGGTCGCGCGCGATCAGGTGCTCGCCGCGCACAAGGACGCAAAGATAATCTGCATAGACGCTCTCAACGCCTGCATAGGTCTGGGACTTTTGTGTATAACGGCCTCCAAGCTGCGCGCCGAGGGCAAGTCCGTGGAGCAGACGGCAAGTTTCATCGAAAGCAACAAACTCAAGATGAACCAGCTGGCGTTTACCGACGATCTCGTGTATATGAAGCGCGCGGGCAGGGTGGCCCCGACCAGCGCGTTCTTTGGCGGGATACTCAAAATCAAGCCCATAATCATATCCGACGCCAACGGACAGAACGTCGCCGTCGAAAAGGTGAAGGGGAGCGCGCAGGTCAAAAAGCGCGTCATTCAGATGCTTTCCGAAAGTTACGATGCGCAGTTCCCCTATCAGATCGTCGCCGTTTCCCACGCCGACTGCGAGGAGGAGGCCAAAGAGTTTGCCCGCAGCGTAAAGCAGGCTCTGCCCGATAAGGACGTGGAGTTCATATTCGGCTACATAGGTCCCATCGTCGGCGCCACGGTCGGTCCCGGCACCATGGCCGTGTATTTCTACGGCAAGGAAGTCACTTTCAAGGCATAAACTACAAGGAGGTAGGCCTGTTGAAACAGCCCAAGCCGTTCAAATATATCCGGCATATGCCGCTCTTCGGCGTGTTCAGGGCGCTGATAATGAAGCCCTTTTACCGCCGGCCGGAGATAACCTTTCTGTGCGACGTGGAACAGCCCGCCATATTCGTCAGCAATCACGACGCCAAGCGCGGCCCCGTCACCAGCGAGGCATGGTTTCCCATCCGCACGGCAAAGTGGGGCGCCTACGAGATGCTGTGCGACTACAACACCCGCAGAAAATACCTGCGCGACGTATTCTACATAAAAAAGCAGGGCATGGGCAGGGCAAAGGCCTCCTTTAAGGCGTTTTTCGAAGCCTTCTTTTCGCTGTATATTTACCGCGGCATGAACATCATGCCCACATATCCCGACGCGCGCCTTTCGCGCACCCTCGGCGACAGCGTCGAAGTGCTCAAAAACGGCATATCCGTGTGGATATGGCCTGAAGATTCCGACGGCGGATATGACGAAGTTATCGGCAAATTCTTCCCCGGTTTCGTCATGCTGGCCGAACTTTTCCGCCGCAGAACGGGCGCGGACGTGCCCATCTATCCCGTCTACTATCATTCCGGGCTCAAAAAACTCGTGGTCGGCCGTCCCAGATACGCCCATGCGCTCAAGGAGCATGGCATGGACAGAAACGCCATAGCCGAGGTCCTGCGCAACGACGTGAACGATTTGTATTACGAACACATAATAAAGTGATTTTTGTCCCATGCGACAGAGTTGTTTTTCCCCGGGCCGCGCGGCATTCAATGCCGCGCGGCCCGGGGTTGCGCTTTGGGCGCTCCGCGCGCAAAACTTTTTTGCGCGCAGCGGCAAAATGACTGTTGATTTCGCGCTCCGCAGGGTGTATAATTATATCAGACAAAATTTCCGCATCTGCGGACAAGGAGATGTATGCTTAAGTTCAGACAAGGTTTTTATGCCGACGTAAGGGTGGAGGACAGATATACGACGTCCATCCGCTACCGCGACGGCTCTCTGGAGGAGAACAGGTCGTCCTCCGTGGCCGGGGCGTTCATACGCGTGTTCGACGGCAAAATGTGGTATTATGCTTCCACATACAGGCTGGACGAACTGCAAAAAAAGCTCGACGAGCTGTACGACGCCGCTACTCCCGACTTTTCCGTTTACGCCCACCCCGCGGTGCAAAAGTTTCAGGTGCACGACAAGTGCCTGCTGCGTTTTGCCGACGACTGCGTAAGGCATGTGCCCGAAGAGGACAAGCACGCGCTGCTCAAGGGCATGTTCGGCGTGCTGGGCGCAAATAAATACATAAAGACGTACACCGCAACGTATATCGATAAATACAACGTGTACGAATTCTGGTCGTCCAAGGGCAGTCACATAAAGCACGATTTTCAGATTTGCGGCGCCTTTGTCAGTGCGTCCTTTGCGGACGGTCAAAACACGTTCGACCACGCGTGCAGCTTCTCCGCGCCCTTTTTCGGCGGTCTGAACGCGGACGGGGAAAAAGTTAAGGCAATGGCGGACGAGGGCACGGATTATCTGCTCAACGCCGTTCCCGTTACGCCCGGCGTATATCCCGTGGTGCTTTCGCCCAAAGTTGCCGGGGTGTTCGCCCACGAATCCTTCGGGCACAAGTCCGAAGCCGACTTCATGCTCGGCGACGAGACGATGAAGCGCGAATGGACGATAGGCAAAAAGGTGGGCGCCGATATGCTGACCATCACCGACGGCGGCGGCGAACCGGGTTCGGGCTATGTCCCCTACGACGACGAAGGCACAAAGGCGGGCAAGGTGTATCTGATAAAGAACGGCGTGCTCGCCGGCAGGCTGCACAGCGCCGCTACCGCCGCCGACCTTGGCGAGCAGGTAACCGGCAATGCCCGCGCGGTCAGCTGCGGTTTTGAACCCATCGTGCGCATGACAAACACTGTGATAGAGCCGGGAAGGCAGAGTGTGGACGAGTTGTTCTCCGGCATTGAGCACGGCTACTTCATAAAGGATTACAAGCAGGGTTCGGGCATGAGCACGTTCACCATAGCTCCGTCGCTCGCGTACGAAATAGTTGACGGCAAAATAGGCCGCCCCGCGAAGATAGCCGTAGTCACTGGCAACGTGTTTGAAACGCTCAACCTAATCGACGGGCTTTCGGACAGATGCGAACAGTTCTCGTTCGTCACCGGCGGCTGCGGAAAGATGGAGCAGTGGCCCTTAAGCGTCGGATTCGGCGGCCCCTACGTCCGCATATCCGCCATGCGGGTCGGTTAAAGGAGGTAGTATATGGAACACGAAAAATATGTCGTCGCCTCGCAATCGCTCAGCGTGACGGTTACGGACAACGCCGTTTCGTCGGTGCGCGACAGCGAAGATCTGAAAACCGTAGTAAGGGCGTACGACGGCGGCAAAGTTGCCGTCGCCGGCGCCGTGGGCGACTGTAACGGTTATGCCCTTCTCGACAAAGCTGCGCAAAAGCTGTCGAAAGGAATTCCTTACCCGTACGTGCCGACGCCTGCGCAGCAGCGCTCGGAGCGCGGAGCGGGGCCGGTCATAGACCGGGCCGGCTTTGTGCCCGCATGCAAAAGCCTTGTTGAAAGACTTGCCCGCTCTCATCCCGGCTTCACGTTCTCCAACAAGATAAACGTGCAGAGCCGGCTGTATTCCTATTCGTCTGGCAGCGGCGCGGCACTCAATTACAGGGCGTCGAATCTCACGCTTGCCCTCGGCATAAAGGCAAAAAATTCGGCCAACATAATGGATCTTATGTACTGCGCCGAGCAGAGTGAGTACAGCGAGGACGCCATAGCCGCCGACGTCGGGGCGCTGCTGAACGTATATGGCAACGCCTTGGACGTGCCGCGCGATGTGCCCGTGTTGTTGCCGGACGAAGTTATCGGGATGATAGCTCCCCATCTGATGGCCGAAAAGTATATGTCGGGGGCAGGCATCTTCCGCGGCAGTCTTTCGCGGCAACTGTTCGATCGCCGCGTCACCGTTGCGGTAGACCGCAGACCGTCGAACAAGGCCTGCCGTCCGTTTTTCGACTGTGAAGGCACCACGCTTCACGGCGACAGATTCCCGCTCATAAGCGGCGGCGTGTTCAGCGGTCTCATAACCGACAAGCGCTCGGCGCAAAAATATTCGCTCCCGCTGTCCGGCAGCGCCGGGGCCGATTACGACGCCGTTCCTCATGCCGGCTGCGAAGGCGTTGCGATAGACGTCACGCACAATAGTTTAAAGAAACTTATCGGCGGCAGGGCGATATACATAGCCTTAACTTCCGGCGGGGACATGACTTCCTCCGGCGATGTCAATCTGCCAGTGTTGCTTGCATACGTCTACGAGGACGGCAGACTTTCGGGCGTTCTGCCGCAGTTCTCCGTTTCCGTCAATATCTTCGATATGCTCGGGAACGACTTTGTAGGCGTGGCAAAAAACGACGCGCTTCCCTATTCGGATCAGACGCTGATCGCCGCAAGGTGCAGGATAAATTTATAACCGTCAGCATTATGCCGGCCGGCGGCGCGTTGAACGCGCCGCCGGCTTTTTGCCCGCCGCAGGCTTTTCCGCCTGCGCGCCGCGCCGTGCGTCTTCATAAACATTTCACAATTTTTACGGCTGAGCATGCGATAAAAAATTTGTAAATGCATGGCGCGTTGTGTTATAATTTATAAGGAATAAATTCGGCCTTTTGCAGGTGAACAGGCAATGTCTAAATTATTGGGTATAGACGTCGGCTCCACAACGGTCAAGGTGGTTGCCGTCGACGAGCAGGGAAAAATATTATATAAATCGTATGTCAGGCACTTTGCGCGCGTAAAGGAGACGGTCGTATCCGAACTCAACAAAGTGCTGATAGCCTTTCCCGGCGATTACGGGGTGTCCGTTACCGGCAGCGCGGGGCTGGGGCTTTCGCAGCGCAGCGGAATAAATTTCGTGCAGGAAGTGCAGGCGGCGTTCATTGCGATACGCCGCTACTATCCCGACGCCGACGCCGCCATCGAACTGGGCGGCGAGGACGCAAAGATAATTTTTATAACCGGCGGCACCGAACAGCGCATGAACGGCAGCTGCGCGGGCGGCACGGGCGCGTTCATCGACCAGATGGCCACTCTTCTGAACGTCTCCGTTGAGAAGATGGACGAGCTTGCCCTCAAAGCCGATAAAATTTATCCCATCGCTTCGCGCTGCGGCGTGTTTGCAAAGTCTGATATCCAGCCCCTCATCAATCAGGGCGCGCGAAAGGAAGACATAGCCGCCTCAATCTTTCAGGCCGTCGTCGATCAGACTGTCTCGGGACTGGCGCAGGGCAGGCGCATAAAGGGCAAAGTGCTCTTTCTCGGCGGGCCGCTGCACTTTTTAAAGGCGCTGCAAAGGGCCTTCGTCTCCACGCTCGGGCTGGGCGACGGCGCGGTGTTCCCCGAGGACGCCCCCTGCTTCATGGCCATAGGCGCGGCGCTCAATTCCGTCGCCTGCAGACCCGAAAGTCTCTCTTCGGTCATCCAGAAGCTTTCAAACGTCCGCGACAGCGACGAGATCGCCACGTCCGAACCGCTCTTTTCAAGCAGGGAGGAGTACGCCGCGTTCGTCGCGCGCCACAGAGCCACCGACCTGAAATTCTGCGATATCGCCACATATTCCGGCGACGCGTATCTCGGAATAGATTCGGGTTCCACCACTACAAAACTCATCCTCATAACCCCCGATTGCCGCATACTCTATTCTCACTATCAGTCCAACAACGGTCAGCCGCTCGACATCGTCGTCGAAAAGCTCGCGGAAATTTACAAACTGACCGGCGGCCGCGTGGTCATACGCGGTTCGGCCGTCACGGGATACGGCGAAGATCTCATCAAAGCGGCCATCCGGGCGGATTTCGGCATAGTAGAGACGGTTGCTCACTTCAAAGCCGCGCTTCACTTCAATCCCAAAGTTGATTTCATAATCGATATCGGCGGGCAGGACATAAAATGCTTTAAAATAAAGAACGGCGCAATAGACTCCATAATGCTCAACGAAGCCTGCTCATCGGGCTGCGGTTCGTTCATTCAGACCTTTGCGCGCGCCATGGGCATGGAGATAGACAAATTTTCGCAGGAGGGGCTTTTTGCAAAACATCCCGTGGAGCTGGGTTCGCGCTGCACGGTATTTATGAACAGCGCCGTAAAGCAGGCGCAGAAGGAGGGAGCGGGCATACCCGACATCTCCGCCGGGCTGTCGTCCTCCATAGTCAAAAACGCTATATACAAGGTAATACGCGCTTCGTCCGCCGACGAGCTCGGCGAAAACATAGTCGTTCAGGGCGGCACGTTTTTAAACGACGCCGTGCTGCGCTCGTTTGAAAAGGAGACGGGCAAACAGGTGATAAGGCCGGGCATAGCAGGGCTGATGGGTGCTTTCGGAGCTGCGCTGTACGCAATGGAAAATATTTCGGGCGAAAGCTCCACGCTCGGCAGTGACGAGCTCGCCGCATTCACATACGGCTCCGTTTCCACGAATTGCCGCGGCTGCACTTCCAACTGCAACATCAACGTGCTCACGTTCGGCGACGGCCGCAGGTACATATCCGGCAACAAGTGCGAGCGCGGCGCAGGGCTCAGGCCCGCGTCTGCGGAGCTGGACATATATTCATACAAGCAGGAGAGACTGCTCCGCTGCGTGGAAGGCGCAAACAAGGGCGCGGGCAAGGCGCGCGTCGGTCTGCCGCTTCAGCTGGGCATGTACGAGCAGCTCCCCGTCTGGGCAGGCTTTTTTGAAAGTCTTGGCTTTGAAGTGGTGCTGTCCGAAAAATCTTCGCGCGGGCTCTACTTCCGCGGACAGCACACAATACCTTCCGACACCGCCTGCTATCCCGCAAAGCTCATTCACGGCCACATAGAAAGTCTGCTGGACGCGGGTGTGGATTTCATCTTCATGCCCTGCGAAAGTTATAACATCGACGAGCACGACTCCGTCAATCACTACAACTGTCCCGTCGTGGCATACTATCCCGAGCTGTTGAAGGCCAACAACGAGCGGCTTACGGAGCAGAACTTCATCATGCCCTACCTCGACCTCAACGAGGAGGAAAACACCGTGAAAAAGCTTTATGCGCTTTTCAAATCATACGGCGTCTCCAAAAAGCAGGTGCGCTCCGCGCTCGCCTGCGGATTTGCCCGTCTCGCCGCCTACAGGAATGACGTCGCAAAGAAGGGCAGGGAGATACTTGAAAAGGCCCGCGCCGCCGGCAAGCACGCGATAATTCTTGCAGGGCGGCCCTATCACCTCGACAACGAGATAAACCACGGCATAAACAAGCTGCTCACTTCGCTCGGGCTCGCCGTCCTTTCGGAAGACAGCGTGTTCGATATGGGCAACTATGTAAAAGTAAACGTGCTCAACCAGTGGACCTATCACGCCCGCCTGTACAGGGCGGCGGAGTTCGCCACCCGCAACAAGGACGTGGACGTCGTTCAGCTCGTTTCGTTCGGCTGCGGCATAGACGCCATAACCACCGACCAGATGCGCGCCATACTGGAAAAGGGCGGAAAGCTGTACACGCAGATTAAGATAGATGAAATAAACAACCTCGGCGTGGTCAAAATACGACTGCGCAGCATGCTCGCCGCCATTGAGGAAGGCAAGCGCAAGGAGACGGCCGATGAACGATAAGATCACCGTAGATTATACCGACGACTATCCGCGCTGGAAGGATGAGTACAAAAGTTCGTATAAAATACTCATTCCCGACATGCTTCCCTGGCACTTTGCCATTATCGAACAGCTCCTCAGAATGGAGGGGTACGATGTCGAAGTATTGAAAAACGACAGCCGTGCCGTGATAGACGAGGGGCTCAAGCACGTCCACAACGACACGTGCTATCCCTGTCTGTGCGTGGTAGGTCAGTACATCGACGCCCTCAAGAGCGGCAGATACGACGTGAAGCATACCGCCGTAATGATCTCGCAGTCGGGCGGCGGCTGTCGCGCGTCCAACTACGTGCCGCTCATACGCAAGGCGCTCAGGGCGCAGTTTCCCGAAGTTCCGGTAATTTCGCTCAACTTCTCCGGGCTGGAAAAGGATTCGTCCTTCAGGATAGGCTTAAAGCTCCTGCTCAAGCTGGCTTTTGCCGTCTTTTACGGCGACAGCATCATGTGGTGCTATAATCAGACCCGCCCTTACGAGGCGGAACCGGGCGCCGCCGACGCCGCCCGCGAGCTCGCCATGCGCGAAGTGATCGGGGCATATAAGGCGGGCAATTACCGCAAATATAAAAAAATCAACGCAAAAATAATTTCTGTTTTTGCCTCCGTAGAGCGCAAAAAAGTAAAAAAAGTAAAGGTGGGCGTGGTCGGCGAAATTTACGTCAAGTACGCATACCTCGGCAACAACCATCTCGAAGAATTTTTGCTTTCCGAAGATTGCGAACCCGTTGTGCCGGCGCTTATGGATTTCGTGCTCTACTGCATAGTCAACAACATAAACGATTCCGACCTCTACGGCAAAAAGGGCGTCTTCTACACTGCCAACCGCATACTTTACCGCGTGCTCTACCGCATGCAGAAAAACATCATAAAACAGTTTGAACGCGAGGGGACTTTTGAACCCGTTCACGACTTTGAACATTTGCGCAAGTGCGCAGACAAGGTGATAAATCAGGGAGTCAAGATGGGCGAAGGCTGGCTTATTCCCGCCGAAATGGCCGCGCTTGCCGAAACGGGCACCGAAAATATCGTCTGCGCCCAGCCCTTCGGCTGCCTGCCCAATCATATAGCCGGCAAGGGCGCCATACGCACGCTGAAAAATCTGTACGAGCGCGAAAATATAGTAGCCGTGGATTACGACCCCTCGGCCACCAGAGTCAATCAGGAAAACAGGATAAAGTTAATGCTCGCCACCGCGCGCGAAAATCTTTCGTCGGACAGACGGGGCGAGTGAGACTTCCGCCGTCCGGACGGGCGTTGCCGCGTCGGCAAGGGCTGCAAACGCGGGCGGCAGGGATTGTAACAAAGTTGTCGCATGCGCCGCGATTTGCGGCGGGCGGCGCGTCGCAGTACGCGGCGGAAAAATATTCAACGGATGGGTGTTTGGCAAAGTGGAAATTTTTCTGTGCGTCATGGCCGCGGCGGCGCTTTTTATCGCGGCATGTCTTCTGGCAGCGGCCGTCGACAGCCGCAGACTTGAACGTTCGCTCATGGCAACGTTTGCCGAGTGGTACATGCGCCTTTGCCGCGGTCCCAAATATCTGAAAAGAGCCGTTCGCGAGCTCGACCGACTGAAAGCCGCGGGCGAAAGCCGGTACCAGCTGCCCTGCCGGGTAAAGAGCGCGGTGCTTGAATATTGCAGTTCCGGCCTTCAGGTCTTTGAATTCAACCCGGGCGGCCGCGGCGGCACCGTGCTTGCATTTTACGGCGGCGGCTATGTTCACAGACCGCTTGCGTATCATATAAAATTCTACGACAGGCTGGCTCTCTCGGCCGATTGCCGCATCGTCATGCCCGTGATGCCGCGCGCGCCCTTTGCGTCGTTCAGACAGGCCTATGCCGCGGCGCAGCCGCTGTATATGTCTCTGGCGGCTCGTTCGCCCGTCATTTTGCTCGGCGACAGCTCGGGCGGCGGGTTCGCGCTCGGGCTTACGCTCAAGCTGAAGGACGAGGGCGCTCCGCTGCCCCGAAAGCTCATTCTGCTCGCGCCGTGGACGGACCTCACCATGTCCAACCCGCGCATACGCGGATACGAAGGCGCCGACCCGCGCAATTCCCGCGCCCTCGCGGCGCTGTGGGCGCAGGCCTGGGCGGACGGCGAAGATTTGACATGCAGCCTGTTGAGCCCCGCTTTCGGGCGGCTCTCCGGTCTGCCTCCTGTGGTGCAGTATGCCGGCACGCGCGATATCCTTTATCCTGACTGCGAACTGCTCCACGAAAAGCTGCTCGCGGCTGGTTCCGAAAGCCGCTTCGTCGCAGGGCGCGGTCTCAATCACGTTTACCCCGTCTATCCCATACCGGAGGCCCGCGTCGCTCTCGGTCAGATAGTCTCCGATATCCGCGGCGGCGAAGGGGAGCCGCTCGGATGCGTGCGCCGCACGCGCCCGTCGCCGGGCTGAATAACACCGCCTTGCGGCGCACATTTTACAGGCGCAACAAAAGGCGCCGGCTGCATGCGGCCGGCGCCTTGAATATTCTGTCCGCTCCGGCGGACTTTTTTAATGTCAGTGACTGAAGCGGCCCAGCTTCACGTTCTCTATCGAACGCCTTGCGGCCTTCGCCACGTTCTGCGCGGTGAATCCGAAGTACTCGAACAATTTCTTTGCGGGGCCGGACACGCCGAATCCCTTCATGGCGATGACTTCGCCGTAGTCGCGGCTGTAGCGGTACCAGCTGAAGTGCGAGGCGGCCTCTACGCATACCCTCGCCATTACGTCGGTGTTTATTACTGAGTTGCGGTATTCGGTGCTCTGCTGTTCAAATTTTTCCATGCTTACCATGGAAACTACCTTTGCCTTTATCCCTTCGGTTTCAAGCTCTTCCTTGGCCTGCATGCAGATCTCCACTTCCGATCCGCTCGCTATCAGAATAACGTCGGGTCTGCCCTCGCAGTCTGAAAGCACGTATGCGCCCTTTTCCGCGCCTTCGCTGCCGTGTTCGTAGGCGGGCAGGTTCTGTCTCGTCTCCACTATCACCGTGGGGCAGCTGTCGGTAAACGCCGCTTTGAACGCGGCATAAGTTTCCGTGCCGTCGCAGGGGCGGAATACGTTTATGTTGGGTATGGAGCGCAGCGAAATCAGTTGCTCCATGGGCTGGTGTGTGGGGCCGTCCTCGCCGACGCCTATCGAATCGTGCGTCATCACGTACAGCACGGGAATGTTCATCAGCGCCGTCATCCTTATTCCGGCCTTCATGTAATCGGTGAAGGAGAAGAAGGTGGAGCACACCGCCTTCAGACCGCCGTGCAGCTGGATGCCGTTGCATATGGCCGACATGGCGTGCTCGCGTATGCCGAAGTGTATGTTGCAGCCCTCTCTGTGTTCGGGCGAAAAATACTCCGAACCCTTTATTTCGGTCTTGGTGGAGGGGGCGAGGTCGGCGGAACCGCTCATAACGTTGGGCAGGCCGGAAGCTATTGCGTTGAGTATCTTTCCTCCGCACGAGCGCGTGGCTTCGGGTTTGTCGAACGCGGGCAAAAGCTTTTCTACCTGCTCCCAGTCGGGGCTTATGCCGCTCATAAACCGCTTGTATTCGGCCGCAAGCTCGGGATAGGCCTCTTCGTAGCGCGCGAACAGCTCTTGCCATTCGCTCTCCTTTTTCGCGCGCTCTTCAGCTATCGCAAGGCAGTGCTCTTTTACGTCCTCGGGAACTTCGAAGGGAGGGCACGTCCAGTTCAGATTTTCCTTTAAGGCCTGCAGATTGGCTTCTCCCAAAGGCGCGCCGTGGCAGTCGGCGGAACCCGCAAGGGGCGAGCCGTAGCCTATCACCGATTTGCAGATTATTATCGTCGGGCGCTCGGTCTCGGCCTTGGCGCGCGTTATCGCGTCGTTCAGCGAATACAGGCTGTTTGCGTTGTGCACGCGCAACACCTGCCAGCCCTGCGCGATGAAGCGGGTGGCAATGTCTTCGGAGAAGGTGTTTTTCATGTTGCCTTCTATGGTGGTGTCGTTGCAGTCGTATAACAGAATGAGCTTTCCGAGCTTCTGCGTGCCCGCGAACGAGCAGGCCTCGTATCCGATGCCCTCCTCAAGACAGCCGTCGCCGGTCAACACATAGGTGTAGTGGTCAACTACGGGGAAGTCGGGCCTGTTGAACAGAGCCGCAAGATGAGCTTCGGCCACGGCGAATCCTACGGCGTTGCCCACGCCCTGACCCAGCGGACCGGTGGATGTTTCCACGCCGTCGGTCTTGCCGTACTCCGGATGGCCGGGCGTGCGCGAGCCCAGCTGGCGGAAATTTATCAGATCTTCTTTGGTCACGTCGTAACCGAAGAGATGCAACAGCGAATATAACAGCATGGAGCCGTGTCCCGCCGACAGCACGAATCTGTCGCGGTTGTCCCATGCGGGATTGCGGTAGCTGAAGTTAAGGTGCTCGGCAAACAGTTCGTAACCTATGGGCGCCGCGCCGAGACATATGCCGGGGTGGCCCGATTTGGCCCGCTCTATGGCTTCGGCCGAAAGGATCCTGATTGTGTCTACGCTTTTCTGCTCAACTGACATTTTTTTATCTCCTTAAATATAATCCTTACTTACCTTACTTAATTGGGCTTTCAGGCTTTTCGTACAAAATTTTCAAGATTGGTTATATCGAGGAAGGGGTAGTGCCGCAACATTTCGCAAAGGCAGGTCGCCATCTTCTTGTTGCCGCCCTTCGAGTTGCTTTCAAAGTTCACGGGCATCACGGGGTCGTGCACGCTCATGCGCACCAGAAACCAGCCGTCGCCGTGTTCCCTGTCAAAGTTCACTTTCACGCCCTCGTAATTGTCGGGCGCAAGGCGCATAAAATCTTTGTCTGCAGCGCGCTTCAGTTCCTCTGTCACGCTCAGGCCTTCGGCCCTGAAGTCCTTTGAGGAGCTGTTAAAGGATATCCTTACTTCGTCCTCTTCGACGGGATGTTTAAGGTCTTTGATAAGGTCGCTCAAGCTGCGCCCCGCTTTAGTTTGCTTCGCAAGGGCTATCAGTATGCGCGTCACAAGGTATGCGCCGTCGTCTAAAAAGTAGTTGTCGGCAAACGCGGCGTGGCCGCTCGTCTCAATGGCAAGCGGGCAGTACTCCCCGTCGGCCGTGCGGCGCTTTGCTTCGTCTATCACGTTTTTGTAGCCGCGCTTGAACCGCACGTGCTTTCCGCCTGTCCCGTTTATGAATTCGGTCAGTCCGTCGCTCGTCACGCTGTCGGTGACGATGGTGCCCGGCCTGCCGTCCAGCGCTATCACCGAAGCGAGTGCGATCAGGTCGTTTCTGTTTATCTCGCGGCCGTCGGCGTCGACGGCGCCCGCCCTGTCCACGTCTGTGTCAAAGATTATCCCAAGTTCGGCCCTCGCCTTCAGCACGGCGCATTTAACGCTCTCCATCGCGGCCTTGTCTTCGGGGTTGGGAATGTGGTTGGGGAATGTGCCGTCCGGCTCGAGGAAGACACTTCCCTGCGTGTCCGCGCCGAGAGGTTTCAGCACGAGGTCGCAAAAAAATCCTCCCGCGCCGTTGCCCGCGTCGACTATTATGCGCTTTCCGTCAAGCGGCCGGTCTTCGCCGCACGCGCCGCGCACGAGCTCTACGAGCGACGCGCAGTAGTCGGGCAGGTACGAGCGGTAGATAACTTTGCCCGGGTTTTTTCCGCGTTCATGCGTCTTTGCGGCCGCCCTTGCAAGCAATTCGTCTATGTCTTTGCCGTCAAGCCCGCCTTCGGGCGTAAAAAATTTCAGTCCGTTTCTGTCCGCAGGCAGATGCGAAGCGGTTATCATTATCGAAGCGTCGCAGCCGAAGGGCGACTTCAGCAACATGAACATCGATGGGGTGGAGCACAGCCCGCAGTTTACCGCGTCCGCGCCGTAGTCCGTCACGGCGTTCAGCACCTGCTTCAGTATCCTGTCCGTGGAAATGCGCACGTCGTGTCCCACGGCTATCGCCCGGGGCGCGCCGCCGCGCCGCTCGGTCAGCATCTCCGCAAAGGCGCGCACTATCGCGTACACCGCTTCGTCGGTCAGCGTGACGGGCGAGGAGAGTTCGGTCGCCACTCCGCGCACGTCGCTGCCGCTTTTGAGTTTTTTCAGCTGTTCATAATTCATATTTCCTAAATTATACATTATTTGCGTGCGCTTGACAACTATATCAAAGCCATTTTGTCTCAATTTTTAAAGGCGCAAAGTTTGCAAAAAACCGCGTCAAATACTTTGTGTTTGCCGCGCTCTGTGCTATAATGAACGGGTAAATACATTTTTCGGAGAAAATTATGTCAAAGAGCGATAACCGCAATTTCGTTGAACAGATAGCCGATATCGAAACGGACTTTCCCCGCTGGTACACCGACGTGGTGGTAAAGACGCAGCTTGTGGATTACGGACCCGTCAAGGGCACTATGGTCATACGCCCATACGGCTATGCCATATGGGAAAATATACAAAAGGAGCTCGACAGGCGCTTTAAGGCCACGGGCCACAAAAACGCGTATTTCCCGCTGCTCATCCCAATGTCGTTTTTCACAAAGGAGGCGGAGCACGTGGAAGGCTTCGCGCCCGAAGTTGCGGTCGTCACTCACGCCGGCGGCGAGGAGCTGGCCGAACCGCTCGCCATCCGTCCCACGTCCGAGACCATCTTCGGCAACATGTACGCAAAATGGATACAGTCCTATCGCGATCTGCCCGTGCTCATCAATCAGTGGGCAAACGTAATGCGCTGGGAAAAGACCACGCGCCCCTTCCTGCGCACGTCCGAGTTCCTGTGGCAGGAAGGCCACACCGCCCACGCAACCGAGGAGGAAGCGCTGGAGGAGACCATGAAGATGCTGGGCGTGTACAAGGAGTTTGCCGAAAACTGCCTTGCAATACCCGTCATATGCGGGCGCAAGACCGAAAAGGAAAAATTTGCCGGCGCAGTCGCCACGTTCGGCATGGAGGCCATGATGAAGGACGGCAAATCCCTTCAGGCCGGCACGTCGCACTATCTCGGCCAGAATTTCGCAAAGGCGTTCGATATAAAATTCCTCGACAGGGACGGGATGCAGAAGTATGTATACACCTCAAGCTGGGGCGTGTCCACCCGTCTCATAGGCGCTCTCATAATGGCTCACGGCGATCAGCGCGGTCTGGTCATCCCCCCCGTGGTGGCGCCCGTTCAGGCCGTCATCGTGCCCATCGCCGCCAAAAAGGGCGGGGTCATTGAGGCGTGCAACGAAATAAAACTCGCGCTTGAAGCGGCCGGCGTGCGCGTCGAGCTCGACGATACCGATAACTCCCCCGGCTGGAAATTCAACGAGTGGGAGATGCGCGGCGTGCCCGTCAGGATAGAAGTCGGCCCGCGCGACCTTGCGGACGGCAAGGCAATGCTCTTCCGCAGGGATACCTGCGAAAAGGAGCTCTGCCCGCTCGAAGGCCTTTCTGAAAGAGTGGCAAAACTGCTTGATACCGTGCAGAAGGACATGCTCGAAGCCGCGCGCGTCCGCCGCGACGGAAGAATGACGGACGCGGATACGGTGGAAGAGCTCCTCGACGGCGTTGAAAGGGGCAATTTTGTCAGGGCCGGCTGGTGCGGCTGCCGCGAATGCGAGGACGAGATAAAGGCCCGCACCGCGGCCACCGCAAGGGTGTTTGCCGAAAGCGACACGCACGAAAGGTGTGCCGTCTGCGGCAAGCCTGCAAAGCACACCGTCATTTTCGCGCGCGCCTATTGAGACTGCGCCTTCCTGCCTGGCCGCTCTCCCGCGGCCGGCGACTTACGTTTTCAATATTTCGTGCGCAAACCGGGCGCGGACAGCTCTCTCTGTCCGCGCCCGGCCGTCTTTTCCGCGCCGCGCCCGTCTGCACCCGCCGCGTGCCGGGCGGCTTTCCCGTCTGCACCCTGCGGCCGCATGACCGCGGCGGCAGGGGGTATTGACAGCCGGGGAGTTATGCCTTAAAATATAATCGAAACAACAGGGGAGGTGTATTCATGAACATATTCCGACGCATCTTCTGCAGGGCGTATCAGGCGGTGTTCCGTCTGGCTCTGCCCTTCCTGCCGTACAGGCAGCCGCGCCTTCTGCACGGCACTGACGAGGCGGCCGGGCTGCTCGTCTCCCGCGGCATGCGCAGAGCGCTCGTCGTCACCGACAAAAACGTTTTCGGACTGGGACTGTGCGATAAGCTGATCGCTTCGCTGTCTGATGCGGGCATTGAATGCGCGGTGTATTCCGAAACGGTCGTCAATCCCACCGTCTCCAACGCGCGCGCCGCCGCCGACATGTATGCAAAGGAGGGGTGCGACTGCATAATCGCCGTGGGCGGCGGGTCTGCAATGGACTGCGCAAAGGCTGCGGGGGCGCTCATCGCCCGCCCCGAAAAGAGCCTTGCCGATATGCGCGGCGTGCTTAAAGTGTCGGGCAGGCTGCCGCTGTTCATAGCCGTGCCCACAACTGCGGGAACAGGCAGCGAAACCACGATAGCCGCCGTAATAACCGACGACGCAACGCGCGATAAATTCACCGTCATCTCGTTTTGCCTTGCCCCGCGGTATGCCCTGCTCGACCCCGAAATGACGGCGGGCCTGCCGCCGGCGGTGACGGCGACGACGGGCATGGACGCGCTCACGCATGCGGTCGAAGCTTACATAGGCCGCTCGTCCACGCGTCTCACGCGAAGGGCGGCGGAGGAGGCCGCGGGCATAATCAGGACGGAGCTGTACAAGGCCTACCTGAACGGCTCCGACATGCAGGCGCGGCGCAACATGCAGCGCGCCGCATACAGCGCGGGGCTGGCGTTCACCATTTCGTATGTCGGCTATGTGCACGCCATAGCCCATTCGCTGGGCGGCGCGTACAATACCCCGCACGGTCTGGCAAACGCCGTCATCCTTCCGCATGTGCTGAGGGCGTACGGAAAGAGCGCGCGCAAAAAACTTGCCCGGCTTGCGCGAAGGTCGGGCGTGTCCGCGGCGGCGGACGACGGCGAGGCGGCGGAGCAGTTCATACAATTCATCGAGCGGCTCAACTCCTCTATGGGCATACCTGAAAAACTGCGCGTGGAGGAAGGGGACATACCCGAACTTGCCCGCCATGCCGACAGGGAGGCCAATCCGCTGTACCCCGTGCCCGCGCTCATGGATGCAAAACAGCTGGAAGAAATATATCGCGTCATAATGGAGTAAAGTTATGGAAATGCACGAACTTTTTAAAATTCAGCGGCAGTACTTCGCCTCGGGCGCCACGCTTCCGCCGGAAGCGAGGACAGACGCGTTAAAGCGCCTGCGCTCGGCCATATGTGCGCGCGAACGGCAGATATCGGACGCTCTTCGCGCCGATCTCGGCAAGTGTGAAACCGAAAGCTACATGAGCGAAATCGGCATGACGCTTTCGGAGATAAATTTCATGCTGAAGCGCATAAAGGGCTATGCGCGCGATAAAAAAGTCCGCACGCCCCTCGCGCAGATGCCGGCAAGGAGCTATATAAAAAAATCGCCCTACGGCTGTGTGCTGGTCATGAGTCCGTGGAACTATCCCTTCATGCTCTCGCTGGAGCCGCTCGTCGACGCTCTGGCGGCGGGCAACACCGTCATCGTAAAGCCGTCGGCATATTCTCCCGCAACGGGCAGGCTGATAAGCGATATTCTCGCCGAGGCCCTTCCGCCCGGGCTGGCCGCCGCAGTGCTCGGCGGCAGGGCGGAAAATTCCGCCCTGCTGGACATGCCGTTCGACAAAATATTTTTCACGGGCTCCGTCGCCGTCGGCAGGGAGGTCATGCACCGCGCGGCGCAAAGGCTCGTTCCCGTCACGTTGGAGCTGGGCGGCAAAAGCCCGTGCATCGTCGACCGCACCGCCGATATTCCCCTTGCGGCAAGGCGCATAGTGTTCGGCAAATTTCTTAACTGCGGTCAGACGTGCGTCGCTCCCGATTATATCCTCGTCCATTCGTCCGTGAAGGACGCGCTCATCGACTGTCTGAAGCGCGAGATAGCAAAACAGTACGGCGAAAACCCTCTCTCCGATCCGGACTACGGCAAAATAATCTCCCCCAAGCATTTCAAAAGGATAGTCGGGCTCATCCTGCCGGAAAAGGTGGTGTGCGGCGGAGGGGCGGACGAAAGTACTTTGCGCATCGAACCCACCGTAATGGACGGAGTCGCGCCCGACGACGCGGTGATGGGTGAGGAAATATTCGGCCCCGTGCTTCCGGTGCTCGCCTACGACGATCTCGATTGCGCTATAGCGGAAATAAACGGCCGTCCTCATCCGCTGGCGCTGTATGTGTTCGCGGCAAAAGATATTGCAAGAAAGGTCATGGAGCGCTGTCGGTTCGGCGGCGGCTGCATAAACGACACCGTCATCCACCTCGCCACTCCCCATATGGGTTTCGGCGGCGTGGGCGAAAGCGGCATGGGCCGCTATCACGGCCGGGCGGGCTTCGACTGCTTCACGCACGAACAGTCCGTGGTGGACAAGTCCGTGCTCGTCGACGTCCCGGTGCGCTACCGCCCTTACACCGCGCTGAAGGACAGGCTCATCAGGCTCTTTATGCGCTGAAGCGCCGATCTTTTGCATTCGGTGCGCTTCAACGGCGGGGCTTGCGCGCCTGCCGCACGTATCTTGCCCGTTTCTGGTAATATCGCATTTAAAAATCTGCGGCAACGGCGCATATCAGTTGCCCTTTCGCCGCGGCTGTGTTAATATGTATGCATGCTATATCGCATTTCGGACGAAAACAAATATTACAGTCTCTATTCCTGCATACGCGAAGATATCCTCGGCGGCAAACTCAGGGGCGGGCAAAAGCTACCCTCCAAGCGTGCGATGGCCGCGGACGCGGGCGTCAGCGTCATCACCGTGCAGACCGCATACGAACAGCTGATCGCCGAAGGCTACATATATTCAAAGGAGCGCAGCGGCTACTACGTCGCGGACATGGCTTCGGCCGCTGATTTGCCTGCGCGCGCCTGCGCGCCCCACTCCGTCGGCGAGCCCGCTGGCGGAAGCTTTGCGTTCGACCTCGTTTCCGGGTCGCCGCCCGCCGAACTTTTTCCCTTCTCGGTGTGGTCGCGCCTGATGCGCAATGTGTTATCCGATGAAGGCGAGCACCTGCTGGAGCGTGTCCCGTGCAGGGGCGACGCCGCGCTCCGCGGCGAGATCGCCGATTGTCTGTACCGCATGCGCGGCGTCAGCGTCGATCCCGCCCGCATAGTCGTGGGCGCCGGCGCGGAATATCTCTACGGCATAATCGTCCGTCTGCTCGGGCGGGACAAGCTGTATGCCGTGGAAGATCCAGGCCATCTGAAGATTTATTCGGCATACAGCCAGTTCGGGGCGCGCTGCGCGTTCATTCCTGTCGGCGCGGCCGGAGCAGACGCTTCCGCCGTCGAGCGTTCGGGAGCCGACGTGCTGCACGTTTCGCCGTCCCATCAGTTTCCAACGGGCGCCGTCATTCCCGCCGCCGAGCGGCTGCGCATGATAAGGTGGGCGCGCGAGAGGGGGGCATATATAGTCGAGGACGACTACGACAGCGAATTCCGCCTTGCAGGCAAGCCCCTTCAGTCCATGCTCGGGCTCTGTCCCGACAGGGTTATATATGTCAACACCTTTTCCAAAAGCCTTGCCCCGTCTATGCGCATGGGCTATATGGTTCTGCCGGCCGATCTCTTTCAGCGCTTCATGCAGCTGTTTTCGCACAGCGCAAACGTCGTGCCGCTCTTTGAGCAGAAGACTCTGGCCGCAATGATAGGCGGGGGGTACTTCGAGCGGCATATCGGCCGCCTTAAAACATATTACCGCGCCGTAAGGGAGGAGGTGCTCGCCGCGCTCGCGTCCCTGCCTTTCCCGGTGGAGGTGGGCGATACCGGTTCGGGTCTGCATCTCACCGCAAAATTTGCTTCGGCTCCGTCCGACGGGTACATAAAGCGCGTTGCGGCCGCGCGCGGGGTGAACATCCGCTGTCTTGGCGACTATCTCTCATCGCCGCGCGCGGTTTTTTCAAACACGGCGGTGATAAACTACGGCGGACTTAAAAAGGGACAGGCCGCGCAGATAGCCGCGCTGTTCCGCCGATAGTCCGGGCCGCCGTCCCGTCCGCGGCGGCGGGCGTCCGCGCGGGCATGCGCGTAAAAATTTTGGCTCCGCGCGCATGCAATTAGTGTTCCAACGCTTGTCTTTTACAAAATATTGTGTTATAATGCTGAATCAATAACACAGAAAAAGCACAAGAAATCAAAAGAAAGAGGTCAAGGAGAGAACCAATGGCAACCTACATCAACGAACCTTCGCACACTTTTAACGAATATCTTCTCATTCCCGGGTATTCTTCCAGCGAACACATCCCCGCAAACGTTTCCTTAAAAACTCCTCTCGTCAGATTCAGAAAGGGCGAAAAGCCCGCAATAGAAATGAATATTCCCATGGTGTCGGCCATCATGCAGTCGGTGTCCGGTTCCGAGCTCGCGCTTGCCCTTGCCCGTTGCGGCGGCGTGTCCTTCATTTACGGCTCGCAGTCGATAGAGGACGAGGCGGCCATGATAGCCAAGGTCAAGGCCTATAAGGCCGGCTTTGTGGTCAGCGATTCCAACATTACTCCCGACGACACCCTCGCGGACGTCCTCGCCCTCAAGGCAAAAACGGGCCATTCCACCGTCGCCGTAACCGAGGACGGCAAGCCCAACGGCAAGCTTGTGGGCATTGTCACCAGCCGCGATTACCGCGTCAGCCGCATGGCAAAGGACGTCAAGGTTAAAGATTTCATGACGCCCCTTTCCAAGCTCATCACCGCGCCCGACACGACTACCCTCTCCGAAGCCAACGACATCATCTGGGACAACAAGCTCAACGCCCTGCCCCTCGTCGACAAAAACGGCAATATGCAGTACTTTGTGTTCCGCAAGGACTATGACGACCACAAGGGCAACCCCAACGAGCTTCTGGACGCCAAAAAGCGCTACGTCGTCGGCGCGGGCATCAACTCCCGCGACTATGCCGAGCGCGTTCCCGCCCTTGTGGAAGCGGGCGCCGACGTGCTGTGCATAGACTCCTCCGAAGGCTTTTCGGAGTGGCAGAAGAGGACGCTTGAGTGGATACGCGCAAAGTACGGCGACAAGGTAAAGGTGGGCGCCGGCAACGTTGTGGACAAGGAGGGCTTTCTCTTCCTCGCCGAAAACGGCGCCGACTTCGTAAAGGTGGGCATAGGCGGCGGCTCCATCTGCATCACGCGCGAAACCAAGGGCATAGGCCGCGGTCAGGCCACCGCGCTCATCGAAGTGTGCGCCGCCCGCGACGAATACTATAAAAAGACGGGCGTCTACGTTCCCGTGTGCTCGGACGGCGGCATAGTGCACGACCATCACATAACCCTTGCCCTCGCCATGGGCGCCGACTTCGTAATGCTCGGCCGCTACTTTGCCCGCTTCGACGAAAGCCCCACGCAAAAGCTTTTCGTCGGCGGCACCTATGTAAAGGAGTACTGGGGCGAAGGCAGCAACCGCGCCCGCAACTGGCAGCGTTACGACCTCGGCGGGGCGGCCAAACTCTCGTTCGAGGAGGGCGTGGATTCCTACGTTCCCTACGCCGGCCCCCTGAAGAGCAATGTTGAGATGACCACCAGCAAAATAAAATCCACAATGTGCAACTGCGGCGCTCTCACCATAAAGGAACTTCAGGAAAAGGCCAAAATAACGCTCGTTTCGGCCACTTCGATAGTGGAAGGCGGCGCGCACGACGTCATCCGCAAGGATTCCTCCGCAGACCATAAATAATATTCGGATCAGGTTTAAATAAAACGCACCCGCGTGCGGCGCTTATATGCGCCGCACGCGGGTTTCGTGTGCAATAAATTTTTTTGGTGAATTATGGCTCAGATGTTTATAAAAGTTGTTCTCTCCATTGCGGTGCTGCTCGCGTTCATCGTCCCGGGATACGTGCTTAAAAAAGCCGGCGTGGTGCAAAGCTCCGTAAAGCGCGGCTTAAGCAGCATACTTCTCTATGTCTGCCAGCCCGCGCTGATAATATCATCCTTCTGCGTGTTCGAAGACGACGAATGGGCCGTGATAGAGCAGCTCGGCGCAGGCAGCATAGCTTTGAATTTTCTTGTCGCGGCGGCCGTTTCGCTTGTCGCCATGCTCGCCGTGTTCGCGCTCTGCAAGCTCGTGTTCATAAAATTTGCCGACCGCGACAGGGCAAACGTGTATTCCTACATAGCCGTCTTTTCCAATTGCGGCTTCCTCGGCGTGCCCTTTATCGAAATACTCACCGACGGCAGCATACTCGCGGTTATGTATCTTATGATATTCAACCTTGTGTTTGCCCTCCTCGTGTGGACGCTCGGCGTATGGCTTCTCACCGGCGACAGGGGCAACATCAGCGCAAAAAAGGTGCTGCTCAACCCGTCCATCATCGCTACGGCCGTCGCTCTGCTGCTGTTCTTTGTGCCGGAAATCAACTTTTTTATGATAGAGCAGGTTTCGGAGCTGTGCATTCTGCCCGAATATCTTTCCACCATGACGGCCCCGCTCTCCATGATAATAGTGGGGGTATCCATGGCCGAATTGCCCTTTAAAAGCCTTTTCACCGACGCCGGCACATATGCGGCAGGCGCGCTCAGACTGCTGGCCGCGCCCTTCGTCACGTTCGGCGTCGCCGCGCTCTTCTATGTCTTCAGCGCCGGCCTGGTGTCCGCCACGCCGCAGTCCCAATACATCTTTCTCGCCCCCGTCATAGCAATGTCCATGTCGCCCGCGGCAACGGTGGTGGCCATGGCCGAACAATACCAAAAGGGCGGAAGCTCGGCCACCGTGGCCTTTATCGCCAACACGCTCCTCTCCGTAATAACCGTGCCCCTCGTTATGCTGGCCGTCCTGCAGCTATGGCCCGTGGTTGCGGCGTAAGCTTCCGCCGCTGAAATATTTGCCCCGCAACGTGCGGCGCCGCAGAAAAATTTTCTGCGGCGCCGCCTTTTGATTGCTGCAAAACATTTCATAACCGTTTTTAAACGGCAATGCCGGCGTCAGTTTCCCCGCCCCGGCATTTTTCGCTCGGATTACTTTTGTGCGGCGGCCCGCCCGCCGCCCCGTTCCCCGCCCCGCAGGCGCACGGGCCTGCGGGGCGGGGCTCAAAGTCTTCCGCGCCTTCAGCCGCCGTAGTTATAAATTATCTCGGCTATCGTTAGGCAGTAATTGTAGCTTCCGATATCTATCTTCTGCCAGTCCTCCTCGCTGCCCGCATAATAGACAGTTTCAAGTATCCAGCAACCGGAGAACGCAGAATAGTCAATGCTTGTCACGCTGTCAGGAATGGTTATGCTTGTAAGGCTGCTGCAATACCGGAACGCAGCACCGCCAATGCTCGTCACGCTGTCCGGGATGGTGATGCTTGTTAGACTATCGCAACTCGCGAACGCCCGATTGTCCCTTAAAGCGGACTCAAAAAAACAATTTGCAACCGTGGCGTGTGCTTGGCTGCGACGCGCGAAGCGAGCCGCACTTGTCTATGCCAAGCACACGCCACAGTGCCAAATGAATTCCAAAACTATTTTTGAATTAATATAAACATATGAGCACTAAACATAACCCGTAATAGAAAATATTTTAGAAAGATAAAATATCATCATGTCAGACACACGTGAGACAAAATGAGCTAATTTTGAGTCACATCTTGACACGTTTAAAGATAATATGTTATAATATATTAGAATTTTGTATAATATATTAGAATTTTGTTTTAGGGGGGGTAATGTATGAATTTTGTAAGTCAACTGATAAGACATATTGGCAGCTGTATTACAGCAGAAAAAGGCAAGCGTATTTTTTACGCCGTTGTTAACATTGCATTTATAGCGATAGCAGTGCTTTCTGGTTGGGGCGTTTTAAAGGCATGGGAAATAATGTTCAGCGAAACCTTTATTGGCGGATTGCTATTATTGATTGTATGCGCTACGTTTGCGATTCTTTTTTTGATCGACGGCGTGATCGGTCAGTTAATTCATACTGTTGTTAATTTTATTTTTATATTTAACCGAGAAGAGCGTGGCTATGCAATCTGTGCATTCATTATCGCTTTATTGTCTATTGTTGCAATGGTAGTGGTAATGGTCATTTTATTAAATTAAATAAGTATGAATCCCATAAAAACAAAAAACGGCCTCTGAAAATCAAAGGTCGTTTTTTGTTAGATTCAGATTTTTTATATACTGCCCGTTTGTGTTGATATACTTTTAGAATAGTGTCCATAAAAATATGTCACAGTCTTTGATACGAGCGGGAATGACCTAATTCAAAGCAAGCGCAAAACTTACGAATTCTTGCAAGGTTCCGATATTCCAAGCCGCCCGTACGCATAGGCGGTAAGACGGATCGCGCCTTCGGATCGGGAATGTCGGCAGGGGCTTTCGCAGCCTTTTAACGATCGCAGTCACGCAGATCCGGCTTCCTGATAAAAGAGTCTTGACATTTTCGAACGGTCGGTACCTGAGTGAATATTGCTATCCGTACCGCAGACAAGCGCAATGCGCATATATGCTCCCAATATAATGCGCAGCGAAAACCTCTCGGGGAAGATCAGCCCCGCAATGCCGATAACGGATACCTTATCTATTTTTCCACTCTACCGTTATCTCTGTACCCTGTCTGTAAGTATAAGACCAATCCGGATCCCAACCTTCGGGTCTTTCCGCTACTTCGCAAATGACCGTAAGATCGACCGTATTGTTGTTGAAAACCAGTTCGCCAACGGAAACCACGCTTTCGGGGATCGTTATTTCCGAGATCGCCGCCTCGGAAAACGCTTTTTCGCCTATGCTCTCCAACCCGGAACAATCGCCGAGATTTACGGTATTCAATGCCGAGCAACTCGCAAATGCGCCGTTGCCCAACGTCTGCAGCTCCGACGGCAGTCTCAGTTCCGTGATCCTAAGACGGGCAAAGCTCCGCGACCCGATATATCTTAACGACGAAGGCAACTCCAAAACGGTGATCTTCTGCGCTCTCGTCGGAAAAAGCGACGTATCTTTTCCGTCAGCCACGCCGACTGTCCCCTCCTGTACCGTGAACGAAGTCATGGCAACATTATTGACCGCCACCAGCCAATTTCCTATATACAATCCGCCGTTTATATAGTTCGTATCCGCGTCGTATCCCGTTCCGCTGAACGCTCCGTAACCGATGGAACGCACCGTATCGGGGATATTGATCTCGGTAAGCGAAAAGAGCTTTGAGAAAGCGTACTGCCCGATGCGATACAAGCCGGTCGGCAATGTCATCTTCTTCAGTTTCGACGAATAACCGACTCCGGAAAACGCATCGTCCGCGATCACTATCGTGCCGTCTTTTACCGTATATTCGGTCAGCGGAGCAAAATCCTTGCTAACCGCTATGAGATAGCCGTCCACATAGAGCACTCCGTTTTCCCAATTGGACGGTTCATTGTAATACGCCGTTCCGTTAAACACGGAAAACGATACGGCTATCGGATTGTCCGGCATATCGATATCCGCAAGCGACGAACATCCGTCGAATATATGATCGGACAGCTCCGTCATTTTATCCGATAAACGGATCGATCGCAAAGCCGTGCAGTTCCCGAAAGCGCCGTCTCCTACGCTGCGCACATTTTTCAGTTCGACCGCCGAGAGAGCGGCGCAATCCTTAAAAGCGTAGGACCACACGTTTGTGAGCGAATCCGGCGCGATAAACTCAGTCAGATCCGTGCCGCAGAAAGCGTCGGAACGGATCTCCTTCAAAGTATCGGGGAAGTTAACCGTTCGCAGCGACGAGCATCCGTTGAAAGCCTCGTCGGGTATCACCGTAAGTCCGGCAGGCAGGCGCACTTCGCTCAAAGCCGTACAGCCGGAGCACATCCGATAACCGAGTTTCGTCACGGAATCGGGAATGATAAGTCTGCCGACGTTCTTATTATCCTTGAAAACGTCCTTTCCTATCTCCGTGACCGTGATGCCGTTGACCTCGGACGGGATCTCTACCGTTATGTCGCTTCCCGACAGACCGCTCACTCCCGTCAGAACGCCGTTGGCGTCAACGGAGAAAACGATCTTTTCCGATCCGCTCTGCGTCCATTTCGCATAAAGCGTCAAGTCTTCCGTCACCTCGTACGGGAAAGAGATTTTGTTCGAGAAAGTTTTATCCGTATACCAGCCTTCGAACTCATATCCGTCTTTTGTCGTTTCCGGCGATCGGTCTATGACCGATACTATCATATCGCTTACATACGTTCCGCCGTCGGTATCGAAACGCACCGTGTATTTGTTCTTCTCCCATTTCGCGTAAAGCGTCTGATCCTCCGTCACCTCGTACGGGAAGACCGCTTTTTTGACGAATCCGCCGTCTTTATACCACCCCGCAAAAGTGTATCCGTCACGGGTCGTCTGCGGCTCTTCGTCTATCCGCGACGTTGTTATCGGGGCTATCGGAGTCCCGTGATCCACTTCGAAAATCACGGTATATTCCTGCGGTTGTTCGGGCTCCGATCCTCCGATCTTTTTGTAATACGCATACACGCTCACGTCTTCCGTAAGCGGAGTTTCTTCGTATGTGTTTGCCGTCAACCGTTCCTGCCATGTCCCGTTATCGAAAAACCAGCCTTCAAAAGTATGATCGTCCTTCTCCGGCGCGGCAGGCAACGTCAGGCGTTCGTTTCCCGAAGTTTCTATGCTATCGACCGCCTCCCCGTCTATATAAAATGTGATCGTGTATTCCGAAGCGACAGGCGTTTCGTTTTCGAGGTAATACGCATAGACGTTGACGTCTTCCGTCAATACCTGTCCGACAAAAGTATCCTTTGTCAATTCATCCTTCCATATACCCTTATCCGAAAACCAGCCCTTGAACGTAAATCCTTCTTTCTTGGGCGCTGCGGGCATCGATATTTCTTCGTTGCCGTAAGTTTCTATCGTATCAACGAGTTCATCGCCGTCATAAAAAGATATCGTGTATTTTTTCGGAACTTCCGTTTCGGTGTCGCAAGCGGTAAAAATACCGACGGACAGCACGAAACACATCATCATGCCTAAAAGGGCAATAAAATGTTTTTTCATCAGTAACCTCCCTGCGGTCAAACGTCTGCTTCGCATTAATAAAAGCAGCGCCAGACGTTATTATATAGAGATCCGTAAACTATCACTTCTCAATTAACAGATATTATAACACATATTCCCCTTTTCCTCAACTATTATAACACATATTCCCCTTTTCCTCAACCGTTTGTCGAACAAGGGGCATACCGACAGATGCGGACGATCGGGAGTCTTATCCAAACAGGTCGCAGCATACACGTAAAACGCTCGCCTCCTGCCGCGCTCCAACCAAGCGGCTTGTCGAATCGACATTGCTTTGGTTTATTCTGTGAAATCGGTAAACGCTTTCAAAAGGCGGCCATTATGTTTCCTGCCGGTATTTATTATGTACAGACGCGCGGCTTGCCTCGTCTGTACGAGATATAGGAGGAAAATCAATGATTATTGCTGTTCAAAGGTGTTCGGGCGAGGTTAAGCAAACGCACCTTCGTCTATACTCGTCACGCTGTTGGGAATATTGATGCTTGTAAGGTTGATGCAGTAATTGAATGCCCAATCGCCTATGCTCGTCACGCTGTCCGGTATGGTGATGCTGGTAAGGCTGCTGCAATAGTAGAACGCATACCAGCCAATGCTCGTCACGCTGTCCGGTATGGTGATGCTTGTAAGGCCGGTGCAACCGGAGAACGCATAACTGCCAATGCTCGTTACGCTGTCAGGAATGGTGACGCTTGTAAGAGTGGTACAGTCTTCAAATGCTGAATAGCCGATAGAAGTTACCGGCAGATCCTTGTAAGTTGAAGGGACTACAATATCGGTTGTCGTTGCCGTGCCCATGCCCGACACTATGTAATGGCTTCCGTCGAAGGACAGGGTGTACACCAACCCCTCGGTGCCCTCGATAATTACGCCGCATACCGTGCAGACGCCGCCCGTTATATTGTGTGCGCCGAAGTAGCTCTTTTCGTCATGACCGCAGGTGGCCGCGTGCCAGTGATTTTGTCCGTCGAACGACCATGTGTCCGCAAAGGTATGGGTGTGCTCGTCGGGCTTCTGTTCCTCGTCGGAGTCGGGCTGTTCGCCATCGTCGGGCTTTTCATCATCGTCGGGGTCGGAAGTTACCTGGTCGCTGTCCTTGCCGCCGTCGTCCGGCTTGTTCTGGTCGCATGCCGAAAAGGCAAACACAAGGCTCAGCGCCGCCGCCAGCGCAAACAGCACTGTCAAAAGTTTTTTCTCATACTTTTCTCCTTATGAATTTTTCACAGGGCATATAAAAAAGGCGTGTCGTCAACCGAAGACACACCCTGCAAATGTATCTCCGATTGTCGCTACACAAACTTTCACACAACGGAAAAAAGAGATACAGAATGCACGTTCGTATCCGTTGTGTAAATATTCAGTTTGTGTAGCAGAGATACTATACCATAAAAGCGGCAAAATTGTAACAGGGGAGGGGGGATTTTGACAAAAAAATTTATCAGTTGGGTTTGGAGCGCGCCTTGAACAGCAGCGCGGCCATAAAGGAGAACACCACCGCGGCCGTCACGCCGGCGCTTGCCGCGGCAAGCGGGCCCGTCACCGCATAAAACAATCCGCGCTCCGCGCCCTTCATAGCGCCGTTGGCCAGCAGATACCCGAATCCGCTTATGGGCACGGTGGCGCCCGCCCCGGCAAAGTCCACCAGCGGCTGATACGCGCCTATTGCCGTAAGCGCCACGCCCGCCAGCATAAAATACACAAGCACCTTGCCCGCCGTCAGGTCGGTAACGTTTATCAGTATCTGCGCCACAAGGCATATTGTCCCGCCCACGGCAAAAGCTTTTGCAAACATCAGCGCTATATCAACTATTTCAGCAGTCATTTCAATCTCCTGTCGCAATTTATCCGCGCGCGGCGGTCTGCGTCTCTATCTGAACGGCATGGCTTATGCACGGAATGCTTTCGCCCTGTCCTGAGGACACCGTGGAAAGCAGCGCGCCCGTGGCGGCGAACAGCACGCGGCGGAACAGCCCGCTTTTCAGCATTGACATCACGTACGAGTTGAACACCACGGCGCTGCAGCCCGCGCCGCTTCCGCCCTGAAATTCGTCTTCTATAACTTTATATATTATCTCGCCGCAGTCCACGTGGTTGCACGATATGTCAAATCCCTTTTCCCAGCACAAATCTTTTAGTATTCTGCTGCCCAGCGCGCCCAGATCGCCCGAAAGTATCATGTCGTAGTCCTCGGGCGAAGTGTCCGTGTCGCGGAAGTGCTGCACCAGCGTGTCGGCGCAGGCCGGCGCCATGGCCGCGCCCATGTTGTTCACGTCGGTCACGCCGTAATCCACGACCCTGCCTATTGTTGCGTTGGCTATGCCCGCGCCGCCCCCGCGCGCGGATATCACGCATGCCCCCGCGCCCGTCACCGTCCACTGCGCCTGCGGCGGACGCGTAGTGCCCTGCTCAAGCGGATAGCGGTATTGCCGCTCCGCCGAAGCGAAATGGCTGCCGGTCGCGGCCACGGCGTTTTTTATATAGCCGGCGTTTACCATGGCGGCGGCCAGCATTATGCTCTCCGACATGGTTGAACACGCGCTGTACACGCCCAGAAAGGGTATTTCAAAGTCCCGCGCGGCAAACGACGCCGAAATTATCTGGTTCAGCAGATCGCCCGAAAACAGCGCGTCCACTCTGCCGCGCGCCAGTCCCGCGTTTTCAATCGCGCAATCTATTGCGCAGCGCAGCATCTTGCATTCGGCCTTTTCAAAGGTGCTTTCGCCGAACATGTCGTTTTCCAGCGCTCTGTCAACGTATTGTCCGACTATGCCGGCGCACTCTTTCGGGCCGGCAACGGTGCCGGTAGCAGTTATTTTCGGCATGTTTTTGAAATATATGGTGTGTCCGCGCGCAGGCTTTTTAAGTTGCATACGCCCACAGTATGCGGCGCCGCTTAATATTTATGCGCGCGCGGTCATATAATGGGGTATGAAAAGGCGAAGGTTCAGGCTGAAAACAAAAATAATCATTGTCGCCGCGGTCGCCGCACTGATTGCTTTCGCCGTCATCTTTTTCAACAACGC
The DNA here is from genome assembly GCA_949283125.1 of uncultured Clostridia bacterium. Taxonomy (GTDB): domain Bacteria; phylum Bacillota; class Clostridia; order Christensenellales; family Borkfalkiaceae; genus Coproplasma. The sequence goes on from CASDRK010000014.1 coordinate 36,028, forward strand.
CGCGGCCGTGATGCTCGCCGTCGGTTCGGCGCAGCTGCGCGCCATGAATACCCGCGCCGTTAAGGAGGCGGCGGAGGAGGCCTTCGGCAACACCTCCTATGAGGACATAGTGGACATTGCCTACGCCGACGACGGCTCCGTGGCTGCCATCACCGCGCGCAGCGCCCGCATCAACGCCATAGCCCGCAACACGGCGTATCTTACGCAGAGCAGGCTCGGGGGGTTGAGCGCGCAGGGGGTGGAAGTTCCGCTGGGCGCTTTTACCGGCATAGAGGCGCTGTCGGGCTACGGCCGCGCCGTTAACGTAAAGCTCGTGCCGGTGGTTTCGGCGGAGTGCGCGTTCGTTTCCCGTTTTTCGCAGGCCGGCATCAACCAGACGATACATTCGGTGTACATCGAAGTGGTCACGGACATAACCATAGTTCTCGCCGCGCGCACGGAACGCGTCCTCGCTTCGGTCGAAGTGCTCGTCTGCGAAAGCATAATCAACGGCAAAGTGCCCGAAGTGTATCTGCAGGGCGGACTGCTCGGTTCGGGCGCGCTCGTGCCGTAGCGCGCCGTCGGCGCATGCCAGACGTTCGGTTCGTATCGTTTCCGTCCGTCGCGCCCGACATGATAATTCGCCTTTTTAACTGTTGCGCTCAACAGTATGATCCACCAAAAGCAAGGGCGGCGCAGACCTTTTCAGGTCTGCGCCGCCGTCCGCGTCCGAAACAAATTTTTTATCTCAATGTAACGTTCAGGTTGCGGCTCAGATTGCCGAGTATCTTTTTCACGTATGCGTCGCACTTTTCAGGCGTTACGGCCTCCTCCGCGGGCGTGAACGTTACGGTAAAGGCCATGCTCTTTTTGTTTTCGCCCACCTGCTTGCCGATGTATATGTCGAACAGCTTTACGTCCGTCACATATTTGCAGGCCGCGCGTATCGCGCTCTCTATCTGTCCGCACGTCACGTCCAGATCGGCCACCAGCGCAAGATCGCGCGTGACTTCGGGGAATCTGGGCAGCGGCCTGTATCTGAACGGGCGGGCGCAGCTCATCACGGCGTCGTAGTCGAGTTCGGCGATAAACACGCGCCTCTCCAGCGAAAGTTCCTCGGATATGGCCGGGTCAAGCAGGCCGGCATATCCCAGAGTTTTGCCGTCGCAGGTCAGTTTTGCGCATACTCCGGGGTGCATGTACGAAAGGTTTGCGGGCTGATAATCGAACGTCGCGTTCAGGCTGTCGGCCAAAGCTTCCGTCACTCCCTTGAGTTCAAAGAAATCATAGTTGCCGAATATGCCTATGCAGATCTTCTTTTTTTCTTCGGGGAAATTTTTCAGCGGCAGTTCGCCGGGGATATACACTTTGGCTATCTCGTACAGCCTGCCTTCCATGTTGCCCCTGCGCAGGTTGCGCACTATCGTGTTGAGCATGGAGGGGGCGAGGGTGGTGCGCATCACCGAAAGATCTTCGCCTATGGGGTTCTTTATCTTTATGAACTTCCGCTCGTCGGCGTCCGCGGGTATCTTCAGAAGGTCTAAATCCTTTTCCGAATAGAATGAGTAAGTGGATATTTCGTAGAACCCCTGCTCCGAAAGCGTGCGCTTAAGGGCGTATTCGGCCTTCTGCTCGTCGTTGAACCCTCCGTTCGTCACGGCGGCGGTGGGCATGAACGTACCGGTTATGTGTTCGTAGCCGTACATTCTTATTATTTCTTCGGCAATGTCGGGATATCCGTCTATATCTTCGCGGTAGGCGGGCACGGCAAGCGTAAGCTTATCTCCTTCGGCCTGCGCGCCGAAACCGAGTCTCCTTAAAATATCCAGCATGTCCGCTGCGGGCACCGTTATGCCCAGCAGGTCGTTTATCTTCCGCATGCTCACTGTCATGTTCTTTGCGCCGTCGTGCGAGTACTGCGTCTTTACGTCGCGGCGGACGTCTGTAACCGTTCCGCAGCCCAGCTCCTCGATGAGGTGCAGCGCCCTGTTCATCGCAAGCTCGGTGGTGTATTCGCTTACGCCCTTTTCAAACATGGCGGACGAATCGGAGTGCTGCCCCAGCGCGCGTGAGGTCTTTCTCACGCTGTCGCGCGCAAATTTGGCCGCCTCGAACAGCAATTCTTTTGTGTCGTCTTCTATCTCGCTGTTTAGTCCGCCCATTATCCCGGCGAGCGCCGCGGGCTTGTCGCCGTCGCAGATTACAAGGTTTTCGCGGGTGAGATCGAACTGTTTTTCGTCGAGAGTCACGATTTTTTCGCCGTCCTCGGCGCGCCTGACCACTATTTCCCTGCCGGACAGGGCGTCGAGATCGAACGCGTGCATGGGCTGTCCCATCTCCAGCAGCACAAAATTGGTTATGTCGACAACGTTGTTTATCGAGCGCAGTCCGCAGAGCGACAGCCGCTTTTTCAGCCACATGGGCGAGGGGGCTATCTTTATGTCCTTGACGTAGTGTGCGATGTATCTGGGGCACAGGTCGGGCGCAAGGTCTTTTACTTTTACGTCCTCGTCGCTGTGCACCGTGGTATATGAGCAGTCGGGGTGCTTCAGCGGCTTGTCCAGCACGGCCGCTATCTCGCGCGCGATGCCGAGGATGCTCTGGCAGTCGGGGCGGTTGGCCGTCACGCCGATGTCGAATATATAGTCGTCCAGACCGAGAAGCGGCTTTACGTCCGCGCCGTTTGCGAATTCTGCGGGCAGAAGGAGCAGACCGTTGTAATCCGCGCCTTCAAACATGTCGCCGCTTACGCCTATCTCCGCGCCGGAGCACAGCATGCCGTAGGAGTCAATTCCGCGCAGTTTGCCCTTCTTTATCGTCATCACGCCCTCAACCGTTACGTGATCCTTTGCGGTGGCGTAAACGGTCGCGCCTGTCAGAGCCACGGGCGCCTTTATTCCCGCGGCCACGTTGTCCGCTCCGCAGCATATCTGCAGAACGCCGTGTTCCCCGCAGTCTACCTCGCATACGTGCAGGTGCGTGCCCTCAACGGGCTCGCAGCGCGTAACTTCGCCGACCACCACGCCCGAAATGTCCTTGCCCACTTCGTACAGTTCTTCAACTTCGAATCCGCAGCCGAACAGTTTTGTGCTCAGTTCCTGCGCGGATACGTCTATGTCAACATAATCTTTCAACCAGCTTAAAGGTGCTTTCATGTCATTCTCCTGTAATTACCCGATCGATCGCGTATAAATTCAGTCCTTGAACTGCTTCAGAAAGCGGACGTCGCCTTCAAACAGCAGTTTCATGTTGTTTATGCCGTATTTCAGCATGGCTATTCTCTCTATGCCCATACCGAAGGCAAAACCGGTGTACTCGTCGGGATCTATGCCGCAGCCCTCCAGAACGCGTCTGTTCACCATGCCGGCGCCCAGCACTTCTATCCAGCCGGTGCCCTTGCACAGCCGGCATCCCTTTCCGCCGCATTCAAAGCAGCTGACGTCGACTTCCACCGAAGGCTCGGTGAAGGGGAAGTAGGAGGGGCGCAGTCTCGTCTTGACCGAACTGCCGAAAATTTTGCGCGCAAACTCGTCCAGCATGCCCTTCAGGTCGCACAGCGTTATGCCCTTGTCTACGACAAGTCCTTCCATCTGCCCGAACATGGGGGAGTGGGTGGCGTCGTCGTCGCTGCGATACACCTTGCCGGGCGAAAGAATTTTTATCGGCGGCTTCTTGTTCTCCATCACGCGTATCTGCCCCGCCGAAGTCTGCGTGCGCAGCAACAGGTCGTCGGTGATGTAAAACGTGTCCTGCATGTCGCGCGCTGGATGGTCTTTGGGCGTGTTCAGGGCGGTGAAGTTGTAGTAATCGTTTTCTATCTCCGGTCCTTCGTACACTTCAAATCCCATGCCGGAAAATATGTCCACGAGCTCGCGTATCACAAGCGTGTTCGGGTGGAACGCGCCCTTTTCGCGCCTGCGGCCGGGCAGGGTCACGTCTATCTTCTGCGCTTTGTAAAGTTCTTCCAGCTCTATCTTTTTCACCGTTTCGGCAAGCGTGTCGAACCGCTCGTTAGCCCAGTCGCGCAGCGCGTTGATTATCTTGCCCACCTCGGGTCGCTTTTCCTTGGGCACGTCGCGCATGCCCTTCATCAGCTCGGAAATTTCTCCCTGCTTGCCGAAGAACGCCATCTTCAGCTCGGCCAAAGATTTGCTGCTCTTTATGCCGCGCGTCATGTCGTCTATTTTGCGTTTCAATTCCTCAATTTTTTCTTCTATCATCTTTTACCTCGCTGTCTTTGGCACGTTTGCCCGAATAAAAAATCCCCGCGTCGCAAGGACACGGGGAGAAAGCCTTCTTTCATGCTCACTCGGTACCACCCGATTTTTACGGTAAGGCAAACCTTACCGCCTCTGTTCCCTTTTACGCGGGGCGGCGGGGCGCGCTACTCGCTCTCTTTCGCGCGTCCGGCTCGCGGGTGAATACCGCGCAGATCCCCAAAAGCCTTCTTTCAGCCTGCGGAAGACTCTCTCTTTTCAGGGGACGCAGGTTGCGCGTCTGTCCCGGTCACAGCCGTTACTGCAATTATATATTTTCGTCGCCCTGTTGTCAACCGTTTTTCAGTCGTAAATGGAGTTGCCGTGGCAGTCGAACGCGACCACTGCGGGAAAATCGGCAACTTCCAGCCTGTAAACGGCTTCCGACAGCAGATCGGGGAAGGCTATGCACTCGCTCTTTTTTATCGACTGTGCGTACACGGCTCCGGCGCCGCCTATCGCGGCAAAGTATATCGCGCAATTGCGCACTACTGCCCGCCTGACTTCGTCGCTCATTTCGCCTTTGCCTATCATGCCGCCGAGGCCTGCGTCCAAAAGCGCGGGGGCATAGCCGTCCATGCGGGCGGAGGTGGTGGGGCCGCAGCTGCCCGAAGCGCGACCGGGCGCGGCGGGACAGGGGCCGGCATAGTATATGTATGCGCCGCGCATGTCAAACGGCAGCGGTTTTCCCTCGTCCGTCAGCTCTTTTATCCTCTTGTGCGCGCAGTCGCGCGCGGTCAGTATCACGCCGTTCAGCAGCACGCTGTCCCCGGCATGCAATTCCTTAATTTCCTTACTTGTAAGCGGAAGCTTGAGTTTCTTCATCACAGCACCTCCTTTTGCGCGCGCATGCAGTGGCACTGTATGTTTACCGCCACGGGAAGGCCGGCGATGTGGGTGGGGGCCCATTCGCAGTTCACGCCCAGCGCCGTGACCGCGCCGTGAAATCCCTGACAGCCCGTGCCGAGCGCGTTGATGCGCTCCAGCGCTCTCTTTTCTATTTCGGCTATGTCCTCCCTGTCGCTGCGGGTGCCGATGCCGCGAAGCAGAGCCTTTTTTGCAAGAAGAGTGCACGTGTCAAAGCTTCCGCCTATGCCCACGCCCGCAATTATCGGCGGACAGGGTCGCGACCCTGCAAGTCTGGCCGTCTCAACTATCGCGTCGATTATGCCGTCCGTGCCCTGCGCGGGTTTGAGCATGTAAACGCGGCTCATGTTCTCGCTTCCGAAGCCCTTCGGCATGAACTCTATGCTTATCTTGTCGCCCTCGACTATCTCCGTATGCAGTACGGCGGGCGTGTTGTCGCCGGTGTTTTTCCGCGTTATCGGGTCGCATATCGATTTTCTGAAATACCCGTCCTCGTACGCCCTTCTCACGCCGTCGTTCACGGCGTCTCTCAGGGCCTTGCCCTTTAGCGCCGCTTCCTGACCTATCTCCATTAGGACTATCGCCATGCCGGTGTCCTGACATACGGGCAGGCGTTCCCTTTCCGCCAGTTCAAAGTTTTCGCACAGCGTTTCAAGCGCGAACTTCGCCGCGCCGTGTTCGGCGTCCCTCGCCGCGTACAGCGCGCGCTTGCAGTCCGGGGTAAGACTAACTCCCGCCTTCAGCGCCATGGCATATACAAGCTCTTCTATTTCTTTGGTGTCTATCGTTCTCATACCGGCAATTTTATTACATTTTGCGCCAAATGTAAATCAAATAATTTGCCAAAGCGCGATTTTAATGTATAATGTATGCATGTCACCGCTTTTTGGTCAGGATGCGCACGGCGCCAAGGCCGGCGCTGTTTACAGCGCGGCGGTTTGCCTGTTCGTCGTCGCAAGCCTGATTTGTCAGTTGATAGTGTCGTGGGCCGGACTGCGCGGCGACGCGGCGGCGTATGCCGGATGTCTGTGCTCGCCCGTTGCGATAGCCGTTGCGGCCGCGCTCGGCTCAAAGCTGTGCGCCCTGCCGCTGCGCTCGGTCGCGCCCCTTTCCTGCTCGCCGAAATATTATCTCATTGCCGCGCTGGCGGTATTCGGACTGCTGTTCGCTCTTTCGCCGCTCAACGGTTTGTTCGTCGAGCTGCTCAGATTGTGCGGATATAAGCCGGCGCAAACGTCGTTGCCTTCGTTCAAGGGGTGGGGCATGGCCGGCGGAATAGCGGTCGTGGCGCTGCTTCCGGCCGTATTTGAAGAACTGCTCTTCCGCGGCTATGTTCTGCGCGGCGCGGCGCCCGGCACCGGCGGGATGGTCGCAATATTTTTGTCGGCGTTCGTCTTCGCGCTCTATCACGGCTCGCCCGAACAGACCATATATCAGTTTGCATGCGGCTGTCTTTTCGCCCTGCTTGCCCTGCGCTCGGGCTCCGTGCTGCCGTCCGTGCTCGCGCACTTTTTAAACAACGCCGCGATAATTGTTTTCGACGGGCTGTCGCTGCTCGACGCGGCCGGCAACGTGGCAATGCCGCAGGCCGCGCGCATCGCCGTGACCGTAGCCGCGGCGCTCTCGCTCGCCGGAGCGACGGCGTGGCTCGTGCTCGACAAAAAGACCGTGCCGCGCGGCGAAAGGCGGCAGGTCGCCGATTTCTTTTTGTGGGGAGGAGCCGGCATCGGCATTATGGCCCTCGTGTGGGTGCTCAATCTGTTTTCGCTATGATCTCCGTAAACATCGTATGCATAGGCAAGCTCAAGGAAGACTTCTATCGCGCGGCCGTCGCCGAGTACGCAAAAAGACTGTCGCGCTTCTGTAAATTTAACGTCACAGAGCTTGCCGAAGGCAAAAACCTCGAAGAAGAGGGAAAAAATATATTAAAGCGTCTCAAAGGCAGCGTCGTGGCGCTGTGCGTCGAAGGGGACAAGATGTCCAGCGAAAGCTTTGCCGCTTACGTCAGATCGCTGTGCGACAGGGGCGAAAGCGTCACCTTCGTCATAGGCTCGTCCGAAGGCCTTGCGCCGTCGGTGAAGTCTGCGGCGCGCGTCCGGCTGTCCTTTTCGGACATGACCTTTCCCCATCAACTGATGCGCGTCGTTCTGTGCGAACAGATCTACCGCGCGTTCATGATAAACGGCGGCGGAGAATATCACAAGTAGCCGGCAGAATATATTATTTGCGTGATATATTCAAAGGTGATAGGTTTTTATAAAAATTACAGGGGACGCAAGTGCGTCATCGGCCACTCTTTCGAAGGCCGCGCCATCGTCGCCATGCACGTCGGCAGTCCGTTCGGCAGGCAGTACGTCGCCGCTTACGCCGTGCACGGCAGGGAGTGGATAACCGCCGGGCTGGCGCTGGAACACGTCAGGCGGCCGACGGCGGAGGGCGGGTGGATAATCCCGCTCGTCAATCCCGACGGCGCCGAAATCAGCCAGACCCGTTCGCCGCTGTGGAAGGCGAACGCCAGAGGAGTGGACGTCAACGTCAACTTCGACGCGGACTGGGGGACGGGCAGGTTCAACACGCGCGTGCGCGGCCCCGAAAACTGCGTGGGCGACTGCCCGTTTTCGGAGTGCGAAAGCCTCGCCCTCGCTCGGTTCACGCAAAAGATCCGCCCCTACGTCGCTTTCGCCTTTCATACCAAGGGCGAGGAGATATACTGGGAGTTCGGCGGTGCCGGCGACGAGCGCGGCGCGCATATGCTGGCGCGCGCCACCGGCTATTCCGTAAAGACGGTTGCGGGCAGCGCGGGCGGCTACAAGGACTGGTGCATACAAAAACTCGGCATTCCCGCATACACGCTGGAGTGCGGCGCCGATTCTCTCGAACATCCCATAAAAAGCTTGCGCGCCCTTAAAAGTTGTTTCGGCGCGCTGAGATATTTTACCGAACATTATGAAAAATAAATTCATGGTAAGCGCGCTTAAATGCGCAAAGAAGGCCGGCGAAGAGGGCGAAGTCCCCATAGGCGCCGTGGTAGTGCTGGACGGCCGCGTGATATCGCGCGGACACAACCGCCGCACCGGCAGGCAGATAGCCACCGCCCACGCCGAGATAGAGGCCATAGAAAAGGCCTGCAAAAAACTTAAAAGCTGGCGGCTGCCCGAATGCGAACTGTACGTCACGCTCGAACCCTGTCCGATGTGCATGGGCGCGGCCCTCAACGCCCGCATAAAAAAAATTTATTTCGGCGCTTACGAGGACAAGGGCCGTTCCCTCACCCGCGAAATTGCCGGGGCCAATCTGCTCAATCACAGGATAGAGGTCGAGGGCGGAATAATGGAGGAGGAGTGCAGGGCCGTTCTTTCGGACTTTTTCTCGTCCATGCGCCTGCGCGAAAGAGCCAGGAAAGCCGACGACCGCACCTGACGGACGGCGTTTTGTGCGCGCCGTCAATTTTAGAAAATTATTAACAATATAATTTAATAATGCAAAACCGCGCTCATTCGTGTTGACTTTGGCGGACATAAATTATACAATTGAATTACAACAATTATACAACGGTATCGTAAAAAGCGCTCCGCGGAAAAGCGGCTGCGCGGACGGCGGGTTTCCGCCGCACAAATGAAAAATTCGGAGGGATATCTTCATGATCAATCACGGCACCGAGATCAAGCTCTTTTCGGGCAATTCCAACAGGCCTCTCGCCGAGGCGATAGCTGCCAAGCTCAACACAACGCTCGGCGAAATGGAGCTCACTCATTTTTCCGACGGCGAAATTTACGTCCGCTACGATGAATCCATCCGCGGCCGCGACGTGTTCCTCATTCAGTCAACGTCCGATCCCGTCAACACCAATCTGATGGAACTGCTCATCATGATCGATGCCGCAAAGCGCGCTTCCGCCGGCAGGATCACGGCCGTCATTCCCTATTTCGGCTATGCCCGTCAGGACAGAAAGGCACGTTCGCGCGAGCCCATAACCGCAAAACTCGTGGCGAATCTTTTAACTTCCGCCGGAGCCGACAGGGTGCTCACCATGGATCTTCATTGCCTTCAGATACAGGGCTTTTTCGATATTCCTCTGGATAATCTCGTCGGCGGCCCCACGCTGTATAACTACTTCAAACCCAAGGTGGACGAAAATTTCGTCGTCGTCTCTCCCGACATAGGCTCCGTGGCCAGGGCGCGCAAAGTAGCCGCACGCATGGACGCAAAAATGGCCATCATAGACAAGCGCCGTCCCAAGGCAAACGTGATGGAAGTAATGAACATCATAGGCGACGTTCAGGGCAAAAACTGCCTGATGGTCGACGATATGATAGATACCGCCGGCACCATAGTGCAGGGCGCAAAAGCGCTTAAGGAAGCGGGCGCCAAAGAAATTTACGCCTGCTGCTCGCACGGCGTTCTGTCCGGCCCCGCAGTCGAAAGGCTGGCCGCTTCGCCCATTACCGAGCTCGCAATGCTCGACACCATAAATATCCCCGAGCAAAAGCGTCTGCCCATATTCAGGATGATCTCCACGGCGGGCATCTTCGCCGCCGCGATAGAGAACGTCTATCTCGACAAATCCATGTCAAAGATATACGACTGACAATCAAGGCATGTCATCAGGCCACAGCCCGGCTGTGGCCTTGTTTTTAAAAACCGGAACGCGCCGCGGGTGCGTTCCGTCCGCGGTTACTGCAATGAAGATAATAGTAGGTCTGGGCAATCCCGAAGAAAAATATTTCAGAACCTTTCACAACATGGGCTGGCTCGCGGTGGGCGATCTGGCGGCAAATCTCGGCGCAAAATTCAAAAAGCGCGAGTGCGAGTCCGTCTGCGCAGAAGCCGGCATCGGCGGCGAAAAGATAGTCATTGCCCGTCCGCTCACCTATATGAATTGCTCCGGCAGGGCCGTCAGGCAGCTGCTGGCAAAGCACAGGGCGTCGCCCGCCGATCTCGTCGTCATCTACGACGATTACGATCTGCCTAAAGGCCACGTCCGCATAAGGCCTTCGGGCAGTGCCGGCACGCACAACGGCATGCGCTCCGTCATATCCGAGATAGGCTCGTCCGATTTCGTAAGGATACGCATCGGCATACGCGATCCGGAGATAAATATTCCGATAATCAATTATGTGCTCTCCGAAGTCCGTCCCGAGGACTACGAGCTCTTCGTGGCGGCCTGCGGCAGGGCCGCGGACGCGGCGCTTGCGCTTGCCAAAGGGGAAAAGACCGAAATTGTGATGACGCGCTACAACGGCTGAACTCTTCCGTTGCGGCGCCGTCCGGTTCACGCGATGAACTCTGGCTTTTTTACTTGCAACAACTTAAAGGGCGATTATCCCGCCCTCCTGAACGATGTCCGCCTCGGCACGCCGACGGCGGTTTTCGGCGTTTCGGACAGTCAGAAATATCTCACTGCCGGATTGTTCGGCGGCACGGTGCTGTACATTGCGCCCGACCCGATCTCGGCAGAAAAGGCGTATGCCGCCATGCGCACGCTTTCGGGCAGAAAGTGCGCGTATCTTCCGCCCAAGGACGATGTGCTGCTCTACAAAGACGCTGTCTCGCGCGACGTTCTGTTCCGCCGCATGGCGGCTCTGCACGCGATATCGCACGGGGCGGATATAATCGTGTGCGACGTGGAATCCGCCATTCAGCTCGTCCCCCGCGAAGTGCCGTCCGTAACGCTGAATAGGGGAGAGGAGACTGACTTTTCCTCGCTGCCCTCAAAGCTGACGGCGATGGGATACACGCGCGAGTATGCCGCAGAGAGCGCCGGCACGTTTGCCGTGCGCGGCGATATTCTGGACGTGTGGCCGGTCGGCGCGGACATGCCCGTGCGCGTGGATTTTTTCGGCGACCTCGTGGAAAGGATACGCCCTTACGACGCGGCGGGCGGGGAGAAGCTCGACGATATCGGCCGGGCGGAGCTCATCGCCGCTACCGACGCGCTGATAGCGGAAGGCGATCTGCCGGTCGTGCGCGCCGCTCTGTCGGCGGGACTCAGAAAATGCGCTTCCGGCCGCGCTTACGAGCGTTCGCGGGCCATTGCGGACGAGATCGAAGGCCGGCTCTCGGCGGGCGCTCCGTTTGCGGGCGCGTCCTTCCTGATGCCGCTTCTGTCCTCGTCGTGCACGCTTTTCGACCTTCTGCCGGCCGACTGCCTCGTCGTGCTTGACGAATGCAAGAGCATTTCCGACAGGCTCTCCGCCCTGTGCAGGGAACACGACGAGCGCTTCAGAAGTCTCAATGAGGGAGGCGAGGTGTTCGATTTCTGCGCCGCGCAGTTCATCGGCGAGGACAGGTTCGTCGCGCGCGTGCAGTCCTTCCGCGATCTCGCGCTTCAGACGTTCACCTCTTCCACGCAGTTCTTTCGTCCGTTAAAGACGTATAATCTCCATTCCACTCCTACGCCGTCCTATCTAAATTCCGCGCCCGCCCTCATATCCGATATAAAAAACTGGCGCGCGGGCGGCTACCGCGTGCTGGTATTCACCGGCAGCGTGCACAGGCTGGAAAAGCTTGCCGACGCGCTGGACGGAGAATATATCGCCGTCGACCGCCTGCCGGACAGTCTGGACGCCATGCGCGGCGTTTGTCTGAGTTCGGAAGAGCTTGCAAAGGGATTTGTCCTGCACGAAGCAAAACTTGCGATCGTGGGCAGCGGCGACATATACACCAAGGCCGTTCAGCGCAGGGTGCGCCGCCGCAGGGGCGACCTGTTCGCCGCGCCCGAGGTGGGCGATTACGCCGTGCACGAAAAGCACGGCATAGGCCGCATTACCGGCACAAAAAAAATAGAAACGACCGACGGCATCAAGGAATACATCGCCATAGAGTATCGCGGCGGAGACGTGCTGTACGTGCCCGTCGAGCAGATGGACATACTCTCCAAATATTCCGGCGAGGGCTCGCCCGCGCTGTCCAGAATAGGCGGCGCCGAATTTGAAAGGGTAAAGGAGAGGGTGCGCCAGTCCATAAAAAAGCTGGCCTTCGATCTGAAGGAACTGTATGCCGAGCGCTCGCGCCGCGTCGGTCACCGTTTCCCCGAACACGCCGCCATGATGGAGGAATTCGAGAACGCGTTCGAGTATGAGGAGACGGCCGACCAGCTGGCCAGCATAGATGAGATCAAGCGCGACATGTGCTCCGACAAAGTGATGGACAGGCTGTTGTGCGGCGACGTCGGCTACGGCAAGACGGAAGTCGCGCTCCGCGCCATCTACCTCTGCGTGCTCGGCGGCAAGCAGGCGGCGTTCATGTGTCCGAGCACGATACTCTCCGAACAGCACTACAGGACCGCTCTGCGCCGGTTCAACGACTTCGGCGTGCGCGTCGAAAAACTCAACCGCTTTCTCACCCCGGCCGAACAGCAAAAGGTGCTCGGCCGTCTGGCGGCGGGAGATGTCGACGTCGTCATAGGCACTCACCGCCTGTTGTCCGACGACGTCAGGTTCTGCGACCTCGGACTGCTCGTCCTCGACGAAGAACAGCGCTTCGGCGTCGAGCACAAGGAAAAAATAAAACACATCAAAAACGACGTGGACTGTCTCACCATGACGGCCACGCCCATTCCGCGCACGCTGCACATGTCGCTGGCCGGCATAAGGGACATAAGCACCATAACCACGCCCCCGCAAAAGCGACTGCCCGTTCAGACGTACGTGGTGGAGGAGACTCCCGCGCTCATACGCGACGCGGTGCTGCGCGAGATAGCGCGCGGCGGGCAGGTATTCGTGCTGTATAACCGCGTGGAGACCATATCGTCGTTCGCGGGCAAACTGTGCGAACTCGTGCCCGAAGCAAACGTCACTTACGCTCACGGCAGAATGGACAAAAACACGCTCGAATCCAACGTGTTTGCCTTTTACCGCGGCGAAAAGAACGTGCTTGTCACCACCACCATAATCGAAAACGGAATAGATCTGCCCAACGCAAACACCATAATAGTCATCGATTCCGACCGACTCGGCATCTCGCAGCTCTATCAGCTGCGCGGCAGGGTGGGAAGGGGAGCGCGCCTTGCCTCCGCCTATTTTACGTTCCGCCCGGACAAGGTGATGACGAGCGAAGCCACCGAAAGGCTCAAAGCCATAATGCAGTTTACCGAGCTGGGTTCGGGATTCAAGATAGCCATGCGCGACCTCGAAATAAGGGGAGCGGGCAACGTCCTCGGCGCCGAACAGCACGGCCACATGGATAAAGTGGGATATGAGCTGTACTCAAAGCTCTTAAAGGAGGAGCTCACCGGCGAAAACGTGTTCTCCGCGGAGCTCGACGTAAAGGCCACCGCATACATTCCCGAAAGCTATATAGAGAGCAGCGCGGGCAGACTGGACGCGTATAAACAGATAGCCGAAATACGCACCGTTGGCGATTACAAGCGCGTTCTGCGCTCCGTGGAGGAGAATTACGGCCCCATGCCGGACTGCGTGTTCAACCTTCTCATAATCGCCGTGCTCAAGGCGTACGCGGCCAAATTCAACGTCAAAAAGATAAGCGTCAATTCTGCGGGCGGCAGTCTCGAGCTGCCCTCGCTCAACGCTCTCAGCGACGGCAGGTTGTCCGGCGCTCTGCAAAAATATGCGGGAAAAGTCACGCTCTCCATGGCCCGCGTGCCGTCCATACAGTTCAAACCCTCGTCCACGCCCGTAAAAACCATGCTGGGCATGACAAATTTTTTAAAATTTGCGGCAAGTTTCACGCAAAATCAATAAAATTTGTTTGCTATAATACTTTAAATATCGTATAATATTTGCGTATTGTAAAAAGTGCGGAGTCCGTCGCGGCTCCGCTTGCGGAGATTTTCATGAAAAGTAAAACGCTCGTATGCGCGGGGCTTGCCGCCGCGCTCACCATGTCCGTCGCATTCTCGTCCGGCTGCGCCACGCGAAACGAGGAGGACATGAAACAGATAGTCGCCACCGTGGACATAACCAAGAGCGACAATCTTCAGGAGGAGGGGCTGTCCGACTATGCCGCGGCCATCTCGTCGCAGAAGGATATAACCAAAATGGAGCTGATGGCTTCCTTCTACAACGTGGGTTATTCCTATGTGCAGAGCGGTTCTACCTATGCCGAGGTGTTCGAAATGCTCGTCGACGCCCTCACCGGTACGGCCGTGCTCACCCAGTACGCCACCTTGAGTCTCATCAGGGACAAGAGCGCCGGCAACTCTTCGTATCTTCAGGAATACCTTGCAAAATCCACCGAAGTCGAAAGGTATGAATTCCTTCTCGACGGCGAGACAGCTCTCAACGACGACGGCACCGAAGGTTACGACCGCGTGCTGGCCGCCCGCTATTCGCTCTATTCGGGGATCAACTCTTCCCTCGACTCCCTCGAGCAGAGCATAATCGACGAAGAGGAGGATTCCTCCTCGTCGTCCGACACCCGCACGATACCCGGCGGAGCCGACGAGGAGAGGGAGGATTATCTTCCCCTCGACGAGAATAACAAGAACAAGCTCGATTACAACATCTTCACCGGTTACGAAGGTTACCTCATCGGCGATAGCGGCGCATATGAGGACGATCAGCTTGAAGGCTCAACGCGCGCCACCCGCCGCAAGGCCTATGCCTCGTTCATAACCAACCTGCGCGACAACTTCCTCATCGGCGAGGAAGAGGACGTGCGCGACGTGCTGTCCATTTCGTATATTCAGGAAGAATATCTCTCCCAGCTTCAGCAGCAGGTCATCAACGAGTATTACGAAAGATATCAGTCGGCACAGGAGGAGCTCATCGAAAAGGTGGACGGCGACGGCGTTTATACCTTCCTTCAGTCGAGGTATGAAAGCGACCTTGCCGATCAGACCAACTCATATTCGCAGTTCTCCGCGTTCGAGTCTGCCATGAGTTCGGTATCCGACACGTCTTTCCTGCTCTATGCTCCCGCCACCGAGGGCACCGACGGCGGCTCGTACGGCTTTGTCTACAACATTCTGCTTCCCTTCAACGCGGCGCAGAACGTGAATATAGACACAAGCGACACTTCCGCGCAGTACTACTTTGCTCGCAAAGCTCTGCTCGAAGATATCACGGCCACCGATCAGCGTTCCGTCTGGTTCAACGGCGCTACCGACTACTCCTTCGACGCTTCCGCCGACAACATCGGCATCGATTACTACGGCAAGGACGCGGGCAGGGACTATCTGTTCTTTGAAGACAATCTGCTTCACGGCGACAGATACAGCAAACTTGAAAAGTACGACGGCCGCTATTCATACAACGGCACCGTCGTAGAGAACGACGACGGCTCCTACAGCCTTTCGCCCGCCAAACTCACCATCGACGATATGCTTGCGGAGTTTGAAGCTTACGTCGAATACGTCATGGGCGGCGACACCGTGGAAATAGCCAGGCAGGACAGCTATAACGTCGACGATTATACGCAGTATTACACCGACGAGACCAAGGACCTTCCCGACAGCCAGAAAAAGATAGACTACTCCAGATTCGTCTATGCGAAGGGAAAGGTCGATCTCGGCTACGACTTCACTCAGCAGACTCAGCTTTCGTCCTTCCTTGCAAACATGTTCGTCTCCGAAGGCGAAAACAGCGCGGCTTACAAGGCGATGAGCGCCGTCAACGAACTGCAGTTTGCTTACACCACCGATACTTCCGTGCTCTCGCAGTACATCGGTTACAGCGTTTCGGCGTTCACCACCAGCTACGTGCCCGAATTCGAGTACGCCGCACAGCAGGCGGTCAACGAAGGGCCCGGTACGGTCTATGTGTGCGCCGCCGACTACGGCTGGCATATCATATACGTTACAGCCACATACCCCGTCGGCAGTGCCGACGGCGAGGGCGGAGCCGTTTACGGCGACCTTGAGTGGACGGCGGAATACGTTCTTAAAGAGGGCACTTTCCAGAACCTTTATTATAACTGGATCAAGGACAGCACTCTCTCTTCCGTAACCACCAACCGCCGCGCGGTCATCAACGAACTCTTCGGCGGAAACGCCACCGTCACCAGGCACGAGGACGCCTACCGCGATCTTTTGGAACTGGACAGCCAGTCGGCATAAAGGCGCGCCGGCAACCGGTTCGTTCAACTTGTTTTTCTGCGCCCGCCGCGGCGTGTATCCGCGGCGGGCGCTATATCTTAACCGGCCATTTTAAGGTCGGCCGTCGCTGCGGCGGCAGGAGGGTTTATGGAGATCTGGCAGGCTGTTGTGCTCGGCCTCGTGCAGGGGCTGACGGAGTTTTTGCCCGTTTCGTCAAGCGGTCATCTGGCCTTTATACAGGGACTGATGGGGCTGAACGACGGACAGATAAATCTGTTGCTTTTCAATATATTGCTTCACGTCGGCACGCTCGTTGCCGTCTGCGCCGTTTTCTGGCGCGATATCATCGACCTGTTCAAAAAGCCTTTCAAAACGTTGCTCTATCTCATTGTGGCCACCATTCCGGCCGGCATAGTCGGGCTGCTGTTCATGGACTGGTCCGAAAGTCTGACAAGCAGCGGCTACATCGGCATACTGCTGGCGTCGTTCTTTACGCTCACGGCCGTGCTGCTCTTCGTCACCGAGCTCGTCGCAAAACGCCGCGACAAGCAGAAGGAGCTGCCCCTCGGCTGGCGCACCACCGTGCCCATGGGCCTCGCCCAGGCGGTTGCGGCGCTCTTTCCCGGACTTTCGCGCAGCGGCTCAACGATATGCGCCGGGGTGCTCGCGGGCGGACGGTCGGAAGATCTGTCCAGATTTTCATTCTTGATGAGCATACCCGTGATACTCGGCAGTTTTGCCGTCTCTCTCGTAAAGGGGGCGGTGAACGGCGACCTGTCCGCGTCCGTCTCAGCCATGGGAGCCGACGCAGGCTGGTGCATAGCGCTCGGGTTCATAGTGGCCGCGGTGTCCGGATTGTTCGCAATCAAGGTCATGATTGCCGCCATCAGAAATGCCAACTACAAGTGGTTCAGTCTGTATCTCGTTCTGCTGGCCGTGACATGCATAGTTCTGCACTGCACGGGACATCTTTGATTTTTGATTTTTCGCCTCATGAGGCGGCGCGCAACGCAGTTGCGCGCCGCCTATATTATTTTCATTGTCGGCTCTGTTTCGCCGCATGCGCGAAACCTACCGTTGCGCGTGGCTGTCAACAAATGGTTGCGCGGCAGATATGGCGCAAACACTTTACAGCGGCGCCGTATATATAGTACAATAAATCCGCGCGGAACTCCGCGCGGAAAATACAGAGAGGTGTATATGCAGGACAACGTCATTCTGCGGGCCGAAGGTCTCAAAAAGACCTTTAAACTGCCCTTGAAACAACAAAAGCTCGAAGGCGGAGCCAAATGCAAGACTGCGGTCGACGACCTGTCGTTTACCGCCAACCGCGGCGAGATCTTCGGGCTGCTCGGGCCGAACGGCGCGGGCAAGACCACCACGCTGCGCATGCTTGCAACGCTCATAAAGCCCGATTCGGGCGACGCCTTCATAGACGGCGCAAGCATCGTTTCCGACCCTTCGGGCGTCAGGAATAAAATAGGCTTTCTGACCAGCGAACTCAGGCTGGAGGACTTTTTTACGCCCGCCTATCTGTTCGATTTTTTCTCCGAGCTGCGCGGCGTGCCGCAGGACGTCCGCAACGAGCGCAGGCGCTCAATGTTCGCACGTTTCGGCATAGACAGGTTTGCCGAAGTTAAAATGGCCAACCTTTCCACGGGCATGAAGCAGAAGGTATCCATAGCCGTTTCGGTGGTGCACGATCCCGATTTCATCATTTTCGACGAGCCTACAAACGGGCTGGACGTGCTTACGGCAAAGACGGTCACGGACTATCTTGCCGAACTGCGCGCCGAAGGCAAGAGCATAATACTTTCCACGCACATATTTTCCCTCGTCGAAAAGCTGTGCGACAGGGTGGGCGTGATAATCGACGGCCGTCTCGTCGCGCTCGACGCGCTCTCCGTTCTCACCGCGGAAAAGTCGCTCGAAGACAAGTTTTTCGACCTGTATTCCCAATTTTCGGAGGAAAGACGATGAAAGCCGTTTTAACCATAATCAAAAAGGAATTCCGTCGGTTTTTCGGCGATAAAAGGCTGATATTCACCACGATTCTGTTGCCGGGCATAGTGCTCTTTGCAGTGTATTCGGCGCTCGGCGCCGTGTTCGCCAACCTTATGCAGGATACGGCCGTGCCCGCGGCATATGTCCGCAACATGCCCGACAGCATGTCCCAAAAAATCGGCGCCGTGTTCGACGTGCGCGCTGACGATGTCTCCGATGAAGATGTAAAGTCTATGATATCCGAAGGTGACGTTCAGCTTCTTGTAGTATTTCCGGAAAATTTCGACGATCTGACCGTCGCCGTCGACGTGCCCGAAGTTTCGGTGTACTACAATTCCGCCGAAACGGCGTCTGCAACGGCATACTCCCTGATGGTCGCCCTGCTCGACGCCCATGAGCAGGATATAGCCAACGTGTTCGACATAAACTCCGGCAGCGACGTCTACGATCTTGCCGACGGTTCCGACGTTTCAATGACCGTGCTGTCCATGGTGGTGCCCATGGTGCTGATAATGCTTTTGCTTTCGGGTTGTGTGGCGGTAGTGCTCGAATCGATAGCGGGGGAGAAGGAGAGGGGCACCATCGCCACGATACTCGTCACCCCGGTGGGGCGCGGCAAACTTGCCGTGGGCAAGATACTCGCTCTTTCGGTGGTGGCCGTTCTGAGCGGCATTTCCAGTTTCATAGGCCTTATCGCGTCGCTCCCCAACCTTCTGGGCGGCATGGATGTCGGCTTCTCGCTCGCCGTCTACGGGGCAGCCGATTACATAGGACTTTTCCTCGTGGTCATATCCACCGTGCTTGTGCTCGTTTCGCTGCTGGCCATAATTTCGGCGTATGCAAAGTCCGTCAAGGAAGCCAACGGTCTCATAGCTCCCGTCATGATAATCGCCGTGATATGCTCCCTCGTGTCAATGTTTGTCACCGCGCCCCCGCTGGGTCTGTATTTCATACCAGTGCTCAACAGCGCGCTGTGCATATCCGCCATCATGTCGGGCGCGTTCGGCGTCGTTCCCTTCCTCATAACGGCAGGCGTCAACATCGCGTGTACGGCGCTGCTCGCCGTGCTGCTCGGGGTGATGTTCAATTCCGAAAGGATAATGTTCAACCGTGCGTGACGATAAAAAAGCAAATGCGGCGGGCAACTTTCGTTGCCCGCCGCCCTGCTTTTCAAAAAAACTGCGCAGCTCTTTTTGCCCGCAAAAGCCGAAGCGTAAACCGCACAGGTAGCTACTGCAAAGCAACCTTATGGCACACCGTCGGGACTGTTTAGTGCTGCTATATCCCTATCCTGACACGGTTCGCAGTTGACGGTTGCATAAGACCTTGTTATCAACACCCCTTGCGCGGCGCGGCCTTCCACCTTTACGGTCGGGAAGAGCGTTCGGTCCTGCTGTAGCGGATTGCAGGTTCAGGGCACCGCTATCTCCCCACCTAGCGCAGCTAAATCATTATATCAAAGCCCGCGCCGTTTTGCAAGTAAATTTAAGCGCGTTTGCAAATAACTTGACTTTTGCCGCGCATTGCCATACAATGTATGTGTTCTTTAAAAAAGGAGTTTTTTATGTCGGAAAATTGCAATCACGACTGCTCTTCCTGCGGCGAAAACTGCGCTTCGCGCGACCCTAAAAGCTTTCTGAAGTCGCCGCATAAACTGAGCAGGATAGGTAAAGTCATCGCCGTAGTCTCCGGCAAGGGTGGAGTGGGCAAGTCCATGACCAGCGCGCTTCTCGCCTGCGCCGCGCAGAAGTCGGGCTTCAATGCGGCGATAATGGACGCCGATATAACCGGCCCGTCCATTCCTAAAATGTTCGGCATACACGAACATGCCATGGGCAGCGACGCTGGCATACTGCCCGTTCTCTCCGCCCGCGGCATGCAGATAATGTCCATGAACGTGCTTTTGAACAACGAAGAAGATCCCGTCGTCTGGCGCGGCGCGCTCATCTCCGGCACCGTGCAGCAGTTCTGGACGGACGTGATCTGGGCCGACGTGGACTATATGTTTATCGATATGCCGCCCGGAACGGGCGATGTGCCGCTGACCATATTCCAGAGCATTCCGCTCGACGGCATAGTCATCGTAACCACCCCGCAGGATCTGGTGGGCATGATAGTGAAGAAGGCCGTAAACATGGCCGACATGATGAACGTGCCCATACTCGGCATAGCCGAAAACATGAGCTATATCACCTGTCCGGACTGCGGCCGGAACATCTCCGTGTTCGGCGAGAGCAAGGTCGACGCCATCGCTCTGGAGCACGGCATAACAAATGTTGTCAAAGTGCCCATCGATTTGTCCCTTACGCAGGCCGCCGACGGCGGAAGGATAGAGGAGTTCGACCACAATTATTACGAAGGTTTCTTCGCCAAGATAGCCGAACGGCTCAAGGACAAGCGGGATAGCTGATCGACGCAATATGAATTTTTACGGCCCGTCGCGGATTTCCGCGACGGGCCTTCTGAATGAAAAAGTCCGCTTGCAAGCGAGTTGTCGTCGCGCAAACCGGATGAAATCGGCTATGCCCGGGCTCTGCGCAAACCCGTCGCTTTTATTACTGCCGCGTCATTGTCGTTTTTCGGGCAGAAATTTCCAGTATCTTACGGGCATGTAGCCCTTCATCTGTCTTTCATGCGGGCGCTCGTTTATGTTCACCGACTTATAATACAGCTTCCACAGCTCCTCGAATGTCTGTTCGTATTCCGAAAGATACACGTCTGCGCCGTCGGCATGGCATACCACTATCTCGCGGCCGTCGTACATGGCTGCAATCTTTCTCTTTACGTCGTGTATCACGAACCGCTGATTTTTGAGCCGTTCGGCAAAGTGCGGGGCGATGAGGTCTGTTATGTCGTTGTCGGGAGAGAAGGGGGCGTACAGCACGCCCCTGTCGTTTTCCATGAACCGCAAAAAGCCCTTCATCCGGTGCAGTTCGCCCGTTACCTTCGAGCGCAGATCCTCCATCTCCAGCACCGCCGGTATGTTTGTCATTGCCCGCACCGGGCCGCGGCGTCCGATTATCAGCCTTATATATTCCAGCGCGGTCTGCTCTCCGGCGCAGTCTGCCGAGCGCAGCGCCAGCGCTATGTCGTTCAGCGCCGCGCC
The DNA here is from genome assembly GCA_949283125.1 of uncultured Clostridia bacterium. Taxonomy (GTDB): domain Bacteria; phylum Bacillota; class Clostridia; order Christensenellales; family Borkfalkiaceae; genus Coproplasma. The sequence goes on from CASDRK010000014.1 coordinate 57,236, forward strand.
GTCGTATTGCGCTATCTTTCTCTTTACTCTGTCCGCCTTTTCGCCGTCTGCGGCGACCTCTTTTACGGCGCTGTCCAGCGACAGCTGCACGTCTCTTCGGCAGGTCACGATGCTTTCCCTGTCCGCAAAACATTCAAAAACGGCGGTATAAAAGCACTCCTCGCTGCCGTCAGTCAGATAATACGTCATAGTTCACCCGTCAGGGCCGCACAGGCCTCCTGTCCGGTCGAAAACATGCTCAGCTGTTCGTTCCCGTCCGGTCGGCCGCACAGCGCCAGCGAAGCCTTTATCATTTTTTCGCCTTGTGCGCCGTAAAACCTGCCGTTGCACGTTATAAAGTGCTTTGCCCTCTTGAGTATTATGCGCATTTTTTTAAGATTATCGAAGTCGAGCCGCGAAAATCTCCGCGCTTCGGTTATCCTGTAGGCCCCCCGCGCGCCTATGCCTGGCACTCGCAGCAACATTTCAAGCGGCGCTTTGTTTATCTCTACGGGGAAGAGGTGCATGTTCTTCAGCGCCCACGCGCATTTCGGGTCGTACTCTGCCGAAAGATTTTCGTCTTCGCCGCACAGTTCTTCCACGTCGAATCCGTAAAAGCGCAGCAGCCAGTCTGCCTGATACAGTCTGTGTTCGCGCAGCAGTCCGGCGCCCTTTTCGGGCAACAGCGGGCTTCTGACGACGGGGATGTACGAAGAGTAGTACACGCGTTTGAGTCCGAGGCTGCGGTAAAGCGACCGGGTCAGCTTGAGTATCTTTCCGTCGCTCTCCGGCGATGCGCCTATTATCATCTGCGTCGTCTGTCCGGCCGGGATGGCGCGCGCCGCGCGCTTTACCCTGTTTTCTCTGTCGTAAAGAGTGGCGGCATACAGCTTTTTCATTGGCGCCAGCAGGCTGTCCTTTGTCTTCTGCGGCGCGAGCAGTTTAAGCGACCTCTCGCTCGGCAGCTCAATGTTGTAGCTCATTCTGTCTGCAAGCTTTGCGGCGCGCAGGCAGAGCGCTTCGTCGGCGTGCGGAATGCCTTTCAGGTGTATGTAGCCGTTAAAATTGTACTGCCTTCGCAGCATCGAAACCGTGCGCGTCAGCAATTCCATAGTGGTGTTGGGATCTTTGAACACTGCGGAGGACAGAAACAGCCCTTCTATATAATTTCGCTTATAAAAATTAATCGTCAGCTCGCAGATCTCCTCCGGAGTGACGAATGCGCGCCGCACGTCCGCGCTCGCCCTGTTCGGGCAGTATTCGCAGTCGTAAATGCAGTCGTTGCTCATAAGTATCTTCAAAAGGGAAATACATCTTCCGTCAGGGGTAAAGGAGTGGCATATTCCCCCGACGGAAGCATTTCCGATCCCCCCGCCCCGGTTCACCCGTTCAGAGCCGGACGAGGAGCAGGATACGTCATATTTTGCGCTTTCTGTAAGAATTTCCAGTCTTTCTGCGTCCAACATAACGGTCCTCTTTTGTCTGCGGCTGCGCGGTGCGGCATAAAACCCGAAAACCGTACCCTTCGCGGCCGGCGGCAAATGTCGCCCGCGGCCGTAAAAACCCGAAAAGCCGCATCGCGAACATTTGTTTGTGTATGTATTATAGCGCCGTTGCACCGCATTGTCAAGCGGGTGCGGCCGATTTTTTATAAAAAAATATAAACTTTCACAAATATTTCATTGTCGGCTATTTACCTTTACACAAATATGGTTATAATTTAAGTGAGTACAAGATGTAATAAATTTCCAAAGGAGGCCAAAGTGAAAGTACTTATCGTCGACGACGAGGAAATGATCCGCAATGTTTTGAAGGAGTATGTGGAGTTTGAAGGCAACGAAGCATACGAAGCCGCCGACGGCATGGAGGCCGTCAGGCTTTGTCGCGACAACGACTACGACATGATCCTCATGGACGTGATGATGCCCAAGCTCGACGGCTTTTCGGCCGTAAAAGAAATTAAAAAACTTAAGGACGTTCCCGTGATAATGCTTTCGGCGCGCGGGGAGGAGTACGACAAGTTGTTCGGATTCGAGATAGGCGTCGACGACTACGTCACCAAGCCGTTCTCGCCCAAAGAGGTGATGGCGCGCATAAACGCCGTCACAAAGCGTCGCTCCGCCGCTGCGGGACAGTCCGAACCGGACGTGTACAAATTTGAAGGTCTGACCGTGGATATGGTCGGCAGGAACGTCTACGTGGACGGGGAAAAGGCCGAACTTACGCCCAAAGAATATGAAATACTGTTCTACTTCATAAAGAACAAGGGCATAGCCCTTACGCGCGAAAAACTGCTCTACGATGTGTGGGGATTCGACTTCTACGGCGACGACCGCACCGTTGACACGCACATAAAAATGCTGCGCGCCAATCTGAAGCAGTACCGCAAATTCATCGTCACTCTGCGAGGGCTCGGTTACAAATTTGAAGCGTGATCTTCCGTTAAAAAAAATCAAGAGCATGCAGGTGCTGCTCTGGCGGTACTTTGCAATTTTCACCGTGCTCGTTATAGCTGCCGTGGCACTGGTGTGTTTCAGCGTGCTCGGCAATGCCTATTCCGCGCAGGCCCGCGACCGTATCTCCACTATAGGCACGGGCCTCAGCGTGCTTATAGACGGAAAGACTTCGCAGTTCACCGGCGAGGTCAGCGGTGAGATGGGGCGCTACGCGTTTACCGACGGCGTAAACGTATATCTGATAGACGAGCGCGGCAGCGCGGATATATACACGGGCGCGCTTCCCTCCGACTGGACGGACATAGTCGGAGCGATGAATTCGGCCGTGGACGGATGGACGCAGGGCAGAGCCGTCGTTTATGGTTCGTCGTCCATGCTCAACTATGTCTCCTGCGTAACGTTCAATCAGTCCGAACACTACCTGCTCGTGCGCTATCCCATGCACGTCGTAAACGAATCCGTGCGCACCATGCAGATATACATCGTAATCATAGCCGCCGTGGCCATAGTCCTTTCGTTTGTCGTGTCCTATATGCTCGCGCAGCGCATTTCCCGCCCCATACGCAACATATCCGATACGGCCACGCGCATGGCCAAGGGCGATTACAGCGTGCAGTTTGCTTCGGCCGAGTTCGAGGAGATCGCCAGCCTGTCCGAAAGCCTGAACTATGCCAAGGATGAAATAAAAAAGAGCGACGATTTCCAAAGGGAGCTGCTGGCAAACGTCTCGCACGATCTTCGCACGCCCCTCACAATGATAAAGGCGTATGCGTCCATGGTGCGGGAGATCTCCGGCGACGATCCCGCCAAGCGCGAAAAACATCTGCAGGTGATAATAGACGAAGCCGACAGGCTCACCGGTCTCGTAAACGACATACTCAACGCCTCAAAGGTGAGCGCGGGATTGTCCGAGCTGAACAAAAAGGTGTTCAACCTCACCGAATTTATCTACGGCATAATGAATAAGTTCGATTATCTGCAGGAAACTTCGGGTTACAAATTTTTTGTGGATATCGATCCCGACCTGTACACCGTCGCCGACGAGGAGAAGATATATCAGGTCATCTACAACCTTGTATCAAACGCCGTCAACTACACGGGCGCGGACAAATGCGTTTACGTCTCTTTGAAGGACTGTCCTCAGACAAGCAGGATAAAGTTTGCCGTGCGCGATACGGGCAAGGGCATCTCCGATGAGGAAAAGCAGCATATCTGGGACAGATATTACCGCTCCAAGGACGCTCATGCCCGTCCCGTAAAGGGTACGGGGCTGGGGCTCAACATAGTAAAGATCATTCTTCAGGCGCACAATTTCGATTTCGGCGTAAACTCCGCGAAGGGCGAAGGCTCCACGTTCTATGTCGACTTCCCCGAAGTTTCGTCCACGCCGGCAAGGTAAAATCATGCGTTTTTTGTTCGGCCGCCCGCACAGCGGGCGGCTTTAAGTTTGCTTTAATCGCGATGTGGTGATATAATTATGGCATGGACAGAGCATTTTTACGCACGGCGTCTCTTCTCGGCGAAGCTGCCGTACAAAAACTTGCCGCATGCCGCGTTGCCGTGTTCGGCCTCGGCGGGGTCGGCGGATATTGTCTCGAAGCTCTCGCCCGCAGCGGCGTGGGCGCGTTCGATCTCGTGGACGGAGACTCTGTGGACGTCACCAACGTCAACAGGCAGATACTTGCGCTGCGCTCCACGGTCGGGCGGCCCAAGGCGGAGGTGGCCGCCGAACGCGTGCGCGATATAAATCCCGCCGCGCAGGTCAATATATTCAATGTGTTCTATACCGACGAAGTCGCGTCGTTATTTGATTTTTCGCGTTACGACTACGTCGTGGACGCGGTGGACTGCGTGGCGGCAAAGGTCTCGCTCGCCCTGCGCTCGCAGGAGGCGGGCGTGCCGGCCATATCCTGCATGGGCGCGGGCAACAAACTCGACGCGTCCGCGTTCAGGGTCGCGGACATATACAAAACGTCGGTCTGTCCGCTTGCGCGGGTCATGCGCTCCCTGCTGAAAAAGGCAGGCGTCCGCTCGCTGAAAACGGTCTTTTCGGACGAACTTCCCCGACGGACGGAGGATGCGTGCGCGGCCGGTTCTTCAATCCGCCCTGCTCCGGCAAGCTGTGCATTCGTGCCGTCCGTCGCCGGTCTGATAATGGCGGGAGAGGTCATAAAGGAGCTCGTCTCGGGCGCGTGCGGGTCATGACGCTCCGGCGCTTGACATTGCGGCGAGCCAGGGTGTATAATACTTAAAAACATTTGTTTAAAGATATGCAATTCAAGTTACATTCAAAATTCAGTCCCACGGGCGACCAGCCTCAGGCCATAGAAAAGCTTACCGAAGGCGTGCTGGACGGCATCCGCACGCAGGTGCTTGTCGGGGTCACGGGGTCGGGCAAGACGTTCACCATGGCCAACGTCATAAAAAACGTTAATCGTCCCACGCTCGTCATAGCGCACAACAAGACGCTTGCGGCGCAGCTGTGCAATGAGTTCAAGGAATTCTTCCCCGAAAACAGGGTGGAGTACTTTGTGTCGTATTACGACTATTACCAGCCGGAAAGCTACATCCCTTCCACCGATACCTATATCGAGAAGGACATGAGCCTTAACGACGAGATAGACAAGCTGCGCAATTCGGCCACGAGTTCGCTCGGGGAGCGCGACGACGTGATAGTTGTGGCGTCGGTGTCGTGCATATACGGTCTGGGCGCGCCTGAAGAGTATTTCCGCCTGGCCATATCGCTGCGGCCGGGAGATCGTCTGGAGAGGGACGAGCTTATCAGGCGGCTGGTGGAGATACAGTATCAGCGCAGGGACATAGATTTTCAGCGCTCATCTTTCCGCGTGCGCGGCGACATAGTGGAGATCTTCCCCGCATCCAATTCCGAAATAGCCATACGCGTAGAATTTTTCGGCGACGAGATAGACAGGATATGCGAGGAGGAAGCGCTCACCGGCACGGTGGTTTCCGAGCTTAAGCACGTGCTCATTTTTCCGGCCAGTCAGTATGCCGTCGGCGGCGACAAGATGCAAAACGCCCTGTCGATGATAGAGCGCGACATGCGCGACGAAGTGAAGGCCTTCCGCGACGGCGGCAAACTGCTTGAAGCTCAGCGGCTGGAACAGCGCACGACTTACGATCTCGAAATGATGCGCGAGATAGGCTATTGCTCTGGCATAGAAAATTATTCCCGATATTTCGACGGCAGACAGCCGGGCGAGCCGTCGTTCACGCTGCTCGACTATTTTCCCAAAAACAATTTCCTCGTGTTCATAGACGAGAGCCACATGACCATTCCGCAGATACGCGCAATGTATCACGGCGACCGCTCGCGCAAGGACAACCTCGTCGCCTACGGGTTCCGCCTGAAGTCGGCATACGACAACAGGCCGCTCACCTTCGAGGAGTTTGACGGGCGCATCCCGCAGCTCATATGCGTGTCGGCCACGCCCGCGCCTTACGAGCTCGGGGAGGCGGGTCAGGTGGTCGAACAGCTCATCCGCCCCACGGGACTTTTGGATCCGCTCGTGGAAGTGCGTCCCACAAAGGGGCAGATAGACGACCTGCTCGGCGAGATAAACAAGGTGCTCGCCTCGCAGGGCAGGGTGCTGGTGACGACGATGACGAAAAAGATGGCCGAAAGTCTGACCGACTATCTGAAAGAGCACGGCCTGAAAGTGCGCTATATGCACTCCGACATTGACGCGCTCGAGCGCATAGACATAATAAACGGACTGCGCGAGGGCGAGTTCGATATCCTGTGCGGCATCAACCTGCTGCGCGAGGGGCTCGACCTGCCCGAAGTTAAACTTGTTGCCATTCTCGACGCGGACAAGGAGGGGTTTTTGAGGAGTGAAACTTCGCTCGTGCAGACCATCGGCCGCGCGGCGCGCAATGCCGAAGGCCGCGTCATCATGTATGCCGACGAGATCACAGGCAGCATGAGGAGGGCGATAGACGAAACCGTCCGCCGCCGCGCCGTGCAGGACGCATACAACAAGCAGCATGGAATAATTCCCAAAACAATAATCAAGGACGTAAAAATAGACCTTGGCATAACGACAAAGAAGAAGGCGGGCGACGACGTTAAGCTGCAGGATATCCCCGCGGAAATAGAAAAGCTGAAGGCGTTGATGAAAGTTGCGTCCGCACAGCTCGATTTTGAGCGGGCTATAGAGATACGCGACGCCATCTCACAGCTTAAAAAGAGGATGATGCAGGCCAAAAAATCATAAAAACCGCACGCGCGGCACGCGGACGATCCGTCACGCGCGCAGGTTCAAGTTGAGTGTGTATGAAAGAAGAGATTTTTGTAAAGGGCGCAAAGGAAAACAACTTAAAAAATATCGACGTTCACATTCCCCGCAACACGTTAACCGTTTTCACGGGGCTTTCGGGAAGCGGCAAGTCCACGCTCGCTTTCGATACCATCTTTGCCGAAGGGCAGAGGAGATATATCGAAAGTCTGTCGTCGTATGCCCGCCAGTTTCTCGGCCAGATGGAAAAACCGGATGTTGAGTTCATAGACGGGCTTTCCCCCGCGATTTCCATAGATCAGAAAACCACTTCGCGCAACCCCCGTTCCACCGTCGGCACGGTAACGGAGATATACGACTATTTCCGTTTGCTCTTTGCGCGCGTGGGCGTGCCGCACTGCCCGCAATGCGGGCGCGAAATACGCCGCCAGTCCGTCGACGAGATAGCCGACAGAGTCATGCTCATGCCTGCCGGCAGCAGGATAATGGTGGAAGCCCCCGTGGTGCGCGGCAAAAAGGGCGAGTATCAGAAGGAGCTCGCTTCGTATAAAAAGAGCGGTTACGGCCGCGTCAAGATAGACGGCATAGTCTATGACCTGCAGGAAGATATCCGTCTCGAAAAAAATATCCGTCACAACATTTCCGTCATAATCGACAGGCTCATAATAAAGGACGGCATTTTAAAGAGGCTGACCGACAGTCTGGAAAACGCGCTGAAGCTCGCCGACGGGCTCGTCGTCATCGATTGCGACGATAAGGAGGAGCTCTATTCGTCGAAGTACGCGTGCCCCGATTGCGGCATATCGATAGAGGAGATCGAGCCCCGCCTGTTCTCGTTCAATACACCGTGGGGCGCCTGCCCCGAGTGTTCGGGACTGGGCTTTACTCAATCCATAGATCCCGATCTCATCTGTCCTGACAAAAACAAAAGCCTGCGCGAAGGCGCCATAAAGATAAGCGGCTGGAATCTCGATTCCTCCGCAATGACCCAGATGTATATAAGCGCGCTGTCCGAAGCTTATGGTTTTTCGATGGACGTGCCTGTCAGGGATTTGCCTGAAGGCGTTTACAATATGCTGATGTGGGGCAACGGCGGCGAAAAGATAGACATGAAGTACAGCGCGCACCGCTTTACGGGCAGCTATAAAACCTCGTGGGAAGGCTTTGCCGCCAATCTTCAGCGCAGGTACAATCAGACGCAGTCCGACAGCGTAAAATGGGATATCGAGCGCTACATGCGCACTTCGGAGTGCCCCTGCTGTCACGGCAAAAGGCTGAAAAAAGAAGCCCTCGCCGTAACCGTCGGCGGAAAAAACATAGCGGAAGTGTGCGACATGTCGGTGGATGACATCAAAAGGTTCTCCGATTTTTCCTTTTTCGGCAGGACCGAGCACATGATAGCCGACAGCATAATAAAGGAGATAGACGCCCGCATAAACTTTCTGGAGGACGTGGGGCTGGGCTATCTGACGCTGTCGCGCTCTGCGGCAACGCTGTCCGGCGGCGAAAGTCAGCGCATAAGGCTGGCCACGCAGATAGGCAGCGCGCTCACCGGCGTGCTGTACATTCTGGACGAGCCGTCGATAGGCCTGCATCAGCGCGACAACGCAAAGCTTTTAAAATCGCTTGAAGGGCTCCGGGATATAGGCAATACGCTCATCGTGGTAGAGCATGACGAGGATACCATACGCGCCGCGGACTATATAGTCGATATCGGTCCGATGGCGGGCGTGCACGGCGGCGAAGTGGTGGCGTGCGGCACCCAGCAGGACATAATGAATGAGCCGAGATCCATAACGGGCGATTTCCTTGCCGGCAGAAGAAGTATCGAAGTGCCCCGCTTTCGCAAACGTCCGGACGGCAGGTGGCTGAAAGTTCACGGTTGCAGGCAGAACAATCTGAAAAATATCGACATCTCCGTTCCCGCGGGGCTGATAACTGCCGTTACCGGCGTTTCGGGCAGCGGCAAGTCGTCTTTCGTCAACGAGATAGTCTATCCGTACCTTGCAAACAATCTGAACGGCGCCCGTCAGAAACAGGGCGCGGCCGATGGCTTCGAAGGGCTGGAATATTTCGACAAGGTCATAGCGATAGACCAGCAGCCCATAGGCAGAACGCCGCGCTCCAACCCGGCCACGTACACCGGCGTCTTTCAGCCCATACGCGACCTGTTTGCGGCAACCCCCGACGCAAAGGAGAGGGGATACAAGTCTGGAAGATTTTCTTTCAATGTTGCGGGCGGCCGATGCGAGCACTGTCAGGGCGACGGCATATTGCAGATAGCCATGCACTTTTTGCCCGATATTTTCGTCCCCTGCGAAGTTTGCGGGGGCAAGCGCTACAACCGCGAAACGCTGGAAGTGAAATACAAGGGCAAGTCCATTGCCGACGTGCTGGACATGACGTGCGAGGAGGCCGAAGAGTTCTTCCGCCCCATAACCGCAATACACAATAAAATACAGACGCTGTGCGATGTCGGCCTCGGCTACATCAAGCTCGGCCAGAGCTCCACGACGCTCTCCGGCGGAGAAGCGCAAAGGGTAAAGCTCGCCACCGAACTTTCAAAGCGCTCCACAGGGAAAACGTTCTATATACTCGACGAGCCCACCACGGGCCTGCACAGCTACGACGTGGACAAACTTGTAAAGATACTCGCAAGACTGAGGGAGGGGGGCAACACCGTGCTCGTTATCGAGCATAACCTCGACGTGATAAAAACGGCCGATTATATCATAGATCTCGGTCCCGAAGGCGGCGATGGCGGCGGCACCGTGGTGGCGACAGGCTCGCCGGAGGAGGTGGCGGCCAATCCCGCAAGCTATACCGGGCAGTTCCTGAAGAAGATTTTAAATGTCTGATTTATCAAATATTGCGTGTTTTTAGCGGTAAACAAAGTACTATGTCACACATAATCGGCAAACTGAACTCATTTATCGTTGCCGTAGCCTGTCTTTCTGCCGGTCGGCCGACGGGTAGGAAAACAGCGCGCTAAGGCATGACCGGCGCAAGGCGGGCCGGCTGTCGCGGCTACACAAATTGCAAGGCTTCTTGAATATTTTGATATAAAGTCAGAGTATTCAAGGAGCATTTTCGTTTATGGCAAGACCGCTTATCGTTGACAAACCCTATCCCGCCACGGACGACATCTGTCCGGATTGCAGGGCGCTGCGCATAATCTCGCCCGCGTACGCGTCCTCCACCGGGGAGCTCAATGCCGTTCTTCAATACAATTATCACGCCGTCAACTTTCAGGCCAAGGGCTTTGAAGAGTATGCCGAACTGATTGACGGCATAGCGGTGGCGGAGATGATGCATTTAAAGCTTCTCGGCAAAACGGTGTGCGCGCTCGGGGCTCTTCCCGTCTACACGGCGTGTCCTCCCGCGGGGTTCAATTTTTATTCCGCAAAATTTGTCAGCTATTCGCGCACGCTCAGAAATATGATAGAGGACGACGTGCTTGCGGAACGCCATGCGGTCATGAGTTACGCCCGCATGCTCGACCGTCTGCGCAACGACAAGGTCAGCGAGATAATCTCAAGGATACTTGAAGACGAAAAGCTGCATCTTCAGGCGTTTACGCAGTTGCTCGACAAGATATCCGATTGACAAACTCCGCCGCGGTATTATAAAATATAGCCATGCAAAAATACGACGTGGCTGTTGTGGGCGGCGGCGCGGCCGGTCTCGCCTGCGCGCTGACCCTCTCACGCAAGAATAAAAATATTTCCGTCGCGGTTATCGACGCGTGCGAAAGGCTCGGAAAAAAACTTGCCGCCACCGGCAACGGGCAGGGCAATGTTTCAAACAGCCGGCTTTCGCCCGAAAGATACCACGGCGGCGGCTCGGCTCTCGCCGTGCGCGTCATCGGCGGCGACTATCTGCTGCCGCACAGGCTGTTCAACTGTCTCTTCACGGAGGATGCCGAAGGCAGAATGTATCCTTCGGGGAGACAGGCTTCGGCCCTGGTCGACAGCGTCCTGCGGGAGCTGCGCGGCAGGGTGGAAATTATCAATCCCGCGCGCGTGCTTTCGGTGTCGCGCGGGTTCGTGCTTGCCCTGTCGGACGGCCGCAGCATGGGCGCGCGCAAGGTCGTGCTCGCCTGCGGCGGGAGGGCGCAAAAGCAATTTTGCACCGACGGGTCGGCATACGCGCTCGCGCTCTCGTTCGGGCACAAGCTCACCCCGCTCAGTCCGGCTCTCGTGCAGCTTAAAACGCAGACCGATTACATAAAGGGACTCAAGGGCATACGCGTCGACGCTGCGGTCACGGCCGAATGCGGCGGCAGAATTCTCGGAAGCGCCCGCGGCGACGTCATCTTTACGGATTACGGCGTCTCCGGTAACGCCGTCTTTTCTATCTCTTCGCTCGTGGCGGGGCGCGAGGGCGCTGTGCTCCATATAGAATTTTTGCCCGGGACCGACGTCGGGCAGATACGCTCCGATATAGAGCGCAAACTTTCGCTCGGTTATCCCGCATCCGAACTGCTTTCCGGCACTTTGCACAATCAGCTGGGCAGAGCGGTTATAAGGAGAAGCGGCGGGGACGCTTCGGCGATAGCGCGTGCCGTTAAGGATTTTTCGCTGCCCGTCACCGGCACGCTCGGGTTCGATTATGCGCAGGTCACGCGCGGCGGGATAGACTGCGCGGACGTGGGCGACGATATGCAGAGCAAACTGTGCGGAGGGCTGTACCTCGTCGGTGAATATCTCGACGTCGACGGCGACTGCGGCGGATACAATCTGCTTTGGGCGTTTGCAAGCGGCGTGCGCGCGGCCGAAAGCATTGCGGAGTCGCTATGATAAAGAGATTTGACAATATAAAGCTAAGCATTTTCAGGCCGGAAAGCGACCTCATAAAGGTGGCTGCGCGCAGTTTGGGCGCGCCTGTCAGATATTTCAGGATACTGAAAAAATCGCTGGACGCGCGCGATAAGGGCAATATCGTATGGGTATATTCCGTTGCGTGTTCGTCCGAAGAAGAGTGCGTGCGCGCGCCGCTCCTCGAAAAAATCCCGACCGACAAAAAGGTGGTCATCGTCGGCAGCGGCCCGGCGGGGCTGATGTGCGCGCTTCGCCTTGTCGACCGCGGGTTCATGCCGCTCATCGTCGAGCGCGGCCAGAAGGTGGAGGAGCGCCGGCGGACCGTTTCGGAATTTTTTAACGGGCGCGTTCTCGATCCTCAAAGCAACGTTCAGTTCGGCGAAGGCGGAGCGGGCACGTTTTCGGACGGCAAGCTGAATACGCAGACGCGCGACGGGTTCAACCGCGACGTGCTCGATTATTTTGTGCGGTTCGGCGCGCCGGAGGAGATTGCGTACCTCAATAAGCCGCATATCGGCAGCGACAGGCTGTACGACGTTCTGCGCAATATCCGCGCGCATATAACGGCCTGCGGTGGCAGATTCGCGTTCGATACCGTAGCACAGGGGTTGGATGTGCGCAACGGCAAGCTTGCCGGGCTTAAGCTCAAAAACGTCAGGACCGGCGCGGAAGATCTGGTCTCATGCGACGCGGCGGTTTTCGCCGTCGGGCATTCCGCCCGCGATACGTTTATGATGCTGCATCGCGAGGGGGTGGCGATGGACAGCCGGGATTTCGCAGTAGGAGTCAGGATCGAACACCTTGCGGCGGATATCTCTTTCGCGCAGTACGGCAAAAGCTTTGCTTCCCTGCCGGCCGCGGATTATAAACTTGTATCGCATGCGCACGAACGCACGGTGTTCACTTTCTGCATGTGTCCGGGCGGCGTGGTCGTTCCCGCCGCAAGCGAGGAGGGAGGAGTGGTCGTCAACGGCATGAGCCTGTACGCACGCGACGGGGTCAACTCGAACTCGGCGCTGATGGTGCAGATGAAGCGATCGGATTTCGGCTCCGACGACCTGTTTGCCGGCATGCGCTTTCAGCGCGAGATAGAGCGCAGGGCGTTTAAAGCAGGCGGAGAAAGCTATCGCGCACCGGCAATGACGTACGGCGATTTTGCCGCGGACAGGCTCTCGTGCGCGTTCGGCGGAGTGCGGCCGACGTATGCCGCAGGCGTCGCGTATGCGCCTTTGTCGGAGGTTCTGCCGCAGGTGGCCGTGCAGGCGCTGAAGGCGGCAATACCCGATATGGACAAAAAACTTAAGGGATTTGCTTCGCGCGATGCCGTAATGACCGGTGCAGAGACGAGATTTTCCTCTCCGGTCAGGATATTGAGGGATGCGTCGCGCATGAGCGTGTCGCTCGAAGGTCTCTATCCTTGTGGGGAAGGCAGCGGATATTCAGGCGGAATAACTTCCTCCGCGGCCGACGGAATAAGGACCGCCGAAGCCATTTTCGACAGATTCAAATCATAATCAAAATATCATTGCGTTTTCATATAAACTACACATACATCTACTATAATCCGATTGTAAAGAATCAAAGGTTCAATCGCATATAATTTTACCCACACTTAACTTTTTTCATATTCTCTCTGAAGGGGCGCGCACCGTTTAATTACGGTGCGCGCCCTGCCCAATAAAGATGTGTTATATCATTCGGGATAAGTGTTTATTTAATATATTGTTGTAAAATCATGCGGCAAGAATGACTCCGGATATGCGTCCCGGTTCCGCGGCGACAAATCAAGTGCCGGATTTATATGGATAGCACCGGTGTTTAAAAGCCGTTTACGCGATGAAATTTGTAATCTTAACCCGTTCTGTCGCAATGTGAAAACGGGCAGCCCAACGCCGCCCGTTTTCCGGCAAACGGTCTTTCGGGATACGACGCTCGTTTGCGCCGCTTCTGCAATGTGATTATCCCGAAAATCATCTTATGCGGCGGCAATAAAAAACTACCCGAACCTCACTGCTGAATAATAGTGTGTTCGGATAGTTCCAATCTGGTGACCCCTTTGAGGTTAAAGGCGAACTATTTACTTCTTCAAATGTTACCGTTTTGCTCTGGCCCTTGTAATTGTATGTAATCACAAAATGGTCGTCATATAAGTAAATACTGTTTACAAAGCCGTCAATCAGCCGCTGCTTGCCTTCCTGCGTGGAGATATCTATTTTACGGAAGTTATGCAGCGCAAACAATATCTGTTCCTTGGTGAGCATCGGGTTACGCATTTGCGCCTCGAAAAGCTCTATTTCAAGATTTCTCCTGCGTTCTTCCAACTCGTCCAGCGCCTTCTTCGTCGCGGAAGAGTAAATGCCCTGTGCGATCGCTTCCACAAGATTGTTCAGCTTGGTCTCCACGCCCGTAAGCTGCGTCTGGATAGAAGCTGTCGCATTGTCCTCTTGCTGCTGCAAGTCATAGACGCGGTCGGCAAGCTCTTCCACGACTTCGTCGCTTGAAAGCAAGTCTTTTATCTCGTCCAGCACAAGCTCTTCCAGCCATTCCTTTCGGACAGACTTTTTTTCGCACTTGCCCTGTTTGGAGTGGTTACATTTATAGTAGCGGTATTGCCGCAAGGTGTGGCTCGTCCCGATAACGCCCGTCATCATCGCTCCGCACTTTCCGCAGAAGAGCTTTGTGGTAAGCAGATAGTCGTCCTCGCTCCTGTGCATTGCAGGGGCTTTTTTATTTCTCGCCATACGCTGCTGCGCGCTGTTAAAAGTCGCCTCGTCGATGATCGCGGGAATGGCGTTGGGGATGACGATGTCGCCAAACTTGTACTCGCCGATATACTTGCGGTTAGTGAGAATACGAAACACGGCGTTGTACTTCATCTCAAAACCCTTATGTTTAATACCGCGCTCGTTTAGAAGTTTGGCAATATCGTTCACGTGCATACCGTCTAGATAGAGCGTAAAAATTTCCTTAACGATGGGTGCGAGCGTTTCGTCAATCTGATAGTGATCGGTATCGTCCACATAATAGCCGAATGGCGGGCGCACGCCGTTGCTTTTTGCTTTAAGGGCGTTCTCCGTCATGCCGCGCTTTACCTTTTCGGAAAGCTCCGCCGAATAAAATTCGGCATAGCCTTCGAGGATAGCCTCCAGCAGAATGCCGTCCGCACCCTGTGAGATGCTTTCCTTCGCGGAAATGACGCGCACGCCGTTCTTTTTGAGAATGTTCTTGTAGTAGGCGGAATCGTAGCGGTTGCGTGCAAAGCGGTCGAGCTTCCAGACAAGAATGCAGTCGAACGGGCGTTTATAGCTGTCCTTGATCATGCGCTGGAATTCGGGGCGATGGTCTGTCTTTGCCGACTGCGCCCTGTCTATGTAATTCCCGATGACCTCTATTCCGTTGAAGTTAGCATACTCCAAGCATTCCCGAAGCTGTCCTTCGATACTCGCCTCATTCTGTTTTTCCGAACTAAATCGGGCATAAATTACGGCTTTCATAAAATAATTCCTTTGATTTAATCGTTTGATGATTCAATCTCTTTGATTTTTTTAATTGCAACCTGAAGCGCTAATAAATGTTTTGGGGTGAAACGAATCGTTGTCGGCTTACCCTCTAAACTAATTGAAATATCGAAAAAAGCACTTTGAGCAGCGTCAATATTAATACTTTGGGCCTGTTCAATCAAGCTACTGATAGTCAGTTGGCTATATTTGAACTTGGCTGCACAATTAGGACAAAGACATAAAGTATTCCAACCTAATCCTAGATTAAGTTGCAGGTCTTTATCTAATTTACTGGTATTAAATATATTGATAGCTTCAAAATATCGCTTGCCTTTTGCTGTTAAGATGCCTTCTTCTCCGCAAATTTGACAATGAGAACAATATTCATTCTTTACAAATATTTTTTCTTCCGTAGCAGGTTTTTCCAAAACAAAACGCAATTTTTTAATAGAAGTTTGCGGTTCTTCCCTATCATCGAATTCTTTTTCCAACTTTAATCTGCGTTTATCTAAATTCTTCGGTTTGTAAAATTCGCCAAAATTATCGTCATCATCTTCTTCGGGAGATTGCTCTCTGTCGGACGTTGAAGCTAATTCGGTGAGTGTTTTGCCGTTTTTTTGTTTTTGTGAACGTAATTTCTCTATGTATTCACGGGCTAATTGTTGCTCTTCAGCATCACATCCTGCCAAAAACAGAGTATTTTCGTCTTCTATACCTTTACTTTTTAACTGCTCGACCAAATCGTTAGGTCTTTTAGAGATTGCTTCAAGTAATAAAGAAGGTGTCTCATATTTAAATTCTTCATGCAAGTCATCATCTTTGAATTCGTATGGGCACTTGTATCCGCTTTTTGTCGGAACCCATGGTGTACGTTTTAAATAATAAACAAGGGATGACTCTAAATTATTTTGTTCATTTGCACTGGCATTCGCTTTATAAACAATGTGTAAAATATTTTTATTGTTATACTTTAATACTAAATTCCATAGTAACAAGGCAACATCGAATAAATTGTTAACACTTATTTCTTTTAATTTTGACCAT
The DNA here is from genome assembly GCA_949283125.1 of uncultured Clostridia bacterium. Taxonomy (GTDB): domain Bacteria; phylum Bacillota; class Clostridia; order Christensenellales; family Borkfalkiaceae; genus Coproplasma. The sequence goes on from CASDRK010000014.1 coordinate 73,294, forward strand.
TTGAAACCATCAATTGTATAGTCTGTTCGAATACATGTATCATAACGTTCTCGTTCTCTTTTAAGAAAAGAAAACATCGGATAGTCGTCGTCCAAATAAGTTTTAATAATTTTAGGAGTCACCTTACCTCCTAATTTAACGAAGACTTCCTTTATGTCTGGCAAATTTTCTTTTATATCGGTATAGTAATCTTCCGCAAAAATATATTTATCATCATAAAAGAAAGCAACTTCTTTAGACCAGCAGCACTCAGTTGCGCGAACCCTATAAATTTTCTCTTTGTTATCATAAACTCTTCGTGCTAAAAAAATATTTCGATCTTTGTATTGCAAAATCGATTCAGAATTATTTTTAAATTGTTCTAAAATATCAAGCCAAACGACTGAATCACTATCCGTATCGTTGGATAATCCTGCTTCTGTATCAACTAATTCTGACATTTCTTGAACGCCAATAGACAGTAAAAAGTTCTTGATGTTTTTATCTTGTGTGTTATCTTTCAAGGATATATCTACGTAAATTGGGTTTTTCAAGTAATGTTTTGGCTGATAGTCGGTTCTTAAAAACAGATTATCTTTGATTCTATGCAATTTTTTATCTTCACATAGAATGAAGGCAACGGCACTTAATGTTTTATTTCTTGATGTTTTTTTGTCAAACCAACTCTGATAAGTCTCACGCTTGTCAGAATGTGCGAACAGGAGATAAAGTGTTTTAAAATATTGCGCATTTTGCACGGAAAATAATGCATCAAAAAAATGAGGATCTTCCTCTAACGAATCAATAAAATCTTCAATGGTAAACTCTTTGATTTTAAACTGATCGATAAAAAATTCGGTTCGCGATGTTGCGGTAAACCGAGGCAACCAATTTTTTTGATAATAGTGTCCAAGTTCTAATGACGGCAGTATGGTTTTGATATCTGTACTTGCCCACATTACATCACTAAATTTTTGATAGTCCCCTTGTTCGGTAATGAATAATTTTTCAGCTTCAAATTCGGTTTTAATTTTTTCAGCAAAAATTTTATAACGTGAGTTGGGATTGTTATTAAAATCTCTTATCGTCGGTAACACCTCATAAACGGAATAATCCAACATCTTTACACCTCTAAAATAGTAGAGGGATTCCACTGTCAAATTCGCTAAAGCCTCGATAAGTTTATCGTTTTCATCACAATATCTTATATTATCGCGCGCAACAGTAGAGGCAAACGGTGCATTAATGTGAAAGCGCAAATCGCTTTTTTGGTCGGTAGGGAAAAATATGCAGACTTTCCCTATTAAATTGCTATCAACGCTAAACTTGCCGGCATCATCTCTTTTCATTCGATATGCGATTGAAACAGTATTATCTTTTACTTTTCCGTTAACCACAATAGGGCAGTGTCCATTAAATTTGCTCCAATAGGATATTACTGCATCATTATTAACTTTTTTTACAAGAATACTTGAAATAAATTTAACTGATGAAACAGAATCATTAACCTTAATATATCCGCGCTTTCCATCCGGCAACGTATAATTGATTGTGTTAATATGATTTAAAAATAGAATTGCAGTTTCATCAAGACTGCATAAGCCGTCAGTGATTTCTTCTACTGCCTTTTCTTCAGGTTTATCGGCATTGTTAAACGGAAAAACAAATTTTGTTTGCCCGTTTAACTCTTTATGAGTGATGCCTTCGTCCTCAGGGATAAGCATATCCACGATTTTGAAACTATGTTCCTCTGAATAAATTTCAGGCGTATTAGTATAAGCATAGACAGCCTTGAAGCCAACTCCAAATTGTCCGATAGTGGTAGGATCATCCTTTTTTGTCCCTTTGCTGATATTGGTAATCGCTTCTACATCTGCCAACGTAAAAGCTCGCTTATTCCCGTTATGCATGAATATCAATCTGTCGTTGTAAAGGGAAAAGTTTACCTCTGTTGCATTCATATCCTCGGCATTCTGCAAGAGTTCAAAGATAAAATGCGCCTTATCGGGATACAATTCGGTCAATAAGTTTTTTATTCCCTCAAAAGCATCATTTTCCTTCATGCTTTTAACCATTTCTTTTCTCTTGCTTTTTAATTCATCAAAAGTAGAAAATTTACTCATTTTAATTCTCCACATACAAAATACCGACGGCAAGTTTTATCGAAATAATATCACACCTGTCGATTTCGGTTTGCAAACTGACTTGTTTATCTTTGAAAGACTGCTCTAACCGTTCAAACTGCCCTTGGCGCATAATTCTGATCCGCTCGTTTGTGGTTTTAGAAAGTTGATTTTGGATAGCGCGAACCTGTCCTTGCTGGCTCGACACCAAACTTTCTAATTTGAACCTGATAATTTGTTGGGCTTCCGCAAAATATTTTTCCTTTTGGGCTTTCCATCTGGCAAAATGCAATTGCTCCAACTCATCATACGATGCGGAGTAAGGCTCGCCGTTATGATCGGAAGCCCCATATATCAGCCGCAACATTAAATTCGAGTCGATATTATCTGAAGTAATTACGACCAATTCATTATTAGGCTTTACTCCTTTATATTGCCATTCGTATACGATGAACGGATATCTACCCACAGGCAATTCGGTTGTTTTGACCATTAAATCGCATTGTACCGGATCATCGGCAAAACAATTGATGGCCTGTTTCACAAGCGGGTGAGTAGGCATAATAAAAGTCGTGTCTTGGTATTCGGTCGCATACTCGCCATCAAAGGTGATTTTTTCAAACGCCGTTTTGTTTGTCAAGTAGCTTTCCCATGCTTTATATACATGATTTGCCTGTCTGTCTAACGCTGAAAAATCAGTTAGGAGAATACTTCTGTTTTCGGCGTTTAATCTTAACGTTTTTAACGTGCCCTCACCAAGAATATATTGCTTGTCAGCCCCAAGACGCTTTTCAAGATAAGTTTCCACAAGTTGAGCGATGGCTTGGGCACTTAAATGGATATTTGTTGCATCCTGCATTTCTTTCTTCATGACTTCTTCACTTAAATCCAAGCCAAAGAAAGCGTGTTTTTCTTCTTCCAAACGTTGTTGTTCCTGCATTTTTCGGATAGCGTTGTCTGCAATTTGCAACTCTTTTTTTGCTCTCTCCTCAGGATTCAAAATATATTTTTCGACGATATTGTAAATCTCCTGCGTTACTTCGCCTAAAATTTCTTCACTGTCACCGATCGAGGAATTAAAAACGCCGATACGCGATAAACACCTGTCATAAATATCGCAGTCAATCGTTCCTTCCGTAATTATGTTGATTATGGAAATACTTTCGCTCTTTTGTCCGTTACGGTCGATTCGCCCGATTCTCTGTTCAATCGCCTGCGGATTCCATGGCAAGTCGTAGTTGATCAGGCAATCACAGAACTGATAGTCCAATCCTTCGCATCCGACCTCGGAGAATAAAAGGACATCTAAAGAATCGTTCAATTGTCTGTCCGATTTGAACCTATCGCGTAAAATAACCCTCTCATCATCTTTCACGCCGCCGTGAATAATGCCAACGCGGATTCCTTGCTCCGAAAGTTTTTCAAAAAGATATCGCAAAGTATGGCGAAAACTACTGAACACCATAACTTTATTGTTCTGCATAGATTGCTTATTCTGAATTACTTTAATGAGTTCTTCAACTTTTGTGTCCTCATCACTCATATTTTCGGTAAATGCAAGCAATTTTTTAACGGCTTCAACGATTTGCGGAGCGGTCATCAATTCGGGGGAAGCCTCCGATACGTCCTGCCCCATATCGCCGTTATTGAAACCCAATTCGTCGAACCGCCGGGTCAATATATCTTCAAGGAAAGGGCGCAATCCGTGAATACAGCTTGAAGCTTGCCGCATAATCGTTGTCATCATAAAACGTATACCGCGATCGCCATGCAACTGAATCAATATGTTTGCCTGTATGCGGAGCAACTCATTATAGAGGGTAGCCTGGTCATCCGTAAATTTAACTTTGAGAGTTTCGGATTTTCTTACGGTAAATTCTCCGATATCTCTGCGTCGGGTACGGTTAATAATGCGGGCAAACGTATGGAGGCTTTCCACATCAGTAATCAATTTGACTCGTTCGCTTTGACTGATTGTGGTTTGCTGCAAAATATTTATGGCGTTAAGATAAACGGGATTCCGTTTGAGAACGGAGGTTCCCCATTTTGTATTTCCGGCGTCAATTAAATTACTTAGAGCCTTTTTCTGCCAATCGCAATCGTTACCGCGAATTGATTTTACCGCCTCGTTTATATAAGGATTTGGTTCAGACATATGCTCAAAACTTTCATAGTCATAAATCAAGTCGGGACGCAACATATGAAGCAGAACAAATAAATCTTTATCACCTAATTGAATCGGGGTAGCCGTCAGCATTACGATGCTTGCCGCATTCTCACAAAACATTTGCACGGCTTGATAGGCGTAAGTGTTTGGATTTTTTATATGGTGCGCTTCATCGATTATCACCAAATCAAATTTCGGAAACGGATTTAAGTCGGCAAAAGATTTTTTATTGAGTTTCTTCAATCCGTTTTCTGCGGTTCCGCATACTATCGCTTCATCAAAAAGAGAGTATGGAATGATGCATTTCGCATAATCATCGGGCCATTCTTCTTCAAGATAAGCCTCGTTTACACAGTAACGTAATTTCTCTCCGTCTATATGGACAAACTTTTCTCCGAATTTGTCTTTCAATTCATTTTGCCATTTCCTCTCTGTGATCAACGGACGAGGACAGATGACGAGAACAGACTTTATGTCAAAACGCGCTTCAAGTTCTTTGAGAATCAAACCTGCCTCAATCGTTTTTCCTACCCCAACGCCGTCAGCTATTAAAATGCGGGGGCTTTCAGATTTTATGATTTTTAATACAGGCCGGAATTGATAGGGTATATAATCAATTTTTGAGGAGTTGAGTGAGTATAAGGAGTTGATATTTGGATTCAGCAAAAGCCGAGCCGTAAAAAGAGAATTTACGTCCTTTGCGGTGTAATTTAAAGCTTCATTTTCTAGAATTGCGGGCCTGATTTGCTCTGGGTACAGACTTACCTTTTTACCATCAATAAGTGCAATATAACGACTGGAGTTATTATATTTTTCGACAGAAATAATAGCCCCTATTTTTCCATTGTATTTTACTTCTATCGCGTCACCAATTTTAAACATGATTAGTTCCTCGATTTTTATATTAGCACATAATATATGACAGAAATAGTCATATATAAAAAATTTTTTTACAAATCCAAACTATTTTGGTCGAGCAAAAAGTTTATAAGCCCAATTGTTACAATGCCTTCCTCGTCGGTCTGGGGGCGGATATTGTCCTTTACTACGACGATTTTTTTGAAGGAATCGCCCACTTTGATGAGCGAACGCTTTTCCTGCCGCAATTTTTCTTCGGTGGGCATTTCATAGGCAGACTGAATATAATACTTCTTGCTGCCCTTGTTGGCAACGAAATCAATTTCAAGCTGCTTTAACTTACGCTTACCGTCGATTGTCTCTTTACTCTCCACAACGCCGACGTCAACTGAATAGCCGCGCACTTTCAGTTCATTGAAGATGACGTTCTCCATAATGTGGTTTTCTTCCACCTGCCTGAAATTGAGGCGGGCATTGCGCAAGCCCACGTCTGCCATGTAATATTTGAGCGGCGTTTCAAAGTATTTTTTGCCCTTTACGTCGTAACGCTTGGCGCCATCGAAAAGAAAGGCGTCAGTAAGATAGCCCAGGTAATTTTTTGCCGTAACATCGCTTATCGACTTGCCCTTGATACTTTTAAGTGTATCGGAAATCTTTTTGGGGTTGGTAAGCGAGCCGATAGCAGAACACAGAAAATCGACGATAGAGTCCATCTCGTCGGGATATTGAACGTGGTTGCGCTCGACTATGTCAGAGAGATAGACCTTTGACATGAGTGTTTTAAGGTATTCGATTTTTTGCTCTTCGGTATTGCGTTCAAAGAGGGCAGGCATACCTCCATATAAATGATACTCGTCCCAGGCATCGTATTTATCACCGCCCTTGGCGGAGTAAAACTCGCTGAATGACAAAGGATAGACTCTTACTTCGTCGCCTCTGCCGCGGAATTCGGTTAAAATATCGCTCGACAAAAACTTGGAATTGCTGCCTGTAACATACACGTCAAGATTTTTTTTGTATAGGTAGCCGTTCAGAACTGTTTCAAATGAGCCAAGTTGCTGAACTTCATCCAAAAGCAGATAATACTTTCCGTCGTCGGTCAATTTTCTCTTGATATAGGCAGAAAACTTGTGCGGGTCAACTTTGCGCTTGTTCTCTGCGAGGTCAAGCATGTTCTCCCCGATTTTTTCGAGGTCGTCCTCCGAATCAAAGGCAAATTTTATAATATGCCCCTTGTCAATGCCCTGCTGCAAGAGGTACTCCCCGAAAATATCAAAGAGCAGCACCGATTTACCGCAGCGGCGGATGCCTGTGATGACCTTGATTGAACCGTTATTCGTTCTGTCGATAAGCCTTTGTAAGTACAAATCGCGCTTAATCATAGCAGCCTCACCCTCAATAGAAATTATTGGACGTGTCCACTTTTTTCAAAGTTATTTCTATTATAGCGCAGTTTTAAGTTTTCGTCAAGGGGCTACAAGAAAATATTAGAATGAAAATATGCAAACATATGTTCTTATTTTTCTTGACAACGCCGCGTCCATATGATATAATGCAAGAGTATAGGCGGAAAGCTGCCTGTACTCTTTTATCATGCCGTAGAAGCGGCATGAAGGGATCTCCTTGAACTGAGGAAAGTTGCGCGGAAGGGATACGTTCCGCGTGTGCGGAGCAAGTTCTCCGCGATGTTTTCAGCGCATCATGCGCCGCACCCGAGCCGTCTGAAAGACGAGCGATGACAGGCTTTTATAGTTATACCCATTTTTTAGGAAATACGCTGTTGTCATTGCAAGTTCAAGAACGCGCCGTGATGGGCTTTTATAGGTGTACGCTTTTTTTCGGAAAGTATGGCCCTCAGCGATGGAAACATCCTCACAACTTAACAGAATGGTTGACCACCATAGAGCAATGAGGAGTTGCTAAATAAGGTACAAGTCGGTGATTACTTCAAAGGTGTCAGCGACTTTTTTATGCCCTTTTTCAGTTATCACACCCATACCTCTTCGGCGTGGGTTAAAGATAGAAAATAGAATTCCGGAGGAAAGTTATGAGAGAGCAAATGACAATCAGACCGCCATAGAAAGGAAAGCAAACGGCAAGCAACCGCTGCAAAACGGCAAGCAAAAACTGTTTTACTTTTAGGGCTCCCGCAAAAGATTGCGCAGCAAGATTTTGTGGGAAGAGGAGGCACAACGGAGTGAAATGTGCGGCGACGCTTGCGACGCTGCACGGGACGCGAAGTTTGTGCCAACGAAAGTATAGCCCACTATACTTCGTGCCGAAGTTTAGTGGGCTCTGCGAGGCTTTTAATCAAGAAATAATAGGAGGTGAAAATCATAAGCTACTTAGTTTGTCACATGGAGAAGTATCACAAGACGGACATTGCGCCCGTCGAAAATGAAAATGAGCGCGACGAAACCTATCAGGCGGTCAACCCGCAGATAGACTTCACGCGCACGCGGAGCAATTACAACATTATCCAACGGCAGCGGTCGTACACGCAATTTATCAACGATAAGATTGAAGCTCTCGACCTGCCAACGAAAGTACGCAAGGACGCCGTGCTTATGTGTTCTTTCGTTGTGGGTTCGGACAGAGAATTTTTCAGTAGCCTATTGCCGGGTGAGCAACAGCAATTCTTTGTTGATTGCACCCGCTTCTTTGCAGAGCGATACGGCGAGGAGAACATTATCTCGGCTGTCGTTCACATGGACGAAACCACGCCGCACCTGCATCTGAATTTAATTCCTATTTCCGACGGCAGATTGTGTGCAAAAACTCTCTTTGACAGAAAAGAATTACAGAACTTGCAGACGGACTTTCATTCCGTCGTGGGAAAGAAATGGAGCTTGCAGCGCGGCAAAGAGGGGAGTCAAGCAAAGCATCTCGACACGGCAGCTTACAAGTTAAAGAAGATGAGCGAAGAAACGGCTGCCGCAGAAGAGCGTAAAGCTGTTGCCGAACAAGCAGCGACGAGTGCAGAACAACGGCAAGTCCACGCCGAACAGAAAACTCAACAGCTTGAAGATAGACAGAAACAGCTTCAACGCGATACCGCTCCACTACAAGCCGCTGCCGAGGTTTTGCTGGAATACTCGGACGGAAGGAGCAAGCTCAATAAAAGGGACTTGCCCGTCATCGCGGCAGAAGTCGCAAAGCTCAGAGCAGAGAACGGTCAACTCGAAGAACGGTTACAAATCAGCGCGCGCGACCAAAGCGACGTGTTTACGCTCTATCAAAAGACGGAGCGAGAAAAGCAGGCACTTCAAAGCGACGCCGACGTTCTGCGCGAGATAAGAGAACACGCGCCCGACAAGTTGCAAGAAGTTATGGAAACGGTCAGACAGCGCAAGCTGGACAAGTACCGCCCCAAGCCCTTCAAGTCGTCAGGCAATCATTGGAGCAAGTAAAACTGAATAAGCGCTATAAAGGAGGAAATGTTATCGAACAGACTACATAACAACGGGGGATGGCGAGAAATAGACATGAAACAGGCATACAAAATAGCGAGTTTGATTCGCTCGCACGATTTCTGCTGCCCGTTATACGCTCATTTATGGCTGATGAAAGCAATCAGCGAGAGTTTGAGGCGTGGCGAGCCGAAAGGCAATCACAACTGAATACACAACTTAATAGCCGAAAGTCTGATTGAACCCATACGGACACAGACTACCGTTAAATGAGTACGGTGACGACCGCGAAAGAACGCGGTATATAAATACATATATTTTCATTTACAATCTCATTTACAACCTGTAGAAGGTTATGTCGAAAGTAATAAACCTTGAATAACGACAAAGCAGCTTGTGCTTCATCCAAAGTACAAGCTGCTTAATTTTTACATTCTTTGAAATATGACCTGCTTTAATTCCTCATATACAGCGGTATCTTTTGTCACATATTTAGATAGATTTTTCTTGAATGTGTCCTTATTAACGCTAACAGTTAATCCACAAAAGTTTTTAATTCTGCCAGTTGCATCTTTTAAATTTTGATTTACTATATCAGTAACAAATAAATCATATGAACCTTCATCAAATTTTGATTCAACATCTGCACAATATTTTTTTAAAATTTCCTTGTCATACAAATAATTTTCAATCTCAAATCTTTTTAAAACTCGATGATTGTTTGGATTATTACTTAAATAGCTCAATCTACTTTTTTCATCAGTAATTTTACCTGACGCCATGTCTCTATCTTTTAAGACTAACACATTTAACTCAGGAAATACTTTAGTCAATATTAATATGGCAATTTGACTTCTTTGATCAAGTTCCGTATTCCCCCCACTAGACACAAAGAGAACATCAGGGAACTCTTGATTAAAAATAGTATTATATACCTCAGCATCTAAACCTTGCTCCTCACCTCCTTGTTTAGGTTTATCTTTGCCTTCACAATATATAATAGTTTTAGGACATATCAAGTTGCACAAATCGTCTAATGCTGTTGCAAAGAGACGTTGCCACATGGCTCTACTTGAAACGGCTGGATAAAGAATATAAGATTTTGATGCCCATTGATTAGAAGGATCAAATTCTATAATTTGAGACTGTTCCTTTAATTCGTTTTGAATAGCACGAAGAAATCCAATACTATGAGTTGCAATCCAAATTTGACAATCATTAGGAATCAACTTATTGATTTCACTAAGAAGAGCCCTTTGAATGGCTGTACTCAAGTGTAATTCAGGCTCATCAATTAAATAGATAGAGTCCGTATAAGAATCTCTTCGTAAATATAAGTCTAATAACAAATCAACAACTTCTTTTTCTCCCGCTGAGAGTACATTGTATTCAAATTTTATAGGAGAATCCTTTTTTTGAAAGTAAAGGGACCCCTCATCACCATTGACGTTACCCAAACTAACTAACGTTAAATCAAGGCACGCATTTAGAGATTTATTCAACTCTCCTAAAATGTGTTCTTTTGTCTCGCTAGGTCTTGCATCATGCTCCTCCATATATGAGTTATATTTAGCAAGTAATCTACGATATCCTTCCTCAATCCTTTGGTCAATATCTGATGCTGAAGAAGCACCATAATTGTTTTTTAGAATGTCAGATACTGCCCTAGTCTCTTTTATTTTTAAAGATGCGTTATACCTAAACGAGCTTCTAAAACTAAATACACTTCTTTCTTTCCCCTTTTTCTGTAAAGCCATATTTACATTAGAAAAATCCCCATTAGTAAATTCAATATGTACATTTTCAGAACCTACATTTGGGCTTTGAACTAGCGAATGATAGTGATAATCATAATTATTTTTGCTAGAACCAATAGTTCCAATGTATTGTTGGGCTAAAAAAATCATTGCATCAAACACACTACTTTTCCCGCAACCATTTGGACCGACTAAAGCTATAAGTCTTTTAGGCGAGGGTCCTAAGTCTATAGTTAAATCATGAAACCGCTTATAATCTTTTAGATGAACTTTTCTAATGTACATGTCTTCACCAGTATTGATTTATTTTTATTTATTTTACTTTATTTTAATAAAAAAAACAAGAATTTAAAGTCTTAAATATACGATAAAGGCGAATCCGTCTCCTAATGGAAACGGGTTCGCCTTTAACTTGTTTGGTGACCCTGCCGGGAATCGAACCCGGGATTGAGCCTTGAGAGGGCTCCGTCTTAACCGCTTGACCACAAGGCCGTAAATTCAATTGCCTTGTGATTATATCATACGGGCGATTACTTTGCAAGCGAAAATCGCATGTTTTTTCAAATTATTTTGCTTCAAATATCATCACTAACTGTTTTGCCGCGATCTGTGTCGTTACGGTGAATTGTCCGTTTTCTATCGCGGCGCGCGGGCGGAAGGGGTAGCCGAGTATGGTTATGTCCGCCGTAAGTTCGCGCGTGTCCTCGTTGAAAGAGTATTTTCCCGTACGACGTCGTTCGCGCTCGCCCTTTTTCTTGATCAGCAGTTCAAGTTTATCGCCCTCGCCGAGCACGATTCTTATGTGGTCGCAGTTTTCCAGCAGATCGGCGTCGCCCAAAGTCGCGCGGGTGCACTCATAGGTATTTATATATGGATGCGTGATTTCTTTTATGGACGAGTCGCCGTCCACGGTGAATGCGCAGACGAACGCGGCGACGACGGCCGCCGTTATTGCGATGCACAGTGCTTTGAACTTCATGCGCACAGTATGGGCCGATTTGAATAAAAATATTAACCGCCGTCCGTAAGGGCGGCGGCGTATGTGTTCAACTGTCCGTCATTCAGGCTTTGCCTATGCAGCCGAAGATCTCCATTTTTTCTTTAACGGTATCTTTGATGGCCTGTGCGCCGGGCGCAAGCAGTTTTCTGGGATCGAAGCCTTTGCCCGCAAGGTCCTTGCCTTCTTCCACATACCTTCTCGTGGCGGCTTGGAATGAGAGCTGGCATTCGGTGTTGACATTTATTTTTGCAACGCCGAGAGAGATGGCCTTTTTGATCTGGTCGGTGGGTATGCCCGTGCCGCCGTGGAGGACGAGGGGCATGTCGCCGACCTTTTCCTTTACCGCCGCCAAGGTCTCGAACGAAAGTCCGGGCCAGTTTGCGGGGTATTTGCCGTGGATGTTGCCTATGCCTGCGGCCAGCATCGTAACGCCGAGGTCGGCAATTTTTTTGCATTCGTCGGGGTCGGCGCATTCGCCCTTGCCGATGACGCCGTCTTCCTCGCCGCCTATAGCGCCCACTTCGGCTTCAAGGCTGAGTCCGAGTTGTTTGCATACGTGTACGAGCTCGGTGGTCTTTGCAACGTTTTCCTCGATGGGGAAGTGAGAACCGTCGAACATGATGGAGGAGAAGCCCGCTTTGATGCACTTGTAGCAGCCTTCGTATGTACCGTGGTCGAGGTGAAGGGCGACGGGAACGGTTATGTTCATTTCTTCTATCATGGCCTTCACCATGGCGGCAACCACCTTGAATCCGGTCATGTATTTGCCCGCGCCTTCGGATACGCCCAAAATCACGGGAGCGCCGAGCTCCTGCGAAGTCTGCAGAATGCTCTTTGTCCATTCAAGGTTGTTGATGTTGAACTGACCTACCGCATATTTGCCCTTAAGCGCTTTTTCAAGCATGTCCTGAGCTGTAACTAATCCCATAAAAACCTCCGGAATTTATTGTATTGTTATATGGCGGGGACGCCTTCCGGCGGCCCACATATAAAGTATAAATGTTTTGATGGCAAATTTCAAGTGCATTTTGAAAATAATTTGATTTTATTTTACATATACTCGATTGTGCGGCAGGCGGGGAGGGCAATGTTTTCCAAACTTTACATATTTATCCCGAAAAATTAAAATATTTGTTGACTTAAAAAAACTGATTTGATATAATGTTAGCGACATAAATAAGAAAAACTTTTTTTATCGGAGGATCTATAAACTATGGCAAATGTTAGAGTTGCTATCAACGGTTTCGGTCGTATCGGCCGCCTTGCGTTCAGGCAGATGTTCGATGCCGACGGCTACGAGATCGTGGCTATCAACGACCTTACCAGCCCCAAGATGCTGGCTCATCTTCTCAAGTACGACTCGGCGCAGGGCAGATACAAGTATGCCGACAGCGTGGTCGCCGGCGACGATTACATCACCGTCAACGGCAAGACCATCAAAATTTATGCCGAAAAGGACGCCGCCAACCTTCCCTGGAAGGAAGTGGGCGTAGACGTGGTTCTGGAGTGCACGGGCTTCTATACCTCCAAGGAAAAGTCCATGGCTCACATCAACGCCGGCGCAAAGAAAGTCGTCATTTCCGCACCTGCCGGCAACGACCTTCCCACCGTTGTCTACAGCGTAAACGAAAAGACTCTTAAAGCTTCCGACACCGTCATCTCCGCGGCGAGCTGCACCACCAACTGCCTTGCTCCCATGGCCGACGCGCTCAACAAGCTCTGCAAAATCAAGAAGGGCTATATGACTACCATCCATGCATATACGGGCGATCAGATGATCCTCGACGGTCCTCATCGCAAGGGTGATTTAAGGCGCGCAAGGGCCGCCGCCGTCAACATCGTGCCCAACTCCACGGGCGCGGCCAAGGCCATCGGTCTCGTCATTCCCGAGCTCAAAGGCGTTCTCGACGGTTGCGCGCAGCGCGTTCCCGTTCCCACCGGCTCGCTTACCCAGCTCATCGCGGTATGCGAAGGCGAACTCACTGCCGAGGAGGTAAACGCCGCCATGAAGGCCGCCGCATCCGCTTCCTACGGTTATACCGAAGAGGAGATAGTTTCTTCCGACGTTATCGGCATGACCTACGGTTCGCTCTTCGACGCCACCCAGACGAAGTGCATGCCCATGGGCGACGGTTCTACCCTCGTAAAGGTAGTCGCATGGTACGACAATGAAAATTCCTACACATCCCAGATGGTAAGAACTATCAAGTACTTTGCCGAACTCAAGTAATTCAGCGACATAAAGTCTGTTGCCCGCGCCTTAAGACGCGGGCAATTGTTTTACGGGGAGAAAATATGAAAGGAAAAGTTTTGTCGCTGCTGTACTGCATGTTTCTGTATGCGGCGCAGCTACCGTTCGTGCTGATGATAATCCTGTCGTCTGCGGGAGTTGAGATGTCCGATGCGGCTACCGGCGCGGTCTGTTTTGTCTGTATTGCGTTTGCCGCATGCGCCGCCGTCATGATCGTTGTGAACGCCGTCGTTGCGGTGAAGTATAATCTCATCAGAGGGGTTTGCCCGTATGCGGTTACGTTCGGGCTAAAAATCGCCCTCGTGCCGTTTTTTGTAATAAACTTTATCGTGTGGCTGCTCATATATCTTGCAACCATTCACCCGGTGCTCGTCTTTGTCATGGCACTGTTCATGGCGGTATCCGTTATTGTCACTTACATATTCATGCTCGGCGGAAGCGTGTGGAATATAGCGTATATCATCCGCAGATTGATAAAAAATTTTAAAGTCAGGTATATCTTTTTTCTGCTCATGCACTTTATTTTCTTGTTTGACGTTGCGGCCGCGATAATTCTCCGCTGCTGCGAGGGAGGAGTGGGAGCGGAGGAGACCGGTTCTGCTCCGCAGCCGTCCGATAATTGAATACGTCATTATAAAAACAGGCCGCGGCGCATTTGCATGCGCCGCGGTTTTTGTCCGATTATTTGTTTCGGGACGGCGGTTTACACGTTGAAGCGGAAGAGGATCACGTCGCCGTCCTTTACAACATAGTCCTTGCCCTCGGAGCGGACCTTTCCCTTTTCGCGCGCGCCCACAAGGCCGCCGCATTCAAGAAGAGTCTGCCATTCCACGACCTCCGCGCGTATGAATCCGCGCTCGAAGTCGCTGTGTATCGCGCCTGCCGCCTGCGGAGCCTTCGTGCCCCGCCTGATAGTCCATGCGCGCGTCTCCTTTTCGCCCGCGGTAAGAAAGGAGATCAGTCCGAGAAGGTGGTAGCTCTTTCTTATCAGCGCGTTGAGTCCGCTCTCCTTCAGGCCGAGCTCTTCCAAGAACATCGCGCTCTCTTCGGGGGGCATCTGCGCAAGTTCTTCTTCGGTCTTTGCGCATATCACCAGCACTTCGCTGTGCTCCTTTTCGGCGTGCTCTTTCACCTTCGTCACAAGCGGGATGTCTTCGTCGCGCTTCCCCATGTCGAACTCCGAAATGTTTGCGGCGTAGATTACCGGCTTGGCCGTCAGCAAAAACAGATTGTCGAGAAAGGGCCTTTCCGCATCGGAACATTCAAAAAGTCTGGCGGGCTTTTCGGATGAGAGGAATTTTTCCAGCCTTTCGAGCATTGCAAACTCTGCCGCGGCCTCCTTGTTCGAGCCGCCCCTCGCGCTGTTGCGTATTCTGTCCTGCCGCTTGTTAACGGCTTCGATATCGGCAAGGATAAGTTCGAGGGTTATGGTGTTTATGTCGTCTATGGGGTCTATCCTGTTGCTGACGTGCGTGATGTTTGAATTTTCAAAACAGCGCACAACGTGCACTATCGCGTCGCATTCGCGTATGTGCGACAAAAATTTATTGCCCAGCCCTTCGCCGTGCGACGCGCCCTTCACAAGTCCCGCAATGTCTACGAATTCAACAATGGCGGGAGTTACCTTTTTGCTGTCGTAAAGCGCTGCAAGCTTGTCCAGCCTTTCGTCGGGCACGGCTACCACGCCCACGTTGGGCTCGATGGTGCAGAAGGGATAATTTGCCGCTTCGGCGCCGGCATGAGTTATTGCGTTGAACAGCGTCGACTTGCCTACGTTGGGCAGACCTACCACGCCTAATTTCATACTGTATTCTCCGGTGATTTTATTGCGCTTTAAAGCTTTTATAATTATATTACAAAAATATTCAATTGGCAAACTTTAATTTGCTATAATCATTAATTTATGCTAAAATACATGTAGAAAAAATCAAGGTGCTTAATATGGACTACAAAAAATATATTGCGTCGCTTGTTAAAGTCGACGGAGTGAGCGAGGAGGAGATATGCGCCGCCATAGCGCTGCCGCCCAATTCGCAGATGGGAGATTACGCCCTGCCCTGTTTCAGGTTTGCAAAAGTCATGCGCAAGAGCCCCGTTGCCATCGCAGACGAACTGGCAAAATCTGTTGCGCCGGACGGGGTGATAAGTCAGGTATCCGCCGTCAACGGCTATCTCAACTTCAAAATAAACAAGAGCGGACTGGCCCGCGAAGTGCTGGCGAAAATAGCGGAGGAGGGCGAAAGATACGGCTCTTCCGACGTCGGCTCCGGCAGGACTGTCTGCATAGATTATTCCTCGGTGAATATAGCAAAGCCCTTTCACATAGGCCATCTCTCTACAACCGTGCTCGGCAGCGCCCTGTACAAGATATATAATTTTCTCGGTTACAGGGCCGTGGGGATAAATCATCTCGGCGATTACGGCACGCAGTTCGGCAAGCTGATAAGCGCGTACAAGCGCTGGGGCGACAGAGATGAGGTGGAAAAAGGCGGCATCCATGCCGTCAACGACCTGTACGTCCGCTTCAACAACGAAGCCGACGAGGAAATGGAGCGGGAGGCCCGCGAATATTTCCGGCTCATCGAGAGCGGCGACAGGGAAGCCAACGAACTGTTCGAGTGGTTCAAATCTCTCACGCTCGATTATGTAAAAAAGATATACGAGCGGCTGGACGTGCATTTCGACAGCTATGCCGGCGAGCGGTTTTACACCGATAAAATGGGCCCGGTCATCGACGAATTGCGCGAAAAGGGACTTTTAAAGGAGAGCAACGGCGCGCAGATAGTCGATCTCGAACCCTACGGAATGCCGCCCTGTCTTATCCTTCGCTCTGACGGCGCGTCGCTGTATGCCACGCGCGATATCGCCGCCGCCATTTACCGCAAAAACACATACGATTTTTACAAGTGTCTGTATGTGGTGGCATATCAGCAGAATCTGCACTTCAGACAGTTTTTCAAAGTTCTCGAACTCATGGGCAAGGAGTGGGCGAAGGACCTCGTGCACGTGGCCTACGGCATGGTCTCGCTCGAAGACGGCGCAATGTCCACCCGCAAGGGCAAGGTCGTGTGGCTGGAGGACGTTATATCCAAGTGCGTTGAAAAGGCCTATGCCGTCGTCAACGAAAAAAATCCGGGGCTTGAGAACAAGCGAGAAATAGCCGAAAAGGTGGGCGTCGGCGCGGTCATCTTCGGCGCGCTGTACAACAACAAAATAAAGGATATCACGTTTTCCTACGACAGGGTGCTGTCGTTTGAAGGCGAGACGAGCGTATATGTGCAGTACACATGCGCGCGCGCGGCGTCCGTGCTCGAAAAGGCGGGCGAGACGGCCTGTCAATTGACGGATATTGCGGAGCCGGGCGATGAGGAGTTCGAAGTGGTAAAATCGCTTGCCGCCTTCCCCGAAACCGTAGTCGAGGCCGCGGAAAAGTACGAGCCGAGCTACGTCGCCCGCTATGCCGTAGACCTCGCGCAGAAGTTCAACAAGTTCTATTTCGACTGCAAGATACTGACCGCGGAAGAGGGGGTAAAACAATTCCGCCTTGCGCTCACGGGGGCAGTATTGCGCACGCTTAAAAACGCCCTCGGTCTGCTCGGGATAGGCGTGCCCGATAAAATGTGACTATGTATAAAGCTCTTATTTTCGATCTCGACGGAACTCTTCTCAATACCTCGCGCGATATATGCAAGGTGCTCAACGACGCCCTGCGCACTTTCGGATGCCCCGAAGTCACGCTCGAAAGGACTCTCCGCTGCGTCGGCGACGGCGCAAGAAAGCTGATAGAGCGCGTTGTCCCCGAACATTTCGACAGGTTTGAAGAACTCTATGAGTATTACCGCGTAAAGTTTGCGAACGACGACAATTCCCTCACCACGCGCTATGAGGGCGAAGACGAGTTTTTCGCGCGCATCGGCGCGCTCGGCATAAAGACCGCCATACTTTCCAACAAGCCGGACGACGCCGCACAGAGGGTGTGCCGTCATCTCCTGTCCGACTACTCCTTCGACGTGATAATGGGGCAGACGGAAGGTTTTAATCTTAAACCCGATCCGGCATCCACGCTGCATATCATAGGCAGGCTGGGCGTTCTGCCCGAACAGTGTCTCTTCGTCGGTGACGGCGAACCCGATATCGCCACCGCCGCCAATGCCGGCATAGATTGCGCCAGCGTGCTTTGGGGATTCCGTTCCCGCAGTCAGCTTGAAGCGGCCGGCGGCAGGCTCTTCGTTTCGTCGTTTGCCGAACTGGGCGACGTCGTGACGGGCGGAGGAAGATAAAGGCCGATATTTTTTAATTTTTCACAAAGTTTTTATTTGATTATTATTGATATTTAATCTTAAATATGCTATAATAAAATCACTAAACAAACAAGGAGTGTTCAAACATGAAAAGATGTACCGTTTGCGGCGAGATTGTAGCCGACGATGTAGAAGTTTGCCCCGTCTGCAAGGCAACCACTTTCAAACCTGTAGAGGAAAAGACCAAGTATGCCTGCGAGCATGTCGTGGGTGACGGCGTCTGCGACGATAAGGAGATAATGGACGGCCTTCACGCTCACTTCACGGGCGAGTGCACCGAGGTCGGCATGTATCTTGCCATGTCCAGAGTGGCGGAAAGGGAGGGCTATCCCGAAGTTGCCGAAGCCTTTAAGCGCTATGCCTACGAGGAGGCGGAGCATGCGGCAAAGTTTGCCGAGCTTCTGGGCGAAGTTGTAACGCCTTCCACCAAGAAGAATCTCGAACTGCGCGCGGCTGCCGAAGCGGGCGCATGCGAAGGCAAGCTTGCCATTGCAAAGAGGGCGAAGCAGCTCAATCTCGACGCCGTTCACGACACCGTTCACGAAATGGCGAAGGACGAAGCCCGTCACGGCGCAGGCTTTGCCGGACTTCTCAAAAGATATTTCGGCAAATAATATCATATCATACAATTTAGGGACAGGCCTGTGCCTGTCCTTTTTTGTGCCGCTTTTACTGCAAACAAGTCCGCGGTACATGCGTTTTGCGTGCGCAGTTCTGCCCCGTTTTGCATATAATGAATTATACCGAGGGGGAAAACCTTCGGCGGAAAATACATTTACCGAGGAAGAATTGCGATATGTGTAATTGCGGTAATTGCTGTGGGCATGCCGGCGGTTGCCGTCGTCCGTATTGCGGCGGCTGTACGTTTGTAGGACTTTTGAACATTCTTTCGGGCAATGATTGCTCCTGCAACCGGAGCTCGTGCGGCTGCGGCGGGACGAACTGCTGCCGCAGTGCGTGCTGCGATGCGTATTATGCGTGGCAATACGGTCTTGCGCGGACGGCGGGGTGTTCATGCGGCTGCCGGCAGTGCGAAGAGCACGATTGCGCATGCTGTGCGTGCGGCAACTGAAAAAACAATAAAGCGGGGCGCGGCGTCGGCCGCGCCCCGTCGCCGCGCATATCCGCCGCGACGTTGCAAAAACTATGGTCATGAAAAAGTTGCTGGCTCTTTACAGGCATTTCGCCGATAAGCGCTATTCCACCATAGCCGGAACGCTGGTCTACTTTCTGCTGATGAGCATTGCGCCCACTTTGTTGTGGCTGGCGCTCATTGCCGGAAGGATAGATCTTCAGGGCATGGTGTCGCATACCTTTTTCAAGGCGATAGAGCCCATACTCAATTATCTCAACTCCGCCGCGCAGGATGCGGCGTCGGGCGCGGGCATAGTTCTTCTGGCCACTTCGCTCTATTCCTCGACAAATTTTTTCTATCACCTGAGGCGCAGCGGCGAAATAATTTACGACTGCGAGCGCGGAAAGGGCGGTGTAAAATTGCGGCTTGCAGCCGCGGGCATAGTTCTGGCTGTCATAGTCTGTTTTTCGGCCGTCGCGGCGGTGCTGATAGCATGCGCGGGCATCGTGGATCTTATGCCGCGCCCGCTTGCCGACTGCATCTCGCTCGCCGTGCTGGCGGTCGGGTCGTTTTATGCCGCGCTGCTGCTCAATCTGTTTGCATGCCCGTTCAGGCTGTGTTTTTGCGACGCGTTGCCGGGAAGTCTGCTCACCACGGCGCTGTGGCTCGTGCTCGCCGCGGGCTTCACGGTCTATATGAACTTTGCGGACCCTTCCAGACTATACGGCGCCGTCGCGGCGGTCATAGTTTTTCTGCTCTGGTGTTATGTGATGACAAGCAGTCTCGTTGTCGGCGTTATATACAATTCCACGTTCGTTGCAAAGAGAAGAACGGCGCTCTATTGAAGCGCGAAAAAGCCGTCCGCCCCGCGCAAGAGCATCTTTGCGCGGGGCGGACGGCGCGTTGCTTTGATTACTTTATGCCGAAAAGCTCGTTCGGTTCAATGCCGAATTTTTCGTACAGCAGCATTATGCTGTCGTATCCGGGTTTTTTTCTGCCGAGCAACCATTGACTTACCGTCGTCTGATTGAGTCCCAAAATATCTGCAAATTGTTGTTGGCTCAGATTCTGTTCCGTCAGTATCTGCCGTATCACTTCGATGTAACTCATCATACCGCTTGTAAAAATTATACAGCGTTTCAGGTCAAAAGACTTGACATAGGTCAAAAGACCTGATATAATTTAATCACGTTCAGCGATGGGCGAAAAAACAAGGGGGATAAGGTATGCTTAAAATCACGAAAGTGGTCGGCCAGTCGGTTGCAAACATGTCCGGTTGCGGCAAATTCACTGACAACCAGTGTGGCATAAGGGCTAAAAATGGCTGACATGGAAACTTTTAAAGTTTTCGGAGACCAAGCCGTCGGGCGTATGTTTATGCCCGACGGCTTCTCATATGAAGATATAGCCGCGGTGCACGTTTCGCCGCTGCACGGCAGGTCGGTCGCTTTAAAGGTTTCCGATTTCGATTGGATAACGGTAAAGGGCGGAGGGTGGAATTACGGCGGACCGCAGGTGTATGTTTCGCTTAAGGATGACGAGCTTGTGTTCGGTCTGTATTCGTCGGCTTCTGCGCAAAGGGAGCTTGCCGTCAGCAATATGCTGCGCGCGCTTTCCGATGAATTCCCCGTCGTCATGTACTACAAAAAGCTGACCGCTTCTGTATTGCCTGCAAAATTGGCGGCCGTCGCGCAGGCAAAATTTTCAAACGGCCGACCCGTTGAACCCTGCCTGCTGTACACCAGACTGAAATGCCCCTGCCGCGTTGCCGACCTGATGTATTTTACCGATGCTCAAAGGCGGAGCGCGGTTGCCGCGTGCTGCGCGCATTGGGGCGTGAAGGACGCAGGCTATGCCGATAAGTTTATCGAAGTTCTTGCCTCGCGCGTCGCCGTTATGCACTTAAACGGATTCATAAACGACACCCTCGACTACGGGAACGTAACGCTGCTGGCGGAGATCGTGGATTACGAGTGGGTCACGGCCCCCGGGATAAGATTGCCGGACGGCTCCGAAGGATGCGAAATCAGCGACGAGAGACGGGAAAAGGAGCTGCTGTACGGTGCGGAGATCTGTTTTCAGTTGAAAAATCTCTTGCATGAGCCGTGCAATTTGTTCGACGTCTATGCCGAATTTATTGCCGCATACGGCAAGATAAATTCGTCGTTTGTGGAAAAAAATATCAATGTTCAGAAGATGTTGAGGAGGGAAACTTTAATTTTATGAATTGTGCCGAAGGGAAAATTGTTGTCCCGCGCTGGATATCGTGCCACACTTATCTGTTCGGTTCGCCGGACAGCCGCACGTATATTTCCGATGAAAGAAAGCACGTTTATGTCCTGCTCGAAGGGCCGGCGAGCGATATGTGGAAACTGATTTGCGACGGCGCCGGCGACGAGCAGCTGGCCGGGTGGGCGGCGCGCGCGGGCGTTGAGGGGCAGGTGGAAGGTTTTATCGGCGAACTTTTGCGGCAAGGATTGCTGGCGGCCGGCGACGAACGGGAGCGGGTGGATGCAGACGCGCGATTCGAGCCGTTCGGCGAAGACGCCGACAGCGGAGAAGAGGCAAAGTTTATTGAAGAGATGCAGACGTGGATGTATGAGAAGAAGTTCCTGTTTTCTCTGTTTATAGAACTTACCTACCGCTGCAACCTTAAGTGCGTGCATTGTTATAACCCCAAGGACGCCGGCGCGCGGGAGCTGGATTTCGACTTATGCAAAAAGGCCATTGACGACGCGTGGGAGCTGGGTTGTTTCAGGGTGACATTTTCGGGAGGAGAATGCACTCTGCACAGCCGGTTTGCCGAACTTGTGCGATATGCGAAAAGCAAGCGCATCTCGGTGGAAATTTTTACCAACGGGCAGCTTATGGCTGAAGATGAAAGTCTCTGCCGCGAGATACTCGGACAATATCCTTACCGCATAGGAGTAAGTCTTTACAGCACCGATAAGACCATGCACGAACGCGTCACGTCGGTAAAAGGGTCTTTTGAGAAAACTTATTCGCTGATAAAAAAGCTGCGTTCGCGCAACGTTAACGTGCAGATAAAAAATTTTCTTCTCAATTTCAACTGTTTTGACTGCATAGGCGTAAAACGATTTGCCGACGCGATAGGCGCGACTTCTGTGGCGGATATTTCGCTGATACCCACCATAGAAGGCGACAAAAGCACTCTGCGGTATGCGCTTGACGAAGACGAGCTTATAAAGCTGTACGGCGATCCCGCGTCGCCGCTGTATGTCGGAAAAGGATTTGTTCCTCTCGATTTCGATGAGATAAAGGACGACACGCCCTGCCTCGGCGGCTTTACCGGGCTGTGCGTAACCCCTTCGGGCGGGGTCGTCGTCTGCGTGTCGCTTCCCCTGCCTTTGGGCGACCTGAACCGGACGTCTTTAACCGATATCTGGCTGGCGGCGGCGCGGGGAGAACAGTCAAGCGCGCTGTATCGCTGGCAGAGTACGCGCATATCTGATTTCGCACAGTGCTACAAGGAGGAATATTGCAGATTCTGCAATCTGTGTCCGGGCATGGGCTACCTTGAAAACGGATATCTTAAGAGGTCCGACACTCAATGCCGGCAGGCCAAGGCCAGAATGAAGGCGTATATGCGCATTCGCGGTGAGCGATGAGCCTGCCGCGCGCAACGAAAAAAGCGGCCCGGAACGAACGCGTGCGTTCCGGGCCGCTGAAGTTTATCAGTATTTTATGGCGCAGGCCGCGGCGAGTGCTCCGGGGCCTATATGCACGGCCACGCTTAAAGAAAGTGGATCCACAAAAGTGAATTCCACGTCCGGGAAGGCGGCCGAAAGTTCATCCTTGAATTGCAACGCTTCGTCAAGGCATTGAGTGTGGGCTATGCAGACCGTCATTTTTCCGGCCCTGCGCTGCTCGGCAAAGCGCGTCTCCAGATCGTTTTTCACGGCCTCTATCATCGCCGCTTTTGCGTCGCTCAGGCGGCGAACTTTGGTGTACGTGTCCAGTTTTTCGCCCTGTATCTGCAATACGGGTTTTATTTTCAGCAGAGTGCCTATCGCGGCGACGGCCGGGGTTATCCTGCCGCCCTTTTTAAGGTATTTAAGCGTGTTTACAGCTATGTATATGGAGGAAATATTCGCCGTGTCGGTCAGCCAGTTATAAATCTCCGCGGCGGTTTTGCCCTCTTTTATCATTTTCAAAGCGTCCGTCACGGCCTGTTTCTGCGTTATGGACACTCTGTGGTTGTCCAGCGCGTAAACCTTGCCCATGAATTCGGGATCGGTTTCGGCCATGTGCTTTATCACGAGAGCAGTCTCCGAAAGTCCGCTCGAAAGCGGCATATACAGTATCTCGTCGTAGTCTTTTAAAATTCTTCTCCATCTTTCGGCCACGTCGTACGGGTTGGGTTGCGATGTGGATACCTTTGCGTCGTCCGACGTGAGGAATTCATAAAATTTGTCTATGGAGAGATTTTCTTCCTGAAAGTATTGTTCTCCGTTGACGAGTATGGGGGTGGGCTGTATTTCGATTCCCAAAGCTTCCGCCTGTTCAACGGTAAATCCGCAGTTGCTGTCTGTAACTATTTTTATGCTCATGTAAGATCTCCTTGCCGGGCATTCGCCGCAGGGTTCAGTCGTTTACATTATATACCTTTGCGCCGGTTCTGTCAATATCCGCGCGTTGTCAGTATTTTACGGTGGCGCCCACGGCAAGAGCGCCCGGGCCGATATGGCATGATACGCTCAGCGAAAGCGGATCCACATAGGTGAATGGCACGTCGGGGAAGGCGGCCTGAAGTTCGCTTTTGAATGTTTCCGCTTCCTCGCGGTTCTGGGTGTGGGCTATGGCGAGCGTCATTTTGCCGTCCGCCCTGAGCTGTGCAAACCGCGTTTCAAGGTCGTGCTTTACCGCGTTTATCATTGTAGCTTTTGCGTCCGCCAGTTTGCGCACTTTTGCAAACTGGTCCAGCTTTTCGCCCTGGATCTGCAACACGGGCTTTATCCTTAAAAGGGTGCCGATCGCCGCCACGGCGGGGGTGAGTCTGCCGCCCTTTTTCAGATATTTCAGTGTGTCTACCATGATGTAGATGCTCGATTGCAACTTTGTCTGCATCAAAAAATCCCTGACCTCTTCCGCGGTCTTTCCATCGGCCAGCATGTTCAGCGCGTCGTCCACGCTCTGGCGCATGGTTATGGATATACGCTGATTGTCTATCACGTACACTCTGCCGGAAAATTCCGTTTCGGCAAAATGAGTAAGGGTGCGGCAAGTCTCCGAAAGTCCGGACGACATGGGTATGTGTATGATTTTATCGTATTCTCTCAAAAGCTTTGTCCACAGTTCGCCCACGTCGAATGCGCTCGGCTGCGACGTGGATACCTGCGCGTCGGAGCGGAGCTTTGCGTAGAACTCTTCCTGCGTGAGAGAAATATCTTCAAAGTACTGTTCGCCGTCTATAAGCACGGGCATGGGCACTACGTACACGCCGGCATGTCTGGCCATCGACTGCGTGATGCCGCTGTTGCTGTCTGTCACGATAGCTGTCTTCATTGTTTACCTCGCAATTTAAGTCACGCTTAACAGTATAGCCCATCGTGGTTGATAAGTCAACAAAAATGCGCGCTTTTGTCGATTAAACAAATTCATATCTCCGCTATGGCTTCTATCTCGACAAGGCAGCCCTTGGGTATGTCCTTGACGGCCACGCAGCTGCGCGCGGGGCACGAGGTGAAGTAGGAGCCGTACACTTCGTTGAAGTCCGAAAAGTCGGCTATGTCAGCAAGAAAGCACACTGTCTTTATCACCTTGTCCATCGACGAGCCTGCGGCTTCAAGCAGCGCCTTCATGTTTTTGCACACCTGTTCGGTCTGGCCGAGTATGTCGAATGTCTCTATGTTTCCCGTGGCGGGATTTACGGGGATCTGACCGGACGTGAATACAAGATTGCCGCATATTTTTGCCTGCGAATAGGGGCCTATCGCCGCGGGGGCCCTGTCCGTTGATACTGTTTTCATTTCTTCCTCCTGATTTTGTGTTACAGCACTTTAAATCCGTTTTGCGCAAGTGCGTTTTTAATTTCGAGAATGTGTTCAAAGTTTCTCGTCTCTATCTGCAGTTTAAGATAACAGCCGTTCACTGCGGTGCCCTCGTTCGTTCTTTCGTGCAGCACGGCGGTGACGTTGCCTCCGCATGCCGCTATCACTGTGGAAACGCCCACAAGCTGGCCTGGCTTGTCCATAAGTTCAAGAGTCAGCGAGCACTGTCTGCCGCTCATCAGCAGCCCGCGGTTTATCACGCGCGACAGAATGGTTACGTCTATGTTGCCGCCCGATATGAGGCAGCATACCTTTTTGCCTGCCGAGTCGGGTATTTTGCCGTACATTACCGCGGCCAGCGCGACGGCGCCGGCGCCTTCGGCTATCATCTTTTGTTTTTCGATGAGTGCAAGTATTGCCGCCGACACCTGATCGTCAGTTACCGAAACAATGCCGTCGAGATATTTTGAACACAGCTCGAAGGTGAGCGGCCCGGGTTCTTTTACGGCTATGCCGTCGGCTATGGTAGATACGGACGGCAGACACTCTATCCTTTGGTGCTCTACGGATACGAGCATGGAGGGGGCGCCGGACGACTGCACGCCGTAGACCTTTATGGCGGGATTGAGCGATTTTACGGCAAATGCCAGCCCCGAAGCCAGCCCGCCGCCGCCCACCGGCACGACTATCGCGTCCACGTCCTGCAACTGGTCGATTATCTCAAGGCCTATCGTGGCCTGACCCGCTATCACGTCTTCGTCGTCAAACGGGTGTATGAACGTGTAGCCGCATTCTTCCTTCAGCCTTTCCGCCTCGTTGTGCGCGTCGTCATATACGCCAGGAACGAGCACTATCTGCGCCCCGTAACTTTTTGTTGCTTCCACTTTGGATATGGGCGCTCCGTCGGGCATGCAGATTATGGACTTAATGCCGAATTTTTTTGAAGCTAACGCAACGCCCTGCGCGTGATTTCCGGCCGAACATGCTATAACGCCGCGGGCCTTTTCCTTATCGTTCAGCTGGGATATTTTGTAGTATGCCCCGCGCACCTTGAACGAACCGGTCACCTGAAGGTTTTCCGTTTTGAGGTAAACTTCGCAGCCGCTCTCCTCAGATATCACCGGCGAATATATCATGTCGGTCTGCCTTATGGCGTCCTTAAGCACGTATCTTGCATGATAAACTTTGTCTAATGTCAGCATGATGCACCCTTAAATTTATAAATATACAAAATATTATACATTTTTTGCATAAGCATGTCAATCGCTGTAAGTAAAATTTATCGGACTATGAACAAATTTTCCCGCGAGGGATGATTTGCCGGCCGGAGATGAATGCCGCTTTGCGGCTGCGCTTTCTGCGGCTTGACATTTTTGTCGCATAAAATTATAATGCTGTCACGGGGCGGGCTGCCGGCGATGTCGGCGCCGTTCCCTTCGGAGAGAAATATGTTGCTGCGATGCGTTAAAAATTATTTCGTGAGTTTAAAGCACTATTTCGCGCCCCTCGGCGCATTTGCCCTCGGCGTCATTTTAGGCATATCTGTGCTGATACCGGGATTGATCTCGTCCGTGCGCGCGCTTGCCGACAGCGTCGTGCAGATAACCGGCAGCGTCAGCTTCGATCTCGGCGCGCTTGTCGAATGTCTGGCTGACGAAATAGGCGGTCTGGACTGGAGCGATCCTTCGGCGGCGATAGGAACGGTATTTGGATCCGGATGGCTGGCCGATGCGTTCAACGACTGCATACATTCCCTCGTTCCCGGAGGGGAGGCGTATGCCGTGCAGATAGAACAGGCCGTGGCGCTGGCCGTGGCGGAATGGGCGGCTTTGGCGATTGTATTTGTGTTTATGTCCGCGCTCGGCTTGCTGTGCGCCTTTTTGCTGACGCGCTTTTTGGTCAAAAGGACGATTGCAAAGCGCGTGTGGTGGATTAATATTTTGTCTGCGCTGTTCGACGTTGTTTTTGCCGCTCTTACGGGCGCGGCGGTTGTGTGGCTTGCAGCAATATGGCCGCCAAGCATATACATTTCCGCCGTTGTGCTCACGCTGCTCTACGTCGCGGTTGCGCTGATGAAGGGGTATGTTATCTTCGGACGCAAAGTCATGCCGCTGTCGGAGGCCGTAAACATAAAAAATATCGGAGCGGTAGTGTTGTCCGATATTATCATTGCGCTGATAACGGCGGTGTTTGTCGCGGTCTCGTTCCTTCTTACAAACAACATTGCGGGCATATTCATTTCCATGCCGTTCGTGTTCATAGGACTGCAGACAGTCGAATACAATGCCGAAGCTTACGTCAAAGCGGTTGCGGAAAATTATGCGGAGCGCAAGGCGTCTTAACCGCCGTGCACAAAACGGAGCGGACGGCAAAAGCCGTCCGCTCCGTTTGGATATCGGGTGAAAGCTGAGACGGGTGTAAACGAGAAAGGAAATAATTTGTGCCTTAACCAGAGCGCCAAAAGTTCGCCTTATCTCGATGATGAGCAGAGAAGAGGATGCCGCCGAAACCCCTGAAGGGGCCCCCTCGGCGGGTCGGCGCACTTGTGCGCCTGTTCGAACCGACGAAGGTTCTCATACCCGTTCAACGCCAAACGGAGCGGACGGCAAAAACCGTCCGCTCCGTTTGGCGCAGAGAAGAGGATGCCGCCGAAACCCCTGAAGGGGTCCCCTCGGCGGGTCGGCGCACTTGTGCGCCTGTTCGAACCGACGAAGGTTCTCATACCCGTTCAACGCCAAACGGAGCGGACGACAAAAGTCGTCCGCTCCGTTTGGCGCAGAGAAGAGGATTCGAACCTCCGTACGTGTTCCCACGTAACACGATTTCGAGTCGTGCGCATTCGACCACTCTGCCATCTCTGCATGCTTAAATATTTTATAACATAGTAAAAAAAAATTCAAGCGTTTTTAAGCGGGTTGACGAGAATAATTTCAAATTTTCGCTGCGGGGAGCAAAGCGGCTTCAAAAGCGCGGCGGACATCTGTCGTGCGCAGACAATTTTTTATGACTTACTTACATTCCTTAAATGTAAGGACTATTCTTTCCTTATGCCGAGTATATGTATCCCGCGTATGCGCGCGTAGCGGTAGGAGGACAGCGGCCGCATAAAGGCGTCGTAGGTGTGCGCGGCCACGTAAATTTTTCCTCTGCGTACGGCTACGACCACCGGGGAATGGTAAAAATCTCCGGTCGCATTGCCGAGCTGAGCTATGTCGCCGACTTCCAGCCCGGTTATGTCTCTCTGCTCTGCAAAAGGACCCGCGCCGTCGTTGGCGACAAGAAAGTTGTAAAGATATTCAACGCCCGTCCATGCCGGGCTTCTGTCGTCTATGCTCCTGTAATACCAGCCGAAAGTGGGCGTAAAGTTCATCGTCCGGGCTCCGGCGTATATGCATTGCGACGCAAAATTTGTGCAGTCGCCGCCTATTTTATCAAAATTATAGTATGCCGGGTTGCGTCTGAAGGCCCATTTCTTCGCGTATTCAAACGCGGCTTTTCTGTCATATTCCGTTAATTCCATATTATGATCATATGTCGTTCTTTCAATCCGCGTGCAAGTTGTTGCTCTGCCGGCCGCGGCGTGATATAATCTGTATAAGTATATATAAGGAGTGCAACATGAAAATAATAGACGCGCACGCGCACGTGGTTCAGTACATAGCCGGCTTTACTTCCCGCGGGGAACTACGGGGCACTGGCGGGGGGATGGCGGCGTATGCCGACGGAACTTCCTTCCGCATGATACCCGAAGGAATGGGGGAGTACGGCGCGTCGCCCGAAGATCTTATTAAGGTCATGGACGAAAACGGCGTGGAAAAGGCCGTGTTGCTGCAGGGGCAATTTTTCGGATTTCAGAACGAATACACAGCGCTTGCGGCGGCAAAATATCCCGAACGCTTTATCGGCGCGGCGAGCTACGACCCTTTCTGCGCGAAGGTCGAGGACGTAAAAAGGCATCTCTTCGGCGAACTGGGTTTCAGGGCGGTCAAATTTGAAGTCAGCAACGGTTCGGGGCTTATGGCCTATCATCCGCCCATCGACCTGAACGGCGAAATAATGAATGCGCAGTACAGATACGCGGCCGACAACGGGCTTACGTTCGTCATCGATATAGGCCGTCCGCGCAATTGTTGCTGGCAGACGGACGCTCTGGCCGCCGCCGCAAAAAATTATCCTTCGTTGACGTTTG
The DNA here is from genome assembly GCA_949283125.1 of uncultured Clostridia bacterium. Taxonomy (GTDB): domain Bacteria; phylum Bacillota; class Clostridia; order Christensenellales; family Borkfalkiaceae; genus Coproplasma. The sequence continues at coordinate 102,415 of CASDRK010000014.1, forward strand.
TTATCTGCCATCTGCTTGCCCCTCAGCGCACCGATGCGGAACTAATGAAGGTCGAGCTGGGCAAGTTTGCACAGCCGAATGTGTATTTTGATCTTGCGTCGCTGGCGGCAAATCAGCAGCCGGAAAGCTATCCCTATCCCACGGCCGCCGTACATCTGAATACGGCAAGGCAGGTGCTGGGCGCGGACAGGCTGATGTTCGGCACGGACATGCCATCCAATCTCTGCCGCGACAGCTATGCGCACCTTAAGGATTACATCGCGGAGAGCGGGGTGTTCACTTCCGCGGAACTCGAGGACGTGTTTTACAATACCGCCGAAAGAGTGTATTTTTCGCGACGATAGGGTATAACGTGCGCTTATATATTGTATAAAGGATAACGATATGCATTGTAGTGCATAAAATTTGTATATTTGCGGAATATGTGTTATACTGTTCATGTTTCCCGGATGGGACTGAATAAACCGAAAATAAAATCCGGCAGAATTTATTGCCGTCAAAGGAGAACAGTATGACATATGTAGAGCAGGTTTTGGAAGACCTGAAAAAGAACAATCCCAACGAACCCGAATTTCATCAGGCGGCCACCGAGATGCTTACGACTCTCGCGCCCGTTGTTGAAGCTCATCCCGAATACGAAAAGGCAGGCCTGCTCGAAAGATTTGTCGAGCCCGAAAGGGTCATCCTTTTCCGCGTTCCCTGGGTGGATGACAGCGGAAAGACCCGCGTCAACAAGGGCTATCGCGTAGAGTTCAACAGCGCCATCGGCCCTTACAAGGGCGGCCTGCGCTTTCATCCTTCGGTAAACCTTTCAATAGTCAAGTTCCTCGGGCTTGAGCAGATACTCAAAAACAGCCTCACCGGCCTGCCCATCGGCGGCGGCAAGGGCGGTTCCGACTTTGACCCCAAGGGCAAGAGCGACCGCGAGATAATGGCATTCTGCCAGAGCTTCATGACCGAACTCTATCGCCACATCGGCGCCGATACCGACGTACCCGCGGGCGATATCGGCGTGGGCGCAAGGGAAGTCGGCTATCTTTTCGGACAGTACAAAAGGATACGCAACGAGCATGTCGGCGTTATGACCGGCAGGGGTCTTTCCTATGGCGGTTCGCTCGTCAGAACGGAGGCTACGGGTTATGGTCTCGTATATATCACCGAGGAAGCTTTAAAGGTGCGCGGCGATTCCTTCAAGGGCAAAACGGTCATTGTTTCGGGTTCCGGCAACGTGGCCATCTACGCCTGCCAGAAGGCCCAGCAGCTCGGCGCCAAGGTTGTGGCCATGTATGATTCCAACGGCTACGTTTACGACCCCGAAGGCATCAGGCTTGACGTGATAAAGCAGATCAAGGAAGTGGAGCGCGGCAGAATAAAGGAATACGTTGCAAGGGTAAAGGGAGCAAAGTACTTTGAAGGCTGCAAGGGTATATGGACTATCCCTTGCGATATAGCTCTTCCCTGCGCCACGCAGAACGAAATCGACAAGGAAGCCGCCGAAATTCTCGTCAAAAACGGCGTGGAATATGTTGCCGAGGGCGCAAATATGCCCTCCACGCTCGAGGCGGTGGAAGTGTTCCAGAAGGCCGGCGTTGTGTTCCTGCCCGGCAAGGCGGCCAACGCGGGCGGCGTGGCAACTTCCGCTCTGGAGATGGCACAGTCCTCCGGCAGAATGTTCTGGTCGTTCGAGGAAGTAGACGCAAAGCTCAAGAACATAATGGTCAACATATATCACAATATCGATAATGCCGCAAAGCAGTACGGTTACGAGGGCAACTACGTCATGGGCGCAAACATCGCCGGATTCGTAAAGGTTGCCGAGGCCATGCTTGCACAGGGCGTGGTTTAATGCGGCGGTAATATTTAAATTGTCTGATTAGCTTCGGGGCAGCTTTTCCCCGGCTATGTGCGGCGGGATTGCTTTTGCGGCGGTTCCGCCGTTTATTTGTCTGCCGTGGCGCGTGGTTGCAAAAATGCTCCGCGTTCTGCCGTAAAAAAGAAACCTGCCCTTGAAAGAGGGCAGGTTTCTTTTTATCCCGGAAAAATTTAATTTGTAGTCAATACGTATATGCTGGTCACCGTTCCGGCAGGAGTGACGTCCGTAATATATAATTTTTCGCCGTCGAACGTCGCCTTGCTGCTCGTCGTGCCTTCCACGGGCTGACCTCCGACCGTTGCTTCGGTGATGGTGAGTTCGATTTCCTCCCCGGATTGGCTGAACGTACCTTTTTTCACGACAGACAGGCCGAGCATTGAGGAAGTTATCGTAAACGTATCGGTTCCTCCGAATACGATTTCAGTGTCCTTGCTCATGGCGATCTGTTCTTCCAGCGTTGCGGCGTCAATGTCTTCGCTCGTCATGTCGGAAAATACAAACGTCTTGCCGTTTACCTTTGCCGGGTCAAGCATGTCTTCTATTTCGGACGGTATGGTCAATGCTTCTGTCGTGCCGTAATTGTATATATGATGCTCAAACTCAAGAGTAAATTCCGCCACATTAACGACGGCTTTAAAACAGGCGATCTGATTTTCTTTGATTTTTATCGATATATTACTGTAATCATAATAGTCACCTGTACTATCAAAGAATATGGGCAAATAATTTTGAACAATTGTATCTTTGAGTATATACGCGCCATTTTCGCTATCGTAAGTAAAACTGTCAAAATTCTCGCCAAAATCGGGCAAAATACATCTGTAAGTTGAAACTATATTCAATAAATCGTCGGATAAGCTTTCATCTGCAAACCACCCCGTATCAAGCCAGCCTGAAACTTCGTTATAAACATATCCGTATTTTTCTCCGTCCTTTTCAAATATATAAATAGACGGAACAGACGGAATAGACGGGGTTTCTTCGCCGCTCTCCATTTTCATTGTTATGCACATGGTAGTACCGTATTTAAAGAGAGTTGCTGTTCCGGGTAAATCGCCTGACGAACTGAATTTTATGGTAACATTCTCAAAGGCATTGTCGGAAAAAGCCGCTTTCCAGCCGTCTTCGGTAACTTTATCCGAAACGAGCGCGTCAAAATCGGTGTCCTCCGTCAAAGCCGAGTTTACGGTGACGGCGCAAGTGGCGCTCTTTCCGCCCGCTTTTGCGGTAATTGTGGCAGTACCCGCCGCAACTGCCGTGACCTTGCCGTTTGCCACCGTTGCAACGGCTGTGTTATCGGACGACCACGTCACCGTTTTATGCGTCGCGTCGTCGGGTGCCACCGTCGCGGTGAGCGTCTCTTCGTCGCCGACTTCGAGGGTGAGTGCGCTCTTGTCGAGTGCAATGCTCTGCACCGCGACTTCCTCGGCGGAAGGGGTTTCGTCCGTAGTGCCGGGGTCGGACGACTGATCGTTGTCGCAAGCGGGCAGCGCAAATGCGCAGGTGGTTGCGCATGCAAGCGCAACGAGCATGGCCAATAAGCCTTTTTTCATAGTTTATCCTCCTTGCGGTGTGTAGTTTAAGTGTACTTTTACTACTGCATTTTTACTTGCCAAATTTTTCGCGCGCGTGATATAATTATTAGGTAAATTAATATATTTACGCTTGAAAACGTAATTTTTTGGCCGTGTAGTAAAAGTACGCTTTTACTACATTTTTTTGTTGCCTGTTGCTTACGGTAGTCTTTTCGTCGTTTATCCGCTATCCTCTAATCATAAAACAAAAGGAGCAAATCACATGAATTACGCATATGCGCGCGTATCGGCAAAAGATCAGAACTTGCAGCGGCAGATTGCCGCGTTCCGGGAGTTCGGCATTGAACAAGGCCGCATTTTTGCCGAGAAGGAGAGCGGCAAGGATTTTGAAAGAAAGGAATACAAACGCCTGCTCAAAAAGCTCGAGGGCGGCGACCTGCTCGTAATAAAGTCCATTGACCGGCTGGGGCGCAATTACAGTCAGATCATAGAGGAGTGGAACAGAATAACCAACATGATCGGCGCGGACATACTCGTTTTGGACATGCCGCTGTTGGATACGCGCACAAAGGCAGATACCTTGGTGGGCAAATTTATTTCGGATATCGTGTTGCAGGTGTTGTCCTTCGTGGCGGAAAACGAGAGGGAAAGCATAAAGTCGCGTCAGGCCGAGGGGATAAAGATAGCGCGGTCCAAGGGCGTGCGTTTCGGCCGCCCCTCGTTCGTCTATTCGGAAAATTCCTGTCCGTTGCAAAAGATTATCTCTGCAAGCGTACAAAACTCAACGATGCGCTCCGCCTTCTCGATATCAAGAGGGATAATTTCTACTATCATATCAATAAACTGAAGGCCATGCTCGGTCAACCCGAAGAAATGCCGCGCCGTATGTCCGACCCGCAATGCAATTTAGTTGACTAAAGTGCCGGAATGGTATAAAATAAATATATAAACTTTTTCAGGGTGAATAAATAAGCGTAACTCAAGGCGATAACATGATGCGGATTGTGATAAAAGTGGGAACGTCGACGCTTGCGCACGCTTCCGGAAAACTGAACATACGCAGGGTGGAGGAGCTCTGCAAGGTGATAAGCGACCTGAAAAACGCCGGGCACGAGATAGTGCTTGTGTCTTCGGGTGCGATAGGCATGGGGGTCGGCAAGCTCAATCTCGGCGCCAGGCCTTCGGATATGCCCACAAAGCAGGCTGCCGCCGCCGTAGGGCAGTGCGAACTGATGTACACCTACGACAAGCTGTTTTCGGAGTACGGGCACATCGTTGCGCAGATACTTGTCACCGGCGACGATATTGCCAATCGGGAGCGGCGCGGACATTTCATAAACACTATGGACAGACTGATAGGGCTCGGGGCTCTGCCGGTTGTGAATGAAAACGATACCGTAGCGACGGCGGAGATAGCGGTGGGGGACAACGATACGCTTGCCGCGATAGTGGCTTCCAGCATAGGTGCCGGACTTCTGATCTTGCTTTCGGACATAGACGGGCTGTATTCCGCAGATCCAAAAAAGGACAAAAACGCGCAGCTTATTTCCGTAGTGGAAAATATCGACGATGATATCCGCGCGCTTGCGGGCGGAGCGGGCTCGTCGCTCGGCACAGGCGGCATGGCCACAAAGCTGCGCGCGGCCGAACTGTGTGCGCAGAGCGGCGTCGATATGATAATAGCCAACGGCGCGCAGCCCGAAATTTTGTACGACATAATAAAGGGAGAGGGCAGATACACGCTCTTTAAAGGTAAAAAATAATGACAACGATGCGGCTTCTGGGCGCGGCCGTCAGGGCAAAAAGGTCTGCCGCTTTGCTCAGCGAACAGGATAAAAACAGGGCTCTTTTGGCCATTTCAGAGCAATTAGAAAGTACTATGTCAGATATAATCGCTGCAAATGAGCTTGATATGGCCAATTCGCGCGGTATTATGTCAGACGTAATGCTCGACAGGTTGAGACTCGATGAGGACAGGATACGCGCCATGGCCAAGGGCGTGCGCGACGTTGCCGCTCTGCCCGACCCCGTCGGGGAAGAACTCGAAAGGATCGTCAGGGGCGACGGGCTCGTGATCTGCAAAGTGCGTGTTCCCCTCGGCGTGGTGGCAATAATTTACGAAAGTCGTCCCAACGTAACGTCGGACGCCGCGGCGCTCTGCCTTAAAAGCGGCAACGTCTGCGTGCTTCGCGCGGGGAAGGAGGCGCACGCTTCTGCCGCGGCGATAGTTTCGGCCATGAAGGCCGGTCTGCGCCTCGCCGGGCTGGATGAAGATCTTATAAATTTAGTAGGCGACACGTCGCGCCGGAGCGCAAGCGTGCTGATGACGGCTGCCGGATATGTCGATCTGCTCATCCCGCGCGGCGGCGCCGGACTCATCAGGGCGTGTGCGGACAATGCCAAAGTGCCGGTCATTCAGACAGGCACGGGCATCTGTCACGTGTATGTCGATGAATGCGCCGATCTCGATATGGCGCTTAAAATAATTGTCAACGCCAAATGCAGCAGACCCTCGGTGTGCAACGCGATGGAGGTCTGTCTCGTGCACCGCGCCGTCGCCGTCAGGTTTTTGCCCATGCTCTACCGCGCGCTGGTCGAGGAGCGCGCCGAAAACAAGGTTGTATTAAAGCTTGACGGGCGCGCCTTGGACATTTTAGGGGTCAGGCCGTTTTGCGAAAGTGCGCAAGGGGACGATTTCGATACCGAATTTCTCGATTACAAAATGGCCGTCGGCATTGTCGACGACGTAGAGGGGGCCATCGCGCATATTGCCGCTCATTCCACCGGGCACAGCGATTGCATCGTCACGCGCGACGGCGGGCATGCCGCCATGTTCGAGCGGCTGGTGGACAGCGCGGCCGTCTACGTCAATGCGTCCACGCGCTTTACCGACGGCGGCGAATTCGGGCTCGGCTGCGAGATGGGGATCTCCACGCAGAAACTGCATGCCCGCGGGCCCATGGGGCTTAAGGAACTCACTTCGTACAAGTATGTCGTGCGCGGCGACGGAAACGTGCGCTGTTAAATTTAAAATTACATTATTTATGGCGTTGTCGGGCTTTTCAAATGTTGACAACGCCATATTATTTTGATAAAATTTCGGTGAAAAAATATATGCGGGAGACAGCAGCAGATGTTAGACGTGTTTGTCACTTCGTTAAACGCCGTCGTGCCCATAGTTCTTCTGATACTTCTAGGCTATCTTTTAAGGCGCTTCAACTTTTTGAACGACGGTTTTGTTTCCATAGGAAACAAGTTTGTGTTCAAAGTCTGCCTGCCGTGCATGTTGTTCGTCAATATATACGACAGCATGGACAGCTTCAATATCGACTGGACAATAGTCATCTATGCCGTGGTGATCATCTGCGCGATATTCGGTCTCGGACTTCTGACGGCCGTGCTCGCCACAAAGGATAACCGCCGAAAGGGCGTTATACTGCAGTGCACTTTCCGCAGCAATTTTGCCATCATTGGGCTCGTGCTGGTGGAAAGGCTGGGCGGCGACACCGCCATCGCCGGCATAGTTTCTGCTTTCTCTATTCCCGTATTCAACATTCTTGCCGTAGTGGCCCTCTCCATCTTTTCCGGTCCGGAGGAGGAGAGAAGGCTGGATGAAGACAGTCTCGCTTCAAACGCCGCGGGCGTCCGGATCCATCCCGAGCATGGCGGCCGCGGAGTGGGAAAAATACTGCTCAACATAATCAAAAATCCTTTGATAATCGGCGTCGTTACGGGTCTTGTTTTTGTGGGCATACGCGAGCTGGAGCGCGCCGTCTGCGGCGGCGACGTGCCCTTCCGCTTCGACGATCAGCTGCGCTTTCTGTACGAGGCCGTCACCGACCTCAAATCCATAGCTTCGCCTCTCGCCCTCGTGGTGCTGGGCGGTCAGTTCAAATTCTCCGCCGTGAAGGGCATGACAAAGGAGATAATCGTCGCCACTGCGTGGAGGATCGTGCTTGCTCCCGCCATAGGCATAGGCGTTGCGGTGCTTTTGAACAATTATACCGATTGGTTCAATGTGTCGCCGGCGGTATATCCCACGCTGATAGCGTTGTTCGGCACGCCCGTGGCCGTCTCGAGCGCGATAATGGCGGGACAGATGAACAACGACGAACAGCTGGCAACGCAACTTGTGGTGTGGACGAGCATCTGCTCGGTGATAACTATTTTCTTTACCGTATTTCTGCTCATGTCCTTCGGACTGCTTACCGTTTGAATCAAGCGAGGTGAATCATGAAAGTTCTGGCCGTAAGTCCGCGCAGCGCCTGTTTTGAGCTCGACTCAATTTCCCCGTACTTTTCCTCCGGAAAATTTGCCGTTCTGCTTGACGGCAAGCCGCTGAAAGAGGAGGACAGAAACGTCTTTTCCGTCTTCGGTCTGGAGCCGGATACAGATTACGAACTGTGCGCCGCGGGACAGGCCGTTTGCTTCAGAACGGCGACGGAGAGCGCTCTTTTCAACGTGCGCGACTTCAACGCGTGCGGCGACGGCGTCCGCGACGACACGGCGGCATTCACCGCCGCGATAGCCTGCCTGCCGGCCGGCGGCACTTTGTACGTTCCGGCCGGAACCTATCTTGTCAAACCGCTCTTTCTCAAGAGCGATATGACTTTATATATCTCCGAAGGCGCGGTCCTGCTCGGACGGTCGGAGAGGGAGGTGTATCCCACCCTTCCCGGACTCATCGGCGACATCAATCTCGGAACGTGGCAGGGGGAGGAGGTCACGTGTTTTGCTTCCCTTCTCACGGCTTACGATTGCAAAAACATCACGATAACCGGCGGAGGGCTTGCGGACGGCAACGCCCCGTCCGGCGATTGGTATGTCAATCACCGCGTCATGCGCGTGGCGTGGAGACCGCGCGGAGCGTTCTTCAACCGCTGCTCGGGCGTGACGATGTTCGGGCTCACGGTCAGGAACACTCCCAGCTGGAACATCCACCCCTATTTTTGTAAAGATGTCGGGCTGTACGACCTGGGTCTTTACAACCCTTCCGGCATGCCCACGACCGACGGGATCGACCCCGACACCTGCGACGGAGTCGAGATAGCCGGGGTGAAAATATCCGTCGGCGACGACTGCATAGCCATAAAGTCAGGCACTATAGAACAGGCAAAAAAATACAGGTTGCCCTGCCGCAACGTGGTCATACGCAACTGTCTTATGCGCGACGGGCACGGCGGCGTGGTGCTGGGTAGCGAACTTTCGGGCGGCATAGAAAACGTCTCTGTCACTCAGTGCATATTTGACGGCACCGACCGCGGATTGCGCATCAAGAACCGCCGCGGCCGCGGAAGGATAGGCGTCACGGACAACATCGTATTCGAGGATATTAAAATGACCGGGGTCAAAGTGCCCTTCGTGGTCAATATGTATTACAACATGGGCGACAACACCGGACATACCGAGTATGTTTACACAACGGAAAAATTGCCCGTCGACGAGCGCACTCCGTACATAGGCAGTTTCAAATTCAAAAATATCTCGTGCACGGACGTCGCTTTCTGTGCGGGCGCCTTTTACGGCCTGCCCGAAGCGCCGATAGCGGGCATAGCTTTTGAAAACGTAAGCTTTTCGTACGACAATAGTGCCGAAGCCGGCTATCCGGACATGAAGGAAATAAACAAAAAGGTAAAAAACGAAGGGCTGTATTTCCAGTTTGTGGAAAAGGTCAGCCTTAAAAACGTTACTGTTGACGGTCAGTGCGGCGACGCCGTTGTGCTGTACGGAGTGGGGGAATTTGTTGAAGAAAAATAACGGGAGCAATATTTTATGAATCTTACAGCTTCGGATACGTATTACGTCGGCGTGAACGATCGCGATGTGGATCTTTTTGAGGGGATATACAAAGTGCCTGACGGTGTCTCGTATAATTCCTATGTGATTGTCGACGACAAGATCGCGGTCATGGACGCCGTGGACGAACATTTCGGCGACGAGTGGATTGCCAATGTCAGGGCCGTTCTCGGCGACAGGCAGCCCGATTATATCGTGATCCAGCATATGGAGCCCGACCATTCGGCCAATGCTCTGCGCTTTGCGGAGGAGTTTCCGTCCGTCAGGGTGGTCGGCAATGCAAAGACGTTCGTCATGCTTGCCGAGTACTTCGGCACGGATTTCGCCGACAGGCGGGTAGTCGTCGGCGACGGCGCCGTTTTGTCGCTCGGCAGGCACGAGCTGCGCTTTATTTTTGCGCCCATGGTGCACTGGCCGGAGGTTATGGTCACTTACGATACGTTCACCCGAACGGTGTTTTCCGCCGACGGGTTCGGAAGATTCGGCGCGCTCGACGTCGACCTGCCGTGGGACGACGAAGCCCGCCGCTATTATATAGGCATAGTCGGCAAATACGGCAAGCAGGTGGACGCGGCGCTGAAAAAGTTGTCGACGCTCGATATTGCCCGCATCTGTCCCCTGCACGGCCCCGTGCTGGAAGGGGATCTTTCGCACTATCTCGGACTCTATAAAAAATGGGCAAATTACGAGTACGAGACGGAGGGTGTGCTGATAGTCTACGCTTCGGTTTACGGGCACACCAAAAAGGCGGCGGAGACGCTTGCGGCTGAACTGGTTGCTGCAGGCTGCAAAAATGTTCTTCTCCGCGACCTTGCCCGCGACGACCGCTCCGCATGCGTTGCGGACGCGTTCAGGTATTCGGCGCTCGTCATAGCGGGCATTACGTATAATGCAAATCTTTTCCCCGCCGTGCGCGAATTTATAGAAAATCTCACCGAACGCAACTATCAGAAGAGGACGGTGGCGTTTATCGAAAACGGTACGTGGGCGCCTGTCGCGGCAAAACTCATGCGTGACAAGTTTGAAAAGAGCAATCTTAAGTTTGCCCAGACGTCGGTAACTGTCAGGTCTGCGCTCAACGACGAAAGCCGCGCGCAGATAAAAGAACTTGCAAAAGAGTTGACAAACGTCTGATTTGCATATATAATTCTTGAAGATAAAATTTAAGGAGTACACATGAAAAAACTCAAAGAGCTGTGGGGTGAGTTCAAAAAATTCATCTCGCGCGGCAATGTCGTCGATATGGCCGTCGGCGTTGTCATCGGTACTGCGTTCACGGCCATCGTAAATGCCGTGACAAAGGGCATACTTATGCCTCTCGTCAACTGGGCGGTAACGTCGGCTACGGGCGGTCAGGGCCTTGAAGGTCTTCGCACCGTTCTCGGCACTCCCGCATACGTGCTTGACGAAGTGACCGGCGCGCAGATAATCGACTGGGCAAGCACAAACTTCATCGATTGGGGCACGTTCATCAATGCCGTTATCGACTTCCTGCTCATTGCGCTGTTGCTCTTCACCATCCTTAAGGTGTTCGTGGCATTGCAGAATGCGGCGAAGGGAGTAAACGGTGAAGAAGCCAAGGCAAAGCGCAAGCTCGTGCGCGCAAACATGAAGAGCGGCATGTCTTATGCCGAAGCTTCCGCAAAGGCCGACGAGACTATCGCTGCCGAAAAGAAGGCGGCCGAGGATGCAAAAGCGGCGGAGGAAGCCGCTGCCGCGGCAAAGCCTACCACCGAGCAGCTGCTTGCCGAAATCCGCGATCTGCTTGCGGCAAGCAAATCCGACAAAGAGTAAATCAGCTGTAAAAGAGCACAGTCGTTCCGGCTGTGCTCTTTTCAAGAAAAAAACGGGAAAATTTTGCCGCAACCTTTACAAAATCATTGCTTTTTTGCGGCCGTTGTTGTATTATATTAAAGTAATTTTCAGGTTGTTGTCCTGTTGCGATTTTGCTTCCGTAGTTAAATGGATTTAACAGCCCGCGCCTTCGGTACCGTTGTGGGTTCGCGCGAGGGCGAAGCCCGCTGCTCTGCCGAGGGGACCCCTTCAGGGGTTTCGGCAGATACCCGCTACA
>CASDRK010000015.1 GCA_949283125.1 uncultured Clostridia bacterium
AAAGCTGTGTCATTTCGAGCGTAAGCCGAGAAATCTGACTATTTGGTTCGGTCGAAAGAAATTGCCCGCGCTCACTCAACACACTTTATTGTCGACCCTCCCCTTTGTCCGTCGCTGTCGCTCCGAGATTTCTCCGCGCGCCCGCCGCGACTTTGTCGCGGCTGGCTTGGTCGAAATGACAAAAGGGCGCAGTTGACGGAGTTGAAACACAAAATACGGCGGGGGCGCGAAACCGCGCCCCCGCCGAGGGGTTTTAATCTTTATTGGGTTTTACGCAACGGACTCTTCAGCCCGTCGTTTCAGCCGGACAAATCAACCGTACAGAGGTAACGCCTCAAAAGTATAACCATACATCGATATTGTGTTGTCGGCCTCGTTATACGTCATGAATCCGCCAGCAAAGCCGATGAATTCAGTCAGCAGATCAGTTCCGAAATCTTCAAGCGAGGGATCGGAAGGCGACGTTGTGTTGATATCGGTTCCGGATACCGTCCAATCGAAGTAGATTGCACCCTGAGCATAGTTGAATGAAGTACCGCTGTAGATGGCGCCCCAGCCTTCTTCACTGAAGTATATGCCTGCGCCTGAAGCATTACAGCACTCGCCGTTGTACCAATCCCAAGAGACAATCGTTTCCTCTACAGAGGTTTCGCCGCCGGGCTGGTCGCCGCCGACATCGGGGCCGGTGCCGGTGAAGGTGTAGCCGCAGAACTCAAGCTTATATTCGCTGCCCTGTTCGGGAATGGTGAGCGTCATGAACGAAGAGCGGACGTCGTCAATGCCGGGCATATCGTAAGCAGACTTGTCGTTTGCGCCTTCGAAGTTATAGGAGATGACTATGCCTTCGTCCTCGCTGTAAGTCCAGGTGAAGTATATGGTGCTGGTTGAACCGGCAAACGCATAGCTGGCGTTGGGGTCTACAACAGAACCGCAGTAGACAGCGCCCCAGCCGGATTCATCGAAGTAGATATGCGTGGAATAGGGATCGCCCATGGAGTCTTCCACGTCGTTGCAGGTCCATGTGATGGAGGTGAGCAACTGTTCTTCGTCAGTGAGCTCGCCGCCGGGCTCATCACCGCCGCCGGGCTGTTCGCCGCTGTCCATGCCGGGAACGTCCTCTTCGGTAGCGACAAAGGCGTTGAGTTCTTTGCTGTCATTGTCAACAACCACAGTGACCACGGGCACATAGTCCACGAGAGTGACCGTAATGTTCGTGCCGGAAGGCAGTCCCGTAAGGGTTATAAGATTGGTTTCGGCATCGTAGCTGTATGTGCACGAACCTTGGAATGTACCATTCCACCACGATTCGATGTAGAAGTACATTGTGCCGTCGGCCGCGCCTTGGGCGGAGGGAACAAAGCCGATATAAGCATCAGTGTACAGGAAGCCCAGCCATGAATCGTTGCCCGAACCTGCCGTCATCTTATAGTTGCCGTTGAGCACTTCGGTGGCCACGTCGGGAACTTCGTTGACCACGATGGTTATGGTGTCGGTCACATTCGGCGCGGCGGTGGACGTTAAGGTAATGACATACGTACCCACAGCCGTGGCGCGGAAGGTGTAACCTTCGGAAGCCATTATCAGCGTAGCCGTTGAGCCTTCGTTGCCGGACGTGATGGCTGCGGTGAACGAAGCGTCGTAAGTGTTGGCATCCAGAGCCACGCCTATGGCCACATCCAGACCCACATAGGTGCTGTAGCTGTCGGTGTTTTCGCCGTTGGCCGTTGCGGGGAGCTGGGTGGGCGCACTCTTGGCAACGTTGATTATCAGCTTCCTGGAAGCCATGCCGTACATTACGGTAAGCCTGTATTTGCCCGTCGCGTTTGTGGGCGACACAGAGAGCCCGGAATAGGTGTAGATGTTCATGGTCGTATAACCGGCCGTTACCGCATCGTACTGTTCCGTGGACTCGTTCCACTTTTCAAGGGTGTAGGTCAGCGAGGTGAGACTTTCATCCGCCGTTGCGGGCAGGATGTTGTCTATTTTGAACTCAGTGTACTTGTAGGGCGCCAGAGTGATTTCGGACACGACCTCGCCGTTGAGAGTTATATCGAAGGAGGAGATGAGCATGGGCTCAAGTTCGTCCTCGGGCAGGGGATGCGTTTCCACTCCGGCAGGAATGGTGAGCTCCTGAGTTATGTCGTATACGGTCTTGCTTGTGTATTTGCAGAGCCCCACATGTCCGTCGGCGGCAGCCACTGCGTCGGAGCTGTATATATAGGCCTGCACGTTCGCGTCGGTGACGTACATATCCGAACCGAGCGAGCTGACCGCGAACTGAACGTCGACCGCGTCGTAGTAGTAACCGCTGTCGCATTCGATGTAGTACGCGTAATAGGTGACGGGCGTGCCATCGACGATAGAGCCGCGTATTTCGGTGGTGACGGTGGCAGACTCGCCCCAATCTTTGGCTGCGGCGTAGAGACCGGTTATCATGTCGTGCACGCCGTAGAAATTTGCATAACTTGTTATGTTAGAGAAGTCGGCAAATTGCAGACCGTTGATCTCGCTGTAGTCCATCGAAAGGTATGTGTTATACTTGACGAGATCTCCGTCGTAGTCGCGCTGGAGCGCAACGGGCGTATCGTTGAGCAGGGCGAACCAGAATTCTGCCTGCTTGGGCTTGCCGCCGCCTTCGATTTCGGGAATGTCGTCAAAGAGCATTTCCGCCGCGCTGAGAATATAGGTGCAGTTATCGTACTTTTCGACTATGAAGGCATTGTCGGAAGCGTCGCCGTAGGTGGGATTGTCGTAGACCCTTCTGCCCGTGGAGTATGCGGGGTCGGCCGTGGTGGCGGAGATGAGCGCCAGCACATCCTCGATGCCGATAAGTTCGCTCTGCACCGCGCCGCAAACGGAGCATTTGCCGTCAGCGAACGTATGATCTTCAGCGCCGCCGATCACGTCGTGGCAGGTGCCCTTATGGAAGTGCTGCGAAGCATTGTATGACCATGTATCTTCGTCGTACGTGTGCACGTGATTTTCGTCATACCAGCCGCAGACGTTGCAAACGCCGTCGTCATCCCAATCCTTATGTTCTTCCTCATCCGCCACTTCAACGTTGTGGCCGCAGGTCACAGCGTGCCAGTGATTTTCGCTGTCGGAAGACCATTCTTCGGCATAGGTGTGCTTGTGATCGTAGTCCCAGCCGCAGGTATCGCAGATGCCGTCGTTGTTTTCGTCCGCGTGGTGAGCCTTCTGCAGAACTGCTGCGGGATAGTTGCATTCGCATCCGCAGTCGTCCTGATGCTGAAGCCAATGGTAGCCGGTGTTGTCCTTGGGCTCGTCGTGCATCCACTCGTAAGCGTGGTCATCGACGTAATCGTACAAGCAGGTATCGCAGACGCCATCCGCATTCGCATCGACGTGCGCGCCGCGTCCGCTGTCGGTTACGTGACCGCATTCGGCCGCATGCCAGTGTTCCTTTACGTCGTGCGACCATTCCTTGGAATATACGTGCTCGTGGCCCATCTCGTACCCGCAGACGTCGCACTCGCCGTCATAGTCTTCGTCCACATGGGGTATGACCTCGCTGTAGACGTCGTGCGAGCAGGAAGCTTCGTGGAAGTGGCCGTTTTCGTTGGATACCCATGCGGTCTCATCAAACGTGTGGGTGTGGTCGTAGTCCCAGCCGCAGGTATCGCAGACGCCGTCGTTGTTTTTATCGACGTGGGCAGCCTTGCCGGACACCACGTCGTGTTCGCAGGTGGCTGCGTGCCAGTGATTGTCGTCATCGTGCGTCCACTCTTCGGAGTATGTATGGGTGTGGTCGTAGTCGTAGCCGCAGATGTCGCACAGGCCGTTGTTGTCATCGTCGGCATGGGCGCCCCTGTCGACGGGCTCGATATCGTGCCCGCAGGTGGCCGCATGATAATGGGCCTCGGCATCGTAGCTCCACTCGTCGGAGTATGTATGAGTGTGGTCGTAGTCGTAGCCGCAGACGTCGCATTCGCCGTCGTTGTCTTCGTCGGCATGAGGGGCTACGTTGCCCTTTACGTCCTTGTGAATACACTTGGCGGGATTCCAGTGGTTGGTTTCGTCGTGTGCCCACGTGGTTGTGTCGAACTCGTGGACGTGGGTGTCGCCGCCGTCATCGCCGGGAGTCGTGTCGTCGCCGCAGGCAAACGCGCCGACGAGAGACAGCGCCAGCGAACTTGAAAGCAACAGCCCGGTGAAAAGCTTTTTAAAGTTGCGCATAGGTTTCTCCTTTAATTTTATTGCCGCAATACGCGTGCGGCTAAAACCCTTATCACGGCGGGCGCACCCGCCGCAAATTACCTGTGAAACAGTTTATCGGCCCGCAGCGGATATGCGCCGCCGCGGCGGCCGGAGCCGGCGCAGCGTTTAAACGCATGCATGCGTTTAAACGGGTCTTCCGCTACTCGATTAACTATATACATATTATTTCACGTATTTTTCATTTTGTCAATGCGTTTATGCGTATTTATGCATAATTTTTGATTAAATTATGTATAAATTTTTTTAAGCCCGCGCGGCGGGCGCTTGAAGCGTTTAAAAAACGCTTCGCGGGGCGGAAAATTCCGCCCCGCGAAGCAGCGCCGCATGAAACGCGGCGCGAGCCGCTTAAACCGTTCAGCCGCCCGAAGAGGAGACGAAGGCCTCCCTGTCGGCCGCCGTCCAGCCCCACGCGGGGCAGGTGCGGCAGGCTTTGAACCAGTCGGTATCCTTGAGTTTGAGAGTGTTGCCGGAACACCACAATTTTATGCCGGCCCCGTCGCTTCCGGAATCGTCGGAGTAAAACACGATGTCGCCGTTCATGGGTTGGTAACCGTCCTCGTTTTCGCTGACGACGTTGGTGCAGTAGACGTTTTGAGTATAGGCGCACACCCTGTCGACAAAGGCCTGCGAAGGGAACTGATTGTCGGGGTCTTTGGTGTATTCGTCCGTCCCCGCGCAGCAGCACACGACGACGGCTTTGGGCCGGATGACGGAGAGCAGACAATCGTTTGAAGACGTGGGGCTGCCGTGGTGGCCGGCCTTGAACAGCTCCACCTGCGGCAACTGATTGTACCGGACGAGGTATTCCTCCCCCTCTTTCTCCAGATCGCCGGTGAAGAGATAGTGATTTGTCCTGTCTTCGGCAATTTCGTGCGAAAGCAGCATGCACACGGAATAATTGTTTTCGTCGGGCGAGCTGTGCTCGTAGTAATAATTATACAAAATATTCATCGATATTTTGCCCGTTTCGTCATCGAGTATATACGACCTCTGCGCGCCGTTTGTGCCGTTCCAGCACTCGAGCGCGGTATGTACCTCCGCGCCGTTGGCCCCGGCATATTCCACCGCATCGAGAAACCTTGAATACAGGGTGGGATTGCCGGCTTTGGTGGTGAGCTCCTTATCGGAGCGGTCGAAGGTTATTATCGTGCCTATGCTGTAGCTGTACAGTATGCCGTCGTAACTGCCGCCCGAAGACCTGCCCACGAGCCCGGAGATATGGTCGGAATCGGCGTGCGTGGCTATGACGTATTCGAGCACGCCGTCCGTGCAGTAGTCGTCAAGATATTGCTTTATTGTGGCGGCGCTGGACTGTTGCGAGCCGGCATCTATCAGCACCTCGGTGTCGCCCGCTTTGATAAGCGTGCAATCGCCCGCCGCGGAATTTTCGGGCGCGATGAAGTGAACGGACAGGCCTGCGGAGGTTATGTCGGCCAGCTGCCCGGCGGGGACTTCTTCGGAATATCCGCCGCCGGCGTCGTCGCCGGGATCGAATAATTTTGAAAACAGGTCGGGACGGAGAAAGTACAAAAGCACCGCCGCCGCGATCAGCACGACGATGACGACGGCTATGACCGCGACGAGTTTGGGGTGACGTTTGATGAATGAGATTTTGGAGCGCGAACGCGCCATAACTTTTTACACCTCCCTTTACTTTTGCTTGCGGGGATTCGGTCTTACGCCTGCGCGCGTTTACTCTTCGAGCGCTTTCAGCTGGGCGACCAGTTTTTCGCGCAGGCCGAGGAATTTGTCCAGCTTTGCGCGCTCGCTCTCTATCAGATTTTTGGGCGCCTTGGAGACAAAGCCCTGATTGTTGAGCTTACCGTCGGCGCGGCGGATCTCTTCCGTTACGCGCTCAAGCTCTTTTTCAAGTCTCTCCCTCTCCTTTGCAAAATCCACAAGCTCGCCCATGGGTATATATAGCGTGCACGCGGGCAGAACCTTTACGGCGAGTCTGGAGCCCGCCTCCTCCTGCGAGGAGACGAACTTTATTTCGCTTGCGCCGGCGAGCTTTAAAATGCTGTCGGCATTGGCCGAGATCATGCGCCTGTTTTCGGCCAGCACGTACAGCGTGACCTTTTTGGAGGGGGCGCAGCCCGTCTCCGTCTTTACGGCGCGCACGGCCTTAATTATGTCCATAACGCCCGCGAAGGCCGTGCTCTCCTTTTTGTAGGAGAGTTTGGAATTGTAGCGGGGGAATTCCTGAACCATTATCGAGCCTTCGGTGCCGGGCAGGTTGCGGTAGATCTCGTCGGTGATGAAGGGCACGAAGGGATGGAGAAGCTTCAAAGCCGTTACGAGCACGTAGTGCAGCACGGACACGGCGTTGTCCTTGCGGTCGGCGTCGTCCGACCACAGCGCGGGCTTCGTCAGCTCGATATACCAGTCGCAGAAGTCCGACCACATGAAGTCGTAAAGCGTCTGGCAGGCTATGCCCAGTTCAAACTTGTTGAGGGCGAGAGTCACGTCGCGCACGGCGGAATTGAGACGGGATATTATCCACTTGTCCGCGGGGGTGAGCTTTATTTCGGCAAGCGGCTTTATCTTTCTGCCTTCGCAGTTCATGACCACATAGCGCGAAGCGTTCCATATCTTGTTCATGAAGTTGCGGCAGCTTTCCACCTTGGCGTCGGAATAGCGCATGTCGTTGCCGGGGGCCACGCCCTGAAGCAGCGAAAAGCGCAGGCTGTCGGCGCCGTACTTGTCGATGACGACGAGCGGGTCGACGCCGTTGCCAAGCGACTTGGACATCTTGCGGCCCTTGTCGTCGCGCACGATGCCGTGAATGAGCACGTAGCGGAAGGGCACCTTGCGCATGTGCTCCAGCCCGGAGAATATCATTCTGGCCACCCAGAAGAAGATTATGTCGTAGCCCGTTATCAGAAGATCGGTGGGGTAGAAATATTCGAGGTCGGGGGTATCGTCGGGATAGCCCAGCGTGGAGAATGGCCACAGCGCGGACGAGAACCACGTGTCCAGCACGTCCTCGTCCTGACGGAGATTTGCGGAGCCGCAGTGCGGGCAGACGGCGGGGTCGTCCTTGACGCAGATCTCCGCGCCGCAGTCCGGACAGTACCATACGGGTATGCGGTGCCCCCACCACAGCTGGCGGGATATGCACCAGTCCTTTACGTTCTCCATCCAGTTGAAATAGGTCTTTGCGAACCTTTCGGGAATGAACGTGGTCTTTTTGTATGTGACGGCGTTTATGGCCGGGCGGGCGAGGGGCTCCATCTTTACGAACCACTGCTTGGACACTATGGGCTCCACCGTGGAATTGCAGCGGTAGCAGTGCCCGACGTTGTGGGCGTGCGGCTCCTTTTTCAGGAGATATCCGCCCTCCTCAAGCTCCTTTTCCAGCGCCTTTCTGCACTCGTAGCGGTCCATGCCGCAGTACTTTCCGGCATTTTCGTTCATGGTGCCGTCGTCGTTCATCACCCGCACGACGGGCAGGTTGTGGCGGAGCCCCACTTCAAAGTCGTTGGGGTCGTGGGCGGGCGTTATCTTTACGCAGCCCGTGCCGAACTGCATGTCCGCATGCTCGTCCGCGACGACGGGTATGGGCTTGTTCGCTATGGGCAGGATAACGTTTTTGCCGATGAGGTGCTTATACCTCTTGTCCGCGGGATTGACGGCCACGGCGGTGTCGCCGAACATGGTCTCCGGGCGGGTGGTGGCCACCACAAGGTATTCCCCGCCGCCCTCGACGGGATATTTAAGATGCCAGAAGAAGGAATTTTCCTCCGCGTACACGACTTCCGCGTCCGAGAGGGCCGTTCTGCAGCAGGGGCACCAGTTGATTATGCGCGAACCGCGGTAGATGAGGCCCTTGTTGTAGAGGTTTACGAACACCTCCCTGACCGCCTTGGAGCACTTTTCGTCCATGGTGAACGACAGGCGCGACCAATCGCAGGAAGAGCCCATCTTTTTGAGCTGTTCCACTATCCTGCCGCCGTACTTTTCCTTCCACGCCCACGCGCGCTTTAAAAACTGTTCGCGACCGACGCTCTCCTTGGTGAGACCCTCGCCGGCCATCTCCTCCACTATCTTCACCTCGGTGGCGATGGACGCGTGGTCGGTGCCGGGCAGCCACAGCGCGCAGTAGCCCTGCATGCGCTTGAAGCGGGTGATCGCGTCCTGAAGGGTGTTGTCGAGGGCGTGCCCCATGTGCAGTTTGCCGGTGATGTTGGGCGGGGGCATCATTATGGTGAAGGGCACTTTGCTGTCGTCGCGCTCGGCCCTGAAATAGCCGTGCTCTTCCCAGTCCTTATACAGTCTGTCCTCGAAATCGTGCGGGTTATATACCTTTTCCATGTCTCCTCCTCGCGTCGGCCGCAGCCGACGGCCGCGCGCGATGCTTTTGCTGTGTTCACTTAATTATATAATTATATAGAGCTATTATAATTTATGGGGGCGGAAGTTGTCAAACGTAAATCGCCGCACATAAAATGTAATATCCAAAAATTTTTCGGGAGACTGAAATTGAAAAACAAACTCATATGTATTTTTGCGGCGGCCGCGCTGGCGGCCATGACGCCCGCGGCGCTGGCTTCCTGCTCGGCCGACGACGGCGTTATAAGAGTGAACGAAGTTACCCACTCCGTGTTCTACGCGCCCCTGTACATCGCCGACGGCATGGGCTACTTTGAAGAGGAGGGCATAGAGATAGAGCTGACCAACGGCGGCGGCGCGGACGCCACGATGGCGGCGGTGCTTTCGGACGGGGCGGACATAGGCTTTTGCGGGCCCGAGGCGGCGATATACGTAGCCATAGGCGGTTCAAACGACAAGCCCATGGTGTTCGGCCAGCTTACAAAGCGCGACGGGAGCTTTCTGGTGGGCAGAGAGGCGCAGCCCGACTTTGAATGGTCGGACCTTGAAGGCAAGGAGATACTTGCCGGCCGCAAGGGCGGCGTGCCCGCCATGACGTTTGAATACGCCCTGAACGAGCGGGGAGTGAGCGCGACGCTCAACTACGACGTCGCCTTCAACATGATGACGGCCGCATTCGAGAGCGGCGTGGCGGACTACTGCACCATGTTCGAGCCCGGCGCGAGCGAATATCAGGCGCAGGGCAAAGGATATATTGTGGCCTCCGTCGGGCAGCAGTCGGGCGAGGTGCCCTACACCTGCTTTATGGCCAAGAGCAGCTACATCGAGGCCAATCCCGACAAGATAGAGGGCTTTCTGCGCGCAGTTACGCGGGCGACGAAATACGTGAACGAGACCCCCTCCGCCACCGTCGCGCAACAGCTTGCGCCCTACTTCGACGGCACGAGCGTATCGTCGCTGGAGGTGTCGCTGAACAGCTACAAGGCCATAGACGCGTGGATGACCGACATGGCCATGAAGGAGAGTTCTTTCGAGCGGCTGCAGGACATAATAGAGAGCGCCGGCGAGCTGGAGAGGCGCGTGGACTTTGACGAGCTGGTTCTGACAGACACGGCGCACGCCGTCTACCTGCAGGTGTACGGCGCATGATGCTCGAATTCAGGGGCGTGGACTACACTTACCACACCCTCGGCGGCGAAACGGAGGCCATAAAGGGGCTTGACCTAAGCATATTGCGGGGGCAATTCGTTTCGGTGATAGGGCCTTCGGGGTGCGGAAAGACCACGATACTTTCGCTTGCGGCGGGACTGCTGAAGCCGACGGGCGGCGAGATTGCGCGCGAAGGCTGCGGCTGCGGATACATGTTGCAGCGCGACGCGCTGTTCCCGTGGCGGACGGTGGAGCAGAACATATTTCTGCCGCTGGAGATCAACGGCGAAAAGAGCGCGCTTAACAGAGCGAGGGCGACGGCGCTGGCCGAAAAGTACGGACTGAAAGATTTTTTGAAGAAAAAACCGAGGGAACTTTCGGGCGGGATGCGCCAGAGAGTGGCGCTGATACGCACGCTTGCCGCGGGGGCGGAACTGCTGCTTTTAGACGAACCCTTCTCCGCGCTCGACTATCAGACGAGACTGGAGGTGTGCGACGACGTTCAGTCCATCATAAAGAACGAGCGGAAGACGGCGCTGCTGGTAACACACGACATCTCCGAAGCCATCGCGCTTTCGGACAAAGTTGCGGTGCTGTCCGCGCGGCCCGCGCGCGTGGTGGCCGAACACCAGATAACTTTCGGCGACGGGACGCCCAAATCGCGACGCAGCAGCGGGCAGTTTGCGGCCATGTTTGAAAAACTGCGCGACGAGCTGGGGATATGACGCCCCGGCGCGGCGACGGAGGGCGGCGTTGCCGCCGCACGGCGTTCCGCCCGCCCCTTACGAGAGACGGACACATGAAAAAGACATTGCAATATTCAAAGGAACACGCCCTGTACTTAAAGGGCGTGAAGAGAAAAAACATACTTGTATGGTCGGCGCGCGCCGGGCTGCTCGCGGCCGCGATAGGGCTGTGGGAGCTCTGCGCGCAGCTGGAGCTGATAGACCCGTTCGTGACCTCCTCGCCCTCCCGCGTGATAGCCACGATGGGCGAACTGTACGCCACGGGCAATCTGTTTTATCACATAGGCGTGACGCTTGCGGAGACGCTGACGGGCTTTGCCGCGGCAGTGCTGCTGGGCTACGCCGCCGCCGTGCTGCTGTGGCTGAGCGACGGGGCGCGCAAGGTGTTCGAGCCGTATATAGTGGTGCTGAACGCGCTGCCGAAGATAGCCTTGGGGCCGCTGATAATCATATGGATGGGCACGGGCTACACGGCCATAATATTCATGACCGTGATAGTGGCGCTGATAGTGTGCATAATGAACACGCTGACGGGATTTTTGCAGGTGGACGGCACCATGCTGACGCTGATGCGCGCGCTGGGAGCGAGCAAGCGCCAGCTTCTGACAAAGCTGGTGATCCCCGCCTCGCTGCCGCAGCTGATGAACACGCTGAAGGTGGCCGTGGGGCTGGCATGGATAGGTTCGGTGATGGGGGAATACATAGTCTCCCGCGCGGGACTGGGCTATCTGATAGTTTACGGCGGGCAGGTGTTCAGGCTGGACCTTGTGATGACGGCCACGATAATATTGTGCGCGCTGGCCGGGGCGATGTACGCCGCGGTGGCGCTGGCCGAAAAGCTGCTCACCCGCTGAACGCGCGCACGGCGCGCCATGAAAAGCGCAACGCGCCGCCGCCCCGAAGGGCGGCGGCGCATACCATGCCCGCCGCAGTCGCGGACAGGCTCACGCGGCGCAGGGGTCGCGTCTCGAAAATCCGTCCGCAAAGCGGGCGCGCTCGGTCGTGTTGAGTCCGCGCAGACCATCGAGCTCGCGGAGTATGTCCTCGCTGTCGCGCAGCGGGCGCAGGCCGTCGGCGATGGCAGACACCCGTCCGTCGGAAGAAATAAAGTGCGTCTCGCACGCGCGCTCGGCGCGTATGCGCATCTTCTGCGCCTGTACCAATGCCGCAAAATTCATTTTCATGTATCTGTCCTCCGTCACGTTTGTTTTACGTCTGTTATTATACATATAAATGTTGACATATAATGTCATATATGATAAAATTTTTTCAGAAATATTCAAAAAAATTTTTTAAAAAAATATTGACAGGCGGCATTTTGCGCGCCGCGGGCGCGGCGGACGAGCCCCGCCCTGCAATATTATACGGAGGAGAGCGCAATGAAATACCGGACGATGATAAAAATTTTGGCCACGCTGCTGAGCAGGCGCAAGGTGACGGCAAGGGAGCTTGCGGACAGATACGAGGTGGCGCCGAGGACCATATACAGATATGTGGAAGATCTTTCGGCGGCCGGCATACCCGTGGACGTGACGCGCGGCCGGTACGGCGGCATATCGCTTTCGGAGGCGTACAGGCTGCCAGCCTCCTACTTTACGCGCGACGAATACGCCGCGGCGCGCAACGCGCTGAACGCATGGGCGGCGCAGGCGGGCGACGAGGCGGCGCTTTCCGCGCTGGAGAAGATAGAGCGGCAGCGCAAGGACGACCGCAGGGAGCTGACGGTGAGCGGCAACATACTTGTGGACGGCGGAGCCTGGGGCGACATGGGAGCGTTCACCGACAAGCTGAAGGCCTGCGGGCGAGCGGTGAACGAGCGCGAGAGCGTGCTGATCGACTACATATCGCGCGAGGGCGAGCACAGCCGCAGGACAATAGACCCGTACCTGCTCATACTAAAGCGCAACGTGTGGTACGTCTATGCATTCTGCCACACCAAGCAGAGCTTCAGAACGTTCAAGATAGGGCGCATAAAAAAGCTGACGTTCACGGGCAGGCGGTTCGAGCGGACGGAAATTTCCAAAAGAGACATCCCCCTCGACTTTTTTTACACCCCCGACCAGATGACCGACGTCACGCTGGAGATAGAGCGCGGCGCGCTGGCCGACGCCGAGGAGTGGCTGGGCGTGGACGCGATAGAGCCGCGCGGCAACGCGCTGGTGTGCGAAATAAAACTGCCGGCCGAGGGGCTGGCAAACAAGATACTTTCATTCGGCGGGGCGGTGAAAGTGCTGGCGCCGCAGACACTGGCGGACGAAGTGAAGGCCGTTGCCCGCGCCATATGCGGGGACTGACACGATGCGGCCGCAAACGCGGGCACGAAAAAAGGACGGCGGCGCGCCATGCGTCTCCGTCCTTTTTATATTGACTGTTTTATGTTTTTATATTGATTTTTGTACCTGAAAGCCTATCATTCGGCGGAGACCTCTTCGGTCTTTTCGCCGTCCTTGCCCCTGAGCGAGGGCTGAAGTTCGGGGTGCTTCATGAAGCGCGTGAACCAGTACTTGTATGCAAAGAAGTAGCCTATGCCGAGCACAACCATTATTATCGCCCAGAACTGCGAGGGCGAGAGCCCGGCGACAAAGTCGCCGCGGTGGTCGTCGCGCGCGAACTCGATGGCGAAGCGCCAGACGCCGTAAGCCAGAGCGTACAGGCCGAAGTTGCAGTTGAACCTGAACTTGAAGTACAGCAAGGCCATGACCGCCGAGAGGACGAACAGGAATATGCATTCGAACAGCTGCGTGGGAATTACCTTTACGCCCGTGTTGATGCCGCCGATGGCCTGACAGGCTATGCCGTACCACGCGTCCGTTTCGGCGCCGTAGCAGCAGCCGCCGAAAAAGCAGCCCAGGCGGCCGAAGGCGTGCGCTATGGTTATGCCGATGGGGATTATGGGGAGCGCGTCGCAGAGGGACGCGTTCATGTTGTTTTTAAGCAGCTTTGACTTTGCGCGCGGCGCGATGACGAACACGTACAGATTCCACACTATAAGGAAGGAGCTCACGCCGCCGATGAGTCCGCCGTAGAAAGTCATGGACGTGTTGAGCACGAAGCCAGCGGCGGGATTTTCGATGTAGTTATACACCGACTGGAACACCATGGCCATGAATATGCCGAAGGCCGTGGCCACGACGCCGATTATGAGTATTTTGTCCGAAGCTTCCTCGTTGAAGTTGCGGAACCAGAAAGCCCACATCAGAAAGATGAAACAGGCTATTATTCCGACGGCCATGCATATGCCGTAGGCATACACCGGCTGCCCGAATATGTGAAAGAGGGCCTGAGGATGCATATATTAACTCCACGAAAATTTTTGATACGAACAGATTATAGCACCGCCGGCGCGCATTGTCAACACAATTGCGGCAAGGGGCGGACGCGCAAACCGCGGCAGGCGGAATGAGCGCGGGCATTTACGCGAGCATATTGTTGACGGCCGAAACGAGCGCCTTGCACGAGGAGGTTATGATGTCTTCGTCCACGCCCGCGCCGAAGAACGAGCGATCGCCCGCGCGGACACAGACATAGGATATGGCCTTGGAATCGGAGCTCTGCGAAAGGGCGTGCTGTTCATAGCCCGAAAGCGCGTAATCTATGCCCAGATATGCCTTTATGGCGTTGGATACGGCGTCCAGCCGGCCGTTGCCCGCGGCTACCACGGTATCCGTCCTTCCGCCGCGCAAAAACGTGACTTCCGCCTCTATCCCGCCGCCCTGTCTGAAATGACATGCGACGACGTCGAACGAAGCGCGGCTGTCCAGATAGCTGCGACGGAACACGTCGTAGACGTCGTCGGGCTTGAGTTCCCTGTGGCCTTCGTCCGACACGTGCTTTACCTTGTAGCCCAGATCCTCCTTCATGGCGCGCGGCATGTCTATGCCGAACGCCGTCTGCATGACGTAACCCACGCCGCCCTTGCCCGACTGGGAATTGATGCGTATGACGTCGCTTTCGTACACCCTGCCCACGTCCTCCGGGTCGACGGGGAGATAGGGCACGTCCCACACCTCCCTGCCGGTTTTGCGGCGGAAGTCCATGCCTTTGGCTATCGCGTCCTGATGGGAACCGGAGAATGCGGCGAAGACAAGTTCGCCCGCGTAGGGCTGGCGGGGACCGACGGACATGCCCGTGTACTGCTTGTACAGCGAAGCGATGCGGGGCATATCCGAAAAATCCAGCCCCGGATCGACCCCCTGCGAGTACATATTAATGGCGAGAGTTATGACGTCGACGTTGCCCGTGCGCTCTCCGTTGCCGAACAGGGTGCCCTCCACCCTGTCCGCGCCGGCGAGCAGACCCGTTTCGGCCGCGGCAACGCCGCAGCCGCGGTCGTTGTGCGGATGAAGGGAAAGCACCACGTTTTCGCGGCGGCTGAGATGTCGGTGCATGTACTCCACCTGCTGCGCGTACACGTGGGGCATGGCGTTTTCGACCGTGGCGGGCAGATTGATTATGGCCTTGCGGCCGGGCTCCGGACGCCAGACGTCCAGAACGGCGTTGCACACTTCCAGCGCGTATTCCGGCTCCGTGCCGGTGAAGGATTCGGGGGAGTATTCAAACCTGTAATTTTCGCCCGCCTCGTCCGCAAGTTTTTTCAAAAGCGCGGCGCCTTCCACGGCGATGGCCTTTATCTGCGCCCTGTCCTTTGCGAACACCTGCTCGCGCTGGGCCACCGAAGTGGAGTTATACACGTGCACTATGGCGTTCTTGGCGCCCTCGAGCGCCTGAAAGGTTCTTTTTATTATGTGCTCGCGCGCCTGCGTGAGCACCTGAATGGTGACGTCGTCGGGAATGAGCCCGTCCTCTATCAGTCTGCGGACGAACGCGAATTCCGTATCCGAAGCGGCGGGGAAGCCCACTTCTATCTCCTTGAATCCCAGCTCTGCAAGCAGCCTGAAAAACTGCAGCTTTGTGTGCAGATCCATCGGCTCGACAAGGCTCTGGTTGCCGTCGCGCAGATCCACCGAACACCAGACGGGCGCCCTTTCCACCATGGGTTTTTCGGCCCAGTCCATGCAGCGTTCGGGGGGGAGAATGAATTGAGGTGCGTACTTTCGGGAATTTTTCATGCCAATACCTGCTCCGTGCTGATTTGCGCCGGCGGCGGAAACGGACGAGACGACCTCGCCGCGCGGCAGAAAATAAAAAAACGGGCGGCGTCTCGCAAAGAGACGC
Organism: uncultured Clostridia bacterium; assembly: GCA_949283125.1. Taxonomy (GTDB): domain Bacteria; phylum Bacillota; class Clostridia; order Christensenellales; family Borkfalkiaceae; genus Coproplasma. The sequence goes on from CASDRK010000015.1 coordinate 15,642, forward strand.
CGCCCGGACGTGGTACCACTCTTCTTCGCGGCATATATGCCGCCTTACGGGTGCGCGCGCACCCTGCCCCTTGTACGGCGGGACACCGTAACGGACTACTTTGAGTTCACCCGTTCTGCTCGGCGGCGAGTTCGAACGACCCCTCCTCCGTCTCGCACCGGCCGACGGCTCTCTGAATTCCGGGAAAAGCGCTCTACTGCTCCGCGTCATCGCATTATATTATTGAATTTACGTTATGATAACACATATCCGCAAAAAAAGCAAGCGATTTGGCGATGTTTGCGCACGCGGGCCACTGCCGCAAGCGCCGCAGCCCCGCGGCGGCCGGGTTTTACCTGAGCGCGGGCTTGGGCACGTGGTTTTTGAAGAACACCGGCCTGAGACATGGAATTGCCAGAAAGAACCCGACGGCCACGAGCGCGCCGAGCGACCAGCCGATAGCCCACGCCCAGCTTACGCCGGAGAAGCCCATGGACGGGACGAGTATGTAGACGAATGCGACGCGCAGTATGAGGTCGCTGAACGTGGAGACGGTGAAGCCGAGGTTGCCGCCGCAGCCGCGCACCGCGCCGTCGCACACTATCTTTACGCACACCACGGGCAGGAACGAGCAGACTATGACGATGAAGTTGCACGAGCACGCCATGGCGTCGGGCGTAAGTTTTTCCGCGTCGACGAACAATCCCGTGAAGAACTGCGGGGCGGAGATGAAGGCCGCCATGAACACGGCGTTGGTGACGAGACAGTAGACGAGCACGGCGAAAAAGCCCTTTATTATGCGCCTGTTTTCGCCCACGGCCTTGTTCTGCGAACAGAAATTGGCAAGGCCGCTGGTCATCTGGCTGACGCCCACGTTGGCCATGGACACGAGCTTGAACGCCGCCGTGAAGCCGGTGGTGGCGTCCAGACCGATGTCGTTTATGCGCTTGTTGACGAAGAAGTTGCCGACGGATACGAACGCGTTCTGCAAGATAACGGGCACCGACGCGGCGACGAGGTCGCGCGAGATGTTGCCCGCGAACAGGCGGGGCCGCTCTTCGCAGGGCAGCGCGCGCAGCTTGCGCGCCAGCACAAACGCCGTGAGCACGGCGGATATGGCCTGCGATATGAAAGTCGCCCACGCGGCGCCGGCCACGTCCCAGTGGAACACGCAGACAAACACAAGGTCCAGCACCACGTTCAGAAGAGACGAGACGACGAGAAAGACGAACGGAGTTTTTGAATCGCCCATGGCGGAGCATATGCCGCAGCCCGTGTTGTAGAGAAAGACAAAGGGCATGGAGCCGGCATACACGTACAGATATGTCAGACAGTCGGCGCGATAGGACGGATCCACGCTGAGCGCGTCCATGGACAGATCGCCGAAGGCAAAGCCGAGCGCCATGGAGAGAGCGCAGAGCGCGGAGAACGTGACGACGGCGGTGTTGACCGTCTCCTTTACCTTGAGGTGGTTTTTTGCGCCGAAGTATTTTGCCACCGTGACCGAACAGCCCGCGTTGGCGCCGAGCGCGAACGCCAAAAGAATGTTGACCACCGTGGTGGCGTTGCCGACGGCGTTGACGGCGAGGTTGGAGTTTGCGGCAAAGTTGCCGACGACGAGCAGGTCTACGAGCGAATAGAGCTGCTGCACCATTGCGCTGCCGAAGATGGGCAGACAGTAAAAAAGCAGTACCTTCCACACGCTGCCGCGGGTGAGGTCGGTCGTGCCCGACGATTTTTTTGTTCTCTCTTGCATAGCGTACATGATTATATACGCGCGCCCGCCGTTTGGCAAACGGCGGGCGCGCGATTTTTGAAATTATTATATTAATTTTATTTATATTTCCCCCGTGCGTCCCGCCGCCCGGCCTGCGCTGTTCCGCCATGCCCGGCTTCAGCCGCCCGCGCGGTTCTATCGCGCGGGAAACATACAGGCGCGCAAACGCGCGGCTGGCGCTTACAGCTTGTCGGCGTGACTGTGCTCCTCGCCGTGCGGGCGGGAGCAGAGCGAAAACTCCTCCTCTATGTCGAAGGGGGAAAATTCGTCGTACAGCGCCAGCTTGGATATGGACACCTCGTAGGCGGTCATGGTGACGAAGCTTTCGTCCGGCTGCTTTTTCTGATACTCGCGCGACTGTATGCGCCCGGACAGCACCACCCTGTCCCCCACCGACATCTTTGCGACGAAGCGCGCGTTGCGCCCCCAGGCGATCGCGGGGATGTAGTCGCTCTTGTTGTACGAGCGGTTGACCGCGATGAGAAGATCGGCTATCTCGCGGTTGAAGGGCGTGGTGCGGTAGACGGGCGGTTTGCATATGTAGCCCGAAAGCACCACGGAATTGGGGTTGGACGAGGGCGGAGCGGACAGCACTTCGCGCACGAAGACCGTGAGCATGAGCCTTGAGCGGCCGCCTTCCAGCTTGTTGTACGAGCGGAACTGGCCGAGCACGCACAGCGGCGCGCCCACCGTCATCCCGGGGGTCATCAACCTTTCGGAAATGGTCACGGGCAGGGTATCGGCCTGACCGGACAGCCTTTCCACCTTTACGAAAAATTCGTAAAAGCCTTCGCCGAAAACTTCGTGCGAAAACACCGCGCGCGAGACTATGGTGCCGCACAGACATACTTTGTTGTTCTTTTCGCCATTTACATTCATAACTGTACCTCTTTGAATTTCATGATGTGCCCGCGCCGCGGACGGCGTTGCCGTCACTGCCCGGCGCTCTCCGGTTGCTGGCGTCCGTTGTTGTCGATGGTGTAATCGCTGCGGTATATCATTGCCCCGATCGTGCTGAAAGAGTAGCCGCGCACCTTTAAGGCGGAGATTATGGCGGGCAGACTTTCGGCGGTGTGCAGGCCGTTGTTGTGCATCAGGATTATGCTGCCGGGCTGCACCCTTTGAAGCACGCGCCCCGCTATGTCTGCGGCGGACAGGTCCTTCCAGTCCAGACTGTCCACGTCCCACTGTATCACGAACAGTCCCTGCTCCTCCGCCGCGGAGACGAGCGCGTCGTTGTAGTCGCCGTAGGGCGGGCGGAAGAGTTCGACCGGCTTGCCCGTCACCGACGTTATGGCCTGCGACGAAGCCGAAAGCTCGGCGCGCACCTCCTCCGCGCTCAACTTAGACATGTAGGAATGCGTGGCGGAATGGGTGCCTATCTCGTGCCCGGCCGCGTCGATTTTCTGCACGTATTCGGGGTATTTTTCCACCCAGAACTGCACCATGAACCACGTGGCGGGCACGCCTTCGCGCTCCAGCGCGGCGAGGATGTCGTCCGTGTGTTCGACGCCCCACGCGCAGTCGAACGAGAGCGCGACCACCTTGCTGTCCGTGCCCACGGAATAGACGGGAAGTTTGCGCGGCGAAGCGCCGAACCAGACGGCGTAAGCGCCGGAGTAGTAGGCCGACAGCGACAGCGCGCAGATGACGACCGCCGCGACAAAGCAGACTATCACGCCCTTGATCTTTAAAACGTATGCCAAAACCGTACCCCGATGATATAACATTGCGGCGGGCGAAAACACCGCCGTTTTGCCGTATTTTGTATTTTTCTGCCGAAACCGCCGCCCGTGCGGCGCGGGCCGGACAGACTCTATAAGATAATGTATTTCGGCGCAGAGCATATTATGACCGGGCGGCGGCAGACAAGAAAAAATGCTTTGCGCGCGCCGCCTTTGAAGGCGGCGCGCGCAAAGCGGAACGAACGGGGGCCGCCCGCGCTGCGCGCGGGCGGCCCCCGTCGATTTATGAAATTTGAGCGCTCATCGGCCGCGGCCTGCCGCCGCCGGCCGCAAGAGCGAACTTTTACATCGGCGCGCCGTCACTCCTTGCCCTTCAGGCGGCGGAGCTCCTCCACCGTCTTTTCGTAGCCTATACCCTTGGGGACATAGTACTTTTTGTCCTTGAACGCGTCGGGCAGGTACTGCTGCTTCACATAGCCGCCGGGATAATCGTGCGGGTATTTGTACTTTGCCCCCTCCGCCTTGCCCCGACGGCCGTCGTAGGAGTGGTCTTTGAGATATGCGGGCACGCCGTCGTCGTCGCGCACGTTTTCCGCGTCGTCGCGCGCGGCGTGCATGGCGGTGACGACCGAATTGCTTTTGGGCGCTTCGCACACGTAGATTATGGCCTGCGACAGGGGGATGAGCCCTTCGGGCGCGCCCGTCTTTTCGAGCACGTACATGGCGGACGCCGCCATCTGCAGCGCGCGGGGATCGGCCATGCCTACGTCTTCGGCGGAGTGCACAGCGAGCCGCCTTGCGACCAGCATGGGATCGCAGCCGCCCGAAATGAGGCGCATGGCGTAGTACAGCGCGGCGTCCGCGTCGGAGCCGCGCAGCGACTTGCAGAACGCGGAGAGATAGTCGTAGTAGTCGTCCTCGTTATAGGAGAGGGCCTTTTTCTGAATGGACTGCTCGGCGTCGGCAAGCGTCACCCTGACCGTGCCGTCCGGCCCGGGCGGGGTGGTGAGCACGGCGAGCTCGAGCGCGTTGTATGCCGTGCGCAGATCGCCGCCCGCAGTGACGGCTATGTGCCGGAGAGCGGCTTCCTCCGCCGTAGCGCCAGTGTTGCCGAGCCCTTTGCGCCTGTCGGAAAGCGCCCTTGCGAGAGCGCCCTCGATATCTTCCGCAGACAGCCGCCTGAACTCAAACACGCGGCAGCGCGACACTATCGCGGGGGTCATGGAGGCATAGGGATTTTCGGTGGTGGAGCCTATGAATATCACCGTGCCCTGCTCTATGGCGGGCAGGAGCGAATCGGACTGGGTCTTGTTGAAGCGGTGGCACTCGTCGAGCATCAGATAGGTGCGCCTGCCGAACATCTTTAAGGAATTTTCCGCCTGCTGCACCGCCTTTTTCACGTCGGCCACTCCGGCCTGAACGGCGTTCAGCCTGATGAATTCGCCGTGGGTGGTCTGCGCTATGATGTTGGCGAGGGTGGTTTTACCCGTGCCGGGCGGGCCGTAAAATATGCAGCTGCCGAGACGGTCGAGCGAGATGGCGCGGCGCAGAAGGGAGCCTTCCGCCACGATGTGCCTTTGGCCTATGAAGTCGTTGAGATTGTTTGCGCGCATGCGCTCGGCGAGCGGCTTTGCGCTCTCCGCGTTGCCGTTGAAGTCAAACAGGTCCATATGTCACCCGAGCAGAGCTTTTATCCGGCCGACGTGCTCTTTGCTGTATTCATAGCCGAGCTCGTAAGCCCTTTCGGCGTCCTTTACGTTGTATTGGCTGAGTCCGTCCATCTGCGGCGCGAGCCAGAGGTCGTAGCACTGCCTGAAGTCGCGCTTTGCAAACTCGTTCTGATTATAGTCCATGATGTCGAACACGCGCAGCACCTTCTGAACGATGTTCGGCACCTTGTCCACCCCGTCGCCCGTGTTGGACAGCACGTCGAACGCCACAACCACGTCCGCGCCCATGGCCTTGCACTGGCTTACGGGCACGCGGCACAGCACTCCGCCGTCCACAAGCAGCATGCCGTCCCTTGGCACGGGGCGGAACACGGTGGGTATGGCCGAGGATGCGCGGACGGCGTCGGCGACCACCCCCTCCTTCAGCAGCTGCAGCCTGCCGGACAGAATGTCCACGGCGACGCACTCGAAGGGTATTTTCAGCTCGTCGAACGTGACGGAGCCGAATTTTTCAAGCAGGAGCTTGCGCACCTTGTTGCCCTTGAACAGTCCGAGCTTTGTGACCGCCCCGGGGGCGAGGTCGATGAGATCGAAGGTCTTGAGCTCGCGCACGCTCGACAGCAGCTCCTCCACCGAGAGTCCCGCGGCATAGCCGCCGCCGACCACGGCGCCCATGGAGCAGCCGGCTATCACGTCCGGCGCTATACCCTCCTCTCCGAGGGCCTGCAGAAAGCCGATATGCGCGGCGCCGCGCGCGCCGCCCGCGCCGAGCGCAAGGCCCAGTTTTTTACTCATAAATTACCTCCGGCAAAAATAATGTGTAATATGAAAATGAAATATGTGCCGCTGTACGCGGCGCTGACCGCCCTTGCCGCGCTGATCGCCGCGCACCCCGAAACCTATGTGCCGGCGTGCTTTGAAGGCATTGCTCTGTGGGCAAAATGCGTGCTGCCGGCCCTGTTTCCGTTTATGGTGATAACGCTGCTGATGATAAAGACGGGCGGAGCCGAACTGGCCGCGCGGCCGTTCGGGCGGACGTGCGGCCGCATCGGACTGCCGCGCGAGGCGGCCGCCATAGCCGTCATGAGCGCGTTTTCGGGCTATCCCGCCGGGAGCAGGATAGTGTGCGAATACTGCGAAAGCGGCAGGATATCGCGGGCGGACGCGCGCAGGCTTGCGCCGCTGTGTTCGGCGGCGGGCCCGGCATTTCTGTTGGGCAGCGTGGGACAGAACATGTTCGGCGACAGGGGCGCGGGCGCGGCAATAATGTGCGCGCACCTTGCGTCGGTGGCGGCGATCGGCGTGGCGCTGTGCCTTGCGACGAGGCGGACGGACGATAAAATATCCGCCCCGCCGGCCGTGGCCGGAAAGGAAAACGCGCTGTACGACGCGTTTTTTTCGGCCGTGATATCGGTGGCGGTGGCGGGCGGATTTATATGCTTTTTTTATACCATGGCCGAAGCGGCGGAGCAGCTGGGACTGACGGGAGCGCTGAGCCGGGCGCTGGAGCCCGCGCTGGGAAGCGCGGCCGAAGGGCTGTGCCGCGGCCTGATAGAGCCCACGGGCGGCTGCGCGGCGCTGGCCGCCGGCGGAAGTCCGCTCGCGCTGCCGCTGGCGGGGTTTTTGATAACCTTCGGCGGAGCGTCGATACTGCTCCAACAGCTGTGTTACCTTGTGAAATGCGGCGTAAGCCCTGCAAAATTCGTGGCGGCAAAGCTTGTTCAGGGCGCGCTGTGCTTTGTGCTGCTTCTGCCGTCAGTAGCAGCCTAAAATTTTGAAAGACAGGCACATATCAGCCAGCGAACGCAACAGCTGTCTGATTTCTGGCAGGGCGTAATCCGCTTCCGTCTCCACAAAAAACGCGTATTCGCCCGGTCTGTCCTTTATGGGGCGGCTCTCTATCCTCGTAAGATTGACCCCCGCCCCGGCGAACACCGACAGCGCCCCGAGCAGGGCGCCCGGCCTGTGCTCGCAGGTGAAGGAGAGAAAAATTTTGTTTGTGTGACGCGAAGGATCGGGCCCGCCCCTGACCACGTAGAGAAACTGCGTGTAGTTTGCGGGCTCGTCTGCTATGCTCTCCGAAGAGAGTTCAAATCTGTCGTCCACGGGCTGCATGCCTATTATGCCCGCGTCCGAAGGGCTGTTTATCAGACCGAGACACGCGGACGTGGACGAGGTGTGGATGAGTTCGGCATGCGGAAAGCGGCTGCGGATGAACTTTGCGCACTGACCCAGAGCCTGCGGATGCGAATATATTTTGCGTATGCCCGAAAGGGGCGCGCCCTTCAGCGTGACCAGGCGGTGGTCTATCCTGAGTATTATTTCGCGCACGGCGATTATGCCTTCGGCCGACTGAAGCAGATCGAGATTTTGCATGACCCCGCCGTTGAGGGAATTTTCCAATGGCAGGACCACGCCGTCCGCGCGGCCCGACACGAGCGCGCCGACCAGCGCGTGAAAGGACGGATACGCGACGAGCGCGCCGCCTATTGCGCAGGCGGCCGTCTGCGAATAGCTGCCCTCGGGGCCGAGATAACCTGTTGTGCCCATCTTGCACTCCTTATACCGGCGCGCGCACGTTCCGCGCGCTTTTTAAATTTTTCAGACCTTTTCGGCAATATCCAGAATCAGGCGCTCGGTGTCCTCCCAGCCGAGGCAGGGATCGGTTATGGACTTGCCGTAGACGATATCCTCCTTCTGGTTGCCCTCCTCGATGAAGGATTCTATCATGAAGCCCTTGACTATCTTTTTGAAGTCGTTGTCGTACAGGCGGTTTTGCATGACCTCCTCGCAGATGCGTATCTGCTGGCGGCACTTTTTGCCGCTGTTGGAGTGATTTGCGTCGATTATTATCGCGGGATTCTTTAGCCCGGACTTTGCATACCCGTCCGCGACCTGCATCACCGTTTCGTAATGGAAGTTGGGGATATCGTTGCCGTAGGAATCCACCGCGCCGCGCAGTATGCCGTGGGCCAGAGGATTGCCGGCCGTTTTCACCTGCCAGCCGTTGAACTTGAAGACCTGGCCGGACTGCGCCGCATATATGGAGTTGAGCATGACCATAACCGACCCGCCCATGGGGTTTTTGACGCCCACGGCGCCGTCCACGCCGCTGGACACGAGGCGGTGGAGCTGATTTTCGCAGCTCCTTGCGCCGACCGCGACGTAGGAGAGCAGATCGTCCACATAGTTATAATTTTCGGGATAGAGCATCTCGTCCGCGGCGGTGAGCCCGGAATTGGATATGGCGCGTATGTTAAGATCGCGTATGGCGTAGATGCCCTTGAGGATATCTTCGCCCTTGCGGGGATCGGGCTGGGAAAACATGCCCTTGTAGCCCACGCCCTTCGTGCGCGGCTTGTTGGTGTATATGCGCGGCACGAGCACGAGCTTGTCCTCAACCTTTGAATTGAGTTTTCCGAGACGCTCGACGTAGTCCAGAACGGGCTCCTCGGCATGAGCGGAACAGGGTCCGACGATGACGAGCATCTTATCGCTTGCGCCGGTTATGACGTCGGCGACGAGCTTGTCGCGCACGGCCTTGACCTTGAGGAGCGATTCCGGCATGGGCATTGCCGCCTTTATCTCCTCGGGTTCGGGGATCTTTATCTGTTTTTCAAACATTTTTGTCCTCCAGCATGGCCGCCACGTCGCCGTATATGCTTGCGGGGACGAGGTCGGCGTAAGGTTTGGAAAATTTTAAAGAGTTCCTGACGAGCGTGGAACTGACGTGCAGGTGAGCCTGCTCGCAGGGAAGATATATGGTTATCATTTCGGGCATCAGCCGCTTGGACGCATAGTGGTTGCGGTTTTCGTATTCAAAGTCTATGGCGTCGCGCACGCCGCGCACGTAAAACGGCGTGCCCTCCTCCGCAAGCAGATCCGCCGCGGCGCCGCCGAAGGCGCGCACCCTTACGCGCGGTTCGTCCGCAAACAGCTTTTTAAGCAGCGCAAGGCGCCCGGCCGCGGAGAACAGCGTGTTTTTCTGCGGATTGTCGAGGACGGCCACCACCACCTCGTCGAATATGCAAAGGCATTTTTTCACCACGTCCTCGTGCCCGACCGTGGGCGGGTCGAAAGTGCCCGCAAAGACGCATTTTTTCATTCCGTCCCCTCCTCTTCCGGCGCAAAAAACGTGATATACGTTCTGCCGTATCTGCGCTCGTCCGTCTGCACGAGCCCGTCTATCCTTCCTTCAAAGGGACGGTCGCGCTCGTACACCGCCCTGCCGCCGGGGGCGAGCAGACCTCGCCCGGCTATCAGCTTCAGCGCCCGCGCGCCGCTGTCGTCGGCGTAGGGCGGATCGATGAATATCAGGTCGTACGGCCGGCGCGCCGCGCCGAGAAAGACGGCGTAATCGCCCGTGCTGACCGCGTAGCAGTCGCAGCCGCGCAGGCGGGAGAGATTGCCCCTGAGCACGGCCACGGAGCGGGGGGACAGATCGTTGAAGTCAACGAAGGCTGCCCCGCGCGACAGACATTCGATGCCCAGCGCGCCGCTGCCGCAGAACAGGTCGCACACCCTTGCGCCCGGAACGCGGAAGGCGATGATGTTGAAAAGGCTCTCCTTGACCCTGTCGGCCGTGGGGCGGATGTCGGCGCCTTCAAACTCGTTGAGTTTCAGCCCGCGGTACCTGCCGCTTATCACCCTCATTTTTTGCCCTTCTTTTTAGCCTTGCCATCTGCATTGGTGGCTTCGAGCTGCGCCTGAAGTTTTTCTTCCTTGCACTTGCCGTAGACGTAGCCCGCGGCGTGCGCGGCGACGGGCACGACAAGCATGACCAGCCCGAGGGCCTGATGCAGTCCGGCGAGCGTAAAGGGGAAATACGCCCAGCCGAAGGCGTATATTAGCAGGAAAGTGCACACCTGATTGGGCGCGCACGCATTTATGACCTGCACGACGACATAGGGCACACAGGAGATGAGCGGAATGACGAAGCCCTTCCAGAGCGAGTATTCGCCCGTCCTGTACAGCGCCTGTTTTTCGGCGGAGTCGAGGGCGCGCTTGGTTTCGTTGAGATAGAACTTGCGGTAGGCCGTGGAACCGTTTTTGGAGCCGAATATGAAGTACGCCGCGGCGAGCAGTATGTCGCCGCCGATGACGGCCACAAGCTGCACGGCGAGATCGTCGCTGTCGGCAAACATGATTATGGTGCAGCTGAAGAGCAGCATTATGACGAGCGGCAGCAGCGCCCCGGTGAGGAGATCGAGAAACTCCCACCATATCTTTTGCCTGAGTTGTTCAGAAGTCAGTTTGTTGTCCAAAGCGATAGACCCCCTTTTCGGTTATCAGTACATCCAAGGGCACGTCCCACGCGTCCTCTTGAAATGCGTCGTCCAGCTGAAAATCGTAGCCTATGCCCGCCTTTATGCAGGGCATGTCCTTTAAAAATTTGTCGTAATACCCGCCGCCGTAGCCCAGACGGAACCCGCGGGAATTGACGGCGAGCAGCGGCACGGCGGCCACGTCGAACGGGCCCGCGCACGCGGGAGACGCAGGTTCGTAAACGCCCAGCGCGCTTTTGACGAGCCGGTCGCCTTCGAGATAGCGCGCGGCGACCATGACGTCCCCCTCCACGCGCGGAAGAAACACGCTTTTGCCGAGCGACAGCAGGGCGGATATAATGCCGTGCGTGTCGGCTTCCGAGCCGAAGGAATTGTAGATAAAAAAGCTGTTCAGCCCCGCGAAGAGCGACAAAAAATTTTGAGCTATGTGCGCGTCGGCCACCTCGCGGCGGGCATATTGAAAGTACTTGCGCTTTATTCTGTATTTGTAGCGAAGCTCATCCTTCATACACGCGAAGGCTCCTTTTCGTGACGGCGCACAGCGCCTCGTAAGATATCGTGCCGCAGCGGGCCGCGTACTCGTCCGCGTCCGAAAATATGCACAGCTCCTCATCCTCGCTCTGCGAGACGAACGCGTCCATGCACAGATTGCCCTCGCCGAGCGGCAGCGTGCGGGCAAACCCGTCGGCATAGCCGGCGCGGTAGGAGGAAAGGCGGGCGTAATCATGCGTGGCCATCGAATATCCGGCGCCCCGCCCAACAGGGGGACGGAAGGTCTGCACCCTGCGGGCGTACACTTTCAGCGCGGGCCTGAGCGCCCCGTCCGCAAAGCCCGTCGGCGCATAGCCGTACAGGCCTATGCCGCAGCGCACGCCGTCCATGACGTATTCCCCGCCCATGAGCGTGCCAGCCGTGGCGGAGAGGTGCGCGACGGCCGAAGGAAAAATACTTTTTACTCTGTCGGCGCAGGCGGAGAACAGACCGAGCTGCTCTGCCGCGCAATCGGCGATATGAGGGGCGTACATATGGGAATATACGCCGACCACCGAGCATTTTTCCGCGGCGGACAGCACGGCGGGAAGCTCCCGCGGGGCGCAGCCGTAACGGTTCATGCCCGTATTTACCTTTATGTGGACCTTAAGCCCGGCGCAGAGACGGGCCGTGCGCTCGTCGCAGACGGTGGCCTGAAGGCCGTAAGCGGCCATGCGGCGGACGTCGTCCCCGTCCATGGGCGGGGCGAGCACGAGCACGGGCGCGTCCGTGCCGGATACGCGCAGCTCCACTCCCTCGTCGACGATGGCGACGCAGAACGCGTCGGCAATGCCGGAGAGGGCGCGGGCGACGGGCACGGCGCCGTGACCGTATGCGTCAGCCTTGACCACGGCATAAAACTTTGCGCCGCCGGCCAGGCGCTTGAGATGCGCGGCGTTGGCGCGGATGGCGCCGAGATCTATCCTTGCGACGGTATTTTGCATACTGTCAGTTTATGCCGCGGCGCGCATTTTGGTTATGTATATTTTATTTTACCACAAAAGCGCGTCCATTGCAATAGTTTTTCGTCGTCAAAAAACAAAACGCGGAGCGGCCGCGCAAGATGAAGGCGCGCGGCCGCAGGACAGACAGATAAAAGGCGCCATGCCGATCAGAGCAGCCTGATGTACTCCGACAGCCCGGCGCAGCGCGCGTCGGTTTTGAACACTATGTATTCGCGCAGCAGGCGCAGCGCGCGCTTGTAGCCTTCGTCGGTAATGTACGCCGGCTCATAGGTGCGGCCGGCGCACATGCGCAGAACGTTGTAAGTGGCGCCGCCCGTGCCGTAGCCCGTGCCGCAGTCCCAGCACGTGAATGCGCCGACGTTCATGTCGAAGCGCATCTTCGGCGAGGAGGTGAGGCGGGCTCCGCACTCCGAACAGCTGTCCATGCCCAGCGTGTAGCCCGAAGCGGCCAGCGCGGAGAGCAGGAACCTGATGAGCGCGGAGCGCTCGTCGGAGTTACATATGTTTGAAAGCGCCTGCACGGCGAGGGTGAACACTGCGGCGTCGTCCGCGCTACCGAACGTCAAACGGTCGGCAACTTCGCACACGGCCGAAGCGGCGTAAAACTTGTTGATGTCCGTGCGCAGCTCGTAAAAGCTCTCCGTCTCCGAAGCCTGCGTGACGGTGTAGCGGTCGCCCCGCCCCGACAGGATGTATTCGGCAAAGCAAAAAGGCTGGGCGGCAAATTTCAGCTTTGCCCCCGCCTTTTTTACACCCTTTATGCCCGCGGATATCTTGCCGAGCCCGTCGGTGAGAAGGGTGAGTATTTTATCGTTTTCGCCGTAGTCCACGGCACGCAGCATGAGCGCGTTTACCTTTATGCCTTCCATAACGTTATTGTTTATGCCCTGCGCCGCAATGAGTTGCGTGACCGGGCCGAACCGCAGGCGCGGCAATGAGTGCGGCGCAAATATCGCGCGAACCTCCGATTATTTGCCGCCTTTTAAATGCTTATACAACATATAATAACTGACCGAACCCGTCTTTTTGAACATCTTCCACGCCAGTTCGGCGGCGTCGTTGTCTCTGCTCATGAGCACCCCCTTTGCGGCCGGAGCCGCCAAAAGCAGTATGCGCAGGCAGAGGGCGTTTTATCAGCGCGGGCGTTCAGCGCTTTTTGGGAGAGACGTCGTATCCGCAGTCGCGCATGACGGAGGGACGGTCGCGCCAGTCCTCCTTGACCTTTACGTAAGTGGTGAGGAAGACCTTGGCGGAGAGAAACTTTTCCATATCCCTGCGGGCGAAGGAGGCGGCTTCCTTTAAGGCCGCGCCCTGTTTTCCTATGAGTATGGCCTTGTGATTGGGCTTTTCGCAGATTATGTCCAGATTTACGTCGTAGACGCCGTTTTCTCCGCGCTCGAAGGTGTTGACCACCACGGCCACGCCGTGCGGGATCTCCTTGTCGTACTTGAGAAGGATCTTTTCGCGCATTATCTCCGCAATCATGAACTTTGCGCTCTTATCGGAGACTATATCCTGCTCTATCACTCTTTCACCCTCCGGCAGCATGGCGGCAACGCCCTCCACAAGCCTTTTAAGGTTGGTGCCCCTGCGGGCGGAGACGGGGTAAACGTCGCACTCCACCCCTGCTTCGGCCAGCTTTTTTATGTCGGCGGGAATGTTTTCCTTGGGCATTATGTCTATCTTTGTATATGCGACAGCCATGGGGATATCCCCCGACGAATAGCGCTTTATCAGCCCGACGTCCTCATCGGACAGTCCGCCGTGGCCGTCGTGCACGAACAATATCGCGTCAACGTCGCGCGCGGTGGTCTGGGTGGTCTTCATCATGCTCTCCGCAAGGGCGTTGCCCGCGCGGTAGAGACCGGGCGTATCCACGAAGACTATCTGATATTCGGGTTTCGTCAGCACGCCCATTATGGCGTCGCGCGTGGTCTGGGGCTTGGGCGAAACTATTGCCACCTTTTCGCCGACGAGCACGTTGACGAGCGTGGATTTGCCCGCGTTTGCCCTTCCTATCACCGCTACGTATCCGCTTCGCATAATGGCTTCACCTCGAAAGATTCATCTTTGAAAGCACCCTCTCTTCAAGGGCGCGCATTGCAGGCCTGTCCTCCTCCGTCATGTGGTCGTAACCGAGAAGATGACATATGCCATGGGCGGCGAGATAGTTTATCTCCCGCTCAAGAGAATGGCCGTATTCCGCGGCCTGTTCGGCCGCCCGGGCCGAGCATATGGCCACGGAGCCGATGAACACGTTGCCGTCCTCGTCGAGATCTATCGCGTGCTCCGCCGCGCGTATCGGCGCGCCGGCGACGTGCGCGAAGGACGGATAGGACAGCACGTCCGTTATGGCGTCCACGCCGCGCGTGCGGGCATTGAGCCGCCTTATGCCCTCGGCGTCGGTGAAGATTATTTCGACGGACAGAGTGCGGTCGCACTCCACCTCGCCGCCGAAGGCCGCGGCGAGGGCGGAAAAGTCGTTGTCGTCGCAGATTATTCTGATATCGTTCATCTTTGGCTATCCTTTTTTGACACTTTGAGTCTGGGATATGATATCCTGTTGTGATACACGCCAGAGAGCGCTACGGCCACGGTGTGGCTTATTATGGTGAGCTCGCGCATGGTTATGTCGCAGTCGGCAAACTGGTCCATGTCCAGCCGCTCCTCTATCAGCGAGGTGACGAGCTCCTCCACCGCCTTGGGCGACCTGTCCTTGAGCGAGCGCGAGGCGGCCTCCGAAGCGTCGACTATCATGAGTATGGCGGCTATCTTGCTCCTCGGCGTGGGGCCGGCGTAGGAATAATTGGACATATTCAGCTCGCCGTCGCTCATCTTGAGGGCCTTGGCGTAGAAATATTTTATGGGCATGGTGCCGTGGTGCTGCACGGCGCAGTCGGCAAAAAATTCGGGGAGATGGTTTTTGCGTATCAGCTGCGCGCCGTCGCGGGTGTGCGAACGTATAATGTCGGCGGAAAGTTCGGGCGAGAGCTCGTTGTGCATGTTGTAGTCCGACTGATTTTCGGTGAACATTTCGGGATTTTTGAGCTTGCCCATGTCGTGGTAATAGGCGGCCGCGCGGGCGAGTTCGCCGTCCTCGCCTATCGCGTTGGCGCAGGCCTGCGCCAGCTGCGCCACCACCACGGAATGGTTGTAGGTGCCGGGCGCTTCGGCCTTGAGCTTTTTGATGAGCTTTGCGTCGTCGGAGGTGAGTTCGCGCAGGCGGAACACGGTGAGTTCGGAAAAGACCACCTCGAACACCGGCAGGATGAGCATGTAGCCGAGGACGGAGAAGAAGCAGCCCAGCGCGCCGTAGGCCAGCGCGATGACGTTGGCGCCGAGCTCCTCGGCAAACAGCACTTCCATGACGCCCACGATGAGTTCGGCGGGGATGAACAGCACGAACACCATGAGGATGGACTGTATCCTGGTCTTTATCGCGGGGGTGATGAACACGGCCGTCATGCCGGCGCAGAACGTGACGAGCAGGCAGGCGCAATTTACCCACATGCCGCCGGAGGTGAAGTTGATGTCGATTATGAACAGAATGAGCGAATAGATTATGTTGAGGAACACCGCCTCCCTTCTGCCGAGCAGAGTGGCCGCCATCAGGGCGAGCATTGCGAAGGGACGGGCGTTGGGGTCGATGACCTGCCCCATGATGAAGGACAGGAACAGCGAGAGGTCTAGAAGCACGAAACACTCTATTATCCTCGACATGTCGGCAAGGACTTCGGTGCATTCAAAGTAAAAGTAGGCGTACATCAGCATGGAGAGAATGATGACGGCCGAGGCGACGAAGAGCACGCGGTTGTAATTTTCGACAATATAGTTTATTACGTTCAGCCCCTCGTTGACTTCGAGCAGCAAAAAGATCATGGCAAACAGCAGCACGACGTTGAGAACGAACATCAGAACGCTGAAGCTTATGGTCTTTTTAGATAGTTTTCTTTTCATCCCTTTCTCCTCTCTCGCCGGCGCGCTCGTACGCGCGCACGATGTTCATGACCAGCGGATTGCGCACGACGTCCTTGGCTGTGAGCTCCATTATGCGTATCCCTTCGATGCCGCGCAGGATCTCGACCGAGCGGACGAGGCCGCTGCGCTTGCCTTCCGGCAGGTCTATCTGCGTGACGTCGCCCGTGACGACCATTTTGCTGCCGTCGCCCAGCCTTGTAAGGAACATCTTCATCTGTTCGGGCGTGGTATTCTGGGCTTCGTCGAGTATTATAAAGGCGTTGGACAGCGTCCGCCCGCGCATATATGCCAGCGGAGCTATTTCGATGGAGCCGCGCTCCATGAACTTTGCATAGGTTTCGAGGCCGAGCATCTCCTGCAGGGCGTCGTACAGCGGCCGCAGGTAGGGGTCGACCTTGGTCTGAAGATCGCCGGGCAGAAAGCCCAGCTTTTCGCCCGCTTCCACCGCGGGGCGGGTGAGGATTATCTTGTCCACCTGCTTCTGCTTCATGGCCTGCACGGCCATGCACACGGCAAGATACGTCTTGCCCGTGCCCGCGGGGCCTATGCCGAACACCACGGTGTTGTGCCTGATGGCGTCCACGTAGGCCTGCTGGCCGACCGTGCGGCACTTTACGGGCTTGCCGCGGTAGGTTATGGTGACCGCGCCGGAGGAGAGCCTTAATATGTCCGAGGCCCTGCCCTCTTTGGCCAGCTCGATGCAGTACACCACCCTGCCCTTGTCTATCTTTTCGCCCGTTTCGGACAGCCGGGCCAGACTTTCTATTACTTCCGCCGCGCGGTTGGCGCCGTCCTCGGCGCCGGTGACTACGGCTTCGAGCCCGTCCACGCGGACGGCGACGCCCAGCTCGCGCACGACGGTATTCAGATTTTCATCGAACGTGCCCAGCACGCGCGACAGCCTGTCCACGCTGCCCAGGTTTACTCTTCGGGTTATATCCATAAAACTCCGCAAAAATTATTGCATGTTGATGCTTGCCGTGTAAATATAAGTAAAATCCACCTGATACACGACGCCCTGCGAGACGGCGCGCACCCGGTGCGAGAGCACTTCCGCCCCCTCGGCGTACAGCTCCGCGGCGGCGAGGGCGGCCGCAAGGCCGGAGTCGCTCTCCTCTTCGGCGGCGACGCATATGCTCGCGCGGACGCGTATGTGCGCGTATCCCGCGCAAAGACAGGGGTATTCCTCGCCCGAAGGTCCGGAATAACAGGGAGATATGAGCTCGTCGCCGACGGAAACGCTCTGACCCTCCTCCGCGCGCGGCGTGCCGCACAGCGCCACCAGCCGCTCCACCACCCCCGAAACGGGGGAAAGGAGGGGAACGCGCGGCGACGGAGATATGCCGCCGGAGCCGCACTCCACGTCCACTATCACCGCCGTGCCACGCTTCTGAACGGAGCAGAAAGTAACTGTGGGCAGAGCCATTATGCGCGCCGTGACCGACGGAGAGACCTTGCCGCACGGCCTGCCGACGCTTATGCCCTCGCCGCCAAGAATGGCGACGACCTGCGGCGCGAGATGAGCGCCGCTGCCCGTGACGTCTATCCTGAACACAAAGCGCTGCGCCGCGACGACGACGGCCACGAATGCGGCCGCGCCGACAAGCGCGCCCGCGCGCGCCGCGGCGCGCG
>CASDRK010000016.1 GCA_949283125.1 uncultured Clostridia bacterium
CTCTTCGTTTTCGCGCACAGAGTCTGCGGGAGTGTGTGCAAGTTTATCTATCGTCTTTGAAGTTCTGCTTATCTCTTCGTGGCAGACTTCACAATAGATAACCTCGTCATAGCTACCTTCAACAGTGCAGGTTGCGGGCTCTTCGTTTTCGCGCACGGGGTCGGCAGAAGTGTGAGCAAGTTTATCTATCGTCTTTGAAGTCCTGCTTATTTCTGTATCGCAGATTTCGCAATAGACAACTTCGTCATAGCTGCCTTCGGCGGTGCAGGTTGCGGGCTCTTCGTTTTCGCGCACAGAGTCTGCGGGAGTGTGACCAGTGGCAGGTATTTCAAGTTGCTCAATGGTGGTTTCGTTATCGCCTTTGGCATCGGTGAAATATTTACCGCAATCTGCGCAATACCAATATTCTGCGTGCCCATCCTGCGTGCAGGTAGCAGTCTCAGCGGCAACGTAGTTAATTATGTGCTTATGACTGGTACCTCCTCCCTGTTCAGCTTCATGACTTTCACTTCCTGTGCAAGCAGAAAGTCCGAAAGCAAGACAAACAGTCGCCATAAGTGCGAGCAAAATAACTAATAATTTTCTTTTCATAAAATTCTCCCCTGTATTATTTGAATTACGTAAAGTTGCTTGATTTTTATTTACATTTGCGCTTTCTGCAGATTTTTCGGCATTAAACTCCGCGGACGATTTCCGGATTGTAGCCGCTGATATATTCCGCCGCAGAGGCGGGCTCGGAAAGTACGGAACGGGCTACGGCTTCACCTGTTGCCACCTCCGTCCAGCCCGAAGGCTGTTTGAATATGACGCTGCCGAAACTAACCCCGCTGAACGCCGCCCGCTCTATTTTAGTTACGCTTGCGGGTATTGTGAGCGTTTTCAGGGCCCTGCAATTATTGAATGCATATCCCTCGATCGTAAGCAGCCCTTCGCCGAGAGTGACTTCGGAGAGTTTTCTGCAATTGAAGAAGGCACTGCTGCTTATTGTCTGAGTCCCGTCGCCAATCGCGACGCTTGCAAGCTCTTCACAGCCGTAAAAAGCATCTTCGCCTATGACTGTGACCGAACCGGGAATGGTTATTTGCGTAAGCGCCGTGCAACCGCGGAAGGCGCTTTCTCCGATTTCCGTCGCTCCACCCAGATCGATTTCTCTGAGCGCTGCGCACTCGTAAAAGGCATTATTCCCTATTGTGGGAGAGCCCTCTATCGTAACGCTCTCTAAAACACTGCAATTAGTGAATGCATAGGCACCTATCGTAGTTACGCTGGCGGGTATCGTGAATTCCGTAATATATTCCCCGCAACGGTTAAAGGCATATTCGCCTATGGTTTTCAGCGAACTTCCGAATTGTATTTCGGCTATGTTCGTCCACGAAAACAGCTTGTCGGGAAGTACTTCCGTTTTATCGCCTATCACTATCTTTACGCCGTCCGTATTTTCGCCCGCCCCGTCAAACGGGTTGCTCTCTCCCTCGATCATCTGCGCATTGACGGCGTTATAATTTATGAGCGCCAATTCGTCGCAGCCTACAAACGCCGAACCGCCGAGCAGTTGTAAGCTTTCCGGTATGGTGATTTCCGTGACGGGAGTACCGGCAAATGCTCTGAACCCTATCTCCGTTACCGAGCTTCCCAAGGTAACTTTTTTCAGCGAGGAGCAGTCGGCAAAGGCAAAACTCTTGATTTCCTGCACATAATCGCCGAGCGCGATTTCTTCGAGAGAGGTACATCTCTGAAATGCGTTGTTGCCGATACTCGTAAGAAGGCTGCCTTCTTCAAACGTAACAGTTTTCAGGTTAGCGCTTCCCCAGAATGCCGATTCTCCGATCGCCTGTATGCTTGCGGGTATGTAAATGCTTTCAAGACTTGGCTCTTCGTTAAAAGCGCGGGTATATATTACAGACACCTTTATACCGTTATATTCGGATGGGATCACAACGTTTGAACCATCCGAATGGCCTAATCCGGTAACGATGTAGTATGTTCCGGCATTCCACAGTTCAAGTTCCGGCTCGCCGCAGACGGAGCAAAACCCTTCACTGAACGTGTGCGCCTGCCTGTCCTCATTGCCACAGTTTTCGCACGTCCTTGCGTGGACATCGCCCTCGTTCGTCCATCCGCCCCAGCTGTGCCCGAGCGCGTCGATCGTTTCTCTCTCTGTCGCTTGACAGCGCGCGCAGGTACGCGTGCGTTCGCCTTCTATTTCGCAGTCGGCTTCGGTAGTTACCGCCCAATCGCCCCAGCTGTGCCCGGTTGCATTTACGACTACAGAGGTGAGTTCCCGCGTACCATCTTTGTCGGCAAAGTTTTTGCCGCATCCCGAACACGACCAATACTCCGGGCTGCCGTTTTCGGTGCAGGTGGCCTCAACCGCAGGATGGTACGTCATTGTGTGGGTATGCTGCTCGTCTCCTCCGAAAAGGGCACAGGCAGAAAGGCCGACAGCGAGACAGACAGCCGCTGCAAATGCAAGCACTATGGCAAAAAGTTTTCTTTTCATGCAAACCCTCCTGTTTAATATACTTTATTGCAAATCAGACGCTCTGTCTTTAATTTGAGGTTTCATCTTTCCATATGACGGGCGTTACGCCGTCCGTATCGTAATGCCAGAAGTTTCCCTCCTCCGTCGGCCGGGTTTCGCTGTAATAGTAGCGCGCAGCGTTGGTGAGTTCCGTACTGGTAAAAGATATATCCAAACTCTCCCAATCGCTCTCCGTGCCGCCGTAATATACCGTTTCCAACGCGTCGCAATAATCGGTTGCGCCGCTGCCTACCGATATGACGCTTTTCGGAATGACGATACTTTTAAGCGAAAGACAGCGATTAAACGCACTGTAGCCTATTGAAGTGATGCCCTCGCAAATAATGAGAGTTTCAAGTTTGTTGTAACCAAACAGTAAATAGTCGGCCATCTCGCCTTCGCCCGTCAGTATCAGCGTTTTAAGATAGCCGGGCGCTATAAGATATGACGCATCGCCCGGTAGCGTACCGTTTTCTTGCATATAGTTATCCATTGCAGAGGCGGACACCACAGCACTTTCTATGGTGCAACCGTAAAATGCCCGGCTGCCTATGGTTTCAACGCCGCTGCCGATTGTTACGTCGCTTAAACTTGCGCAGTCGCGGAAAGCGTTGGCGCCTATCGAGGTTACACTGTCAGGAATAATTATTTTTGTCAACGGGCATTCCCAGAACATCGTTTCGCCTATCATTGCAACCCCGTCTTTTATGACTACGTTTTCAAGGCTTGCACACTTTGCAAACGCTTGCTTTTCTATGGTTTCAACGCTACTGCCGATTGTAACATCGGTTAAACTTGCACATTCGCGAAAAGCATAGCTGCCGATAGCAGTGACGCTGTCAGGTATCGCCACGCTCTGAATGGTCTGATTCTGGTAAAATGCCTGACTGCCTATTTCCGTAACCGGTTTGCCGCCATACATATTGGGTATGATAATATTCTCATCTACGGCTATGCCGATGCCCGAAACTATGTAGTATGTTCCGTCGTCGGAGAGAGTATATTCTAACCCCTTGGTGCCGATAAACGCATCACACACAGTGCAAATACCGTCAACGAGCGTGTGTTCTGATTGATCCTTTGTCTCTTCATTATGTCCGCAAGTGGCAGCGTACCAATGATAGTCTTCGTCGTACGACCATTTATCGGAATAGGTATGACCCGTTGCGGAAACCGTTTCGGTTTTTGTAGCGTCGCAAACCGTGCAGGTATAAGTTTTTACACCCGGCTCCGTGCAAGTCGGCTCCGCAGTTATCTCTCCGCTGTCCCAAGCATGTTCGGCTCTGTCTTTAACCTCTACGTCGTGTCCGCAAGTGGCCGCATGCCAATGATAGTCATCGTCGGAAGTCCATTCTTCAGAGTAGGTATGACCCGTTGCGGGAATTACGATCGTTGTAATTTCCTCATCGCCGTCTTCGTCCGCAAAATTCTTTCCGCAATCGGAACAGGACCAATACTCCACATTGCCGTCCTCCGTGCAGGTCGCCGCCGTGGCCGGATGATGCGTCATGGCATGCGTATGCCTTTCACATGCGGAAAAACCAATTGCACAAGTGACAGTCATAATAATTGTCAGCGGCGCAAGCAATAATTTACGTTTCATATCTTTCCTCCGTAATTTTCTTTGCATGGCAATAAAAAAGCGTGCCTTCAACCGAAGACACGCCCTGCATCATATCTCCGATTGTTGGCACAAAACTTCCCATGCAATGGAAAAATAGAGATACGAAATGCCTATTCGTATCCATTGCATGGAATCATGAAGTTTTGTGCCGCTTACAGTATATCACAGGCGAACGGATTTTGCAAGAGCAGCGCAGATATTTGTCAAAAAATAAGAGCGCTCCCGATTAAGGAACGCCCGCATATGTATCGCTCGATCGTATTGCGCTACAATTCCGCCAATCAAAAAAAACGGCACGCCCGTGCCGTTGCAGCCCGATTTGGCATTATTGAATCATGACGCGGTTTAAGCATAGCAAAACAAGGGATAAACCGCGGCTTATCCCTTGTGCAATTGGCATATCTTAATTTTTTTATTGCGCGAAGCGCGGGCGGCGGGTCAGAGTTTTGCGCCGCATTCGGGGCAGAACTTCGTGCCCGCGGAGACTGCCGCGCCGCACTTGGGGCAGGCACGGCCGACGCTGGAGCCGCATTCCGGACAGAACTTGGCGCCCGCCGGCATGGACGCGCCGCAGACCGGGCACTTTTTGCCGCCGACGGAGGAGGTCATCGTCTCGCCCAGCGTTTTGCCCATGTCGGCGCCTATGCCGAGCCCGAGACCCGCACCGACGATCCCGCCCATGCCGCCGGGATTTTTGGCCGCCTCCTTCAGGGCGTCGGCCTTGGCTATCTGGGTATATATATCCACGTTGCCGCGCAGCACGCCGAGGCGCGCGTTTTCGTCGATGGCCTTTTCCACCTCCGGCGGGAGCGACACGCTTTCAAAATTGAAGGCCGAAAGTTCCAGACCAAGCGCCTTGAAGCGGGGAGAAATGCTCTTTAATACTACGGACGACAGCTCAATCAGTTTGCCGGCCATGTCCTCGACCGCCACTCCGCAGTCGCCGAGCACGTCCGACATGCCCATGACGAGCACGGAGCGTATGTAATTTTCGACGTCGGCGGTCGTGAACGAGCAGCGCGCGCCGGACAGCTCCTTTAAAAACGCCGCGGCGTCGGCCACCCTGAACGAATATGTGCCGTAGCCGCGCACGCGGACGGTGCCCAGACGGGCGTCCTTGATGAGCACGGGCGTGGCCGTGCCCCACTTCTGATTGACGAACTGACGGGTGCTGACAAAGTAAATATCGGACTTGAAGGGCGATTCGAATGCATAGGCCCAGGACAAAAGGGCCGTGAGTATGGGCAAAGTATCGGTGTTGAGACTGTACATGCCGGGCTTGAACACGTCGGCTATCTCGCCCTTGTCGCAGAACACGCACACCTGACCTTCGCGCACGGTGAGCTTTGACCAGCGCTTGACTATGTTTTTGCGCGTATCGTACTTATGCAGGATTTCGTCGTGGGAGGTATCCACCCACTCTATCACGTTTAAAAGCGCCATATATCACCTCCGCCGCAGGAGCGGCTATATATTATGATTATAACATTGTTGCGCCGATATGTCAACGGCCGTTGACAAATTGCCGGCGCCGGCGTATAATAAATACACGATAAACAGCTATTCAGAGGGTGCAGAATGAAAAAAGCAAACGCCTATGTGACAGGAATGTTTATTCTGTCCATTATACTCACGATCATGTTTGTCGGCGGTATTCCGTCGATAATAATAGGTGCGAACAAGGAGATATGGGCGCTGATGGGCACAGGCATAGCCTGCACGGCGATAGGCTTTTACGCGATGCCCGTGGCGTGGATAATGTACGGTTCGGCGCGCACTTTAAGGCGGGTCGTAGCCGCCGTGACGGATGAACATCTTTACACCGTGCAGGAGATAGCTTCGCAACTTTCCATGGACGAAAAGTCCGTGCGCGGATACCTTGACAAGGCCTTTAACAAGGGTTTCCTCGCCGGGTACAAGCGCGAGGGCGACAGCATAACGCTGAACGAAAATATAGGCGCGGAACAGCGCGAAAAGGCCGCGGAGTGCCCCTACTGCGGGGCAAAATTCACATACGTGGGCCACGGCGGCCGATGCCCCTACTGCGGTTCGCCCGTAAAAAAATAGCCACATATCCTCTGCGGAAAGAGATAAAAAACACATACGCCGCGGCGCGCTTGCAAGCGCGCCGCGGCGTTGCGTTGCCGGCAGACGATACAATTCGGGTTTACGGCGTTGACCCTACCTGCCCGCCGGAAGGTTTCAGCCTTTGGCTCCCGTCAGACCGTAGCTTCGGGCGAGCGCCCCGAACGCGGGCAGCGAACGCTCTATCATGTCGGGCGAAACGCAGTAGGAAATGCGCGCATAGCCGTCCACGCCGAACGACCCGGAGGGCACTATCAAAAGCTCGAACTGCTTTGCCCTTTCGGCAAAGGCGTCGGCGTCGGGTTCGGGCGACTGCACGAACAGATAGAACGCGCCGTCCGGCCTGACCACCTTGAAGCCGTATTCCTCGAGCGCGGCGGCGAGCCTGTCGCGGTTGCGGCGGTAAACGGAGATATCCGAAGTGAGACCGAGAACGCGGGGCACGAGCAGCTGGAAGAGCGCGGGAGCGCACACATAGCCCAGCGCCCTGCCAGCGCCGCACACGGCGGCGTACACCGTGCCGCTATCGGGCATGGCGGGGTTGACGGCTATGTAGCCGATCCTTTCGCCCGGCAGCGACAGCGACTTTGAAAAGGAATAACAGACTATGCTGTTGTCGTAATAATTCATTATGTACGGCACTTCCGCGTCGCCGAAAACCAGCTCGCGGTAGGGCTCGTCCGCAATGAGATATATGGTCTGGCCCTGCTCGCCGCATGCGCGCAGCAGCGCGCACAGTTCGGCTATGCGCCCGGCCGGATAGACCACGCCGGAGGGGTTGTTGGGCGAATTCAAGAGCACGGCCTTCGTGTTGGGCGTTATGGCGCGCCCGATGGCGGCGACGTCAGGCAGAAAGGTACCCTCCTCGCCGCGGACCGCCACGAGCCTGCCGCCCGCATGCTCGCAGAAGACCTTATATTCGGGAAAATAGGGCGCGACGGTTATAACCTCGTCGCCGGGGTTGAGCAGAGCGTTGAGCGTTATGGTGAGCGAAGCCGCCGCGCCGCAGGTCATGTAGATGTTGTCGGCGCCGACGCCCGAAAAGAAGCGGGAATTTATATAGTCGGCCACGGCCGCGCGCACGGAAGCGTCGCCCTGAGCCGAGGTGTAGCCGTGCACGGCCACCGGATCGCTGCCGGAGAGTATGTCGACGAGAGCCTGCCCCACTTCGGCGGGGGGCGGAACCGAGGGGTTGCCGAGAGAGAAGTCGAATACGTTCTCCTCGCCTATCTGCGCCTTGCGCTTTTTGCCGTATTCAAAAAGTTCGCGGATGACCGAGCGGACCGAACCCAGCTGCACGCTTTTCTGATTTATCATGATGTTCTCCCGTTGTTTGTATATTTGCGCATATATTATAGCACGAGCGCGCGGGAGTGTAAAGCGCGCGGCGGTAAATTATCTTTGCCGCCGCGCGCAATTTTGCTCCGCAAAAAGCCCTTCAGCCCGTCAGCTTTTTGCGGAAACGCTCCATTATCTTGTTTTCTATGCGCGAGATCTGCACCTGCGACACGCCGAGCATGGCCGCGACCTCCGATTGGGTCATGTCGCGGAAATAGCGCAGCATGACAACCTTTTTTTCGCGGTCGGGCAGCTCGTCTATCGCCGCGCGCAGTTCCATGCTCTCTATCATCTCGTCCTGATCGTCGCCGGAGGACAGCTGATCGAGGAGCAGACGGGATTTGTCGTCGCGGTAGTCGGACTGCGCAAACAGCGAGAGCGGCATGCGCGAGGAGCCCATGGTAAAGACCACCTCCGACGGGGGCATGCCGAACTTTTCGGATATCTGCCCGACGGACGGCTGAACGCCGTTGACGGCCGAATATTCCTCAACGAAGGCATTTATGCTCTTTGCGGCCGCCTTTAGCGAGCGGCTGACTTTTATGGAGCCGTCGTCGCGCATGAAGCGCTTGATCTCCCCCGCTATCATGGGAACGGCATAGGTTGAAAACCTGACGCCGTAGGACTTGTCGAAACCGTTTATTGCCTTTAAAAGTCCCATTCCGGCAAGCTGCATCAGGTCGTCGTACTCCACGCCCTTGTTAAGATATCTGCGCACTATGGAGCGCATCAGGTTGCGGTTTTCGGCAAGCAGGCGCTCCTTGGCCGCGGCGTCGCCCGCCTTGGCCGCGTCTATGCATTGATCTATCGGCTGACTTTCAAACATTCTCCACTTCCGGGTCAAGTTGTTTGGTCATGTACACGACGGTGCCCTCGCCCCTGACCGAACGCACTTTGAACTCGTCCATGAAAGTCTGCATTATAGTGAACCCCATGCCCGAGCGCTCTTCGTCCGGCAGCGTGGTGAAAAAGGGCGTTACGGCCTTTTCCACGTCGTCGATGCCCCTGCCCTCGTCGCTGACCGTGATATGTAGCGCGCCGTCCTCTATCCTGCACTCCACCGTGACGAGCCCGGGCTCGCCGCCGTAGGCGTGCACGGTGCAGTTTGTAACGGCTTCGGACACGGCTGTTTTGATGTCCGACAGCACGGACAGCGAAGGATTGCGGCAGACGCAGAACGCCGCCACAGCGTCGCGGGCGAAAGCCTGATTGCAGGCGAGCGCACTGAAACGGAGCTGTAAATAGTTGTTGACCATAAGTTTATGTATTGACCTCGCGAATGAAATTTGAAAAAATTTTCGTCAGAGCTTGGGGATGAGCGTGTATATGCCGCTGAGCGACAGCACTTTGTCGGCGGCAAAGTCGGGATTTTCCACCTGCAGGGTCATGTTGTTCCGCCTGGCCTTTTTGTACCTGCCTATAAGAAATCCTATGCCCGCGGAGTCCATGAAGGCCACCTCGCCGAGATCGATTATCACATGCCGCGCGGTGGGATTGCCTTCGATGAATCTGTCGCAGACGGCCCGCGCCTGCGGCGCGGAATATTCGTCCATCTCGCCCGAAAGCCTGATCTTCAACACCCCGCCCGAACGCGCCGTATGAACTTTCAAAATAGCCGCCTCCTTAAAGGTTTATACGCATGATAGCACCGCGGCGGGCGCAAAATCTGCAAAAGCATGACTTTTCGGGGCGCGTTTTGCCGAAAACGCGGGCGCGGACGCGCAGCCGCCGCGTCCGCCCGCGCTTCCGATCTGCTATCAATACGAAAAAACCTGCGTCCGCCCGCGCATATGCGCGGGCGGACGCAGGTTTCTATCCGCAAAAGTTGCGATTTATTTTAAAAATTTTCAATCCGGCGGAAGCCGCCGCAGGCAAGGCGTCACTCGATGGCCTTAAGGCTTTCGTTCATGTCTACGCGCACTATCTTGCGACGGAGGATTATGGTTACCAGCCATGTGAACAGCGCCACCACGCAGGGAGCCGCCAGCCACATGTACCAGCTGACCCCGCCCAGCGTGCCGAGACCTATCATAGTGAACACCACCCAGATGAGCAGCGCGGCCAGCGGATAGCCGAAGACTATGCCCACCGCGGCGTCGATGTAAATTTCGCGATAGATGTAGCCCGAAACTTCGCCGTCGTGATAGCCGAGCACCATCAGCGTGGCCAGCTCGCGGTTGCGCTCGCTGATGTTGATGTTTGTGAGCGTGTACACCACCACGGCCGTGAGCAGCCCCGCGAAGGCGATTATCATGACGGCTATGCCTATTATGGAATCGGACTGAATGACGCCGGTGGTGCACAGGTCGAGTATGGCCAGACCGCCCATGACAAGCGCCATGGATATCGCCACGGCGATAACGGTCATTAAAAATCTGCTCATGTACCTGAGCACGTTGCGGACGGTGGACTTATACTTGAAAGACAACAGGTTCCAAAGCCACGGCACGCGCTCCAGAATAACCTTTTTGCCCGCCTTGGGGGGCTTGGGGCGGAGCAGGTTCGCGGGCGTTTCCGTGGTCATCTTTATGCCCGAAAACAGAGTGGCGAACATGATTGCGGCGACTATTATACAGAACACCACAAGGAAGAAAGTGACGTCGAAATAGCCCGACATGGGCGGCATCGCGTAGGAATAGCCGAACACGTCGTACACAAATATGGATACGCCCGAGCCGACGAAGTAACCGGCTACGCCGCCTATGCCCGTGGCGATGGCGGCGAAGAGCGCGTATTTGAAAATAATTTTGAACGCCGAATAGCCCAGCGTGCGCAGACAGGCCACCTGACCGCGCTCCTCCTCCATCAGCCTCGATATGTTGGAGAACACCACGAGCGCCGTGACGAATATGAACGCCACCACGAGCACCCAGCCGAGAGCCTGCACCTTTTGCGAATAGCTGTGCAGAGAGTAGAACGAGAAGTTGTCGTAAAGGCTTATCACCTGCACGGCGCCGTCCGCCTCCCCGCCCTCGGCTGACTGCGGCGCGAACAGCGCGACGAGCTCTTCGGAGACGCCTTCGATATGCTCCTTGTACGAATCGGTGAATATGCCGCCGTGATCCTGCGCGGACAGAGATATATACATGTCGCCCGTCGGCAGCAGCGCATTGCCCATAACGGAGGGTATTATGTCGGAGGACAGCCAGACGGCGTTGCGTATGGTCGTAAGCCCGCCAAGGCCGGTGCCCGTTTCGGGTATTTCGGCGTCCTCGCCGTTGACGTAGCTGGGCTCGCCGTCGAAGGCGAATATGAGCGGCGACTGTATCGTGCCCGCTATCGTGACCTGCTTTATCCTGTCCTCTTCGGGCACTAACATTTCGATCATGCTCTTCATAGAATCGTCCAGCCCCTCGCCGGTGTCCTGAACGGACAGCTGATCGAGGATGTCCACAAAATCTATGGTGAGCTTGCTGCCCTGCTCTATTCCGGCGAGCGAACGATTGGGCTGCTGGGCATAGGCGACTATGTCGTCCCCGCCGACGTCCGCGGAGGATATCATCTCCGCAGCGTTTACCTCCCAATCCTCTACAGAGACGGAGAAGTCGTCGATAAAATATATCCTTGTAAGATAGGAATTGCCGTCGGAGTATTCAAGTTCAACGTCGACGGACATGCCCGTGCTTATTTTGGGAGCAACGCCGTCATATGTGAGCAGTTCTTCGACGGCGGCGACGTCGTCGGAAGAGAAGCCGTCGTCGGATTTGCTCTTGAGAATTATGTCCGAAACGCTGTTCGACACGTAATAGTCGCTCAGCGAGCGGTCTATCTTGGTGTTGGCAGAACCTATGCCCGAAGAGAACCCCACCGCGAGCAACACGATGAATATTATAGACACAAAGCGCGTTACGTGACGCGAAAACATTCTGCCCAGAGTCTTTAAATAGGTCTTCATGGCGGAGCCCCCTTACCACTCTATCTCGTCCACGGGCCGGGGATCGGGGTTGACCTCTATCCTCTCTATCTCGCCGCTGCGGATATAGATGACCTTGTCCGCCATCTCCTTGAGCGCAGAGTTGTGCGTGACGACTATAACGAGACGGTTGCGCTTTTTGGACACGTCGTACAGCAGTTTGAGTATTCTTTTGCCCGTTTCGTAATCGAGCGCGCCGGTTGGCTCGTCGCACAGCAGGAGCTTGGGATTTTTTGCTATAGCGCGCGCTATGGACACGCGCTGCTGTTCGCCGCCGGAGAGCTGCGCGGGGAAGTTGTTGAGCCGCTCGGAGAGCCCGACTTCTTCAAGCACTTCCTCCGGTTTTAGATGGTCCTTGCATATTTCGACGGCGATCTCCACGTTTTCGAGCGCGGTGAGATTGGGCATCAGATTGTAGAACTGAAACACGAACCCGACGTCGTTGCGCCTGAAATCGGTGAGACCCTTGCGGCCGAGCCCGGTGAGTTCCTTGCCGTCAAGCACGATCTTGCCGCCGGTGGCCGCATCCATGCCGCCGAGCAGATTTAAAAGCGTTGTCTTGCCCGCGCCCGAACTGCCGACCACGACGGCAAACTCGCCGTCGTTGAGTTCGAACGAAACGTGCTTGAGCGCGTTTACCGTTATGCTGCCTACCTTGTAATCCTTGCTTACGTCGGTGAGAGTGAGAAAGCTGTTGTCGTTCATGCCTGTATCCCGCCTTTGCCCGGAATATCCCGGGCGCCGTTTGACTTGATCTATATTATTATATATAAACCGATTATAAACCGGATAAATGAACGCGGCGTCGCATATTTGTGAAAATAATGTTAAATTATGTAAAAAATTCCGCTACTCCGCCGCTCTGTTCGCAATACATTATACCACGCCGGCGCAGACAATTCAAGGGGGAGCGGCAAAATTGCGCAAAAAACGGATCGCAGACGCGGGGGAGCGGACAACGGCCGACGGAACATTAAACCCGACCTTTTGCCGCGGACAAAGAGCGGGCGCGCCGCAAACGCGGCGCGCCCGCCAAGATCGAAACTTTTAAAATTAGTTGCGGGCGCCCTCTTCCCTGCCGTGCATGGTGAGCAGCAGTCCCCTGCCCGTGATGATGGGCGAGATGATAAGCCAGAGCGCGGCCACCGCGATGACGATGTAAACTATCACCGAACCGACCGAGCGGGGACCTTGGAATATCCAGCCGACGAGGTTGAAATTCCATATCCCGTACAGACCCCAGTTTATCGCGCCGATGAGCACGAGAATGTAAGAAATGAAATTGATGACTATCATAAGCAAATCTCCTTACAATCATTTTTTGCGGCGGCAGGATTTTTATGCATGTCCGCGCAAAACAGACGGCAAGGAAAAATGCGCAAGGTCACTTCTGATATACGGAACGTTTGAGAATGCCTATATACGGCAGCGAACGGTACTCCTCGTCGTAGTCGAGACCGTAACCGACGACAAACTCGTCGGGTATTTCAAAGCAGTTGTAGTCGGGCGCGATGTCCTCGGTGCGGCGCTCGTGCTTGTCGAGCAGCGTAACTATCGTGACCGACGCCGCCCCGCGCTCGCAGAGCAGCTTTTTGAGACATGCGAGAGTAAAGCCGCTGTCGATTATGTCCTCTATGACTATCACGTCGCGGCCCTTAACGTCGCCGTCGAGGTCCTTTTTTATCTTCAGCTTGCCGCTGGACGTGCTGCCGGAGCCGTAGGACGACACGGCCATAAAATCCAGCTCGAGCGGCACGGTGAGACAGCGGATGAAGTCGGCATAAAAGATTATACTGCCCTTCAGTATGCCGACAGCCACGGGCCGCTTGCCCGTCATGGCTTTATCCACCTCGCGCGCGACGGCAGTCACGCGCTCCCCGATCTGCTGTTCGGTGAGCAAAATTCTTTCAAGATCTTTGTGCATGAATTTATCCCTCGCAATTGATTTTCAATAAAAAGACGCGTAAAACGATGCGGCCGCAGGCGCGGGCGCGCCACGACAGGCACGGCAAAAAGGCAGGCGCGCCGTCAGAAGTTGCCGCCGTTCCAGCCCCAGTTTTCGTAACCGCCGTAGGTCACATACACGCTCTGCGGCTGCACGCCGGCGCACTCCGAAAGAATGCGGCAGATCTCGGCCGTCATGGCGCGGCAATCGCCGGGAGTCACTCCCCCGAACGCGCGGACGTCGACGAAGGCGCCGGACGCAAGCTCTTTGCCGGCGAAGTACAGCGTATATGAATCGGCTATCCCGACCATCAGGTAACTTTCGCTCTTGTGCATGGCGGAAATCGACCTGCCCAGCCCGCTCTTGATGTCCTCCTTCTGGCCGTCGGTGAGTTTTTTTGTTATTTTACAATCGATAAACGGCATATATGTGCCCTCCTTTTGCAAAACAAACGCCGCGCAAGCGGACGCAAAATCGCGTTCAGTCGAACGCGCAGCATATATACACTATGCGCGAAGAACCTTCGTCCACGCGGACGAGTTCGGATATCTCCACTCCGCACACGGCAAATATCGTGTTGCCGCGGGCTATCACGGGCAGGCGTGCGCGCAGCCTTGCCGGTATCTTTTTATCGGTCAGATAGTCGCCCAGACTCTTCGTGCCGCCGCCGAATTTTGTGAATCTGTCGCCGTCGGCGCGCGGCCTTATCACGCAGCCGGGGGGCAGCTTGTCCGCGTCCAGGCGCAGCGCGCCCGGCGCGTCATGCGGCGCAGAGCAGGAAATGCGCAGTTTACCCCCGCAATATGTGCCGTCGAACAGGCCGAACGGCATTGGCTCGGGCGGAGCAAAATCGCGCTCTACGGCGATGCGCCCCTCCTCGCGCCATGCGGTCAGACCCAAAAACCGATATCTTTTGCCCGGCTTTTCGCGCTGCATGGCATAAAGCGACTCTATATGTCCGCGGCAGTAATCGCGTTTGCCGAACGCGTCGCGCACGACCCTCATCGCCGCGCGCCCGAACACGGGCATGGCGGCGCAATCGTAAATATAGCATACGTCGGGATATATTGCGCACTTATCCGCCGCCAGCGAGCAAAGAAAACGTTCGTCCTCTGCCGCGATATCGCAAAAACGGCGCATGTTTTCCGCCGCGCCCGGCACGACCTTGGAAAGTTCGGGCAATACGTTGAGCCGTATATAGTTGCGGGTGTAATCCCCGCTGAAGTTGGTTTCGTCGTCCACATACCGCAGCGCGTTTTCGGACACGTATGCGTCGATATCCGCGCGCGTGCAATCGGAAAGGGGCCTGAATATCTCAAAGACTATCCCGCGCCCGTCCAACCCCGCGCCGCGGCGCACGGAGGAGCGGGCTATGCCGCACGCGCCCGAGAGCGCGCATCCTCTGGCGAGATTGAAAAGCAGCGTTTCGGCATTGTCGCCGACGTGGTGAGCGGTTGCAATCGCCGCGCTGAACCGCTCCGCCGCTTCGGCAAAGCAGGAATACCTCCACTCCCTTGCCTCGCCCTCGCTTTTAAATCCGTCGGCACGGAAAAATGCGAGCGGCACGCCAAGACGCTTGCAGAACTCCGCCACAAAGGCGCTGTCGCGCGCGGAGGTCGAAGGGCGCATGCCGTGGTCGCAGTTGACCGCGCACACCGCGATGTCCCATTCGGCGCCGTGCGACGACAGATAGTGCAGAAGGGCGACGGAGTCCCTACCGCCCGAACAGGCTACGCAGACTTTTTTGCCCTTCAGGGCGGCGAGGTCGATTTTCATGCATTGATTATAACACACAAGGCGCGGCGATTGCAACAGCATAAAAATAATTATCACTATTTTCGCCGATTTTTTTTGCAAGCGTGCAAAAAACAGTTGACAAAAATTATTGTTTACTATATGATAATAAAGCTTGAACGTGCGCAACGCTTATCGCGGGGTGGAGCAGCCAGGTAGCTCGTCGGGCTCATAACCCGAAGGTCGCGCGGTTCGAATCCCGCCCCCGCAACCAATTACGTTTACGCACGTTTAAGTTTTTTGGCGACGTAGCTTAGTTGGTCTATAGCGGCCGGTTCATACCCGGCAGGTCGGCGGTTCGAATCCACCCGTCGCTACCAAATAAACAATTGCGCCGAAAGGCGAATATATAGATTGAGCGCGGGATATTGCCGCACCAATCACTTTTACGGCCCGTTGGTCAAGCGGTTAAGACACCACCCTTTCACGGTGGTATCATGGGTTCGAGTCCCGTACGGGTCACCACTACGGGAGTGCAACTTTTCAGTTGTATTCCCGCTTATACTATTTCCCTCCCGCAGGGAGGGCAATAACCCGAAGGTGTAGTTCAGTTGGTTAGAACGCTACCTTGACATGGTAGAGGTCGTTGGTTCGAGTCCAATCATCTTCACCAAAAAGCAGTCACGCAATTTGCGTGGCTGCTTTTTGGTCACATGATTTGCGAGAAACTATGCGTTCTCGCGAGGAGCGCATGCGGCGACACTCCGCAGAGATGGCTCCGCTTGCGGAGTTTCGGCAGATACCAATCGGCGCCGTATGGCGCATTTGCGCAAAGGCCACGGTTTTTGGCAAGGCTAAAGACAAATCTGATTTGGAATTTAATGGTTTGCGGGAAATTATGCGGTTCGCGCGAGGAGCGCATGCGGCGACGCTCCGCCGAAAGAGCCGTCACGCAGAATTCATACCTGAGCAGCCATACCGGCAAACCTTATGCGGCAGACGGTGATTTAACGCAGCCGGGCCGCGCAACACACCTCACTGCAAAATGCGCCGACAGGGCTTGACAGACGGGACGGCGGCGGATATAATTGTTGGCATGAAGACGCAAAAAGTTGACAAGGCGGCGCTTGCCGCGGCAAAGACGCTGGGCGAAAAGAGTTCGTCGTTTTTGATTTTTATAATAGTTTTTGCCGTAATATGGGGCGGCGCGCTTGCCGCAGGGTTCATTTTTTACGCCCGCCTGCAGGGGCTCATGCTGCTGGTGCTGATAGTTGCCGCCATAATGCTGGCCGTTACCACCTATGTTGCCGCAAGCTACTTTATCACCCCGGCAGAGCCCATAAAGCGCGACGAAACAACGCTTTATATGTTCTGCGGGTTCGGCTGGAGATCGCTGCCGTTGGATCAGGTGGACGAAGTGCGCACAAACCTTCAGCCGCTGCGCCCCTACACCTCGCTTGCCACGCTGACGGACAGGGGCACGATGAGGATTTTCGACAAAATGAGCAACCTTTACAGGGTGCGGTTTTTGGACGACCCTGCGGGCGTGAAGGCGCGCATAGACGAGCTGAAGGCCAGCCGAATCTGTATCGGGTGCACCAAAGAATTATAATACAGTTAATATAGTATATACAGATAATATAATGCGCCGTGCGGCAAAAACAGTTGTTTTTGCCGCACGGCGCGTTTATTTGCGCGTTTATTTGCATTATATGCCGATTAACACGATGTTATGCGGAATCTGCCACCGACGCCGCACGCGGACAGGTTCAGTTTGCAAAGAATGCCACGGCGATGGCGTTCGGACCGACGTGGGTGCCTATCGTGCTGCCGATGAGGTAGTAAGGAATATTGTCCGTTTTGCCCTTCCACAAATGCTCACTGTCGGCTATGTACTTTTTCAAAAACGCGTCCGACAGACCGGAATAGCCGAGCACGTACGGCATGGAAAAATCTATGCCGCCGCACTTTTGCACGAGCTGATTCAAAAGGTTGTTGCTCTTTTTGGAGCCGACGGCCTTGCCTGCAAGCTTAACTTCGCCGCCCGACACGGTTATAACGGGCTTTATGGAGAGCATTTCGCCGGCGACCGCCGCGACGGCGGAGATCCTGCCGCCCTTGCGCAGATACTTCAGCGTGTCCAGCACGGCAAGAAGCTTTATCTTTTCGCGCCTGGCCACAAGCTCTGCGGCTATTTGCTCCGCCGAAAGCCTGCCCTCGCCCACGAGACGGATACAGTAGTCGAGCAATATCCTCTCGCCCAGACAGGCGTTAAGGCTGTCGACGACGAACACGCGGCCGGGGAAATTTTTTGCGGCGCGGACGGCCGAGGAATATGTGCCCGAAAGCTTGGACGAGATGGTTATGGCCACCACCTGACTTCCGTCGGCGGTCAGGCGAGCGAATTTTTCCGCAAAGGCAAATTCGTTTATCTGGCTGGTTTGGGGAAGTTCGGCATTTTCGATGAGTTTTTCAAAGAACTGTTCGTGCGAGAGCGTTACGCCGTCCGAAAACTCCTCTTGTCCGAAACGCACGGTAAAAGGCAACATTTCGATGCCGAGGGCCGCGGCCTGTCCGCTCTGGACGTCGCTGCCCGAGTCAACAAGAATTTTTATCATTTTAACTCCGTTTCGTCTGTATTTTCATGCGTCAGTCCTTCGTAATAATTCTGCAGATTGTCGGATATGGTTATCAGAGATCTGTAAAAAAATTCTCTTTGAGCGGGAGTAAACTTCAAACTTCCGGCGCCGACAGCAGCGCCCGCGCGGGCGCGTATGCTTTCGGCCAGCTCGGCCCCCGAACGGGTGAGCTTTACGGGCGCGCCGTGACGGGACGCGTCGTATTCCACATAGCCCATTTTGCGCATATCGGAAAGAGCGCGCGAAATTGCAGCCTTGTCTTCGAGCGTGAGCTTTACGAGACGGCCGGCGGAAAGGCCCTGACCGTGCACGCTGAGATGATACAGGCACATGGCGTGTACGGACTTGAGCCCGAATTTTTTCATCTCGCACGCCTTGATGCGCTGAACGAGCTTGTTGAGTTTCAATATGCTTACGGTGAATTTTTCAAACAGATCTTCCATATCTTTTGCCAAATGCGTCCGACTGACGCAAGCCATTATATACTCAAATTGTTGACGTGTCAACAATTTGAGCGCCGGCGCGGGCAAACGCCGCAAATGTAAATTGCGCAAATTCTGTTGGAGATAATTATCATATCCGTTTTGCGCAATATGCGGCACGCAGTCATGACTGCGTGCCGCATATTGCGCAACTAAAGCAGAAAACGGCCGGCGCCGGAACATAATCCGACTACGGCCGAAAGCATTTGCCGCGCACGCATTGCCCCGCACATATGTGCGGACGAACGAACCAGACGCGCGCGAATGAGCGGCGGAGCGAACGTCGCGACCGCAATTACGGCACTCCGGCAAGTTTTTTACGTAAGCTTTTTGACCACCTTTGCGGGTACGCCCGCGGCAAGCACGCCTGCGGGGATATCGCGGTTTACGACCGCGCCCGCCGCGATTATCGCACCGTCGCCGATGGTTACGCCGGGCAGCACGGTCACGCGGGCACCCAGCCACACACCGCGGCCAATGCGAACGGGGGCGACCGTCATGTCGGCCCGCCTGCCGGGATCGGCGCCGTGATTGAGCGTGGCTATTACGGCGCAGTGGCCGATGAGCGCGTTGTCGCCGATATAAATGCCGCCGTGGTCCTGAAAACAGCACCCCGCATTGATGAACACGTTTTTGCCGAGATGAATGTTCATGCCGTAATCGGCATAGAATGGCGGGAATATGACCAAACCTTCGCCCGCGCCGCCGCAGGTCAGCCTGCCGAAGATCTCGGCGCGCTCCTCCTGCGTATGTATCCCACAGTTCAGCTCGTGCGTTATGGCCTGCGCTCTGGCGGCCGCCTCGTGCATGTGCATGTGCATTTCGGAGCCCGCCGGTATATACGGGTCGGCGGCGAGAGCCGCAATAAATTGTTCGCGTTGCATATATTCTCCTCTTGTTCTCCTTCAGAAAGTATTTTACTATACCGCCCGAAATATGTCAATTGCTTATAATTTATGCCAAATCATAATTGACAGGCATATTATGAGGTGCTAAAATGACTGCAAAGGAGCAAGAAAATGGAACTGCGTGAACTGAAATACTTTTTGGCCGTGGCCAAGGCGGAGAGCATAACAAAGGCCGCGGAGACGTTGTACGTGACGCAGCCGAACCTGTCGCGGCAGATGAAAAATCTTGAAGCCGAACTTGGCAGACAGCTGTTTGAGCGCGGCAGAAGAAAAATAACGCTGACCGAGGCCGGGAAACTACTGAAAAAGCGGGCCGCGGAGATACTTGAGCTGTACGGGCGAACGGAGCAGGAGATAAAGTCGCCCGACGGCACCGTGGCGGGCGACGTGCGCGTGGGCGGCGGAGAGACGCGGGCGTTCCGTCTGGTGGCCGAGGCCGCGGCGAGACTGAATAAAAGACACCCCGAAGTTACCCTGCACATATACAGCGGCGACGGCGAGGCAATAGCCGAGCGCCTTGACAAGGGCCTGATAGATTTCGGCATATTCATAGAGCCCACAGACCTTGCCGGATATGAGCATATCCGCCTGCCCGTCACGGACATGTGGGGCATATTCGTGCGGCGCGACCACCCGCTGGCGCGAAAGCAAAGCGTGACGGCCGCCGACCTTGCCGGGGAACCGCTGATACGCTCGCGCCATTCGCTGGGCAACAGCCTTGTTTCGGAGTGGTTCGGCGGAGACGACGGACTGAATATAGTGGCGACATATAACCTGCTGTATAACGCCTCGCTGCTGGCGGAGAGGGGCTTGGGCTGCGCAGTGGGGCTGGACGGACTGCTGAACACGGATGACGGCCCGCTGTGCTTTAAACCGCTCGACCCGCCGCTCCGCTCGCGTCTGAACGTCGCCTGGAAACGCGGTCAGGTATTTTCGCCCGCGGCGGCGGCCTTTTTGACCGAACTGAAAGATGTGATTGCCGCCGTTAAATGACGCATATGCGCGCATCTGCCGCAAAAAATCCCGCGCCGCATAATTAATTGCGGCGCGGGTTTGCGCTGTGTGCCGAAAGGTCACGAATTGGGTTCCACGTAGGTTTTTACGGAGTTTGCGATATTGTTGAGGTGGTCGCCTATGCGCTCCATATTGACGGCCAGCTGGAGGTATATCGAGCCGGCTTCGGGCGAGCAGCGCCCCTCGTTGGTGCGGCGCAGGTGCGCTTCCTTCATCTTTGCGCACATCTCGTCCACGGCGTTTTCGGCGGCGTCGATGTTCTGCGTGTAGCTTAAGTTATGGTTGGCGAACGTCATCTCCACGTTTTTATACAGTTCGTCTATGTAGCCGTCCATTTCGCGTATTTCGGCCACGGCGTGATCGGAAAAAGTTGCCTTGGCCTTCATCATCTCTTCGGCGTACTCCACGATGTTTTCGGCGTAATCACCCACGCGCTCGATGTCGCTTGTGACGTGATAGAAGGACGACACTTTGGTTTCGTCTATGCCGGAGATATCTTCCGACGAAAGCTTGACGAGGAACTGGGTTATGTATTTGTTGAGCTCGTCGATGTGCCTTTCGTTTTCGGCAAATTCGCTCTTCTTGTCCACGTTTCCGTCAAGCAGCATCTGCACGGCGAGCTTGTAGTTGGCAAAGGCGAGCTGACCCATCTTTACGATGCCCTTGCGCGCCTGGCCGACGGCTATCGCGGGGGTCTTCAAAAGGCGCTTGTCAAGCAGTTCGCCGCTGTCCGCCGCATGGGATTCTTCTGCCTTTTTATTGCGGATGAGCAGCTGCGACAGCTTTACGAGCTGGGGTATGAACCACATGAGTATTATGGTGTTGGTCACGTTGAAGAACAGATGGA
The DNA here is from genome assembly GCA_949283125.1 of uncultured Clostridia bacterium. Lineage (GTDB taxonomy): Bacteria > Bacillota > Clostridia > Christensenellales > Borkfalkiaceae > Coproplasma. The sequence continues at coordinate 21,051 of CASDRK010000016.1, forward strand.
ACAGGGCTATCTGCCACGTTACGTTGCCGGGCAGCCAGCTTTCGAGCAGGCGTGCGATATCCCCGCCCCATACTATGGTGGGAACGGCGAAGATCACGCAGCCGATGATGTTGAACATCAGGTGTATGCAGGCCGCGCGGCGCGCGTTTACGTTTGTACCTATGGACGAGAGCACGGCCGTGAAGCACGTGCCGATGTTGGTGCCGAGCACGATGAACAGCGCCATGTGCAGGCTTATGAGGTTGCTGCTGGCGAGCGTTATGACTATGGCGGTGATGGCCGACGACGACTGCATTATGCCCGTGAGCACGAGGCCGAGAAGGAACAGCACGAGAATTTCCCACGAGAGCGTGGTTTTGCCGTAGCCGATGGCGGCGAACATGCCGCGGATGGCCGTGGGAACTTCGCCGTCGCCCTCCGTGAGACCGGTGACGGAGAAGGACATGGTGTACAGGCCCACGAAGATCATGCCAAGACCGGCGAGTATGAAGCCTATGCGCTTGGTCTTTTCCTCCCTTGCGAACAGGGTCATCATCAGACCGATAAAGGCGATGAAGGCGAACACGGCCGAAACTTCCAGCTCCGCGCCGCCCATTGACAGCGCCGAAAGAAACGCCGTCATCGTGGTGCCGATGTTGGCGCCCATTATTATGGACGTTGCCTGTATGAGCGTCATCATGCCGATGTTGACAAAGCCCACAACCATTACCGTCGTGGCCGAAGAGCTTTGGATTATTGCCGTGATGGCAGTGCCCGTGGCTATGCCGACGAATTTGTTTTTGGTTGCCTTGCCTATCAGGGTGCGCATTTTACTGCCCGCGGCTTTTTCGAGGTTGGAGCCGAGAATGTCCATGCCTATCATGAACACCGTCATGCCGCCGAGGACATAAAAAAACGCGCTGACTATCTGCAATACGCCTTCAATACTCATTAATATTTTTCTCCACGGTATCTTACTGCTTTAATTGTATCAGTTTTGTAACCGACTTGTCAATTAAATGTAAAATAATTTTGCTTTGCGGCAAAATCGACTTGATATGACGAGCGCGAACATATATAATGTATTAAAACCAATGCATTGAGTCCGCCGCTGCGGCGCGCGGCGGAGAGGAAAGGAAACATGTTTGAAATTGTGCTTGTGCAGCCGGAGATACCGCAGAACACCGGCAACATAGCGCGCACCTGCGCGGCCACGGGCTGCAGGCTGCACCTTGTTAAACCGCTGGGGTTCGAGGTGAGCGACAGATATCTGAAACGGGCAGGCCTTGACTACTGGCAGTATGTGGACGTGAAGATATGGGAAAGCTTCGACGAGCTGAAGGCCGCCAATCCCGACGGGCGTTTCTTTTATTTTACGACCAAGGCGCGCGCATGCTACGCCGACGCGGCCTACCGCGACGGCGACTTTTTTGTGTTCGGCCGGGAGACGCGCGGTCTGCCCGAAGAGCTTTTGAAGGCCAATCCCGACAGCTGCGTGCGCATACCCATGGTGGGCGAGCTGCGCTCGCTCAATCTTTCAAACTCAGTCGCCATCGCCGTCTACGAGGGACTGCGGCAGGGCGGGTTCGCCGGCATGAACAGCCGCGGACGGCTGCACGAGCTCAGCTGGGACGAATAAACCGCGCCCGACAAAGCGGCGGCGGACGGCGGAGCGGCAAACTTATTCCCCCCTCGCCCTTTACATTTGCAAAATTATATTGTATAATGTAGGCATGAAGCAGAAAATGAGGGTGGTTGTCGCAAGCGGCAACGCGCACAAGATAGCCGAAATAGCCGATATACTTACCGACTGCGAGATAATTTCCATGAAGGACGCCGGATTTGAAGGCGACATAGAGGAAAACGGCGCAAGCTTTAAGGAAAACGCGCTGATAAAGGCGCGGACGGTCAGTCTGGCGCTTGGCGTGCCCGCGCTTGCGGACGATTCCGGGCTGTGCGTCGACGCTCTGGGCGGCGCGCCGGGAATTTATTCGGCGAGATATTCGGGCGGCGGCGACGCGGACAACCGCGCCAAGCTTTTGAAAGAGCTGGAAGGCAGGCCGGACAGGCGCGCGCACTTTGCCTGCGCAGTGTGCCTGTACCTCCCCGACGGCAGGGCGCTGTTCGGCGAGGGCAGCACGCACGGACGCATACTGTTTGAAGAGCGCGGCGAGCGCGGGTTCGGATACGACAGCCTGTTCCTCTCCGACGATCTCAACATGAGCTTCGGCGAAGCTTCGGAGGAACAGAAGAACGGCGTTTCGCACCGCTTCCGCGCGCTGAAGGCGCTGAAGGAGCGGCTGTGAAGAGCATAATAGTCATCTCGGACACGCACGGCAACCGCGCGGACGTCGAAAAGCTGTATGCGCGCTTTGCGGAGTGCGACCTGATAATACACCTTGGCGACACTTCCGCCGACGGGGCGCGCATACTGCGCGACTTCCCCGGGAAAGTGATGCTGATAAACGGCAACTGCGACGTGCCGCGGCTGGGCGAAAACGAAGCGCTGACGGAATGTGAAGGCGTGAAGATATTTGCCTGCCACGGCGACGCTTACGGCGTGAAGCGCGGGTATGAAAGGCTGGCGCAGAGGGCTGCCGGACTGGGCGCCGACGTTGCGCTGTTCGGGCACACGCACAGGGCCGAGGAGACGCGGGCGGGCGGAGTAGCGCTGTTCAACCCCGGAACGCTTTCGCGCTATGCCGCAAAAAAGAGCTATCTGTACCTTGCCGTGTACGACGGCAAATTTACGGGCAAGATAGCAGAGTTGCAATGAAATACATAACGGACGCACTTAAATATCTGAAGAGCAACCTTTTGCTGCTGCCTGCGCTGGCGGTGGCCGTGCTGGCATTTGCTCCCATCATAGACTACACCGCCGTCGAATTCATAATACGCTCCTTTTCCGACGGCAAGGTGAGCGACAGTTTTACGGCGTGGCTGAAGCTGTTTGTTCCCTTCAACACCGAAAGCTGGCTGACGATAGTTCTGAGCATAGCGGCGTACGCGGCGCTCGTGCTGGACGTGGCGTTCATACACTCCATGGTGGACAAGCACGTGCGGTTCGGCAGCAAGTCCTTCCGCTCGATAGTTTCCAGCTTTACCATCAATTTTATATACGGACTGATATGCATGGCCGTAACGGCCGCAGCGTGCATAATACTCGCGGTTGTGCTGGCGGCGATAATGAAGACCTTTGCCCTCGCCCCCGCATATGTGTTCATCGCCGGGGCGGTGCTGTGCGCGATAATACTCGCCCTGTTCGTATTCTTTGCGGCGCACTTCTTTTTGTGGCTGCCCTGCGCGGAGATAACCGGGTTCAGGATGAGCGAGGCGCTGTACTACTCCTACGCGCAGGCAAAGACGGTGAGATGGCGCAACTTTACGGCCATAGCCCTGCCGCTTGCGCTGGCCGTGGCGATAACTTCGCTGTTTGCGGCGTTTTTGGGCACGGCCGCGGCCGTGATTTCCGGCGCGGCGAGCTTCGGCTGCGCTTTTACCGTGATAGTGGTTGCAAGCTATATGGCCTATGCCGACACCGAGGGCATAGAGCGCGAAGATCTGAAAAAATACTGACGGCGCAATTGCCCGTAAAATCTGAAAGAGAGGCCAATATATGAAATTCAAACACGCATTGAACGTATTCGTGGACAACTTCAACACGACGTACAAGGTGCTTTTGTACCGCGCGACGGTGCTTATTTTAAGCCTGTGCATGTACACCGCCGTGATACTGCCGTTTATCGGCAGGATAAGCGACACGACGCAGGTCAACGCGCTGTCCGACGCGCTGGCGTCGTTCGGCTCGGCATTCGTCAACCTCGACTTCGCCGCCATTCAGAGCAGCTGGGCGGCCATACGCGAAGCCTTTATGCAGCTGATGGAGCTGCTCGGCGCGATGGTCGGCTCGGTGGTGCTTACGGTGGTCATAATAGTTTTGGTGTACCTTGTGCAGAGATTTCTTCTGGGTCTGGGCAACTACACGGTAGGCGCGCTGATAAACGACAAGATGGCCATGCGGGCGGATTCGCCGTTCATAGGCACGCTCATAAAAAATCTTGGCAAGGCCGCCCTGTACAACGCCATCTATGTGCCGCTGTCGTTTTTGTACGACGCGGCGATATTCGCGGCGTCGGGCGCGGCGGTCTACGGGCTGATATCCGCGAACACTCCCCTTCTGCTGCTCGTGTTCCTGTTCTCCACGCTCATCGCCTTTTTGTACGTTTTAAAGATGACATTCACGTCCGACTGGCTGCCCGCGCTGATATACGGCAAGATGACGAACCGCGGCGCGATGGCCTATTCCTTCGGCTACGGCGCGAAGGGCAAAAGGATCGCCGACGTGATGTCCAACTACGTTGTGCTCATTTTGATAATTTACGCCGTGAACGTGGCGGCGGCGCTGCTTACGCTGGGCGCGGGGCTGCTGATATCCCTGCCCGCAAGCTACGTGATACTGATAAGCTTTGAATTTGTGAATTACTGCGACAACAACGAAATAAAGTACTTTATGAACAAAAACACCGTCGTGAAGCCCGACCGCGAACAGGCGATGACCCGCGAAAGCTTTTTTAAGGGCGAGAACAACGAATGAATTTAAAAATATTGTAAAATAATTTTGCTTACCCCCCTTTACAAGGGGGGATTTTTTTTGTATAATATAAAAGTAAAAGTGTGCGCCCGCGCGCACGCCCAAACGACAAAAGCACGCCCGCGCCCCATTCCGCGCGGACGGCGGATAAAATTTTTTATTATGGGGGACATCATATGGATTATAAAACGGCATACCAGAGCTGGCTGAACGACGACCGGCTGTGCGAGGAAGGCAAGGCCCAACTTAAGGCCATAGAGGGCAACGAGGAGGAAATTGAATATTCCTTCGGCGCGGAGCTGGAATTCGGCACCGCGGGCATGCGCGGCATAATAGGCTACGGCACGAACAAGATGAACGTTTACACCGTGAAGCGCGCCACGCAGGGGCTTTCGCAGTTCATAAAGGGGCTCGGCCCCGAAGCAATGTCGCGGGGCGTAGTCATCTCCTACGACACGCGCCTGAAATCGGACGAATTTGCCAAAGCCGCCGCCGACGTGCTTGCCGCAAACGGCATAAAGGTATGGCTGTTCCCCGACGTGCATCCCGTGCCCATGCTGTCGTTCGCGGTCAGGGAACTGCACACCGTGGCAGGCATAATGGTCACCGCTTCGCACAACCCCAAGCAGTACAACGGCTACAAAGTTTACGGCGAGGACGGCGCGCAGATGAGCCCGGAAGACACCAAAGTGGTTGTGGGCTGCATAGAAAAGATAACCGACTATCTGGGTGCGCCCGAACCCACGGCGGAACAGCTTAAAAAATACTTTAAGTACGTGCCCGCGTCGGTGGACAAAAAATATTACAAGGCGCTTACAAAGCTCACCCTTTCCAAAAAGGCCGTCAAGGCCTGCGGCAAAAAGCTTAAGCTTGTATATACCCCCGTGCACGGCTCGGGCTACATACCCGTTAAAACCATTCTGAAAAAAATAGGCATAACCGCCACAATCGTGGAAGAGCAGACCGCAAAGGATCCCGAATTTTCCACAGTGCAGGTGCCCAACCCCGAGTTTAAGGAGACCCTTTCTATGGGCATAGCGCTGGCGCAGAAGATAGGCGCCACCGTGGTGTTCGGCACCGACCCCGACAGCGACCGCCTGGGCGTGGCCGTAAAGAACGACAAGGGCGAGTTTGAAGCGCTTTCGGGCAATCAGGTGGGCATACTGCTTCTGGACTACATTCTCACCCGCCTTAAGGAAGACGGCAAACTGCCCGCAAACGCCGCCGTGGTCAAATCCTTCGTAACCACCGGCATGGCGCGGCCCATATGCCAGAACTTCGGCGCGGAACTGTTTGAAGTGCCCGTCGGATTCAAGTTCATCGGCGAAAAGATAAAGCAGTGGGAAAAGGACGGCAGCCACACGTTTGTGTTCGGATTCGAGGAGAGCTGCGGATACCTGCGCGGCACCCACGCAAGGGACAAGGACGCCGTTGTCGCTTCCATGCTGTGCGCCGAAATGGTTTGCTACTATACATACAAGGGCACTACCGTGTTCGACAGGCTGAACGACATATACAAAAAATACGGCTACGTGCTGGACTGCAACGTCTCCATTCAGTATAAGGGCCTGAACGCCATGAAGGAAATGAACGCCGTTGTGGACGGACTGAAGGAGACAAAGATAAACAAGCTGGACATATACGAGATAGCCGCTATCCGCGACTATTCCAAGGACGAAAAGCTCGACCTTGCCACCGGCGAAGTTTCGCCTATAGGGTCGCCCAAGACCAACTGCGTATATTACGAGCTTAAGACGGGCAGCTTTGTGTGCGTGCGCCCCAGCGGCACCGAACCCAAGCTGAAGATATACTATTCCGTAAAGGCCAACAACCGCGACGACGCCGAAGCGGCGCTGAAAAAGTTGCAGGCGGCCATGGAAGCGCTGCTTAAAAAAGCGGCAAAATAAATAACCGAACATCCTCCCATTAACCCCTTTGCGGCGGGCGCTCTCCCAAGGCGCCCGCCGCATTTTCGTCGCGGCAAACTGCGCTCAGAGCAAAGTGCGTAAAGCGCGCTTTGCAATATCGCTCCGTTGCCGCTCCTCTTCGCGCAAAAGCCACGGTTTTGCGCGAGTGCTTCCGGTTAAATTTAGTTAATGGCAAACTGCGCTTCGCATGCAACGTTCCGTTGCATTGTACTCCGCGAGCGGGCGGTGCGGCACTCCCCTTATCGGTTCGCGGCGGGCAACGTTCCGTTGCATTGTACTCCGCGAATGGGCGGTGGTTCATTCCCGTTGACCCCTCGCGGACAGCGTTTATTTAAAGCGGTCGACGAATAAAGCGGTGTCATTTCGAGCGTAAGCCGAGAAATCTGACTATTTGACTCGGTCGACCCCTTTGTCCGTCGCTGTCGCTCCGAGATTTCTCCGCGCGCGGCGGCGGGTTTGCCCGCCGCCGCTTGGTCGAAATGACAATGAGGGGGGCGCGGCGGGCAACGTTCCGTTGCATCATGTTCCGCGAAACAGCGTTCCGCTGTACCACACTCCGCGAGCGGGCGGTGGTTCATTTCCGTTGAACCCTCGCGGACAGCGTTTATTTAAAAGCGCGGTCGATGAATAAAGCTGTGTCATTTCGAGCGTAAGCCGAGAAATCTGACTATTTGGTTCGGTCGAAAGAAATTGCCCGCGCTCACTCAACACACTTTATTGTCGACCCTCCCCTTTGTCCGTCGCTGTCGCTCCGAGATTTCTCCGC
>CASDRK010000017.1 GCA_949283125.1 uncultured Clostridia bacterium
ATGCAATGCGGGAGTCGAGGGGAGGGCAGTCGGCGGATTCTACCGCCGACAAAACAGCGGACACCCGCTGTTTTCCGTGCGCCGCGCTCAAGCGGCGACTCCCGTCGCCTGCTCCAGCGTCGCGGCAAGGCGAGTTTTGTATGCGGGCAACTTGTTTCAAGTTGCCCGCTTGCTGTTTACGCCTGCCTCGGCTTTTTCGCACAAATACTACAGTTTTGCGCGAGACATAAGTAAAAATGTAATATGTAAGGGCTCATTTTTTTGCGGGCAGATTATGCAATGAGGGAGTCGAGGGGGGGGGAGGCAGCCGGCAAAAATCATCGCCGACCCGACGGTCATAGGCTCGTAGGCCGTCCGCGGCTTTTGACTGTGCTCTGACGGGTTATGGAGCGGCGGCGCCGGCATTTGCCGCTCAATTCAATTCGCCGTTTCGCAAGAATCGCCGCGTAGCGGCGCACTGAAATGCATGGGAATTTTCAATCGCTATTATATTTATGCAAAGTTATATTCAACAGAAATATTTGGTTGGATTGGCAATGGAAAAAATTTTCCGAAAAAATTTTTAAAAATGCAATTACAAACAAATATGCATTGTAAATTGAATATTTGCATATTTTCGTCCGACTTACAGGCTGAATTTATCGACAATATAAATTTTTTTTATAAATAATTTTTTAAAATGCCCTCAAAATACTTTTAATTATTTTACAATTAATATATAATGATTTAGCGGACAGGCCGATGCGTGCGCGCGGCGCCTTTCCGCAAATATTGCATAATCGTTGCATGAAAAATCATTCACAAAATTTTTTGCGATTTGGTCGGGGGAAGTTTTGTGAATGTTTTTGTGCGCTGTTTTGCAGAAGAGACGATAATTTTTGTCTGTCGGCGGCGCAATGTCGCTGAGGCCAAAAACAATACGGAGGCTTAATTTTAGTGAAATCCAGAGTCAGAAACTTTTTGATGACTGCGTTTGCTTCGCTTACGGCGGCAAGTCTCGGCTTGTCGTTCATAAGCTGCAAAGCTCCCGAAGAAAGCTCGGTTGCTTCTTCGGGCGGAAACCGCGTGTACGATGTGACCGACGCGCTCGGCGCGCAGCTCGATACGAGCGAGTTCATGAACAGCGACCTCATCGATCAGACCGCCGTAAGGACAAAGTCCGACGGCACGCGCCGCGTCATTGTCGAGCTGGAGTCCGATTCCCTGCTCGACGTATATCTCGGCGACGCGCTCATGCAGCGCAGATACGGCGAGCTCACCGATTACGTCAATGCGGCCGAGGGCAGGGAGTATGCTTCGACGCTGACGGCGGAGCAGAACGCGTTCATATCGGCTCTTTCGCGTTCGGTCATCGATTATGAAGTGCGCCACGTTTACACTTCGATAATCAACGGCATATCGCTCGAGATAGACGATTCCGACGTGGCCGCGCTCGAAAAGATGGACGGCGTCAGGAATGTCATATATTCCGAAAGCTATGCCGCGCCTCAGGCCGAAGCCACTATAAATGACGTAAAGGTGTACAGCACCGGCATTTACGATTCCACTGAAATAGAGGAGAAATACGGCTATTCCGGCAAGGGCATGGCCGTGGCCGTGCTCGACACCGGCTTTGACAGAAGCCATCCCGCCTTTCAGGAGATGCCGGCCGAGCAGGACCAGAAGTTCTCCAAGGACGACATCGCGTCCAAATTCAACGACCTCGCCGCGCCTTCGCACGGCGACGCCATAACCCTCAACGACGTATATTATAACGAAAAGGTGCCCTTCGCATACGACTATGCGGACGGCGACGCCGACGTGTTCCCCAAGTCGTCCTCACACGGCAACCACGTAGCCGGCATAATCGCCGGCCATGAGGAGGGGCTGACCGCCGCCGACGGCGAGGCATTTGAAAACAATTCCGAATTCCGCGGCGTCGCTCCCGACGCGCAGCTCGTCATCTGCAAGGTCTTCCCCGATCAGGAGGACGGCCTCACCGACGGCGGCGCCGAGACCGACGACCTGCTCGCCGCAGTGTCCGACTGCGTCACTCTGGGCGTGGACGTTATAAACATGTCCCTCGGCACGTCCGCCGGCTTCTCGCGCGAAGCCGACGGCAACGCGATAAACGAAGTTTACGACAAGGTGTACGAAGCGGGCGTCAACCTCGTAGTTGCCGCGTCCAATTCGGGCAGCTCGGCGCAGAACGGTGCCTACGGCTCCACCAACCTTACAAGCAATCCCGACAGCGGCACCGTAGGTTCGCCTTCGACCTATGCGGGCGCTCTCTCCGTTGCGTCCATATCCGGTCAGATGTCTTCCTACCTTGAGCTTGACGACGGCACCGCCGTCTATTTCAGCGAGTCGTCCACCGCCGCGGGCGAGCCCGGCGATTTTGTGGACGAACTGCTTGACAACGTGTTCGGCGGCGCCGACAGCGGCACGCTCAAGTTCATTGTGGTGCCCGGCTACGGCAACCAGACCAGTTATACCTCTGCCATACAGAGTCAACTTGAAAAAGAAAAGTGTATAGTGGTGGTTTCGCGCGGCTCCAACAGCTTTGAAGAAAAACAGCGCATAGCCTTTGACTTCGGGGCCGTAGGCTGTATCATCTACAATAACCTTTCGGGTAAAATTTCTGCCTCGCTCGGAACGGGCAAAAAGATACCCACCTGTACCGTAACGGCGGATATCGGCCAGATACTCGTGGAAAAGGGCAGCGGCACGCTGCATTTAGACAGAAGCTACAAGGCCGGCCCTTTCATGTCCGAATTCTCGGCATGGGGCCCCACGTCCGACCTCAAGATCAAGCCCGAAATAACCGCGCACGGCGGCGAGATAACTTCTGCGGTCGTCGGCGGATACAGCATATTCAGCGGCACTTCCATGGCTTCCCCCAACATGGCGGGCGCCGTGGCACTGCTCCGCCAGCACGTCAGCGAAAGTTATGAGCTTACCGGCACGGCTCTTTCCGACCGCGTAAACGCCCTGCTCATGAGCACGGCCACCATAGTGCGCGACGAGAGGGGCTTGCCCTATGCCGTAAGAAGGCAGGGCGCGGGCCTCGGCGATATCGGCAAAGCCATATCCAGCGACGCATACATCTACGTTGAAAACAGCTCCAAGCCCAAGCTCGAACTGGGCGACGACCCCAACAAGACGGGCATATATACGATGGAATTCCACGTATCAAATATGTCCCGCAACACAAAGACGTATCAGCTCGGCGCGATAGTGATGACCGAGAGCGTCTCCATAGACGAAATGACCGTTGCGGAGCAGTCGTACATGCTCGACGACGCAAAGAAGACCTTCTACGTGAACGGTCAGCCGAGCAACGGCACCGTAACGCTCGGCGCGGAGGAGGACGTCACCGTCGGCGTCACCATCGAACTCACGGCCGAACAGAAGGACTATCTTGACAAGAGCTTTGAAAACGGCATGTATGTTGAAGGCTTCATCACCCTCGACGACGCCGACGAACAGGGAGTGGACCTCTCCGTGCCCTACCTTGCATTCTACGGCGACTGGCTGGACGCTCCCATCTTCGACAAGACGGCCTACGAAGTCAGCGCCGACAAGCACAACTCTGCCATCGAGGACGAGGACAAGGCGGTTGCGGCCGTCTACGAATCCGTGGCGATCGGACGTTACTACAAGGGAATGGAGATTTACATCCCCCTCGGACAGTACGTCTACGATACGGAAGGCGACGTCGACAGCGGCATAGAGAGCAAGGTGGATAAGATAGCCATAGGCAACAGCGAATACGGCATATATGAATTTTATGCCGTCTACTTCGGCATGCTCCGCTCGGTGGAGGAGATGGACGTCGTCGTAACCGACAGCGTGACCGGCGAGGTGGTGTGGAGCAAGGAGATAAATATGATAAGCAAGTCGTATTCCACGTCTCCTTCCTATGCCGACCTCGGCATTTCGCCCTACGAGCTGGGCCTGAACAACAACACGCAGTACACCGCAACCTTCACCACCCATACTTCGTATAACGGCAGACAATCCGAAGAGCAGACGCAGGTGTTCACCTTCTACGTCGACTACGAAGCTCCCATAATTTACGAAACAGACTATGTGGTGCGCTATACGTACGACACGCTGGATCCCACCGTGCGCCACGTATGGCTCGATCTGTATATCTACGACAACCACTATTCGCAGGCAGTTCAGCTGTTCACCTACGCCGAGGCCGAAAGCGACGTGGATTGGGCTACCGACGAAGTTGGCACGCTCGACTGGCTCACCGAATATTCCATTCCGGTCGAGGACGGCGTCCGCAATTCCGTCAGCAAAGTCACCATTGAAATAACCGACTGGATGGACAACCTCATCAGCATGGAGGGAGAGGAGGACAAGTATATCGGCGTGCGCGTGGACGACTACGCGCTCAACTCCGCCGCATACATGATAGCCATTCCCGAACCCGAAGTCAGCTCCGTCGGAATAGACTATTCCTATCCCGGCGGCGAGGGCAGCCTTTCGGATGTAACGCTCGTGCTCGAAGCGGGCGAAGCCCTCGATTTCACCGAGGACAACGCAGACATCATTTTGCCTTCGGGCGACAGGATAAGGGGCGCGGAATTCGACCTCGACCTCAACAACTACGGCGTCTATTCCTGCGCGCACACCATGCCCAGCGGCGCAGCATGCAGCTTTGTCTATGACGAGCATGTCGGCTACACCTATCAGGCCGGAGACTATTATTACGACGAGACGGACGGAAAGGTAAAGCAGAAGACCGCCGCCGACACGTCGCCGTCATTCCCCGCGGGTACGTTGCTGAAGGATATGGCCGCCGCCGAAAGCGGTTCGGGCTATGAATCCAGACACTTCGTCTGCCCCGAGTGCGGCACCGAGATCACCTTCACGTACAACAGCCGCACGGAAGTATTCTCGTTCGACAATTTCACCCGTCTCAATCCCGAAGCCATGAGCGAGGAGGTCATCTGGCAGAGCAGCGACGAAAGCGTTGTCCGCGTCTGGAACGGCAGACTGTATGCCGTTGCGGCAGGCACCGCAACCATTTCGGCGTACGCGCCCGATGCGGCGGAATATCCCTATCCCATGGATGCAGACCCCTATGAACCCTTCACTTTCACGGTGCAGGTCGAGGGCGAAGCCGCGTCGCAGTCCTTTAGCGGCATCTCCGTGGATTACTACGAAAATCTCACCCTCGGCACAACCAGAGGCGCAGTCAACGGTTCGGTGTCCGTTCCCAACGGCACAAAACTCGTGCTGCACGCAAAGATATCTCCCTGGTATTACGAGGGCATGCCCAAAATCAACTGGACTTCTCAATACAATGACGTTGTATATATCCCTCCTGAAGAAGTGGACGTGCAGAACGGCACGGCTACCGTCTACTGCTTAAAGCCCGGCACCAGTGTCATAACCATGCAGTCCGGTCTCAAGTCCGGCACATTCACCATAACCGTCGGCGAGCAGTTCGTGCTCACCAGCACCTACTTCTATGAATACAACGGCCCGGGCTACACCGAACATATTACTGTCGACGGAGCCGAGCGCGACGTGCTCGTCGTTCCGGCAAATCTCGGCATAACTAATTTCGGCAGCATGCTGGGCACGACCGAAGGTCCATTCTATGAAAACGACGATCTCGATATCGTCGTCGTTCCCGAAGGAGTTACGTCCATCGGACAGCAGACCTTTGAAAATTCCACTATCCGCCGCATCTATCTGCCCTCCACGCTCAACACGCTGGCATATAACGCCTTTGCCGGCTGCGAGTATCTTGAGGAGGTATACTGGTACGACGCCAGCGAGGACAGCACGTCCGGCATAGTGTACAACGCGGACACCAACAGCTATAACTGGGACGTGTTCCTGTCCGCCGCGACCGAAAAGATAACATCGCAGAGCCTTGTCATCGGCTCCGACGCCTTCCGCGACTGCGTAAGGCTCAAGGTTGCCGATCTCGAAAAGGCTACGGCGCTGTACGATTATGCTTTCCGCGGGTGCGTCTCGCTCACGGGCACCGTGGATCTCGGCGACATCCGCTACAGCGGCTACGGCGCGTTCGACGGCTGCTCCGGCATAACTGGCGTTGTGCTCGGCCCCAACACCGTGCTCGGCGCGTACATGTTCCGCGGCACAGCCATTTCCGATATCGATTATTACGGTTCCTATATCGGCAACTACGTATTCTCCGGCATGACGTCGCTTGAAAGCGTGACCTTCCATGACGCCGCAGGCAACTTCTCCACTCTGACGGGTATAGGGACGGGCGCCTTCTCGGGGTGCACCGCACTCAGCAGCGTGGATTTCGGCGACCGCAAGTTCACGTCCGTGGGCAGCAGCGCCTTTGCGGGATGCACGGCGCTTGAGTCCGTAGAGCTCCCCGCTACGGCTTCATCGCTCGGCAATTACGCTTTCCAGAACTGCACTTCGCTCGCCGAAGTCGTTCTCGACGGCACTACAAAGCTTCAGTCGATAGGCTCCGATCTTTTCAGGGGCTGCTCCAAGCTTAACAGCATAAAACTCAACTGCGCCGATTCCGACAGCGCATATTATCGCACCGTCACCACCGCGTCCGGCAGCTACGTCAGTGACAAGGACGGCAACGCCGTTCTCGTTCCCCCCGCATACGCCGTGGAAGATTCCGCGCAGACCTTGACGATCGGCGCGGGACAGACCGTCATCGGCGCGCAGGCATATGCAAACAACGCGTCGCTCGCGGGCAAAACGCTCGTCATAGCTGATTCCGTAAGGGAGATAGGCGCGGCCGCGTTTGCCGGCACGGGCATAACGGCCGTCATCATACCTTCGTCTGTGACGACTATCGGAAGCGATGCGTTTGCATACTGTTCGTCCCTGCAGAGCGTCGTGTTCCTCGGCGATATTTCGGTAATCCCCGAAGGTCTCTTCCGCAGCTGCGGATCTCTCAAAACGGTGCAGATACCCGACAGCGTCACCGAAATAGGCGCTCACGCGTTCAGCGGAACGGGTTTAAGATACCTTGAGATCGGCCGCAACGTGCAGACGATAGGGGAGGGCGCTTTTGCCGACAGCGCGCTGGCCTATCTTGAATTTGCTCAATCCGGCCGCCTGCGCGAGATAGGCGACGGCGCGTTTGAAAACTGCGGCGACCTTGTCTCGGTCGTTCTGCCCGAAGGGCTCGAAACAATAGGCGCGGACGCGTTCAGGAACAATTCCGCGCTGGCCGAAGTCAGCATACCTTCAACCGTTACAGTCATGGGCGACCATGCGTTTGCCGATTGCTCCAGCCTGACTTCCGTGACGATAGCCGACGGCGTGCGGGCAGTGGGAAACTACGCCTTCGCAATGACGCAGGGCAACGAAATAATTTACGCCGGCCGTCTGGACAGCGTGGTCGTGCCCGATTCCGTCAAGAGGATAGGCGATTACGCCTTTGCCGGCAACGCATATCTTGAAAGCATTTCGCTCCCCGGCGTCGAGGAAATAGGCGATTACGCCTTCTTCCGCACGCGCGCTCTGGCTGACGTTACCTTGAGCGCGGCCGCGCGCTCCGTGGGTGTGAGCGCGTTTGAGGACGGCGGAGTAAAAAATATCGACCTCTCGGGCGTGGAATATTTTGCCGACCGCAGCTTCTACGGTACGCCCGTAACTTGCAATAATTTTGCCGAAGCCGTGGAGATAGGCGATTACGCCTTCTATAGCTGCTCCGCTATAACGGGCACGCTCCGCCTGCCCTCCGCCGTAACCATCGGCGAGCGCGCGTTCGGCGTTCCTCTGCAGAGCGAGGGCGGCTCGTCCAGGGCCGGCGCCATCACGGCGGTGGAGCTGGGCGACGGGCTCGTCAGTCTCGGCGGCGGCGCGTTCTACAACTCCGGGATACGCAGGATATCCCTGCCCGCCTCGCTCGAGAGCATAGGCACTCCCGCGTTCGCAAGCTGTTCCAATCTTATCGTGATAACCGTTGATTCCGCCAACGAACACTTCTTTGCGGATTATGTTTCGGGCGGTCTCTACAGATATCTGCCCAACGGCACTTACGAACTCGTTGCCGTGCCCAACGGAATAGACCTCTCCGATGTCGACGATGATCCTTTCCAAATACTCGAAGGCACCAGCCGCGTCGGCGATTGGGCCATGGCCTATTGCGAGAGCATACATTCCGTTGTGATACCCGCGTCGGTTCGCACCATCGGCTCGTATGCGTTCTATTATATGGGCATGGGCAACATCAACGATCAGGGCATGACGGGCAGCGCCGTAGACAGAAAGTATTATCCCAAGTACATCTTCGAAGGTCTGCAGGCACCCACTCTCGAAGCGGAATATACCTCCGAGGAAGCCGCATCGTTCACCTCGATGTACTTCAACTTCAGCTATCAGATCGGTTATCTTGTCAACGACATGGTCATTCCGGTCAATGCCAAGGGATTTGACAGCGTGCTCTATGAATTCTTCTTCATGAACACGGAATACTCCGAAGAGAAGATAGAGGCCAACACCCAAAGTCTTATCGACGATCTGGCCGCACTCGACGTGGAAGCGCTCACCGCCGCCGACGCCGAAAGGGTGCAGAGTCTGAATACCACTTACCTCATGCTCACCGACGGCCAGAAGGCGTTCGTGTCGGAAGAGTACTACAACAAACTCATGCAGGCCGTCTCCAGAATTGACGAGCTCACGGGCGGCGACACGCCCTCCGGCGACGACGGGAACACCCCTTCGGCCGGTGGCGAAGGTTCCTCCTGTCAGAATGCCGGCCTTATCGGCGGCATCTGCGGCGGCGTCGGCGGATTGCTGATAGCGGCGGCCGCAATCGTAGCCGTCATGGTCGTAAGGCGCAAAAAATCTTCGCGCGCATCGCAAAGCGACGACGCGGCGCAGGAAAACGAAAACCTTTCGGAGACGGATGAGAAAAATAAGGAGGAGGACGACGATGAATAAAAAGTTGCTCGCAATGCTCGCCCTTTCGGCTTGCGCAGGCCTTTCGGCCGCGGCTTTTGCCGCGTGCTCGCAGGACGCCGCGCCCGGCACGGAGGGCGGCGATCAGGGCGGACAAACTCCCCCCGCAACCTATTCCATATCCTTCGATTCAAACGGCGGTTCCGCCGTGGAAGGCATAGAAGTTTCCTCCGGTCAGGCCGTCGATCTCACAGCGTACACCTCCAGCAACGGATCCAAGGTGTTCCTCGGCTGGTATTTCGACGCCGAAACGACCGAGCGCGTGCCCTCCGTGTTTACCCCCGATTCCAGCGTCACGCTCTATGCGGGCTGGTACGAGGACAGGCAGTACACCATATCCTTCGATACGGCAGGCGGCACGCAGATAGCCGCGCAGACCTACAGGCCGGACAGCTTCATCAAGGCTCCCGAAGAGCCCGAGCGCGAAGGCTATGCCTTCGGCGGCTGGTACAAGGACCGGGCCCTTACCCGCGAATTCATCTTCACGGCAAACACCATGCCCGCGCAGGACATAACTGTGTATGCCAAGTGGATAAAGCTTTACACTCTCACCTTTTCCACCGACGGCGGCACGCAGACGGAGCCCGTAACCGTCACGGAGGGGCAGATTGTATCCGCCCCCGAAGACCCCGAAAAGGACGGCTATGTGTTCGACGGCTGGTTTGCCGACGCCGAGTGCCTTCAGCCCTTTGTTTTCGGCGCGCTCTCTGCAGACGCAACGGCATATGCCGGCTGGCACGAGCTGGAAAGGAATATTCAGATAACTCTGAACGTCAATGCGCCCGTATCCGGCGTCGCCGTGCAGGCGCAGACCGTCACTCTCGACGAGGGAGCGGAGCTCTCCTCCGTTGCGGCCGCGCAGGAATATCTTGCCGCAGTAAATCAGTCGGCAGGAGCCGAAGTGTTTGCGTTCGGCGGCTGGTGTCTCGATGAAAACGGCGTCCGTCCATGCACCGCGGTGCCCCGCGGCGACGACGGCAAACTGCAGCTGTATGCGCACTGGATCCGCTCCGCGGCATATTGCTCCGTCACGTTCGGCGGCGAGGAGGATTCGCTTACCCTTTTCGTTGCAAAAAATGCCGCGCTCGGCGATGAACAGATAGCGGAAATAACCGAATATTACGGCGGAACTCTTCCCGCCGGATTCATTGCGCGCGACGGCGACGCGATAACCTCTCTCTCCGGTCATGCGTTCATCAGGGACGAGTATCTCACCCCCGCGGAGCAGAGCGGTCAGGAGGAGAGCGATTTCGTGTTTGAATCGTACGGCGCGGGCTATGCGGTCGCGGGCTATAACGGCTCGGCGACTCAGGTGGTCATACCTTCGGCTTACGACGGCAGGCCCGTCACGGCCATATCCGACGACGCTTTTTCCGGCAAGTCGGCAATAATATCTGTTGAGATACCTTCCTCGGTCGGCAGCATAGGCGCGGGCGCGTTCGACGGCTGTTCGGCTCTCGCAACCGTGTCGGGCGGCGAAAATGTTATCGCCATAGGCGCGGGCGCGTTCGACGGTACGGCGCTGATGCAGAGCGCCGCGGACGGGCTGATTTACCTCAATTCTTCCGCCACCGCCGTGATAGGAGTGGCGGAGGGAGTGTCCGAGGCGGAACTTCCCGCGTCCGTCAGGGTCATTGCCGCGGGGGCGTTCGCGGGTTCGGACATAGTCACCGCAGACTTTGCGGCGGGCTGCACCGTTACCGAAATACCTGCCGACGCGTTTGCCGGTTGCGTAAATCTCACCTCTGTCGACCTGTCGTCCTTGCGCGTCTCCGCGATAGCGCAGGGCGCGTTCTCCGGCTGCGTTGCTCTGGAGAGCATAGAACTTCCCGAAACGGTTTCCTCCCTCGGCGCGCGCGCGTTCTACGGCTGTGCCGAGCTCCACACCATAAACCTTGCCGGCGTGCGCACGCTCGGCGAGTATGTGTTCTCCGGCTGCGGAATAACGGCGGTGGATCTCACCGACACTACTCTTTCGTCCATGCCCCGCGGCGCGTTCTCGGACTGCGTAAGGCTTGAAACGGTGGTGCTCTCCGAATATACGACTTCCATAGGCGCCGAAGCCTTCAAGGGCTGCACCGCGCTTGTAAGGTTCACCATAAACTGCCCCGACGGCTCGCGCCTGCGCTCGCTGGGCGCCGAAGCGTTTGCCGGCTGCTCGTCGCTCGACACCGTCATCCTGTTTGTCGGTCAGTCCGGCTCGGGCATAGCGTTCATCGCTTCCGACTGCTTCAGCGGCTGCGCTTCCGATCTGGCCGTGTTCGTGGAGGACGGCCGTCCCGCCTACGACAAGACGAGCGAGTGGTACGTTGAAGAGGACGACGCCATGATGACCTATGCCGAAATTTATTCCGCGAAGTATCAGGGAACGACCTTCCTTGCGGCCGATATGGTTGCGCCCGTGCTCAAAGTCGGCGCAACGTCCGTCCGCGTCACCGTCGC
Source organism: uncultured Clostridia bacterium (assembly GCA_949283125.1). GTDB lineage: Bacteria > Bacillota > Clostridia > Christensenellales > Borkfalkiaceae > Coproplasma. The sequence goes on from CASDRK010000017.1 coordinate 11,356, forward strand.
GGACGTAAGCGCGCAGACCGACCTGCTCGCGCTGATAAAGGCATTCGGTCTCACCGTTTCCGACAACGTCACGGCGGCGGAGGACATAGCCGTGTCCGTGGATTCGGTGACTTATATAGCCGGCGGCGAGCAGACCGAGCTGGACGTCGCGGCCGACGGACTCTACGATCTCACAGGCTACGGCGAGTACAAAGTTTATCTCACGGCCCGCGACCGCTTCGGGAATTCCGCTTCGGCAGTCGTGTCCGTTCTTGTCACAAAATGATAATTTTCCGCCGCCGCGGGCATTAATATCGCAGGCGGCGGGGCTATCGCTTGACTTAGTTTGCGCTATCTATTATAATAGTGTATATATCCGCTCTGACGCGGCCGCTTCGCGGCTCGTTCCGCGGCGGGTACTGCAAAAGCAAAACGGGGCAGTTTCGCCCGCAACAGGGAGTCTTTCGCTTTGAAAAGAATCAACCTACACAAACGCAATTTATTTCTGATTATTTTTGCGCTGTTTGCCGCGGTGTTCATGGCATGCGCGCTTTCGGCATGTTCTGACGAAGGCGAAGAGGAGCGCTTGCTTTCCGAAGGCTATGTGCACCTCGTCACGTACGACGGCGCCGGCGGCGACTTCGACAGCGTGCAGACCGGTGTGCAGGGCAAGATGGAAGTGCGCGTAAAGGACGGCTCGCTCACCGTAAAGCCCGGCTACAAGCCGTCGGGCGCGGGCAGCAGGGACTATGTCCCCGTCCCCACAAAAACGGGCTATTTCGTCGCCGGCTGGCAGCTTGTCGAGTTCGACGACGAAGGCAACGTCGTCTCCGCGCGCGACTGGAATTTTTCTTCAGATAAGGTCACTTCGGATATAACCATCCGCGCTCTGTGGAAGAAGGAAGTCACGCTCAACATAAACGCCGTGATAGACGGCGAGGTCGTCAATCTTCGTGCCCTGTCGCCCATGGAGCAGGGACAGCCGTTCATAGGCAGCCTGTACAACGCCACCGGCTCCGGCGCATACGTTCTCACGCCCGACAATCTGAACGTCAACTTCTCTACGGTCAGCGTGAACGACAAGGATTACACTCTGCTCGGCTTCTACTGGCTGGACGAAAACAATGTGCGCACCGACCTTACCGTCGAAAACGCCGTGTTCAGTCAGACCGAGGAGGAGATGACAATCTACGCCGACGTTATCGAAGGCGAGTACGTGATGGTAACGCAGGACGCCGTTGACAGAGGTCTCGAACTCGAAGAAGACAGCATGTGGTACATTCTGGAAGACGTCGATTTCGGCATGGCTTATCCCAAAAACTCCATCGACCACTACAACGCGGACAGCTGGAGCGCTCTGCAATCCTTCTCCGGCAGCATAATCGGCAACGGTCACACCGTAAAGGGCGTCTGGGTAAAGAGCGAAGTTACGGCGCTGAATACCCGACTCACTCACTCCATATTCGGCGAAATGAGCGGCAGGGTGGAGGACGTCAGGTTTGAATCCGTGGAACTCACGGTATTCTCGCTGTACAGCTCCCCGGCTTCTACGGTCACGGTCAGCGCGGCGCTGCTCGCAACCGATATCGCCGCGGGCGCGGGCTTTGAAAACGTCACTCTTTCCGACTGCTCGATAAGCGTCGTCAACGCTTCCACCGAAAACGCCGGTCAGACCATAACAAGGTTTGTCTGCAACATAGCGCAGGGCGGGCTTTGGATAAACGCCCCCGCGGGCGACGCGGGCGCCGTCGGCGAAGTTTCAAGCGAGTTCAAAATGGATATGGACATCCGCCGCTGACATGCGTCTTACGCTTAAATATATAAATCATTCACTGTCATAAACTTTACAGGAGGACAATCAATGAAATCAAAATGGCTCAAGCTGGCATGCATAGGCCTTGCGACCTGCGTGGCTCTGCCCTTTGCGGCGGCGTGCAGCCCCGAACAGGCGCTCAGCAACGAGGACCGCGCCCTCAAGATAACTTCCGGCGACTTTGACGGCGTGTTCAATCCCTTCTTCGCAACGTCCGCATACGACAGCACGATAGTAGGGCAGACCCAGATATCCATGATCGGAGCCGACGACGAAGGCGTAAACGTCACTTACGGCGTGAACGAGCCCGTCGTTACGCTCGACTACAAGGAGACCATGTACACGGCCAGCGGCGCCGAAACGCCCGACGGCAATCAGGCGGATAAGACGGTATACCAGTTCGTCATCAAAAACGGCATACTCTTCTCCGACGGCGTCCCCCTCACCGCGCACGACGTGCTCTTCAACATCTACATGTATCTCGACCCCAACTATACCGGCTCGAATACCATGTACTCTACGGATATTCAGGGCCTTCAGGCCTATCTCGCTCAGGACCCTCAGGCAGACGAAGACAGTCTGAGCGCCATGAATACCACCTTCAACACGATGGCCAACCTCCGTATAGAAGCCATCATAAGGTACTGCTCCGTTTCGGGTTACACCGAACAGCAGAAACAGGACGCCATCGATCAGTACAACAGCTTCCGCCGCGGAGTGTTTGAAGACTATGACGCAAGCAACGGCACTGACTTTGCGGACAGCTACGACGCCTACGACGTCGGCAGTGCGGACGACGAGTCCAACAGCATTTTGAGCGACCTTAAAAAGATACGCGAGCAGTTCCGCGCCGACCTCGAAAGCACCTATAACGGCATCGACATGACCTCGTATCAGAACGAGTACTCCTTCGACTCCAACAAGCCCTGGCAGGCCTTCTTCTACGAAACGGGTCTCATCGAGCGCCAGTATAAGCCAGGCGCGAACAATGTCCCCATCTATGAAAAGGACTCCAACGGCAAGTATATTATGAACTGGGCCAATATAGCCGCAGACTATACTGCCGATTCGGAAATTTCAAAGGAGGAGGCAATAGAGTACGTATATAACTATTACTCCCGCGAAAATTCTTCCAATCAGTCGGGCATCATAGACATCCTCACCATGTTCACCACCGGCACCACCATGTCTACCGTATTTGCCGGCGACGACAAGGAGATGTATTACGACGCCATAGGCATGGCGGTAAAGAGCATAAGCGGCATAAAGATAAAGGACGCGTCCGAATTCAACGGCAGCACTCAGTATGGCGTCGGCGAATACGACATGCTGGAGATAACCATAAACGGCGTAGACCCCAAGGCCAAGTGGAACTTTGCCTTCACCGTTGCGCCCATGCACTACTACAGCACGCCCGAACTCACTGCCGCCGCAATGGCGGACGAGGACTACAGCGAACACTTTGGCGTTGAGTTCTCCTCCAACACGTTCATGAATTTCGTAAAATCGCGCAACTCCGTTCCCGTGGGCGCCGGCGTATATCAGGCCTCCACGCAGAACGATCAGACGTTCAAGTGGGAAACCGACGCCAACGGCAATCAGACGGCGGATTCCAGCGCGTCGCTGCAGGCCGTCGCCGACGGTTTCAGAAGCAGCGGTATAGTTTATCTGCTGCGCAATGATCATTTCTACACCACCGGCGGAAACATAGAGGAGGTGTACAACGCAAAGATAAAGCACCTCAACTATCAGGAAACCTCCACCATAAACATGGTGACTTCCATCGTCAACGATCAGGTCGACATATCCGACCCCAGCGCCAGCATCGAAAACGTCAGCGCCGTCAATCAGCAAAGCAAACTCACCACGGTGACGATCGAAACTTCGGGCTATGGCTACATCGGCTTCAACGCCAAGTTCATAAACGATATCGATGTCCGCCGCGGCCTTATGACCGTAATGAACGTAGGCCTCGTAAAGGCATATTACGGCGACCTTGCATACGAGCTTTACCGCCCGTTCTCCACAACCAGCTGGGTGTATGAAGCAAATTCCAAGGCCGGTCTTGACAAGTGGAACCCCAAAGCCTATTACCCCTACGACGAAAACGGCGTTGCGGCCGGTGAATATTTTACAGATGCTGGCTATACCAGAACGGCCAACGGCTGGGTAAACAGCGCGGGCGAAGTGCTGGAATTCACATTCACCATTGCCGGCGAAACCGACGACCACCCCGCCAATCCCGTATTCCTCAATGCCGTTGCGGTGCTCAACAAGATAGGCGTTAAGGCCACGATAGTCACCGACGGCCGTGCGCTCTACAAGCTGGCAAGCGGCGACCTCGAGATCTGGGGCGCTGCATGGCAGTCCTCGCTCGACCCCGACATGTATCAGGTCTATCACAAGGACAGCCGCGCGACTTCCGTCCTCAACTGGGGCTACGACTATCTGATCACCCAGAACAAGGCGAGCGCCGAAGAAATTAAGATAATCAACGATCTCAGCGACCTCATAGACGAGGGCCGCGAGTATCTGGATGAGGGTCAGCGCGCCAAAGTCTACCGCGAAGCCGCGGAAAAGGTAATGGAGCTCGCCATCGAACTTCCCCTCTACCAGAGGTACGACATCTACGTCTACAACAATCAGGTTCTGGACAAAAATTCGCTCTATCCCGAACCCACCGCATACATGGGTCCCTTTTCGGAGATCTGGAAGGTAAGCTACATCGGTAACTGACGCTGACAAGCGCCTGCCGTAAGGCAACGGAGTCACAATGGTAAAATATATTGTAAAAAGATTGCTTCTCTGCGTTCTGATACTGTTCGGCGTTTCCGTAATTCTGTACGCGCTCTTAAGGTGCATACCCGGCGACTATGTAACGTATAAGTTCGGCAACAACCCCAACGTATCAAATTCCACGGAGAAGCTGGAGCAGATGAGGAAGATCTACGGTCTGGATACCGACATCTTCACCGGCTATTTCAGGTGGTTGTTCGGCGATCCCGAAAGGGGCACGCGCGGCGCGATCCTCTTCGACTTCGGCAATTCGTTCCTGTACGATAAGCCCGTCACGGAGGTAATATCCGACTACATGTGGGTATCCTTCCTCCTCACGCTCGTAAGCCTTCTGATATACTATCCCCTCGCGGTGTTCCTCGGCACGCGCGCGGCCGTCAAGCAGTACGGTGCGTTCGACTACGCCACCACCGTGCTCACCATGATAGGCATATCCTTCCCGTCGTTCTTCTTCTCGGCCATAGTCGTAAAGATATTCGTCAACGACCTCGGCTGGTTTGAAACGGGTCTGACTACGCCCGGTCTCATCAACGTCTCCGGCTGGGAGCTGTTCTGGAATCAGGCATGGCACCTCGTGCTGCCCATTCTGGTGGTGGTGGTGCTCAGCATAGGCTCCATCATGCGCTACACGCGCACGAACATGCTCGAGGTGCTCAACGCGGACTATATCCGCACCGCGCGCGCCAAGGGTCTCTCCGAAAAATCTGTGGTTTACAAGCACGCCTTCAAAAACACCATGATCCCCATGGTCACGGTGCTTGCGGGTCTGCTGCCCGGTCTTTTCGGCGGCTCCATGATACTCGAGGACTACTTCGATATCCCCGGTATAGGCAGCATAGCGCTCTATGCCACCAATTCCGGCGACATACCCTTTGTAATGGGTTACAACATGTTTCTCGCCATGCTCACCGTTCTGGGCATGCTGCTCACCGACATAATGTACGTCGTGGTCGACCCGCGCGTAAAGATCACCGATTAGGAGAAGGCACAATGGATGAAATGAACAAAGAAGGCGTCATGGAAGAAGCTTACGAGCTCTCCGTTGAAGACGCCTGCCGGCAAACTCCGCCCGAAGAGCCCTCTCCCCGTCCCGAAAGCGAAGAGGAGGAGATGACCTCCATTGCGGACAACGTGCGCGCGTTGAGTCCTACGCAGCTTGTTTTAAAGCGCTTTTTCCGTTCAAAGCTGTCCGTGATCGGGCTTGCGATGATAATCTTTCTGTTTGCGTTCTGCTGGATAGGTCCGCTGTTCTCGCCCTACGGCGAAAACGCAATGGCGGAGGGCAAGGGTGAAACCGTTATCGTGACCGAGCTCGTCGTCCGCCCCGAAGAGGGCGAGGACTTCGAGCCCTACTCCGTGTACATCGTCAGGCGCACGCAGGACGTCCTCGACACCAACGCGCTCCCTTCGGCCGACCACTGGCTGGGCACCGACGGCGAGGGCAGGGATATCCTCACCAGAGTAATGTACGGCGGCAGGGTCTCGCTCACTCTCAGCTTTATCGTCGTCATTCTGGAAGCCGTGATAGGCATAGTGCTCGGCGGCATCGCCGGCTACTTCGGCAAGTGGGTGGATACGCTGATAATGCGTATAATCGATATTTTCAACTGTATTCCCACGCTGCCGCTGCTGCTTATCATCGGCGCGGTGCTCGACGGCGCAAAGGTGGACCCCAACGTACGAATATACTTCATGATGGTATTCTTGACTTTGCTCGGCTGGACGGGCATAGCAAGGATAGTCAGGGGGCAGATACTTTCCCTGCGCGAGCAGGAGTTCATGGTCTCCGCCACGGCGAGGGGCATTTCCACTTCGCGCAAGATATTCCGTCACCTCGTGCCCAACGTCATGCCGCAGCTCATCGTGTCCATGACGCTCGGTCTCGGTTCGGTAATTTTAATGGAAGCTTCGCTTTCATATCTCGGTCTGGGCGTTCCGCTCACAAGCGCTTCGTGGGGCGGCATGCTCAACGACATAAAGAACCCGTTGCTTCTTTCCAACTACATCAATCAGTGGGTGCCGCCCGGACTGTGCGTTGTGTTCGCGGTGCTCGGCTTCAACTTCGTCGGCGACGGACTGCGCGACGCGTTCGACCCCAAAGCAAAAAGGTAAGAGTGTAAAATGTTATTCAAAAAGCAAGATAAAACTCAATCGCAGGGCGAAAAAACCAAGCCGGCGGTCAAGGGCAATCCCCATTACCTTTCGGCAAGGGAATCGCGCGAGATCGCGAAGAGTAACGCCCGCATAGTACGCGAGCTTGAAAGGAAGAAGAGACAGAAAGTCGACGAAAGCGCCTACATCTGCGAAATGCAGGATAATAACAACATCGTCGAGTTCGACGACCTTCATACCTACTTCTTTACCGACGCGGGCGTTGCAAAGGCCGTCGACGGCGTAACCTTTTCCATACCCAAGGGGGCTACCGTCGGCGTGGTGGGCGAATCGGGTTGCGGCAAGTCCGTCACCAGCCTTTCGCTCATGCAGCTCGTTCAGGCCCCGCAGGGTCAGATAGTTTCGGGCTCCATACGTTTCAATCTGGGCGACAAGGCGTACGACATCGCCAAGATGCCCATGAACGAAATGCGCAAGATACGCGGCAAAAACATTGCCATGATCTTTCAGGAGCCCATGACCAGTCTCAACCCCGTGTTCCGCGTGGGCTATCAGCTCGACGAAATGGTGCTTCTGCACACGGGTTGCACAAAAGAGGAGGCCAAGGCGCACAGCATAGAAATGCTGAAGCTCGTCGGCATAGCCGCACCCGAGCGCGTGTATTCCTGCTACCCGCACGAGCTTTCGGGCGGCATGCGCCAGCGCGTCATGATAGCCATAGCCCTTTCGTGCGACCCCAGACTTATAATAGCCGACGAACCCACCACCGCGCTCGACGTCACCATACAGGCGCAGATTCTCGACCTTCTGCGCGAGATAAAGGATAAGATAGACGGTTCGATAATGCTCATAACGCACGACCTCGGCGTCATTGCCGAAATGGCCGATTACGTTGTGGTAATGTACGCCGGCAGGGTCATCGAAACGGGCACCACAGCGGAGATATTCCGCAATCCTCTGCATCCCTATACTATAGGCCTGCAAAAGAGCAAACCGGTCGTCGGCCGCAAGATAGACAGGTTGTACAACATCCCCGGTCAGGTACCCAATCCCATAGACATGCCTAACTTCTGCTACTTCAAGGACAGGTGCGACAGGTGCATCGAAAAGTGCAACGGCGACTACCCCGCATTCGTGCAGGTCTCGCCCACGCACCGCGTGTCCTGCTATCTGTATGAAGGGACGGAGCAGGCGGGCAAAGGAGGTTCCGATGAGTGAACAGACCTTGAATAATCGCGACGAAACGGTAGTGGAGATGCTTCCCGCAGAGGCCGCCGCGCCCGCGTCCGAGCCGGACGCAGTCCTGCCCGCGGAACAGCCCGTAGCGGAGGAACCGCTCGATCCCGAAGCTCTCCTCGAAGTCAGACATCTCAAAAAATATTTCCCCGCCAAAAAGGATTTCTTCGGTCGTCCGGTCTCGTTCGTCAAGGCTGTGGACGACGTAAGCTTCAAAATCAGACCCGGCACAACGCTCGGCATAGTCGGCGAATCGGGTTGCGGCAAAACAACTCTCGGCCGCACCATTCTCCGCCTTCAGCCCGCGACCGACGGTCAGATATTCTTTGACGGCAAGGACATCAATATACTTAAAACGGCCGAAATGAACGCTCTGCGTCCGCAGATGCAGATAATTTTTCAGGATCCCTATTCCAGCCTTTCGCCCAGAATGCCCATAGGCGAAATAATAGGCGAGGCGGTGGTGCAGCACAAGCTTGTGCCCAAGTCCGACGTCAAGGATTACGTGCTGGGGGTCATGAAGAACTGCGGCCTGCCCTATCATTACTACGAACGCTACCCGCACGAGTTTTCGGGCGGTCAGCGTCAGCGCATCTGCATAGCTACCGCGCTTGCGCTCACGCCCAGATTCGTCGTCTGCGACGAGCCCGTCTCCGCGCTCGACGTGTCCATTCAGGCGCAGATAATCAATCTGCTTAAGGACATGCAGGATAAGATGGGGCTCACCTATATATTTATTTCGCACGACCTGTCCGTTGTCGAACACATATCCGACAACGTCGGCGTAATGTACCTCGGCAGCATGGTGGAGTACGGCAGCACGGAAGATATTTTCGACAAGCCCATGCACCCCTATACCGAAGCTCTGTTTTCGGCAGTGCCCATACCCGACCCCGACAGGCATTCCAAGCGCATAATCCTGAGCGGCGACATCCCCAGTCCCATCAATGCGCCCTCCGGCTGCAAGTTCCATACAAGATGCAATCGCTGCATGGACATCTGCAAGGAGGTCGCGCCCGCGTTCAAAGATTACGGCAACGGGCACATGGTGGCATGTCACCTGTATTCGCAGGATTGATCACGGGAGCCCGAGTGAAGAACAAGCAAAAGCGACAAAAACCCGTATTCGTGGACGACGGCCGGACGATCGCCGACATGGACTGCGAAGCTATAACGGGATATAAGTCCAAGGAAGAGAGAAAGCGCCATGAAGAGCTGCGCTCGCTCAACCTCTCCAAAAAGGAGAGGAGGGCGATATACTTTGGCGTGTTCAAATACTTCATGCCCTATTTTTTGTGCTTTCTCTTCGTGTTCGTGTCGCTGCTGGTCATAATGTATTTCGGCATGCGCGGCTGAAAGTTTTGCAATATAAGTTCTGATTATATCAGCTATAATCAAACGGCATACCCGATTTTTTTCAGCGCGGTTGCATATCTGTTTCCGCGGTGATAGAATAACCTTCGGGGGGCTCCGGCTCTCCGCAAAGCAAAAATTCCACGGAGGATTTTCATGAAGAAGTTTTTAAGCGCAATCATGGCTGTGCTGCTCGTCTTCACCCTCGTTTTTGCCGCCGCCTGCGGCGACGACAACGGCGGTGGCGACAATACCGGCGGCGACGGCACGGCTACATATAACGTCATCGTCAAAACGCAGGGCGGTCAGCCCGTTGGCGACGTCACCGTGAATATGAGCAGCCCCAACGCCTCGCACTCGAGGGACACGGGCGAAGATGGCATAGCCAAGTTCGAGAATATCGCGGCGGCCGAATACACCGTCACTGTGGATGACCTTCCCGTCGGCTGCACTCCGCAGAAGAATTCCTATCTCACCCACAAGTATTCCGAGGACGTCTCCGTAATACTCGAGACCGAGCTCATTCTCGATACGGCCCCTCAGGGCACGAGTTACGAAGAGGGCGACGTCATGTACGACTTTACCTTTACCGAGGTGGAGAGCGGCGAGCAATATTCTCTTTCGGAGCTGTTCGAGACCAAAGAGATGGTAATGCTCAATTTCTTCTTCAGCGCGTGCGGTCCCTGCCAGAATGAGTTCCCTGCGATGATAGAAGCGTACGAAAAGTACAAAAACGACGTCGCGATAATTTCCATCGATCCCATCGACGGAGAAGAGGGTACTCTGGCCGCGAAGAAATCTTTCCATTTGCCTTTCTATGTCGTCTCCGACCAGTCGAGGGATATAGTTACGCAGTTCTTTAATGTGTCCTCTTATCCCACGAACGTCATCATTGACCGCTTCGGCGTCATAACCATGATAGACACGGGCGGCATATTCGACTCCGACATCTTCAGCGAGTGGTTTGAAAGCCACACCGGCGACGATTATGTTCAGGATATAGGCAATGAGTTCGAACTCATCCTTCCCACGGTCGAAAATCCCGACGTCAAGGATATAGCGGCTGCTCTCAACAACAATGTTTCGTTTGAGTACGCCTGGGACTACACCAGCGAATACAACTGGCCGTTCGTTATTGATACCGTCGACGGCGAGAGGGTTGTAAAAAGCTCCAACGCCGGCGCAAGAAGCAGCTGGGCATATATGGTCTGCAGCTTCAATGCGGCCGTCGATTCCGTAGTGGCCTTTGACGTGATGACCAGCACCGAAGCCGGGTGCGACATATTCTATGTCTTTCTGGACGGCGAGATCATTTACGAATATTCGGGCAGGGACAAGGGCTGGCAGACCTGCTATGCCTATGTCGGCGACGGGTTCGACCATGAATTTACGTTTGCATACGTAAAGGATATGTCCGGCAACGCCGGCGACGACACCGTATATCTTAAAAACATGCGCGTCACCAACGTGCAGGAGCTGGTGGATAAAAACGTTACTATAAACGTTTTGCGTCAGGCCGCCACCAACCTCAACGCGGAGGAGGAGCGCTACGAAACCTTCATAACCCCCGTATATAACGAGGAGGACGGATTCTATCACGTGGGCAGCAAGGACGGCCCCTTTCTGCTTGCGGACATAACCTCCGATACGCAGTGGGGCTACTCCATATTCGATCAGGCCTACGACGCGGCCAGAGACCCCGACGTTCAGTTGGGCGATCCCGAATATAAGCTTGTTGAATATTACAACCTCATTCAGGAATATACATTCTACGAAAATTTCCTCAGCTCTACCCAGTCGGTGGACAAGAGCGTTGTTTCGCAGGAACTCAAGAATGCGCTCGTAGACATCGTGTCCGCTCTCGGCAACGACGATCAGAGCGATAACGAGACCGAATGGCTGGAGATCTGCCGCTATTATCAGCAGTACGGCGCCGAAGGCCAACCCAAAATCAGCGAAAACCCCATTTCCGGCTCAACGCTCAAATATGCGGTTGAATTCAACGGCACTGCCAATACGGAAAATTATCACGTCGATGCCATTCCCAAAACCCCCCGCGGAATGTTCTTTGTTTTCCGTCCCGAACAGGACGGCGTTTACGCCATCACAACGGACAATATAGAAGTTTCCAGCGCTTGCGGCACGGTGCTCTGGCAGTTTGCTTACACGTCCGAAGACATCGCCGATCCCGATTTCAACGTGCTTGACCAAAACCCCGCGGTCTACAGGGAAACCGAAAGCGACAGCTACGGCAACCTTCTCTGCATTACCGACAGGCTTATCGCCGGCGAGTATTATTATTTCTCCGTCGCGCTCGACAATCCCAGCATGGTCGGCACCTTCGACCTCAGCATTGCCAAGTACGACGGCACGTCCGTGGTCAGGCCCGTATCCGAACAGATATATGTCGGCACCGGCTCGGACGACGCGCACCTGCCCACCTATGTCGAAGTCAGCTACAGCGCCGCCGACGACGTCTACTATGCGTATGACGACGGCGACAATATCGGCCCCGTATGGATTGCAATGAACACCCAGTCCGGCCTGTGGGGCGGCACGCTTTCGCACTGGATAAACGGCATAAAGGCCTCTGAAGGCGACGAAACTCTGTACAAGATGTTCGATCTTTCCGATGACGGATATTTTGCTACTACTGTCGGAAAGGATACCTTTGAAAGCATCGTGCCCGAAGATATGCGCATAGATCTGACTGCGGAGATGCAGGAGTATGAAGAGAGCGCCGTCGACGGCTATGTACAGGCCAACGCCAGAATTGTTGAAATTCTGTCTGTGGTCGGACTGCTGCAGGGCAACTTCGACGAAGACAGCTGGATGGCATGGGCATACTACTTTGAACAGGTTGCCTGACGGTTTAAACAAATAAGTTCTGCGGCGGAATTATCCGCCGCAGAAATCAAAAATAACAGGAGATATAGCTATGACTAAAAAGATAAAAGCCATATTCATGCTGTGCATGGCGCTTTGCGTGGCTGCGTTTGCCGTGGCGTTCGCCGCGTGCGACGACGGTAACGGCGGCGATTCTTCCGCAACTTACGAAGGAGTTTACACTTTTATCATCGAGGACGAGGATGGCAATCCCCTTGCCAACGTAATGGTACAGTCCTGCATAGACACCGACTGCAGAGTGGGCACAAGCAATGCTCAGGGCGTCGCCACCATCGCATATGACGAGCCCGTCGAAGCCCATGTAAACCTTCTTTCGGACGGCGGAACGGGTCTTTCGTTTGAAGATTTCAACATCAACAAAACGCAGTTCGAGTACACTATCGTAATGAAGTGATATAAACATATAGCCGTGGCGGCAAGTTTCCGCCACGGCTATATGTTTCCGGCAATAAATAAGCGGACATTCTTTTCATTGAGAAGAGAATGTCCGCTTTTGCATCTGCATGTCTGTCACAGCAGAGCCGTTATCATCTGCAGCAATTCGTCGTAAGTCACCGAACCCATCACCTTGTTTGTTATCTTTCCCTGCGCGTCTAAAATTATTGTTATGGGGTACGAGGCGTTGCCGCCCATGTCGGTATATACGTTGTTTCCGGTGGACTGTACGCTGTCCTGCGCAAAAATTATGTTGTCGCTCCAACCCTCGTCGTCTATGAACTGCTCTATGTCCTTGTTTGTTTCTCGGATCACGGAGTGTATGGCAACAACGGCTACGCTGTCCGGATAGGAATCGGCTATTGCGCTGAAGTACGGCAATTCCTTAACGCACGGACCGCACCATGTTCCCCAGAAGTTCAGAACGGTAACTTTTCCGCGGGTGTCTTCAACGGAGTAAGTGGGGTTTTCCTCGCCTATCGTCTCTATGGTGAACGTAGTGCATACGTCGCCGACGCGGTTTATTTCCGTCACCCTTACGGCGGCTTCAGCGTCGAAGAAGTTGTAGTACACTATTGCTCCCGTCAGCAGTGCGGCCGCGGTTGCGCATGCCGTTATTTCAAGCGCCTTTTTGCCCTTTGCGCCTATGCGGGGACGGGGTATCCTGCGCATGGGCAGTGCGGCGGCCGCGGCGGGCGTCGCGGCGGCGGGAGAAGAGGGGGTGCCCTCTATCGCCATCATATCCGCCATGTCGGCGGAAATTTCCTGCACGGGCGCCGTCTGCGAAGCGGGCAGAGGTTTTACAAAATTAGTCAGCGGAACTTTTACCGCAAGCTCGCTCTCCGTATCGTTCGCCTTGACAAATATCGACGAGCCCTTCCATACGATAGCCTTTGTGGGGCAGACGGCTATGCACTCGCCGCAGTTTATGCACTCGTGGTCGCCCACCTTTCTGATGTCCATTTTGCAGTGAGCCACGCACAGTCCGCAGTCCACGCATTTATCTTTTTCCACCTTAACGCCCAGCAGAGCAAGCTTGTTGAAGAATCCGTATATGGCGCCGAGCGGACACAGAAAGCGGCAGAACGGACGGTACATGAACACGCTTGCAAGCAGTATTATCACCAGCACAGCGAACTTCCATGTAAACAGACCGCCGAGCATGGGGAACATGTCTGCGTTGAGCGGATTGAGCAGCAGGAGTATGGCTCCGCCGAGCGTTCCGGAAGGGCAGATATATTTGCAGAAGCCGGGCACGGGCACGCTCTGCAACATAAACGCGAGAGGAACGGCTATTACAAGCACGACGAGTATAACGTACTTCAGGTACGAAAGTATGCGCGTAATCCTGTTCTTTTTCAGTTTTGGCGTCTTTATCTTGTATAAAAGGTCCTGTAAAAGACCGGTGGGGCACAAAAACCCGCAAATGGTTCGGCCCAGCATCATCCCGAACAGCGCAAGTATGCCTATTATGTACACAGGAGTCTTTGTGTTTGAGCCCGCCAGCGCGTTCTGAAGCGCGCCGAGGGGGCATGCGCCCACCGTGCTCGGGCAGGAATAGCAGTTGAGTCCGGGAACGCATGCGTTCTTTGTGGAGCCGGTGTATATCAGGCCCGAAAACAGTCCTTTGATGTTGGCGTTGGTCAGCAGCGCCGCGTAGAGCTGAATTATTCTGCGGCGTGTGGGTGCGTGATTTTTGCACCACAGGCCGATCTTTTTAAAAAAATTGCCTATATTTGTCAATGCCTGTTTCATATCAGCCCAATCCTATGCATTCGGTACAAATTGCAACCGCCTTCGCAAGCACGTCGGACATGCCTCCGTTGTGTACGCCGGCTATTATCAGAGCTATCGCCGCGCATATCAGCAATATCCTCGCTCCGAGCAGAACGTAGGGGGAGTTCATCGCGGCCGCGATTTTGCCCGGTTCCCGCGCGGGCGAGTTGTCCCTGCCGCCCAGCGCCAGCATTCTTTTGGCTTCGGGCAGTATTCTTTTTGCCGAAACCGCGTCGAATATCGCCGCCCCGCAACATACGACGAATGCGACCGCCACGCACGGAAGCACGCTGCGCGCCAGCCCGAGCACGGCCTCGTTGGGTTCGTCGGGGTAGCCGTTCAGATTGAACGTGAAATACGCCGCAATGCCTGCGCACACAAGGCAGGCGGCAAGGCAGCTTATCCACACGATGCGCCGTATCCTTTCTTCGCGCGCAACTGCGGCCGCCGCCTCGGCAAAGCCCTCGTTTTCGCTCTGTCTGGCCGAAAGGTTTACAATCCTTGCCACGTCGGCACGCTCGTCGGGCAGGCGCTTAAGTTTATGCTTTGCGGGCGGCAGGACCATCCACAATATTCCGCCCGCGGCCACTGCGGCCACCCAAATCCAGAATGGCGCGGCTATGTGGGCGCATCGTTCCGCAACCAGTTCGCGGCTGTACCCTTCGCCGGCGTAATATATGTCTGCCGCCTGCGCCATGAACAGTATTCCCACCGCCAGTGTAAGCACGGCAAGGGAAATCCCGTACCAGAAGTGCAGCCGCCTTATGGCCGTATCGGTCATGTCAAGTGCCTCCGTAAGTCGTAAATTTATGCATTTATAAATCAATTATACGCAGCGGCGGGGCGGCTGTCAAGCTATTGCAATTCAATAGCGCGCGCATGCGCGCGACATATTATTCCATATACCGCGCCAATGTGCCTTCAATCGCTTGACATAGCCGGCCGTGCGGCGTATGCTGATGATATGGAAAGAAAGATATACGAAGGATGCATAGCCGTGCTCAGGGACGAACTGGTCCCGGCAATGGGCTGTACCGAACCTGTAGCCGTGGCCTATGCCGCGGCTCTTGCGCGCGCCGCTCTGGGCGCTCTGCCCGAAAAGGTGAACGTGGCCGTCAGCGGCAACATACTCAAAAACGTAAAGAGCGTAATAGTGCCCAACACCGCGGGCATGCGCGGCATACCCGCGGCTGTGGCGGCAGGCATCGTCGCCGGCGATGAAAATCTCAAACTCGAAGTCGTGTCGCGCATTGACGACGACGACCGCCGCGAGATAGCGCGCTATCTCGCGGGCGACCGCATTTCGGTCGAGCAGTCCTCCGGGGACTGCGTTTTCGATATCGGCATAACCGTCAGCCGCGGCGACGAAAGCGCGTATGTGCGCATAACGGGCAGTCACACAAACGTTGTCCGCATCGAAAAGTGCGGACAGGTCGTCTTCGACAAGCGCTCGTCCGACGACGTGACGGGCGGGCTCGATTTATTCAAGGCGGAACTTACCGTAAAAGATATTGTGGAATTTGCCGACTGCGTCGACCTTTCCGAGGTGGAGGAACTGCTCGACCGTCAGATCTCGTACAATACGGCCATAGCCGAGGAAGGACTTAAAAACGACTACGGCGCGCGAGTTGGCAAGATACTCATAGACGCGTTCGGCAGCGACGTGCACAACCTTGCCAAGGCTACCGCGGCGGCCGGTTCGGACGCGAGAATGAACGGCTGCGAACTGCCGGTCGTCATCGTGTCCGGCAGCGGAAATCAGGGCATGACGGCTTCGCTTCCCGTCATCGTGTATGCAAAACATATGGGCGCCCCGCGCGAAAGGCTGCTGCGCGCGCTTATAGTGTCCGACCTCGTCACCGTGCACCTGAAGGCCGGCATAGGCTGCCTGTCAGCATATTGCGGGGCCGTCAGCGCGGGTTGCGGCGCGGGCGCCGGCATCTGCTATCTGCGCGGCGGCGATTTCGACAGGGTCGCCCACACCGTCGTCAACGCGCTGGCCATCGAGTCGGGCGTGATATGCGACGGCGCAAAGTCGAGCTGTGCGGCAAAGGTGGCTTCGGCAGTGGAGGCCGGGCTTGTCGGGCTGGAGATGAACGAGCGGGGCAGCGAGTTTCTCGGCGGCGACGGAATTCTGGTCAAGGGCGTGGAAAACACGATACGCAACGTCGGCGAGCTTGCGCGCGTCGGAATGAAGGAGACGGACGAAGAGATCATACGTCTCATGATAAAGAACATCAGATAGCGCGCAATAGAACGGCGCGCCGGCCGGCATGTTGTTTTGTGTGCGGCACGCCCGCCTTTAAATGATTGACAAGCGGCGCGCAGATTGTGTATAATAATTCATGCTGATTTATAATTCCGCAATCAATCAAGTTACTATTTTCGGAGGATTACATAACGATGAAAAAATTCGCATTGCTCGCGGCTTCGCTTGCGGCTCTCGGTCTCGGCGTGTTCTGCGCCTGCGGCGGCGACGATACACCGCCCGATGACGGCGGCAACACTCCACCCATAGATCAGGAAGAGCCCGAAACCGATCCCGGCGTTTTTGGCGACACCGTATGGGTAAGCAGCGACGGCAAGCTCGATCTCGAGGCCGGCACGTTTGAAGGCGCGCAGTCTTTTGAGATAACCTCGGTCACCGGTTCGCTCGGCGACACCGTGATAGCCTGCAAGGTCGACGGAGCGGATTACACTCTTTCGCTCAACGAAAACGGCGCTCTCGAAATGTGCGCCGCAGGCAGCAGCGAAGTCAGCCGCACATTCCTTGCGGATGCTTCAGCATTTGCCGGCGCATGGTATAACGAAGCCGAATCTTCCAGTTATTTCGTAATTTCTTCCATTCCCGACGAGGACGGCTACTTCAGCTGGAGGCGTTGCAATCTCGTCGGCGTCACCACGCAGGAACCCGTCCGCGCCGTTACGGTGTTTGAAGTTTACGAAAGCGGCGATGCGGGCATGTCGTTCAACGTGCTCGACGAGAATTATTCTTACTATTTTTCCGGCGGTTACGTCTATATGACCGACGGCACCGCGCTGGGCACCAATCAGGTCAACGTCTATACGGGCGTATTTGAATCCGTGTATATCGACGGCGATGAAAATCAGATACTCGTCGACGCCACGGGCAATACCGTCACTATAGATAACACCATGATAGTCAGCACCTCCGGCTTCGGCTTGCTCGGCGGCGGCATATGGTTTGAGTACAACGGAGAGGAGCAGGCTATCGTCTACATGAACGAGGGCGTGTTCCTGATGTCCGAAAGCTCCGTTAAGGCGCTTGCGCCCTACGACGAGCAGTGGTTGAGCGGCGACGAGACGGACGAAGGCGCCTGGTCGGATTCAAACAACACTTTCTCCGCGTCGTTTGCCGACGACGAACAGATAGAGTTCGAGGGCAAAACATATCCCCTCGTCAAGTCCATCGACGGCGGCGACCTTATATATACGTTTACCGTAACGCAGGGCAACAGTTCCAACGACATTGTGATAAGACCGGTGGAAGGCGAGTCCGACGTTTTGAGTCTTGAAACAAACATCTCCATGTATTCCGGCTACTGGTTCCGCGATACGGCCAAGCAGGAATTTATCGGTACGTTTACAAGCAATGCCGAAGATATAATCATCGGTGAAGATTATTATGTCGATCTCGTCATGCACGAGGTTGGAGAGGAGGATTCTCACGGCGGCGGCCCCGGCGTGTTCGCTTATCTGCCCGAGCTCGGCACGATCGCGATAAACTATCGTCCTCTTGGTGAATCGGGTACGGTTTCTTTGAACCTTGCCATGGTCAATCAGCTGGGCATCTATTGGGCGCTTGCGGGCGCAAACGGACAGTATGCCGTATATGCCACATATCTGAGCGCGGAATATGAGCAGACTGCCATAAAGGAAGTAACCGAAGCTTACGGCGCCGATGAAAACGACTACTTCACCACCGGCGGCACCGATCCCGACACAATGTCCTTTGATTTTGACAACGGCATTGTCACATTGAACAAAACCAACAGGTATTACTTCTCGTGGGGATACGGCTATGTCCGCAGTCAGGAAGAACCCGAACTCTATCTTGAGATCAACGGCGAAAACGAAGGCACAGAATCCAACTACAGTTACGAAAGATACGTGCTCTTCCCCTCGGCCGACGGGCTTACGGCAAACTTCTCCACGGTCACGGTAGACCTCAACGAAGGCACGGCGGAGGAGTCCGACAAGTCTGAAACTTTCTATATGGCGGACAGCACTTTCAACGAGCTGTGCGGGCTTGAGTTTGTCTACAGCGGCAAGTTTGTCGATGAAAAGTTCTCGATAACTGCCGACGGCGCTCTCAATATTCCCGTGTACGGCGACGGGGATTCCGCAACGCTCATAGTTGTTCAGCCCTGCGATTATACAATTGTCCTCTCAACGTCCGGCGGCAGGGAGATAATCACGCTCACATATAAGTACAACGGCGAAACGCACAGGATAGTGATCACTGACAGAACATATGCGTCTCTCGGCGAACGCGACTTCTGTGTCGCAGGTTACGCTTCCGTAGTAGGCGTCTACGGCAGGGAGGGCGAAGGTTGGCTTACGCTCAATGCCGACGGAACCATCCTCTTTGCCGACGACAGCCCCGCGGAGGTGCGCAGCATACTTGTCGAAGACGGCGGCGTTACGATACAGTACAGGCACCGCGGAGAAACGTGCATGGCGGTGTTTGCCGCAGATAAGGTCACGGTTTCCGGCTCGTACTTCCAGGAAAACGACGGCGAGTTTGCAAGGCTCGGTCTCTACACGCCCGAAAAGTTTGTCGGCACTTACGAAATCGGCGGAGCAAAGTTGGTCATAACTTCGGTTGTCGAGGGCATAAACGAGCAGGTTTCGCTTGTAGCCAAAGTAAACGGCGTTACCCGCCCCATCACCTATGCCTTTGAGGGCGGCAATCAGGTCTTGTCGTTCTCCTATGCAGGCCCCGGCGGCAGCGCCACCTATAAGCTCACTCTTGACGGCGACAAGATAACCGTATCGTCCGGTTCGGCGTCTGCGGAAAAGTCCGCGGCTTCATGGACGTACTCCGATTTCGTTCTTACTTCTGCAGAGGAGCTTGACGGGGGTATGCTGAACTGCACCGTCAAGGACGGAGCGCCCGTGTTTACTTTCACGGCAGACGGGCATAGCGAAGGGGCTTTGGCTTCATCCTATGTCGTAGCTGTTTCCTCCGACGGAACAGAGATGCTCGATTTAACGTTCGGTTCGGTAGTCGTCCGCGTGACGGCTTCGGGCGGCGCGGTGTCGGCGGAAGTGCTCTGACATGGCAACAAATATATTTGAATTGTCGATTTAATTGCGGGCCGCAGACGGCGGCTTAAAAACAAGGCTTCTGCCCGGATAGAGCAGAAGCCTTGTTAAGTAAATGAAGGACGTCATTTACAAAATTTTATCCGATAATATAAATAACGGTTAAGCTCATGAATAATTTATTAAATCAACTGAATTCCGCGGCGCAACCTGTAAACAAACCGGACAACTTGCCGGAAGGATTGGTTATTGCCGTAATGATCTTTATCGGCGTGATAATTGTAATAACATTGATAATGTTAGTATTAAATCACAAATTCAGAGGTAAAATCGGGACTCCGCATAATGTTGCCGTCAACAATTCAACAGACGAAGAAAATAAGCAGACCATCGCCGTCAGATGTCCGCGTTGCGGAAGTTTACATATAGAATTCGTTACCGAATACCATAAGTGCGTCTGGTTGCGATTAATTGCTTCCGCTCTTATCATACTTATAGGAATATTTGCCATAAGCTATCTGGCTGATACTATACTCGGCATAGAAGATAAGGGAGATATGATATTGCTGATTTTTACAACTATGTCATACTTGCTTATTCAGGTTGCAGTTTATTATACGGAAAGCAAAACTCACGTTCAGGGCATATGTCGCGACTGCGGCAACATCTGGCTTTTAAATTAATATTCACGGCAAAATTGTCTGTAAGCGGCTGAAAGCAAAATTGAAAGCCAGAATAGCGCGGATGGTTCGGGCAAAATAAATTTGAGCAATGGAAAAACCGGGTATGGCGGATAGCCCGGGTGTGGTTAAGAGAAGCAACTGTCTCGTTCGGAAAGGGCGGGCGGTTGCTTTTTTGCAGACAGCGCAATTGCGTGAATTGCGGAAAGAAAAAAGGAAGGCAAACTCAATTTGCCTTCCTTTAAACATGGTTGAGGTGACGGGACTTGAAGCTTGGAAATTTACCAAAAATAGGCGAATTTTGAGCCATTTCAGAGCAAAAACAGCCTATTTTTGCGCCTTCACACTCCCTTGTCCCCAATTGCCCAACATATAAAGTCCGTAAAATGTCTTTTGGAAGTCCGCCTTTGTGCGGGCTTTCTTTTTCTTAACCTAATTGCTGTCGCACGTAAATCAACGCACAGGGCCTTTACAATTATTTTGTCGTAATATACTGTTGACAAAATCGAACATGTACGCTATAATGTACATAGAGTATAAGAGGAGGTGAATCTGAATGTCTATAACAAATGCAACAACGCTCAGGAAGAATTTGTTCGGCTATCTGGATGCCGCTGCCGCAAACGATGAAAAGATAATAGTCACCACTAAAAATGGCGCGGTTGCCATAGTAAGCGAAGAGTATTTGCGTAGCTTGGAGGAGACGTGCTATATTAGCGGGATCCCCGGCTTAAGCGAATCTATTGTAGAAGGCCTTAAAACGCCTGTTTCTGATTGCGTTGAGATTGACTGGAAGGATGAGCTGAAATGAGCTATAAAATAGTTTTTACAAAGCAGGCGGCGAAAGATTTTCAGAATATCCTTTCCAGCCCACTTAAAAGCAAGGTTGCACGGCTTTTAAGTGTTCTTGAAACTGACCCGCAGCAACCGCCATATGAGAAGTTGGTTGGTGACCTTGCCGGAGCATATTCAAGGCGAATCAATTTGCAGCACCGCCTTGTGTACCGTATAGATGAAGAAATTAAAACGGTGGTGGTGTTGAGAATGTGGACTCATTACGGTGACAATTTAATTCAGGAAAGCCCGCTTTATGCGGGCTTTCCCCATTTATCAGCTGCAGGCGCGCGAGCGCCTGATATAATAAATCTCAAGTTTGCCGCAGCGGAGCAGGGCGCAGAATCGGCCGGCCGGCAAACTTCCGCATATCCCGCAGCGGCGCAGGCCACGGCGGGGCAAAAGAAAAAAGAGCATTTTCTTTTTTCTTTTTATACATCTTTATATAACATATAGTATAACGTTGCGGAAAATGCACAACAAGTGCCGAGAACCGGCGCGGCCGCGTTCGGGAACTGCCGCAGAATAATTTATAAATCGTACTGTTCATGCAAAACAAAGGCGGCGGGCGGAAATTGCAATTTCCGCCCGCCGCTTTCACGGTGTATTTTGGTTGAAAAAATCAAAAATATATGCTCCGGACAACGACTATAAGCGCAGACGTCGCTGCGCTTGAAATACTATGCTATTTTATGTACCGCTCCGGTTCTTCCGGCAGTTCTCCGGGCGGGGCCACAGCGCGCATTGCCGCGCGGATCTCTTCGCGAACCGCGTCGAACTCTTCCCCGATGGCGAGCTCTGCCGCGGAATCTCCTGCCGATATCGCCCTGAACAGCCCGGCCTTGAGTTCTTTATATTTCCGCTTAATGCTTTGGTAGTGCTCATCGTCTTTGAGCGCGCGCTCGAGCCTTGCCACTTTCTGTTCGTCGGACAGCGGGGAAGAGGTGGCAAGGGCATACTTGTTGTCGCGCGGTTCCGGAGCGCGTCTGCGGCCGGCTTTGGCTCTGAATATGCTTTTGGCCTTGCGCACTTCGGCGTGCTCTTGAAGAACGCTTTCAATTTTCTTTATTTTGCGGAGCAGTTCGCCGTTGAGCTCGTAGCCCGTCCGGCGCGCCTTGCTGTTGCCGAAGCCGGGGGCAACTATACTGTTCCCTGCGGTATCTTCGGACACGGATTTAATGTAGATGGCTTTAGTCGCGGCGAGCTCGCTTATGACGTCGTGAGCGGTGGAGAGCGGCACGTTCAGAAGCTTTGCCACGCGGCGCACGCCGCCGATGAACGGTTTGGGATTGTTCCCGCCGCGCAGATAGTGAGTAATAATTTCTGCCAGAAGACACGCGGCGTTTTTGGTAAGCTTTTTGACGGCGCCGCCGAGGTCGAGCTTGTCATTGAACAGAAATGAGTAGACGCGCACCTTTTCGCGACTGCTGAACGTGCGCTCTATGGCGTAGACGGACTGTGCCTTTTGAGAGATAAAGCCCTGATCTTTCAGTTCCTTGAGGTTGTGGCAGACGGCGCCGCCGCACAGGCCGAGCGCCGAGGAAAAATCTGCATAGGAGATCCTGTCGGCGTCGTCGTACATGGCGTGGCGCGCGTTGATGAAGGCGAGCATGGCAATGCTGTTGGCGCTCAGTCGCGGCGCGCCCGCCGGCACGAAATTGCACGCGCCGTACTTGGCGTGCTTGTCCACTTTTGCAAAATATGCCCGGGGGACGTCTATGTAGCATGTATTAAGTTGTTCGCTCATAGTTTTCCTCCTTTTCAGACAGTTCGTCATTTATGCGTTTAAATATTTTTGACGCCGAAGCGGCCGGTGTGGCGGTGTCTGGGTGCGCAGTCAGGACAGTAGCAGCGTTTGTAATCGCGCGAAATGCCCCACCCCGCAGCCTTGGCTGCAAGTATGCTCTTAAAGCGTTCAATCGTGCGGCAGTCTTCGCAGATATAGTTTCTGCCGTCTTCGTAAATTATCCGGCTTATCATAAATACCTCCTGCGCCTAAAATCGCCTTTATATGGCTTAATGGTCGCATAGCGTGCAACCATTCTGAATATGCGGAAGGGCTACGCCCTTACCCCATATTAATTATAACTTCAAATCAATTTTGCGCCGTTCCTTTTCGTTCGTGCGACAGGCGCAGCAGGCGTCGCTCTGTCTGCGCCTGCCGCACTGCCCATCAATCCACGGCACAAAATTAGCTATTAAGAAGTGATAACTGCCCCGGCACCTGTGCCGCCGCGTTATTCTTTTTACTCCACGTTTGCTCCGACAGCTCTGATGCAGCGGCTTGCGCACTCTGCTCAGACTGTTGCTGTGCCCGTTCCGCAGATTCCGCTGCCTGATTATCTTCGCCGCCGGCGATAATTTGTCCGACCGTTTCAGGCTCTTTATTTTGCTTTTCCCAGCCGAGCGGCAACTCTTCCCGAGCCGATCGGCTCGTCTCGCTTTGTTCGCGCTGCTCAAACCATGCTTCCAGCTCGTCCAGAATTTCGGCATCGAGTTGCTTCATTGCGCGGTTGCGGAATAAGAAAAAGCGTTTGCGCGGCACAAGCACATCATGCCGCAGCTCCGTATCATACAGTTCGCGCTGTTCCCTTATTTCCGCGCGCATGGCAAGCAGCTTATATTCCGCTTTGTACTGGTTGAACAGCGCCGTCGCCATATACTGTATCTGTTCGGGCTTAATGGCAAGCAGCGATTTGTTCTTATGCAGCCTGCCGTACAGCTGATAAAATTTTTCGTTGAGTTCGCCTAATTCCTTAATCATTGGCGGCGGTCTTCCCCTTTTTTCCTTTACTTACTTCGTGCCGGTAAGCTTCCGGCTCCGAAAGGTTATAATATTCCGCATATTGACTGCCTGCGGTCTCTGCTCCCGAACGGAAGGGCAGATATTTGAAATCCGAGTCTTCGCCCGGCAAAAATTCGCTGAAATAATTGAAGCTGTCGAAACAGTCAAAAATATTGCCGTCGTAAATGAACACCGTGTCCTTATATGTCTTTGCGCCCGTTTCAAGGTACTGCGCCACGTCGCGCCAGCAGCCGAACTCACGGCAGCGGAACACCGAGCGCGTGACGTCGCCAACGGAGTTGAGCATGTTTTCCATTTCTATTACTTCGATAAAGTGCTTGCAAAGCTCGCGTATATTCAGGTCAACGAGAGTAGGGCGCTGTACGTCCAGCCAGAAGTCAAGACTGTAATGCCTGTGCATCTCGAACGCGCGCGAAATAAAGTTTGGCATGGAGCTTGATTTGCGGCTGTCGTAATAGCGCTGCACTTCCGAAAGAAATATCTTGCTGCCGGGCGGAATGAACTGCACTGGCAGTCTGTCGTTCGGCAGACCGGCGTAAAAGCCGTTTATAAAGTAAGGTTCGTAGTACTCCTCGAAGTCCACCAAAAACTTTACTTTGAAATCGGCGAATATAGGCGGCTTGTCCGGGGACGAAAGTTTATGCAGGCGCTTTTCGTTGGCTTCGTCTATAAGCTCCTTTGTCTTTTCCAAAAGCTCGAAGCTGTGCTTTTCGTACTGCTCTTTCAAAAAGTATGTATTTAGCGAGCTTTTGCCCGCGCCCGGCGCGCCGAAGATTATCGTTATCATAAATTTTTCCTTACAAGGGGTTGATTTTTTGCGCCTTTCGGGTTATAATAATATTGACGAAAGGTCAGATGCGCTACCATGGTGCGCATCACCCCGCGCCAACCGAAAGGGGACGCGGGCTTTTTTTATTTTTTGAAATGGTTGCGCCACTTCTTCATTTTGGTCTTATGCGCTTTCTTCTGTCCCTTCGTTTTTCCTCTTACACCGAACAGAATAAGCAATCTTTCCCAAATTGTCAGTTTGTCCCCGGTTTCTCTTAAATCACCTTTGTAAATCGCTTTATAAGTTGCGCCGTCTTTTGAGCCTATATGTACCTTTTTACCGACAATGGAAGGCTCTGAAAGGGAAGGGTGCTTTTTCGGTTTCAGCACGGGCCTTTTAAGAAAAGCCTTGCCCTGTTTATCCTTTTTTGAATAGATTTTAACTACAGCAAGCGCGCCGTCGTCTTTGCGCTGGTCTATAACGGCCACGCGGCGCGGCTTTTTTATGTCCGCTCGGCCGCTCAGATAGCCGTCCGTAGTTTTGTAAATCTTCCTGACGGCTGACTTATACCTTTTGCGTTTGCCGGTGTTACCTTTTCTTGTGCGCATTTGATTTGCATGTGGCGACTGCATTTACAATCGTAAAAACAGCTTTGATAAGCACGGTAATGCCGAAGGCGATCAGGCAGGCAATGAACAGCCAGTAAACTATGTCGGAATACTCTTTCAGACTCGGAATGTTTTCAAAGATGAGGAACACGGCAAAGGGTATGCCGGCGGCAAAAAATAATTCAATCAATGTGTCACCTCGTAGAATACAATATAGTCGGGCGTAAGGGTGATGCCCGTCGGCTCCTGATGCATGGTTGCGAGCTCGAAGTTGAGCCCGAGCACGGAGTTGCCGCTCGATACGGTAAGGCAGAACAGCTCTCCCGCAGGCTTGCCGGATAGCGTGGCCGCCTTTCCGGTCGCGGCCGAAAGTATTTCGGTCAGCTCGCCGTAGTCAATGACCACTGCGCCGTCGTCCGTCGGCGTAAAGGTAAAGCCGGCGGTGAAGTCCCTGCCTTCAAAGTCAGACCATGCGTAAACGCTGCCGTGGCCGAGCGTCACTTCAAAGTCTCCGCCCTGCTGCGGCATGGCCGCCGTCACGGTGAAGGTGTAGTCGGAAAAGCTTTTCACCTCTATCCTGCTGCCGCGCGGAACGGCCGCGCTGCCTGATACTATGATATAATCGTCGTTGATTTTTGTTAAAAACGTGGCGTAATTCCCGCCGAAGCCGTTTGTGCCCATGAATATGCCGAAGACCGCGCCGGCAATGATAATGAGCGCCAACAGAATGAGCGCCGCTATTTTAATTATCGTCTTTGCCGTCGAGGGCCCGTTGCGGCCCGTGCTGCGTTTTGCTGCCATTGTTTTGCTCCTGATTTAATGAACGCGCGCCCGCGCCTGCGGGCGCGCGGCTATGTATTTATACGGGTAAAAATACAATATTGTTTTTATCGGTGTTAATGCCGGTAGCCGTGGGGATCTCCTCAAGGTCACCGGGGTTTATGCTGAGGCCTGAAACCCATTCGTCGCCGTCATCCAAGTTGTTCCATAATACGGTGTCGCCGTAGGTATATTCGATGTAATAGCACAACCCGCAATCAGCCCCGCTGTTGTTCTCGGCCGCCCAGCGCAGTGCGTACTGCAGCATGGTTGTGTCGAGGTCTGTTATTGCTGGCGTCAGGCCGTGGTCGGGGCCGTCGCCGTCAAATTCGCTTGTGCTTATGCCGTCCGCATAATCAAATTGGAATTCGGCGTAATATCCTGCAGACGGATCTTCTTCGTCCCGCGCGCTCATTGTCAGATATTGTGCTGCGAGTGAATAGTCAAAGCTGTAATCTACTGCGCCGGGGTAGCGATCGTTCAGGAAAGAATCCATATAGCGGTTGTTTCCTGCTTGAAGCAGATTGCTAAATTCATTCATGCCCTCAAGCGTCCATGCGCCGTTGCTTTCGTCAATTCCGAATTCGCCGTATATAGTGCCCGTGCCGTATGTAATATCGAAGTCCATGACGGCGGCGTCGCCGCCAAGCCATACTTCGTTTCCGGTTACGCTGACATCGACGCTTACTATGCCCTTGACGTAATCGAGCGTGCAGGAAGTGGAGATGTCGGGATTAAACCGCGATGAAATATCGACCGCAATCTGTTCGCCGAAGGCCTGACTGCAGGATACCGTGAGCGTGTTTTCGTCCTGCGATATCGTCACATAGTCGCTCACGGTCTTGCCAGTCGCCCAGTCAGAGGAAGCATCGACAAAATGATAATCATAGTCAATGTCCTGCAGAGCGGTGGAGGGCTGAACCTCGGCGGTGATGGTGTAGGCGGTCACGGCCTGCTCGTCCACGCCGTATTCGGCGTACTGCGCGGGCAGCAGCGTGTTGCTTGTGAGCCTTATGGCCTGATCGCCGCTGTTTTCGCCTATGACCATTGCGCCACCGTAGATCTCGTCCGGCTGTTCTGCGGTCTGTTCGCCCCACTTTGCGGGATTCCACTGGTTGAGGATAGCCGAGGGCACTATGTACGCCGCGGCAACCGCGATTGCAAGGAATACGGCCACGCCCTTCCATGCGTTGCTTTTCTTTTTGTAGTTTGCCATTGTTGTTTTTTCTCCTTTTTATTTTTTCGCCCTCAAGGGCATTTTTTTAAAGTTTTATGAGCGTGATCCTGAATTCAACGTCGATACGCTGGCCCTGATTGCCGCCAATGCTCGATACGAGATTCAGGCAGTCTTTTTCAAGCGTGAATGTGGCTTGACCGTTGACCACGGATATTTTTTGTATAAGTGAGTCGCCGCCCAACCAGTCTGTCGAGATCGCCCACCATTCCGACGTGAAGTGTGGATCTGCATAGCTTGGAATCGGGCCGTAATTTTCGATGATGAGCTTATATTTATCGCCGGCCTTAAAAGCTTGTCCGCCGCCCATGATGATAATATTGCTGGCGCCGGGCATGTCGGAGCCTTCAATATATACGGAGTTGAGCGGCCCGGAGTGCGAAAAATATATCTCCGACGAGTCGCTGTTGCCTATTGAGATAGAAGTGTTTACGTATTCTTCCGGCCCTTGTACAAACGTGAATATCGTGCTGAAGGTCTGCACGATCCCGCTTTGTTTTCCCGCATATGTAAACGTGGCTTTGAAGCTCGCGTCATAGAGCTTGTCCGCGATGTCCGTCTCCGCCGCGCCGCACTCCTTGAGTCGGTCAATTATGTCCTGTGCGAAGTAGCAGCCATCGTCCCGATCGTCCCTGTTGCTCGTAAACGTAAACGCATTCTTATCTATCCCGAACAGCTGCGCCGTGTTATCGTCAATTTCATACGTAACGTCTGCGCTGTAATTTTCGGAGCAGGCCGGATAATCATAGTAATATGTCGTCACATCGCTGCCGTTAAACGTGTCCGTGCGGGGGTAAAAGACTTTATTGAGCTCTTTAGTAAAATCTATCTCCGTTACCGCTTCATCGGTGTCCGCGCTGACGTATCCGATAAACGGGTCTTTGATAGTGGAGTAACAGTAAAGGCGCAGGGCTACATAGTTGTCGTCGTTTGAATAGAAGTGCAGGAATACCGGGTCGTCATTGCTGAACAGGCGGTATAAACTTACATCGGCCTGCACGCCGGACGGCGTTTCTGTTACCTCGTCTACGTTAATGTACGTATAAGCGCCGATATCGCCCATATTCGGCGTGTTGTACTGCGACAATGTAACCGTTATGTCGCTGCCGCTGCTGCTTGTGGCGGCAAAAGTCAGAGCGTCCGCGCTTTTATGCTCGGCCGTCACGGCAATATCGTCGCCGACTTCGGTCGCCTTGAAATAAGTAAGCAGTACATACGGGGTATGTTCTTCCGGCTCGTCCGGGTCTTCCGGGTTCGCCGGCTTGGTCATGTCTATAATGTCGTGCTCGCTTGGAACGTAACTCCCGCAGCCGCTTGCGCCCATCATTCCGGCGGCAATGCCCAGAATCGCAAGCGCAAACGCCGCTTTTGTTAAAAGCTTGAAAAAGAACATAAAATCTCTCCTTAAGGTTGTTTTGCATACTTTCCGGGCCTTGCGGCCGCGCATCCGCGCGGCCGGCCCGGTTATACGGAGGTGATTATGGTTAAGCAGAGGATTGTTTTATGTCCGCCGCCGCGCTTTTCCGCACGGCGGCGGACGGGCAAAAAGCAATCTTACATCTGCTCCGATGTAAGCGAATTCGTTTCTGCGGTAAGTTCGGCATCTATGTAGATGCGGCCGCAGCGGCTCCTTCTTCCGCGGTTGTTGGGGTAGAAGCCGGAAACGCTTAAAATATTCAGCCGGTCGTCGGCTTCCAGATGCACAATGGCCCTGTCCAACTCTTCCGGCGTGCCTTCAAGTCGTATCCTTATCATTTCACGCTCCCCCTGTAGCACACCACGTTGCGGCCGTTTATAACGAAGTTGCGCAGGTCGCAGCCGCGGATAAAATACTTCATATTCAGCACGTCGGTAAAAGTCAGGCCGACTTCGTTGCCTTCGAGGTCAACACGGAAGAATACCGCGGGGCCGCACACTATATCGTAGCAGGGCGCGCTACGTATCGGTAAAACAAAGTTGGGTTCAAGATTTTTCAGCTTGCATGCGTCGTTTATATAGCAGCACAAGTCGTCAAAGATGCAAACGCCTTCTACATGCCCGCCGACGATGGCCTGAAAGGCTTCGAGCGTGCCTTCTATTTCGCGTTCCTCCGGCGCTTTGCCGGGTTCTTTTACAAGTACTTTGATTTTGTTCATGGATTACCTCCGGCCATGTTTAGGCGCATGGAATATACTCTGTGAATGAATTTGCGGACGGCTTCGTAATCCTCTTCGGGAACCACGTCCGGGGAGAGCGCGTAACAGGCAAGGTCGCCTATGCTCACCGGGGTTTCGGCTTTCGTCAATGCGGTGATGGAGTTTTCGCCGCGCGGATACGCGGCCGGCTTTCTCTCCGGCAACACCACATAGTCGTAGGCTTTAATTACTCGCGTGCTTGTGGAATCGGTGTGGCCGAACTGCCGCATTGCTTCAGTTGCCGTCAGAGCGGTGAAACCGGCGTCTTTAACCGCGATCGCGCGGGCAGCCTTGTTCGGGAATTTATAACAGCGCCCGTCTTGCTTTGCGTACCAGTACTTCATATTCACACCGCCTTAAAGCCTTCCGGCAGGTCAAAAAGAAAGTAGTGTATGTCAAGCATTTTGCATACGCTCTCTTTGAGAACGTATTCGGCCCGCTTGTCCTTTTCGGTTACGGTTTTCAGACTGTATTTTTTGAGTACTGCATCGTAGCCGAGCACCTGCGTTCCGACGGGCAGTTCACGTATCTCTTTCGGCGTTACTTCGTAAAGGTGAGTTTCAATTTTTTTCATTGCTTTTTGCTCCTTGTGGTTTATATTTGCAAGCTGCCTTGCGGTCAGCGTTTGCTTCGTCTGGTTGTTGTTCTCCTTTGCCGGCTGCCTGAACTGCCGCCGGCCGTTAATTTGCTTTTCTCGTTCCCCACACGCGCCGTATTATCTGCGTTACCGCTATGCCGCCGGCAGATGCGGCAAGCAGTAGCGCGATTGTCAGCCATGGCACATCGTCGTTGGTTATTATAGGAGGCTCCCCGTCCGCTGCGATGTCAATGGGCGACATGACAACGGGTATTACAGTTGAAACGTCGTCTTTAGTGAACGTCAGGTCGATTATGTCAAAGCCGAGCTGAACCCACATTTGCATAAAATATGCGTTCGTGTCTATAAAGTCATAGCCGAAGTTTGTGCCTAAAATCGTCCATGAGCCTTCGCCGCGGGCGTAGGTTGCAACTTCGTATGATTTATACGGCGACTGATAATAGCGGAACAGGTAAACGGTTTCGTTATTTCTCTGCGCTTCGTCGTAATACGCTTTAAACTCTTCATAGTCGCTCTCGTCTATGTAAAGCCCTTCGCAGGTAGCAGCAGTAGTTTGCTTGAAGTCTGAGTTTTCAACTTTCTTTATAGCAGATATCGTATATGTGTTTGTCGCTTCCACGTGATATCCGCCGCCGACAAACTGCTGCCATAAATCTTGCGAAATGACTTGGTCCGTAAGCTCGAATGTATCGTCCGTAGATATTGTAATGTCCGTGTATTCGTCGTTAACCTCGCTGAACAGGTCAGAGCTGAACCTGCCGTCCACATCGGTATCTTTGCCGTACTCCTCTGTATAAGTTTCAAACCAACCGGCAACACCTTCCTTCTTATTGCCGATTAACTCCTCTGCCGGCAGAACATAACTGTTTGCATCGTTGTTATCGGCAAGAAACGCATATGCAAGCATATATAAATCGACATCAGACGAGGTATATTCACGGTTTGCGTTATAACTCATATACGAAAAGGCATGAGCAGCGTTATTTTCATTCACCCAATCAGCAGATTCTATGTATTTGGAGGCAATGAGCGCGTAGCCGAGCGGCGATGTATCTTCCGACGCATAATGGAAATTACCGCCGTCAACTGTCTGCCCGAGAAATTTAGTTACCGTATTGTACACCTGCGAATTGCCGGTCACAAATACCGGCGAAGTCTGGGCGTTAAGCCAGGTTGCGTGCACGGCCGTCATGTCGCCGTAGCTCTCCACAATTTCATTTGGCACGGAAAAGTAGACGGAATGCAGCGTGTCACGCGTGTAAGCTTCGCCGTTCGGCCCGTCCGGGCGATAATAGGTAGTGCGCACGTCGAGCGTTAAATACTTTTCAAAATCTTCAACGTCGCAGACGAGCGTACTGTCGTTGCCTTCGAAGGCGCCATAGCCGGCTGCGTAACCGCTGTATGTGTATGTGGAGCCGACTTCGTATTCTGTTATCGTGCCGCCGCGCGAAAGCTCTATGCCGCTCAATTCGTACACGCGCGCGTCGCTGTCAAGCGAGCTTAACAGTGCGTTTCGCTCTTCGGCGGTCATAACTACTTTAAATTTGTAGAACAAGCCTTCCGCTCCCGGTTCCGTTGAATAGTTTAAAAGCGAGAGCGAATATTTCACCGGCTGCGCAGCATTGCCCGCCCTGAATTGTATTGCGTTGTTTACGGAATCGAAAGCAAACCCGCCGGGGTTGTAAACGTATGCATAGAGTCCGAAGTTGTCACGGTCGCTTGCATAGAATGAATAGCAATACTCAATAAAAGCTATGAGCTGCGGGCGGCCGTTCTGGGCATATGGGTAATCATCAATGTTAAAGTCTTCGCCGGCGATGATTCCGCCTTCGAGGTCGTCCAGAACGTTGGTGGAGTCGAAGTTGGACGGCTCATCGGCGTAGGCAAGGACGGAGCTCGCGGCGGAGGATATAAATAAAAGGACAGCTAGAACCGCCGCCAATATGTATGTCGCTGCGCTTTTGGTTGTCCTTTTCATGTGAGTGTTCTCCTTAAATATTTTAGTGTATCAGCAGAAATGTTCTACCGCATTTCGATTGCAGAAGTTTTGCATGCGCACCGTGTCGGACAGAGACAGATCTATTTCGTTGCCTTCAACGTCGGCGCGGAATATGATGAGCGGGCCGCAGATCATGTCGATTCGTCCGTAGCGCATCATCAGCAGTATGTTCGGCTCCGAACCTTTAAGCTTGCCCTCGTCGTCTATGTACATGTGGAGCGAATCGCCCAGATATACGGCTTCAAGGCGGCCGCCGACGATGGCCTGAAAGGCTTCGAGAGTGTTTTCAATCTCGCGCACTTCGGCGGGTTCGCCCGGCTTTTTGACTATAACTCTGATTTTATTCATATATTGCCCCCGGCCATGTTCAGGCGCATGGAATATACCCGGTGAATGAATTTGCGGACGGCTTCGTAATCCTCTTCGGGAACCACGTCCGGGGAGAGCGCGTAATAGGCAAGGTCGCCTATGCTCACCGGGGTTTGGGCTTTCGTCAATGCGGCGATGGAATTTTCGCCGCGCGGATACGCCGCCGGCTTTTTCTCCGGCAGCACTACATAGTCGTAGGCTTTAATTACGCGCGTGCTTGTGGAATCGGTGTGGCCGAACTGCCGCATAGCTTCAGTTGCTGTCAGAGCGGTGAAGCCGGCGTCTTTAACCGCGATCGCGCGGGCGGCCTTGTTCGGGAATTTATAACAGCGCCCGCCGTTTTTTGCATACCAGAATTTCATATTGTACCTTCCTTATATTCCTTACATTCCTTTCCCTCGTTGCCCCGCCGCGCTTGCCCGCGGCGGGGCGGTGGGGAAAAATATGAATGCCGGCCGCGGGAATCGAACCCGGCGTAACTTGTCCGGAGGAAACACGTTGTTCCTTGCCGGCACAATTTAAGTAGGCATAGCCGTTCTTCAGGCTTTACCCGCTTTTGTGGTTATGGTTAATTCGGAGCGTGCAGCAGCGGCGTGGTCATTGACCTCAATGTCCATATACACACGTTCGTAAACGCTTGCTCCTCTGTCTTTGTAGTGATCAGATATGTTACATACGCGAAAAATGCCGCAAGTGTATATAATCCCTTCCAGACGTTCTATTTCTGCGCGTTCGCCGTGTAAACGTAGTTTTATCATGCTTTTCTCCTTGCAAGCCGAAGTTCGGCGTTATATTTTTTTATCTCTTCAGTGCGGCCGATGGCGCAGCTGCATATGTCCCCGGCCGGAGTAAATCCGCAGTCGCCGCAGACTGCGCAGCTCGTCTTTTTGGTCAGCACGTCGCGATCCACGCCGACGCTCTCAAGTATCTTATGCTGTTCGGCCGCAAGCGCGTTGAGTTTTACTTCGAGCTCTGCGGCTTTCTTGTCGTCTCCGCAGGATCTTGCAAAGCGCAGCGGAGGGGATAGCGATTCTATCTGTGACTTGAGCTTGAAGTACTCCGTGCCCTTGAGCTTTGCATTGGCCTCGGCGTTGGCCTTCCTGAGCTCTTTTGCAAGATCTTCGTAATACAGCCTGACTTCCTCTTCGAGCAGCGGCAGTTCCACGCGTTCGCCCGGTTCGGTCATGTCGTGATCGAAAAACCCGAGTATCAGATCGACTTGCTCCAGCGTCTTTGCGCCGGTTATCGGCGCGCCGTTGCAGGCCAGAGTGTAGAGCTCTTTGCCGTCTATGTACTCGCACGCCGTGATCTCATGCTCGAACAACGGCTCACCGGCAGTTGTTTTTGAAAGATACCTTGCGTGCAGCGGGTAGTGGAAGTACAGTCTTCCGTCCGCGCCCTCAAAGTGCTGCGTCTTTCCGTACATTGCTTAAGCTCTCTCCAATGTGCGCCCGAACTGTCTGGCCAGCATGTCGTCCATGCTCTCGGCCGGCTCGCCCATGGCGGACATAATGCTCTTTATCTCTCCCGCAATGCAGCGGGCGGCAGACTTATCCAGACCGGCGTTTATCATGCTTTCGCAGTTCCAGAACGTGTCGGCCGGGTCGGACATTTCGCAGCCGAACCCGAAATTGGGTATGCACATAAAATAGCCGTTGACGTGCTTGCCGTATATGACAAGATAAGTGCATCCGTTCGCTTCGATATTTGCTTCAAACAGTACCGAGCCTTTATAAATCGTGGTTGTTTTCTTCATATTTTTCCCTCCGGATTTGTTTTGAAGTTAATATTTTGTAAATATTGACCTGTGCCCCAATATATGGTAAAATGAATTTGCAGTACAACCACATAAAGGGGCAAGGCCACAACCACACGCCCTTAGTTAAGGATTGCCTATCCTCAAATTCAGGCAAAATACTATAAGGAGGTTACACAGTGAGCTTAAAAACTGCCTTGACTAAATTTGTTTGTCGTAAGGTAAGCAACTCAATGTATGAGCGTGAAGTAGCTAAAGCAAAGGACAAATCTTACGATGACGTTGCGAAAGATATTGCCAATGCCAAAAAAACTGGCCGGTACTTCAACGCTACAAAACGCTACTATAGCAATCTTGCTGAAAGACAATCAAAAGCTAAAGAACGTCGTGATTTACGCGAAAAATTCATAAATGATTTATGATGAAAAGCTTCAGATTATCTCGCCCGCAATGCAGCGGGCGGTAGACTTAAGCTATCTTTTATCCGAATCCGTTTTAGTTTTGTTGCCGGATTCGTCCACGCTATCATTTTTGGTATTGAGTTTATCGTTAAGTTTCATTATCGCATCGTGTGTTTTGATGAATATGTAAATAGCCATCAGGGCTACAGGGATTGAAAAAAGAAAGCATAAACACAAAGTCAATATCAGTCCGGCTGACATTGATTCAAGTAAGCTTACAACTATTTCTTCCATATTTCTCTACAAATCTTTATTTACCATTCTTCTGCTTTGATTACCCTGCGGCTTGCGCTGTCGGTATAGCCGAACCTCTTCATAGCTTCGGCCGCAGTCAGCGGAATCAGCTCGTTTTGCTCCATAGCTTCGGTGCGTTCTGCTTTGCTTTTGAATTTAAAGCAAGTTTTGCCGCCGTCGTGCCCGCTCATTGCGTAAAAGTACTTAATTTTAACTTTTTTGCCTATCGGGCAGTTTTCTATCTCAGCCACCCACAAGCCGCCGTAGGGTTGCGATAAAATTGAGCAGCAGGTAAATAAATTTAACCCGTCAAAATCTCTTATAAAAGCGTGTTCGCAACCATTACAGCGTTCAAGCCTCAGGTTTTTATCTTTAACGGAAATAGTTTTTGTCGATGAAAGCGCGATGCCTTTTTCGTTTTCCACAATTCGGCACTCCCCCTGCACAGAATAGTCTTTAAATTCGTAATTACAAACATTATAAATCGCAAAAATACGAATGTCAAGACTATTAAGAATATTTTTTCTTAGTTTTATTGAAAATTATGATTTTGATTCCTACAATGAGGCTAAGGGAGGTTCAAATGAATATTTTCAGAGAATTAAGAAAACAAAAAGGACTAACTCAAATCGAGCTTGCAAAAATGGTAAACGTTCAGCAAACCACGGTTTCAAAATGGGAAGTGGGAAGAGCGGTTCCAGACTATCCTGTTTTATTAAATCTTGCGGAACTCTATGGCGTATCAGTCGATTACTTGTTAGGACGTGAAGCTATAACCCCAGAAGAGCTGGCATCGGGCGTTACCGCTACCAAGAAAGAGAACATTACGCCCATCGAGGACGAACTACTTTATGTATTCCGCGAAGTGGGCAAAAAGCGCGGCGAGGCTGCCCAGCGCGCTCTGATAGAGATGATGGAAAAAATGCTTTAACATTGCATGCCCGCGTCGATGAGTGCGGGTGCGGTTAAAAACGACTGTGCCGCCGTGGTAAAAAGGCAAAAGACAGCCAGAACTGCCGCAAATAGGTATATTGCAATAGTCCTGACTGTCTTTTTCATAACGGAGGCTCCTTTATGCTATTCAATTCAACATTCATAATTTTTGATATTAGTTTATCATAATATTTGAGTAAATGCAAGCATCTTATCATAATTTTTGAGAATTATCCACAAAAAAATTTTTTAATCAAAATATATGATATTCTTCATTTAGGAGGTATCATATGTCTTTTGCCTTAAAGTTGAAGGAATTACGCGAAACAAAGGGTTATACTCAGAAAGATTTAGCTAAGCGGTTAAATGTATCTGTAAGTTCAGTTGGTATGTGGGAAAGTACTTCTCAAATTCCTACTGCAAAAAAACTAATAGAAATTGCTGCACTTTTTAATGTAAGCGTTGAT
Organism: uncultured Clostridia bacterium; assembly: GCA_949283125.1. Lineage (GTDB taxonomy): Bacteria > Bacillota > Clostridia > Christensenellales > Borkfalkiaceae > Coproplasma. The sequence goes on from CASDRK010000017.1 coordinate 47,793, forward strand.
ACATTGCTTGATGCTTCAACTATTACACCAGAGGAACGTGCGGTCGGAGCTTCAGAAACTAAAGCAGTTAAGATTACGCCGCTTGAGGACGATATGCTCTATGTGTTCCGCGAAGTGGGCAAAAAGCGCGGCGAGGCTGCCCAGCGCGCTCTGATAGAGATGATGGAAAAAATGCTTTAACATTGCATGCCCGCGTCGATGAGTGCGGGCGCGCGACAAAATAATGACTTTTTATGCCTAAAAAGTCATTAAGTTTATCAGTGGATTTTGTTATAAAATACTTTACGGTATACCGAAGGAGTATTTTATGGACAAACAAAAGATTATTGAACTTGCCGGCAAGCTGATGCTTGCAGGCATCAACGAAAGTGCGGCAGACATTGCTGCCGTTTGCGAAGCGCTTGTCGCTGAACTGCGGCAATCAGGCAGCGAAGAAGATGGCGGCGAAAATTCGCCGCCATCTTCGGACAAAGACTATTTTACGGGCTTTTTGAAATTTGATAAAACGGAGGTTTCAAAAATGCCTACTAACTTTAAAAAGTACTTCCGTGCAGAAGGCTGCACGGTATATTATCGCAAGCGGGTACGCGGCAAACGCTCGTGTAGCTTTGAAGCGCGTTATCGCCGGCACGGTTACAATATTTCCGTTTCCGGTCCTTCGCTTGCAGTGGTCAAAGAGCGCTTCATCGAAGCGGTGAAGGTCGCCGACGCCGGCGAAGTCATGCCAAACGTGCCGCGCGGCTTTACCGAGTTCGCGGAATACTATCTCAAGAACTTTTGGTCGCGCAAGGTCAGCGAACAGACGGCGAAGAACGAAATGGGGCGATTCAATAACTATCTGCGGCCGTATTTCGGCAATACACCGATTGCGCGCATAACGCCGCTTGCTTGCCAGCAGCTGCTCGATAGCATTTTAGAGCAGGGCAAGGCGAAGACGGCCGCCGAGGTAAAGAGTATGCTCAACGGCATATTCAATATGGCGATGCGGCACCAACTGATTAAATTTAACCCGCTCGACGTTGTGTTCTTCGTAAAGCCGGAAGGACAGCACGGCAAGGCGCTGTCCCGCGAAGAGGAGCAGAAGCTGCTTTCCGAAACGGCGGGCACGCCGTTCCAGCTTATGTTTGCGGTCGCGCTCTATACGGGACTGCGCCCAAACGAGTTTAAAACGGCACGCATCGAGGGCAAAATGATTATTGCCGTAAACAGCAAGCGCAAAAACCGCAATGTGGAATATAAGCGCATACCGATAACGCCGATGCTGCGGCCCTATCTCGAAGGGGTGAGCGAGCTGAAGTTCTATGTCCACAACAGAATCGGCGAGCGGATGCGCGCCATACTTCCGGAACACAAACTGTATGACCTGCGCACGACGTTCTATTCCAGATGCAAGGAGTGCGGCGTTGCCGAAGACGCTCTGAAAGAGTTTGTCGGTCATTCAGACGGCGCCTTGGCGCGCGCTTACACCGATCTGAGCGACGAATACCTGCTCAGAGAGGGGGAGAAGCTGAAATATTGAGCGATTGCCCCCGATTTTGCCCCCAATTTTGACTACATTGTGGGGGCAATGCCTTAAAAAATGCACGAAAAAAGCCCGTTTTTGGGCAAAAAATGCTCAAAAACGGGCAAAATTTGGTTGAGGTGACGGGACTTGAACCCACGACCTTCTGGTCCCTAACCAGACGCGCTACCAAACTGCGCTACACCTCAATATCAAGCTTAATCATTATACTGTAAAAATTGCAAAATGCAAACTGTTTTGGGGGCGTTTTGTAAAAAAATTTTAATATTTTTTAATTCGTCGCTTTTTAATCTTTACATCTTCGGCCCTGTGTAATATAATGTTTGCATGTGGTCATGGGAACTTTTTTTACAGGTTGTGCTGATAGGCGTATCTCTTGCGATGGACGCCTTCGCGGTGTCGCTGTGCGACGGAATGTGTTACAGCGATATGGACAAAAAGAAGGGAGGGGCGATCGCCCTCACCTTCGGAGCCTTTCAGATGACTATGCCGCTCGTCGGCTTTTTTGTCGCCTTTGGGCTTTCGCAGGTGTTCGACGCTCAATATATCGACCTGTTCGATCACTGGGTGGCGTTTGCCCTGCTTATGTTTATCGGCGGGAAAATGATAGTCGAGTCGGCGCTTGAAATGCGCCGCCCTCCCGAACAGCTTCAACCTAAAAAGTTTGCCGTGGCAGAAGTGCTTGTTCAGGGCGTCGCCACAAGCATAGACGCGCTTGCCGTCGGCGTAAGCTTTATAGCCATGTACGAGGAGGGTATGACCGAAGTCACCGTATGGGGTTATACGGCTGTAATAGGCGTCGTCACCGCGGCAATAGTTGTCGTCGGCGTGCTGATAGGTTCGCGCGTCGGCAAATTGTTCGGCAGGAGGACGGCCGTTGCCCAGATAGTCGGCGGGCTCATTCTTGTGGCCATAGGACTGAAAATTTTAATTGAAGGTCTCATTTAACGCGCACTGTATTTCGCGTATTATGCGCTCGTTTCCGCGCTTGAAGGCATAGTCTTTGAGCGCGGTTTTCAATTGTCCGTCGGCTATCAGAGCGTCTATTGCGGCAACGAGACCGTCCGGCGACATGTCGTGTTCGCGCAGAACTCTGCACAGGCCGCGCTGTCTGAAATAGTCGGCGTTTTCCACCTGATCGCCGCGGCTGGCACGGTTTTCAAGCGGTATGAACAGCGAGGGTGTGCGCAGGGCGATAAGCTCGCTTGCGGCGTTCGCCCCGCAGCGCGAAACTGCGTAATCCGCACAGGCATAAACTTCGCCCATGTCCTCCGCGTACTCCAGCTGCCGGTATCCGCGCACGGACGCCTGCACCGCGTTTCCCCGCCCGCATATATGCAGAACGTTGTAGCGCTTGCACAGTTCGCCGAGGCGGCTGCGCAGGCAGTCGTTGATCGCGCGCGAGCCGCTTCCTCCGCCCAGCACCAGAATTGTGGGGCGCAGGTCGCACCCGAATGCGCGCTTTGCCTCTATCCTGTCCCGTCCGAACAGCTCACGCCTGAGCGGCGTGCCGGTATATACTCCGTTTTTCAAAGCCGAGGCGGTGGAGGGGAATGCCGTAAGCACCTTGCGGCATCTGCGGGCTATGAGCCTGTTTGCAAGGCCTAGGCTCAAGTCCGATTCGTGAGTCAGCACGGGGACGCCCAGCCGCGAAGCGGCCGCCGCCGGCGGATATGAAACATAGCCGCCTTTGCAGAACAGCAGGTCGGGCGCGACGTCTTTTATGATGTCTTTGCACTGCCGCACGCTTTTTTGCAGCCGGGAAGGAATGGTCAGGTTGCAGAAAAATTTTCCGCGTACAAGTTTTACCCCTTCAAACTCGTGGAATTCGATGCCCTTTTCTCTGCATATATCCTTTTCTATTCCGTCGGTGCCGATGTAGCACAAATTGTATCTGCCCTGCAGCTGTTCGCACAGCGCAATGTTCGGTATCACGTGCCCGGCGCTTCCGCCGCCGCAAAACATTATCCTTTTCATAATATTATTATATTTAATATTCATGGCTGTTATGAAAGCGCGGGCGCGGCAATTTGTTGCCGCGCCCGCGCTTTCGTTTATGGGTTCATCTTATAACTTCCACCACGGCTTCGGTCAGCCGCGTTATGAGACCGCAAAAATCTTCGGCCGCATAGCTGCTGCGCCCGCTGTCCGCCCACCGTATATAGGTGTCTATTATGCCGGACACGATAAAATTTATCGCAAGCTCCACGCGCTCCTCGCCGGCTTTCGCGCTGTGTTCGCTCGTCGCCTGCATGGCCTTGGCCGTCAGCGTCTTTTTTATGTTTGCCGTAATGTACGCCGACGATGACGAGTACAGCATAAAGTTTTTAAATGCCGGCGTTTCGTCCAGCTTCTTTATCAGTTTTATGAGCACGTTATATATGCTGTTTGGTATATTGTCGTTGTCGAACTGCGAAAAACATTCGCAAATCGCTTCGGAAATATCCCGCTCTATCTCGTTCAGAACGTCTGTCGCGTCGGCGTAGTGCAGATAGAATGTGGAGCGGTTGATCACCGCCCGCTCGGCTATGTCCGAAACGGAGATCTTGTTCAGATCCTTCTCGCGCGCGAGTTCCATGAACGCGGTCGTTATCGCCCTTTTGGTCTTGACTACTCTCTTGTCGATGGCCATGTGATAATAAACCTCATACGTTTTCTATGTGTTCATTATACTACAAAGTGACTTGCAAATCAAATTAAATGTTGACATTAATTCAAAATACTGCTAAAATAATGGCATGCAACCCGTATATATAGTTATGATATGTGCCGCAGGGCTGTTTGTTCTTTTGCTGTTCGCGTACTTTATGACCGCGCGCAACGCAAAAAAGCTCAGCGAGAGCAAGGAGGAGGAGCTTGAAAGAGCTTACTCGGACGAAAATCTTGCAAAAATGGAGTACGACGTCGCCGTTTACGATGAGGAAACGAGAAAGCTGATGAGCCCGCGCACGGATTCGCAGGTAACGATGGACGAAGTCGTCGGTTCGGACGACGGCGGCGCGGAGGAAGCAAAGCCCTCCGCGGAGGAGATCCTGTTCGGCAAGGTGGACGACGAGGGAGTGGAGGAGATAACGGGAAATTTCAAGGGCGATTGAATGCCGCGTTTTAGCGGCGGCAAAAGACCGGGCGCGCCTTTTGCAGAAGCGTACATGTCTTTGGCGCTTGCCCGTTATCCGTCGGATATGCAACATGTCCGGCATTCATAAAAGTGTGCAAATACAAGATTTTGTGAATTTTTTTCATGCTGAAAATTTTTCACAGGCATTTCACTTTTCGAGCCGTCAATTGTGTTGACAAAATAAATTTTCGTAACTATAATTTATTTCGATTTCTAACAGTTAGAAATCGAAATATTTTTTGCGGCTCAGGCCGGCGGTAAAGTAAATTGAAACCATTAAGACTTTTCGGTTCGATATGCAGCGTGCATCGCGCCCTCGTCAGAAACAACGACGGCAATCTGGCCGAATACGGCATTTCTGCCGTCCAGTTGCATGCTCTCGTGTTTATAAGGTTGAGCGAGCTTCGCGGAATTAGCGTGTGTCAGCGCGACGTGGAGAGGGAGACGGGGCTTCGTCCGTCGTCCGTTTCGGCCATGCTCGGCAATCTCGAGCGCGCGGACATAATCACGAGGACGCCGTCCAAGGACGACGCCCGCACCAAGTATATTTCTCTCACTCCGCTCGGAGAAGAGCTTTGCATAAAGAACAAGGAGCTCATGGACAGATGCGACGAGCAGGTCTGCGCCGCGCTGACCGATGAGGAGCAGGCGACGCTCAAGCGTCTGCTGGTTAAAATTCTTGCAAGCATAGAAGAAAAAGATCGTCAATAAATTTTTATCGGAGAATGTGTATGATAAAAAAATTGCTCAAAAGCGTCAGGGAGTATAAAACTGCCTCCATTATCGTTCCCGTTCTGATGGCTGTGGAAGCGATCATGGAGATAGTCATTCCCTTCCTGATGACGCTGATCGTGGGCGAACTTCAGACCGTTGCCGAGGACGTGACGGGCACGGCCGAAGTCAACCTCACGGTCATTATCGTTGTCGCCTCGCTGATGATAGTCTGCGCGGTAATAGCGCTGATCGCCGGTTCTTTCGGCGCAAAGCTGGCGGCAAAGGCTTCGTGCGGGTTTGCGCATAACCTACGTGAGGATATGTACAACAACCTGCAGTCCTTTTCGTTCGCGAATATCGATAACTATTCCACGGCCAGTCTGATAACGCGCATCACCACCGACGTGACCAATGTGCAGAATGCGTATCAGATGGCTATCCGCATGCTCGTGCGCGCGCCCATACTGTTCATTGCCTCCATAATAATGACCATAGTTCTGGAGCCCGTCATGGCGCTCATTTTTGCCGGCGCGGCGATAGCTCTCGGCGTGGTTGTGGCCTTCTGCATGTACAAAGTCGTGCCCTATTTCAGAACGATGTTCAAAAAATACGACGTTCTCAACGCCGTCGTGCAGGAAGACCTCACCGCCATCAGGGTGGTCAAATCCTATGTGCGCGAGGACAGGGAGATATCCAAGATGAAGAAGGCGACCGGCGACGTGTACACCTATTCCGTCAAGGCCGAGCGGATACTCACCATCATGATGCCCAGCGTCATGCTCGTCATGTTCATCGTCAACATAATAATTCTCACAATGGGCTCCAATATGTATGTCGGCAACATTCCGGGCAATATTCAGCCCAGCGAGCTGCAGACGCTCATTCAGTACTCCGCGCAGATACTTTCGGGCGTAATGATGGTGGCCATGTGTCTCAACTTCATTGCGCTCTCCAGGGGCTCTGCCGAGCGCATAGTGCAGGTGCTCGAGGAGACGACTACTCTTCCCAGATCCGAAGAACAGCTTACCGACGTGAAGGACGGCTCGATCGATTTCGACGGCGTGGAGTTCCGCTACTCGCAGAAAGCCGACGTCGCCGTGCTGAAGGATATCGACCTTCATATAGCTTCCGGTCAGACGGTGGGCATCATCGGCGCCACCGGTTCGGGAAAAACTTCGCTCGTCTCGCTCATTCCCCGTCTGTATGACGTGTCCAAAGGCAGCGTAAAGGTGGGCGGAATCGACGTGCGCAGATACAACCTCGACGCTCTGCGCAACACCGTGGCCATGGTGCTGCAGAAAAACGTGCTCTTCTCCGGCACGATAGCCGAAAATCTCCGCTGGGGCGACGAAAACGCCACCGACGAACAGATACGCGAAGCCGCCGAGCAGGCCTGCGCCGACGAATTCATACAGAATCTTCCCGGCAAATACGATTACGACCTCGGTCAGGGGGGCGTAAACGTCTCCGGCGGACAGAAGCAGAGACTGTGCATAGCGCGCGCTCTTTTAAAGCATCCCAAAATAATAATTTTCGACGACTCTACTTCGGCGGTGGACACCAAGACGGACGCCACCATACGCGAAAACCTCAGAAAGTACGCGCCTCAGACCACCAAGATCATAATAGCGCAGCGCGTTGCCTCTGTGCAGGACGCCGATAAGATAATAGTGCTTGACGAGGGCAGGATATCCGGCATAGGCACTCATGAAGAACTGCTTGCCGGCAACGAAATTTACAGGGAAGTTTATGAATCTCAGGTAAAGGGGGGTGAGGAATAATGGCGGCATTAAAAAAGAGCCGTGATTACGGCGGCGATCTCATTAAGACTTCGCGCGGGGCCAAAACTCCCATGAAGACGCTCGGCAGACTGTTGCGTTACTCCTTCCTGCGCAATAAGCTTGCCACGGTCTGCGTCATAATATTTGTCTGCATTGCGTCAGTTGCCAACGTCACGGCCGCCTCGCGCGTATCGGAGATAGTAAGCGAGCTGATGAAGCCGAGCGCAGACATGGGCGTTGTGACGCAAAACATCATTATGATGGGCTGCATCTATGCTGCGGGCGCCGTTTCGTCGTTCGCCTACAACCTTATCATGATGTACATTGCGCAGGGCACGCTGAAAAAGATGCGCGACGACATGTTCGCGACCATGCAGACTCTTCCCTTGCAGTACTTCGACACGCACACGCACGGCGATCTGATGAGCCTTTACACCAACGACGTGGATACCATGCGCCAGTTGCTCACGCAGACCATACCGCAGATCATCTCCTCGGTGCTCACGTTAATTGCGGTGCTTGCGTTCATGATATATTTCAGCGTCACGCTGCTGCTCGTTGTGTGCGTCGTGCTCGTCGGCATAATTTTTGCAACCAAGATAATAGGCGGCAGATCGGCAAAATATTACCTCGCAAACCAGAAGGCGCTGGGCGCGCTCAACGGCTATGTGGAGGAGATGACCGAGGGGCAGAAGGTCATCAAGGTATTCTGTCACGAACAGAACGCCCGCGACGGATTCAAGGCGGTCAACGACCGTCTCAACGAAGCCGGCAGCATAGCAAACGGCTATGCCTTCCTCATGGGCCCCGTCAACAATAACCTCGGCTATCTGCAGTACGTGCTTGTCGCCCTCGTCGGCATTCTGATAATGGCCTTCGGCGGCGAAGCGGGCCTGCTCTCCATTTATTGCAGCATAAGCAAGGCGGATGACCCCTACCGACTTGTTGTGATGGCCGGCATGCTCATCTCATATCTGATGTACACAAGGCAGTTCAACATGCCCGTGATGCAGGTTTCGCAGCAGTTCAGCGCCATAGTCATGGCGCTAGCCGGCGCCGAGCGCATATTTGAAATGATCGACACCGCTCCCGAGGACGCGGGCGGCGACATAACGCTCACCAAGGGTGAAACCGCCGACGGCGGATGGGCATGGAAAAAGCCCCTCCCCGACGGCTCGTATGATTATATCCCTCTCAAGGGCGATATACGCTTTAACGACGTAGTGTTCGGATACACTTCCGAAAAGGTCATTTTAAAGAATATCAGCCTGTACGCCAAGCCCGGACAGAAGATCGCGTTCGTGGGTTCAACGGGCGCGGGAAAGACCACCATAACCAACCTTATCAATCGCTTTTACGATATCCAGTCGGGCACTATCACGTACGACGGCATAAACATAAGGGATATCAGAAAGTCCGACCTTCGCCGTTCGCTCGGAATAGTGTTGCAGGATACGCATCTGTTTACGGGCACGGTCATGGACAATATCCGCTACGGCAGACTGTCGGCCACGGACGAGGAGTGCGTAAGGGCGGCAAAGCTTGCCAATGCCGATTCGTTCATAACCCATCTGCCCGAAGGCTATAACACCATGCTCAAAGGCGACGGTGCAAACCTTTCGCAGGGCCAGCGCCAGCTCCTTGCCATCGCCCGAGCAATGGTATCCGAATGTCCCGTGCTCATACTCGACGAAGCCACGTCGTCCATCGATACCCGCACCGAAAAGCTCATTGAGCAGGGCATGGATAAACTGATGGAGGGCAGAACGGTGTTCGTCATCGCTCACAGACTCTCCACGGTGCGCAACAGCCATGCCATCATGGTGCTCGATCACGGCGAGATCATAGAGCGCGGCAGCCACGACCAGCTCATCGAGCAGAAGGGCAAGTATTATCAGCTCTATACCGGCGCGTTTGAACTTGAATGACGCCGTGCTACGCGCAAGCGCGCTGCGCCCGCTGCGGTTATTACCGCAGCGGGCGCTTTTCGCCGTCCGACGAAAAATGTGGTGAATCGGGGTTGCAAAAATAAATGCGGTATGCTACAATATAACATGGTATAATATGGACGTTATAAAGGAAAAGCTCAGGCTTTTGCCCGATTCCCCGGGCGTATATATAATGCTCGACAAATACGGCAACATAATTTACGTCGGCAAGGCGCGCGTTCTCAAAAACCGCGTGCGTCAGTACTTTCACAACAGCCCCAAACCGCAGAAAGTCATGCAGATGGTGGCCAACGTGGCCGACTTCAACTATGTGATCACCAACAGCGAGATCGACGCCCTTGCGCTTGAAAACAACCTGATAAAAAAATACAAGCCCAAGTACAACATACTTTTAAAGGACGACAAAACATATCCTTACATCAAGGTGGATATGCGCGATAAGTTTCCGTCCTTTTACGTTACCAGAAAGATAAAGAAGGACGGGTGCCGCTACTTCGGCCCGTTCATGGGCGGGATCAATTACCGCGACATATTGGAGACGGTCCAGCTGCTGTTCGGCGTCAGGCTGTGCCGCACTGCCATAACTTCCAAACCCAAGCGCGAATGCCTCAACTATCACATCGGCAGATGCGCGGCGCCCTGCGCGCACATGATATCTGAAGAGGAGTATGCCCAAAGAGTAAGGGCCGCGCTCGGATTTCTCGAAGGCGACTACCGCGGCGGTCAGGCCGTGCTTGAGCGCAAGATGGAGGCCGCCGCCGAAGCCGAAGCCTTTGAACTTGCCCTCGACTATAAGAATAAAATATCCATGCTGTCCAAGCTGGAGGCAAGGCGCATAACTTCCATCAACAAGGCCATAGACGCGGATATCATCGCTTACGCCACAAACGATCTGTATTCGGCCGTCAATGTGCTCGTTACGCGCAAGGGAATCATGCAGGGCGCGGATTCGTTCGCCCTCGACGAAGCCCACATGACCGACGCCGAGGCGCTCACTTCATTTATAACGCAGTACTATTCGGCGCATGAACCGCCTGCGGAGATAATCGTTCCGGAGTACTGCGAAAGACAACTTGTGGAACAGTTTTTCAGGGAAAAACTGGGCAGGTCAGTGGAGATTACTGCAGCCAGACAGGGCATAAAGGCCGAACTGTTGAAGATGGCGCAGCGCAACGCGGCCGACTACCTTGAAAAATCGGTGGACGCAATCAGACACCGTGACGACATGACGGTGAATGCCTGCAGGAGACTGCAGGAGCAGCTCGGCCTCGCGCGCTATCCGCGCAGAATGGAATGCTATGATATTTCCAACGTTTCCGGCGTAGACAAAGTGGCTTCCATGGCGGTGTTTATCGACGGCGAAGCCGATCGCAGTCAGTACCGGCGGTTCAGGATAAAGACCGTTGAGGGCGCAAACGACTTTGCTTCCCTGCAGGAGACGCTTACCAGACGATTGTCCAAGCTCGGCACCGCGGAGGAAGAAAGATTTCCCCGTCCGGATCTCGTTGTCATCGACGGCGGCAAGGGACAGTTGTCCGCCGTTGCGCAGATATTTGAGCAAATGGGGGTGTGCGACATAGAGCTCATCTCCATAGCCAAACAGGAGGAGGAAATTTTTACTCTCTCTTCGCCCGAAGGAATAAAGATGCCCCGCCGCGACTACGCCTTGCGCATGATACAGCGCATAAGGGACGAAGCGCACAGGTTTGCGATTACGTATTTCAGAAGCCTTCATTCCAAAAATTCCCTGCAGAGCGAGCTGGAAAAGGTGGAGGGCGTGGGCAAACGGCGGCGCATAGCGTTGATGCAGCGCTATTCCACCATAGACAGAATAATGAGCGCGGAGGCGGAAGATATTGCCGAAACGCCGGGCATAAGCTTGAAACTGGCGCGCGCCATAAAGGAACATTTTTCTAACTGATATGAATAAACTCAACGCAAAACTCATTGTTTCCGACTTCGACGGGACATTGATAACTTCCGACCAGAAGATACTGCCAGCCGTTCGCGAAGCGATCGACGGCTACGTTGCGGCCGGCGGCGTGTTTGCCGTGTGCACGGGCCGCATACTTCCGTCCATACTCCCCAGAGTGCGCGCGCTCGGGCTCGAGGGACTGGTGATAGCCTGTCAGGGTACCGTGATAGCCGATATCCAAAGCGGCAAGCTCGTGCGCTGCGGCGGACTTGAGCCCGGACAGGCGGCGGAGATATGCGCCGCCATCGAGGAGGCAAAGCAGTCGGTCAACGTCTATTGCGGCGACGATTTTTACTCCGACATCCCCGCCGACAACAGATTTTTGAAAATATACGAAGATATAATAGGCGTCAGGGCAAAGCACGCGGACGTGCCGCTCTCGCGCTTCGTTGCGGAGCGTGGCGCGGTATGTCAGAAAGTGGCCAGCCTGTGCGCTCCTGCCGACAGGCAGCCGCTCTACGAACTGCTCTGCCGCAGGTTTGCGGGCAGGTACGACGTGACGTGCAGCGCCGAAGTTCTCGTTGAGGTGGCTCCCCTCGGCGATACCAAGGGCGCGGCTCTGGAATTTCTTGCAAAGCGCTGCGGCATAGATATGTCCGAAACTGTGGCAATCGGCGACAATCTGAACGATCTGTCCATGATAGTCGCCGCCGGCACGGGCGTGGCGGTCGGCAATGCCGTCGACGAACTCAAGGCCGCCGCCGACTTTGTCTCGCTGTCGAACGACGAGGGCGCCGTGGCGCAGGTAATAAATAAATTCGGGTGGGCGCATGATTGAATTGCTCGCTCCCGCGGGCGACGCCGAGTCGGCGCGCGCGGCAATAAACAGTGGAGCCGACGCCGTATATCTCGGACTGAAAAATTTTTCCGCGCGTGCGTCGGCGTCCAATTTCGATGAGGAAGAGCTGCGCTCTCTTTGCGGATACGCGCACGCGTTGGGCGTAAACGTCCACGTTGCGCTCAACACACTCGTCAGACAGGACGAAGTCGAAGGGTTCGTCCGCGCGGCCGTCAGCGCTCACAACGCCGGGGCGGACGCTTTGATAGTTCAGGACATATTTCTCGGCAAATATCTTAAATCGCGCTATCCGCAGATGTGCCTGCATCTCTCCACGCAGGCGGGCGTAAACAATGTATACGGCGCAAGAATGGCAAAAGAATTCGGCTTTGACCGCGTCGTGCTCGCGCGCGAGACTTCGCTGGAGGAGATAGCGAAGATATCCGCGGTAACAGAGACCGAAGCGTTCGTTCAGGGCGCGCTCTGCACATGCTTTTCGGGACAATGCTATCTTTCGTCGTTTGCCGGCGGCAACAGCGGCAACAGGGGCAGATGTAAACAGCCCTGCCGCAAACTGTATTCCATTGACCGCGCCGGCTATGAAGAAATGGCCTATGCTCTGTCTCTGTCCGATCTCTCCGTCGGGGAAAACATATCTCAATTTATCCGGGCAGGCGTTACATCTTTTAAAATAGAGGGCAGAATGCGCCGTCCGGAGTATGTTGCGGCCGCGGTTGCTTACTACCGCGGAGTGCTTGCCGGCGAACCGTCGGAGAGCGCTCTATCCGAACTCAAGCGCACTTTCAATCGTGGCAACTACACCAAGGGGCTGGCTTTCGGACAGGACAAGACGTTTATTTCCCGCTCGGTGCAGGGGCATATCGGCGAATTCTGCGGCACGGTCAGGGTCGTCGGCGGAAGGTATGTGTGTCTCTGCCGCAGGGAATGCGCCCCCGGCGACGCCTTCAAGATACTGCGCGGCGGAAGGGAGATCGGCGGCGCCGCGTATGCCGGGAAGGCCGAAGGCGGTTTTGCCCTTTCCTCGGGCGTGCGCCTTTTAAACGGCGACAAGGTGTTTATCACTACCGATGCGGCTCTCAACGCAAGGCTCGTCCGGGCAAAAAGGTTAAGAAAGATAAATCTGGACGTGACCATAGCGTGCGGCAAACCTCTCCGCGCCGTCATAGACGGCCGCGAATATTGCGGCGGGTTTGTGCCCGCGGCCGCGGTGAGCCGTGCGGTCACGCCGGAAGATATAAAAAAATGCTTTCTCAAAGTCGACGCATATCCGTTTGAAGTCGGATTCGGCGATGTCGCCGTATCCGGCGCGCCGTTCGTGCCGTCTTCGGCGTTGAATGCGTTCAGACGTGAAGTTTATGCAAATTTTTACGGCGAAATTTCCCGCCCCCGCAACGAATGTCTGGCAGGAGTTGTGGAGCTCCCGGAAGTTTCCCGTCGCGGTTCAAATGCCCGCACGGCCGTCATAGCGCGCAGCTTCGTAGGCGTGAATGCCGATGTGGGGATACTCAAGCCCGACGATTACTCTGCGATAGATATTTCCGCTTTCGGTGATTTTCCGGGTGAAAGATACCTGTTTCTGCCGCCTTTCATGAGCAGCTCCGCGCTTGAAATGTTGAGGGGAAAACTGGACGCGTTCGACGGGTTGTACTGCGACGCGTATTGGGGCGTTCGGTTCAGCCGCGAGGCGGGCAAGCCGTTCTTTGCGGGATGCGGCTTCAATGTCGGCAGCGCGGCGGCGCTGTCTCTTATAGACGCAAAATATGTCGCCCTGTCCAAAGAGCTTACATTTTCCGAAGCCGCGCGTCTTGCGTCTGAAAATACTTTCTATCTGTCGGCCGGCGATATAAAGGTGATGGATCTGATCTACTGTCCTTTCGGCAAGACCTGTTCCTCGTGCGACAGGCGCGGGCGCTATACGCTTACGGACGAAGCCGGGCGGGCATTTGCGCTCCGCCGTTACAGGACGCCTGATTGCGCGTTTGAGCTGTATAACTGCGCCGCGCTCGTCGCTCCGCAGGATTTTACGGGGGCGCTTGCGGACTGCACGCTTGGCGACGCCGCGCGCGTTATGCCCGCGGTGCGCGACGGAGAAAAGTTGAAAGCTGTTTTCAGAATTTATACCGCCGGACACGGTAAAAATCCCGTGCTGTAAATCATGGATACAAAAAGTTTAAATCGACTTGAACTCAATAAGGTGCTCGCCGCATGCGCGGAATACGCCTGCCTGGACGGAACAAAGCGGTTGTTTGCCGGACTCGGTCCGTCGGCCGACCTCGACGAGGTCCGCGAAAGACTGGCGCGTACGGGCGAATGCATCAAGCTGCTGTTTACCCACGGAGCGGGCGCGATAGAGTATTTCCCCGACGTTTCGGATCTCGTCGTGCGTGCTTCAAAACATTCCGTGCTGTCATGCGCGGAGCTCAGGCAGGTAAACGCGTTGCTGCGCTCCGCCCGTCTGGCCTATACTTCCGTGAGCGCCGTCGTCGACGAAGATATAGTGAAGATAAAGTCGGATGTCGCCCGCGTATATTACGATAAAAATCTTGAAGACGATATAGCAGAAAAGATAATTTCCGACGACGAGGTGGCGGACAGTGCCAGCGACGCGCTGTTTTCGATAAGGAGCAGGATAAAGAGCCTGAACGAGCGCATCCGCTCAAAACTTTCCGAATACGTCTCCGGCGATACTGCCCGCTACCTTCAGGACGGCATAGTCACGATGCGCGGCGACAGGTATGTTATTCCCGTAAAGGCGGAATATCGTTCGCGCGTTAAAGGTCTCGTGCATGACCGTTCGCAATCGGGAGCAACCTTTTTCATAGAACCCGAATACGTGCTCGAGCTCAATAACGAGCTGGTCGCGCTTCAGATAGACGAAAAGGAGGAAGTGGAGCGCATTTTAAAGGTGCTTTCCGCCCGCGTGGGCGATATGTCCTCAAAACTGCTCGCCGATATGGACGAGCTCGCAAGGCTCGAAAGCTTTTACGCCGCGGCACAATATTGTTACGCGCACAAATGCGTCCGGCCGCAGGTCAACAAGCGGGGATACATCAATATAATCAGGGGCAGGCATCCGCTCATCGAGCCGGAAAAAGTCGTGCCCGTTTCGCTGGAGCTGGGCGCGGATTATAACTTTTTGCTTATAAGCGGCGCAAATACTGGCGGCAAGACGGTTACGCTGAAAATGTGCGGACTGTTCTGCCTGATGGCGGCATGCGGGCTGTATCTGCCCGCTTCCGACGGCACGGCTGTATGCATATTCGACGATATATTCTGCGATGTGGGCGACAGCCAGAGCATTGAGGAGAGCCTTTCCACGTTCTCAAGCCACATAACCACCGTCATCGACATGTGCCGTCGTGCTTCGGCCGGTTCGCTCGTGCTCATTGACGAATTGGGCGGAGGGACCAACCCGGACGAGGGACAGGCGCTTGCAAAGGCCGTGGTGGAGCATCTTCTGAAGGTCGGCTGCCGCGGCATAGTTACAACGCATTTCACGCCGCTGAAGGAATTTGCCTATACGATGGACGGAATAGAGAATGCCTCGATGGAATTTGACGCGTCCACGCTCAAGCCGCTCTATTCTATAAAGATAGGCCTGCCCGGCGCAAGCAACGCGCTTGCGATCTGCCGGCGTCTGGGCATGGACGAAAGCATCCTGAACAGTGCTCTCTCCCATTTGTCCGAAGGCGGAAAGGCGTTTGAAAACATCGTGCGCCGCGCCGAGGAGAGCAGGGTTGAAGCCGACAAAAAACTGCAAGAGGCAAACGAACTGCAGGCCCGCCTCAAAGAGCGGTTGTCCGAAGTTAACCGCCGCATCGACGAGCTCAACCGGCAGCGCGAAAAGCTTACCGCCAACGCCCGCGCCGAAAGCCGCAGGATAGTCAATGAGCGCACGGCGGAGGCCGAGGAGCTGCTCGACGAAATGGAGGCGCTGTTCAAAAAGGAAGAGCTCAATCAGGCCGACCTCATAAAAGCCCGCACATTGAAGAACAGACTGAAGAATTCGGTCTATGGCGATGAAGAGGATGAAAGACCGGTCACCGATTACAAACCCGCCGTGGCCGGCGAACTTAAATCCGGCGACGCCGTATATTTTGATAAATTGCAGTCTGCGGGCACAGTGCTGTCGGTAAATTCCTCCAAGGGCGAAGCGGAAATTTTGTGCGGCAGCATACGCACCCGCTGCAAGATAACGGAGCTGAGTAAACTTCCCGACCGACAGAGCCGCCCGCGCGAGCGGGAAATAAAGGTCAAAAAGAGCGGCGCGTTTGCCGCGTCGGGGCCGTTGCTCGAAATCAATCTTCTCGGCATGACGGTCCCCGAAGCCATATACGAAGTGGACAATTTCATCGACCGCGCCGTGCTGGATAACCTTGAGGAAATAAAGGTGATACACGGCGTGGGCACGGGCAAACTGCGCGAAGCCATCGCGCGGCATCTCCGCGGACACAAAAACGTAAAAAGCTTTCGTCTCGGCAAGTACGGCGAAGGCGAAACGGGGGTAACGATAATCACTTTGAAGTGATGATTGTCGCTTTTGGCTCCGTTTGCGCGCATTGTTGGCAAAATCCGGCGGGCTCCTAAATAAAATATTAATAAGTATTTTGTTTAGGGGTAAACTTATTTTGAAAAACAAGCTTATTTCCCTTGCCGTCAACGCAATTTTGTGCGCCGTGATAATCGCCACGTGCGCCGTTGGTTTTGCCGGCGGCGGGGCCGTGGAGGTGTCGGGCGAACACGACGACCCGTATTATTCCGCCGGGGACAACGCTTCGGGTGTGTCGCTGATGTTCAATGTCTATCAGAACACTGCAAATGTATATAAAATTCTGGATGTACTCGATATATACGGGGCGAAGGCCACGTTCTTTCTCGGCGGTTGCTGGGCCGACGACAATGTCGACTGCACGCGCGAGATAGCCGCGCGCGGACACGAAGTGGGGTCACACGGATATTTCCACAGGGACCATTCGCAGCTCAATTATCGTCTCAACCTCGACGAGATATCGGCGAGCGTAAAACTTCTGAATGCCGTGCTCGGCAGCGAAGTCGCCCTTTTCGCGCCGCCCTCGGGAGCGTTCAACGGCGACACTCTGGCGGCGTGTTCGTCGCTCGGACTCAAGGCGATAATGTGGAGCCGCGACACCGTCGACTGGCGCGACGGCGACGTGCACGTCATTTTGCGGCGCGCCACCGAAAATCTGGCGCGCGGCGAATTCGTGCTGATGCATCCGATGGATGCAACCGTTTCGGCGCTGCCGAAAATTTTATCTTACATAACGGCAAGCGGACTGACTGCTGTCACCGTTTCGCAAAACTTAGGAGAATAATGGTACACTACAAACAGTTGGATAACGGCATACGGCTTATAGTAAAACAGATGAGCGGACTGCTGTCCGTGACCATGGGGATAATCGTCGGCACGGGTGCCTGTGTGGAAACGGACGAGGAGGACGGTATTTCGCATTTCATCGAACACATGATGTTCAAGGGTACCGCCAAACGCACTGCTTTCGACATTTCCGACGGAATGGACGCCATAGGCGCGCAGGTAAACGCTTTCACGGGCAAGGATATCACCTGCTATTATGCAAAATCCACTTCGGACCATGCCGCCGAGGCCTTTGAAATTCTTTCCGATATCTTCCTTAATTCCACATTCCCCGCCGACGAAATGAAGAGGGAGAAGGGCGTTGTCATCGAGGAGATATCCATGAACGAGGACACCCCGGACGATCTTTGTCTCGACTTGCTGTCGAAGGCCTTCTTCGGCGACAAAAATTACGGCAGGAACATTCTCGGCCCTAAAAAGAATGTGCGCGCGTTCAGAAAATCCGATATTTTAAGCTATATGAGCCGGAGATATACGGCCGACAATATAGTAATTTCCATGGCCGGCAACATCACCGTCGAAGAGGCGCAGGGGCTGGTTGAAAAATACTTTGCGGCGGTTCCCGCCGGCAAGGGTGAGCAGCGCGCCGTCGAAGTGCGCCTGCAGAGCCGCAATCTGTCCAAAAAGAAGGATATCGAACAGGTGCATATCGGCATAGCCTATCCTTCCATGAAGAGATACGAACCCCTTGCCGACGCAACGATGATAGTCAACGCGGTGCTCGGCGGAAGCATGTCCTCTCGGCTCTTTCAGGAAGTCAGGGAAAAGCGCGGACTGGCATATACGGTCTATTCGTATCTTACTTCATACAAGGATACGGGCTCCCTTGTGGTTTATGCCGGCGTTAATGCCGAAAATTATCTTCAGTCGGTGGAGGCCATCTATGCCTGCATAGAAGATATAAAGCGCAAAAATATCACTGAATACGAGTTCAAACGCGGCAAGGAACAGCTTCTGTCGTCGCAGATATTTGCGCAGGAGAGCACAAGCTCGCAGATGTTGCTGTATGGCAAGGAGCTTATATACAGCGGCAGGATATACGATTTTGAAGAGCGCGTCAAAAAGATAAACGCCGTGACGTTCGACGACGTCATGCAGGCCGTAGAATATAATTTTGACGATAAATACAGGGCCACGGCGTTAGTGGGAAGGGTGGACAGGCATCTGTGAGCAGTCTCATTCAGGGATTTGACCCGTTCTTTGACGGCGACAGCCGCCTGCTTATACTCGGCAGCTTTCCCTCGGTAAGGAGCAGGGCCGTAAACTTTTATTACGGCAACCCGCGCAATGATTTCTGGCGCATCCTTGCCTCGTATTTTGGTCGGCCCGTTCCGTCCGATACGGATAAAAAGAAGGAATTCCTTACCGATTGCAAAATAGCGCTCTGGGACATAGTCGCGGCCTGCCGCATCGAAGGCAGCGCGGATTCCGCCATAACGGATTACGAGATCGCCGACCTTGGCAGAGTGCTGGACAATTGTCCGATCGAGCGCATCGCTCTGAACGGCGGCACGGCTTACAGGATATTTTTAGAAAGATATGAAAATATCGGATTGCCGTACATAAAGCTTCCTTCTACAAGCCCAGCCAACGCCCGACCCAAAGATAAGGAGTGGTTCGATGAATTACGAAGAACTTTTGGCTGAACTGCGCGCGCTGGCTGACGAAAAATACAGGGATTTTCACAAAAAGTTGCTCGCCGACGACAATATAGTCGTGCTGGGCGTGCGAGTCCCGGCACTGCGCAGACTGGCGGGATATTTCAGAGGGAGAGAGGATGAGCTGTTGTCCTGGCCGGACAGCTGTTACGAGATAAAGTTCATAAAACTTGCGGCCGTCGCCGCGATGCCGTATGAGCAATTTGTGGTCAGATTGGAGAATTGTGTTTCGCTTATGGATTGCTGGGCGCTGTGCGACTGCTTTTCGCCCAAGTGCATCCGCCAAAACAGGCGAAGTTTCATTCCGTACATACAAAAATACCTTTCGGACGAAAGACCGTTTGCCGTCCGGTTCGCCATAACCGCGCTGTTGTCGTTTTATGTCGAGGAGCAGTATCTCGATCTGATATTCGATTGCTGCGCCCGCGCGGACACTTCGCATTACTATGTTCACATGGCGGTGGCGTGGCTTGTCGCCGAAGTTCTGGTAAAGCATTACGACAGGGGAGTTGCCTTTTTAAAACAGGAATTCCTTACTGTCAGAACGCATAATAAAGCCATATGCAAGGCAAAGGAAAGTTACAGGCTTGCGCCTGAACAAAAAATATACTTAAATAATTTAAAGAGATAGGAATATGGAAATTTTAGAACAACTCACAAACGAATTCAATCTTCGCCCCGAGCATGCCAAAAACGTTGTCGATCTTTTGGACGAGGGCAACACCATTCCCTTTATCGCGCGCTACCGCAAGGAGATGACGGGCGCGATCGACGATCAGGTGCTCAGAAAATTTTCGGACAGATACGAATATCTTTTGAATCTGAAAAAGCGCAAGGAAGAGGTTGCCAAGGCCATCTCCGAGCAGGACAAGATGACAGAAGAGATCATGTCCGCAATAGAAGCGTGCGCCACGCTTACGGAGATAGAGGACGTGTACCGTCCGTTCAAGCAGAAGAAAAAGACAAGGGCTTCCGTCGCCGTCGAAAAAGGGCTGAAGCCGCTTGCCGAATTTATTTTAGAACAGAACGGCGACCCCTATGCCGAGGCCGAAAAGTACATAGATGCGGAAAAGGGCGTGGACGACGCGGCCGCGGCCATTGCCGGTGCGCGCGACATCATCGCCGAAATCATCTCCGATAATGCCGAACTGCGCAAAAAGCTGCGCGCGCTGTTTGAAAACCACGGCGAGATACAGGTGAAGATGATTGAGGACGACGACAAGGGCACGTATGCGATGTATGCCGACTACTGCGAGCTCGTCCCGGAGATCAAAAATCACCGCGTGCTCGCCGTCAACAGGGGCGAAAAGGAGGGGCATCTCAAGGTAAAGCTATATTTTGACCCGGACATGGCCAAGCGCGTCTGCGCGGCAAAGTATATCCGCTCCAAGGGCGCCTGTGCGGAAATTATAGCCGAGGCCGCGGACGACGGCTACGACAGGCTCATTGAGCCCTCCATAGAGCGCGAGGTGCGCGCTATCCTCACGGACAGGGCTTCCGAACAGGCAATAAAGATGTTCGAAGTCAATCTGCGCCCCCTGTTGCTTCAACCTCCCGTAAAGGGCAAGGTGACGATGGGGCTGGACCCCGGCTACCGCACGGGGTGCAAAGTCGCCGTGGTGGACCCCACCGGCAAAGTGCTTGCAACGTCGGTTATATACCCCACGCACAACAACAGGGTGGAAGAGGCTAAAAAGGTCGTAAAGGAACTTATCTCCCGCTGCGGAGTCAACGTCATTGCCATCGGCAACGGCACGGCGAGCAAGGAGACCGAAATATTTGTCGCCGAGCTTTTGAAGGAGACAGACGCTGACGTCAGCTACGCCGTGGTGAACGAGGCGGGCGCCAGCGTGTATTCCGCCAGCCCGCTCGCCGTGGAGGAATTTCCCGATTACGACCTGACGCTGCGTTCGGCCATATCCATCGCGCGCAGATTGCAGGATCCGCTTGCCGAGCTCATAAAGATAGATCCCAAGTCCATCGGCGTGGGACAGTATCAGCACGACATGGACAAAAAGCGGCTGGACAGCGTTCTCGGCGGCGTGCTCGAAGACTGCGTGAACTCCGTCGGCGTGGATCTAAACACGGCCAGTGTGTCGCTTTTGAAATTTGTTGCCGGTCTCAACTCCGGGATCGCAAAAAACATAGTCGCCTACCGCGAGGAGAACGGAGCTTTCAGCGAAAGAAAGCAGCTTTTAAAGGTATCAAAACTGGGAGCAAAAGCGTTTGAGCAGTGCGCGGGGTTCCTGCGCGTTCCGGGCGGCAAGAATATATTTGACAATACCGCCGTTCATCCCGAAAGTTATGCCAAGGCCGAAAAGTTGCTTTCGCTCTTCGGCTATACCACCGACGACGTGAAGAACAACAACCTTGCCGACCTGCCCGCAAAGGTAAAGGCCTACGGCGAGGAGAAGGCGGCCGAGGAGTGCGGGCTGGACAGAGCCACCATGAAGGATATCGTCTCCGAGCTCATCAAGCCCGGCCGCGACGTCCGCGACAGTCTGCCCGCCCCCAAGCTGCGGCGCGACATAATGGGCATTGAAGATCTTGCCGTCGGCATGGAGGTGGAAGGCACCGTCCGCAACGTTATAGATTTCGGCGCATTCATAGACATAGGAGTGCATCAGGACGGGCTCGTCCACGTTTCGGAGATCAGCGATAAATATATCAGGCACCCTTCCGACGTGCTTAAAGTCGGTCAGCGCGTCAAAGCGGTCATAATCACTCTCGACGTCAAAAAGCAGCGCATCGGACTCTCGTTAAAGCAGGTCAAAAAGCAGGCCAACTGAAATTTTCCGGGGCCCGGCGGCGCATAAATTCCGGCAAATTATGCCCTGCGCTGATACTTAATCTGCATAAACCGCTTGACAGTTTGCATGCTTTATTGTAGAATTTTAGTATAATATGCAAGGAGTGCAATATCATGTTTGAAGAAATAGCAAAGATGCTCGCAGAGCAGCTCGACATTCCCGTTTCAAAGATCACCCTCGAAAGCAACATCATCGACGATCTCGGCGCAGACAGCCTTGATATAGTCGAAATGCTGATGACTCTCGAAGATACCACCGGCAAGACTATTCCCGACGACAAGGTCACGGGAATAAAGACGGTAGGCGATCTTGTGGAAGTTCTCAATTCCCTCTGACGTCTCATTTTAAACGCGCCCGCGCACAACTGCGCGCGGGCGCGTTTTTGCGAAGATATGAAAATCCAATATATTGTTCTTACACCGTCGCACATAACTCCCTCGTTGCTGAAAGATTTTGTGCGCAGGCAGGATGTGGATATGTGTCTGCGCCGCCGCGGCGACATGCTCGTTGCGGAGAGACATCCGTTTGTCGACGACTGGAAGGAGGGGGAAAGGGAGGAACTGCTTGGGCGGCTCTCCGCTGCGGCCGCCGCGGGGCGGGTCGTCGGCGCATATTCCGACGCAAAGCTGAAGGGGGTTGCCATGCTCGGAGACGGCCTGTTCGGGGGCGACAACGCCTATATCGATCTTGCCGAACTGCACGTCTCGCGCGATTGCCGCCGCATGGGGGCAGGCACTGAGCTCTTTGCGCGCGTTGCAGGCGTCGCCCGCTGTCTCGGTGCGCGCAAGCTGTACATCTCCGCTCACTCCGCGGTTGAAACGCAGGCGTTTTATAAAAAGCTGGGGTGTGTTCCGGCCTCTCTGCCCGATGCGGCACATGTCGCGAGGGAGCCATTCGATATCCAGCTGGAATATTTGCTTTACTGAAATGATTTACGGGGCGCGCACGCAGAATTGCGTGCGCGCCCCGTTTGCGCTTTGTCAGATTATTATGTTTATCAGGCGTCTTGGAACGAAGATAAACTTTTTTATCGCCTTTCCCTGAACGGCTTCGCGCACTTCCGGCAGCGACAAGACGCGTTCGCGCGCCTGTTCGGCCGCAATGTCGGCCGGCAGCGAAATTTTTGTCTTTATCTTGCTGTTTACCTGCACGGCGTATTCAAACGCGTCTTCGCCGCATTTGCTTTCGTCGTGTTCGGGCCATTTTTCGTAAGCTATCGTGCCGCTGTGGCCCAGCACCTCGTTCCATATCTCTTCCGTAAGGAAGGGTATGACGGGGTTCAACAGCTTGCAGAACCCTTCCGCATACGCCCTCGGGAAGGAGTTGCCGTCGTTTATCTCCTTGTATACGGCGTTTACGAATATCATCATCTGCGATATGGCGGTGTTCACTTTCAGCGCCATGTAGTCTTCGCCCACCTTTTTCACCGTCTGATTGTAAATTTTATCAAGGGCGGGGTTGGGGGCGTCGCTAATGGCGCCGCTTTCAAAGTACAGGCGGTGTATGCGGTCGATAAATTTTTTAACGCCCTCTATGTTAGCCGTGTTCCAAGGCTTTGTGTCGGCCACGGGGCCCATGAACATCTCGTACATTCTCAAAACGTCCGCGCCGTAATCGCGCACAACGTCGTTGGGGTTTATAACGTTGCCCTTGCTTTTGGACATCTTTTCGCCGTCCTCGCCAAGTATCATGCCTTGGTGGAACAGCTTTTTGAAGGGTTCTTTGCAGGGCACATAGCCTTTGTCGAATAAAAAGTTGTTCCAGAAGCGGGAGTACAGCAGATGTCCCACAAGGTGTTCCTTGCCGCCGCAATAAAAGTCGACGGGCATCCAGTGCTTCAAAAGTTCGTAATCTGCAAACTTTTTATCGTTGTGGGGGTCGCAGTAGCGGAGGAAGTACCAGCTCGAACCCGCCGAACCGGGCATGGTGGTGGTCTCGCGCTTGCCCTTTTTGCCCTTATAGGTCACATTGACCCAATCTTTGGCGTTTTCAAGCGGCGCATTGCCGCCGTGCGCCCTGTAATCGTCCATTTCGGGGAGTACGAGCGGCAGTTCGTCGTCGTCCAGAAAGGCGACTTCGCCGTCTTCGAGGTGTATGACGGGCAGCGGTTCGCCCCAGTATCTCTGGCGCGCAAATATCCATTCGCGCAGTTTGTATGTCACGGCCTTCCTGCCGCAGCCGTGCTCCTCCAGCCATGCGGCCATTCTGTCTATGGCGTCCTGCTTGTTCAGTCCGTTCAGGAAACCGGAATTTACGTGCGCTCCGTCTCCCGTCCATGCTTCCTTGGTTATGTCGCCGCCCTCAAGCACCTGAACTATCGGCAGATCGAATTTTTTTGCGAATTCGTAGTCCCGTGTGTCGTGAGCGGGCACGGCCATTATCGCGCCCGTGCCGTAGGAGGTAAGCACGTAGTCCGATATCCACACGGGCAGCCTGCGGCCGTTGGCGGGGTTTATAGCGTATGCGCCTGTAAAAGCGCCCGTCTTGTCTTTGTTCAGTTCGGTGCGTTCAAGGTCGGACTTGCTTGCGCAGGCCTTTTTGTATGCCTGCACTTGCTCTCTTTGCTCTGCCGAAGTTATTTTGTCCACAAGCGCGTGTTCGGGCGCGAGCACGCAGTAGGTTGAGCCGAACAGCGTGTCGCACCTGGTGGTGAACACGGTGAAGCTCTCGTCCGTGCCGTCCACTTTAAACACGACGTTTGCGCCCACCGACTTGCCTATCCAGTTGCGCTGCGCCACTTTGGAAGATTCCGGCCAGTCCAGCTCGTCAAGTCCCGCCAGAAGGCGTTCGGCATACTTGTTGATGTCTATCACCCACTGCTTCATGTTCTTGCGCACGACGGGGAAGCCGCCTCGCTCGCTCCTGCCGTCGATTATTTCGTCGTTGGCAAGCACGGTGCCCAGCTCTTCGCACCAGTTTACGGGCGTTTCAACATATCTTGCAAGCCCCGCTTCGGCAAGCTGCTTGAATATCCACTGCGTCCACTTGTAATACGAAGGGTCGCAGGTGGACACGGTCTGCGTCCAGTCGTACGACAGCCCGAGCATCTTGAGCTGCGAAGTGAAGGTGGCGATGTTCTGCTGCGTGAATCCGCCGGGGTGATGACCGGTGTTGATGGCGTACTGCTCGGCGGGCAGGCCGAAGCTGTCAAAGCCGATGGGGTGTAGCACGTTGTAGCCCTGCATGCGTTTCATGCGGGCTATTATGTCGGTGGCGGTATAACCTTCGGGGTGGCCTACGTGCAGTCCGGCTCCCGACGGATAGGGGAACATGTCCAGCACATAATATTTGGGTTTGGAAAAATCGTGCAGGTCTGTGTGAAAAGTGGAGTGCTTTTCCCAGTACTCCGCCCACTTTTTTTCTACCTTGTCAAAGTTTGTGTATGCCATATGCCTTTTTCCTGAAAATGATTTCCTTTCAATTATACATTACCCGGCGGCCGGTTGGCAAATATTTTTAAAGCAAATGACCGCCAAATAATTGACAAAGCTTTTCAAAAGTAATAACATACATAATGTAAAGCGAATATCCGCGGGGACAAGTACCCGTTTCCGTTGTTTTTCAGAGAGCGCGCTCCGCGGCTGCAAGGCGCGCATTCGGCGGAACAGAGGGGGAAACCACCCGTATGCGGACTTTTAAAAGAGCGGTCTTTCGGACAATTAAGGTGGAACCGCGCAAATCGTGATTTGCGTCCTTAAACTGATTTTATTGGTTTAAGGGCTTTTTTATTTTTTAAGAAATATTATTGCGGAGAAAATATCATGAACATCATTTTAAAGAACGGCGACGTCCTCGCCGTGGACGACGGCGCAACGTGTTCGGCGGCCGCTTCGGCAATTTCGGAAGGTCTTGCGCGCAGCGCCGTGGCGGCAAAGGTCAACGGCGTTCTCGTCGATCTGTCCCGCGTCCTGTCGGAAGGCGACAGACTGGAGATAGTCACTCTCAAGGACAAAGAGGGGCTCGAAGTTTATCGCCACACCTGCGCGCACGTGCTTGCGCAGGCTGTAAAGACGGTTTTCCCCACCTGCAGGCTGGCCATCGGGCCCGTCATTGAAAACGGCTTTTACTATGATTTCGATTTCAAAACGCCCATAACGCAGGATGATTTTGCAAAGATCGAAGCGGAGATGACCAAAATAATCAAGGCAAACACGCCTATAACCCGCTTTGAGCTTCCCAGAAAGGAAGCGCTTGAGCTGATGACCGGGTATGACGAAAAGTACAAGGTCGAACTTATAAACGATCTGCCCGAAGACAGCGTAATATCTTTCTACAAGCAGGGCTCTTTCACGGATCTCTGCCGCGGTCCCCATCTGCCTTCCACCGGCAAGATAAAGGCTTTCAAGCTCTCTTCCATAGCCGGCGCCTATTGGCGCGGCAACGAGAAGAACAAGATGCTTACGCGCATCTACGGCGTTGCTTTTGCCAAAAAGGATGAAATGCAGGCCTACTTCGAAATGCTCGAAGAGGCAAAAAAGCGCGACCACATCAAGCTCGGCAAGGAACTCAAATTGTTCGCCCTGCTCAACGAAGGCAAGGGATTTCCGTTTTTCCTGCCCAACGGCATGGTGCTCAAAAACATTCTTGCCGATTACTGGCGCGACCTTCATCGCAAGGAGGGATACGTAGAGATACAGACTCCCATAATCCTCACGCGCACCCTTTGGGAGAATTCCGGCCACTGGGAGCACTACAAGGACAATATGTACACCACCAAAATAGACGGCGAGGACTGCGCCGTGAAGCCCATGAATTGTCCGGGCGGCATGCTGGTGTATAAACTTTGGCCGCACAGTTATAAAGACCTGCCCATAAGAATGGGCGAGATGGGCCTTGTGCACCGCCACGAAAAGAGCGGTCAGCTCCACGGACTGTTCCGCGTTCGCTGTTTCACGCAGGACGACGCTCACATCTTTATGCTGCCCGAACAGATAACCGACGAAATAAAGGGCGTCGTTCGTCTCACCGATAAAATATACAAGCAGTTCGGGTTCAAATACAAGGTGGAATTGTCCACGCGGCCCGAAGACAGCATGGGCACGGAGGAGGAGTGGAACGCCGCGACCGACGCGCTGCGCGCGGCGCTGGACGAGCTCGGTCTCGAGTACGAGATAAATGAGGGCGACGGCGCATTCTACGGTCCCAAGATCGACTTCCATCTTCAGGACAGCATAGGCAGAACGTGGCAGTGCGGCACCATTCAGCTCGATTTCCAGATGCCTCAGCGGTTCGAGCTGGAATACACCGGCGAAGACGGAGCAAAGCATCGTCCCATAATGATCCACCGCGCCATCTACGGCTCCATGGAACGTTTTATCGGCATACTCATCGAGCATTATGCAGGCAAATTCCCCGTATGGCTTGCGCCCGTGCAGGTAAAGGTGCTTTCCATAACCGACAGGACGAAGGAATACGCTCAAAGCGTTTGCGCCATGCTTAAAGAGCGCGGCGTGCGCGCCGAAACTGACACCCGCAGCGAAAAGATAGGCTACAAGATACGCGAAGCAAAGCTGGAAAAGGTGCCTTACGTTCTCGTCGTTGGCGACAAGGAAGCCGAGGACGGCACTGTGAACGTCAATAAGCGCGGCGTGGAACAAAAGGAGACCATGAGCAAGGAGCAGTTTGCCGAGCTCGTTGTCAGGGATAATGAAGAAAAGATAAATTTCTGATAAAAAATATTTGACAAAAGCCGGCGCGTGTTGTATTATATACGGGTAAGCAAAGGTCATCCCCTTTCGCCCTGCTCGTAGGCACAGCGGCAAATAATGTTCATTTCCGCCACAAGCGGCATTGCGGCATTTTATTCGGGATAGGCTGAAGCTTATCCCGATTATTTATTTTCTGATATGAGGAATATGGAAAGAAAAGAATTTTATCAGGTAAATCAGGCGATAAGGGACAGGGAGATAAGGCTCATCGACGCCGAAGGAAACATGGTCGGCGTAATGCCCGCATTTCAGGCGCTTCGTCTCGCCGAAGACGCAGACCTCGATCTCGTAAAAATTTCGCCCAATGCCGTGCCGCCCGTATGCAAGATAATGGATTATTCCAAATTCAAGTACGAGCAGGCAAAAAAGGACAAGGAAAACCGCCGCAATCAGACCATAGTCGAACTTAAGGAGATAAGACTTTCCATGACGATAGACGTGGGCGACATCGCGGTAAAGACCAAGCAGTGCCTTAAGTTTTTGGAGCAGGGCAATAAAGTCAAGGTGTCCATCCGCATGAAGGGACGCGAAAATTCCCGTTCTTATCAGGGCGTAAAGGTCATGGAAGATTTCTTCGCCGGGCTCGGCGGCAAGGCCGTGCAGGACAAAAAGCCCACGGCGGAAGGCAGATTCATCACCATGATGCTCTCGCCCGCAAAAAATTAAGCGCATAGGCGGCTCGTCCGTTTATTTCAATTCGTAAAATTTTCAGGAGGATAAATATATGCCCAAGCAGAAGTCGCACAGCGGTTCCAAAAAGCGTTTCTGGCTGACTGCGTCCGGTAAGGTGCAGAGGCCTCACGGCGGCAAGAACCACAAAGCGGAGACAAAAAACAGAAAGAGAAAGAGAAATTTGCGTCAGAACACGCTCGTTTCAACTACGCAGGAATCTACGGTCAAGAGTATGATTCCCTACAAGGCATAAAGGAGGACAAAATCAATGCGTATCAAAAGGTCTGTTAACGCGCTCAAAAAGCGCAGAAAGATAATGCGCCTTGCAAAGGGATACTTCGGCAACAAGTCCAAGTCCTACAGAATTGCAAGGGAAGCGGTAATGAAGTCCCTCAACTATGCTTACATCGGCAGAAAGCTCAGAAAGCGCGACATGCGTTCTCTCTGGATAGCCCGTATCAATGCCGCTGCAAGAATCAACGGACTTTCGTATTCCAAATTCATGCACGGACTCAAAGCCGCGGGCATCAACCTCAACCGCAAGGTTCTGGCAGAACTCGCAGTCAACGACGCCGCTGCTTTCGCCGCCCTTGCCGAAAAGGCAAAGGCAGCCGTTTAATCGCAAAATTCCACGGGGTAGTTGACAATTCGGCAGCTACCCTTTAACACGTGTATGATAATAACTTCGCGCGCCAATCCGCTCGTAAAAAAGTTTGTTTCGCTTTCGGACAAAAAATTTCGCCGTCAGCTTGGCGAATATCTTGTGGAGGGGATAAAACCCGTCCGCGAGTGTCTTGCCGCAGGCGGCGAGGTGACGGACATAATCTGCACGCCCCGCACCGAAGGCCTTTTTGAAGGCGCGGTCACGGTGTCGGAGAGCGTGTTTGCCGTGCTCTCCGCCGAAAAGTCGCCGCAGGGAGTTATTGCCGCCGTCAGGTTGCCTTCGCGCCCGTTGCGCCGGCCTTCGGGGCCGTGTCTGCTTTTGGACAGGCTTCAGGACCCCGGCAACGTCGGCACGATCATCCGCACGGCAAATGCGGCCGGATACGAAGATATCTATCTTATCGATTGCGCGGATCCCTATTCGCCCAAGGCGGTCAGGGCAAGCATGAGCGGTATATTTTTCGTGAATGCGATGTGCTGTTCGGAGAAGGAAGCGATAGCAGCCCTTTCCGGCGTGCCGCTGATTGCCGCGGACATGAGCGGGCGGAATGTTTTTGATTTTGTTCCGCCGCAGGACTATTGTCTGTGCATAGGCAACGAAGGATCGGGGCTCGCCGAAGAGCTGTCGTCAAGAAGCACATACACCGTGAGCATACCCATGCGCGACAGCTGCGAAAGTCTTAACGCCGCAATCTCCGCGGCCGTAGCCATGTACGCGCTGAAAAACAACGTAAAAGAGGTTAAATAATGTCAGGTCATTCCAAATGGCATAATATTGCCGCAAAGAAGAGCAAGACTGACGCCGCGCGCGGCGCCGTGTTCACAAAGATCGGCAGGGAGCTGGCCGTGGCTGCCAAGGGCAACCCCAATCCCGAAACCAACTCCAAGCTGGCCGACGTCATCGCCAAGGCAAAAGCGGCCAACATGCCCAACGACAACATCAAGCGCTCCATAGCCCGCGCGGCCGGTGAACTCTCCGGCAAGGACTATAAAGAGCTCACATACGAGGGTTACGGCGTAGGCGGTTCGGCGGTCATAATCAAGACGCTTACGGACAACGTCAACCGCACCTCCGGCGATATCTCGTCCACCATGTCCAAGTGCGGCGGTCAGATGGGCAAGCCCGGCTGCGTCAGCTATCAGTTTGACAATAAGGGCGTAATAGTCATCGAAAAGACGGTCTCTCTCGACGAGGATACAATGATAGAATACTGTCTCGAAGCCGAGGCGGAGGACTTCGTCTCCGAGGAGGACGTCTACGAAGTGTACACCACGCCCGAAGCTTTTTCCTCGGTGCGCAAGTATTTCGAGGACAAGGGCGTTACGTTCCTCGAAGCCGAAGTAAAGATGGTGCCTCAGAACACCGTCTCGCTTCCGGAGGACAAGGTGGCTACGTTTATCAAGATGATAGACAAGCTTGAAGAGCTGGACGACGTTCAGAACGTATATCACAACGTCGACCTGCCCGAGGAGGAAGCCGAGGACTGATATATCCGGTCCGCGCTCTGCGTAAAGGCACTTTAAAATCGTTATAAGTCTTACACTCAAGCTCCATAAATTCAGGGTCGCGGCCAAATGGTCGCGGCCCTGAACCTTTTGACGGGTAAACGTTGTCGCTGTGTAATGCGCAAAATATTTTTGCATGGGCGAATATTTCATTTGGCTTTGCGCAAATTAAGGTTACAAGCGGCAACGCTTTGAAAATAGTTTGTTCTTTGAAGCGTTGTTGCGCATTGAAGGGCAAACGCGGGGGTCAGGCAGTCATGCGTGACCCCCTATGTTTTTGCATAGAATTATTTTGCTTATTGCAAAATATAATAATATATGCTGAACAGAAAGCAGATCGCCTTGCTTATAGTCTTGGCGGCGGTGGTTATTGCGGCTCTGGCGCTCGCTTTTTTGCCGAAGGGTGGCGACGGCGGACGGGAAGAGATGAGCGTTGTCGAGCTTTGGCAGATTGACGGTTTCGAGGGCGGAAAGGGGTCGCGTGCGCGATATCTTCAGAACAAGGCCGACAAATTCTTTGAAGATAAAAGAGTGTATGTAAATGTGACTTCGCTTTCGGCCGACGCGGCAAGGGAAAATCTTTCTGCGGGCAACATTCCCGATATGATATCATACGGCGCAGGATTTTATGGAATAGAGGGATATGTGAACGCAAGCGATTTTTCGTATCTGTGCTGGTGCCGCGGCGGATACGTCATGATTACTCTGAACGGAGATTTTTCCGACGTTTCCCAAACAAATACCGTTATCAACGCCGGCCGGGACAATCTTGTATCCGCGTGCGCGCTCCTTGAAGGGCTGGCCGACGCCGACAGCGCCGCCCCTACAGAGGCTTACGTTGCATTGCTTAACGGCGATTACAAATATCTGCTCGGCACGCAGCGCGACATATATCGCATGGAGTCCCGCGGAGCGGACTACAGGGCGAAAGCATTGACGTCTTTCAACGACCTCTATCAGAACGTATCCATTCTGTGCGAAGGAAAAAATTATGAAAGCTGCCTTTCGTTTGCAAGACATCTGAACGAGGATTGCGCAGGGGTGGAGGAACTCGGCATGGTATCCGAAAAGACCACGCACACAGGGACGATGGCGGACATTCAGTCGGCGGAGTACGAACACTCGATAAAGAGCTTTGTGGGAGGGGGATACATGGAGAGCGTTAGGCAGGCGATAAAAAACGGAGATGCAAATTCTTTGAAAAATTTATTAAACTGATTGTAAAAGGTCGCAAAAAATGTTATCATATAAAAGCGGAAAAATATGCATGGATCCGCTGTTGCTTTCAAGGCGCGCACGAATTCATGACTTTGCTTTTTCAGACTACACCACATACGGTGTGGGCGGAGGCGCCGCGGAAGCGTACTTTCCGCGAACCGTGCCGGAGGCGATGGCCGTGTACGACTCCGTGACCGAGCGGGGGATGAATATGTTCGTTCTTTCGCAGGGCTCAAACGTTCTTGCGTCGGATAAGGGGTTTGAAGGCTGCGTCGTCTGCACCCGGCGTCTGCGCGGCATAGTCAGGATAGATATTGAAACTATATTTTGTCTTGCAGGAACGCCCGTGTCGCATGTGCTATCGTATTGCATATCGCGCGGGCTCGGCGGCCTGGAGTATCTTGCGGGCATTCCCGCCGCGATCGGAGGCGTCGCGGTAATGAACGGAGGGGCGGGGGGAAGATACATAAATACCTGCATAAAAGCAGTAAGGCTGTATGACGGAAAATTGCGCAATCTGCCCAACGAAAACTGCAATTTTTCATATAAACAAAGTACTATGCGTAACATAAAATGCATTGTTACAGGTGTATTTTTAAATGTTTTTGCGGATTTTCCGTCGGGTGTGAAAAAGCGCGTTCAAAGCTATGCGGCGCGGCGGGCGCATTTGCCGAAGGGCAGGAGCTGCGGCTGCGTGTTCAAAAATCCTCAAACTGCTGCGGAAGGTAAAAGCCTTTCTGCCGGCGCGCTCATACAAAAGTGCGGACTTGCCGGATTCGGCTCTGCCCGCGCGTTCGTCAGTCCCGTCCATTGCAATTTTATTTTGCATAACGGGGCGTGCGCGGAAGAAATTTTTGACCTCATTCAGTCCGTAAAGCGCATGGTCCTTTTGCGCTCGGGGATCGGACTTGAGGAAGAGGTCGTTTACGTTGGCGATTTCGGCAGCTGAATTTCGCCATTGTATTTCCGTCCGATATTGTATTTCCGCCCGATTTTTTATTCCGTTTACTGTCCGGGCTATGTGCCGCGGCGTTTCAAATTTTACTATTTATTTTTTTATCAACTACTATGTTACGCATAATTGGTGAAACCGCATGAATCTTACCGCTGATTATCATACTCATACGCCCTATTCGCACGGCAAAAACAGCGTTATGGAAAATGTCTGCGCCGCGAAGAAGCTCGGGCTTAAGGAGATCGCAATAACCGATCACGGATTCAATCATCTTCTGTTTGGACTTCGGCGCAAAAAACTTACCGCTCTTCGGGCGGAAGTAATCGAAGCGGAAAGCAGGACGGGCGTCAGGGTGCTGATGGGGATGGAGAGCAATCTCATCTCCGCCGACGGCAGGACCGACATGAAAGAGGGCGATCTGCCTTTCTTCGATATTTACCTCATGGGCATACACGAGGTGGTGCGTTATTCTACTCTTTCGGACGCGTACAACATAATGTGGAAGAACTATGTTGCATATGCCCGGGGCGAGCGTCCTTCCCGCAGCGTTGTCGAAAACACCACCCGTGCCTATATAAATGCAATTAAAAACAATCCTGTTGATATTCTCACTCATATAAATTATAAGTGCTTTTGCGACCTTGAAGAAGTTGCCAAGGCCTGCGCGGATTACGGAACATATATAGAGATAAATACCAAAAAGCGGCACGTTTCCGCCGAAGAGCTTCACAGTATGGCCTCCTGCGGGGCGCGGTTTGTTATAGACTCCGACGCGCACTCTGCCGACAGGGTGGGGGATACCGCCATTGCCGGGGAGTTGCTCGCGTCCGGCTGCGTGCCTTCGGAGCTCATCGATAACATTGACGGTCGCCTGCCTTCGTTCAGGTTCGCGGAGTACAAGAAGATACATGGCTAATTTTACCGAAGAAATCAAAAACGAAATAATGTCGAACGGGCTCTCGTCCGATTGTTGCAAGCTTGCCTTTCTTTCGGCGTTTATCCGCACCAGCGGCAGCGTTGTTTCGCGCGGGGGGCATTTCGGCTTTGAAGTCGTCACCGAAAACGAGCGCGCCGCAGACTTTCTGTGCGACATGCTCGAACAGGATTTTGGCATAGTCATTGCCGACGCGGGCGCCGGGTACGACGCGTTTACCGGCAGGGACAAGCTCACGTTCGTCTGCGCTGACGAAAGAACGGAACGTCTTCTGGAGGAGATGAAGATAATCCGGAAAACTCAAGCGGGTGCGTCGCTCATGTTCGGGATAGATGAGGAGCTCATCGCGCGCGATTGCTGTCTTTCGGCCTATCTCAAGGGCGCTTTTCTCGGCGGCGGAAGCTGCACCGTTCCGGACGAGAGCAGCTACAGCCGCACCGGCTATCATTTTGAGGTGGTCTTCGCAAATAAGATAACTGCGGGGGATTTCTGCGATCTTTTGTGTTCGCTCGACGTGCTCGCAAAGCTCGTCGCCCGCAAGGACAGCGCCGTGGTTTACGTCAAGAGCAAGGAGGTCATCTCCGATCTGCTGAATGCGATGGGTGCGGAGAGCTGTCTTGACAAACTGAACAGACTCGTGGAGCGCAAGGAGCTTACAAACAATCTCAATCGAGCGTCGAATTGTTCGGTCTCCAACATAGACAAAGCTCTCACTGCGTCCGTAGCGCAGATCTCGGCCATCGAAACCATCCGTCAGACAATGGGGCTTAAAAATTTGTCCTCCATTCTGTTCGAGGTGGCCGAAGCCCGTCTTGCAGATCCCAACGCGTCCATGCAGGAGCTTGCCGACAGACTCAAAATTTCCAAAAGCTGTCTCAATCACCGCATGCGCAAGATTGCCGAGATAGCCCGCACCTTGAGTCAGGACTGAAGAGAATAAATATTAAAGGGGTTGGCTGTGTCGAAGACGGTGAAAAAGAGTGCGAAAGATGCGCGGGATTACTTTGGTCGCCCGTTTTTTGCAAGGTGGCTTGAATCGTTTGCTCCGTCGCTCTCGCGCGAAGATTACGGCAAATATATAAAAGGCGGGTACGTCTGGCACATATTCAGCTGGCGGCTTGTGCCTGACGGCTGTTTCAAGGAGAGGGACGCCGCGCGGGCGGCTTTCGACCTTGCCGACAAAACGGGTGCAAAATATATGTTTTTGTGGTCGGATGCGCGGACGCCCGCAATGCTGCCTGAAAGATATTTCACTGCCGCGGAGATAGAAAACAGCGACGATTGCGGCGAAATTTATATTGTCGGCAAAAATTTTGAATGGACTTATGTTGTCACGCATGAAACTTCGTGCGGCTGCGGCCCGTATTTTATGAAAAAGCAAATCAGTGGCTGAGCCCTGTCCGCTCTGCGGGGGCGTGATTTACAGTATTTGAGGATAACAGATGACAGATTTCGTACATTTGCACCTTCACACCGAATATTCCCTTCTGGACGGGGCGTGCAAGATAGACAATCTTATAAGCTACTGCAAAAAGAACGGCGTCGACACCGTATGCATCACCGACCACGGCAATATGTACGGCACGCTTCATTTTGCCGAAAAAGCGGCGGTTGCGGGATTGAAATACATCATAGGCTGCGAATTTTACGTCACGCGCGACATGCACGACAAATCGCAGAACATATCCGAGCACCTGATACTGCTTGCAAAAAACAAGGCCGGATATAAAAATCTCGTTCAGCTCGACTCTATGGCGTTCGTTGACGGATTTTACTATAAGCCGAAGATAGATTACGAAGTGCTCAAAGAGCACTCCGAAGGGGTGATATGTCTTTCCGCGTGTCTCGCCGGCGGCATTCCGCACAGACTGCTCAACGGCGACGAAAAGGGGGCGGAGGAACTTGCTTTAAAACTCAAGGGCATTTTCGGCGAGGACTTTTACATAGAGATTCAGGACCACGGCATTCCGGAGGAAAAGCGCGTGCTGCCCATGCTCGTCGCGCTCGCGAAAAAAATCGGCGTCGAAATAGTCGCCACCAACGACGTGCACTATATCACCCGTGCCGAGGCCGAGATGCAGGACGTGCTGATGTGCATCCAGATGAAAAAAACTCTCGACGATCCCAAGCGCATGAAGTTCGATACGCAGGAATTCTATTTCAAGTCCGGAGACGAGATGGCGCAGCTCTTTTCCGCCTATCCCGAAGCGATAGCCAACACCCGAGTCATTGCCGACAAGGTCACGGAGCCCGCCTTCAATCTCGATAAAAAGGGCTATCCCGTGCGCGACACCTCTCTCATCCCAGGTTATACTCCTCCCGACGGGTCTTCTCCCGCGGATTATCTGCGGAAGCTGACGGCGGAGGGATTGAAGCGG
Source organism: uncultured Clostridia bacterium (assembly GCA_949283125.1). Lineage (GTDB taxonomy): Bacteria > Bacillota > Clostridia > Christensenellales > Borkfalkiaceae > Coproplasma. The sequence goes on from CASDRK010000017.1 coordinate 83,548, forward strand.
CGCTACGGCGAAGTCACCGAGCGTGAGACCTCGCGCGCGGAGTACGAACTCGGCGTCATCATAGGCATGGGCTTTGCGGAATACTATCTTATCGTCTGGGATTTTATAAATTGGTCAAAGGCCAACGGCATCCCCGTCGGTCCCGGCCGCGGTTCGGGCGTAAGCTCTATCGTCGCGTACGCCATCGGCATAACCGATGTTGAGCCGCTGCAGTACGATTTGCTGTTCGAGCGCTTCCTCAACCCCGACCGTGTTTCCATGCCCGACTTCGATATCGATTTCTGCACCGACAGGCGCAGCGAAACTATCGAGTACGTGCGCAGAAAGTATCATCCCGAAAACGTCTGTCAGATTGTAACGTTCGGCACGATGGCGGCAAAAAACTCCATTAAGGACGTAGGCAGGGTGATGCGCGTTCCGTACTCCGAAACGGACAGGCTGACGAAGATAATGGACGGCAAGACCTCAATTGGCGACCTGCTCGGCCGAAGGATAGAGGGCGCGCGCGCAGCGTTCGAGGCGGAGACCGATCCCGACAAAAAGGCCGAAGCCGAAGGCAAGCTCAACGATCTTAAAGCCGTGCGCAACGCGGAATTCTGCGAAATTTACGAAACCGATTCCACGCTGCGCCGTGTAATAGACATGGCCATGCAGATAGAGGGCATGCCGCGTCAGACCGGCATGCACGCGGCCGGCGTCGTCATCTGTCGGAAAAAGATTGCCGACAACGTTCCCCTGTCCCGCAACGGCGAGGATATCACCACCCAGTTCGTCGCCAAGGAAATTGAGGCCCTCGGCATGTTGAAGATGGACTTTCTTGCGCTGGTCACTCTGACCGATATCAAGAAGTGCATAGATTACATCCGCGAAAACCACAACTTTGAAGTTGATTTCAACAAGATAGGATATAAGGACGATGGCGCCTATGCGCTCATATCCGAAGGTGACACCGACGGCGTGTTCCAGCTCGAAGCCGGAGGTATGAAAAAATTCATGCGGCAGCTGAAACCCGACTGTCTGGAGGACCTGATCGCGGGCGTTTCGCTGTACAGGCCGGGGCCGATGAGGTTCATCGATGACTTCTGCAACCGCAAACACGGTCTGGCGCCGATAGAGTACGATACGCCCGAAGAGGAGAAGATCTTAAAGGTAACGTACGGCATACCCGTATATCAGGAACAGGTCATGCAGATATTCCAGTATCTTGCAGGCTTTTCGCTCGGCGAGGCCGACCTCGTTCGCCGTGCCATGGGCAAGAAGGATAAAAAGACGCTGATGGCGCAGAAGGAAAAATTCATCAACGGCGGCATCAGCGACACGAACGGCAGCACCATAACCGGCTGCGTCAAAAACGGCATATCCGCCGAAGTGGCAGCCAAGATATTCGCCGATATGGAGGGGTTTGCCTCCTATGCCTTCAACAAGTCGCATGCCGCGGCCTATGCGACGCTCGCATATCAGACCGCATGGCTTAAAAAGTACTACATCAAAGAGTTCATATGCGCGCTCCTCAACAATCGGCTGAATAAGATAGAGGAGATAACCAAGTACGTTCTCTACCTCAAGGACAAGGGCATAAAAGTTCTGCCGCCCGACATCAACAAGTCAAAGACGGTCTTTTCCGTTCAGGACGGAGGTGTAAGATTCGGGCTTTCCGCGCTCAAGGGCACGGGGCAGAGCGCCATCGACGACGTGATCGCGGAGAGGGAAAAGAACGGACCTTTCAAAGATTTCCCCGATTTCGTTCTGCGCTGCGCGCCCTTTGTGAACAAAAGAATAATCGAAGGTCTCATTCTCGCCGGCGCGTTCGACTGGACGGGCATAGCGCGTTCCCGCCTGTTCTCCGTGTACGACGAAGTTTATACCCGCGCCGCAGGCATCAATAAACAGAAGAGCGGCGCGCAGATGTCGCTGTTCGGGGAGTTCATCGAAGAGGAGAGCCTTGAAGTCGAATATCCCGACATTCCCGAATACGACATCATGGATAAACTCTCCAAGGAAAAGCAGGTGCTCGGCGTGTATGTCAGCGGCCATCCGTTCGACAAGTACAAGTCGGCTTTCAAGGATAAGAATTTCAATTGCTCCATGCTCGAATACGTTGAAGACGAGGACGGAAACCGTACCTATCCGCAGGTGGAGCAGGGGATGGTTGTGGAGATGGGCGGAATAATTTCGGCCTATCGCCGCACAACGACAAAGCGCACGGGTGCGATAATGGCGTTCGTCACCGTCGAAGACGTATACGGTTCGGTGGAGTGCGTGGCATTTCCCGCCATATTTGAAAGGGTCAAGGCGGCCATAGCCAGCGACAGGATAGTAACCTTAAAGGGCAAGCTCGATCTCGACGGCGGAAAGGAACCTTCGATAATTTTAGACGATCTGCAGGAGTTCGACATTGAAGCCTTTGAAGGCAAAAAGACCCCCGCCGGGCCCCGTGAGGACGCGCGCAGACAACCCGTGCTTTGGCTGAACGCAACGGCTCTGTCCGACGCCGACTTTGACGACTTTGTCTCAATGCTGGCAAATTACGAAGGTCCTACGGTCTGCGCCATCGTGCGCGGCGGAAAAAAGTACAAGCTGCCTTCGGGTGTGAATTACTGCCGTGGTCTGCTTGCCGAATTGTCGTCTTTCATATTTGAAAAAGATATAAAATATATCGAATAAAAAATATGAAAATTGGTTGTAAATATCGTGTTCATCTGTTATAATATAGAGCGGAAATGATGAAAAAGCATTGCGGCAAAGGGGGCATGCGGAAGATATCCGTGCGCGGTGCTTATTTTCGGAGGAAATGTTTATGAAAAGGATAGGCTTGCTCACGAGTGGCGGAGATGCTCCCGGCATGAACGCATGCATCAGGGCCGTTGTGCGTACCGCCCTCTACTACGGCATGGAAGTGTACGGTGTCGAGCGCGGCTATCAGGGGCTTATCGACGACGAGATGGTCTCCATGGAGATGCGCTCCGTTTCGGATATAGTCCAGAGGGGCGGCACCAAACTCCGTACCGCAAGATGCCTTGAAATGCTCACCAAGGAGGGCCAGAAAAAGGCCGTCAAGACGCTTGAAGCGCGCGGCATAGAAGGCCTTGTGGTCATCGGCGGCGACGGCTCGTTCAGGGGAGCAAAGTGTCTGTCCGAAGAGTACGGCATACCCACGATAGGCATACCGGGAACTATAGACAACGACCTCGAATACACGGATTACACGCTCGGTTTCGATACCGCCGTAAATACCTGCATAGACGTGATCAACAAACTGCGCGACACCATGACCTCGCACGAAAGAATTTCCGTGGTCGAAGTCATGGGCAGGCGCTGCGGCGACATTGCGCTGTATGCCGGCATTGCTTCCGGCGCGGAGATCATTGTGGTGCCCGAAGTCGTTTTCGACCTCGACGACATCGTTATGCGCATAAACCGCTCGCGTGCCAACGGCAAACATTCCAACATTGTTGTGGTGGCGGAGGGCGTGTGCACGGCAGAAGAGTTTGCAAAACAGCTTCAGTCCGTCACTACCTATTCCGTAAGGCCCACCACGATAGGCCACATTCAGCGCGGCGGTTCGCCTTCCATGGCGGACAGAATGCTTGCGGCGCAGTTCGGCAACAAGGCCGTCAGACTGCTGAACGACGGCATAGGCAACCGCGTTGTCGGCATTCATAAGAACGAGATAATCGATATGGATATAATCGAAGCGGTCAGCATGAAGAAGAAATTCAATTACGAGCTGTATGAGACGCTGCAGATGATATCCATGTAACTGTTACAGCACAAGCCGCTTGAATGCAAAGCGGCTTTACTTTTGCTTGTGCAAATATATTATTCAGGGGGGACGCAGTATTAATGATTCTTACGGTAAGCTTGAGCCCGTGCATCGACGTCAATATCGAAGTTGACTCGCTCTCCGTGGGCATGTCGCACAAAATTATCAGCAAGCGCATCTTTTACACGGGGAAGAGCATAAATGTCTCCATCGGGCTTGCCAGACTGGGCGTGCGTGCATTCGTGACGGGGTTCATGTACGAAGATAACGGCAGACTTTTCGAGCAGGAACTGCACCGCGAGGGCATAAATTATAAGTTTGTGTGGAGCCGCGGCAGAGTGCGCGAAAACTATAAGTTCGTCGATCACAAATCCATGCTCACCGAGTTCGACGACGTTTCGCCGGAGATATCCTTGCAGCGTCAGGACGATCTCGTTCGTCTCGTATCCGAATTTGCGCCCGGCTGCGAGGCCGTGTTCGTTGCCGGCGGGCTGGCAAAGGGCATGACCGCCGATTTTTACGAACGCATTCTGAAGGCTGTGCCCGAAGGCGTATTAAAGGTGGTGGACAGCGAGGGCGACAGACTGCGCTATGCTTTGGGCTGCGGAGTCGATCTGATCAAGCCCAACGTTGAGGAGCTTGAGCGCACTCTCGGCATAAAGGTAAAGAGTCCCGAAGGGGCGCTCGACGGAGCAAAGCAGCTTGTAAACATGGGAGCGGGCAGAGTTCTGCTCTCCCTCGGAAAGGACGGCGCAATAATAACCGACGGCAAAAAAAGCTATTATTGCAAATCCAATAACGTGGCCATGAATTCCACGGTCGGCGCAGGCGACGCCATGGTGGCGGCGGCAATGAACGCGCTCGTGCACGGCTGCGACAATGCCGAAATTCTTAAGTGCGGCGTTGCTGCCGGCACTGCCGCGGTCATCACCCCGGACACCATTTCGTTCCGCCGTGAAAAGTACGACGAAATATTTTCTTTGCTTTCCGTAAAAGAAATTTAACGATAACTCTTGATTTTTGAAATTATTTTGTATATAATCATAGGTAGAAACAAGGAGGAATGCGAATATGTGGAACGAAAACGCGCCGTTGGAACTTTTGAAGGATCTGCCCGCCGTACTCAACGAGGCCAATCTGGCACGCCTGCAGCAGGTTATCGACTACGACAAATTCATTAACAGCGCCGAATGCGGATGCGATCTTTGCGGCAGTTATGCGCCTTTCTGCGAAGGATGCGACAAGTGCGTTCAGTATCCCTGCGCCGTGGCTTACGTAAAAATGAAGCAGGCGGAAGGGATGGATATCAAGATCCAGAGCGAGATCGAGGAGGTTCTCTCCGAAGCGGGCGAACAGCCCTGCGAGTGCTGCGCGGAGCAGCCGGAAGAGGAGGATGTTTGCGAGCAGCCGGCCGACGAAACCCCGGTTGAAGAACAGCCCAAAAAGTACATACGCATAGCCATTGCAAGGCGCAGGGCATAATGCGTTGACCGATTGTTGCATAAATACGTTTAAATGAGGATGCCGGAGCGTGAAGCGCGCTCCGGCTTTTTCGTTATACAAAAAAGGAACACCGAGTTTTTCCGGTGTTCCTTATATGGAGCTGCTAACCGGATTTGAACCGGTGACCTCGTCCTTACCAAGGACGTGCTCTACCTGCTGAGCCATAGCAGCAAAATACATTACCTGAATATTATATTTTAATTGTGGCGGCTTGTCAATTTATTTTAAGATAAAAATTAAAAATACATTGTGTCAATGTGAAAATTTTTTTGAGCGAAAACGGTCTGAAAAATGTCTGTCCGCCGCGGCGTCCGTCAGGCGCCGCGGCGGACGGGCGGTTAACATTTTACCTGTGTTTTCTTCAGGTAGCAGAAGACAAACAGCAGAACGGAGATGGCGGCGGCCAGCAACTCCGTCACCCAGAATGCGTTCCACACTCCGGTTGCGCCGAACGCGAGTGAAGCCAGCCAGGCTATGGGTATTATGGCAACGTAGCGCACAAGCGAAATTACCAGCGACGGCAAGCCGAGACCCAGGCCTTCGAACGTGCCGCTTATCACCACGGACAGCGCCGAAACAACGAATCCTGCGCTTATGATGCGCAGCGCGTCTGCGCCGGCGGCAACGGTCTGCGCGTTGTCGGTAAACAGAGATATCAGATTGCCCGGCATTGCAAGACAGAGTACGGTGCCCGCCGCCATTACGCAGGCGCTCAATACAAGTGTTGCTTTGAAAATGGCCAGCACCCTGCCGCGCAGGCCTGCGCCCTGATTGTATCCGACGAGCGGTCTGATGCCCTGAACGATTCCGCTGACGGTGAAGTAGATGAATGTCTGCAGTTTATAGTATGCGCCGAGTATCAGCACATAGGTCTCTGCAAACGCCGCAAGTATTGCGTTGAGGGCCGTTATCATGAAAGACGGCAGGGCGAGGTTGAGCGATGCGGGTATGCCCACAAAGTACAGCCTGCGCATAACGCGTTGGCCTTTTGAGCGGCAGAGACGCAGCCTGACGGGCATTTCAGACGCAAAGAATACGACAATATAGCTTGCAAGCGAAAGCATCTGTCCGATGCCTGTGGCCAGAGCGGCTCCGCGCACGCCCATGGCGGGCAGAGCTCCGCAGCCCGATATGAACAGCGGGTCGAGTATGATATTGGCCACGGCGCCTATGGCCATGCAGAACATGGTTGACTTCATCTTTCCCACGGCCTGAAGTATTTTTTCAAACGCCATGCTCAATGTCAGCGCGGGCGAAAAGGCGATCACTGTATAAAAATATTCCAGACCGTAAGAAATTGTCCGTTCGTTGTCGGTAAAAATTTTCAAAAACGGGCCTATGGCCGCCGCGCAGACTGCCGCAAGCGCAACGCCGTGCAGCACGCCTGCGATCAGCCCGAGCGCCGAAGCTCTGTCCGCGGCGTCCTGTCTGCCTGCGCCGAGATAATATGCGACGGCGGCATTGATGCCCACGCCGAAGCCTATGCCGACGGCGTTTGCCATGTTCTGCAGCGGAAAGACGAGGGAGAGCGCGGTCATAGCGTCTTCGCTGACCTGTGCCACAAAATAGCTGTCAACTATGTTGTACAGCGCGTTCACAAGCATGGATATGACCATCGGCAGCGACATCTTTGCAATCAGCGGCCATATCTTTTTGTCCTTCATGAATGATTGATCCACTGTTATCTCCTGACACAAAAAATACCACACAGCGTATAATGCTGTGTGGCGAAAAGGGGAACTGCGTCCCGGAAAAATCCACAAATGATTTTCTTGAATATATTAACATTGTCGGCGCCCCCTGTCAAGCAAAACGGCGGGGGCAGGGCGCGCGCCGCGCGCATATCATAACTTGTTAATCTTGATGAATCTTTGCAGACATTCGCATTGTCTGCCTTCGGCGTCGTAGCCCGTGTCGTTGCAGAGCTTGCACTTATAGTGCGGGACGAAGTCGTCCGGCTTGAGTCCCAAAGCGTTCAGTCTCGCCCGGGCGCGGGCCGTCAGTCCGGATATCTGCGCCGATATGCGCGCGGCGCTCCGGTCGTCGTTGACTTCGGCGAACGCCTGCTTTATGGACAGCGAGTTGAGCTGTTTGCGCGTCTCGGCATATTCGGGATCCTTCATGGCCTTCGCCAGAGCTCTGTCTGCGCGTGCCTTTGCGGCTGCGCGCAGGTCGTAATAGTGACGCTCGATTATAGCACGCTTGCTTTCGCCGCCGTCCGCAGGGTTGCGGGGGGCAATCGCCCCTGCCGATGTTATTCCTTCGGACTTCCACGAAGAGAGCACGGAGTTCATATACGCCACGGGGTTGTTTTTGCCTGCGGCCGCGTCGGCGGCGGCAAACAGCATTTCGTCCGAAAACTGCCATTCACGCCATTTTTTCAGGCACTGCCTGTCGTGTTCGATTATTCTTCGCGTCAACCCGCATCTGCCGAGTATGCTTTTCAGCAACTTGTCGTCGGCGGCCGCTCTTTCAAGCTTCTCCGTTACGGCGCTCTGGGTAATCACGCCCTCGTCGTACAGCGAGGAGACGTAATCGTTCATTTTTTCAAAAGAATTCATGCCCTGAAGGAAACAGTAGTCGGCTATCAGCGCGAGAGTGTCGTTTTCAAACCCGCGGTCGCGCCATGCGCCGACGTAATTTTCCACATACGGCGCGGCGTCCTGCATATACACCCCGAGAGCCTTTGCAAGCTCGCGGGCGCAGGAGTAGAGCGAGTTGCGCTCTCTGCAGTAATCTTCTATCTCCTTCGGGTCAAATTTCCTGTTTTTGTACAACTCCGCCAGCGCCTGATCTATTTTTTGCGCGGTGCGCGCCCTGAAGTGCCTTGCCGCGCATATAATGGCGTCGTCGCCGAAGCCCAACTCCTTCGTCCACTTTTCGTACAGCGCGCTGTCGTCGGGGTCGGGCCGCCTGTTTATGGACAGCGCCGTGAAAATTTTTGCGAGCGCCGGGGTGGAGGACGTGTAGGACGACAGCTTTTCTTCAACTTTGGCGGCCGTTGTGGCGCCCTCTTCGGCAAAGCTCTTCGCAACTTTTTTTATGTATGCTGCTTTGATGTCGTTGCCTTTCAGATTTACGCAATAATTAATGATCATCAGCAGCGCGTTCTGTTCAAAGGAATACTCGTCGAGCAGATAAAAATATTCCAAAAATTCGTTGGTTGAAATCATTCTGCCGGTAATTATGGACTGCACCGCCGAGGAAAACGCGGAGTACTTTTCCGGCTTAAGCTTTTTGGGTGAGCCGGTAACGTTTTCCGCGGACAGCACTCTTACTTCGAAAGGGGAGCGCGAGGTCACGCTGACGAGTTCGAATTCTTCGAGGTAATCGAAATAGTTTGCAACTTCGTCCGCGCTCATTTCAAGTTTGCGCGCAAAATCTTCTAAAGTATAGTTTTTCAGCCCGCTGCCGCACGCATACAGCGCCATCAGATAAACTTTGACCGCCCGCGCGTCGAGCACGGGAAGATATTTTGTTATAAACTTGTTTTCGATCTGTGTGCGGCCATTTGCCGTAAGTTCGGCGGCTGCGGAAATAAAAGCCATGATAAAACTCCCCCGCTCAACGCTTGATTTATTGTCTGAAAAGGGCTATAATACATTTTGAGAAAATTTTTGATTGCGCCGGGTGATTTCAATTATAACCCGACGGGCGCAAAATTGCAATAATATTCGCGCGGATGCGCGCGGAAAAAATCCGCGCCGCGCAACGGGTATTTTCAGGAGAGAATTTTGCCAACCATTCTTACACCCATTTCCCTGTGGAAAGATTTTGACGACAGTCTGCCGTTGATGGAGTCGACCGCCGACGTGGTCGTCCGCGACGGCGTTGTTTACGAAAGAGTCAGATTTCTCGGCCGCGATACGGGCGAGGGGCGCGTAGTGATCGCCGGCATATTTGCCCGCGCGGAGTGCAACCCCTCCGACGACGGCGTTCTTGTCGTTCCCGACAGCAGGCAGGCGCCGGACGAGGAGCTTTTGGCCATGTTCGTCAGGGGCGGTTATTCCGCTCTGATGGTGGACATCAGGGGCGAATGGGAAAGCGGCGGCGAATGCACGGTATATCCGGCAAACGTGCAGTATGCAAATTATGCGCGTTCGGGCAGAAACCTCGACTTTGTTGACGAGAGCGCAGACAGGACCTCGTGGTACGAATGGGTGGCCGTAGGGCTGTATGCCCGCAGATTTCTTGCGGAGCGGCTCGGCGGCGAAAAGATAGGCGTAGTGGGCATCCGCGACGGGGGCGAGGTGGTCTGGAAGCTTGCATATGCGGGCGATTTTGCATGCGCCGTCCCCGTGTGCGCGGTCGGCTGGCGGGCCTACAAGGGGTACAACAAATTCGGCGGCGGCGAACCTTCATTCGACGAGGAGCGGCACCGCTTCATCGCCGCTGTCGATTCGCAGGCCTATGCACCGTACGTCAGGTGTCCCGTGCTCATGCTCTGCTCCACGAACGATGAGGAGTTTGATTACGACAGGGCTTACGACACCTTCTCCCGCATAAATCCGCAGTATATCAACGACAGCGTCATAGCGTATTCGGTAAAGAGCAACGCGTGCATTGCGCAAAAGAGCGTGAAGGATATGTTCATGTTCCTCGACAAGCACGTCAAGGACAGACAGGTATTTATATCCAAGCCGGCCGAAATATCCGTCTGCGTGGACGAAAATTCCAATCTTGTCGGCAAAGTCGTGCTCGACGGAGCGGGGGAGGTTGAGCAGGTAGGCATGTATATGGCCGAAGACTGCGTCAATCCCGCCCTGCGCGACTGGATGCGCGCCCGTCCGGCGGGCGCCGGGGATGACGTCTGCGATTTCTATCTGGACGTTTACGAAAAGACGTCGATACTCTTTCTTATCTGCTATGTCACTTACACCAACGGGTTTACCGTCTGGTCGAAGATAACCGCAAAAAAGTTGAGCGGCACTTTCAGGAACAGCCGGCCCAAATGCAACGTGCTGTATTCCGTTGTCAACGGCGCCGATTGCTTTTCGATCGCCGACGTTGCCAGTCATTCCGTTGCCCGGACGTTCTTTGCCGATGAAAGCTGTTTTCCCAGGGTGATCGACGGGGCGGAGGGGCTCAAGGGGCTGTATTCGCCCTGCGGGCTTTCAACTTACAGGCTCAACAGCTGCAGATTCTCCCCCCGCGCGGACAGTATTCTGAAGCTTGACGTCTACGCCGCCGAAGACTGCGTCATGGAGCTTGTCATGACGGGCGTTGACGACGGCGAGCAATATGTTTTGCACACCGCGCTGACCGGCGGAGTCTGGCAGGGAATAGTGCTCGAAAGCAAGCTTTTCAAAAGCGCCGCGGGCAAAACACTTGCCGGATTCGACGTCGGACTGGCGTTCACGTTAAGGTGTCCGTCGGTATTTGCGGTCAACAACGTTATGTGGCTTTGACAATGAATAAATTTCCCATTTGCATAGGCAGGCGGAGCGGCAACGGCGTCTCCATGGCGCTAAATGTCGTTTTGCTCATCCTCGTTTTCGTGCTTGCGCTGGAGTTGGTGTTCTTTTCCCGCTTCAAACGGTTCTACGTGGTGGGCTCTTCCATGTATCCGACGCTTATCGGCGCAGACGACGAATATTCTGCCGGGGGCGATTATGTCTATGCCGATATTTACGCCGCTCCGCAGAGGGGCGACATAGTGGTTATCACCACGGAAAAGTGCGGCGAGGCCGCCGCGGAAAAGAAGATGATAACCATAATCAAACGCGTCATCGCCATGGAGGGCGACAGCGTGGAGCTGCGGGCGGGGAAGCTGTATCTCAACGACGCGCCTGTATCGGAGCCGTACGTCGAAGATGCGTGCAACACGCCTTCGCTCGACAAGAACAATTTTGAAAGAGTTACGGTGCCGGAGGGCTGCATCTTTGTCCTCGGCGACAATCGCGACGCGTCAAACGACAGCCGCGGATGTTACGGCATGATAGAATCGGACGACGTCGTGGGCGTTGTCGCGGACTGGTCTCTCGCTTTGAAGGGCGCAGTCACTGCCTTCGGAAGCTTTTTCGATTTTACCGTTCCTGGCATCTTTTCCGGCTGTTCGGGGCAATAATACAATTTTTATCGGAGTAAATTAATGCGTGCTGTAGTAACTGTTGTGGGCAAGGACAAGACGGGCATAATTTCCAAGGTGTCCACGTTCCTTGCGGAGAGAAACGTCAATATACTTGATATCAGTCAGACCATCATGGATGAATATTTTGCCATGATAATGCTGGTGGATCTCGGCCGCGCGGACATTGAGCTGGCCGCTCTGGCCGAGCAGTGCCGCGAAATGGGCGCCGGGATAGGCATGTCCGTACACGTTCAGCACGAAGATATCTTCAACGCCATGCACAGCATTTAAGGAGGTGCCGCATGTTCAACTATAAGGACGTGCTCGAGACCATAGAGATGGTGGAGAGAGAGCACCTTGACATACGCACGGTAACTATGGGCATTTCGCTGTTGCCCTGTATCCGCGGCACCGCGGAGGAGACGGCCCGCAGCGTATACGACGTCGTGTGCAAAAAAGCGGAAAATATTGTAAAGGTCACATCCGATCTTTCGGCCGAATACGGCATTCCCATCGTCAACAGGCGAGTCTCCGTTACGCCTGTCAGTCTGATATGCGCGGCGTTTGCGGACAGGGCGGACGTGGTCGGAAGGGCTCTGGACGAAGCCGCCAAACAGCTCGGGATCGATTTTCTCGGTGGCTATTCGGCCCTTGTCCACAAGGGTATGGCCGGCTACGAGCGCACATTCATAGAGAGCATTCCCGACGTGCTTGCGACTACGGACAGGCTCTGTTCATCGGTAAATATCGGTTCGTCCAAATCGGGTATCAATATGGACGCCGTCGCGCTGATGGGCGACGTCATCAAACGCACGGCGTCGGCCACGGCCGACAGGGACGGCTTCGGCTGCGCAAAACTTGTCGTGTTCTGCAATGCGGTGGAGGACAATCCGTTCATGGCGGGGGCCTTTCACGGCACGGGAGAGAGCGACGCGGTGATAAACGTCGGCGTTTCCGGGCCGGGGGTTGTTCAGCATGCCATCGAGGCCGTGCCCGACGCCGACCTTTCGGTGCTTGCGGAGACCATAAAGCGCACGGCGTTCAAGATAACCCGCGCCGGTCAGCTGATAGCCGGCGAGGCGGCAAAGCGGCTGGGCGCCGAGTTCGGAATAGTCGATCTGTCGCTCGCCCCCACGCCGGCGCGCGGCGATTCGGTGGCGCAGATACTTGAGGAGATGGGGCTCGAATGCGTAGGCACTCATGGCACTACGGCCTGTCTTGCAATGCTGAACGACGCCGTAAAGAAGGGCGGCGTTATGGCGAGTTCGCGCGTCGGCGGGCTCTCCGGCGCATTTATTCCCGTATCAGAAGACATCGGCATGATAGAGTCTGCCGAGCGCGGAGTGCTCTGTATGGACAAGCTTGAGGCGATGACTGCCGTCTGCTCGGTCGGGCTGGACATGATAGCCGTTCCCGGAGATACCCCGGCCGATACCATCAGCGCGATTATAGCCGACGAAGCCGCCATAGGAATGATAAACAACAAGACTACGGCGGTAAGGGTGATCCCCGCTCCCGGCAAAAAGGTGGGCGATCAGGTCAATTTCGGCGGATTGCTCGGCAGGGCGCCCGTTATGCCCGTGCACGGACAATCGGCGTCAAGATTTATACGCAGGGGCGGGCTCATTCCCGCGCCCATTCATTCAAATAAAAATTGAGAGGTGCAGAAATTGCAGAGAGATCAGGTAAACGAAAAGTATAAGTGGGCGATAGAGGATATCTACCCTTCGGACGAGGAGTGGGAGAAGGACTATGCCAGTGCCGAAAATTCCATAAATTTTTCGCGCTATTCGGGCAAACTTAGCGACAGAACGCAGCTGCTCGCCTTTCTGAAGGAGAACGACCGGTTCATGCAGCGCGCCGAAGCTCTGGCGGTGTACGCGTACATGAAACACGACGAAGACGCCCGCGAGGCGAAGTACACGGCCTATAACGGAAAAATAGGCATGCTGTTTGCCAAATATTCGTCCGACGTGGCGTTCTACGAGCCCGAAATGGCAAAGCAGAGCGAGCAATATCTTGCGTCGCTCGTGGAGGATGAGCAGTTTTCGGACTACGATTATCAGCTCGGACAGCTTATAAAGCGCAAGGCGCACGTGCTTTCCGAACCCGAGGAAAAACTGATGGCGCTCGCGGGTGAAAGTCTCTCCTCGTTCAAGGAAACTTTCGGCATGATAGACAACGCCGATCTGCCCCTGCCGGAGATAGAGCTCGACGGCAAGACCGTCAGACTTTCTCACGGCGTTTACGGATTGATAATGCACTCGCCCGACGCGGCAAAAAGAAAGGAAGCTTACGAAAAATATTACGGCGCGTACAAAAGCCTGCTCAACACCATAACTTCGGTTTATTACGGCAACGTAAAAAAGGATGTGTTTTACAGCAGGGCATATAAATTCAATTCCTGTCTCGAGCGCGCGCTGTTCGAAGAGGACGTCGACAGGGCGGTATATGATAATCTTCTCGCGTCCGTGGAAAAGAGTTTTCCCGCAATGCACCGCTACATCGCCGACAGAAAGAAGCTGCTCGGCTGCGAAAAACTCTATTTCAGCGATATCTACGCTCCGCTCGTCGCCGACGTAGATTTCAAAATGAACTACGATGAAGCTTACGACTATGTCATTAAGGGGCTCGCGCCGCTCGGAAAAGATTATCAGGCTCTGCTTGAAAGGGGACGCGACGAGCGCTGGATAGACGTGGAGGAGACCGAAGGCAAGCGCAGCGGCGCCTATTCCACGGGCGTTACGGGCGTTCATCCATTCGTGCTTTTGAACTATCAGCCCACTTTGAATGACGTGTTCACAATCGCCCATGAGATGGGCCATTCTCTGCATACCTATTTTTCATCAAAAAATCAGCCCTACGCAAAGTCGGATTACCGCATATTCGTAGCGGAAGTCGCCAGCACGGTAAACGAAGTCCTGCTTTTGAAATACATGCTTGCGCATGCCGGGGATGAAAATCTTAAAAAATATCTTCTGAACTACTATCTCGATACCATCCGCGCCACGCTGCACAGGCAGACCATGTTTGCCGAATTTGAATTCAGGGCTCACGACATGGTGGAAAAGGATCAGCCTCTCACCAAGGAAAACCTGTGCGAGCTCTACGGCGAACTGGGTAAAAAGTATTACGGCGACGCCATCGAGCACGATTACAATATCTCGTGCGAGTGGTGCAGGATACCGCACTTCTATACGGCGTTCTATGTATATAAATATTCCACAGGTATAATCACGGCAATCAACATAGCGCACAGGATACTTTCCGAAGGGGAGAGTGCGGTAAGCGATTACTTTAAGTTTCTTTCCGGCGGCTCGTCGACCGATCCCGTTTCGCTTCTCAAGCTTGCCGGCGTGGATCTCACAAGCCGCGCGCCGTTCGATTTTGCCATGGCGGAATTTGACGATACGCTTAAAAGGTTTGAAAAGTTGATGGGTTTATAAAGTACTATGTCTGACAAAATCAATGTTATGCCCAACCATCTCGACGCCGAACAGGCTCTTTTGGGGTGCATGCTTATCGACAACGAAATATTGCCGGACGTTCTGGAAAAGCTTTCGGAGGATGATTTTTATCAGGAATCTCATCGCTATATTCTCTCTGCGATGAAGATGAATTACAACAGTCACCGCCCCGTCGACATCGTCACGCTCATCGACAAGCTGGAGACCGAAGGCGATCTTGAAAAGGCCGGCGGAGTGGCGTACATCACCGAGCTTGCGCAGATAACGCCCTCTTCCGCAAACTACAATACCTATTTCGATATAGTCCGTCGCGACAGCGTAAACCGCAGACTTATACGCGCGTCGCAGGAAATAATCAAATACGCTCGCGCAAGCGACGACAGTCTGCAGAGCGTCCAGTACGCCGAAAGCCTTGTTTACGATATCTCGCGCACGAACGATTCATCGTCCGTGAAGGATATACGCGAAAGCGACGCCATTGATCAGGTCATAAACAAGTTCCAGCTGCTTGCCGAGGACAAGGACGCTTACCGCGGCGTGATGACGGGTTTTACAAGGCTGGACAGATTGACGAACGGACTGCAGAAGACCGATCTTATCGTCATTGCCGCCCGTCCCGGCATGGGCAAGACTTCGATTGCAATGAACATAATCGAAAACGCCGCTCTGAACAACGACAAGGTGTGCGCGGTGTTTTCGCTTGAAATGCCCGAAACGCAGATAATACAAAGGCTCATGTGCAGCTATGCGGGCGTTTCCATGTCCAAGGCACTTTCCGGCGAGCTGTCGCCCAACGAATGGAAGAAGATAGCCAAGGCAAGCGAAAAGATGCGCAGATGCAGAATAAACATCGACGATTCTTCGCGCGTGACTCCCGCTGAAATACTTTCCAAATGCCGCAGGATAAAGGCGCGCAACAACGGTCAGCTCGATCTGATAATGATCGACTACATACAGCTGATGTCGAGCGGGAAGAAGAGCAGCGAGGTAAACCGCACTCAGGAAGTGGCGGAGATAACCCGCGAACTCAAAATAATGGCAAAGGAACTCAACGTTCCGGTTATAGCGCTTTCGCAGCTGCGCCGAATGCAGACCAAGGAGCCGCAGCTTTCCGACCTGCGCGAATCGGGCGCGATAGAGCAGGACGCCGATATCGTAATGTTTATCAACCGTCCCGACGTGACGGCCACCGATGAAGAGATTAAAAAGAACAATATAGTGAAGGGCATGGCCGACCTGATAATTGCCAAGCACCGCAACGGCGGACTGGACAGGATAAAGCTGCGCTTCAAGGGCGAACTTACCAAATTCGTCAATCCCGAGCCCGACGACGACATAGCCGAACCCGTCTACGACAATGCGGACGAAGGGGGCCCCGCGCCCTATTCCGGAGAGCCGGAAGATATCGGCGATATCCCCGACGAGCCGCCGTTCTGAAACCGGGCGCGGGCGGAGTTCATCTGAACAATATAATTATGGAAACTCTCATGCTGCCCGTCGACGGGCGATCTCTGTCGCTGGCAAAAAAAATTTTATCGGAAGGCAGGCTTGTCGCCTTTCCCACGGAGACGGTCTACGGGCTGGGCGCCGACGCGTTCAACGATTCCGCCGTCAGCCTCATCTACCGGACAAAGGGCCGTCCGTCGGATAATCCTCTGATTGTGCACTTGCACAAGGATTACGATATTTCGCGGCTGGTCGACGGTATTCCGGATTATGCGCGCGCGCTGTCCGCCGCGTTTCTTCCCGGGCCGCTGACAATGGTCTATAAGAGCCGCGGCGCCGTTTGTCCGGCTGTTTCGTGCGGACTGGATACGCTCGCCGTGCGCATTCCGTCGCATCCGTGCGCGCAGGCCTTTTTAAAGTATGTCGACATTCCCGTGGCCGCCCCCAGCGCAAATATATCAAAACACGTCAGTCCCGTCACGGCCGGACACGTGTATGACGACTTTAAAGGAAAGATAGAGCTCATTCTCGACGGCGGAAAGTGCTCCGGCGGAATAGAGAGCACCGTCCTCGACTGTACCGGCAAAGTTCCCTGCGTTCTGCGCAGCGGTCTCGTCACGCGCGACATGATAGCGCAGGTAGCGGGCGAATGCGATGAATACATAATGAAGGACGGGGAGCGCGTCCGTTCGCCGGGAATGAAGTATAAGCATTACTCGCCCCGCTGCAAAACAGCGCTGTTCGCATACGCGGACAGGATGCAGGCTTTGCGCCTTTATCGTGAGTGCGATTGCCGCGGCGAGCGCGCGTACATCATGTGCGACAGGCAGACTGCGGCCGATATGGGGGACGCGCGCATTCTCGACCTCGGCGGCGACGAGCGCGAGGTGGCCGCCAATCTCTACGACAGACTGCGCGAGGGCGAGCGCGTGGCGGATATGATAATCGCGGTCGCGCCGCTCAAGCAGGACGGCGTCATGGTTGGAGTGATGAACAGGCTCACCAAAGCCTGCGGGTAAAATGAAGAGAAAAAAGATACTTTTCGTGTGCACGGGCAACACTTGTCGCAGCCCTATGGCTGAAATGCTGCTGCGCGCCGCGATAAAAAAACGTAAGATCAGGTGGTGGGACGCGGCGTCGTGCGGGATCATGGCGCAGGCGGGCGAAGCGATCAATGACAAGGCCGCCGCCGTTCTTAAGGAGGCCGGAGTGCCGGTAAGCGACAAGTTTGCCGCAAGGCGGCTCAGTCAGAAGCTGATGGACGGCAGCGTGCTCGTCGTCACCATGACCGAGGCGCACAGGCAGATGCTCGAAGACTGTGCGTGCGTGGCGTGCATAAGCAGCTTTGCCGGCTGCGAAGTGCCCGACCCGTACGGGGCGGGAATAGAAGTTTACAGGCTGACGCGCGACGTGCTTGCGCGCGCCTGCGACAACATAATACAAAATTACATTTTGAAATACGAGGAGTAAATCACATGAAAATTGCGCTTGCGTGCGACCACGGCGCGCTCAATCTCAAAAGGGCGATCATTGAACATCTGACTGAAAAAGGCCATGAATGCGTCGACTTCGGAACGGACAGCTTCGACAGCTGCGATTATCCCGATTATGCTCTGCCCGCCGCCGAAGCCGTTGCGGACGGCCGGTGCGACAGGGGTATAGTCGTGTGCTCTACGGGCATAGGCGTTTCGATAGTGGCAAACAAAGTTCCCGGCATAAGGTGCGCGCACTGCCACGACAGTTACTGCGCAAAATTCACCCGTCTGCACAACGACGCCAACATGCTTGCCATGGGCGAAAAGGTGGTGGGCACGGGGTATGCGCTGGAGATAGTAGACGTGTTCCTCGAAACTCAATTCGAGGGCGGCCGTCATCAGCGCCGCGTGGACAAGATTTCCGCCATAGAAAAAAAATACTGCAGGTAATTTTTGCCGACAAGCACATGCTTTGATTGCGGAATTAAAAATTTCCGCAATTTTTTTGCGCAAAATACTTTACTTCTTTACTGTAATAAAGTATAATGATTGTATAAAATCAAGGCGGTAGGACATGAAAGACATCCAAAAGCATATAGACGGACTGTACGATTTGTTTTTGAAGCTTGAAACCCGCGAGGACTGCAAGGCTCTTCTGGACGACCTGTGCACATATAAGGAGATAGAACAGATGGCGCAGCGCGCATATGCGGCCAAGCTCTTTCTCGAAGGCAAGACCTACAGCGAGATAATAGCCATGACGGATATTTCCAGCACGACGCTTTCGCGCATTTCCCGCTCGATCGCTCACGGCAGCGGCGGGTACAGAAAGTTTATTGACTGCGACGGTGAGGAAAAATGAAGATGCTCAAGGGAGAGGACGGATTGCTGTCCGAGCTTGCGGCTCTGTACGAGCGCAGGGGTTACAGCCGGTATAAGCCGGGATGCTTCGAGGATTATTCGCTGTATCTGCGCAACATTGATTTTCTCGCGGATGCAAACGTTCTCGCGTTCGGCGGCGCCGAAGGCAGAGTGCTTGCGCTCCGTCCCGACGTGACTCTTTCGGTGATAAGCCGCGTTCCAAGTTATGGCGAACCGGTAAAGCTGTTTTATGCCGAAAAGGTTTACCGCCGTCCTGAAGGCGGCGGGGAATTCAGGGATATAAATCAGGCGGGCGTTGAGGTGATAGGCCGCATAGATGCGGCTTCGGAAGCCGAAGTTGCTGCAATGATCACGGATACGCTCTCCGCCGTGTCCGAAGAATTTTTTCTTGATATTTCACATATGGGATACACCGAAGGTCTGATGAAATATCTCAAGCTTTTGGGCGGAGACAAGGACAGGGCATATGCCTGTCTCCGCGGTAAAAATACTCACGATTTCAAAAGTTTTGCAAAAAACAAGGGCTTGAATGCAAGTCAGACTGAGTTGTTTTGCAAAATTGCCGCGATGGGCGGCCGCGGAACCGAAGCTGTGCGGGCGGTGTCGGAGTGCGCCGTCAACGACGAAATGAAGGCTGCCGCCGACGAACTCTTTCAGTTGCTTGATCTTGTTAAAGGAACGGGCTGCTCGGACAGGATTAATATCAATTTTTCGGCCGCAGGGAATGCCGATTATTACAACGGAATCATTTTCAACGGCTATGTCGGCGGAGTTCCCAGACGGGTCCTGTCTGGCGGAAGATACGACAAGTTGTTGAAGAGGATGGGCAAGAGCGGCGGAGCGATAGGCTTTGCGCTCTACCTCGGAGAGCTCGAGCGCATATTTGCGCCCGAAGGCAATTTTGCGGACGTGCTGATCCTGTATGACGATGATTCGCAGGCGGCGGCGCTTGCAGAGAGCAAAAGACTTCTGGACGGCGGCAATTCTGTGCGCATCGCACGCTCCGTTCCGGAGGCGTTCGGATACGGAAAAGTGCTTGACCTGCGGGAGGGGAGTTAAATGATCAACATAGCTTTGCCCAAGGGTCGACTGGGCGAAAAGGCATATGCGCTGCTGTCTGCCGCGGGTTTCGGGTGCGCAACTCTTCCCGAAGACAGCCGTAAGCTGGTGTTCGGCGCCGAGAGCGGCGAGGTAAGCTATTTTTGGGTAAAACCTGCCGATGTCACCGTTTACGTGGAGCGCGGAGCGGCTGACGCTGGCGTTGCCGGCAAGGACATAATAGAGGAAAACTCGCCGGATGTATATGAACTTGCCGACCTAAAAATAGGCAGATGCCGCATGTGCGTCGCCGCAAAGGAGGGGTGGTTCGACGACGCGTCGCGGCCGCTGCGCGTTGCGACGAAGTTTGTTAATGTTGCAAAAAATTATTATGCCGGGCTGGGCAGAGACATTGAAGTCATAAAACTCAACGGCTCTATCGAGCTTGCTCCCCTGCTCGATTTGTCCGACGTGATAGTGGACATAGTGGAGACCGGCACGACCCTGAAGGAAAACGGACTGAAGGTGTTTGCCGAAATTTTTCCCGTAAGCGCCCGTCTCATAGCCAATAAGGCGGCGTATAATTTTAAAAATTCAGAGATGCTTGCGCTTGCAGGCAAATTGGCGGATGAGGTCAGAAGATGATAATTCCCGTTGTTTACGACAGTAAAAGCAGACAAAAGATCCTGGACCGCTCTGGCGTGGACGGCTCGTCTGTCGAACAGTCGGTCAGACAGATAATTTCCGAAGTGCGCGCGCGCGGCGACGCGGCGCTGTACGATTATACGGAGCGTTTCGACGGAGCAAAGCTTGATGCGCTCGCCGTTTCGGACGGCGAATTTGAAAGGGCCGAGAAAATGGTCGGCGACGAATACAAGGCCATGCTGCGGCGCTCGGCAGAAAATATCTCCGCCTTCCACCGCGCGCAGCTCAACAACGGATTCGAGATAAGAACCGAAGGTTGCGTCATGGGGCAGAAGTTCAGCCCTGTCGGAAGTGCCGGTCTGTATGTGCCCGGCGGGAAGGCGGCGTATCCTTCCACCGTGCTGATGAATGCTCTGCCGGCAAAAATAGCCGGGGTGGCGCGCGTGGTTATGGTGACTCCGCCGCTTGCGGACGGCAGCGTCAGAGCCGAAGTTCTCGTCGCCGCGCGCATTGCCGGCGTTTCCGAGGTGTATAAAGTGGGCGGCGCGCAGGCCATAGCGGCTCTTGCCTACGGAACGGAGAGCATAGCCGGAGTGGACGTGATAACCGGGCCGGGCAACATATTTGTGGCCACCGCCAAAAAGCTTGTTTACGGCGTGTGCGGCATAGACATGATAGCCGGGCCATCCGAGATACTCATAATTGCCGACGACGGCGCGGACGCCGACTGCGTTGCGGCCGATCTGCTGTCGCAGGCGGAGCATGACGAGCTTGCCACGGCCGTTCTCGTTACGGACAGCGCGCGGCTTGCGAACGCCGTGCCCGCCGCGCTTGAATGCAGACTGAATGCTCTTGCCCGCCGCGATATCGCGCGCGTATCCATAGAGAACAATTGCAAAATAATAATAGCAAAAGATCTGCGCGAGGCCGCAAAGATATCGGACGAGCTTGCGCCCGAGCATCTTGAACTTGCGGTAAAGCAACCCTTCGACTTGCTGAAGATGGTGAACAATGCCGGTTCGGTATTCCTCGGTTACAGCACTCCCGAACCTGTCGGCGACTATTATGCCGGGACCAATCACACGCTTCCCACGGGGGGCACGGCAAAATTTTCCTCACCGCTCGGCGTGCAGAATTTTATGAAGGCGACGCAATACGTGTATTATTCGGACAATAAACTTGCGGCGAGCGCAGACGATATAGTTATGTTTGCCCGCTCCGAAGGGCTGACCGCTCATGCGGAGAGCGTGCTTGCGAGGACGAAAAAATGAGTGAGTTTGCCTGCGGTAAGATAAATGACATTGTTCCGTACGTGCCGGGCGAACAGCCGCGCGACAGGTGCTACATTAAACTGAATACAAACGAAAATCCCTATTATTCGTCCGAAAGGGCAAGGGCGTACATTACCGAACGGGTGCTGAAGGATCTGCGGCTTTACTCCGATCCGGGGTGCGGGCCGCTCGTGCGGGCTATCGCGCAATATTACGGGGTGGAAGAACAAAACGTTCTTGTGACAAACGGCTCGGACGAAGCTCTGGCATTTTGCTTTCAGGCTTACGCAAAGGACGGCGTTTGCTTTGCCGACGTAACTTACGGATTTTACGACGTGTTTGCGCACATGTACGATTGTCCCGCGGAACACATTGCGTTGAGGGACGATTTCACCATAGATCCCGCCGATTATTTTGCAAAGGGCAAGACGATAGTTGTCGCCGAGCCCAACGCGCAGACAGGCATAGCCATGGGAGCGGACGCGCTGCGTTCGATAATCGCAAACAATCCGCGCAATATCGTTGTGGTCGATCAGGCCTATGCGGATTTTTCCGTGCACAACGCGATACCTTTGATAAAAGAATTTAAAAATCTCGTGGTGGTCAACACCTTTTCCAAATCGCGCTCTCTTGCGGGTGCGCGTGTTGGATACGTCATAGCCGACGCGGCGCTCATAGCCGATCTGAACAAGGTGAAATATTCCTTCCACCCGTATAACGTGAACACCGTGTCGATGTTGCTTGCAAAAGGGGCGATCGAAGACGACGACTATTTCAAAAGCACGGTGGCGAAGATAAAGGCCGCGCGCGAGAAGCTTGCGCGAGGGCTGAAGGGTATGGGATTTGACGTGTTGCCGTCGTCGGCAAACTTCGTGCTCGCGCGGACATCTGCCGTCGACGGCGGAAAGCTGTGCGGGCGGCTGAAGTCCCAAGGCATACTCGTCAGGCATTTTCCTGGCGGCAGGATAGATGATTATGTCAGGATCACTGTCGGCACGGACGAGGAAGTGTGCAAGCTTCTGGAAACTGTAAAAAAGATAACGGAGAGCGCAGAATGAGAGTGGCGGAAGTTGCGCGCAAGACGCGCGAAACGGATATATATTTAAAACTCGACCTTGACGGAGGCGACTACAGCGTGGATACCAGATGCGGTTTTTTAAATCACATGCTTGAACTTTTTGCGTGTCACTCCGCATTCGGGCTCAACGTGAAGTGCAAAGGCGACGTCGACGTGGATTTTCATCATACCGTGGAAGACGTCGGCATAGCTCTCGGGCAGGCGTTTTGCCGTGCTATAGGAGATAAGCGCGGCATTGCACGCTATTCGCACGTGATCCTGCCGATGGACGAGTCGCTCGTTCTGAGCGCAGTGGACATAAGCGGCAGGGGCACGCTCAATTATGACGTCGCCATAGATTGCGCAAAAGTTACCGATGACAGCGACGAGGTGAAAACGCGTGCGGTAGGGCTGTTTGATACCGAACTTGTGGAGGAATTTTTTCTGTCGTTTGTGCGAGAAGCGCGGATAACTTTGCATCTTGTCAAGATGTACGGCAAAAATACTCATCACATAATAGAATGCGTGTTCAAAGCGTTTGCCCGCTCGCTGGCGCAGGCTTCGCGCATAGTCGGCGGAGACATACCGTCAAGCAAGGGGATGCTATGATAGCCATAGTAGATTACGGGGTGGGCAATATATTTTCGCTCGTCAGTTCCTTCCGCAAGATAGGAGAGGATTGCATCATTACATCCGAAGCGGGCGCGATAGCCGCGGCGGACGGCATAGTTCTGCCCGGCGTGGGGGCTTTCGGTGATGCCGCTGCGAAGCTGCGCGCGGGTGGTATGGATAAATGCGTAAAACTGGCAGCGGAAAACGGAAAACCTCTGCTCGGCATATGTCTCGGAATGCAGTTGCTTTTTGACGTTTCATACGAATACGGCAGGCATGAAGGGCTTGGCCTGATCCGCGGCGAGGTGAGGCCGCTTGCAGAGCGGGCGGCCGGTCTGAAAATTCCTCATATGGGCTGGAACAGTCTCGACATTGCAAAGCGGTCGCCCATTCTTGCGGACGTGAAAAGCGGGGAATATGTATATTTTGTACACTCCTATTGCGCCGAATGCGCAGATCGCGGGGACTTGGCCGCAACTGCGCGTTACGGAACCGACGTGACCGCGGCAGTCTCGCGCGGGAATATTCACGGAACGCAGTTCCATCCTGAAAAGAGCGGCGAGACAGGGCTCAGAATTTTAAAGGCTTTTGTTAAAACGACGGAGGTCAGGACATGAAAATTTTTCCCGCCATCGACATATTGGGTGGACGCGTGGTGCGTCTTACCGGGGGAGATTATTCCGAAAAAAAGGTGTATGCCGACGACCCGGAAGCCGTCGCTTCAAATTTTATGTCGGCGGGTGCGGACTGTCTGCACGTCGTAGATCTCGACGGAGCGCGGAGCGGCAGGACAGACAATGCCGCCGTCGTCAGAAAACTTTCGGCCACGGGCATGCTTGTCGAAATAGGGGGAGGTATCCGCACCGAAGACAGAATAAAGGAATATCTCGACTGCGGCGCAGGCAAGGTGATCCTTGGCACCGCGGCCGTAAAGAAGCCTGATTTTTTGGATGAGATGCTTTTGAAATACGGCGAAAGAATAGCCGTAGGCGTGGATGCGAGGAACGGAAAAGTTGCCGTGAACGGCTGGGAGGAAGTTACGTCGGTAGATGCGGTTGACTTCTGCAAAAGTCTGCAATCGAGGGGAGCGGGGCATATAATTTATACCGATATCTCAAAAGACGGACATTTGCAGGGTACTAATATGTCAATTTATAAAGTACTATGTCAGACATTATCGTTAAAAATTACTGCATCCGGCGGGATAACCTATCTTGACGAGATAGAAGAACTTAAAAAAATGAACGTTTACGCCGCGATTTTGGGCAAAGCAGTTTATGAAGGCAGGCTGGATCTTCGCGCGGCGATAGCGGTCGCGGAGGAATGAGCGATGCTTGCAAAGAGAATCATACCCTGTCTCGACGTTCGTGACGGAAGAGTTGTGAAGGGCAAAAATTTTGAAGGGTTGAAGGATGTGGACGATCCGGTAAAACTTGCCGCGTACTATTCCGACTGCGGGGCCGACGAGTTGGTATTTTATGACATAACGGCAAGTTTTGAAGGCAGAAAGCTTTTTTCTGACGTGCTTCGGCGCGTTGCGGAAAATGTATTCATTCCTCTCACTGTTGGGGGCGGCATCAACGGGCTGGACGACTTTGACAGAGTGCTCAGGTGCGGCGCCGATAAAGTCAGCGTCAACAGCGGCGCAATTGCCGATCGCAGCCTGATTTCGGCCGCGGCGGAAAGATACGGCAATCAGTGCGTGGTCCTGTCTATGGATGTAAAGAGGGTGGACGGCCGCTTTGCGGTGTTCAGCCACGGCGGCAGAGTGCCCACTTCGCTCGACGCTGTAGAGTGGGCAAGATACGGTCAGGCGAGCGGAGCGGGGGAGATCGTGGTCAACAGCATCGATACCGACGGCGTCCGCGGCGGGTTTGACATTGAAATGTTGCGCGTGATATGCGAAGCCGTAACCGTGCCGGTCGTTGCCAGCGGCGGCGCGGGCGGCACTGAGCATTTTATTCGGCTTTTTAAAAGCGTCGACGTCGACGCCGGATTGGGCGCGTCGATATTCCACTACGGACAGACGCTGATTTGCGATTTGAAACATGAACTTAAAAATGCAGGCATAGAGGTAAGATTATGACAGGCATCGACGAGCTTAAATTTGACGAAAACGGGCTAATCCCCGCGGTGGTCACCGATCATTATACAAAAAAAGTACTGACGGTGGCATATATGAACCGCGAGAGTCTTGAAATCAGCATGAAGGAGGGCGCCACTTGCTTCTGGTCGCGCAGTCGCGGAAAGCTCTGGCGCAAGGGCGAAACGAGCGGAAACGTTCAGCATATCGTTTCTATCGTTGCCGACTGCGACAGGGACGCGCTCGTCGTGGAAGTGGTAAAGGACGGGCCTGCCTGTCATCTGGGCAGCGACAGCTGTTTTAATAATTATGTATACAGGAGCGATTCTCTTGCGGAATTTTCTGTGGAAGGGCTCTATGAACTGCTTGCAGGCAGGAAAAGAGATCTGCCGCAGGGGTCGTATACCACCTATCTGTTCGAGCAGGGGATCGATAAGATATTGAAAAAGGTGGGCGAGGAGTGTACCGAAGTGATCGTTGCAGGAAAAGGCGGCGACAGAGATGAAACGGTGTTTGAGATCGCCGATCTGATGTACCACGTCATGGTGCTCATGGTCGAAATGGGCATAGACACCAAAGATGTTTTGCGCGAGCTTTCCGCACGTCATGTGATAGATCACAAGATAAAACAGCAAAAAATGAAATAAACGAGCGGACTTTATCCGCTCGTTTGCCGGTTATGATCAACGACCTGTCATATCCACCAATCCGGAGTAAGCTCTCCCAAAGTTGCAATCTTGCCTGAATCGTAATCAAGCATTATCAAAACGTTTTTATAGCTGTCCGGCATCAGTTGAACAAGCAATTCGCGACAGGCTCCGCACGGTGCGGCGGTTTTGCCGTCGGCGGTTATTGCCAGCACTCTTTCAACACAATTTTCGCCGCAGGTAAGCATATTGAAAAGAGCGTTTCTTTCGGCGCAGATCCCCAGCGAACAGGCGGTGTCCACGCATACTCCCGTGTAAATTTTTCCCGAAGAGGAGAGTACGGCGGCCGCCACGCTTCCCGCTTCGACGTGCGCTGAAATTTTTCTCGGCCTGCACGCCGCACAAGCGGCCGCGTGCATTTCTGCCCATATTTTATCCATGATTCAAATATTTCCTTTATTGGTTTTCTACATTATACTGCATTTTCAATGCGTGCGCAACTGTTAAGCCGCCGCTTGGGCGCGGCGCACGAAAAACAGCGGGTCGCCGCTGTTTTGTCGGCGGTAGAGCCCGCCGACCTGCGCAAACACAAGTGTTTGTTTGTCTCCCCTCAACTCCTGTATCGATAAAAATCACGCAAAAAGCGCAGACGACAACAAGTCGTCTGCGCTTTTTGGTGCGGATAACAGGAGTTGCCGCTTGAGCGCGGCGCACGAAAAACAGCGGGTTACCGCTGTTTTGTCGGCGGTAGAGCCCGCCGACCTGCGCAAACACAAGTGTTTGCTTGTCTCCCCTCAACTCCTGTATCGATAAAATCACGCAAAAAGCGCAGACGACAACAAGTCGTCTGCGCTTTTTGGTGCGGATAACAGGAGTTGCCGCTTGGGCGCGGCGCACGAAAAACAGCGGGTTACCGCTGTTTTGTCGGCGGTAGAGCCCGCCGACCTGCGCAAACACAAGTGTTTGCTTGTCTCCCCTCAACTCCTGTATCGATAAAAATCACGCAAAAAGCGCAGACGACAACAAGTCGTCTGCGCTTTTTGGTGCGGATAACAGGAGTTGAACCTGCACGGTCGCCCACAGGAACCTGAAACCTGCGCGTCTGCCAATTCCGCCATATCCGCGTAACGTTAGCAATTATAATTTAAATCATTGCCAAAGTCAAGTGAATTTACGCGGCGCGACAAAATAAATTGCGTTTGCGCTAAATTTATTGCCGGCTGTTGCGCTTTTGCGCGCTGTGTGATATAATCATGGGCAGGGAGGGCGTTTGCATGCAGAGAAAAATTTACAGGCCGCGCGGGCGCGGATACATTATGTCCGTGGTTGCCGTTTCGGCCGTTCTTGCCGCCGTTGCGGGCCTATCTGTCTGGTTGTTTGTTGCCCGGCAGGCTCTTACGGGTTCGGTGCTTGCGGCGGTGGCGGTGTCGGGGTCGGTCTGGCTGTCGGCGGACGTCGCCGCATACAAGATAACCGTTTCCGACTCCGGAGTGGTTGCGGCGCAATACCGTGTTCTGACAAAAATAGTTCAGGACAAAATTACTCTGGTTTACGACGGCCTGTGCGAGATAAAGAAGACCTTTGCCTCCGACGAAAACGGCAGGAGCGTTTGCGCCGTAGCGCTTTTTTATTCCGACGGCACGTTCAGATTTCTGAACGTAAAAAGATTTTCCGACGCGCAGATACGGTCTGTCATGTCGGACATAAAGCGCAGGGCGGAAGTCAGGCTCGCGCGCGAAGTTCTCATGTCCGTCGATTGCGACGACGATAAGTTTTGATTGTCCGGCGATATGACAGGCGGCGCGTCAACCGCGTTTAAATCGCGGTTGGCGCGCCGCCTGTTTGCTATATATGGCGCTCGCGTGAAAAATTTTCACCAAATCTTGTAGACAATAACATTTTGAGCTCCGTTTGCAAAATCTCTTTTCTGCGCTTGACCTGCAAAGCATTAATTGATACAATTTTATCGATACAGGGAAGGAAAAGTGTACACACTGAAGATGTATTAATTTTTCAACAGGAGTTTATATATGGACACCAAGTTTAGCTACGGAGTCTGCGACAGCGTCGAAAAGCTGGAGCAGGAGCTCAAAAGAGTGCGGGCGGCCCAAAAGCTCTATTCGACCTATACGCAGGAGCAGGTCGATAAAATCTTTCTGGCGTGCGCCATAGCTGCGAACAAGATGAGGATACCCCTCGCAAAGCTCGCCGTCGAGGAGACGGGCATGGGCGTTGTGGAGGATAAAGTCATCAAAAATCACTATGCCGCAGAATATATCTACAATAAGTATAAGTCCGTTAAAACATGCGGGGTCATCGAAGAGGACAAGGCCTTCGGGATCAAAAAGATAGCCGAGCCCATCGGCGTTATAGGCGCGGTAATTCCCACCACCAACCCCACGTCAACGGCCATATTCAAAACGCTCATATGCCTTAAAACAAGGAACGGCTGCATAATAAGTCCCCATCCCAGAGCCAAGGCAAGCACGATAGCCGCAGCTAAAGTTGTGTACGAAGCGGCCGTTGAAGCGGGCGCTCCCGAAGGCATCATAAGCTGGATAGACATTCCTTCGCTCGAGATGACCAACGTGCTCATGCGTGATTCTGACACGATTCTTGCGACCGGCGGACCCGGCATGGTCAAGGCGGCGTATTCATCCGGCAAGCCCGCATTGGGCGTAGGCGCGGGAAATACTCCTGCCATCATCGATGAAACTGCGGACATCAAGCTTGCCGTAAGCAGCGTGATACATTCCAAAACTTTCGATAACGGCATGATCTGCGCTTCGGAACAGTCCGTAATTGTGTCCGATAAGATCTATAACAAGGTCAAAAAGGAATTTGCCGCGCGCGGTTGCCATTTCCTCAAGGGCGAGGAGCTGGACAAAGTGCGCAAAACCATGATAATAAACGGCGCGCTCAACGCGAAAATAGTCGGTCAGAGCGCCTTTAAGATCGCCGGACTGGCGGGCGTCAATGTTCCCGAGACGACAAAGGTTCTTATCGGCGAGGTCGAATCGGTAGACATTTCCGAAGAATTTGCGCATGAAAAGCTGTCTCCCGTGCTTGCAATGTACAAGTCGGCAAGCTTTGAGGACGCCGTGGCAAAGGCGGAAAGGCTCATTGCCGACGGCGGATACGGGCATACTTCGTCCGTCTATCTCAATGTTGCGTCTTCGCAGGATAAGCTCGATTACTTTGCCGGCAAAATGAAGACCTGCCGCATACTCGTCAATACTCCTTCGTCGCACGGCGGCATAGGCGATCTGTACAATTTCAAGCTTACGCCGTCGCTCACGCTCGGCTGCGGTTCATGGGGCGGCAATTCCGTCTCCGAAAACGTTGGGGTAAAGCATCTTTTGAACATTAAAACGATAGCTGAAAGGAGGGAGAACATGCTTTGGTTCAGGGCGCCCCGCAAAGTATATCTGAAGAAGGGCTGCCTGCCCGTTGCTCTCGACGAGCTCAAAACCGTCATGAACAAGAAGAAGGCGTTTATTGTAACCGACAGTTTTCTGTATAAAAACGGTTTTACCAAGTGCATAACCGACAAGCTCGACGAAATAGGCATAAGTCATTCCACTTTCTTTGACGTTGCACCCGATCCCACTTTGGCGTGCGCCCTCGAAGGAGTGGCGCAGATGCGTGCGTTTGAGCCCGATACGATAATCGCCATCGGCGGCGGTTCCGCAATGGACGCCGCGAAGATAATGTGGGTGCTCTACGAACATCCTGAAGCCGATTTCCTCGATATGGCCATGCGCTTCATCGATATCAGAAAGCGCGTCTATACGTTCCCCAAGATGGGCGAAAAGGCATATTTCATCGCTATTCCCACCTCTGCGGGCACGGGTTCGGAGGTCACGCCTTTTGCCGTCATAACCGACGAAAAGACCGGAATAAAGTATCCGCTTGCAGACTACGAGCTCATGCCGGATATGGCTATCATCGATACCGATCTGCATATGTCCGCGCCCAAGGGACTCACGGCCGCTTCGGGTATCGACGCGGTAACGCACGCGCTGGAAGCGTACGCGTCCATGATGGCCACCGATTACACCGACGGGCTTGCAAAGCAGGCTTTGAAAGTTATTTTCGAATATCTGCCCCGGGCCTATGAAAACGGACAGACGGACGTTGAAGCGAGGGAGAAGATGGCCAATGCGGCTACTATGGCCGGCATGGCGTTTGCAAATGCCTTCCTCGGCGTATGCCATTCCATGGCGCACAAGCTGGGCGCTTTCCATCACCTTCCCCACGGCGTTGCCAATGCGCTCATGATAGACGAGGTGCTTCGTTTCAACGCCGCAGAGGTTCCCGCAAAGATGGGCACGTTCCCTCAGTACGACCACCCCAAAACGCTTCGCCGCTATGCGGAAATTGCCGAAAGTCTCGGCATTGCGGGCAGAACGGATGAGGAAAGTCTGGAAAATCTCATCGGCGCCATCGACGAACTCAAGGCAAAGGTCGGCATAAAGAAGACGATAAAGGAATACGGCATAGACGAAAAGGATTTCCTCGACAGGCTGGACGACATGACGGAACAGGCGTTTGACGACCAGTGCACGGGTGCAAATCCCCGCTATCCGCTGATGAGCGAAATCAAGAACATGTATCTCAATGCATATTACGGAAGAAAATAAGGAGGAAATCATGAGCGAAAAAATACTTGTTGCGCAGATGCCGGGCAAAAAACTCTACCGCGACGGCGAGTTTGCCGTCAAGGAGTTTGAGGCGGGGTATTCCAAGGCGGATATTCTTAACGAAGCCCTCAATCAGGCAAGGGTGGAGGAGACCGACCTCAACATACCCAAAATACATGCCGTTCAGGTAGTTGACGGCCGCTGGGCCATTGTCATGGACTATATCGAGGGCGTCACGCTGGAGCAGATCATGGCCGAACATCCCGAAAAAGAGGATGAACACCTAAATATGTTCGTCGATTTGCAGCGCACGGTGCTTTCCAAAAAGGTGCCCATGCTCAATAAGCTCAAGGACAAGATGCAGGGCAGGATAAGCATGGCCGAACTCGACGCCACCACCAGATATGATCTGCATACCCGTCTGGACGCTCTGCCCAAACATTACAATCTGTGCCACGGCGACTTCAACCCGAGCAACATTATAATCACCGCCGACGGAACGCCCTACATAATCGACTGGTCGCATGCCACGCAGGGCAATTCCTCCGCAGACGTTGCAAGAACTTATCTGCTTTTCTATCTTGCAGGCAAGAGCGGACTCGCCGAAAAGTATCTCAATCTCTACTGCAAAAAGAGCGATACGGCCAAGCAGTATGTGCAAAAGTGGATACCCATTGTTGCGGCGTCGCGGCTTACAAAGGCCAAAAAGGAGGAAGAAGAGTTCCTCCGCGGCTGGATAGATGTCGTCGATTATGAATAATATCTGAAAATTTATGCATAAATTAAAGACTTACCCTAAAAAGTAAGTCTTTTTTTATTGCTTTTATGCAAAAATATTTATATAATATAGAGTATGTACGAAGTTCTGTGTTTTGTCAGGGTCCGGTTTCCCGATGACCCTAACGTCGCCGATATGAAATATTGGTACATTTGTCCGTTTGACGGCGCAAGCGCGGGCGACAGTGTGCTGGCTCCTTTGGGCAGACACAACAGAACGCAGACGGGCGTGATATGCGAGGTCAGGATAACCGAAGAATACAACGCGCCCTTTCCGCTCTACATGATAAAGAGCATACGCAAACTCATAAAAAGCTGAAGGAGTATGGTCATATGTACAGAATAGCAAAAAAGCGTGTCCTTAATCCGACCGTGACGATGATGGATATAAGTGCGCCGCTTGTGGCCGCCAAGGGCCGTGCGGGACAGTTTATAATACTGCGCGTCGACGGCGACGGCGAAAGGATACCGTTAACAATTGCCGGCTGCGACAGGCAGAAGGGCACGGTCAGGATAATCTTTCAGGTGGTCGGGGCGACAACGATGGCGCTGAACGCGAAGGCCGAGGGCGATTTTATACAGGATTTCGTCGGCCCGCTCGGCCGTCCGACGCAGACGGACGGGATAAGAAAGGTCTGCATAGTCGGCGGCGGCGTCGGGTGCGCCATTGCCCTGCCCGTCGCGCAGGAATTTCACGCGCTCGGTGCGGAGGTCCATTCCATAGTGGGCTTCAGAAGCAGAGAGCTGGTCATACTCGAAGATGAATTCCGCGCTTGTTCGGACAGGCTAACAATCATGACGGACGACGGCAGTTACGGCCGTCACGGCGTCGTCACGGCGCCGTTGAAGGAATATATTGAAAACGGCGAGCGCTATGACATGGTAATTGCCATAGGCCCGCTGATAATGATGAAATTCGTCGTCGCCACTACCAGACCGTATTCCATACCGACTACGGTTTCAATGAATCCCATAATGATCGACGGAACGGGCATGTGCGGCGGATGCAGGCTGACCGTCGGCGGGAAGACCAGATTCGCCTGTGTGGACGGCCCGGATTTTGACGGGTTTGAAGTGGATTTCGATGAGGCTATGGCGCGCTCCTCAATGTATGCGGATTTTGAAAGGCGCGAACGCGAAGAGAGCTGCAATCTCTTAAAACAGGAGGTAAAATAATGGCTGTTCAACCCAAAAAGCATCCCATGCCAGTGCAGGAACCGGCTCAAAGGTCGCGCAATTTCAAAGAGGTTGCGCTCGGTTATTCCGAGGAGACGGCGATAGCCGAAGCGACCCGCTGTCTGGACTGTAAAAACAGGCCGTGCGTGGAAGCCTGTCCCGTAAACATCGAAATACCCGATTTTATTTCAAAAGTTAAAACGGGCGATTTTGAGCAGGCATACGACATAATATCCCTATCGTCGTCTCTGCCTGCCGTATGCGGCAGAGTATGCCCGCAGGAGACGCAGTGCGAAAGCAAATGCACCCTCGGAATCAGATTTGAACCCGTGGCAATAGGCCGCCTTGAGCGCTTCGTGGCGGACAGGCATAATCTGCAAGGCAAATGCGCTCCGCGCATGAATGCGTCGAACGGACATCGGGTAGCCGTTATCGGTTCGGGGCCTGCCGGGCTGGCTTGCGCGGGAGATCTGGCTAAAAAAGGGTATAAAGTTACTGTTTTTGAAGCTCTGCACCTTGCCGGCGGCGTGCTCGTTTACGGAATACCGGAGTTCAGGTTGCCTAAAAATATTGTTGAAAAGGAAGTACAAACGCTTAAAAGCCTTGGCGTAGATATTCAGACCAACGTAGTGATAGGCAAGACTCTGACCGTCGACGAGTTGTTCGATGACGGGTTTGAAGCGGTGTTTATAGGATCCGGGGCGGGATTGCCGAAATTTATGGGCATTCCGGGCGAAAGTTTAAAGGGCGTATATTCCGCCAATGAATTTCTTACCCGCAGCAATCTGATGAAGGCCTACGACGAACACAGTCACACGCCTGTGATGCGCGCAAAAAGGGTTGCCGTAGTGGGCGGCGGAAATGTCGCGATGGACGCTGCAAGAACGGCGTTGAGATTGGGCGCGGAACACGTAAGCATAATTTACCGCCGTTCCATGGAGGAATTGCCGGCAAGAAAGGAAGAGGTCGAACATGCCGAAGAGGAGGGTATCGACTTCAGATTGCTGACAAATCCCGTGGAAATTTTAGGTTATCGCAATCCGGACAACGCGAGAGATCCAAAAAATGGATTTGTAACGGGATTGAAAGTGATAAGGTGTGAGCTTGGCGAACCCGACGAAAGGGGACGCCGCAGACCCGTCGAGCTTCCCGGCAGCGAGTATGTTCTGGATGTTGACTGCGTTATAATGGCTATAGGCACCAGTCCCAACCCGCTCATCAAAAATACGACCGGCGGACTGGAGGTGAACAGACACGGCGGCATCGTCGTGGATGAAGCGACAGGAAAAACTTCAAAAGAGGGAGTTTTTGCTGGCGGCGACGCCGTGACGGGCGCGGCGACCGTCATACTTGCAATGGGTGCGGGAAAGACGGCCGCACAGGCGATAGACGATTATATCCGCGGAAAGCACGCCTAAATTTGCCCGCGCTCTGAAATCTGCGGGTTTTGGCGGAAAATTCAGCTTGGCTGCATAAAAATGACCCGTGCGGCATGATCTTCCGCATGAGTCATATACAAACAAAAGTTTTAATTTCGGTTCCACATGAAACGGCGCAAAGATTTTCCGACATTAATTATAAGGGTAGACCGGGCGGCCGATGTGGTGAGTCCTAAAATCGGGCTTGCGGGATTAATTTTGAATTGATTTGCATAAACTGCAAAAACAGAGGTGTCAATATGCAATTTGCCGAAATATTCGATAACTGTTCCGCCGTGGCGACATACAGCGACGACGTTCAGAAGGTGTACGGGCGGGAGACCAAGGAATACGATGAAATAATGACCGCGTGGAGCGAACTTATTGGCGGCGGCATGGACATGCCGGCATACGGCGTCAGTCTCGATTCTCTCACGCGGAAGGAAATGAAATGCGGAAAGTGGGTTGAATTTATCTTTGAAGGTTGCTGTTCATATAACGGAATGCCCTATGAAAAACTGCTGGTGAAGACGGAGAGGGGGTTTTACGGCTTCAACATAATAAGATTCAATTCTTCCGAAGGATATTCGGGAAGATGTTTCTATTATCAACTCAACGACAAAACAATGCAAAATTTTGTTGAAATTATCGAAAACTATTAATTTTATCACGGATTTCAATAGTACTATGTTTGACATAATACTGTATTTACTGCACACAAATATAAACGCCGACGGCAAATAGTTGCCGTCGGCGTGTCTGCTTTTATTCGGCTAGTTCAAGCCTGTGTTTCTTTTGTCTGCTTGTATGCGGCAATGGCCTTTGAAAGCTGGTCGGGGCAGGAGGTATTGTTTCTGCAAATAACTCCCGAAAGAAGTTTTTGCACCTCGTCCATGTCCCGGCCTTCGACAAGGCGCGCCACGCCCTGAAGATTGCCGTTGCAGCCGCCGATGAATTTTACGTTGTGCAATCTGTTCTGCTCGTCCACTTCAAAGTAGATCTGGCGCGAGCATGTGCCATGTGTGTGATAAGTAAACATTTTTTATCTCCTTGTTGCGGCCGTGATCAGTCGCATAGGTTTTCGTATATGACCGAATACACGTCGGCGGCCTTTTCTTCCCATTTTTTATAGATTTTGTTTGCCGTTTTTCTGTCGGGGACTACGAATTTTAATTCAAGCATGGGTTGAACGGGCGCCAGAATCTTTAAAAATACGGTGTAGGTGCCGTCTTTGTTCTGGAAGTAGTCCGAACGGCATTCCTGTCTGTTGCGGTATTTTGCGCTGTTTTTCTTTACGAATATCGATATTTCTTCGCGGACGCTTTTTGGGATGTTGATGTAAAAGTTGGCAAGCGTCTCTCTTCCGTCGGGCGTGATGGTGTAAAGCGTGTCCTCGTCCTGGTTGACTATGCAGATGAAATTGTCGTCCAAAAGCTTATGGATGACGTTTACGCAGTCCATGTAGCCCATCCATTCGTTGGAGGAGGAGCACATGTCGACTATGGTCCTCTCCGAAAGGGCGGATTCCATCTTGTCGAATACGAAAAGAATTATTAATTTGTTTATGGAAGTTTCGCCCGATCTGATCATTTTGCGCACAGCCTGCCTTACATGTTCTGACAAGTACTGCTATTATACATAAATCTTGCTTTAAAATCAAGATATTTGCTTTAAAAATATTTTATTTTATAAATGTTTGTGATATAATATTAAAAAACGTTGTCAGGGTGTACGATGGAAGAAGTGTCGAAAGAGGTTAAAAACTTTCTGGAGAAATGCGAAGAACTCAAAAAATGCAAATTCATAATGGCTCCCACAAAGATAAAGGATCTGCTCAAAGCCATTGTTGGAAGCCGGACTTTGTACGACCTGTTTTCTTCGGTATCTTCCGGGTTTGATTATCTTGCGGCAAAGTCGCGGTGCCTTGTGGATCTTTCCGGCGGTTATTCGGGCCGCGGTGCGGTAGTCCTGCCGTCGGCCGCGCGCGATAAGCTTGCGTTCATCTTTTGTCTGCTCGTGGAGATAGACAGGGATTCTATTAATTTCAATCGCTTTTTGCAGAAATATTTTTCGGACGACGGCAGTTTTTATGCAAGTTATTGCGCCTTCTGCGAGCAGCTTATAGAGCCGTTGGAGAGCGTTATACGCAGCGTATTCAAAAAGGAGCTCGACGACGGAGAGGCGGATTTGCTTCCGCCGGACGTTCAATCGGAAGACGTCGGCGGCCTGAATGAAAATCAAAACGTGCCTTCCGCGCAGGCATCCGGCATGCTTTCGGTCATCTGGCTGCTCATTGCGCAGGAAAAGCAGTACATACTCGAAAGCGCCATTCCCGCCGACGATAAGGAGACGGGATATAAGATGCTGACGGAGATATACAAAGCGCTCAAAGACAAGAATTTCGACGTGGCCAATTCGCTGGTCAACGGCTATAATTATTATATTCTGTATAACAACGCCATCAGCCCGGGCGTTCAGACGCTCTTTGAAAACATCGAAAGTTTTGAAGGCGCCGTATGAAGCTGAGCGAAGAAAAGTTGAGCTCGGAAAAGGTATTCGGTGGCAGGATATTTGATGTGTGTGTAGACGTCGTCGCTCTGCCGGACGGCGGACGGGCGGTGCGCGAATGCGTGCGTCATCCGGGCGGAGCCGCCGTTCTTTTCGTGCGGGACGGCAGCATAGCCCTCGTAAAGCAGTTCCGCTATCTCTATGGCGAAGAACTGTACGAGATACCGGCCGGGAAACTTGACGCCGGCGAAGATCCGCGCTCCGCCGCCTTGCGCGAGCTGGAGGAGGAGACGGGATACAGGGCCGCGGAGTGTAAGCACATTATGGATATATATCCCACTCCCGGCTATACCGACGAAGTTATACACATCTATTGCGTTGAATCCGCCCGGTTCGTCGGGCAGAATCTTGACGAGGGCGAATTCCTCGGGGTAGAGTTTGTGCCTGCCGACGAGGTTGCGGCCATGATCTTCAGGGGCGAGATAAAGGATTCAAAAACCATCTGCGCCGTTCTGGCTCACTTTTTCGGCAAAACTTTGCCTAAAAAGGCGTAGCTGTTTATGCAGACAAATCAATCGGCGGACCGCAAATCGCGGTCCGCCGTCGCGGTTATTCAGTTGTTTTTGCCGATTTCAGTTGCAACCGCAGTTGCATCCGCAGCCGTGATTGCCGCAGAACAGATTGCTCAGCGTGCCGTTTTTCCACATGGTATATACAAGCGCGACGAGTATGGGAGTACAGCTTCCGGAAAGCACACTTTCCAGTCCGTTTTCGGAGCAGCTTGCAGCTATGAGCAAGAGAATGAGTATCCAAAGGCAGCTGTTGCAGCCTCCGAACTGTGAAAAAATATTCATAAAGTTCCTCCTGTGAATGTTCTGCAAGGCCGTATGTACCCGTAAAAATCGTGCGCCCTGCAGTTTTATCTATACTAAATAATATTTGAAAGGCTTAAAAAATGTTACTTTGTGCTCCAAACGCTTGCAATAAAACGGCTGTGATGATATAATCTACCAATAACAAAAATACTTTCGGCGGATATTTGCAATGAAGTCCGACCGTTCAGAAGTATAATAATTTTTGTCTGCGGATATTCTTTTATGAAATCCGATGGAGGTTTTTATGGAAAAGGTAAAGAACTCATTCTTTACGGCAAGGAACATCGCCGTGCTCGGCGTGCTTTTGGCATTTGTCATCGTTTTGCAGGCTCTGGGACTGACGATAACTCTCCCCGGCGGCACTTCTATGACCTTCGTGCTCGTGCCAATAGTTGTGGGCGGCATGTTGCTCGGTGCGGGAGCCGGCGCGTTTTTGGGGCTCGCCTTCGGGATAGTCACCCTGTTCGACCCGCTTACGCTCACGCTGATCAACTATGTGCCCGTCACGGTAGTGCTCACCGTCCTCATAAAGGGCGTAGCCGCGGGCGTCGTTCCCGCGATGCTTTTCAGTCTTGTTTCAAAAAGGAACAGGTATGCCGCGTCGTTCGTCGCCGCCCTGTCCGCCCCGGTTGCAAATACCGGGATATTCTTTCTGGGCTGTCTGATGATGCAGCAGGCTCTCGTTCAGTCCGTCGGTACTGCGTTTTGGGCGTTTATGGGGCTTATCGCCATCAATTTCGGCATTGAAGTGGCCATCAACGCCGTACTCGCTCCCGCGATCTACGCCGTCGACAACGTGATCGAAAAGAGGTTCGCCGTTAAAAAATCTGCAAAAGTTCAATAATCGAAACAATGATAATCTGTCTTGACGTAGGTAATACCAACATAAAATATGCGCTGTTTGAAGGGGACGACTTTGTCCTCAGCTTCCGCGTCGCAACCGAGCATAAAAAGACTTCGGACGAATACGGAGGACAGCTGATAAGCATTCTGAAAAACAACGGAGTGTCTCCGCGCGACATCAACGGCGGCATAATTTCATCCGTCGTCCCGCCGCTCGATTACACTCTTGAAAGAATGTGCTTAACGTACCTTAAAATAAAGCCGCTCGTGGTGGGCGCGGGTCTGCGCACAGGCATGAACCTTAAGGTTGACAACGCAAAGGAAGTGGGCGCCGACAGAGTGGTCAACAACGTCGCCGCGGTCAACAAGTATGGCGCTCCGCTGATTGTGATCGATTTCGGCACGGCCACCACTTTCAATGTCATCGATGAAAAATGTCAGTTCCGCGGGGGCGTGATAGCTCCCGGCATCAAGGGCTCTCTCGACAGTCTTGTAAACGGCACGGCAAAGCTGCCGCGCGTGGAGATAGAGCGGCCCGACAAGGTCATAGGCACAAACACGGTGACGAACATGCAGTCCGGCATCTTCTACGGCTTTGCCGGATTGGTTGAATACATCGTTAAAAAAATCAAAAGAGAGATGAAGGCCGAGGGCGTACGCACAATAGCCACCGGCGGCTTTTCCGAAATAATCGCAAGGGAAATTTCCTGCATAGACCATGTGGATAAGCTGCTTACGCTCGAGGGACTGAAATATTTGTATTATCTCAACAGTACGGAGGAATAAGATGAAGAAAGTCGGCGTAGCTATTCTCGGCCTTGGCGTGGTCGGCGGCGGCACCTATAAAATTCTCACCGAGCACCGTGAGTTTTATCACAGGAGCCATAAGTTAGACATATCGGTAGAAGCCGTTTTGGAGCGCAATCCCGAAAAGGCCGCGGCGCTCGGCATAGAGCCTGAAAAGGTCGCGTCAAACATTCAGGAGATATGCTCCAATCCCGACGTGGACATAGTTGTTGAGGTGATGGGAGGGGTTGAGCCCGCAAAGACCTTTGTTCTGGATTGTCTTAAGGCGGGCAAGTCCGTTGTGACTTCGAACAAGGAGCTGTTCTGCAAGTATAACCACGAACTTGAAGTGGCCGCAAAAAAGAATCATTGCGGGCTGTTTTACGAGGCGAGCTGCGTTGGCGGCGTTCCCGTAATCCGCGCCCTTCTGGACAATTTGCAGGGCAACAAAATACTGTCCATGATGGGCATTATTAACGGCACAACAAATTATATCCTCACCAAAATGGCGTCCGAAGGCGCGGCTTACGAGGACGTTCTCAAGGAGGCGCAGAAACTCGGCTATGCCGAAGCAAATCCTTCGTCGGACGTCGAGGGGTACGACGCCGCTTACAAGCTGTCCATTCTTTCCAGTCTTGCATTTCACACAAAGATACCCTATACGAGGATATACAGGGAGGGCATAACCGACATATCCGTAACGGACATAGAATACGGCAAAAAGTTCGGCTATGTTTTAAAGCTCCTTGCAATCGGCAAAAACGGGGATAACGGCATAGAGGTGAGGGTGCATCCTTCGTTTATCAAGAGTTCGCACCCGCTTGCAAGCGTGAACGACAGCTATA
The DNA here is from genome assembly GCA_949283125.1 of uncultured Clostridia bacterium. Classification (GTDB taxonomy): domain Bacteria; phylum Bacillota; class Clostridia; order Christensenellales; family Borkfalkiaceae; genus Coproplasma. Next base: position 123,378 of record CASDRK010000017.1, read on the forward strand.
ACGCCGTTTACATCACCGGCGACAGCGTGGAGGACGTAATGCTCTACGGTCGCGGCGCCGGCGCACTTCCCACCGGCAGCGCGATAGTCGGGGACATAATTTACTGTGCCACCCACAGCAATTATCAGTATTCCACGTTCAAAAATACCGAGGACGCCGCTCCCGGCACGAAATTTGTGGATAACTTTGAAAGCGCATATTACATCAGGCTCAACGCCGCAGACAAGCACGGCGTGCTGGCAAAAGTGGCGGCAATATTTGCAAAATGCAGGATAAGCGTTGCGCAGATGTCGCAGGAGAGGGAGCCGGTCGGCGAAGACGGGAGCGTTCCGCTCGTCTTCATAACGCACGTCACGCGCGAAAACAATGTAAATAAGGCCGTTGCGCTCATAAACGAGTGCGACGAAATAGCAAAGGTCGCGGCCGTTATCAGAGTAGTTTCTTAACGGTTTTGCAAAGAAACAGAGCAGGGAAACGCCCTGCTCTGTTTCTTTTGCGCGGCTCAATACATCTCCGTCAGGTACATTGGAAACGAATTTTCCGGAACGGAAAATCCGAGCGATCGATAGAACTGAATTCCGCTGCCGTAAGCTATAAGAACTATTTTCAGATAATCTTTATAGCAGTTCTTCATCTTGCGCATAAGTTCCCCGCCTATGCCGCGGCGCTGGTATTCCGGCATCACGAGCAGATAGTGAATGTAAGCCGTCATCTCTCCGTCGTCCATTGCCGCGGCGAGCCCCACGAGCTGTCCGTCCTGCCATGCGGAATAAACTTTGCTGTAGCCTTTGATTGCCTTCGCAAGTCTTTCGGGGTAGTTGCCGGAACTCCAGTTTACTGATTTAAACAGCTTTTGCAGCTGTTCGGCGGTAAATGATTTTGTCGTCTTAAATATAATTTTCATTTACGAAATTTACTCCGCGTCGTCGTTCAAGGTTTCAAGCAAAAAGCTTACGGGGCGGAATCCGTCGTTGCATGAGATCATTGCGGACTTTTTGTTTTTCATCCAGCCGTCGTAAAAATCTTCGGCGCCGCAGGCCAGAGCCATTGCAAAGGCCGACATGCTCTCCCAGGCGCTGTCGCAAAGGCCTTCGGGTTTTTTGGTGCCGTTTGCGATAAATATCTGACCTTCGCGCATGTCGCACGCTTTCTCTATCGGGTTTTCGTATTGCTCGATGAGGTCGTCGTGCCGAACCGTTTTCATAACCGTTATTTTTACTTTTTTCATTGCGGTCCTTCCGTTACGTCGTTGTTTTCGTCGGTTTTCTTTGTGCGGCGGAGCCGCTTGCAATCGATAAGCCAAAGCGCGATCGCGGTTGCAGTCGTCAGCAGAATGCCTGCGATCAGGATAAAATTGAGCTTCAATACGAACGACGACATCAGCACGTTGACGTAGCCGTGAAAAAGCATGCAGAGCGGCAGGCAACCCGATCGCTCGTATATCGCGCCAAGCCACAGGCAGAGGAATATGCCGAGCGTGGCCTGCAACCAGAAAGGCATTGACCGGTTGGGGTGGCCTTCGATAAACCAAAGGGGCAGATGCCACAGCGCCCATATTGCACCGCAGGCGAGCGCGGCGAGAGGAAAAGTTATTTTCTTTGTCAATGCCGGTTGCAATATTCCCCGCCAGCCAAACTCTTCCTCGCCGCCATAAATAAACGTGGAGCCGAGCAGCGTGATGAAAAAATTGAGCGCTGTCATCTGCGCGTTCCATTCCATTGAAGAGAGACCCACCGTCAGCGTAACGAGTGCGACAAACGCAAGGAAGACCCATACCCCGTGCTTTTTGTATGAAAACAAAAATTTTTGCAGCGAGCGCAGGTAAGGCCTGCCTTCAATGCAAAACAATGCGGCGATGGCCGGACCGAAGTTGCCTATAATATAAATAATTGAAGGCAATATATCGCCATATACAAAATCAGTATATGCTACAAGCGCGGCCACGCCCCACCAACAGGCATAAGTTATTGCAAATGTAATAATCAGATATTTTGCAACCGATTTTATAGTCATACAGCTATTATAACACAGCAGAGAAGCGAAGTCCATCTGTATATGATTATAAAAAAGAAATAATCCGAACGCTCCGGCCGATAAAAAATCCCCTCGAACGACAAAAGTCGTAAGAGGGGATTGGCGCGGAGAAGAGGATTTGCGCCTTGAGCGGACGCGCACGATTGACAGCCAATCCTATGGCTGTCAAGTCGGCGGTAGAGCCCGCCGACCTGCGCAAACGCAGGCGTTTGCTTGTCTCCCCTCAAATCCTCTGTACTCCGGCAAAAAAATCCCCTCGAACGACAAAAGTCGTAAGAGGGGATTGGCGCGGAGAAGAGGATTTGAACCTCCGTACGGGGTTAACCGTAACACGATTTCCAATCGTGCGCCTTAAACCGCTCAGCCATCTCCGCATGCGATGCCCGCGGCTTGCCGCAAGCATTAATATGATATTAAAAAACTCACAAAAAATCAAGCATTTTTGCGGCGCGTTCGCAATTATTCTTTACAAATTTTTTATAAGATGCTAAAATTTAGTAAATAATCACAGGCGGTATTTTTATGGCACTGACCGATAAAGAAAAGATGTTGGGTTTTGCCCTGCGCGCCCGCGGCGTCCGCAAGGAAGCAATGATAAGCATTATGTCGCTTTTGACGCTCGAAGATGAGCAGGATGACATGGCGTGGTTTATCGGGCAGAATCCGACGGCGGGCGAAGAGCTGCTGCTGCGCGTTGCCCTGCAACTGGATAAAGAATCCCGCGAAAAAGGACTGAAATCATGAACAGATCAAGACTTGAAAATTATGCAAAACTTATAGTTAAGAGCGGTTTGAACGTGCAGAATGGTCAGGAAGTGCTCATTCAGTGCGGACTCGATCAGCCTGATTTTGTTGCGATGGTCACGGAAGAATGCTATAAGGCCGGAGCAAAGAGAGTGACGGTCAAATGGTCGTACCAGCCTGTCGCCAGGATGCACTACCTGTATCGCTCGCCCGAAACGCTGTCTGAATTTACGGATATCGAAAGGGCCGAATGGCAGAACAGGGTTGACAAGCTTACATGCCTTTTGTGGCTGGATTCCGACGACCCCGACGGGCTTGCGGGCACGGACAGCGCAAAGATAGCGGCCGCGAACATGGCAAGATTTCCCTCTATAAAGCCCTTCCGCGATGCTATGGAAAACAGATATCAGTGGTGCATAGCCGCCGTTCCCGGCAAGATGTGGGCGAAAAAAATTTTCCCCGAACTGTCGGAAGAGGAGGGCATTGAAAGGCTTTGGCAGGCAATTCTGGATTGTTCGCGCGTTACGGATGACCCCATAGGCGAGTGGAACGCGCACAACAAAAACCTTGCCATGCGCTGCAAATTTTTAAACGATTACCGTTTTGACAGGCTGGAATACCGCAGTTCAAACGGAACGGACTTCGTTGTCGGGCTCAACCCCGAAGGCATCTTCTGCGGCGGCGGCGAGACTACGCTCGGCAAAAACATTTATTTCAATCCCAACATTCCCAGCGAAGAGGTGTTCACCTCGCCCATGCGCGGCAGAGCGGAAGGCAAGGTGGTTGCAACCAAGCCGCTTTCCTATCAGGGCAAGCTGATAGAAAATTTCTGGATAGAGTTCAGGAACGGAAGAGCGGTGAAAGTGGGAGCCGAAAAAAATCAGGACGTGTTGGAAAAAATGATAGAGATGGACGAGGGTGCCGCCTGTCTGGGCGAAGTTGCGCTCATTGCTTACAATTCGCCCATAAACAACACCGGAATACTCTTCTACAATACTCTGTTCGATGAAAACGCAAGCTGTCATCTCGCTCTCGGCAGGGGATTCAACAACTGTCTCGAAGGGTACGAAAACTACACGAACGAGGAGTGCGAAAAGAAGGGGATAAACAGCTCCATGATCCACGTGGATTTCATGATAGGCAGCAAAGACCTCTCCATAGTCGGCATAACGGCCGACGGCAGGCGCGTGCAGGTGTTCAAGGACGGCAACTGGGCGTTCTGAAGCGATATCCGATTATATTAATGTTATAAAGTTAATGTTAAAAGGCGGCCGGAAGGCCGCCTTTTAACATGTGCGCGCGTGCGCAAATTTTCAAATCTATTTAAAGATTTATATAATGTGTAAAGCGAAAAATTTTAAATATTGCGTCTCCTCGGCGCAGAGCAGCGCAGGGTGGTCGGGAGCCTGGGATTTGATTTCTACAGAGCGCACCGTTCTGCCCGATTGACGGGCGGCTTCTATGAGCATCTTTTCAAACAGCGGCATGGTCATGTAGTGTGAGCAGGAGCAAGTGATCAGAAATCCTCCGCTATTTACAATCTTCATCGCCGCGGAGTTTATGTCTCTGTAGCCGCGGTAGGCGTCTTTTACCTGATCGGCGCTCTTGCAGAATGCAGGGGGATCGAGGATGACGGTGTCGAAAGTTTTCTTTTGCTGTCTGAAGCCGCGCAGAACGTCGAACACGTCGCCGCACAGCGTATCGATGTTTTCAAATCCGTTCAGAGCCGCGTTGTCCTCAACATTTTTCAGAGCGAGAGCGGAGATGTCGCATGCTGTCACGTGCTTTGCGACCGTGGCCGCATTGAGTGAAAATCCGCCGCTGTTGCAAAAGCAGTCCAGAACCTCCCCGGCGCCTTTGCAGTATCTGCGCACTGCAAATCTGTTTTCTTTCTGGTCGAGGAAGTATCCCGTTTTTTGCCCGTTTTTTATGTCTGCGAGCATTTTGATCCCGTTTTCGCAGATTTCAACCCGGTCGGCCACTTCGCCGCTGATCAGGCCCTTCGTCTCGCTTAGGCCCTCCTTTTTGCGCACGGATACGTCGCTGCGTTCATATATGCCTTTGGGCGAGAACAGTTCGTTCAGACAGCTTGCTATCATATTCTTGCGCAACTCTATGCCCAGCGAAAGGCACTGCATTACAAGAACGTCGTTATATCTGTCAATTATCAGCGCCGGCAGATCGTCGGCTTCGGCGAAAACCATGCGGTAGCAGTTGTCGTAGCCGAGTTTTCTTCTGTAATCGTCGGCGGCTTTGATGCGTTTCAGATACAGTTCGCGGCCGTCCTGCTCGTCGTTTCTGATAAATATACGGACAAGTATTTTGGATGCGTGATTGATGTATCCTTTTCCGATATATCTTCCGTCGGCGGCGAAAACCGTTGCGAGCGAACCGTTTTTATCCTTGTTCTCTATTCGCGCGACTTCGTTTGCGTACACCCAGCTGTGCCCGGCGACTATGCGTTTTTCTTCGTTTTTCTTCAGATATATTTCGTAACCCATAAAATAATTTTAGCAGACGGCGGGAATAATTGCAATTAAATTGAATTACGATTGCTTTTTTGCCGGCGCTTTGGTATAATTTCCCTATGAGAAAATTATTGAAATATCTGAAGCATTATAAGGTGGAAAGCGTGCTCGCGCCGTTTTTTAAATTGCTCGAAGCCGCATTTGAGCTTATAGTGCCGCTGATAGTTGCGTCCATAATAGACGACGGCGTGACGGCGGGCAGAGGGGCCGGTTACGTGGCATGGATGTGTCTTTTGCTCGTCGCGCTCGGCGTCGTCGGGTTGCTGAGTTCCGTTACGGCCCAGTATTTTGCGGCCAAGAGCGCCGTTGGCTTTGCAAAAGAATTGAGGAGCGATCTCTTCAAAAAGATGCAGTCGCTGACGTATTCGCAGATAGACGGAATAGGCACGTCGCGCATGATTACCCGCATGACGAGCGACGTCAATCAGATCCAGTCGGGCGTTAATCTCGTTCTGCGGCTGTTCATGCGTTCGCCGTTCATTGTTTTCGGCGCGATGATAATGGCCTTTACGATAAGCGCCGCCGCCGGCGGCGTGTTTGCCGTCACTATCGCCGTGCTGTGCGTGGTTGTGTTCGGCATAATGCTTATAACCATTCCGCTATATAAAAGATCGCAGGCAAATCTGGACAAGGTCACGGCCGCCACAAGGCAGACTCTCGTCGGCGTAAGGGTTCTTCGCGCATTCTGCAAGGAGGACGAGGAGATAGACGGGTTCAATGCAAAAAACGGCGCGCTGTGCGCTTCGCAAAAGTTTGCCGGACGCGTCTCTGCGCTGATGAACCCGCTGACGTATGCAATAATCAATGCGGGAACGATAATTCTGATCTATTTCGGCGCTCTGGAGGTAAATGCCGGCGCGCTTACGCAGGGCGAAGTCATTGCTCTATATAATTATATGGCGCAGATACTCGTCGAGCTCATCAAGCTTGCCAATCTTATAATAACCGTAACCAAATCGTTTGCGTGCGCCGGGCGGGTCAACGAGATTTTCGATATGCCCTCCGGCGTGTGCGACGGATCGTCCGTGCCTCAGCGCGGCGGAGAGCACTACATCTGCTTCGAGAATGTGTGCGCCCGCTATACCGGCGGAGCCAACGCTCTCACCGACATAAGCTTCACCGCCGAAAAGGGGCAGACGATAGGGGTGATAGGCGGTACGGGTTCGGGCAAATCCACTCTCGTCAATCTTATTCCGCATTTTTATTCCGCGAGCGAGGGCAGAGTGTCTATCGACGGCGCCGAGGTCAGCGAGCTCGGCGATTGCAGACTGCGCGACATGTGCGGCATTGTGCCGCAGCGCGCCGTGCTGTTCAGGGGAACCATACGCGAAAACATGAAGTGGGGCGATCCCGAAGCCACGGACGAGCAGATAATGCGCGCCGTGCGCAGCGCCTGCGCCGAGGACGTCGTCTGCTCAAAGGAAGGCGGTCTCGACGCCTATGTCGAGCAGGGCGGCAAAAATTTTTCCGGGGGACAGCGCCAAAGACTTACGATAGCCCGCGCCCTTGTAAAGAGACCCGAAATTCTGATATTGGACGACAGCGCGTCCGCGCTCGACTATGCAACCGACGCGCGGCTGCGCGCAAATCTGCGCAGTCTCGACTATTCTCCCACGGTGTTCATAGTTTCGCAGCGCACGAGTTCGATACGGCATGCGGACAAAATTCTCGTGCTCGACGAAGGCCGGCTCGTAGGCTCCGGCACGCACGAAGAGTTGCTTGAAAATTGCGCGCTCTATCGCGAAATACATTACTCGCAGTACGAAAAGGAGGGTGCATGACATGAATACGCTCTCCAAAAAGAATGTCTATGCGCGCGTGCTTAAACAGCTCAGGCCGTACCGGATTTTAATTGCCGCAACGATATTTCTGGCGCTCGTCACCGTGGCCGGCAATCTCTGGGCGCCGATAATTTTCGGCGACATAATCGATCTGATAATCGCCGACGGCGCCGTTGATTTCGACGGCATGACATACAATTTTGTCCTGCTCGCCTGCGTCATCGCAGTCACGTGCGTTGCGCAGTGGCTGATGAACGTCATCAACAACCGTATAACCTTCAACGTCGTTCGCGACATACGGTCCGACGCGTTCGCTCACATCCAGCGTCTGCCGCTGAATTTTATCGACGGTCATTCATACGGCGACATCGTAAGCCGCAACATTGCCGACGTCGACCAGTTCGCCGACGGCCTGCTCATGGGATTCACGCAGCTGTTCACGGGCGTGCTGACGATTGCCGGCACCCTCGTTTTGATGCTGACCCTGAACTGGATAATCGCGCTGATAGTATTTTTTATTTCTCCGCTTTCGCTGTTTGTAGCAAAATTTATTGCCACGCGCACCTATTCGCTCTTCATAAAAACTTCGCGCATCCGCGGAGATCAGACGGCCTTTGTGGAAGAGATGATAGATAATCTCAAAGTCGTGCAGGCCTTCAACCGCGAGGGCGAAAACGAGGCCGTATTCGACGATATCAACAGTCAGCTTACAAAAGCTTCGCTGAAGTCCATATTCTATTCTTCGCTCACAAATCCCTGCACGCGTTTCGTAAACAGCGTCGTGTACGCCGCCGTCGCGCTTTCGGGCGCGCTGACGCTTATCTTTCCGTCGGTTCTGCCGGTGGCGTTTTCCGTGGGCAAGCTTACCACGCTGTTAAGCTATTCCAACCAGTACACCAAACCGTTCAACGAAATTTCTGGCGTCGTCACCGAACTGCAGAATGCCGTCGCCTGTGCGGCGAGGATATACGAGCTGATCGACGAGCCCGCACAGATACCCGACTCGCCGGCCGCGGAAGAACTTTCCGACGTAAGGGGAGACGTCGCTTTTGAAAACATCGAATTTTCTTACGAACCGGATAAGCCCCTCATACGCGGGCTGAACATTTCTGCCGCCGCGGGTCAGAGGGTGGCTATAGTCGGCCCTACTGGGTGCGGCAAGACAACGCTTATCAATCTGCTCATGCGCTTTTATGATCCGCAGTCGGGAAGGATATGCGTGGACGGCAAGGATACCCTCGGCGTCACCCGCCGCTCCTTGAGACGCAATTACGGAATGGTGCTGCAGGATACATGGCTCAAGAGCGGCACCGTCCGCCAGAATATAACGCTGGGCGCGCCGGACGCTACGGACGAACAGGTCGTCGAGGCGGCAAAGGCCGCGCATGCGCACAACTTTATAATGCAGCTCGAACACGGGTACGATACCGTGATAGGCGAAGACGGCGGAAATCTTTCACAGGGGCAGAAGCAGCTGTTGTGCATAACCAGGATAATGCTCTGTCTGCCGCCCATGCTCATTCTCGACGAAGCCACGTCTTCCATAGATACCCGCACAGAGATGCGCATTCAGAACGCATTTGCCAAGCTGATGAAGGGGAGGACGAGTTTTATCGTCGCCCACAGGCTGTCCACCATCAAGGAAGCTGACATCATATTGGTGATGAAGGACGGAAACATCATAGAGCAGGGCACGCACGACGAGCTGATAGCCGGACAGGGATTTTATTTCCAACTCTATAACAGTCAATTTGCAAAATAATCGGAGGGTCAAATGTTACAGGTAAACAACGTATCTCTTCAATACGGCAGCAAAAAGCTTTTTGAGGACGTAAATCTTAAGTTCACAAAAGGCAATTGCTACGGTATAATCGGTGCGAACGGCGCCGGAAAATCCACGTTTTTAAAAGTTCTGAGCGGTGAGGTGGAGCCCAACAAGGGCGACGTTACGATGGACAAGACCGAGCGCATGTCGGTGTTGCAGCAGAATCAGAACGCGTTCGACAACGTCAGCGTTCTGCGCGCCGTAATGCTCGGCCACAGGCGGCTCGTAGAGATAATGGACGAAAAGGAGGCGCTCTACGCCAAGGCCGATTTCAGCGAGAGCGACGGAGTGAGGGCTTCGGAGCTTGAAAGCGAGTTTGCCGAGCTCGGCGGTTGGGAAGCAGAGTATGAAGCGCAGACGCTTCTGACCGCGCTGGGGATAGGCGAGGAGTGTTACGATATGCTGATGTCCGACCTCGACGCGAAGCGCAAGGTCAAGGTGCTGCTCGCGCAGGCGCTTTTCGGCAACCCGGACATACTTCTTTTAGACGAGCCCACAAACAATCTCGATATAAAAACCGTGCGCTGGCTGGAAAATTATCTGCTCGATTTTGAAAATACGATAATAATCGTGTCGCACAACAGGCACTTTCTGAACAGGGTGTGCACGCATATCTGCGACGTTGACTTCGGCAAGATAAACATGATGCCCGGCAACTACGACTTCTGGTACGAGACCAGTCAGCTGCTTGCGCGTCAGCAGAGAGATATAAACAAAAAGAACGAACAGCGCGCCAAGGAACTGCAGGAGTTCATCGCACGCTTTTCGGCCAATGCCTCCAAGTCCAGACAGGCCACTTCGAGAAAGAAGGAGCTTGAAAAGCTTACCATAAGCGACTTCAAACCTTCCCTGCGCAAGTATCCCTACATCGATTTCAAATTTGAAAAGGAGATCGGCAACGACATACTCATGGTGGAGGGGTTGAGCAAAAAGGGCTATTTTTCCGACGTTTCGTTCACGGTGCAGAAGAACGAGAAAATAGGCATCGTGTCCGACAAGTCGACGACGATAACCATGCTGTACGACATTCTCACCGGCAAAGTTCAGCCCGATTCGGGCGTCGTCAGGTGGGGCAAGACCATTTCGCTTTCGTATTTTCCCGAAAACAACAACGAGTATTTTCAGGGCTGCGAACTAAACCTTGTGGAGTGGCTCAGCCAGTACTCCGCCGACCACTATGAAGAGTACCTGCGCGGCTGGCTTGGCAGGATGCTCTTTTCGGGCGAGGAAGCGTTAAAGCAGGCCAAAGTGCTCTCCGGCGGAGAGAAGGTCAGGTGCATGCTCGCCAAGATGATGCTCGAAGGCGGCAACTTTCTCATTCTGGACGAGCCCACGAACCATCTCGACCTCGAATCGATAACGGCGCTGAACAACGGCATGAAAAATTTCAGGGGCTGCATGCTGTTCACTTCTCACGACCAGGAACTGATGAACACCGTCGCAAACAGGATAATCGAGATAAACGGCACCAAGACCTTTGATAAAAACGTCACCTACGACGAGTATGTGGATATAATCACTGCCGAGTGATCGCCCACAATTCGACAAATTACAACATTATTATTCAAAATTAGTTACAATATTATTTCATATATTTTACAAAATCGCTTTACATTTACAAAATTGCATAATATAATCAATTTACCAAATACAAAAACGGAGCGAAAAATATATGAAAAACATCAATATTGTAATTCTTACGGGCAGCGAGGGCTTTGCGTGCGAGCTGAAGAGCTGTTTGGAGCGCGGAGAGCAATTCAATGTGTGCGGGACGAGCAACAACGGCAACGTCGGCATAGGACTAATCAATCAGTTCAAGCCCGACGTGGTCATCCTCGACCTTGTGCTCGGCGGCACGGACGGGCTGGGCGTAATGGACTATATCAGGCAAAACAAGCTTGCCTGCACCGTTATGGTCGTTTCGGGCTTTGGCGACGACAAGATAGTCAATACCGCCATAGCGCGCGGCGCCAGATACTATTTCGTCAAGCCGGTGTCCGCCGAAAACGTTGTCGCTCGCATACGCGACGTGCTCAACGACAGGGCGCCCTCCTATAACGTGTCGGCGGAAGTGCGCGACAAGCGCAGGGCGGCGTCTCTCGACGAAAAGATAAGCAACATCTTTATTTCCATCGGCATACCTCCGCATATCAAGGGTTATCAGTATGCGCGCGAGGGCATAAAGATGGCGATAGAAAATCCCTCGGTCATAAACAGCGTTACAAAGGAGCTCTATCCTGCCATCGGTGCAAAATTCAAAACTTCCGCCAGCAAGGTGGAGCGCGCCATCCGCCACGCCATCGAAGTTGCGTGGAACAGGGGCAGGGTGGACGCGATAAACGCGATATTCGGCGTAAGGGTGTACATCGGCAGCGAACGGCCCACAAACTCCGAATTTATAGCTTTGGTTGCCGATAAACTCATTCTTGAAGATCTGATGTGAAGTTACTATATATATTTATTCTCCGCCGCGGCAGGTCAAAACCTGCCCGGCGGAGTTTTTGCATCGATTTTTAACATTTGATGTGCAAATTTCACAAACGCCTTGACATTGATAAAAATTGCAGTTATAATAAAATGTGTATAAATGCATTTAACGTGATAACGGTTATGTCAGAGGGAAAATCTTGAAAAAATCCGCGCTCTTTAAAAAACTCAACAGTTCGACAATTTTAAAGGCGGCGCTCGTCGCCGTGCTCATCGTCGCCATCGAGCTTGTATGCGGCTGGCTCATATACGGCAGCTATACCGGCTATGCTTACGGCGAGGCGTATGCGGAATACGAATACGAAGCGGAGTCCGTTGCCGGACGGGTTGCAAGTGAGCTCGGCGAAGACGCCGATTATTCGCAATCCGCCGTTCAGGAGCGGCTAAAAGATATTGCCGGCGGCAGCGCAGTGCTGTTCAGCGAAGCGGGCGGCGGCCGCATAGTCGGTCAGGGCTGGGCGCTTTCGGGAACGCTTGCCGAACATTCGATTGACGCGGCCGGCACGTCTCTATTTGAAGCCGACGGCAAAACTTACATATTCTGTTCGCATTCCCTCGGCGGGGTCTACAGGCTGGGCATCGTGACGGACTTCACCTCAAGGCAGGCTCAGATCGACGGGCTTGTTTCCAATATGGCGGCGTATCTCGTGATAGCCGGAGTGTTCGTGCTGGCCGTGTTTGCGTTTTACGTCGCGTGGGCGGGGTACAGGTTGTTCACGCCCAAACATGCCTATAAGTTTGTCGTTTCCGACGGCGGAGACGTCGTTCGTTACAATAAAAAATTCCGCGAAGACTTCGGCGCGATAACAAAGCTCGGCGTCGACTTTGCAAAATACGCCGGCGAAGGCTACAACATAGTCAGCGTCAACGGCGTAAAGGGGGACAAGACCATCTCGTTCACGGTTGACAGGGCCTCCGGCAGGAGCGTCGTGCGCGCGGACGAGATAATGAATTCGGCCGGAACGGTCGGCGCGGCGCAGTCGGAGGACGGCGAAACGACGATGAGCGGCAGAGCGATGAACTCGCTTTCAAAGGCCTTCGACGATTTCAGCCATCGCGGCAAGCGCACGCTGATAGGCGTCGTATGCATAATGAATCTTCCGCGCATAAGCGGGCTGTTCGGCAAGCAGATGGCCTCCGACGTTCAGAAGTCGGTGTTCCTGAGGGCGCAGGAAAAGTTCGGCTACGTTTACGAGCTGGATTTCGGAAAACTGGGCGTCGCCATGCCGGACGGCGCAAAGTTCAATTCCGTCGTCTCCGGCATGGACGAGATCCTGGCATATCTCGGCCAGCCCGTAAGGATAGAGGACAATTTGTTTGCCGCCGAACTGCGGTCGGGTTTTGCCGTCTGCGACGAAACCATGCGCACGCCCGATTTCAACTATGTGATGAAGGCGGCGGAAGCTGCGCTGCAGCGCTGTCTCGATACAAAAATAGCCGAATTCCTGATATATCACGAGGCGCAGAAGAGCGTCTACGCAAAGTACTTCATAACGTACGACATCAAAAAAATGCTCAACGAGGGCGCCTTCGAGCTCGAATATCAACCCCAGTACAATATGCGCGAGGGGCGCATAGAGGGCTTTGAAGCTCTGTTCAGGGTAAAGAAGAGCTGGAACGTCAACGTCGACACGTATTCCTTCATAACTTATGCGGAGCGCACGGGCGCAATGGTTCAGCTGGGCGACTTCATATTCGATACGGGCATGCGGTTTGCAAAACAGCTCGAGGACAAAAACGTCTCCGTTTCGCTCAACGTTTCGCCCGTCCAGCTCATGCAGGCCGGCTTTACCGATAACTTTTTAAGGCTTTATAAAAAGTACGGGCTTCGTCCCGGCTCGGTGTGCGTGGAGATAACCGAAAGTTTCCTGATGGCAAACTTCGACGAGACGGTGAGTAAGCTTGAAATATTGAAGGAAAACGGGATATCCATCCATCTTGACGATTTCGGCACGGAGTACTCGTCGCTTTTGTACATCAAAAAGCTTCCCGTATCCGCAATAAAGATAGACAGGGAATTTATCCGCGGCGTGAACAAGGACAAGGCGGGGCAGGCCATAGTGCGGTTTGTCAGCAGCATAGCCCGTCTTGTGGACTGCAAAACCATATGCGAAGGCGTGGAAACGCCGCAGGAATTCGACATGCTGAAGGCCATAGGCTGCGATACCGCGCAGGGTTGGCTGATAGGCAAGTCCATGAAGCCCGAGGACGCTTTGAATATAATCGACACGTTCGATTACGACAAGGCGGCGGCGGAAAAGAATGCGCAGCTTGCGCAGATAAAACAGCCCAGATTCGGCAACTGAATGCGGCCGCGCTGCGGCGCGCGGTTGCGCCACAAATATATCGCACGGTAAGTGCAAGGGGAAATGCAAATGCGCTATTCTTTACTCGAACTCAATCTTCAGCCGGGCGTGGAAATATTTCTCGTCATATTGTTTCTGATAGTCTGCGTCGTCGGCGTATTTTTCCTGATACGCGGGATACGCAGGGACAGGCATCGCATTCTGGCGGAAAAATACCGCATAAACGAACTGGACAGCGCCACCTTCACGCAGATGCTTGCGCACGCCTATTCCGTTGCGGACGAGGATACCCGCTTTGCCGTTATGGCGCTGCGCGTGTGCGATTTTGGGGGGCTGTCCGGCTCCATAGGCGAAAAGCAGACAAAACGCGTCATGCAGACTTTGCGCGAACGTCTCGTCCGCGTCGTTCCGCACGGTTCAAAGATCTGTCTGTACGAGGATGACATGTTCATGGCGTTCATTCCCGAAGACCTCGATCCCGTCGGCATGACGGAGATAGCCACCATGACAATAAAGGAAGTTGCCAAACCCGTAACGCTGATAAGCCGCGCCAAAATAACCGTGGGCGTCAACGTCGGATTTGCAGCGAACAACGAATTCAGCAAGGACGCCGTGGATATGCTGCAAAACGTCCGCATCGCGCTTGAAAATGCGGCGGCGCAGGGAGTGGATCTCTATTCGGTGTACTCGCGCGAGCTTGCCGAACAGCAGACCGACGAATACAAACAGTATCAGGAGATACGCACGGCCATCGCCGAAAAGCAGTTTGTTTTGTACTATCAGCCCATTTACGACATCCCGTCCGGCAAACCCGTCGCCTACGAAACGCTTGTGCGCTGGCAGCACCCCGAACTGGGCGTGCTCGCGCCCGATAAGTTTCTGCCGATAATGGAGCAGTCGGGCGACGTCAACTGGCTGGGCACGTGGGCGTTCGAGGAGATGCTGAAGGACTACACCAAATACGAGCGCGGCCGCAGCGAAGGGCGGGATATGATCTTTTCCTTCAATCTTTCGCCCAAACAGCTCATGTATCCTCACCTTGCGGAGGAGGTGCGCAAGATATTCAAAAAATATCGCGTGCCCGCGCAGAATATCTGTCTTGAGATAGTGGAGTTTTCCATATTCGACAAAGTGCCCGAAGTCTCCTCCAACATTTTAAAGCTTACGCAGATGGGATTTAAAATAGCCATCGACGATTTCGGGCTGGAGATGTCCTCGCTTAAGCTGCTCGAAGATATATCCTTCGACTGGATAAAGCTCGACAGAAAGTTTATCGAGCAGTCCAAGGACGATTTTTTGATAGGCGGCGTGATAGGCACCCTCGTCGGCTTTGCCGAAAAGAA
The DNA here is from genome assembly GCA_949283125.1 of uncultured Clostridia bacterium. Taxonomy (GTDB): domain Bacteria; phylum Bacillota; class Clostridia; order Christensenellales; family Borkfalkiaceae; genus Coproplasma. The sequence goes on from CASDRK010000017.1 coordinate 138,426, forward strand.
GGGCTGCAAGATAGTTGCCGAAGGCGTGGAGGACGAAATAATCTGCAACTACGTAAGGGAACTTAAAATCAATTACGGTCAGGGCTTTTATTACGGCAAGCCGCTGCCTTACGAAGAATATTTCAAATAAATACCTGTGCGCGCGGCCCGCATGTGCCGCGCGCACGACTTTCCGCCCACGGTCTTTACAAAAAATTTAAATTTTTGTGCCGCGCGAACATAAAAGTGGTAAATTACTATTGACAAGAAAATGCGCGGGTGATATAATAAACTCGATAAGGGTGCGGAACAATATAAAATACCGATGTCAATAGCAAACTGCGCGAAAGCGCGGGACGCAAAGCTTAAGAGCCTAAATTTCGCATGCATGCATTGCGGAACATGGCAGTCAGTTGCCGGAACTCGTTATCGGGTTTTGGCGCTTTTTTCTTTTCAGCGATCATGCCGCAACCTTTCGCCCGTGGCGGAACGGAGACCGCGTCGGAGGGAATTTTTGAAAAAGCTCAGATGGGAAAAACGCCTTAAATGGTTTAAAATATCCAGAATAGTCATCCCTATCGCGTTGGCCGTCTCGCTCATCTTTGTGGGGTTTACCGTGTATGCCGACGAGGCGCAAAACTTCGTCATCCGCGCCCGCAACGAAGGCGAAGTCCGCCTGTCTTTGACTATGCAAAGGGATCTCACCGGTCAGACTTCCGTTCTGAACGTGCCGTTTACCGGCAGTCAGACGGCTTCCACGTTTGCCCCGGATGAGCTCGGTTATGAAGATTTTTTCTACGATTCGCAGATTAACAGCCTGAATATCCCCAACAACATAGCGCAGCTCGAAGGTTCGCATTTCGGCACATTTTACGACGAAAGCGGAAGCAGCTTTACTTACACGGCCTTCAGTTTCTGGCTGGTCAACAATTCCGAACGCGCCGTCGACGTGGATATAATAATGAACATCGACGGGCTCGCCACCGACTACAACGCCTTCGATCACCATGTTGACGACGTGTTGAGGATAATGGTGGTCGAGGATGAGCCGCTTCTGACGGACGAAACTTACACGATATATTCCAAGGCCGAAGATCCCGGCCACGAATATCACCCCGACGCAAACGCCGGCTCCGTCAGCTACGACACTGCGCATTTTCTTTCGGATAAATGCGTTTTCAGCCGCGAGGGAGACTTGGGACTGCGCGATTTTGCCGCAGGCGCCACCAAGAAATTTACGGTGGTGCTCTGGCTGGAAGGCAACGACGAGCAGTGCACAAACGATATCTTCGGCGAACGCGCAAAACTTTCCATCGACTTTGTCGGCAGGTGATTTGCCTTTATAAGTCTGCAAAGGCAGACGGGCATGCATGCCCGCACGCATAACGGCTTTCGCGGTGCGCATAAAACGGCGGACCGAAAAAAATAAAAAAATATAAGGAGAAAAATAAATGAAAGCATCCAAAAAAATAGTAGGCGCAACCGCAGCGTTAGTGGCAGCCGTAGCACTCTCCGCAGGCTCCACGTTCGCATGGTTTGCAACAAGCGGCACGGCTAAAATCGACGGTCTGACCGTCAACGTAAAATCGCCTACAAACCTCTATATTGCGACCGGGTACGAAACCGAAGCTGCCAATATAACGGCAACGGAAGTCGATTTTGCTTCATCGTCGGCTACCTTAAGTCCCGTTACTCACGATGCAATATCTTCCGGTTCTGTTTCGTTCAAATATGCAACGGGTTATTCTACAGATCCCACGACTACAACTTCCGGTACCGCCAACGAGTGGCAGGTTGTCGGCACGGCTTCTGCCTCAGGCGGTTTGGTTAATGAGGAGAGCCAAACAATCGCAAGCTACGTTGCCGGCGGACAGATTTCGCTCGTCCGTAAAGCCGAAACGGATTCATCGACAACGTTTACGCTTTCTGCAACGGTCACTATAAGCGGATTGAGTGAAGCAAGCGCCAACTATAAGTATTTGCGTTGCGCCTTTGTGGACGATACACAGATTCAGGAGTCTACTGATTACGCTTCTATTTCAGGTGACTCTGTGACAAGCCAGTTTACACTTGCGACAAATGTTTCTGATAACACAGTTAAGAACTATATTTTCCTTATCTGGTTTGAAGGTTCGGATAGCGATTGCTACTCGGATAATGCAGTTGTTTCCGATAGTATAAGTGTTTCTATTGAATTCAATACCGCAAACACCTAAACCGCGTAACTATCGTAAATTAACCCATTCAGTGTCATAATACGCTTTTAGTTTACAACAAACCACATCCCCGCAGGCGCAAGTCTGCGGGGATGTGGTTTTAGGCGGGCGCGGAGGGAAAACCGCAGATGAGTCCGCCTAAAAAAATTGAGTTGTTTGCACATTTAAAGGTAAAAAGTTTACTATATCTATTGATTAATTGTGAAAAGTATGTTAAAATAATATAGGTATATATTCGATTGCCGCCAAAAGCTTGCGGCAGAGAGCATCAATTTTATGGCAATGTCACGTAAAACAAAAATAATTCTGAATGTCATAGTCGACGCGATAGTTCTGGTCATACTTGCGTTTGCAATAATTTTTGCCGTGAGCATGATAACGTCGCGGGCGAGCGGGTATCACGGCTACACCGTCATATTCGGCAAGTCGTACCTTGCGGTGGAATCGGACTCCATGGCAATGGACTACGAAACCAAACAGGCAGGCGAGGATAATTTCAGCCGCGGCGACCTTATAATCATCCGCACGGTGGAGGGCGATGAGGCGAAAAATCTGCCCGTCGGCACGATTATCACTTTCCGCTCGTACGAAATTTCCGCGGATGATAAATATGTTCTGAACACGCACCGCATAATCCAATCCAACGGCGGCTGGTACACTACCCACGGCGACAACAATCCCGAAGGTCAGAACGAAAGCGTGCTGGCTGACGACATCGTCGGCGTTTACGAAGGCAAGGTGGAAGGCCTGGGCAACTTTGTGTTGTTCATGGGGTCGTTCGGCGGCTTCTGCACCTTCGTGCTCGTGCCTTCGCTGCTTGTGGTTGCGTACTTTACCGTAAATCTTGTGTTTGTCGTCAGGGCGGAAAAGAAAAAGCAGACCGCCGAAGCCGAAGCCGAAAACCGTAAATTGCTTGACGAGCAGAAGGAGAGAATGCGGCAGGAGATACTTGCCGAGCTTGCAAACGAGGGCAATAAAGCGGAGGAGCAACAAAGCGAAGCAGGGGAGGGAAACGCCGGCAAGAACGGCGGGCAGACCGACTGAAGTTTAACTTAATTTGTAAAATAATGATAAGGGTAAAATGATATGGCTAATTTTGCGTCGTACTACGTTGAATTTTTGTGGAACTGGCTACAGAATGTATGGTATTTCATAAGTCAGTTTTTCTACAACATCTATAAACTGCTCATCGAAGACGCCATCGGTTACTGCGTAAACCTCGGCGAGCACGTGTCCGGCTTCGACGTGTGGGGCTGGATATGTCTGATAATTGTTTCGGCCGCCAACATCGCGCTGCTGTTCTTTATCTGCTACAGGCTGTTCCAGCTTATAAGAAGGTATTTCATCTTCCGCGCGCGCGAAGTCGACAAGGACATGCTGCTCGAGGAAGTGGCGCGCCTTAAGGAGCAGGCCGACGAGCTCGTTAAGGAAAAGAGCAAAATATTTGCCCTGAAACTCGGTCAGGATATCCGCACGGGCGAATACCAGCCCTCGCTCGAAGCGCAGACCGGCGCGGTTGACGCAGGCAAGGAGCAGGAATCCGGCGCAGTCCCCGCGGGAGTTTCAAGGTTTACAAAGCTAATCAATCTCGACAATAAGTACGAAGCCGAACCCAACATAATCTATATGCAGGACGAAGACATGCTCACCCTGCCGCAGATAGTTACCCGGTTCGTAAATTTCGCCGCTTCGCAGATGAAGCTGTATTACACAGAAGAGACCGTAAGGCGTTACATAGCGGGTTTGGCCACTTCAAAGATAATCATTCTCGAAGGTATATCCGGTACGGGTAAAACTTCGCTGCCCTACGCCATGGGCAAATTCTTCAACAACGACGCAAAGATATGCTCGGTTCAGCCGTCGTGGCGCGACAGGGCGGAACTGATAGGTTACTACAACGAATTCACCAAAAAGTTCAACGAAACGGATTTCCTTGCCGCAATTTACGAAGCTTCCCTGCGCGAAGATCCCAACTTTGTCGTCCTCGACGAAATGAACCTTGCGCGCATCGAGTATTATTTTGCGGACTTCCTGTCGATAATGGAAATGCCCGACGTGGCGGAATGGAAGATAGACCTTATCGCCGCGCCCCAGCCCACCGATCCGCAGAACGTTATCTACGGCAAGTTCCTTGTGCCGCAGAACGTCTGGTTCATAGGCACGGCCAATAACGACGACTCCACGTTCTCCATAACCGATAAGGTTTACGACCGCGCCGTAACGCTCGAACTCAATACCAAGGCCGATTATTTCGACGCGCCTTTGACCGAAAGCTACAATTGTTCTTACGGCTATCTCGACAGCCTTTTCGACAAGGCAAAGAGCGAATTTGCTCTGTCGCCCCGCACGCTCGAGCTCATAAAGGAGTTCGACCTGTTCATACGCGACAAGTTCAAGATAAGCTTCGGTAACCGTATTTTGAAGCAGCTTTCGCTGTTCGTGCCCGTCTACATGGCGTGCGGCGGAACGGAGATCGCCGGCGTTGACTTTATAATCGCTTCCAAAATACTGCGCAAATTCAGGTCGCTCAATCTTCCTTTCCTTACAAAAGAGTTGAGCGAACTCGCGGCTTTCTTCGACGATAAGTTCGGCATAGGCTCCATGAAGTACTGCCTTGAGTATGTGGAAGAATTGCAGAAGCTGGCATAACTGCGTTCAGCCTAACTTTGCGGTTAGGCTGATTTTGCAAGACGGAAGGTGAAGGATGGACAGAAAGGCTATCTATCAGTTTTATGACAACGTCGTCGGAGACGGCGAACTGATAAGCAATTTCATATCGGCGATACGCAGCGGCGACAACGAAATTCTGCACAATGCGGTGTCGCAGGCGGTCATGCTCGACGGCGGCTGGATTCTCACCATTGAAAGCGCGCTGCACTCCATCGAACAGATCGTGCGCAATCCCCGCAAATTCATAGCGGAGGAGGACGACATCGTCGACGTGGCCAAGGCGCGCAGGGTCAGTTCGCGTACGGTAAGGCACCTTGCCTCGCATTCGCAGTATGTCCGCAATATAGAAGAGGACGGCGACGTCATCCCCAATAAACTGCTCGTCTCCTATCTCGACGACGACCTCGCCATATACGAAAACAGGTTCGTGTGCGCGCTGATAAAGCGTCTCATTTTGTTTGTCGAACAGCGCTACCGCGATCTCGACGGCAAGATGGACGTGTCCACCACTACAAATCTGAGCATGCATTCCAAGTTCAATTACGGCGACAGCAAATTTGTGTGCGACATCAGGCTGCAGGTGCAGGAACCGCCCGTGCTTACCGAGGACGTGGAAAAAAATCAGGATCTGTACGACAGGGTGGACAATATCCGCAAGCGGCTGCGCATATTGCAGAATACCGATTTCATGAAGTTCCTCGGCGGCAAAAAAATCGTAAAGCCGCCCATTCAGAAGACCAATCTGCTGATGAAAAATGTGGATTATAACAGCTGCTATAAACTTTGGCTGTTTATTTCCGCATATACAAACGTCGGATATGCAATCGACGTCAAGGATAAAAGTCTGCCCGTCGACGGCGACTACTACGACGACCTCACTTTCCTTGCCGGCATCAGCCTTAAGGACATGTTCGACAGGAACATACTCTCGCGTGAAAAATACGCGGCCATTCCTTATGTGGAGCGCGAGCAGAGAGAGTATAAACTTATCACAAACTACACGTTTACGCCCGATTTCGACAACACGCGCGAGACGGCGGGCCCGGACAGCATAAACGAGTATTATTACCGGCGCATGAAGGATGAGCTCGTAAAGCTGACTTCCGACAACGAGATCGCCATCGAGCGGCGGCTGCAGGTGAACTTCAATAAATTTTACCGCACGGTGTCGCGCATAAACGACGCGATGTACGATGAGATGATAGATGAGTTTGCCGATGAAAGTCTCGACAAGTTTGAAAAGTCCGAGCTGAGCAAAACGAGACGCGAGATACTCAAACAGATGGAGCGCGTCAGACGGCGCTCCATGCTCACAAAACTTGTGTGGGAAGACCTTGAAAGGGCGCAGCGCAAGGAAGAGCGTGAGCGGGCGAAACTTGAAAAGCTTAAAAAATCCTACCGCGAACAGCGGGCTCTGAAGAACGTAAAGACTGTAAAGCACGTAAGAATGACCGTTACTACAAGCGAGATAGAAGGCGGCGACGGCAAAGAGGGCGGTATTGAATAGAGCAAAGATCCTTAAAATTATCGCCGCGGTTCTGACCGCCCTGATAGTTGCGCTCACCGCATATGTCGTGATCAGCATAGTTGTTGCCAGATCCGACGGAAGAGATGTGGAGCTGTTCGGATATTCCATGGGCATAGTGCTTACGCCTTCGATGGAGCCCGAAATCATGGCGGGGGATCTCATCGTGTTCACTCATGCCGATATCTCGGAAGCGCAGGTCGGCGACGACATAGTTTTTGTTGCGGGCGACGGGTTCGATGCGGCCGTGCGCGGCAACAACGTCGTGCACCGGGTGCGCGAAGTAATATCATCGGACGGAGTCACAAGGCAGCTTGTAACTTACGGCATCAACAATCACGGTGACGACGCTTCGCCCGTCACGGCGGATAATTTTGTCGGGATCTGCATATTTCATTCCTCGTGGCTTGGCGCTTTTTTCAGGTTTATGATAAATTACGGCGTGCTGATATTGATTGCCGTTATCGCATTGCCTTTTATCGTTGGACAGATAATAAAAATAATCAGGCTTTCCCGTCGGAATGACGAGGGCGGCGCAGACAGCGAAAAATAGAGAGTGGCGCGTGTTAAGCGCCGCTCTCTTGGCATAAATCGTATATTTTGTAAACATGACTATCGTCTGTTTCAACCAAGTGTTTCGCACAAAATAAAATATGCGGCGGAAAGTTTTCCGCCGCACGGCAAATATTGGTGCCGCTGACCGGGGTCGAACCGGTATGGTATCGCTACCACTGGATTTTGAGTCCAGCGCGTCTGCCAATTCCACCACAGCGGCGCATCCTTTGTTATTATATAATAACGACAAATAAAAATCAAGTAATTTTAAGTTTCAATTATGGATAAACTCGTACTGATAGACGGCAACAGCCTGTTAAATCGCGCATTTTATGCAACGCCCGTATTTTCCACCAAGGACGGCCAGCCCACAAACGCAATTTTCGGATTTATAAAACTGCTTTTAAAGATCAAATCCGATCTGAAGCCAAAGTATATGGCTGTTGCGTTCGATTTGAAGGCGCCCACGTTCAGGCACAGAATGTATGAAGGATATAAGGCCACGCGCAAACCGATGCCGCCCGAGCTTGCGTCGCAGCTCGAGCCGCTTAAAGGCGTGCTCTCCGCCATGAAGATAGCCATGTTTGAAAAGGAGGGGCTGGAAGCCGACGATATCGTTGGTACGCTCTCCAACCGGTTTGACGTGCACAGCTATATCTACACCGGCGACAGGGACAGCTATCAGCTCGTCGACGACAAAACGGACGTGTATTTTACAAAGCGCGGAGTCAGCGAACTTTTAAAATTGGATAAGGAGAATTTTGTCGGTCAGGTGGGCGTCAGCCCCTCGCAGATAATAGATCTGAAGGCGTTGATGGGCGACAAGTCCGATAATATCCCCGGCGTTGCGGGCATAGGCGAAAAAACGGCGATGGGGCTGATATGCGCTTACGGCTCTCTTGCAGGCGTGTATGAAAACATTGACGCCATAAAGGGCGCAACCAGGGAAAAGTTGTTGTCGGGCCGCGAAAGCGCCGAACTTTCGTACAGGCTTGCGACTATCGACCGCAATTGCGATATCCAAGCCGATCTCAACGATTGTGCGCTGTGCGAAAAATTTCCTTCCGAAACAAAGGAAGTCTTCACCAAACTCGAATTCAAGAGTTTGCTCTCTCTGGATATCTTTGAAGACGCGGGGAGCGGCTCGTGTGCGGCGGATGTTGCGTATCCGCCCGCGGAAACGCTTGACGACATTGATAAAGTGTGCGGTCTGTTGTCGCGCGACGGCATGTTCTGTGTGGACTTGGACGGGGATTTGGCTCGCATTTACGCCTTCGGCGTTCAATACGAATGCAGATTGACCAGAGATCTTCTGGGCGGTATTCCCGCGGACGCGTTCTTCGAAGCGGTAGCGCTGGTGCTTGAAAATGAAAATTCGACTCTCGTTGCTTACGACGTAAAAAAGCTTCTGCATAACATAAATTACGACGGCGAACGGATCGCTTGCCGCCATGAAGACATTTCCGTCATGAAATACATCTCCGATTTCTTCGATCAGAATCAGAGTTTGCGCGAACTGTGCGGGTATTACGGCTACAACGAGAGCTATTCTGCCTATGCCGCAGGCTTGCTCTGCGAAAAATTCCGGCAAAAGCTTGACGACGACGGCTCGCGCCGTTTGTATGAAGAGATAGAAAAGCCGCTTATTTTCGTGCTCTACCGCATGGAGCGCATGGGTGTCAGGGTCGACGGCGACGAGCTGGACGCGCTTTCCGCGCAATACGGAGAGAGGATAGAGAACCTGAAGGAATCGATATATCGGGCATGCGGCTGTCAGTTCAATATAAATTCGCCGTCGCAGCTCGGCGAGGTGTTATTCGATAAATTGGGGTTGAAATCGGGCAAAAAGAATAAGAACGGCAAATATTCCACAGGAGCCGAGATACTTGAAAAACTCGCTCCGGAAAGTCCGGTAGTTCGCCTTATACTCGACTACAGACAGTATCAGAAACTGTATTCGACCTATCTGGAAGGATTCAGGCCGCTTATCGATCCCGTATCAAAGCGCGTGCATACAACGTATAATCAGACGGTAACGTCAACGGGCAGGTTGTCCAGCGCCAACCCTAATCTCCAGAATATTCCCATCAGGGAGGATGAGGGCAGGGAGCTGCGCAAAATTTTTGTCCCGAGCCGGGGCAACGTGTTTGTCGACGCGGATTACTCGCAGATCGAGTTGAGATTGCTTGCACATTTTTCCGGTTGCACGGAGCTTGTGGAAGCTTACAGGACGGGTAAAGATATACATGCCGTGACGGCCGCGCAGGTTTTCGGCGTGCCGAAGGATAAAGTTACGCAGAAGATGCGTTCGGAGGCCAAAGCCGTCAATTTTGGCATCATCTACGGCATAAGCGATTTCGGGCTGGCTAAAAATCTGAATATCCCGGTAAAGACGGCAAGGGAGTATATAGACAATTATTTTGCAACTTACAGCGCAGTGAAGGATTACATGCAATCCAATGTGGATTTTGCCAAAGAGCACGGCTATGTTGCGACTCTTACGGGCAGAAAGCGCTATATTAGAGAGATCAACTCCACAAACTACAATATCAGGCAATTCGGCGAGCGCGCGGCAATGAATATGCCGTTGCAGGGCTCCAGCGCGGATATTATCAAGATCGCGATGCTGAATGTGTTCAATGCGCTGAAAAACAAAGGGTTCAAAGCAAAGCTCATTTTGCAGGTACATGACGAGCTCGTGCTCGATTGCCCTTTAGACGAAGCAAAAGAAGCGGCTGAACTGCTGAAATATGAGATGGAGAACGCGGTGAAGCTTAACGTTCCGTTGAGCGTAGATGTGCATACGGGCAGAAACTGGTATGAAGCAAAATAAAAAAATAGCGGTGACGGGCGGGATCGGCAGCGGCAAGTCGACCGTTCTTAATATGATAGCTGAGCGAGGATACCCTGTGCTGTCGTGTGACAGGATATATTCGGAGCTCGCGGAACGGCCTGAATTCATAGCAAAGCTCTGCCGGCACTTCGGCGATATTACGGACGGCTGCGGCCGGCTCGACCGGAAAAAACTGTCGGAAATAGTTTTTGGCGACAGGGAAAAATTGGCGGCGCTGGACGAGATAACTCACCCTGCCATCTATAACGAGATGTTCCGCCGCGCAGCCGCGTACGATAAAATATGTTTCTGCGAGGTGCCGCTGCTGTTTGAGAGTGGCGCTCAGTCGCTGTTTGACGGCGTGATTGTTGTCTTGCGCGACGCAAGTGATAGGATGGCGGGGGCGGCAAAGCGAGACAATGTGCCCGAAGAAGCGGTAAAAAGAAGGATGGCCTCGCAGTTTGATTATGATAATGGAGATTTTGCAGAGTATTATGTCATACATAATAACGCAAATCTTGCGCAACTGCAGGAGGAGGTTGAGACGACTCTGAAAAGGATAGAAGATGAATATACGTTTAAGGAGACTTGAATACGACGACGCCCCGGCGCTCGTTGAAATAGTAAACGATGAGGACGTTCAGAGGTATTTGCTTTTATCGATGCTGCCTTATACTTTAAGCGATGCGCAGAATTTTATAGAGTATGCTAAAAACATGTCTTTAAAAGGCGGCGAACAGGTTTTTGCGATAATCTGCGACGGCCTGATGGTGGGGATAATTTCTTATGTCGTCGGTACGGGGCATAAATCCTGCACGGCTTCGATAGGTTATTATGTCGGCAAAAGGTATTGGGGAAAAGGCATTGCGGCTGCGGCCGTAAGACTTGTGGTAAAGAATATTTTCTTAAATGCGTCCGTCTGCCGCATTTATGCTGAAATTTTTGCTCCTAATTCCGCGTCGGCGCGCGTGCTCGAAAAGTGTGGATTTGTATGCGAAGGTAAGTTAAAAAAGACTGTAGTAAAGGACGGGATCGTTTTCGATGCTTTGGTTTACGCATTGACGAGGTAATATCATGCACATGTCTGATAGACAAAGCGGGTGGGGCAGTAAAGCAGCAGGCGAGCTATCCGACCGACACATGCACAGTCTGCCTGATTCCCGTTAATTCCTGTTGAATTTATCTTTCACGGTAAAATAAGAGAGGGCGGCCTATGCATCCTCTCATTTTTTGTGCACTCAACGGTGGTTTCCTGTTTGGCATGGCGTCAGGTGAATGGTGCGGTAAATGTTCGGTTTGCACCAAAAATCCGCTTTTGTAAATTTATCATTTTAGCGCAAATCGTTCATTCCCGTTCGCGATCTTCGCTCTATTCATGTTTATTTTTCGTTTACATGACAAAACATAGAAAATTACAAATGCGCGCTTTCTGTTTTGGCGCACTCAACAGGGGGGCGCTGCTTGTGCGCGGCGAGCGAAAACAGCGGATTGCCGCCGTTTTGCAGGCGGCAGAGACCGACGGCATTGGCAAACACAAGCTGTTTGCTTGTTTCCCCTCAACTCCTGTATCGATAAAAATCACGCAAAAAGCGCAGACGACCTGTTGTCGTCTGCGCTTTTTGGTGCCCAGCGTGAAAACAAAGTTGAACCGATAAGGTTTGGACTTACGTTTTTTTATAGAAAAACAGAACAGTATTCAAAAGCGGTGCGACTTTATTTTTATTGACAAACAGAAACCTGAAACAAATAAAAAAGTTGTTGAAAAGTGCAAATCATTCTTTAATTGCCTTAAATCTGATGCGAACATAATCGGCATACCATTTATTATCCAAATAAAGTTTTTTAGATAATCTTTCTACGGTGCTACATATAATTTCATTTTTAATCTTATCATCAACTTTTTCAAAAGGAGTTTTGATAAACATTTTTATCCAATCTGCAAGACCATCCTTACCGCTAAGTTCAGTTTTTCTTTCAAATAAAGTTGCATAAACTATCATAAATCCTGCTTTTTCCAGAAGTTGAGAATATTCTCCTATAGTGGGAAAATAAAAAGGTAATTTATAAAAAAGCTTTCTTGCTTGAAATTCTTTTTGCAGAGCAGCGTGAATCAATGCATTGTTTCCATATCCACCAAATTCAAATACGAACTGACCGCCATTGTTCAATGATTTATATACGCAATCAAGCATTTTACTCTGTTTTCTTTTAACAATCCAATGAAAAACCGCATTCGAAAAAACTGCATCCATTTTTGTTTCCAATGTAAAATCAGTAGCGTCTGCTTTAATAAATTTAATGTTTGGATACAATTCGTGTGCAATTTCTAATAAATCTTCAGAGGAATCAAGCCCTATTGCATTTAGACCCATATCGCTCATTTTTTTGGTAAGAGTGCCGTTCCCACAGCCCAAATCTAGAACAGACATATCTTTTTTTATATCAATCAATTGAAGCAAATCATTTCCATATTTATGTACAAACGAAAAATCATTCGTGTACTTAACAGCATCCCATTTATCATTCATAACCTTTCTCCTGAAAGAACCATTTCTGCTCTATCTCAAAAAATCAATTATAGTAAATTATAGTAAATAGTCAGGATTCTTTCTATCAAAAGTACAACAAAAGGTTTTATCTTACTTTCGACACAAGAATTATTTATATCCAAGTGTTGCGCTTGATTTGACAACTCAATTATTTTTAGAATTTCTTAAATAGCAAAATAGCCCGAACATTCTTTTTATTGTAAAGAAGTTCAAGCTATTATGACTTGGTGCACTCAACAGGAGTTGAACCTGCATGGATCGCTCCACAAGATCCTTAGTCTTGCGCGTCTGCCAATTCCGCCATGAGTGCGTGCTTTTTCAAAAGCTTTTTTATAATATAATATTTTGCATGCGATGTCAAGCCAAAATATTTATATTTTTTAAAAAATAGAATTTTTTTGAATGGTGCGTAAGTTCCCGCTCATGCGATAGCGCGCGCTATCGCTTCCACAGTCTGGTCGAGAGTGAGACGATCGCAGTCAACTATTATATCGGCGTATTTTTCATAGAGCGGGGCACGTTCGTCATACAGTTCGGAGAGAGTGGTGCCGGGCTTTTTCATAACAACGCCGCGGGCAAACAGGTCTTTGCCCGCAAGCCGTCTGCCCAGCTCCGCGAGACCGACTTTGATATAAACAATTTTTCCGAGCGTCTTTAAATGGCGCATTGCACCGTCGCCGTAGATAACGCTTCCTCCGGTGGAAATGACGCACCTTTCCGCCCACAGCTCGGAATTTATTTTTTCTTCTATTTCTATAAATTTGTCGACGCCGTTTTTGTCGATAATGTCGCAAAGCAGGGCTTTTTGCTCGTTTTGTATGAGCAGGTCGCAATCAATATATCCATAGCCGAGCCGCTTTGCAAGCAAAACTCCGGCAGTGCTCTTGCCCGAGGCAGGCATGCCGATAAGTATGATGTTGTTCATATCTGCAATTATACAGTCAAAGAGCGGCTCTGTCAAACGCATTGTTCGGGGCATTTTTGGTTTTTTTGTAAAAATGGCGAGATAAATTTTCGGTATGGTATTGATTTTTTTCTTTACATAATTTATAATATTCTGCGGAGCGCGTTATTTGCCCTGCCGCCGCTGCGGCAGCTGCGGACGAAGCGGTCGGCATTCTGTCAAGGCGAATGAATCCCCTCCGCACGCAAAGTTCCGGCGCGCGGTTTTCCGGTGTCTGAAATTATATACGCATGCAATTTGGATATGTTTATAAAATTCTCCCCGACGATAGGCGTGCCGTCGGCCAACAGGATAAGTTTTTCCGGCGGACGGCTCATAAATTCCGGTTTCGCAGACGCACCGTGCCTTTTCTGGACTGGACAGGGCGACCTGTATCTGTGTGCAGATGAGCCATCGGGGCGGATAACGGGGCTGTGCGGTCAGGTGCGGCCGGAACGGCTGAATGAAGTTGACGTCGGTGAATTCTGTTCAACCGACGGGGCGGTCGCGGCAACGGCTCCGTACAGGCTCTTCTGCGGAGAATTTATCTGTTGCGACCTCGCTGGCGCGGGAAAAGACAGGGCGCGCGGCGCTCTCGTTTTGGGTTCGCCGCAGTCCGGCGACATGATTATGCGCGTTGCGGACAATCTGTTTGTGTGTCTCGACGGCGATAGCATCTGCGCCGTCATTGCCGACGATATATTTCCCTCCGAGGTTGAATAAATTTTTACCTTTGATAACGTTAATAATCGTGCTCGTTGTGATTTTTTATGCAAGATTTTTAAAATTGAGTATTGAAAAATAAAAGCTTGTATGATAAAATATTATCGGATATGATTGATTTGGACGCCTTAAGGGCCTTTCACGACGGAACGTGCAGCACTGCATATGAAATTTTCGGCTGTCATAGCGAGCCTTGCGGCGGTTATGTCTTCCGCGTTTGGGCGCCGCACGCGTCGTCCGTCAGTCTCGTTCTTAACGGCCGCGACATCGGAAAAATGTCGCGCATGTCCGACGGCGAAAGTTACGAGATCACATGTCCGGAAGCCGTTTCGGGAGATCTTTACAGTTTCAGGATAACGACGTTTGAGGGAAGGCAGCTCATCAAAAGCGATCCGTTTGCCTTCAGAAGCAATCTGCCGCATTCTCACAACTCTGTTATCTGTGACGCTCCGGTAAATTCAGGATTCCGCATGGCGGCCGACCCGATTGCCGAACCGGTAAACATATTTGAAGTAAATCTCCTCAGCTGGAAGAGGAAGGACGACGGCGGTTATCTTTCGTTTGCGGAGCTTGAAGAGCAGCTCGTTCCGTACGTTGCCGATATGGGCTACACGCACGTGGAATTCATGCCTGTTACGGAATATCCGTTTGACGGGTCGTGGGGCTATCAGGTAACCGGATACTTCAGCGTGACCGACAGGCTGGGCACGCCAGATGATTTCGCGTCGCTTGTCAGAGCCTTCCATAGGTGCAATATAGGCGTGATACTCGACTGGGTGCCCGCGCACTTTCCGAAAGATGATTTCGGATTGTACGAATTTGACGGTCAGCCGCTGTATGAGTGCGCGCTGTGGGACAATATGGAGCACCGCGGCTGGGGGACAAGAAAGTTTGATTACGGCAGAGCAGAAGTGCGCAGCTTTCTCATGTCGAGCGCGGCGTATTTTGCCGAAAAATTCGGCGTTGACGGGTTGCGCGTGGATGCCGTGGCTTCCATGATCTATCTCGATTACGATAAGGGTGAAGGACAGTGGACGCCCAACGTGTTCGGCGACAACCGCAATCTGGACGCAATAGATTTTTTAAAGCTGTTCAACACCGAGCTGCATCGCAGATTCCCCGGGATCATTACCGTGGCCGAGGAGTCCACGGCCTTTTCGGGAGTTACGTCCGCGCCGGAGAACGGCGGACTCGGTTTTGATTTTAAATGGAATATGGGCTGGATGAACGACGTATTATTTTATTGCCGTCAGGATCCGCTCTACAGACATTATCACCATACAAAAATTACATTTTCCATGATGTATTCGCTCAACGAGCGATACATTCTGCCGCTTTCGCACGACGAAGTAGTGCACGTGAAGGGCTCCATAGTAAACAAATTCCCCGGGGAGTACGCGGACAAGTTTGCAGGCATGCGCGGCATGCTCGGATTTATGTATGCGCATCCCGGCAAAAAGCTGAATTTCATGGGCTATGAAGTTGCGCAGTTTGCCGAGTGGGATTATACGAAGTCCGTTGATTATTTTCTGACGAGCTACGAAAAGCACGCAAAGATGCGCGTATTTGTAAAGGCGCTGAACGAGCTGTACAAAAACTGCCCGCCGCTTTACAGGGTGGAGACGGACTGGAGCGGATTTGAATGGCTTGTAGTCGACGACGTTATCAATAACGTGCTGGCGTTCAACCGCCGCGACGACGAGGGCAACGTGCTGATGTGCGTCGTAAACTTTTCAGGTATCGATCAGCTCGGTTACCGCATAGGGCAGCACAGGGGCAAGTACAGGCTCATTCTCGATACGGACAGGAGAGCGTTCGGCGGTGACGGCAAATTCAGAAAGCGCGTCGTTCAAACGAAAAAAATATCGAGCCACGGCAAGGAACATTCGGTTGTGCTGGATATTCCCAAGCTGGCTTGTTTGTATTTTTTAAAAGACAAATAAATTATTGGGGGACTTAAGCAATGCTTAGAAAAAAAGAGTGCGTGGCGATGTTGCTTGCCGGCGGACAGGGCAGCAGACTGTATGCTTTGACCAGCAACATAGCCAAACCTGCGGTATGCTTCGGCGCAAAGTACAGGATAATCGATTTCCCGCTTTCCAACTGCATCAATTCCGGGATCGATACCGTCGGCGTTCTTACGCAATATCAGCCGTTGGTTCTTAACGAGTATGTGGGCAACGGACAGCCCTGGGATCTCGACAGAACTTTCGGCGGCGTACATATCCTTTCGCCCTATGAAGCAAAGACCGATACTTCGTGGTACAAGGGAACGGCAAACGCTATCTATCAGAACATCAGGTTCATGAAGATGTACGATCCCGAGTATGTGCTCATCCTGTCGGGCGACCATATCTATAAGATGGATTACGACAAGATGCTCGAAGCGCATAAGGCTGCAAAGGCCGATTGTACCATCGCGTGCATGAAGGTGCCCATGAAGGAGGCTTCGAGATTCGGCATACTCAACACCAATCCCGACGGGTCTATCTATGAATTCGAGGAAAAGCCCAAGCAGCCTAAAAGCGACCTTGCATCGATGGGCATATACATCTTTACCGCGTCCAAGCTGTTTAAGTACCTCGAGCTCGACGAAAAGGATCCGAAGTCCGAAAAAGACTTCGGCAAGAACGTTCTTCCCGCAATGCTCAATGCCGGCGAAAAGATGTATTCCTATCGTTTTGAAGGCTACTGGAAGGACGTCGGCACTATAAGCTCGCTCTGGGAGGCCAATATGGATCTTCTGGGCGCCGTTCCCAAATTCGATCTCCGCGACACCGAAAGGGTGATACATTCGAGGAGCCCGCTCGCGCCGCCCGCTTACGTCAAAGGCAAGGTCGTCAACTCCATGATAGCCAACGGCTGCGACGTTGAAGGCACGGTCATAAATTCCGTGATAGGCACGAACTGCGTTATCGAAAAGGGCGCGGAGGTGAAGGACTGCGTGCTGATGGGCAACACGGTGGTCAAGGCCGGCGCCAAGGTAAACTACTCTATCATCGACGAAGAGATAACTATCGGCAAAAACGCCGCGGTAGGCGACGTTATCGAAAAGGCGAGCAAGATAGAGGGCAAGACCAACGGCATAACCGTTCTCGGCAGAGGAATAACCGTCAGCGACGGCGCAACGGTGCCTGCAGGCGAAATAGCAGATAAAAACGTGTAAGGGAGGGAATAAAGATGGCTTCGACAGTTGGCGTTATATTTTCGAGCACAAACGATGAAAACGTACCCGAATTGACTAAAGTAAGATCAAAGGGGTCTATCCCCTACGGCGGACGCTATCGTCTGGTGGATTTTGCGCTTTCGTGCATGGTCAATTCAGGCATAACCACCGTAGGCATGATAACAAAGAACAACTATCAGTCGCTCATGGATCACCTCGGCTCCGGCAAGGAGTGGGATCTTGCAAGAAAGGAGGGCGGCCTGATTTTGCTTCCTCCCTACAGCGATGAGAGCGAAATGCTCTACCGCAACCGCCTCGAAGGGCTGAAGGGTTCTTCCGCATTCTTAAAGAAGTGCAAGGAAGATTTCGTCGTCGTTGCGGACAGCGACGCCGTTTATAAAATAGATTACAGCAAGATTATTGAACAGCATGCAAAGACCAATGCCGACATCACTTTGGTTTATCACGAGCATGAGGGAGGCGAAGTCAATTCGTACATGATGCTCGAAACCGACAAGGACGGCAAAGTCGTCTCCGTCGATATAAATCAGCCCGCCGACGGCGTCCGCAAAAACTACATAAACGTATTCGTTGCGCGCACTTCGTATCTTCTGAATCTCATACAGACGGCCATCGCGCGCGGCTATTCGAGCTTTTCGGCCGATATAGTCGTTCCCGCCGTAAAGGGTGGAAACATCTATGGCTACAAGTACGACGGTTACTATCAGAACATCGATTCTCTCCGCTCGTATTTCAAGGCCAATATGGATCTGCTGGACAAAAAGGTGCGCACGGAGCTCTTCGGCGACAGGGATATATATACCAAGGTCAACGACGCGCCGCCCGCAAAATTCACCGAGAGCGCGAAGGTCGTAAACTCGCTCATTCACGACGGCTGTCTCATCGAGGGCACCGTTGAGAACTGCATTTTATTCCGCGGAGTAAAGGTAGGCAAGGGCGCCACGCTCAAGAACTGCATAATCATGAGCGAGAACTTCATAGGCGACGACTGCGACCTTTCGTACGTTGTAAGCGACAAGGACGTTGCTATAGGCAACGGAACAAAACTTGCAGGCTGCGCTCAAAAACCTTATTTCATCAACAAGGGCACTCATATTTAAATCATCAAGGGGGAACAACTATGGCTACAACGACAAAGACAACAAGGAGAGCGGCTCCCGCAAGAAAACCCAAGGCTGCTGCGGAAGCGCCCGCCGCGCCTTATAAGAGAAAGATATTATTCGTTGCTTCGGAATGCACGCCGTTCATCGTCACCGGCGGTCTGGCCGAGGTCATCGGTTCGCTGTCAAAGGCGATAGCCGCAACGGGCAATTACGACGTGAGGGTGGTGGTGCCGCTGTATTCGGATATCAAAAAGGAATACAGGGATAAGTTCACTTATCTCGGCAACATCTATGTCCATCTGGCGTGGAGAAATCAGTATTGCGGCATTTTCTCATACGAGCAGGACGGCGTGATATTCTATTTCCTCGACAATGAATTTTACTTCAAGCGTCCCGGATGCTACGGGTATTTCGACGACGGCGAAAGATTTGCTTTCTTCTCGCGCGCCGTGCTCGAGATCATGCCCTTCCTCAATTTCTATCCCGAAGTAATGCACTGCCACGACTGGCAGGCGGCTCTTGCGGCCATCTACCTCAAGACAAATTACTGCTTCAGACAGGAATATCAGTTCATAAGGGCGCTGTTCACGATTCATAATATTGAATATCAGGGACAATATTCTCTCGATATCCTGTCGTCTTTGTTTGACATTTACGGAAAATATCAGTATCTTGTAGAGTATAATAATTCCATAAATCTCATGAAAGGCGCCATAGAGTGCTGCGAGAGATTTTCAACCGTTTCGCCGAGATATGCGCAGGAGATAAAAGATCCGTATTTTGCTCACGGGCTCGATCCGATAATCAGAAGAAACGAGTTCAAGCTGACGGGCATTCTCAACGGCATCGACGATATCGGCTATAATCCCCAGTACGACAGCCATATTTTTGCAAATTACACCCCCGACGATATGAGCAACAAGGCGGTTTGCAAGGCTGAACTTCAGAAGATGCTCGGCCTTCCCGTAAAGCCCGAAACGCCCGTTATATCCATGATCTCGCGCCTTGTTTCGCATAAGGGCTTCGATCTTGTGCTCAATATCATCGAAGAACTTTTGCAAAGCGACGTTCAGGTCGTCGTTCTCGGCACGGGCGATTCGCATTACGAAGGATTCTTTAAGGACCTTGCAAGAAGATATCCCGAAAAGATGAGCGCGCAGATAATGTTCAACAACGACCTTTCGCGCAAGATTTATTCAGGGTCGGATATCTTCCTGATGCCTTCAAAGTCGGAGCCTTGCGGACTTTCGCAGATGATTGCGTGCAGATATGCTACCGTGCCCATCGTAAGGGAGACCGGCGGACTGTACGACAGCATAAAACCCCAGCAGAACGGCTATACGTTTACCAATTATAACGCTCACGACATGCTGTATGTGATAAGGCAGGCCGTGGCCGATTATAAAAACAAGCCGGTCTGGTCACAATTGATGTACAGAGCAGCTACAACCGACTTCAGCTGGAAAAATTCGGCTAAACAATACGAAGCGTTGTATCTGGATATGCTCAGATAATTACTGTAAAATAGGAGAAATTACTTAATGGCAACAACTATTACCGAAAAAGAAGTCAGGGATCTCGTCAAAGGCAAAGTTTCCCGCTATTACGGAGTCAGCCCTGCCGAAGCGACGAAGGATCAGATTTATAAGGCGGTCGTTATGAGCGTCAGGGACATACTCCTGCAAAAGCGTCAGGTATTTTCCAAAAAGATGAAGACCAGACGCGCAAAGAGGGTGTATTACCTGTGCATGGAATTCCTGCTCGGACGCTCGCTCAAAAACAGCCTGTACAATTTGAGCGCTACTGAAACTTTTGAAAAAGTGCTCGACGGATACGGCGTAAAGCTCGACGAGCTTTACGAGCTAGAACCTGACGCCGGATTGGGTAATGGTGGACTCGGCAGGCTCGCTGCCTGCTTTATGGATGCTCTCGCAACGGGGAATTATCCGGCAATGGGTTATTCCCTGCGCTATGAGTACGGCCTGTTCAAACAGAAGATCATCGACGGCTGGCAGACAGAACTGCCGGATGTCTGGCTGCCCGGCGGCGAAGCCTGGCTCACTCAACGCTCCGACAAATCCTATATAGTGCGTTTCGGCGGAAGAGTTGAGGAGAGGTGGGCCGAGAACGGCATTCTCGAAATAAATTATATCGACAGTCAGGATGTTGAAGCCGTGGCTTACGACATGATGATCTCCGGCAAGGACAGCGAAGCCGTTTCGGTGCTCAGGCTCTGGAAGGCCAAGCCCGTACAGGACTTCAACATGAAGCTGTTCTCGCAGGGCGATTACTATCAGGCCATGGCGGAGGACAACGACGCCGACGTGCTGACAAAAGTGCTTTACCCTGCCGACAATCATCTGAACGGCAAGTCGCTCAGGCTCAAGCAGCAGTATTTCCTGTGCTCGGCATCCATTCAGAATATCATAAACGATCACAGACACAGATACGGCGAGTTGAGAGATCTTCCCAAGCTTGCCGCGATACACCTCAACGATACTCATCCTGCAATGGCCATTGCCGAGCTCATGAGGATACTTGTCGACGAATATTGCTATAAGTGGGACGATGCGTGGGCCATAACCACGGCTTCGTGCGCTTACACCAATCACACGGTTCTGGCCGAGGCGCTCGAAACGTGGCAGGAGGATCTCGTCGAGCGGACCGTTCCGAGAATACACTCCATAATCAAGGAGATAAACAGAAAGCTCTGCGAAGAGCTCTGGAACAGATTCCCCGGTGAATGGGCGAAGATTTCGAGGATGTCGATAATCGAACACGACCGCGTCAAGATGGCAAATCTGTCCGTCTACGGCAGTCACAGCGTCAACGGTGTTGCCGCTCTGCACAGCGAAATCATCAAAAAGTCCGTCTTTAAGGACTACTACGAATTTACGCCCTACAAATTCACTAACGTAACAAACGGTATAGCGTACAGGCGCTGGCTGTGTCAGGCCAACCCTGAACTTACGTCTCTGCTTGTGGAGTGCATCGGCGACGGATTTGTGCATGACAGCATGAAGCTTGCCGACTTCAAAAAATTTGAAAACGACAAGACCGTCCTCAAAAAGCTTGAAGAGATAAAGGCCGTTAAAAAGCAGCAGTTTGCCGATTATGCTTACAAAAAGCAGGGGTTTGTGATAGACCCTTCGTCCATTTACGACACGCAGGCCAAACGACTGCACGAATACAAGCGCCAGCTTCTCAATGCTCTGAATATCATCGATACCTATCTCGATTTAAGAGATAATCCCGATATGGATATACATCCCAAAACATATATTTTCGGCGCTAAGGCTGCACCGGGATATTCGATGGCAAAGCAGATAATAAAGCTTATCAACTTTATTTCCGAAGAAATACGCAAGGATAAGAAGATAAGCAGCAAGCTGAACGTTGTATTCATGGAAGATTACAACGTAACGATGTCCGAGATGCTGATGCCGGCTTCGGAGATATCCGAACAGATCTCTCTTGCGGGCAAAGAAGCGAGCGGCACAGGCAACATGAAGTTCATGATAAACGGCGCGCTGACGATAGGAACTTTGGACGGCGCCAACGTGGAAATGGCGGAGGCCGTGGGAGAGGACAATATCTTTATCTTCGGCCACAAGTCCAACGAAGTGGACGACATCTGGCGTGCAGGATACAGTTCGAGCACATATTATAACGAGTCCCCCAGACTGCGCAGAATAATCGAAGCTCTGATAATCGGATTCAACGGACAGTCGTTCTCCGACATGGCGAATTACCTGCTGACCGGGTCGCCCGTTGCCGATCCTTATATGTGCATGGCGGATTTCACTTCGTACAGCAAGACTCAGCGCGAGCTTTCCGAACTGTACGCAAAGGATAAGATGAAGTGGAACCAGATCTCGTTGAGGAACATTGCTGCGGCCGGATATTTTGCGGCAGACAGAAGCATAAAAGATTATGCCGAAAATATCTGGAATCTTAAACCGTTGAAGTAACATAACCTTAATCAGAACAGATGAGCGGGTAAAATTACCCGCTCATTGCCATATTTCATCAAATTTACCATGTACTATGCGTGACATAATATGGTTTTATGTGTCTCGGAATAAGCATTAAAGCACAATTTTGACAAAAAGGAAGCCTAATTACGGCGAAAAACGCATTTACACAAAATAATTTTTGTCCGCATGTTGCGGCTGAAGAAGAATCAGGTTTTTGTTTTTCGGGCAGGCAGATCGGAAGAATGTGCTTATGGCGCACGCGTGATTTATCATGCAAGCTTTAGCCGATCGCCGCGATTTGCGGAAAAATCCGCAAATCGCGGGACTAATGGTCGCGGACCAATGATTTAATCAATCATTATATTAAAGCATTATATTATGTGAATTTAATATGATTTTGCAGCGTAAGACTGTCTGCGTTTTATTGCCGGTTGTGCAAAATCGTATTTAAATATTTAGACTTGCGGATATTTTTGCGGATATTTTTATATGTTGTCGCGCAAATGCTTTGAGACTGATTGTGAGTATAAGCGAGTCTGCTTTGCGATAAACAATAAAGAAATTGCGCAATGTGAGCGCTTAATTTCAAAGCTGAAATTTTTGCTTCTAATTCCGCGTCGGCGCGTGTGCCAGAAAAGTATGGCTTTGAAAATAGTCGCTACAACAATTTTAATCTCGTGTCTGAACTTGCAATTTTTGTTTTTCAGACAATTTTATTTTAAATTGTATGCATAGCTTTTATATTGAATTTGTTTTTGCTTTGAGCTGATACTGGACACATTTTCGCAAAGTGTTGTCTGTTTTCTGTATTAAAATCATTTTAAAGGTCTATTTCTTCGTAAAAGCTGTGTTTTACGAAGAAATGCATATACTCCACTTGTCACAAATATTTGCGAAAAATTAATTTCCGTGCTATAATAATAAAAAGAATTCCGGTTGCGCAAAGCAACTCCACCGCTATTTTTTGTGCAAATTATTTTGTTTGCTCCCGGATTGCGTGTTTATGCCGGCTTGCCGTGCGGCTGCCCACATCCATGGGCCGACAATTTTCCGGCATTTTCCGCTCCTGCCACTCACATTAATTCCATTCCGATAAATCTGTATTTGTGAGGTTCAGCTTTGTCAGACAATAAAAACAATACAAATTATTATGTTGAGCGCAACAACCGCAATCTTGCGACGGTTGAAGAACTGCTGGATAAAGAGTTGCCTGATTTTTGTTGCGACTATTTCCTTGCCATCGACAGTCAGACATCCCCCCTCACGCGTCTGAATTACGCCCATGACCTGAAGATTTTCTTCTTCTTTCTGATGTCAAAAAGATTTAAAAATTATGAATCCGTAAAACAATTTACTCTTTCCGACATCGAAAGCGTTACGGGAAACGACATTGAAATGTTTCTTTCGTTTCTTTCGCGCTACTTTTATAACGGCAGACAGCATGTGTGCAACGAGCGGGCCAAGGCGAGAAAGTTGTCGTCGGTGCGCGCCATGTTCAAATATTTTTTCAATCGCGGCATGATAAGCGTCGACAATTCGGCTAAAGTCGCAACCCCGAAATTGCACGAAAAACCGATAATCCGTCTTGACGGCGACGAAGTTTACGAAATGATAGACGTTGCGCAGTCGGGCGACGGTCTATCCCCCCACCAGCGCATCTTTCATGAGCGGACAAAGGTGCGCGACAGCGCCATCGTCACGCTCTTTCTCGGGACGGGTATACGAATAAGCGAACTTGTCGGGTTGAACAACGAAGATATCAATTTCAGCGACAATTCGTTTATAGTAACGCGTAAAGGCGGCAGCAGATCTATACTTTTTTTTGACGGCGATGTTGCCGGAGCGATTGAACGCTATATGGAGCACAAACAGCAGTCCGGGTTGCCCTGCGGCCCCAAGGACGCCCTCTTTCTCTCCTCGCAAAAGCGGCGCATAACTGTGAGAGCTGTTGAAAATCTCGTGCAGAAATACGCAAAAATAGTATCTCCTCTTAAAAAAATTTCTCCTCATAAGCTGAGAAGCACATACGGCACGGCCCTGTATCGCGCGACCGGCGACATCTATGTCGTTGCCGACGTGCTCGGGCACAAGGACGTCAACACCACAAAAAAACATTACGCAGCCATAAGCGAAGATATCCGCCGCTCGGTTGCGGGCAAAGTCCGGCTTCGTCCCGACGACGAAGACGGCAACGACTGAATATGCAAAATATAGAAAAGGTTTTTATAATACAGCCGATAACTTCGGATAAATGGCGAGTGCTGCACGAGGAAGCCGTGGCCCTCATCGAAAGCGCCGGCGGCGCATACTGCGGATCGAGCTATCAGAACATACGCGAAATAAACCCGGCGACATATATAGGTTCGGGAAAATTGCGGGAGATAGCGTCAACGCTGTCCGGCCTTGAGGGCGTGACGGTGCTTTTCAACGGCGAACTCTCTCCCTCGCAGACTTTAAATATATCTTCGGCGCTCGAAGGCAGAAAGGTCATCGACAGGACTACGCTCATACTCGATATTTTCGCGCTTCATGCGGTCACGAGCGAAGGCAAGGTTCAGGTAGAGCTCGCCCAGCTGAAATACATATATCCCCGTCTTAAGGGCAAGGGCGCGGCACTGTCGCGTTTGGGCGGCGGAATCGGGTCGAGAGGCCCCGGCGAGACCCAGCTTGAAACGGACAGGCGCCACATACGATACCGCATAAAATATCTTGAAAAGCGGCTTGCGGAGATGTCGTCGCGAAGGGCGCTTCACATCGGCAGAAGGGCAAAAAGCGACGCTCGCACGATTGCCCTCGTCGGATACACAAATACGGGAAAATCAAGTCTGATGAATGTGCTCACCGGCGCGGGAGTGCTCGAAAAGAACGCCCTGTTTGCAACGCTTGACCCAACCGCGAGATCGTTTGAAATCAACGGAAAACGCTTTGTGTTGATAGATACCGTAGGCTTCATACAGGATCTGCCGCACAACATTGTTGAAGCATTCAAGTCCACGCTCGAAAGCGCTTTAAGGTGCGACCTCGCGCTGTTCGTCGCCGACGCTTCGGGTGACTATGAAATGCAGTTCGACACGACTTACTCCACCCTTGCGTCTCTCGGGTTCGACAGTCCGTACCTGAAAGTGCTGAACAAGTGCGATCTTGTGGACAATACCGAATGTCTGCCCGGCGACTGCATATATGTTTCCGCAAAGAAAAATCAGGGGATTGCGCAGCTCAAAGAGCGGATAGAGCAAAGTTTTGCACAAAGCTTTGTAACTTTAAAGCTGTTTGTGCCCTATTCGGAGATGTCGGCCTATTCCGCGTTGTCGCATGGGCTCAACGAAACTTCACGCTCGTACACCGATAACGGAATGGAAGTCGGTTGCACCGCGGAGCTGAAATATCTGTCAAGGCTTGAAAAGTATATCGTAAAATAAGTCAAAAGGCGGCAGAGCGCCGCCTTTTACTCATCTTCATCCATTATTATTTTATCGATCCTGATCACGGCGTCGTCGCGGATATCAAGACATTTGCCGCAGTTGTCGCATACCTTATCGGGGTCGAGATCGCACATGTCGCACTCGCCGCACTCAATACACTTTCTGTCGTAAAGAACGCAATCTTCTCCTCTCCTGTTCATAGCAAACCTCCGTATCGGTCATTTTCCGATTGATATTATACAATAAAAAAATTATAAAAACAAGCGTTTAAACAGGAACAATCGTTTGCATTTTTGAAACGAATGTGCTATACTCATTTCAAGGAGGTTGCCGACCATGAAAAAATTGGATAAGGCGCAGGCCGTTTATGAATATATCAACAGTTTTATTTCTGAAAACGGCTATGCTCCCACCGTGCGCGAAATATGCCGCGCCTGTGCGATAGCTTCCACCGCCACGGCATTCAACATCATGAACGAACTGGCGGAAAAGGGACTTATAAGCAAGAGCAAAGTGGGCGAAAACAAGCGCCGGGCCATTTCGATAAATCAGCAGGCCGTAAAAGTGCCGCTCATCGGCACCGTCGCCGCAGGCGAACCCATATTCGCGCAGGAAAATTACGAGGACTTTTTTACGATACCGTCCAATCTGTTCAAGGGCGACGACCTGTTCATGCTTACCGTCAAGGGCAATTCCATGATAAACATAGGAATGTTCAACGGAGATAAAATTGTCGTAAAAAAACAGCCCGTTGCCGAAAACGGCGAGATAGTCGTGGCCCTCGTTGACGACAGCGCAACGGTAAAGCGCTTTTTCAAAAGAGACGGGAAAATTGTACTTCATCCCGAAAACGACGAGATGGAAGATTTTGTATTCGACGACGTAACAATTTTGGGCAAAGTCATAGGCCTTGTACGAAATTTGTAAAACAACGGCGGCCGTCCGCAAAACATGCGGACGGCCGCCGTTGGCTTATTTGCTAAAATTATCCGCGCTGCGATTTGGGCAAACGCGGATAATTGTTCAAAGCGACATAAGGTACTGAATTTCCTGTCTGTTGAGCTTCCGCCATTGCCCCCTGTCAAGGCCGCGCAGCGTCAGTTCGCCCACCTTGATGCGTTTGAGAAGCGTGACTTCCCTGCCTATAGCCGCAAACATCTTGCGCACCTCACGATTTTTGCCTTCGGTGATAGTTATGTGGATTTTGGTATACTGCTTGTTTGTTTCCACTATGTGCGCTCTGCATTTCTTTGTGACGTAGCCGCCCTCGATCTCCACTCCGCTCCTTATCGGATTGAGAGTGGCTTCAGTGGCCGTCCCTTCTATCTTTACAAGATATGTTTTCGGGACTTCGTTTGACGGGTGAGTGAGCCGCTGGGCGAGTTCGCCGTCCGTTGTAAGTATCAGCAACCCTTCGCTGTCGTAGTCCAGCCTGCCGACGGGATATATCCTTCCTACGTCCGGCGGCAGCAGCTCCATTACGGTTCTGCGTCCGCGCTCGTCGGATACTGTGCTCAGGTACCCTTTGGGCTTATTTAAAATATAATACTCATTCTTTTTCAAAGCTACTCTGTTGCCGTCGAAAGTTACCTCGTCTCCCTCGTCCGCTTCCATTCCGAGAGTGGCAACCTTGCCGTTGAGTTTTATTCTTCCCTGTTTTATCAGTTCGTCGCAGTCCCGTCTCGAAGCAACGCCGCAGGCGGCAAGAAATTTATTCAAGCGCATTATTTCTTCCTCAAAAAATTTTGTCTCTGGTAATAATACTATATAAATCTGCGCTAAAAATCAAGTTATTTTCGCAATAAATTTCCAGTCTGCCCGCAACGTCGCCTGCATTTGTGCGCGACTTACATTCAAAAGCAACGCATTCCGTCCGTATTTTGCTCCCCTTTTTTAGCAGAATTGTTTGTGTGTTGCGCGTTGTGCACGGCAGTCCGCCGCACATGAAAACTCTGTCGCCTTTTATCTCTTTCAGCTCGTATCCGGAAAATGCGGACTCTATGAGTTTTTGGCTCCTTTCATACATATCCGGACAATTCAGCACTACGCACACAACGTCCATGCCGTTCCGCTCGGCAGAAGATACAAGACATCTGCCTGCGCGCATCGTGTATCCGGTTTTTATCCCGTTCGCACCCTCCACAAGAGACAGCATCTTATTCTTGTTTACAAAACTGCGGTATTCTCCGGCGTAACTTCTTGATGAAACGATCTCTTTAAAGCGCGCGTTTTTCATTGCCTCGCATGCTATAATGCAGAGGTCGCGCGCAGTCGTGTAGTGGTCGTCGGCAGGCAGACCGCTCGGATTGGAAAAGTGCGTTTGAACTGCGCCTGCCCGCGCCGCCCGCTCGTTCATGACTTCAGCAAATTCGGCAATTCCGCCGCTGTGATGTATGGCGAGCGCTGTTGCGCTGTCGTTGCCGGAGCGGAGCATGAGTCCGTACAGAAGATCCTTTACCGATATTTTTTCGCCCCGGCGCAAATATATGCTCGAACCCTCCACTCCGATGGCCTCGTCGGGCACGGTTATCACTTCGTTCGGGTCGCAGTCCTCTATTATTATCAGCGCCGTCATTATCTTTGTCGTGCTCGCCATGGGAAGTTCCGCCATCTCGTTGCGCGCGTGCAACGTGCTGCCGGTGGCAAGTTCCATAACGCATTCCGCCCTGCCGTCCGCCTCTGCGCTGTACGTCCGGCAAAAAAACGAATGTGCGCCGGCCGATGCAGCGGCGCACACGCCAACGGCAAAACTAATTTTCAGTAATGTTGCGCACAAGTTCGCCAGTTTTTTCGATAAGCGCATTTACGGGCTCGTCCTCCATTTTCAAAAGCCGACAGCCTTTGCCGTCGTCAACGAGAAAGCCTTTGGGCTTTACGGTGACTACCGAGCCGTTGCCGCCGGCAAGCTTGAATCCGTCGGCGGCATTGAACGTCTTTACGTCGCCGTATTCTCCTCCTCCGCCGATATTCACAACCGTGACCGAAGCGATTGGGATCACCTGCGACCCGCTCACCGTTATTATCGGGTCGCCCACCACGGTGTCGGCGTCGGCGACTTTGTCTATGGCAGGCAACGGTTTTTCGTATTCGTTGCGCACCCTTTCCTTTTTAAGCTTGTTCATTGAGTTTCTCCGTTATCATTATAAAAATTATTTTGAGAACGGCGAGAAGATTGATAACGCCGCTTATTTTTGCGCACCATGCAACGTCGCCGTGTTCCCGGTTTAGAATCATATAATTGCTCAGTTTTGCTTTGCCGCCGTTTAACGCAATGAATGAATAGAGCGCCTGTGCGGCCGCATGTTGCGCTACCGCCGCATAGGCCGGGCCGTCCTTTAGCATGCCGTAATCGCCGAGCTGAATCACCTTCGTCACGCTCAAATTATTGAAAATTTTAAGTGCGTTGCTCTTGATAAACCCTGAATCCAGCGGCTTGTCGCGCCCGTTTATCTGCATTTTTGTGAGCGAATGCTCCACCGTGTTGACCTTCAGCACGGGCAGTCTGCCGTACAGCGCCACAGTCAGTCCGCCTTTTCTGCGCCGGGAATCAAAGTAGATGTAGTTGTTGATGTGAACGGGAAACAGCAGGATCAGAAATGTTGCGGCCGTCGCCCATGCGGCAGTACTCACATTGTTATTATCCGCATATCTTAACGCAAATATGTAAATCATGTAAAAAAGCCGGCTTCAAGCCGGCTTTCTATCGATTATTTGATCTTCAGTCAGATTATTTGATTTCGATTATGTCGTCGTCCTCTCCGTCGAGATGTTCGGGCAATTCATACCCGTCTTCGGTAACTTTGGGTTCGGGCTTTTCGTTCTTTTTCTTTTCTATCATTTCAGGATCGTTTTCTTCCGAATATTCGTCCTTGTGATAGAGATAATTGCTGTCCTCCTCATCGAGGATTGAAGCGTTCAGCTCGGCTATCTGGGCCATAAGCTCGTCATAGTCGGGCAATTCGTCTATCGAATTGAGTTTGAAGCGTTTTAAAAAATTGTCTGTGGTGGCATATAATATGGGCTTGCCTACGGCGTCCTTACGGCCGCAGGGCACTATCATATCGAGGTCGAGCAGCGTATGTATGGCATAGTCGCAACTGACCTGCCTTATTTCTTCCAGCTCGCCCTTGGTGACGGGCTGTTTATAGGCGATAAGCGCCGCGCACTCGAGTATCGTCCTCGTGAACTCTTTTTCCTTTATGGGCTGGAGCACGGCCGAAATCTGTTGTTTGTAGGCGGGATTGGTTGCAAACTGTATTTTGCCGTTGAATGTAAGCAACTGTATGCCGCTCGGATCAGAATATTTATTCTTCAGCTCGTCTATGCAGGCGTTTACCTCCTTCAGCGAGCAGCCGAGCTTTTCTATTATGAATTTCACCTGAACGGCGTCGCCGGAGGCAAAGGCTATCGCCTCAATTATATTCGTCAAATTGTTCAATGTCCACATCCTTCAAATCCACGTCGGGATTGCGTTTAATTATTATAGTTCCGAAAGTTTGCTGTTGTTCGACAATTATGTACTGATATTTCAGCATCTCCAAAAGAGCCTGAAAGGTTGTGATGACCTCGTTTCTGGAAAAGCTGCCGAACAGGCTTTCAAACTCTATCTGCTCGTTCTTTTCAAGCATTCCGCCGATAAACTTCACCTTTTCCTCTACGGTGAATTCATCCTTGGGTATCTCCTTTACGTTGTCCTTTTCGCGCTGCATGCTCTCGTTGCGGAGCAGAAGTTTGGCAAACGCTTCAAGCATTGCCGACACGCTGAAATCGGTGTAGACAACCTTTACTTCGCTGAAATCCTTGGAAGGCGGCTTGAAGTAAAATCCTACAGTCTCCATCTCCTTCAGTTGCGGCGTCTTTTCCTTTATCAGTTCAAATTCGCGCTGGCGCAGCTGTTCTATCAGGGCCTGCCGTTCCTCGTCGTCGCCGCCCATATCTTCGCCCGCCACCTCCATGGCGGGGACCATGGCCTGCGACTTTATATATACGATGCGCGCAGCCATGGCAAGATATTCGCTCTCCTTGTCCACATTGCGCGAAGGCTGGGTCTTCATGTACTCTATGTAGTCCAGAAACTGTTCCGTTACTTTGGACACGAAGATATCCTCGATCTTTATCTGCGCAATATTTATCAGATGCAGCAGAAGATCGAGCGGGCCTTCGAAGTCGTCGAGAACGGTATTGTAATCGACGACCGATTCAAAATTGGAGTAGTCTTTGGCTGAAGTCATAGCGTGAATATCCATCTCCATGCGGCCTGAACGGGATAGCCGACGATTTCGGTTGCAAAGCGCATTATATAACCGAGAATATCGCAGTAATGCGCCCAACCGACATAGTTGGCCAGAATACCGCAGATGAAACTTTCGGCGATCAGAACAATGAGTATCATCTGTCCGTAATCGCGCAGAAAGCGGGTTACGGGATTTACCGGACGCGTGCAAGATTCAAGCACTTTGAACCCGTCGAGAGGATAGAGCGGCAAAAGATTGAAAACGAACACGCAAAGGCTGTAAGAATATATAAGATAAAACACAAGGCATATAAAAAATCCGGCATAGCCGAGAGAGTCATATGCTCTGTAGTAAATAACGCCGTCGGTAATTGTCACCGCGTCATCGAACGCAAAATGGCTGAGCAGCGCAAACAGCATGAACGCGAAAAATGCGATTATGTAGTTTACGACGACTCCCGCCGCAGACGTTATCAGCATCCCCTTGCGGTAATTTTTGAAGTTTGAAGGGTTTACCGGCACCGGTCTGGCCCAGCCGAAACCGACGAGAGCGCAACAGATAAAGCCGACGGGATCGAGGTGCTTCAGCGGGTTAAACGTCAGCCTGCCCATGGCCTTGGCCGTGCCGTCGCCGCACTTGTACGCGGCAAAGGCGTGCCCGAGTTCATGCGGGACGAGGACGAATATTACGGCGATAAAGCCTGCAAGGTAGCTTAAGATATCGACAACGGACATTTATTTGAGTCTTTGGGGGACGACGTCGTTGCGGACGAGATCCTCGTACGTCTGTTTTTTGATTATGACATCGGCATTTCCATCCCTTACGAGCACGGCCGCGGGGACAAAATTGCGGTTATAATTGCTTGCCATCGAATAGTTGTATGCGCCCGTGGAAAGCACGGCAAGCACGTCGCCGCTTTCAATTTCCGGCAATGCGACGTTGACGGCGATGATGTCGCCGCTTTCGCAGCACTTGCCGGCGATGGTCGCCTTCTGTGTGCACGGCGCGTTCATCTTGCCCGCCGCGACGACCGTATATTTGGACTGATAGAGCGCGTATCTCGGATTTTCAAACATGCCGCCATCCACGGCGATATAAGTCTTTATTCCCGGAATGTTTTTGACTGCGCCGGCCGTGTAAAGGGTCACTCCCGCTTCGCCCACTATCGAGCGCCCGGGCTCTATCGCCAGAAAGGGCTTGGCTATGCCGAGCTTTTCCGCTCTGTCCGAAACGGTGTCGCACAGGGCTTTGAGGTATCCGGCATAATCCGAACATGCGAGCTTCGGATCTTCGTCGGTATAATATATCCCGAATCCCCCGCCGATGTTCAGCATGCCCGCTTCAAAACCGCATTCCGCTTTTATTTTTGCGATAAAGTCCGTCATCTTTTCGGCCGCGATCACAAAGGATTGTTTTTCGAATATCTGCGAACCGATATGACAATGAAAACCTTTCAAAACGAGATGCCTTTTGCCGAGCACGTATGCGGTCATCTCTTTCGCCGTGCCGTTGGCTATCGAAAAACCGAACTTGCTGTCCGGCGTGGCCGTCTGCACATAAGCGTGCGTGTGAGCTTCAACACCGGGATTTATGCGGATCAGCACGCTCTGTTTTACGCCTTTTTTTTCGCACAGCGCGTCCAGCCTGTCGGCTTCGAGTTCGGAATCGACCACAATGACGCCCACCCCGCTGTCTACGGCGTAGTTCAATTCATCGGGCGTTTTATTGTTTCCGTGCATGCATATCCGGTCCGCAGGGAAACCTGCGCTCAGCGCCGTGTACAGCTCGCCGCCGGACACAACGTCCGCTCCGATGCCCTCGCTCCGGGCGATTTTATATATCGCCTTGCATGAAAACGCCTTGGAAGCGTACAGCACAACGCCGTATCCGCCGTAGTTTTCTTCCAGCGATTTTTTATATGTGCGCATCATCTCGCGGATGTAAGCTTCGTCAAAGACGTAAAGCGGAGTTCCGAACCGCCTTGCAAGCTCTTCCGCGTCGCACCCGCCTATTTCGAGGTGCCCCTCGGAATTTATTTTCAATGTGTTTCTTTGGTTCATCAAAAGAGCCTCTGGCAAAATAATTATATAATTATTTTACCAAAGGCGGCTCGTTTAGTCAAATGATTTACACAATATATGGTATAAACCGCGGCGCTACATGCACCAGTTATCGGCGATCTTGTGCCAGTTATCAAAGAATTTGGCCCTGTCGGCCTGTTCCGAACAGACTAGCGCAAGGCTGTCGCACATCACTCCGTCCCTGTAAACTTCTATTCTGCCGACGACATCGCCTTTAAATACGGGAGCTTTTGCTGCGGGAAGAGACACGACAAACGAAATTTCCGGCTGTTCGCCGCGCCTGCAGAACACAAAGCTGTCGCGTTCGGCCCTCACGCAGACGCTCTCCTTCACGCCCATCAGCACAGGCAACCTGTCGTTGATGTTGACTTCGCTGTCCAGAACCATTTTATTGCAATAATTGGCAAATCCGTAATTTAAAAGATTTTCCGACGAATCGAAGCGGGCATCGCTCGTTCCGCCGCCGAGCACCGCCGACACGAGACGCAGATTGTCCCTTTCGGCCGTGGAAGCGAGACAAAAGCCCGCTTCGTTGGTGAATCCCGTCTTGCCGCCGTCGCAAGCGGAGTACCTGCGGATCAGCTTGTTCGTGTTCGTCATCGACGTCGTCCGCCCGTCGGGATGAACAAAATCTTCAAGCCAGATAGAGCTGTAATCGAAATACTTTTCATGCCCCGTCAGATTGGCGAACATGATCGCAACGTCGCGCGCGCAAGAGTATTGCGTCTGCTTGGGAAGACCGGTGCAATTGGCAAACAGCGTATCGCGACAGCCGAGTTGCTCCGCTCTTTCGTTCATCGCGGCCACAAAACTTTCCTCGCTGCCGCTGACGGCCTCGGCAAGCGCCACGCAGCTGTCGTTTGCGGAACAGACAACTACGGACTTTACAAGATCGTCAACGGTATAATTCAGCCCGCTCTGCAAAAACACCTGCGAACCGCCCATACCCGCCGCGCGCTCCGATACGCACACCAGATCGCCGAAATGCAATTTGCCTCCCTCTGCGGCTTCAAAAACCAGTGTAAGAGTCATTACTTTGCACACGCTTGCGATGGGCATGCGTTCGAGCGAGTTCTGCTCGTATATTACCTCTCCGGAGCCGGCGTCAATAAGACAGGCGCTTTTGCAGCCCGAAACGAGATCTTCTTCCGCCCTTGCGTTCCCCGCGGGAGCAACCGCGCAGCCAAGACACAGCCCGAGCGCGCCTAACGCCGCCAAAACAAATTTTTTCATGCAAATATTTTGCGGAAACGGCGGAAAAATATACATTTGCGTATATGATCAAACTATAACTATCAGAATCCTGAACACCACGTGCAGCAATACCATCATGAGCAAACAATTTGCCAAAGCAAAAGCGGCGGGACAAAGCAGAGCATGCCTGATTTCAAGCAATCTGCAGCATTCTGCAACAAACCAGCATGACGCGGCGGAAGCGAGACTGCAAGGAATGAAGATTATTACGGCGGAACAGACCCCGCCGAATCCCATACGTCCGAACAGCACCGCGCAATAAAATACGCACACGAGCGTCCGGATAAAAATTATGGCAGCCGTCGCTGCCTTGAATTTTGTAAATCTGGCTACGACGAAAAATGCGTAAAGATAGAATAATTCCTTCAACGCATGTGTCGCCAGCAGTCGTCCGCTTTCAAATGCAAATATACACGCAACGTAATCGCGGGCATAATTTTCGAAATAGAAGGATATATTTGCAATTTTGTAAAGTACTATGCCACATATAATAGCCAATATAAAGGCCGAAAGCAGGACAATAATGTAGTTTTTATCCCATTTTATCTCTTTTAAAGAAAATTTCCCCATATAAATCTATATGAGGAAATTTCGCTCAATATGAATTGAGCATTTTATCTATCGCTATGCCGTATCCCCTCGTCGGGTCGTTGACGAACACGTGCGTCACCGCTCCGATGAGTTTTCCGTTCTGAACTATCGGACTGCCGCTCATGCCCTGAACAATGCCGCCCGAAAGCTCTATCAGCTCCCTGTCGTCCACCCTTATTACAAAATTCCGGTTATCCTTGTTGAAAGCGTCCACTTTAATTATGCTGATGTCGTATTCCTCCGTCCTGTTCTCCGTAACGGTGGAATAAATTGTTGCCTTACCCATCTCCGCTTCGCCGATGTTTGCGGTCTTTATCTTCTTCAACTCCGACGTGTCGAGCTCTTCCGAAACTCTGCCGAAAATGCCGCACGCCCCGTTTTGCGATGCCGCGCCTATCATATAATTGCTCTCTATGCTGCCTTTAAGTTCGCCCGGGTTGCCGCGCATTCCCTTTTTTACGCCGTATATCGCACATGTGTATATTGCCCCGCCGTTTATCTGCATGATATTTTTTGATCTGTCGGTGACGGGATGACCAAGCGATGCGATCATGTTTCTGGTCTTATCCACAAACGTCACCGTGCCTATTCCGTTCACGCTGTCCTTTACCAGCATGCCAAGCTTTCTGCTTCGCGACGCGCGGTCGAGCACGGGCACGGCGCGCACGGTCAGAGTTTCGTCTCCTCTCCTCACCACAATTTCATAATATTTGCATTGCTCGTCGAGCGCCCTGTTCAGATCGTCCGCCTCATCGACCTCTGCGCCGTTGATGCTCTCTATGACGTCGCCGGCCATTATGCCGCAGTCGCGCGCCGGACTGGATACGCCCGATTCCGACAGCACGTCGCACAACCCCACGACCTCCACAGTCTTGGTATTCAGCACAAATCCGGCCGCAAATCCGCCGAGATATATTTCGCGCTCGTCAGCATAGGCCGCCGTCGTTGCAAACGATATGCAGATGATGAGTGCGCACAATACCGCAAGCAGAGCTCTTTTGGTTTTAAGGGAATAAGACATACAAACATTGTGCGCAGTCCGGAAAGGATTATGCAGACCAAATAAAAAATCGGCCGAAGCCGATTTTACTTAACGTATTGCGCTATGAGCTGTTTTGCGTGTTCCCGCGCCGCGGGAGAATCCACGCTGCCCGTGAGCCTTATAAGCTCGTCTATCTTCTGCTCGTCGGTCAGCTTTCTGACGCGCGTAACAGTTTTTTCGTTCTCTTCCGTCTTGTATATAAGAAACTGTGCATTGCTCGCCGCGCACACCTGAGGCAGGTGCGACACTGCGATTATCTGCGTCTGTTCTGCAATTTCAATAAATTTTTGCGCCACCGTACGGGCGGTCATGCCGCTTATCCCGGCATCGATCTCATCAAAAATATACGTCGAAATACCATTGAGTCCCTTAAGGCGCGTCTTTATCGCCAGCATAAAGCGACTCATTTCGCCGCCGGAAATGACCTTTCCGAGCGGTTTTAAAGGTTCGCCCTTGTTGGCCGAAAACATAAAGCATACGCTGTCCGAACCGTTGGCGCTGTCGAGATGCGCGCTCTGTCTGTCGAAATCTGAAAATTCAACCACGAATTGCGCATCGGGGATATTCAGACTGCGGAGCTGCTTTTCAACTTCGCGGCCGAAGGCGGCCGCCTTGCCGCGCCTCAATTC
Source organism: uncultured Clostridia bacterium (assembly GCA_949283125.1). Classification (GTDB taxonomy): domain Bacteria; phylum Bacillota; class Clostridia; order Christensenellales; family Borkfalkiaceae; genus Coproplasma. Next base: position 174,939 of record CASDRK010000017.1, read on the forward strand.
CGACAGGCGGGCACAGAGCGAAAATATCTCATCGTCGGTCTCGAACAGCTGCGCATTGAGTTTGCGGATGGTTTCGCCGCTGTTTACAAGGTCGTCGTACTTTGCCGTTGCTTTGTCCAGAAAATCGAGTATCTCGCGCTCGTCCGAGCCGTATTTTTTCATCAGCGCGCGCAAAAGTTCGATACGCTCCTCAACGCAACGCGCCTCCTGTTCGTCGAACGACACGCCGTCGGCAAGGTCGGTAATGCTGCGCGCAATGTCGTCCGCTTCGGCATAAAGACTTTCCAGCCTGTCGCAAAGCTCAGCGTAGTCGGGACCGAATTCACTGACCGCAGAAAACTGGCGCTGCGCGGCGGAGATCAGGTCTGTGCAGCCGCCTTCGCTGCTTAACGCGTTTTCCGCGCCCGATAGAGCGGCGAGGATCTTTTCGGTATTGTTAAGGATGTTCCGTTTTGCAATCAGCTCTTCGTACTCGCCCTCTCTCACGCCGGCCGCGCTTATCTCTTTTATCTGGTATTCGAGAAGGTCGAGCTGTCTGGCCCTCTCCTGCTCGTCGCCGCCGAGCCTGGCAATGCGCTCGGATATGTTTTTTTTCTTGGCTATCAGGCCTGCAAGCTCTGTTTTGAGCGCGTCGCCGTCCTCGCCGCACAAACCGTCTATAACCTTCAGCTGATTTGCTTCGCTTAACAGAAAAAAATGCTCGCTCTGTCCATGGACGTCTACGAGTCTGGATGTGACAGCGCGGAGCATTGACGCGGTGACTCCGTTGCCGTTGAGCTTTATGCTGCCGCGTCCGTCTGCGGAATATTTTCTTGTAATTATGATCTGTCCGCCGCATTCGATGTCCAGCTCCTCCACGGCTCTGGCCGCGGGACTGTCGGGCGGAACTTCAAATTCCGCCCTGACGAAAGCTTGGCTTTCGCCGTGGCGGATCATGCTTTTGTCTGCTTTGGAACCGAGAACGAAATTTATCGAATCGAGTATTACCGATTTACCGGAGCCCGTTTCGCCGGAAAGGACGTTAAGCCGCTCGTCGAAAAGTATATCAGCCGAATCGATGAGCGCAATGTTGGAAATATGTAATCTCTTTAACATACCCGGAAAATTATCTTATGTACTCTTTCAGCCTGTCCGCGATCATCGCGGCGTTTTCATTGCTGTCGACGACGATAAGCACGGTGTCGTCGCCGGCCACGGAACCGATTATCTCGGAAAACTGAATTGAGTCGACAAACGCGCCGGCCGTGGAGCCGTTGCCGCGCATGGTTTTGATGACTATGATATTGTTGGCGTAATTTATGCTCTGAACGCATTCCCGAAACAGATTGCGCATCTTGTTGGTGACGACGTCGCCTTCACCTTCTATGTAAGCATATTTGTATTTTTTTGTCGTGCCGGCCACCTTATAGAGCTTGAGATCTTTTATGTCGCGCGAAATGGTGGCCTGCGTAACGTTGAAATTGAGCTTGTTGAGCTCGGCGCAGAGCTCTTCCTGCGTTTCGATGTCCTTTTTTGAAATAATGTCGAGAATGGTTGCCTGTCTTGCATTTCTGTGCATGGTCATCTGCTCCATATGTTTAATTTTATAAGTAATTTATTGAAAAAATTGTTATCGAAAGAGGTAATGAAACTGACTTTGAAATCGGCTTTGGTGACAATGATCTCGCACGGCTCGTTCAGACAGTCCACAGATACGCCGTCCACAACTATGTTGACGGCGCCCCTGCTGTCCGTCCGCGTAAGCGACAGGCCGGATTTATCGCTGTAGACCACAGGTCTGGAATGAAGCGAATGGGCGCAGATCGGCGTCATGATGAACGCATCGATGTCGGGCGTGAGTATGGACCCTCCCGCCGCGAGCGAATATGCCGTCGAGCCCGTAGGCGTGCTGACTATGAGTCCGTCGGCCGTATAGTTATCCACGACGGCGCCGTCGATCGCGGCACGGAGATTTATGGTATTTGAGAATTCGTTTCCCGACGTGCAGCGCTGAATGACGAGGTCGTTCAAGGCATAATAGCATTTTTCGCCGAAGCAGATCTTTAAAAGACTGCGCTCCTGAAGTTTATACTTTCCGCGACAGATCATATCGATGGCCGCGTCAAGCATTTCAGGCTCGAATTCTGCAAGAAAACCCGTATGCCCGTAATTGATTCCTATTATTTTAACGCCTCTGCGCGCGCATTCCGAAGCAACGTTCAATATCGTGCCGTCGCCGCCGAACACCATCAGGACATCCAGCCCGTTCAGGTCATCGTAACCGTTGACGACGATATAGCCGTCTACTCGTCCGGACAGGGCGTTCACAACACTCTGCACATAATCCTTATTGCCGCAATAAGTTTTTTTGAAGTACAGCCCCACCTTTATCATATGAATAATTATACCACAAAATATACAAATATGCAAGAAAATAAATATACAAATATACAATAAAAATACGCCGAATATTTATAATTTGGCGTATTTCAATAATTCGTGCAATGCAACCGGCGTGCCGTTCTTTATAAACAAGGCGAGATATTCCTTGTTTTTGCCCGCCTTTATCGGGGCGGTGGTAAGCCTGCGCGGCGCAAGTCTGCAACCGCAGGCAAAATCATAAATCTTTGCTATCGCGCGTCTGTGGGCGGCCGCGTCTTTTACGACGCCCCTCTTGCCCACTCTTCCGCCGTCGCACTCAAACTGCGGCTTAATAAGCGCGATCACAACCTTTTTGTCGTCCAGCGCTTCGGCTGCCTTGTCAAGGACATGCGTCAGAGAAATGAAACTGACATCTATCACTACGCCGTCGAGAATTTCGTCGAACATTCCGGCACTCAGGTTTCGCGCGTTGAAATTGTCGATGACTACAATATTTTTGGAGCGCAGCGACGCGTCGAGCTGATTTTCCCCTACGTCGATGCAGTAGACTTTTTTTGCGCCGCTTTGAAACAGGCAATCGGTGAACCCCCCGTTGCTCGCCCCAACGTCCGCAAAGACGCCGCCTGCAACGCTCAAACCGAAATCCTTCAGCGCTTTTGAAAGTTTGTAGCCGCCGTTGGAAACAAAGCTTTCCTCCGGTTCCGTAAACGTTATCCGATCGTCCGGTCCTACTTCGCGCGAAGGCGCCGTCTTTGCGCCGTTTACAAGCACAAGCCCTTGTGAAATGGCCTGCGCGGCTCGCGTGCGGGAACCGAACCGTTCGGCAAGGTATTTATCTATGCGCATGTTCAATTATGTAGTCGCTGACCGTCTTTATCGAAATGCCGTATTTTGCGATCAGCTCCTTAACGCTGCCGTGCGGAATAAATTCATCGGGGTATGCAAAGTTTTTTATAACCTTGCCGCCGCCGCAAAAATAGCTGTCTATGAGCGACCCCAATCCGCCGATGAGCGCATTGTCCTCCATCGTGATAATATGGCGGGAAGAAATGCGGGAGAGCATATCTTCGTCCAAAGGCTTTACGAATCGGGCATTTATTACGCTGCATTCGACCCCTTCGTTTGCGGCCGCGCGGGCGGCCGCCATGGCGAGACTTATCATTCTCTCTCCGCAGGCAATAATCGCGCAGTCTTCGCCTTCGCGCAGTTTTTCCCACTTTCCGAAAGCAAAGGCGCCGCAGTTTTCAAATGTCCTGAACCCGTCCTTGGGGTATCTTATTGCCAGCGGCATTCCGAAATCCGCCGACCCTTCGAGCATGGCTTTGAACTCGTCAACGTCCTTCGGGACGGCAATCGTTAGATTGGGTATCAGACTGAGGAAGGACAAATCGAACTCGCCCTGATGGGTTTCGCCGTCCGAGCCGGAAATGCCCGCACGGTCTATGCACAGGGTCATCGGAAGATTCTGGCTGCATACGTCCACCACGACCTGATCGAAAGCGCGCTGAAGAAATGTTGAATATACCGCATAATAAGGCCGCATGCCCTGCGAAGCAAGCCCCGCGCACAGCACGGCGGCGTGAGATTCGCATATGCCTACGTCGATAGATCTTTCGGGGAATTTTTCAAAGAATCCCGAAAGTCCTAAACTGGGCGTCATGGCTGCCGTAACGGCTACGATGCGCCCGTCGCGTTCGGCCATATCGGTCAGAGTTTTTCCGAGCACTTCGGAATACTCCGCAGATTTGACCCTGCCCGCCGATATTCCGTGGGTCTCCTGAGGGTTTTCCTCGCAATAAAGATAGCCCTTGCCTTTTTTGGTAACAACGTGCAAAATTACCGACTGCGTGCGCAGCTTTTGCTTGATGTCGGTAAGCTTTTCGATCATGCAGTGCAGATCGTTGCCGTCGTATACGCCGTCGTAACTCAACCCGAACCTTTCAAAGATGGTTTCGTGCCGCTTTTTCTTTGCGCGCTGTTCGTTTTCTGCGCTCAAGGTTTCAAGGTATTCGTGCATAGACCCCACGGTGGGAGTTATCGACATGTGGTTATCGTTGATTATGATAAGAATTTTGGAATTTATCTCGCTTACGCTGTTGAACGCTTCGTAAACGAGCCCGTTGTTGAACGAGCCGTCGCCGATGACGGCTATCACATTGAAATCTTTGCCGCGTATCTCCTTGGCCATGGCTATGCCGAGCGCGGCCGAAACCGACGTGCCTGCATGCCCGGTGTTATAGCAGTCGTATTCGCTCTCTTCGCGCTTGGGAAAACCCGATATGCCGCCTAACTTGCGGAGCGTGTCAAATCTGTCGGCGCGGCCGGAGAGCAGTTTATGGGTATAGCACTGGTGCCCGACGTCGAAAATTATCTTGTCTTTAGGAAAATCGAACACATAGTGAAGCGCAACGGTCAGCTCAACCATCCCCAGATTGGATGAAAGGTGACCGCCGTTCTTCATAACGGTGTCTATTATTTTGTTTCTGAGCCGATCGCAGAGAGCGTTGAGCTGCTCTTCGTTCATGTTCTTTAAGTCAGGTATCCCGTCAAGCATATAAGTCAGCCAAGTCTCGTCTTAATAAAATTGACAAATTCATACAAAAATGTTGCGTCGCCGTGAATCCCGTCAATTATTTTTATGCAGTCGTCGCCAATGACGTCCACACGCAGTTTGCAATTATCAAGGCCGTACACCTTCACTCCGGTCAGTTTGCCTTCCGCGGCGTCTTTGCCCAGACTTTTGCCCAGCTTTTCAAAGTTTCCTTCAACGTCGAGTATATCGTCGGTGAGCTGAAACAGATAGCCGAGCTTTTTGCCTAGGGCTTTAAGTTCCGGATAATATTTTCCGCCGTTCAGAATGGACGGCACGACCGTGGCCGCGGTTATAAGTTTTGCAGTCTTGTTTTCGTAGATGAACTCAAGCTCGCTCTCGTCTCCTTCTCCGTCCCTTTCGTGGAGAAGGTCGGCAGATTGTCCCGCTATCATGCCGCGCACGCCTGCGCAGTCGCATATAAATTTGGCCGCCGAAACATACTCGCTGCCCTTGAAACATTCGTCGAACAGAATAGAGTAAGCCGTATTCAGCAGTCCGTCGCCCGCAAGAATGGCGTTTCCGGCGCCGAACACTTTGTGGTTGGACGGCTTGCCCCTCCTGAAATCGTCGTTGTCCATATCCGGCAGATCGTCGTGTATGAGCGAATACGTGTGAATGAGTTCGAGGGCGAGCGCAAACTGCATCACTTTGTCCGTGCCCGTTCCTATTATGTCTGCCGTTGCCAGCATCAGAACGGGGCGTATCCTCTTTCCGCCCAATTTCAGGCTGTAGACCAGACTGTCGTTCAGTACGGCCGGCCTGCAGCGCAGATTATCGCAAAATGATGCAAGGCAGCGGTTGAACTGCGTCAGATAGCCCTTATAGATATTTTCAAATTCAGACAATTTCAGCACTCCTCTTTGCCGCCGCCAGAGTATTGTAGAGCAGCATGGTTATCGTCATTGGCCCGACTCCGCCCGGGACGGGCGTGATATATGAACACTTGTCCTTTACGTTTTCAAAATCGACGTCGCCGCACAGCCTGCCGTTCTCGTCGCGGTCCATGCCGACGTCTATGACGATGGCGCCCTCTTTGACCATATCGGCGGTTATGAATTTTGCCCTTCCTATGGCGGCTACAAGAATGTCGGCGGAAAGGCAGATGTCCTTCAGTCCGGTCGTCTTGCTGTGGCAGACCGTCACCGTAGCGTCGGCATTGAGAAGAAGCATGGCCATGGGCTTGCCCACTATGTTGGAGCGTCCGACAACCACCGCGCGCTTGCCGCTCACGTTTATGCCTTCACGCTCAAGCATCTTCATCACTCCGTTGGGAGTGCATGCCGCAAGGCAGGGACGGGACATGCACAAACTCCCCATATTGCTTTCGCAGAAACCGTCCACGTCTTTTTCCACAGGGATCAGGGACAATATCTTCTGCGCGTCCAGACCGGGCGGCAGCGGAAGCTGCACAAGTATTCCGTTGACCGCAGGGTCGCGGGCAAGCTCCGCAACCACGTCCTCTGCCTGCCGTTGCGAGACGTCGGCGGGAAGGTAGTATGCGTAGGATCTTATACCTACCTCTTCGCAACCCTTTATTTTGTTTCTGACATAAACTTTTGAAGCTCCGTCGTCGCCTATAAGCACCACGGCAAGACCTATGTCTCTGCCGGCGGACTGTTTAAACCTGGCCACCTCGGCAGCGATCTCCTCCCTCAGCCCGCGGGAATGAGCTTTACCGTCGATTATTTTATACATTTTTACCTCCGCTTATGGCTGAAAGCACGCCAGTGATGAAAGAAGCGCTCTTTTCGGAAGAATATTTGGAAGCGATGTTTGCGGCCTCGTTCAGCGAAACTTTGTCAGGTATATCGTCCATATAGAGTATTTCCGCAAGAGCTATTAGCATTATGCTCCTGTCGGCGGGGAAGATACGCTTTTCCGGAAAGGAAACGGAATGCCTGTCCAGCAATTTTGCAAAATCTTCCGCGTGATTCTCTATTATCGAAAGCACCTTGTCGCAATATTCCCTGTCGTTGTCGTCAAGTTTATTTATGCGGTAAAGGCTGTTTTTCAGCGCATTATCCGTCCCGTCGGAAAACTGCGACGAAAAAATTATTTTAAAGAGCGTTTCTCTTGCAATAGTCCTCATAAAGTACCTTTTAAAAAAATATAAAATATTCCCTTAAAGGATTTTAAGGGAATAAGTTAAAAATTATTTTCAAATAATTGCATTTTCAGGAAAATCTACGTCCTGAATATGAACGTCCACCTTATCAACCTTATATTTCGTCATGGATTCGACATTATGTTTTATGGACTGCTGGATGCGGAAGGCCAGCGAAGGCACATTGTAACCGTAATCCACAATGACGCTGATATCGGCGACGACGCCCTGTTTTTCAAACAAAAGCTTTATGCCCTTGTTTTTTGCGTTCAGAAGGCGGACGCCCTCCACTTCTGAAACGGCCAGCGAAACTATGCCGCTGACAATGCCTGCATTGTACGAAATTTTGCCCTTTTGGGTGTTGTCGGGTCTGATGTGTGCCATAAATTTCTCCCGAAAGCAATTTACTTTCTTTTACATTATAGCACAACGGTGCGCACTTTGCAACACCTGAAATCAAATTTGTGAATAAACAGGCATTATAATTATATTTGTTGGCGCGACCCCGGCTTCGTTGCGCAAAAGATTGTAGATGGAAAGCGCCGTGTCGGTGGAAAGTTCGTCCGAATTGATAAATACGTTGACGTTTTCGGAATCGGTGCCAATGGATACGACCGCGTCGGAAAAACCGAGGGACTTTATCATGGTCTCGAGAACGAGTTCGTCTTCCATTATCTCGATTATCTGCAGTTTGAGGTCCACCGCTTGTTCATACCTCTCGCTGCCTTCATCGTAGAGTTCGATAACGCTATCCAGCTGAAGCAGTTCTTCGCTTCTTGTGGTCGTGCGCTCCGAACGGTAAGTGGAAAAGTAGTTGGCCGTGTCCACCGCGGAAGTATCCGCAGCCGCGTTGTTGGTGACGAGCAACACGTTCAGCACCGCCGTCACGGCAAGCAGAAACACCAACGACGACATAATGATGATTTTTTTCTTTTTGGTCATAAGCCTCTCCTTATTACTTCATAGCGTAGACCGCTATGATATTTTTTTGAATGTCGAGCGCCGTCGAAACGGCGTTGATTATATCGTTGCGGGTCATTATGCTGTCGCCGCCGGCGCACACCACCACCACGCCTTCTATGCCGTCGTCGCCTTCGGTTACGAATACCGAACTTTCGCCAACGCCGTCTATTGCGGACAGAATTGCTTCAAGCTTGATTTCAGACGCGCTCTTTCTCTCCGCCGCCGCGTCGGCGTCGTCCTCGCCGTCGCCGTAAAAAACTATCACTGCGGCTATCAGAACAACTACCAAAGCAAGTATCAGTAGCAGGGTCCTGTTGGCTTTCAGAGCTTCAATAAGTTTTTTCATTTACGTTTATATTTATATAGCCCAGCTCCCGCAAATATGACACGATATCCCAGATAAGACCGTCTTCGACAGTATCCGTCACGATATTCACGCCGTTTTCCTTAAATGCTCCGTCCTCGTAAATTATCTCCACCGTGCAGGCACATTTAACGCCTGTGTTTTCTGCTATCATGTCCTCCAGAAGACGGCTTTGATTTTCAGAATACACCTCGCACACATATCCGTAATCGATGATGACGTCTTCGCCGTCGTCGAGATTAATTTCAAACAGGCCGAACAGAGGCGTTATCAGAATGAAGATGCATGCCGAGCGCAGCACGAAGGTAATTGCCTTGTTGAGTTTTCCTTCGGGAACGAGCATGCCCGCCACCACGGTCAGAAACACCGCACCGACGGCGAGAAGAATGTATTGCGTCATATAAAATTGGAAACGGAACCGATTATAAGCATGACGACCAGCGCATACATGAACGCCACGGTGCACATGCCGGCAATGAAATATTCGCAGTCGGACGCGAGGTCGGAGTACAGCGAGGACAGCGTATTTTCGCCTATGGGCCGAGCGACGGCGCAGATAAGTTTGAGCATGAGCGAAAACGCGGCGAGCAATAAAATCGGCGGCGCCACCTCCGCGATAAGCAACACGATGCCGACTATGCCCACCGAACTCTTTATCACGGAGCCGGCGGCAACCACCATGTCGACGCCTGCGGACAAAAAATTTCCGACTATCGGCACCGAGCTCCCCACAAGATATTTTGTGGCCTTGAAGAAAATCCCGTCAAACAGCGAAGCCGACGCGCTCTGCACCGTTATAAATATGGAGAAAACGGCAAGCGTTATGCCGATCACCCATTTGAGAACGCTTTTTATAAGTTTTGCCGTATCGGAAAACGACAGGTCGGGCGCAAGTTTGGATATGAAGTTGATGACCATTACGGCCGCCGAAGCGGGAAAAATGATTTCACCCACGATGCTCATCGCGCCGCCGGAAATAAACAGCGCCGCCGGCTGAAATATCGCGCCCGACCCGCTGCCGCCAGTGAGCACGGTAAGTGTGACGAGGATGGGTGTAACCACTTCCGTCTGCGCCCTGATCGTCTCTATGCTGTCCTTGGCATAGCCGACCACGCCGCCCAGCATGGCCACAAGCAGAGTGATTATCAGCGCATAACAGGCAATGCGCACAGCCCTTGCGGTGCTCGCGCTCATTACCCCGCCCTCCGCGCTGTTGACTATCGCGCACAGCACGGTCAGCGCCGTTATCTGTGCAAATGCAGGTATGAGAGACAGCACATCGGAAAACAGCACGGACAGAAGCTGTCCTATATATCCCGAATAGTTCATTGCGAGATCGCCGCGGAGGAGATACTCGACTATCTCCCTCGCGCTGTCGCCGAAGGAGAAGAGATAATCGTTTCCGTGTTCTTTTAAATAGTTTTCGAGCGCAGACAGATCCAAGCCGTCCAAAATGGCCGAAATATTCTGATTCAGCTCCTGCTCCGCATCATCCGCAAACGCTATCGTTCCCGTCGAAGCTAAAAGCGCCGCCGCGAAAAGAATGCAGATGGCCGCAGCCGTCTTTATTTTTACGTTCATACGCTGTCGATAAGTGAAATAATCACGTCGAACATTGCCCGCAGTATCGGGATCGACATTACAAAAATTATCAGTTTGCCGCACATTATCAGCTTATCCGCAAGGCTGCCGAACCCGAGATCTTTTACCGAGCCGGCCGTTATCTCGATAAGATAGCCCACGCCCACCACTTTGAATATAAGTCTCACAACCGAACCGTCAACGCCCGTCTGCCGGGTAAAACTGCTTATGAACTGCATGCCGGCTTCAAGGTAATCGAAGCCGAAAAGTATCAGCATCACCCCTCCGGCCGTCAGACACATCGGCACGTACTCCGGCTTGTTCACCTTCAATATCGCGGCGCAGACGGCTGTTATCACCGCTATGCAACATATCTTTAAAATCATCAGAAGATATCGAACAGGGTCTGTATCTGCTCGAAAAGATCGGCTATCATGGATATGACTACCGTGAGTACTATTATCAGCCCCACAAGGCTGACTATGGTAGCTATGTCGTCGCGGTCGGATTTTTTCAGTATCTGACAGATGATCGTGACTATTATGCCTACCGCGGCGATTTTAAAAATTATACTTATGTCCATCATGCAAGCAGTACGGCGATGAGAATGCCCGTCATCAGCGCCAGTCTTATATACAGCGAACCGTATTTTTTATAGCATTCGGCGCTGTCCTCCATGCGTTTTTTCAAAGCGCTCTTACATTCGTTCAGGTAATCTATCTGCGACGCGCTGTCGCTCGCCCCGATGTTTTTTGCATACTCACCGATAAATTCCCCGTCGTCGCCGCCAAGCACCTTTTTCCCTGCGATAATATCCGGGATGTGTCTGAATCCTTCGGCCATCTGCGACATGCGCCGTTTTCCGAACTTAAGATTTATCAGCATGCGCTCGTTGAATTCATACAGCTCGGCAAACACTTCCGCCCGTCTTTTTTTATCGGACGACAGCAATATGCCCGCCGCCGTCGTGGCCGCTATTATCGCGCACAATATCAAAATTTTTATCATATATTACGACCTCTCCGCCTATTCCGGTGAGGCGGCAGTAATATTTGAACGGCAAATCTTTTAACTGCTCAACATCGGTCACATGCGTCGAAGCGCAGACCGCAATGCCGCAATCGGCCGCATATTTAACGGCTTCGGCGTCGCTTTGCCCGTACAGCTCGTCCGTGACTATGACGTCGGGCTTCATCGCCCGTATGGCGCCGGCAAAGGCGGCAAGTTTGTCGCCGCCGCGCACGACGTCGCATCTTTCGCCGAGGTCGTAACCGTCGCCGTCGCAGTCGGCTGCGGAAATTTCGCCGCGCTCGTCGAACACCAGCACATTGAACTTTGCGGCAAGCTTCCTTGCCAGGTCGCGCAGCAGCGTAGTCTTCCCCAGACCGGGCGGAGAAAACACGAGCACGCTCTGCAATCCGCATTTTGCAACGACTTCGTACACGGGTGCGGCACAGCCCTTTATGTCGTGCGGGATGCGTATATTGAGCGAAGTCACGCTCCTTAACGCGGTTATGCGCCCGTTTTCGGTAACGTACTGCCCGGCTATGCCTACGCGCACGCCCCCGTCAAACGTCACGAATGCGTTTTTCATCTGCTCCGCATATGCATAAACGCCGTCGCGCATCGCCGCCGAAAGCAGTCCGTCTACGTCATAGACCCGCAAGGCGCCCTCCGCCGACCCGCCCGCGCCGCAGCGGTTTATATATTGATATTCCCCGCGATACTCGATTATTACGGGTTGTCCCCGCCTTATCCTGATTTCCGTCAGAAAATTTATATTCAGGCAATCTATCGCCGCCTTCAGCTGTGCCGGCAAAAACTTCAGGTTCATGTTGTACAATATTTTCGGACATCAAAAAAAAGACCGCCGCCGGCGGTCTTTTTAAATGAAATTTTTACTTTACGTATTCGGCGAGAAGTTTTTCGCTCTCGTTCATGAATTTTTCAAATTCGTCCGGAGTGAGCTTTTTGAATGACAGCAGAGCAAGCGAATATACGTAACCTGCCACAAATTTCTGTTTTTCATCGTCCAGCTCTTTAATTGAGGCAATTACGGGATTTGACGTGTTCAACACCATGGTCTTTGCGGCCTCGCCTTCGCTCATACCGTAGAAGGCGCCCATCTCCGAATACCTGCGCATATACTCGTCAACATTGATTATGGCCGGCACGGCCGTATTTTTCAGGGCCTGCGTTTTTATCGTAAGCTTTTCGTCTCCGATCGCGTTTTTGAAGATATCGATAAGCACGCTGTCTTCGGCACCTTCGTCGCCTTTGAGCGCACCGGCTATGTCTGCGTCTATGCGCATAAACTTCAATTTGGAAGGTTCTTTATATTCAAGATAGCTGATGAAGTGAGGATCGATGAAGTTATCGCACAGAACGGCGTTCAGTCCAGCGTCGGCGAACATCTTTACATATCTGGCCTGCTGCTGTTCGTCCGATACGTAATACACCGTGGCAGGCTCCTTCTTCTCGTCTGCGGCGTCGTCCTTTTTGCTTTCCGACCCGGCTTCGCCGTTTTCCTCGGCTTCTGCGGGCAGCCCGAGGAACTCGTTTATATTTTTGTACTCGCCATTTATGTCCTTATAGATGATGATATCTTTGACACGCTGATAGAAATCCTCATCCTTGATGCAGCCGAATTTGACGAAATTCGCAAGGTCGCTCCAGCACTCTTCATACTTCTTTCTGTCGGTCTTAAAGAGCGATACAAGCTTGTCGGCAACCTTTCTGGTTATATATTTGGTTATGCGCTGCACCTGCCGGTCATTCTGCAGAAACGAGCGCGAAACATTCAGCGGAATGTCGGGACAATCTATCACGCCGTTGAGCAGCATGAGGAACTCGGGGATCACTTCCTTTATGTTGTCAGCAATGAACACCTGATTGCAATACAGCTTTACCTTGCCGCGTTCGAGCTCCAGTTTGTTCTTTACTTTGGGGAAATACAGAATGCCCTTCAGCTTGAATGGGTAGTCCATGTCGAGATGCACCCAGAAAATGGGAGGATTGAAATCCATGAACGTGTCGGTGTAGAATTCCCTGTATTCTTCCTCCGTACAGTCCTTTGCGGGTTTAAGATAGAGCGGGGTCGTCGTGTTCAGCGGTTTATCCTTTCCGTCGCCTTTGTACCCGACGTAGATATTGTACGGCATGAACGAGCAGTATTTCCTCACCAGCTCCCTTATCTTGCTCTCTTCGAGAAATTCTTTTTCCTCGCCGAGGATATGCATGACGATCTTCGTGCCGCGCTCCGCCCTGTCGCACTCCTCCATGGAATACTTTTTGTTGCCGTCGGACTGCCAGCGGACGGCCGCGCTGCCGTCGTATGATTTTGTGAATATTTCCACGTACTCCGACACCATGTATGCCGAATAGAAGCCCAGACCGAAATGCCCGATTATGCCGTCGCCGCCCGCCTTCTCGTATTTGGCAAGGAAATCCGAAGCTCCCGAAAAGGCTATCTGGGTTATGTATTTTTCCACTTCGTCCGCAGTCATGCCTATGCCGTTATCCTCCACGGACAGCGTTCCGGCATCCTTGTCGACGGAAATTTTAACGCAGTACTCTTCGCCCTCGTTTTGGGTCGCGGCGCCCATTGACACAAGCTTTTTGAACTTGGTTATGGCGTCCACGCCGTTGGCCACGATCTCCCTCAAAAAGATATCCTTGTCGGAATACAGCCACTTTTTGATTATGGGCATCATGTTTTCGCTGGAAATTTTTATGTTACCCTCTTTCATGTTTAACCTCCGTATCGTAACGATTATATTTATAAACTTCAATTGACGCAATTAAACGCGCAACGCGCCAGGCCGGCACAGTTTTGCCTGACCATGTCTGCGCTCCGCGCAAAGCGCTGCGTACGCGCGAAAAAACGGCCGCGAAGTCAACTTCGCGGCCGTTCGTCATGTCATGCGATAATTTTTACTTGTTTTTCTGCGCATCGGCAAGCAGATCGCCGAGCGAAGTGCCTATCGATATGCTGCCTTCGTTCCAGTCGGAATACTCGTCGTCGGACCTTCTGGGCGCGCGGCTCCTTTTTGAAGAGGACTCCTCGCCGCTCCTTTCCCCTCTGGGTTTTCTTTCGGGTTCGGGAAGAACGGCTTTGATGGAAAGATTCATCTTCTTTGCGGCGGGATCGAGCGAAATGATCTTTGCGTCAACTTCGTCGCCGACGTTGAGCACGGATGCGGGAGTTTCGATCCTCTCATAGCTTATCTGCGAAACGTGAACGAGACCGTCGATGCCCTTTTCAACCTCAATAAAAGCGCCGAAGGGAACGATGCGCACGACTTTGCCGTGTATAACTTCGCCGACAGCATATTTTTCGGCGGCCAGATCCCAAGGCTGGGGCTGCAGCTGCTTATAGCCTATGGAGACCTTCTTGCTCTCCTGATCGACTTTAAGCACTTTGAACTGATAGGTTTTGCCTATCTCGAGAACGTCGGTGACGGACTTTGCTCCCGTCCACGAAAGGTCGGAGATGTGAGCGAGACAGTCGAATCCGTTTACGGATACGAATGCGCCGAACGAAGTTACCCTTTCAACCTTGCCTTCCACCACGTCGCCTACTGCGATATTGGCGAAGAATTCGGCTTCCTTTGCAGCCTTTGCCGCTTCGCGTGCGTCCTTCTCTTCCTGAAGTATAACGCGCTGGGAAGCGATTATTTCCTTCTTTCTCGAATCCTTTTTAACTTCCAAAGCACGGAGACGGAGCGTCTTGCCGACATACTTGGTGAGATCTTTTACAAAGCTGGGACGGATCTCCTTGGCGGGAACGAATACGGAATAGGTGCCCAGAGCCGCGGTGAGACCGCCCTTGTTGTAACCCGTGCACTCAACCTGAAATTCCTTGCCGTTCTGAATATCGCCGAGCAGAGCTTCCTCTTCGGCGAGGATCTTTATCATTTTCTGCGAGAGTTTTAAAGAGGGCTTAAGCTCTACCACCAACAAATCGATAGGTTCGCCCACCTTGCCTTCATACTCATCGGCGTTGTAAACGTCGCAGTCAAGCTCGTCCTTGCCGAGAAGGATCTCCTTCTTCGAGTATGGCAACAGGATCTGCAGTCCGTCTTCGGTCGCCTTTGAAATCGTGGCGGTGACTATCTGACCCTTTTTGAACTTCGATTCGTTGTCGATCTTTGCAACCACTTCCTCCATGGAGTTGGCTGCAATAACTTCTGTGCTTTTTTCTTCCATCTTTAAGAGAACCTCCCGGTTTTGCGCCATCGGGGTGGATGCCCCCGATACAATACCTACACTTTTAAAATTTTTTAATTTATCGAAATCCAGATCCTCGGGACCTGAAAGTCTGAACACGTTGTTACAATGGGCCGAACACACTTCAAACAGTTTGTTGGTGTTGCTGCTGTTCAGTCCGCCGATCACAAGCATCGCTTCGCATTTGCGTGCGAGTTTGGCCGCCTCAAGTTGCCGACCATAAGTAGTATAACAAATTGTTTTGAAAACGGCAACTGTTTTTTCACACAGATTTTTAATATTTTCTATTATTTTTTCAAATTTTTCCACCGAAAAGGTAGTTTGAGCAACTACGCATACGTCCTTGTTCCTTACGGGTGTAAAATCAAACTGCGGGTCGTTGACCACCAACGCTTCGCCCGAACACCAGCCGAGCAGGCCTATCACTTCCGGATGCGTGGCTTCGCCGACGATTATCACGTACCGGCCCGACTCCGACTGCTCCTTTACTATCTTCTGGGTGTTCCGCACAAACCCGCACGTACAGTCGATGACGGTTATGCCGCGGCCGCGGCATTCATCGTAGTACGCGGCCGGAACCCCGTGCGAACGAAAAATGACGGTGGCGCCGTCGGGAACCTCGTCAAGGCTGTTTACGGTGATTATCCCGCGCGACTGTATCGCGTTCACGACATGCGCGTTATGGATTATTTCGCCGAGCACATAGGTGTTTTGCGCGGGCACGCTCATCGCAGTATCCACGGCGCGTTGCACGCCGCGGCAAAACCCGCTGTTTTCCGCAATGGTTATAAGCATGTCATTTCCCGCTCTTGTTCTTTTTGGGCTTCAGCGGTCTGATCGAAGGTTGATGCCTGTCGATAAACGCCTGACGCATATTCATCATCACGCCGCGCAGCCACTCGTCCACCTGTTCCATCTGATCGGCGGTCAGTTTTTTGTCGTAATACTTTGTAAGATATATCGGGTCGCCGTAAATAACGTCGACGCGGTGCAGAAATCTCAATCTCTCAACTTCAATGACGGGCACGATGGGCGCCTTTGTCTTGATGGCGAGCGCGGCCGCGCCGCCGTGGAAAGGCAGAAAGCTGTCGTATGAGTGATTGCGCGTGCCCTCGGGGAAAATGTTGACGACCTCTCCGTTTTTAAGATACCTCAACGAAGTCTTTATAGCCTGAACGTCAGTGCCGTCCCTCTTTACGACTATGCACTGCAGCCAGTCGAGAGCGGCTTGTCCTATTTTCCATTTGCCGAGTTTTATGCCGGCAAGTTCGCTCTTGGCCATGAAATGCACCGCCCTGTCGGTGGCCATCGCCGCGGGGATCACGTCCCATATGCTGTAGTGGTTGCCGACGATTATCAGCGGCCCGCTGTTGTGGCGGGTAAGATTGCCGTGTTTTTTATAAGGGAAAAGAGGCCTGAATATGATTTTTTCGAGCACTCTGAGCCTGTCGAAGGTGCGGCGCATGCGGCGTATGCGCTCGGTCTCCTGTTGATTTATCATATTTTCTCCTGAATTTTTTTGCAGATGAATTGCGCGACCTCTTCAGCCGACATGTGCGAAGTGTCTATCACGGTCGCGTCGTCGGCGCGCTTCAATGGCGCCACCGCGCGGTTGGCGTCCTGCCTGTCGCGTTCGTTTATCTCCTCAAGAATGTTTTCGTAGGTCTGCGGCGAGCCCTTTGCCTTGTCCTCCCTGTATCTGCGCTCGGCACGTATTTCCGGCGAAGCCGTCAGGAAAAATTTGAAAGGACAGTCGGGGAGAACGTTGGTGCCGATATCCCTGCCGTCGAGCACGCAGGGGACGCGGGCCGCTATCCTGCGCTGAAGCTCTACCATTTTGGCCCGCACGGACGGATAGGCGGAAACGTACGACGCAAGCATGGATACCTGCGGCGTGCGTATTTTATCGGACACGTCCTCGCCGTCGAGCATGGTCAGCTGCCTGCCGCCGGAGTATTTGACTTTGAGGTCTATATTTTCCAACACGCGCTCCACCTGACTCTTCTCCGCATAATCGACTCCTTCGCGTATGCATTTGAGAGCCGCGGCGCGGTACATGGCGCCCGTATCGAGACTGAGAATATCCAGCTTGGACGCTATCAGTTTTGCAACCGTGCTCTTGCCGCTGCCGGCAGGGCCGTCGAGCGCTATGTTCAAAGTGCGGCTGATATCCCTTCTCAGCGACCGGGCCCCGTGCAGATACACGTGTTTTACAGCTCCGTCGCGTTCGACGAGCAGCATAACCCTGACGCAGAGCGGAAGCCCGCCTTCGATGTCCGGTTCGAGCGAAGAATAGAGCGCGCAGTGCGAAAATCCCGCTTCGCGCGCAGCCTTGGCGGGATAGAGAGAGCGTATGTCGACCGTGGAAGAAAACATTATGCATACGATTTCTTCGCGTCCGAGCCCGTTGACTTCGGCAACCGTATCGAGCAGTTCGGCAACTTTTGCCCGCACTTCCTTCGGGCTGTCGCATTCGAGCGTTGTGGCACCTCTTATTGCTTTCATCGAAAATGTATCCTCAACTATAAAATTTACCGTATTGAATTACCCGCGGCAAAACCGGTGGCGAAGGCTATCTGAAGGTTGAAACCTCCAGTGAAAGCGTCTACGTCCAGAACTTCGCCGCAGAAGTAAAGCCCTCTGACGAGACGGCTCTGCATCGTTTTGGGGTCTATCTCCTTCACGTTTACTCCGCCGGATGTTACAATGCTCTCCTCAAAGCCGCGGAGCGACGTGACAATCATATCAAATTTTTTGAGCGTTGTCAACAGAGCGGCACGCTCGGCGCGCGTAACGCAATTGACTTTTTTTTCAGCAGAAATGCCCGCCCGCGCAAGCACGGCGGTTATGGCTGAAGCGGGCAAAAGCGCCCGCAGGCAATTGCTCATGCTCTTGTTTTCGTTCTCGGCAAAGTCGCGCAAAATTCGCTTGTCGAGCGCCGCCGCGTCGAGCGCGGGCTTGAAATCCAGCCAGAGGCTCACCTCGCCGGGCTCTGCGCGATTGATGATGCTGGACAGCGACAGAACAAGCGGTCCCGATATGCCGAAATGCGTGAAAAGCATTTCGCCCGTCTCACAGAACACCGTCCTGCCGTTTCTGACTGCGGTCAGCTTTACGTTCTTCAGGGTGAGACCCTGCATGCTCCTGTGCGCATTGCCCGCAAGATTCAATCCGCAAAGGGCCTGAACCGGCCTGACAATCGTGTGTCCCGCCTTTTCGGCGAATCTGTAGCCGTCGCCCGTAGACCCCGTAGCCGGGTAGGACAGTCCGCCCGTGCACACTATGATCGCGTCCGCGGCATGTCGTCCGGAACGGGTTATTATGTCTGACACAGTACTGTTTAAAATTGTAAAATCGAGAACTTCATCTTCAAGACATATGCGCACGCCCGCATTTTTGCAGTAACGTTCAAGACATTTTGTAACGTCGCTGGCCTTGTCCGACACGGGAAAAGCGCGGTTGCCGCGCTCGATTTTCACCGGCATGCCGCCCTCTTCAAACATGCGCATGCATCTTTCGGGCGGAAACGCATATATCGCGCTCGTAAGAAACCGCGGATTCGTTGCCACGTTATTCAAAAATTCGTCGGGCGAGACGGCATTTGTGAAATTGCATCTGCCCTTGCCCGTTATGTATATCTTTTTGCCGCACTTCGGATTTTTTTCGTATATGGTGACGTCGTTCCCGTTTGCGGCGGCAGCAAACGCGGCCATCAGCCCGGAAGCTCCGCCGCCTATCACAGACACATTCATAACTGCTCCGTTAAAATAAAGTCGCCCGCGCTCTGCGGGCGGATGTTTCATTTTTTGTCGTTGTCCTTTTTGTCGTCAGATCCGGTGCTCGTCAGAAACCTGAACTTACTCTTTATGAAAGCGTCGATCTTGTCGGAATATTTGCACACGAGATAAAACGCCAGCGCAACGAGCGCGAACAGAATGATCCAGATCGCTATGCCCCACCACGTATCGAAAGGTATCAGGTCGAGCGAAAGCGAAACCGTAAAACACGAGATCAGCCGCGTTATAAATATCATTACGAGGAAATAGGGCCAGGTCATGGACGACAGCCCGGCGACAAAGCAGAGCACGTCGTCGGGAAACATCGGCAAAAGAAACATAAGCGACAGGATGAGATAGTCCTTGCCTTTGATTTTATCGAGCCATTTATCGAGGTCGTCCTTGCCGACTATCCAGCATACCGCCTTATATCCGATGATGCGGCCGATGGCAAAGGCCGTTATGGAACCGAGGATTATGCCGATGAAACTGTAGACGGCGCACTCCAGCCAATCGAACAGAAGCACCCCGGCCGCAACCGTGACCGAACCGGGCACGGGAAGAATTACGACCTGAAGATAGGAAAAAATTATATATATTATAATCGCCCAGGCGCCGAAACCGTCTATATAGCTCTGCAATGCTTCTATGCTCGTTATTTTGGTTATGAACCCGGTGGCGCAGATAGCGTAAAAGATCAGCGCAAACACGTCGGCGCACACTATTGCGCAGAAAATCAGCCTGTACCACGCCTGTTTGCGCAGCAAAAACAGCACAACGTAAGCCGCAAGGACGACAAAAGCGAGCGCCGCAAGCGACCAGACAAGCGTCTCGTAATAATCGGCTATGAATTTCAGGCTTTTATAACCCAGCGCAAGAAAAGCCAACAACAGCGCGACGGCGCCCAGCGCCGCCGTCAGTAAAATATTTGTCGCGTCCTTGAGCACGGCGATAACGGCTTTTTTATCCCTGTTCATCTACTTTAATATTATATCTTTTGCTTTTTGCGTTTATAATTGCGCATTGAAATTTTTGACTGCATCCGTGGCAAGTTTATCGCACAGATTATTGTACTCGTTGTCGGAATGCCCCTTCACTTTTATGAATCTTACACGGTGCCTGCGCGTGAGCGACAGAAGTTCGCGCCACAAATCGTCATTCAGAACGGGCTTGTTGTCCGCCTTCTTCCAGCCCGAGCTTTCCCATGAATACACCCAGCCGTTGTTGAAGGCGTTGACCGTGTATGCAGAGTCGCTGTAAACTTCCACTTCGCACGGCTCCTTTAAAGCTTTGAGCCCGCTGATGACGGCAAACACCTCCATGCGGTTATTCGTCGTATCGGCAAACGCGCCCGAAAGCTGCTTTTCGTGTCCGTGATACATCAATACGCAGCCGTAACCGCCGATCCCCGGGTTGCCCGAGCATGCGCCGTCGGTATAGAGAGTAACCTTTTTCATCGTTATCTGGACAGCTCTTCGGAACGTCTGACGCACGCGTCGACGGCGTTGTCCACTATGCCGCGGAAGTTGTTTTCTTCCAGCACTTTTACCGCTTCGATAGTCGTGCCGCCCTTGCTGCACACATTCATGATCAGTTCGGTCAAGGGTTTTTCGCCGCGCTGCACCATTTCGGCTCCGCCGAGAACGGTCTGCACTGCAAGCGTGGTCGCCTCGTCGGCGGTCAGGCCGTGTTTTTTGCCTGCGTCTATCAGCGCGTCGATGAACATGAATACGTATGCTGGGCCGCTGCCGCTTATTCCCGTGACGGCGTCGAGCTTGCTCTCGGGAAGGCTCAACACCGTGCCGAGACAGCCGAAGAGCATGGAAATGAACTGCGTGTCGTCGGGATTTGCGTTGAAATCGGTCATATCTACGCCCATGGCGCCGCTGCCTATGGAACAGGGCAGATTGGGCATGCAACGCGCCACCTTTATCAGACCCACGCCCAACGCGTTCTTTATGGTATTCTTTTCTATTCCGGCCATTATTGAAATGACTTTTTCGACGCGCACGTCGCAAACCGAGCGCGCAACGTCGTCGAAGGACTGAGGTTTTACCGCAAACAATAAGAACTCGCATTCGGCGGCGACCCTGCCGTTGTCCGTCGTGGTGGTTACGCCCAGTTCGTCGGACACGGCGCGCAGCTTATCCTCGTCCGGGTCGCTGACTATTATCTTTCGCGCACTCAGAAAATCCGAAAGCACAACGCCCTTAAGAATCGCGCCCGCCATAAAACCGCAGCCGATAACGCCGAGTTTATATCTTTTTTTCATGATAAATCTCCAAAAAACAGTTGACTTAAAACGACTGATATTATATACTAAATAAGCTAACTTTTAGGGGAATAGCTCAACGGTAGAGTCGCGGTCTCCAAAACCGTCGGTTGCATGTTCGAATCGTGTTTCCCCTGCCAAAGGTCGTTTACTTGAGTAAACGACCTTAATTTTTATCAAACATGCCGTATTCGATAAACGCCTGCCCGCGCCTGTAAGCGTCGCAGGCGCTCTTTCTGTCCGGCAGAAGATCGTCGGGAAGGCTGTTCTCGTCGAACCAGCGCAGCTCCGAACATTTTAAAGGCTCTGCAATGCACGGCTCGCCGGCAAAGGCGCGCAACGCAAAATACGGATTTACGTACGTGACCGCACCGTCACGCTTATAGATGAGCGCAAAAAACCTGAAATCTTCGGGCGAGGTCTCTATCCCGAGCTCCTCCCTGCATTCCCTCGCGCATGCGCAGCTGCAGCTTTCGCCCTCTTCCACATGCCCGGAACACGCAAGATCCCACATGCCGTCACCGAAGCCTGTATTTCGCCTTCGCTGCAAGAGCAACTGCCTTTTGCCGTCGTGCTCCCTTTCGATGAGCACGACCACCGCAACAGGCGCTTTGAATCGCGTCATTATACTTTAACTTCGCCCTTCACGCCGAGCACGTCGGCATTGTCCTTCAATATGGGGTCTATTTCCGCCGATATGAATTCTTCCACCTGCGAGGGCGCGCGTCCGATAAATTTTTTGGCATCGAGTATTTCGTCCAATCTATCGCGGACGGCGGCAAACATGTCGTCGGCCCTGATCAGGTCGATAAGATTGTTTTCCAGACCCCTCTCTTTTACGTTTCTGCCGGCCTCCATCGAAAGCACCCTTATCCTCTCGTGCAGCTCCTGCCTGTCGCCCCCGGCCTTAACGCATTCCATCATTATGTTTTCGGTGGCCATAAAGGGCAGTTCCGCGGCGATGTGCCTTGCGATCACTTTGTCGTAGACGACGAGGTTTTCGCTGACGTTGAGGTAGATGTTCAGGATCCCGTCGAGCGCGAGGAAGGCCTGCGCGTTGACTATGCGCCTGTTGGCGGAATCGTCCAGCGTGCGCTCGAACCACTGCGTGGAAGCCGTGATGGCCGTATTCATGGGCAGAGAGATGACAAAACGGGCAAGCGAACCCATTCTCTCGCTGCGCATGGGGTTGCGCTTATAAGCCATGGCGGAAGAGCCTATCTGCGACTTTTCAAACGGCTCCTCTATCTCCTTCATGTTCTGCAGAATGCGTATGTCGTTTGAAAATTTGTAGGCGCTCTGCGCTATCTGCGACAGTACGCACAATACGTTGTAATCGAATTTTCTGGGATAGGTCTGACCGGTAACGCCGTAGACCCTGTCGCATCCCATCTTTCTGACGACGCGGCGTTCAAGCTCCTTGACTTTCTCTCCGTCGCCGTTGAAGAGCTCCATAAAACTTGCCTGAGTGCCGGTAGTGCCTTTGACTCCGCGCAGCTTGAAACACTTTTCAAGATGCACGAGGTTTTCGTAGTCCATCATCAGATCCTGAAGCCACAGCGTGGCGCGTTTGCCGACGGTTGTGAGCTGTGCGGGCTGGAGATGAGTGAATCCGAGCGTGGGCACGTCTTTGTATTTCAGCGCAAAGGACTTAAGCTTGTCTATTACGTTTACAAGCTTTACCTTTATTATTCTGAGCGCGTCGCGCAGAATGATGAGCTCGGAATTGCAATCCACAAAGCAGCTTGTGGCGCCGAGATGTATTATGGCCTTTGCGGACTTCGCCTGATCGCCGAACGCCTTTACGTGCGCCATGACGTCGTGACGCACCTCGCGCTCGTACTTTTCGGCAGCGTCGTAATTGATGTCGTCGGCAAACTTCTTCATTTCGGCTATCTGACCGGGAGTTATGTTGAGCCCGAGCTCCATCTCCGACTCGGCGAGAGCTATCCAGAGCCTGCGCCAGAGCCTGAACCGCCTGTCGTCGGAAAACACTTCGGACATCTGCCTGCTCGCATATCTCGTTATAAGCGGATTGTTATATATTGAATTATCAGTCATCTTACTCTCCGTAAAACTATTTTTTTGTAGATATAAATTTAAATGCCAGCGCCGCGCATGCCGCCCCGGCAAGAGAAAGCGCAAAAAACGCCGCGCCCGCAAACATCATAATCATTCCCGTCTGCATGAGCGCAACGTCGCGCCGGGACGAAGATCCGCCCGCAGCCGGAAAATACAGGCACACACCTATAAGCGCGCACAGCAATGCGGCGCAGGCCGCCCCGGCCGCGACGCAAAACACCATTCTTTTCATTATTCGTCAGAATCTTCCGTCAGAACCTGACAGGCTGCGGATAATCTTTTCCGAACGTATCCACGCGCATGCACTTTATGGTCTGTGGCACGCGCGGCCTGTCGTTGAAGTCCGTGGCGACGGACGCTATGCGGTCCACAACGTCCATGCCGCTTATGACCCTTCCGAAAGCCGCATACTGACCGTCGAGATAGGAAGCGTTCGCGTGCATGATGAAGAACTGCGAGCCCGCGCTGTCGGGCGACATGGCGCGCGCCATGGAGATCACTCCGCGGGCATGCTTGATGTCGTTGCTCTTAAATCCGTTGAGCGAGAACTCTCCCTTTATCGTATAGCCCGGGCCGCCCGTTCCGTTACCCGAAGGATCGCCGCCCTGAATCATGAAGCCCGAGATCACGCGGTGAAAAATCAGCCCGTCGTAAAAACCCGACGCCGCGAGCGACAGAAAATTGTTTACGGTGTTGGGGGCTTTGTCGGGATAGAGTTCTAAAACTATCTCCCCTCCGTCCTGCATAATTATCGTAACGCTTGGATTTGTCATTGCCGTTTCCTCCGTCAGAGTTCGTCGTATCTTTCAATGCGGACATGCGCTTCATCAAAAAGCTGCATGGAAAACTTGTCGGGATAGCCTTGTTTATATACCACGCGGGAAATGCCCGAATTGATTATTATTTTTGCGCATATGACGCACGGCTGATGAGTACAGTAGAGCGTGCAGCCTTCTACGCTGCAGCCGACGCGCGCCGCCTGTATTATTGCGTTCTGTTCGGCGTGGACGGCATAACAGATTTCCTGCATGGTGCCGCTGGCAATGTCCAGTTTCTGCCTCAAACATTCGCCCTTGTCCACACAGCTCTTTATGCCCTGCGGCGCGCCGTTGTAGCCGGTGGCTATAACGCGCTTGTTTTTTACGATTATGGCGCCGACGTGACGATCCTGCTTATAACAGCTCGACCACGACCCGATGACTTCCGCCATCTCCATAAAGCGCTTATCCCATTTATCCATTGCGCACCCCGCTATATTTGCTTTCGCTTAAATTTTACCATACATTTCGTCAAAATGCAATTTTATATCCGAGATGTTGTCCGTTTATTTGAAATATTTTTTTATCTTGCGCGTTTGACGCGTTTTAAGCATGTTTATAAATAAACGTGAAAACAATATAACTTTTTCGGAGGAAACAAAATCAATGAATATAAAGCCTTTATTCGACAAAGTCGTTGTCGAAGGTCTTAAAGCCGAAGAAAAGACAAAGAGCGGTCTGTATCTCACCGCCGCATCGCAGGAAAAACCCGCAACGTGCATAGTCGTTGCGGTCGGTCCCGGCGGAGTGGTCGACGGCAAGGAAGTTACCATGCAGGTAAAAGTCGGCGACAAAGTGCTCCTTTCCAAGTACAGCGGAACGGAAGTCAAAGTCGACGGCAAAGAGTACACCATAATCCGCCAGAGCGATATTCTGGCTATCGTTGAATAATAAAGGAGATGACTAAATATGGCAAAACAGATTAAATACGGCGACGACGCGAGAAAGGCGCTCGAAACGGGCGTAAACGTACTTGCCGACACGGTAAAGATAACTCTCGGCCCCAAGGGCAGAAACGTAGTGCTCGATAAGAAATTCGGCGCTCCGCTCATCACTAACGACGGCGTGACTATCGCAAAGGAAATAGAGCTGGAAGATCCCTTTGAAAACATGGGCGCTCAGCTCGTTAAAGAAGTTTCCACCAAAACCAACGACGTCGCCGGCGACGGCACCACCACCGCCGTCGTGCTCGCGCAGGCGATAATCCGTGAAGGCCTTAAAAACCTTGCCGCGGGCGCAAACCCCATCATCCTCAAAAAGGGCATCTCCGCAGCCGTCGACGCCGCAGTAGAAAAAATCAAATCCATCTCCAAACCCGTTGAAAACAAGCTTGCCATCTCGCAGGTCGCATCCATTTCGGCGGGCGACGAAACGATAGGCAAACTCATTGCCGACGCCATGGAAATAGTCGGCAAGGACGGCGTTATAACCGTTGAAGAGGGCAAGACGATGAACACCGAGCTGACCACCGTTGAGGGCATGCAGTTCGACAGGGGCTACGCTTCCGCTTATATGGTCACAAATACCGAAAAGATGGAAGCCGTTCTCGACAATCCCTACATTCTGATAACCGACAAGAAGATCTCCACCCTTCAGGAAATTCTCCCCATAATCGAACCCATTGCGCAGCAGGGCGCAAGGCTTCTCATCATTGCCGAAGACGTTGAAGGCGACGCGCTCGCTTCGCTCATCGTCAACAAACTGAAGGGCGTCCTCAACTGCGTGGCTGTAAAAGCGCCCGGATTCGGCGACAGAAGAAAGGCCATGCTCGAAGATATAGCCATCCTCACCGGCGGCACCGTGGTATCTTCCGACCTCGGCTACGAGTTCAAGGACGTCACGCCCGATATGCTCGGCAGAGCCGCACAGGTAAAAGTGGATAAGGAAAACACCACCATCATCAACGGCTCCGGTTCCTCCGACGCAATCAAGGCGAGGGTAAATTCCATAAAGGCCCAGATAGCCGAAACCACCTCCGAATACGACAAGGAAAAACTTCAGGAGCGCCTTGCAAAGCTTGCCGGCGGCGTAGCCGTCATCAACGTCGGCGCGGCCACCGAAATAGAAATGAAGGAAAAGAAACTGCGCATCGAGGACGCCCTGGCAGCCACGCGCGCGGCAGTCGAAGAGGGTATCGTTCCCGGCGGCGGAGTTGCGCTTCTCTCCACCATCCCCGAACTCAACAAACTGGCAAAGAGCCTTTCGGGCGACGAAAAGACGGGCGCGAACATCGTGCTCAAGGCCGTTGAAGAGCCCCTTCGCCAGATCGCGAAGAATGCCGGTCTCGACGGTTCCGTCATCGTAAACAACATCGTCAACTCCAAAAAGACCAATTACGGCTACGACGCGCTCAAGAACGAATACACCGACATGGTGGCCAGCGGCATAATCGACCCCACAAAGGTCGCCCGCTCCGTTCTTCAGAATGCGGCTTCGGTTGCAGCCACGCTGCTCACGACCGAAAGCATAGTCACCGACATTCCTACCCCTCCCGCTCCCGCGGCACCCAACCCCGACATGGGCGGCATGTACTGATAACAGAAAATCAAAACTTTAAAGCGGTCTGCTCCGGCAGGCCGCTTTTCCGTTGGTTGCTTTTTCATATCCGATACATGCGGGCAAGCGACCGGCAAATCTCATCGCGCTCGGGAGAGAATTGCGTCAATATCGAGATAGAATTGCGTCAGAATCTTGTGCTGCACTTCTCCTTCAACGCCGAAATCGTCGCATTCAAACACAATATAACTTCCCTCTGCCGTGCCGGACGACGGAAGCGCCGATCCGAGACCGCTGACAAAACTTTCGTCCGCTTCAAAAACGAGAACGCCTTCGCCGCAGGCCCTGCCATGCTCATCCTTTGCAAAACCCGCATCGAAAATATCCTGACGAAAGATAAGTTCCCCGCTCTCGTCCGCTCCGCCGAAGTCAAGGCAATAACCCGCCGTAACGGTCTGCAGCGACAATTCAACAAACTCCCCGTGCTGATCGGCATGAGTAAGGTCGAGCGTGGCGCCCAGCAACACAAATATTTTGCCTTCCTCAGGCGTGTAACTTACGCCGTCCGCGCAGACGGAACTGTCGTAACTTACCGAAGAGAACTCAATGCTGTTGCCGCAGGCGTCCTCGGCGCGCTGCCCGAGCCCGAATACGCTCGCCTCCTGAGGAGAGTCTCCGCCCTGCACGTCGTCGCCCGGCGGAGGGCTGCCGTCCGGAGCCGCCGAGCCGGCAGGGATCAGCGCCATGACCGCGGGGATCAGCACGGCGCACGCAACAACGGCGCATGCGGCCGAAAACGCCGCCGCCTTTATCCTTTTCCGCCTGCCTGAAAAGCGAGGCTCTTCTACCGCTTCAACCTTGCCGCAGTTGTCCGAGCACAGTTTTTCCGTAAGCTGCCGCTTAAAATCTTCGCTGACGGCAAGGCTGCGGATATATTCATTATAATCCTTCATATCAATCCTCCTCCGTCAGATAATTCTTCAGCTTCTGCCGCGCGCGAGACAACCTTTTATGCACGGCGTTTTCGCGCAATCCGGTAAATCCGGCAATTTCTTTGGCCGTGTATCCCTCGTAATAGTGCAGATAGATGAGCTGTCTGTCCGAAGGCGACAACCTGCCGAGCTGTTCTTCGAGCCCGGAATGCTCCTCGCCCGAAGCGGCCGGCCTGTTCTCGATGCCCGCCGCTCTCCGCCGCGCCAGATAAGCCGCCGCATTGATGCTCTTATTGACCGTTACGCGTATCAGCCACGCCTTGACATGCTCATCTCCGTTGAACCGGCCGAGTTCGGATCGCCGCACGAGCGCAAAAAACACGTCCTGCACAACGTCTTCGGCGTCCTGTCGGTTGAACAGATACTGATAGGCGAGCCTGAAAACCATATCGGAATATCGCGCGACACATTCGCTTAAAAACGCGTCGTCTCTGCCCTTGCCGTTCAAAATTTTCTCCTCCGTATCATAAATAAATCAGTTTCGCCGCGCACAACCTGACCATAAAAATAAAAAAAGGGCGAAAAACCGCCCTTCTGATTCAGCGCGAAAGTTTTTCAAGTATGCGCGAAAGTGCATACTTTCCGTGCTCATAAGTCAGTCCGCCCTGAAAATACGCGATATAAGGCGGTTTTACGGGACCGTCGGCCGACAGCTCTATAGACGCTCCGGAAACAAACGTGCCAGCCGCCATTATTATGTCGTCGTCATACCCGGGCATGTCCCACGGCTCGCAAGTAACATAGCTGTCCACCGGCGACGCGTATTGAACCTCGCGTATGAAATTCACCATTGCGTCGGCGTCGTCAAATTGTATGCAGCGCGTTATGTCGTGCGGGATCTTATCCGTAGACGGATAGTTTTTGTACCCGAGATCGGTCATCGCAACGCCGATGAGAAGCGAGCACTTGAGCGCCTGCGCCACCGTGTGCGGAGCCATGAACAATCCCTGATAAAAATATCTGTATCCCGCCTCGAACGACCCGACCTCGAGCCCTATGGAAGGCGCGGTGAGCCTGCGGCCTATCATGTCGATATATTTTTGCCCGCCGCAGATATAACCGCCGGTAGGCGCTATGCCTCCGCCGGCATTCTTTATGAGCGAACCCGCTATCACATCGGCGCCGCAGTCGGTAGGCTCGACATCTTCAACAAATTCGCCGTAGCAATTATCGGTAAAAATACACCCGTCAAATCCACATTCGCGCAC
Organism: uncultured Clostridia bacterium; assembly: GCA_949283125.1. Classification (GTDB taxonomy): domain Bacteria; phylum Bacillota; class Clostridia; order Christensenellales; family Borkfalkiaceae; genus Coproplasma. The sequence continues at coordinate 203,778 of CASDRK010000017.1, forward strand.
GAACGAACACAGTTTGCCTATCTGTTCGCAGGAGAGTGCGTCGCGCAGCTCGTACCCTCGCGAGCGCTGGATATAGACAACTTTTACAGAGTCGTCCTCATTCAGCGCGCGTTCAATGCTTTCAAAGTCGAACATGCCGTCAACAAGCTCAACGCATCTGAACCGTACGCCGTAGTCCTTCAAAGAGCCTATGCCATCGCCGGATATCACGGGCCTGATGGTATCGTAAGGCATGCCGCTTACGCACAAAAGAGTGTCGCCGGGCATCAAAAGCCCGAACAGCGCCACCGACAGAGCATGAGTACCGGAGAGCAAATGGGGCGAAACGATCCCAGCTTCGGCGCCGAAGGCCTGCGCGTAGAGCGCGCCAAGAGTGTCCCTGCCCTCGTCCCCGTAGCCGTAACCGGAAGTTCCGGCAAAATGCCTTACGGCCACTCGTTTATCGGCAAAGGCTTTGAGCACCTTGCTTTGATTTTTATATGCGATTTCGTCTATCCGACGGAATTTGTCCTTAAGCCGGCCTTCGCATTGTTCAACATATTTCTCGAAATCAGTCATCTAAAAGTTTTACTATCGCGTCTGCGCGCGCTTCCTCCTTGTCCAACCAGATTATGCCCGGCAATTTTTTAAAAAATGTGAGCTGCCTTTTTGCGTAATGACGGGTATTTTGTTTTATTATGTCACGCATAGTACATTGCGAATAGCCATTTTGCAGCCCCTCGATCACTTCCTTGTACCCGATGGCCTGCATGCTCTGGCAATTTATGCCCACACCTTCTGCAAGCAGAGCTTTCACCTCGTCCACAAGACCGCTTTCAAACATGGCGTCCACGCGCCTGTCTATTCTGTCGTAAAGCTCCGCGCGCGGATAATCCACCGCCACCGCAAGATAATCGTAAAGGGCGTTTCGGCCGTCGCTGATGTCGGATTTCTTTTTTCCGCTCACCTCAAATATCTCAAGCGCACGCACTACGCGTTTTACGTCATTGGGATGAATGCGTTCGGCCGAAGCGGCGTCCGCCTGCTTGAGCAACCCGTACAGGTACTCCTTTCCGCGATCTTTGAGTATTTTGTCGTATTTTTCACGCACGGCGGCATCGCCGCCGGCATTGCCGTACGAATAATCGAACAGGAGCGATTTGATATAAAAGCCGGTCCCGCCGCACACCACGGGTATTTTGCCGCATTCGATAAGGCTGTCCGCTATCGACTTTGCCAGTCTCCTGTAGTCCGAAACCGAAAAATTCTGCCGCGGGTCCACGACGTCTATCATATGGTGGGGCACGCCCATCATTTCCTCTTCCGTCGGCTTTGCCGTGCCAATGTTGAGCTGTTTATATATCAACTGCGAATCGGCGGATATGACTTCGCTGCCGAGCAACCCGGCACAGCCTGCGGCAAGCGCGGTCTTGCCCGTTGCCGTCGCGCCGCAGATGACGAGAATTTTTTTCACATCAAACTATCCTTTTAAACATTTTTTCTATCTGCTGACGCGTCAGCTTCACACACACCGGCCTGCCGTGCGGACACTTGAGCCCAACATCGCCCTTCAGCATCTGCACAAGTTTGTCTCTTTCAGCTTCGGTCAGCTCCATGCCGCCCTTAACCGCGTGCTTGCAGGCCACCGTGGCTATTCTCTCGCGCAAAACGTCGTGAAGTTTAATCGACTTCAATCCGTCGAGATCGGACAAGAGCTCGCCGAAAAAGGCCTTTATGTCGATATCGCGCAGATCGAGCGGTATCTCGTTTATGCGGAACGCCGTCATGCCGAACGGCTCGATGTCAAACCCGAGCGAACGGATGAGCATAAGATTGTCGGAAACGAACGCGGCCTCCGCCGCATTCAGGTCTATTATATAAGGTATCAGCATGCCCTGTCTGGGCACGGAAGCGCGCTCCTTTATCTTTCCGATGAGCGAATCGAAAATTATCCTTTCGTGCGCGGCGTGCTGGTCGATGAAATATATTTCGTCTCCCGTCTCGTAAATGAGATAGGTATTGAACAAATTTCCCCTGTACTTCCAGCTCTCATAAGCCATCCTCTCCTGTTCGGCCTTAATGCGCGCCTGCTCGGCAACCCTTGCGGGCAGAGGCTTGATGCCGCCGCAAACCACCATCTTTGTCGGCTCGGCGGGAGCAAAATAGCGACTGGGCGGCAACTGCGACGCGCTCTTGGGTTCGACGTGCTCGCTCTCCATTCTTTCAAACACGGACAGGTCGGGCGCGTCGGGATCTGCGGCCGCTTTACGGGGCGGAGTCTCGCCCTTTTTAATTTTTCCGTCGGCGTCGAATTTCGGGATGTTCACGTCGTCGAAATTTTTATCGTACACCTTTTCAAGCCGGGTAAAATCGGCGGCGCAGACAGCGTTTTTGGAGCCGCCGTCCGCAAACGTGGAGCGCACTTCGGGAACGATCGTGCTTTCCACAACAAAATCCGCCGCCTTTGCGGTTCCGTCGAGCACGGAGGAGACGACTTTGTAAACCGTGCCGAAAATCAGCTGATTGTCGGCAAAGCGGACATCGGCTTTGTTGGGATGCACGTTCACGTCCACCATGCCCGCAGGCACGTCTATAAACAGCGTGTAGACGGGGAAATTCCTCTTCATCGCATACGGCGCATACGCATGGGAGACGGCCGTGGAGATCACGTTGTTGGATATGCATCTGCCGTTCAGATAAACGTTCTGATAGGACTTGTTCGGCTTGAAAAAATGCTGGTTGCCGATAAATCCGTAAATCCTGATGTCGTTGCGTTCTGCACAGATCCTGAACGATTGCGGCAGATAATTTGCGCCGTAGACCTGTGCAATGGCCTCCTCCAGACCACCGCCGTAGGACTGCAGCGCAAGCTTGCCGTCCACGTAATATCTGAATGAAACGCGCGGATTGCCCAGAATGTAGCGGGTCACGAAGGCCGTGATGTCCGTCTCTTCCTTCTTGTCCGTCTTTAAAAATTTGCGCCTGACGGGCGTATTGAAAAATATGTCGCGCACGGTGATCTGCGTGCCCTTGTCGAAGGCCGCCGGCATGACCTTGCCTATGTAATCGCCGTCGCACTCCACTTTCCACGCCTCGCCGTTGCCCACGGAGCTTATCATCTCCACCCGCGCGATGGCTGCAATCGTGGCAAGCGCCTCGCCCCTGAATCCGAGGGTGCGGATATTGTCTATGTCCTCCAGCTCGGAGATCTTGCTCGTGGCGTGCGAGAAGAATGCGGCGCGCATGTCATCCTTTTCGATGCCGCAGCCGTTGTCTACTATTCTGATAAGGTCCTTGCCGCCGCGCTCGATGCTTATCTCTATCTCCGTGGCGCCGGCGTCTAGACTGTTTTCTATCATCTCTTTCACCGCGGAATAGGGTCTGTCGATGACTTCTCCGGCGGCTATGCGGTTGCAGATTATCTCGGAAAGTATATTTATCTTTGCCATTTACTTCACCTTTTCAACAAGATCGCCCAGCACCATGAAGGCCTGCATGGGAGACATATTGTTCATATCCAGCTCTTTCAGTATTCTTTCCGCTTCGCTTGTCTCGCGCACGTCGCGAGACGCGTCATCTTCCGGCCTTTTCATGACCGCGTCTCCGCTCTCTATCGCTTTCAGTATCTGCTTGGCGCGGTCCGTAACCGGCGCGGGCACGCCCGCAAGCGCCGCCACCTCTATGCCGAACGAACGATTGGCACCGCCGCGCATGATCTTGCGCAGGAAGACGATGCCGCCGTTGATCTCCTTTACGGCTATCTTATAGTTCTTCACGCCGCTCAGTTTGTTCTCAAGCTCGGTCAGTTCATGGTAGTGGGTGGCAAAAAGCGTCTTCGCGCCTATCTTTTCGGTTATCTGCTCCACTACCGCCCACGCGATCGCGAGACCGTCGTACGTGCTTGTGCCCCGCCCGACCTCGTCGAGCACAATCAGACTGTTGCGCGTGGCGTTGCGCAAAATTGTGGCCACTTCTATCATCTCCACCATGAACGTGCTCTGGTCGGATATCAGATTGTCGCTCGCGCCGACGCGCGTAAAAATGCGGTCGATCATCGGTATCTCCGCGCTCTTTGCCGGCACGAAGCTGCCGATATGCGCCATCAGCGCGATAATGGCGGTCTGGCGCATATACGTGCTCTTGCCGGCCATGTTGGGCCCGGTTATTATCATCGTGCGGTTTTCGTCCTCGTCGAGCAGAACGTCGTTCGCCACGAATTTTTCCTTGGATATCTTTTCCACAACGGGATGCCGTCCCTCGCGTATGACCATTGCGCTGCCGCTGTCCACCATCACCGGCCGGCAGTATTTATTTGATTTGGCCACTTCGGCAAGCGAAACGAGCACGTCGAGCCGGGCAACCGCGGCCGCAATGCTTTTGAATGCGGGAATATTGTCGGAAAGCGTCTGCTTCAGCTGTTCATAGATGGCGCTTTCCAGCTTCAGGCACATATCCTCGCTGTTCAGTATCTTATCTTCGATTTCCTTGAGCTCATCCGTTATGAACCTCTCGGCATTGGTCAGCGTCTGTCTGCGCTGATAGGATGACGGAACCTTGTCTTTAAATGATTTGCTGACTTCGATATAATAGCCGAATACGCGGTTAAACCCGATCTTCAGGGTGCGTATGCCCGTTCTGTCGCGCTCGCGCGCTTCGATATCGGCAAGAATGCCCTTGCTGTTTTCTTTCACGGAGCGCAACTCGTCGAGCTTGGCGTCAAATCCCGCCTTTATGTAGCCGCCGTCCTTCAGCGTTGCCGGAGGTTTTTCATCTATCACGTTCATAACGTGTCGGGCGAGGTCGGACATGTCCCGCAGTCCTTCGCCGACGTCGCGAAGAATGCCGCTGCAAAAGCCCGTCAGCTGAAAGGCCAGATTGGGCACCACGAGGAGCGATTGGGCGAGCGCAAGACAATCGGCAGGCATCACGCTGCCGTTTGCAACCTTTCCCGTCAGTCTCTCGATATCTCTGACCTGCGCAAGCATGTCGCCCACGCCCACCCTGACAACGGTCGAATCGAACAGCTCCTGAACTCCGTCGAGACGGTAGTTGATGCGCTCCGCGCTGCCCAGCGGGGACAGAACGATATTGTGCAGAAGACGGGCGCCCATTGCCGTTCTGGTCCTGTCCAGCAACCATAAAAGTGAGCCGTACTTCTTGCCCTCCGACATGCTTTTTACGATCTCCAGATTGCGCACGGCGCAATCGTCGAGCTGCATGTGTTCGCGGTCGCTCACATACCTGACGTCGTTTATGTTGGCAAGAGCGTGTTTCTGCGTCTCCTTGAGATATTCGAGCAGCGCGCCGCACGCGCACACGGCCGCAGGTCTCGAGCCGACGTCGAGCGACGAGAGAGTCTGAACGCCCAACTGGTTTTTCAGATTGTTTTCGGCGGCTCTGTAGCCAAACGTCCAGCCGAGGTAGCTTGAAAATTTCGGAAGCAGACCGCGAGTAACTTCGGGCGCATCCTTGCTTGCAAACAGCATTTCGTCGTTGCAGATCACCTCGCTGACGGACAATCTGACCATAAGCGATATCGCGCGCTCCACAGCGCCTTCACCCTCGTACTGCGTGCAATCGAGCTCTCCGGTGGTTATGTCCGCCCATGCGGCCGCGCAGCAGTCGCCCTGTTTGCAGACGCAGCAAATGAAATTGTTTGCGCGCGCGTCCAGAAAATTCTCATCGGTTATCGTGCCGGCCGTCACCACCCTGATGACGTCGCGCGCGACCATGCCTTTGGCCGACGCCGGATCTTCAAGCTGTTCGCATATGGCAACCTTATATCCCACCGAGACAAGCTTTGCGATATACGAATCCGCAGCGTGAAAGGGCACTCCGCACATGGGGGCGCGCTCCTCAAGCCCGCAGTCGCGCCCGGTAAGCGTAAGGTCGAGCACGCGCGAAGCCTGCTTCGCATCGTCGAAAAACATCTCGTAAAAATCGCCGAGACGATAAAAAATTATACAATCCTTATACCTTTCCTTAACCGAAAGGTAATGTTGCATCATAGGTGAAAGAGCCATATTATTATCTCACTATGCAGCCCGTCAGTGAAACGCCGTTGGCGTGCTCCACTTTCATATCGACAAATTGACCGATGACGTCCTCGTCGCTCGGGAAATACCCCATTCTGCCGTACTCGTCTCTGCCGAGATAAAGGCCGCGCGCAGCGTCGAAATCTTCACACAATATCTCTATTGTTCTGCCCACGTAAGTTTTCGACAGCTCCCGCGTCTGGCTGTTGACCAGCTCGACGAGTTGCATTATGCGCCGTTTGGAAACCTCCTCCGGAATCTGATCAGGCATGTCCGCCGCGGCCGTCCCCTGTCTTTTGGAATACACAAAGGTGAAGGCCGACGCATAGCCGACCCGCTTTACCAGATCGAGCGTGGCATTGAAGTCTTCGTCGGTCTCGCCCGGAAAGCCCACTATCAAATCGGTCGTTATCGCGCAATCGGGGATCTTGGCCCGCAGCGCATCCACCTTTTCAAGATACCGGGCCGCAGTGTACCGCCTGTTCATGGCTTTGAGTATTCTGTCCGAACCGCTCTGAACGGGAAGATGCAGACAGCGGCATATTTTGGGATTGTCCGCCATGACGTCGATCACTTCGGCAGAAAAATCCTTGGGATGAGACGTCATGAACCGCAGCCTGAACCGCCCGTCGATTGCGGCAATTTTTTCAAGCAGCCGGGCAAAAGTCATGTCGCCGCTGTAGGAGTTGACATTCTGTCCGAGCAGGGTGATCTCCTTATATCCTTCGGAAACGAGCGAACGCACTTCCTCTATTATTTTCTGCGAACTGCGGCTTCGCTCCCGTCCGCGGACGTACGGAACAATGCAGTACGAGCAGAAATTGTTGCACCCGTACATTATATTAACCCATGCGTTGGGATAACTTGTCCTGAGCGGCCTGTCCTCTTCGCATATCTCCCCTTCGCTCTCCCTGACGGAAATCACGCATTTCTTTCCGTCCAGCTTTTGTTTGATCAGCTGTCCGAGTTCGTGAAGGTTGTGCGTTCCGAATATGATGTCGACATACGGAAATTTTTTGTGCAGGCCTTCAGCCTTGTTCATCTGCTGTGGCAGACACCCGCCTACGGCGATTATCATATCCCTGCGCGCCGCTTTTAATTTTTTAAGCATGCCGATGTTTCCGAACGCATGATTTTCGGCATTTTCCCTTATGCAGCAGGTATTGAAGACCACGATATCGGCGCTTTCGGGCTCGTCGCAACTTCTATATCCCATTTCCGCAAGTATCCCCGCGATCTTTTCCGATTCGTGCACGTTCATCTGACAGCCGTAAGTGACTATGTGATAATATTTGTCCATATACGACAATTATATAATTTATCCGTTTTTTTTTCAATTGATTTGCAATAAATTATTAATTTTTAAGATACTAATTTTAATGAAGAAGACAGGCAAAGTCATGCTGTGCGTTCTGCTCATATCCGCAGCGCTGGTTGCGGCGGCCGTTGCGGCATTTTTCGCGATCACCCGTGACGCAAAGCTCGATAAGGACAAACTGATAAATTACGGACAGACGATAGAATTTTACGACGCCGAAGGACAAAAAATCCAAAGTTCGGCAATACAAAACGGGCGCAGCTCCGTAAGAACGGATGAGCTGCGCGAACACACGAAAAACGCCTTCATCGCTTCGGAAGACAGAACGTTTTACCGGCACAACGGTCTCAATTACAAGCGCATGTTAAAGGCGGCGTTCAAAAATATTGCCACACGCTCTTTCGGTGAAGGAGCGTCGACGATAAGCCAGCAACTCATCAAGAACACGCATCTCTCCAATCAGAAGACGCTTGTGCGGAAGCTTAAAGAAATACGGCTCACCAAACAACTGGAGCGCAGTTATGCCAAAGACGAGATTCTGGAAATGTACCTGAACACGATTTACTTCGGACACAGCTGTTACGGACTACAGAACGCGGCGAGATTTTACTTCGGCACAGACGCCGACAATCTTTCGCTCGCGCAGAGCGCCACGCTGGCGGGACTGCTTTCCTCGCCAAACAATTACTCGCCCTTCAAAGACGCGGAAAAATGCGTCCGGCGCAGAAACATCGTGCTCAAAAGCATGCTGGACTGCGGCTTTATAACAGAAGCTCAATACCGTGAAGCCGAGACTTCCCCCGTCGGCGCGACTAAAGAAGCCAAAAACGACCCGAAAAGCAATTATGTAGCCGCCGCATGCGACGAGCTTTCCGGGCTCGGTCTGGACAGCTACTCCCAGCTTTCGGGCTGCAAAGTATATACCTGCCTGAACGCTGAAATGCAGCAAGCGCTGTGCGAAAACAGACCAGAAAACGATTACTGCGCCGTGATAACCGACGGCGCCGACGGCGTAGTGGCATACGTCAGCACGACGGGCGGCGCCCGACGGCAGCCCGGCTCAACGATAAAACCCGTTCTCGTGTACGCGCCCGCAATAGAAGAAGGATTGCTGCACCCGTTCACAAAGATAGACGACAGCCCGACAGACTTCGGAGGGTACGCGCCCGAAAACCACGACAAGAAATACCACGGCCTTGTGACGGCGGAAGAGAGTCTGGCAAAAAGCTACAATATTCCCGCGGTAAAAATGCTCAATGCGCTGACCGTCGGCAAAGCGTTGGAATATGCGCAAAAAATGGACATCGACACCGATAAGGACGACGCAAATCTGGCGCTTGCGCTCGGAGGGATGAAATACGGCGTTTCGCTGAAAAATCTGTGCGATGCGTACTCCACCTTCAGAAAAGCAGGCAATTTTGCGCCATCTCATTTCATAGAACGCATCGAAGACCGGCATGGCCGGACGATTTATGTACACAAACCGAGCGAAAGAAAGGTATTTTCGCAGGGGACATGTTCGCTGATGAACCAAATGCTGATACAAACGGCAAAAACGGGAACGGCAAAAAAACTTAAAAACCTGCCGTTCGACGTGGCGGCAAAGACAGGCACCTGCGGCAACGCGGAGGGGAACACGGACGCCTACGCCGCGACCTACACTTCGACCCACACTCTGTGCGTTTGGCTTGGCGACGTCAACAACAGACGCACAACAGTTACAGGCGGCGGAGCATGCTGCAACATCGCAAGCGCAGTTCTGAAAAAAATGTATGCGACCGCGGCTCCGGAGCCGCTGGACACGACAGGCGGCACATCAAAAATATTCATCGACCGACAGGACTATGAAAAAGACGGCAAGATAATTCTTGCGGACGAAATTTCGCCCAAACTGAACAAAATGGAGGTGCGCTGTCTTGCAGGACGCGAGCCCGAACAGCACAGCACCAAATTTTCGCGGCCGGTCATACAAAAACCGCAAATCAGAGTCGGCAAAGAGCATATTTCAATAGTACTATGTCATACAGATTACTATTCATACTTGATTAAATGCGATGGCAAAATCATATATGACGGCGATTATTTGCCGGAAATCAGCGATTGCCCCGATAAAGGCAGCCATGCCTACACCGTCACCCCCTACTACTCTGACGGACACGAAAAATATTTCGGCGATGCTGTCAATCTGGAAAGAATATTTTTCGGAGGTGACGACGACGGGAACGACAGACACCTGCCTCCGCCGATCACAGGCAAGGACTGGTATAATTGAATCGCTTGCAAAAGTCATCCGCCGTAATCAGCACCGCAAAAGTCTCCCTCTCTCCTTGTCTGTAATCAGATTGAAAATCCCGCGCAGAAGTGTTTGCGCGGGATTTCATGTATTTACACTTATAATTTGATAACTTCCGTCGTGGCCAAAGCCTCGTCGACGAGCGTGGCGACGTCCAATTTCGCCTCTTCAGCAAGCACGTTGACAAGCTTTGGTTTGGTTACGGGGTGCTTCGGCAAGAACACCGTACAGCAGTCCTCATACGGCTGAATGGAAATATCGTAGGTCCCTATCTGTTTGCTTCTTTCGATTATCTCATTTTTGTCAAATCCGCAGAGCGGACGAAGCACGGGCATTTCTGATATCACGGCGTTTGATGAGGTCATCCCCTCTATCGTCTGACTTGCGACCTGACCCAAACTTTCGCCGGTTATGATGCACTGCGCGCCACAATTTTGCGCTATTCTTTCTGCGATACGCATCATAAATCTGCGCAGAAGAGTTACCATATATTCGCCGTTGCACTTTTTGTGTATCTCTTCCTGAATGTGCGTTACCTTGACGACGTTCAAAGTCATGCCGCAGGTGTAACCGGACAGCGTCTTTGCGAGATCGGTAACCTTTTCCCTTGCCTGCATGTTTGTGTACGGATAGCTGTGAAAATGTACGCAGTCTATGCTCATGCCGCGCTTTGCTATCATGTGTCCCGCCACGGGGCTGTCGATGCCGCCAGATATCAGCAACAACCCCTTGCCTGCGCTGCCGACAGGCATTCCGCCGGCACCCTTTATGAACTTTCCGAAGACAAGTGTCGTGCCGTCTTCGCGCACATCGATATAAACTATATGTTCGGGATCATGCACATCGACGGACAACCCTTTAAACTCATCAAGCAATCTGCCGCCGATCTGCGCGCTTATCTGCATGGAATTGAGCTCAAAATGTTTGTCCGCTCTGTGCGTTTCCACCTTGAAAGTCCCCGCCGAAGGACAGACGAGCTTTGCCGCAGAGTAGATGTCGCCCATATCGGACGGCACCTTATATCCGGCGGAAATGGTGTGTATGCCGAACACCTTGCCGAGTTTTGAAAGAATGAGCGAAACATCGTCTTCGTCAAAACCTTCAATGAGGTATCTGCCGCTCCTTCTGCGGATTTCATGCTTTATTCCTTTGAGCGCTCTTTCCATGTTCACGGCAAACAACCTCTCGAAAAATCCGCGGTTTTTGCCCTTTAAATGCAATTCGCAATATCTTATTATAATTACTCTTTCCATCAGGACATTATCTCTCTTCTGTTTCTGACTATGTCGTTTAGTATCTTTGCGGCGGAAGCGATCTCCTCCTGCGTATTTTCAGGCCCGAACGACAGCCTTAAAATTCCGTCCGCCGTGTCCTCGTCGACACCGCACGCCAATATGACGCGCGAATATCGCTTTTTGCTGTTCGACGAACAGGCCGAACCCGTGCCGATGACGAGCCCGGCGTCGTCCGCCTCATGAAGAATGGTCTCGCCGCGCACGCCGCGCGCCGCAACGGTCAGTATATACGGACAGCCGTTATCGGGCGAGATGACGTCGAACAGCCCGGCGTCGAGCCGGCGCCGGCACAATTCGTTCAGCGACGAGACGCGCGCAAAGTTTTCGCGCATGTTCTTATATCGTTTTTCGGCTGCAAGCGCAAACATCATTATGCCGAACACATTCTCCGTTCCGCTGCGCAGGCCGCCCTCCTGTCCGCCGCCGAAGACATACGGGCGAAGGACAAGATCCCTGCGCTTTATCAGCGCGCCGGTGCCCTTCATTCCGCCTATTTTATGGGCCGAAATACTGTACAAATCAATATTCCGGCTCAATCTGAACGGTATCTTGCCGAATGCCTGAACGCCGTCGGAATGCACGAGAGCATGTCTGTTTATCGACTTTACTCCGGCCGCTATGGCATTCACGTCGTTGACGGCGCCCGTTTCGTTATTTACGTGTATGACCGAAACGAGCGAAGTTTTTTCATCCACAAGCGACAACAGCTTGTCTGCATCTACGCTTCCGTCAGGACAGAGAGGAGCGAACCGCACTTCGATGCCGCGCTGTTTAAGTTCGTTTGCGGCCGAAAATACGGCGGAATGTTCGCCTTCGGTGGTGACAACGTTTCCCCTTCTGCCGCCGCAGAACAGCGCATGATTGTCGGACTCTGTGCCGCAGGAAGTAAATATCAGTTCAAAATTCTCGCCCGCAATGTGCGAGAGCAATTGCTCGCGGGCGCGTTTGATGGCGAGGTGCAAATTATAACCTTCCGCGTACAGCGCGGAAGGATTATAATAGTCATCAAGAATATATCTTTTGGCGAGCTCGAAGCACTGCTCGTCCGGCCGCGTAGTCGCGGCATTGTCAAGGTATATCATTATATTTCTATGACGCCCCTGAAAGCCTGCTTGACCGGCCCGTCGACCTCGACCGAACCGTCATCGTTGATCTTTACAAACAGATCGCCGCCCTTCACTTTTACGGTTATTATCTCGCCGCGGGCGCAATCGCCGCGATCTATTGCGGCCAGCGCCGCAGCCGCGGCCGCGGTGCCGCACGACCATGTTTCGCCGTTCACCTTTCCGAATACGCGCATGCGGACGGTTACGTTGTTGACTACCCTTACGCACTCAACGAAATCGGCGCCGGCATACGGAGAGCCGCTTGCGGCAAGCTCCTGCGAAAGATCTTCAAAGTCGACGTCGTCTATCTTGTCGAGGAAGGTCACGAGATGCTCTTTGCCAAGTTCTATCGCATATGCGGCGTCGTCGGTACCACCGCACTTTGCGTAAGTAGCCAGTTGCGGCAGGGCGACCCTTTCCATGCGCGCGCAGCCGAGATTGACGCATACGGAGCTCGCTTCGTTATTGAAACACGACACCGAAAGCTTTGCAGTTTCTCCGCCGCAGTCGAGAGTCACGGTATCGCCTTGTACCATATGATTGTCGTAAAGATATTTTGCGGCAATCCTCATGGGGTTGGCTGCCATGCCTGCGTCCGAACCGTCGCGGTTGAACACGCGCACAGCCGCGTCGGCGATATCAGACTTCTCTATCAGAATTATTCCGTCGCCGCCGATAGCATAGTGCCTGTCGGCAAAGTTGATGGCAAGCGATTCCGGACAGGTAATGCGCCCCTCCATGTTGTTGAAGAAGATGTAATCGTTGCCGCAGGAATGCATTTTGCTGAATTCAAGCTTGAGCTTTTCCGTGCGCAGATGATTGATATCGACAAGCTCGGTGTTGAACTGATTGTATCTTCCGGCGATCACATCGGCCAGCGCGTTCGTGGTATCCAGCGAGGTGAGCACCGTGATCCCGAGCAGAATGGCATGATGATGGAGAGAAATATAGTTTGTGATGGACTCGATATCCGTCTTGCCCGTGTAAACTATATAGTCTATCTTGCCCTCGTCCATCAGCTTGAATATCTCGTCGTTCGAAGACAGCCTTGCTACCTCGGTGCACTCGATGCCGAGACTTCTTATAACATTTGCCGTACCCTTTGTCGCGTAGAACGTCAAACCGAGATCGGCAAACTTTTTGACTATGTTTACAATTTCAAACTTGTCCTGATCGTTTATCGTGAAGTAAATGCCGGAGGGGTTGTGTTTCGTGGGGTGCTTCATGTTGAAACCGGCCGAAACCAGACCTTTGAACAGCGCCTCCTCTATCGTCTTGCCTATGCCGAGAACTTCGCCCGTAGACTTCATTTCGGGACCGAGCTGCGAGTTTACGTCGTTGAGTTTTTCAAACGAGAACACGGGCACTTTTACCGCCACGTACGGCGAATTTTTGTACAGCCCAGTACCGTAGCCGAGCCGTTTGAGTTTTGCGCCCACCATTATGCGGGTGGCAAGATCCACCATGGGCACGCCCGTAACCTTAGAAATATACGGTATGGTGCGCGACGCTCTGGGGTTCACTTCAATCACATACAGCTCGTTGTGATAGATGAGATACTGAATGTTTATGAGTCCCTTGGTCTTGAGAGAAAGCGTTAATGCGGTCGATACTTCCACGACCCTCTTGAGCATTGCATCGCTCAGGCTGTAGGGAGGATAAACGGCAATGGAGTCGCCGCTGTGAACGCCGGCACGCTCTATATGCTGCATGATGCCGGGGATGAGCACGTCCGTCCCATCGGATATTGCGTCCACCTCAAGCTCTGTTCCCATCAGATATTTGTCGCAGAGCACGGGATTTTCGATATTCTGCGCCAGAATGACGTCCATGTACCTCTCTATATCGTTCTGCGTAAAGGCAATGGTCATATTCTGGCCGCCGATGACGTATGACGGGCGCAAAAGCACCGGGTAGCCAAGAGTCTCGGCCGCGCGCACGGCCTCCTCCTTCGTCATTACGGTGAGGCCCTTGGGACGGGCGATATGGAATTTCTCCAAAAGCTCGTCAAACTTTTCCCTGTCCTCCGCAAGATCTATGGAGGAAGCGGGCGTGCCGAGTATCCTTATACCCTTTTTGTCGAGATATCCGCACAGCTTTATCGCCGTCTGCCCGCCGAACGTGACGACGACGCCATAGGGCTTTTCCACGTCGATTACGTTCTGCACGTCTTCGGGCGTAAGACTTTCAAAGTACAGCCTATCGGCGGTGTCGAAGTCTGTGGAGACGGTCTCCGGATTGTTGTTTATGATGATAACTTCGTAACCGAGACGCTTGAGCGCCCAGACGCAGTGCACGGAGGAATAGTCGAATTCGATGCCCTGACCTATCCTTATCGGTCCGGAGCCGATGACTATTATCCTTCTCTTCTTGTTTTTGCGGCTTTCCGCAACATAGGGCAAAGCCTCGTCATGCTCCTTTTCGTCGTAAGTCGAATAGAAATAGGGCGTCTGCGCGGCAAATTCCGCACCGCAGGTATCGACCATCTTGAAACATGCGTCAACGTGCTTGGGCAAAGGCATGCCCGAAATTTCGGCAAGGGCTCTATCGGGATAACCCAGCTTTTTGCCCCTGATATACTCTGCGCGGGTAAGCTTTTTGCCGGCTATTTCTCTCTCGTAATCGGCGAGGTTCTTAAGTTTTTCAAGGAACCATTCGTCGATTTTGGTTATAGAATAAATTTCGTCTATGGCAAAACCGCGCTTTATCGCCTGATACACCACAAACAATCTTTCGTCGGTGAGCTCGTGCAGTTTTTCGCGTATTTCTTCGTCGGACAGCTCCTCCATTTTCGGCATATTGAGCGTGTTCAGCGAAATCTCCGCTCCGCGCACCGCCTTCATTATCGCCATCTCGAAGCTTGTGCCTATGGCCATCACTTCGCCAGTGGCCTTCATGCGCGTGCCGAGAGTGCGCTTTGCGTACAAAAATTTATCGAAAGGCCACTTGGGCAGCTTTACCACAACGTAATCCAGCGTAGGCTCGAAGCAGGCATAAGTCTTGCCCGTGACGTCATTTTTGATCTCGTCGAGAGTATAGCCCAGAGCTATTTTTGCCGCCACTTTGGCTATGGGATAGCCGGTAGCCTTGGATGCAAGAGCGGATGAGCGCGAAACTCTGGGGTTAACTTCAATAACGGAGTATTCAAACGAATCGGGATTGAGCGCAAACTGACAGTTGCAGCCGCCTTCGATACCCAGTTCGGTGATTATCTTCAAAGACGCCGTGCGCAGCATCTGATATTCCTTGTCGGAAAGGGTGACGGCGGGCGCAATTACTATCGAATCGCCCGTATGGATCCCGACGGGGTCGAAGTTTTCCATCGAGCAGACAGTGAGCACGTTGCCGGCGCCGTCGCGCAGCACCTCGAACTCTATCTCCTTCCAGCCGCCTATGTAACGCTCGATGAGCACCTGCGTGATAGGCGACAGCATAAGTCCGTTGTGGGCTATGAGACGCAGCTCCTCTTCGTCGTGAGCAACGCCGCCGCCGGCGCCGCCGAGGGTATATGCCGGACGAACTATCACGGGATATCCGCCAATTCTGTTTGCGACCTCCACGCATTCGTCGACGGTATAGGCGATATCGGACGGAACTACGGGCTGACCTATCTTGTTCATGGTCTCCTTGAAAAGTTCCCTGTCCTCCGCTCTGTCAATCGAATCGACGTTTACGCCTATAAGCTTGACTCCGTACTTATCGAGAAAACCCTCCTTTGCGAGCTTGCAGCCGAGCGTGAGTCCGGTCTGTCCGCCGAGCGAGGCGAGCAAGCTGTCCGGTCTCTCCTTTATAATAATTCTTTTAAGCGTCTCGACAGTAAGCGGTTCGAGATAAATCTCGTCCGCCAAAGCGCGGTCCGTCATGATGGTTGCGGGGTTAGAATTGCACAAAACCACGTTCAGACCTGCGTCCTTCATGACGCGGCATGCCTGCGCGCCTGCATAGTCGAATTCCGCCGCCTGTCCTATGACTATGGGCCCGGAACCTATTACGAGCACCTTTTTGATATCTTCTCTCTTAGGCATTATACCTTCCCTCCGTCATGTTTTTGATAAATTTATCGAAGAGGAACGAAGCGTCCTGCGGGCCGCCGCACGCTTCGGGGTGGAACTGCACGGTGTAGGCGTTGAACTGCGGATAATCGAAACCTTCGCAGGTGTTGTCGTTCGCATTGACGTAACTGAGTTCACCCACGCCTTCAAGACTGGAGGAGATGACCTCGTAGCCGTGGTTCTGGCTCGAGATATACACTCTGCCCGTGGCAAGACACTTAACCGGCTGATTGGCGCCGCGATGGCCGTACTTCATCTTCTTGGTCTTGCCGCCCATTGCAAGCGCGAACAGCTGATGACCGAGACAGATGCCGAACACCGGCAGCTTGCCTGCAAGCTTTTTAAGATTTTCTATGATCCCTACGTTCTCCGCGGGGTCGCCGGGCCCGTTGCACAGCATGAGCCCGCGGGGCCGGAGAGCCAGTATCTCCTCCGCCGTGTAGGTTGCGGGCACCTTGATGCAATAGCAGCCGCGCTTGACCAGCTCGCGCACGATATTGTCCTTTGCGCCGAAGTCCCAGACAACCACTTTCAATCCCGCGGGGTCGCCGTGATATTCGACCTCGCCGCAGGTTACGCTGTTTACCGCATTCTTTATGGAATAGGCCTTTACGGCCGCAAAATCCGTCAGAGGACGCGAAGTTATCGCGGCGTTCATTACGCCGGATTCCCTGACTATCTTGGTGAGCTCGCGCGTGTCGACGCCGTACACGCCGACGACGCCGTTGTCCTTCAGGTATTTATCGAGCGTCTGCATGCACCTGAAATTGGAAGGAGCGTCGCACTTTTCCCTGACGATATAGGCAGACACCCAGGGCTTTTTGCTCTCAAAATCGGGAGTAATGCCGTAGTTGCCTATGAGCGGGAAGGTCTGCGTGACTATCTGACCGTAATAACTGGGATCGGTCAGAGTCTCAACATATCCCGTCATGCCCGTGGTGAACACGAGCTCGCCCGTCACGTCGCCATCGGCGCCGAAGCGCGTGCCGACGAATTGCTTGCCGTTCTGCAGCGTTAAATAAACTTTGCCCTTTTCCATTTATGATTATCCTTATTTGATTATTTACAGAGTTCTATCACTTTAAAAGCTTTACCATTACGGCTTTCTGCGCATGCAGCCTGTTTTCGGCTTCGTCGAATATCTCCTTTGCGTGCGCCTCAAACACGTCGTCGGTTATCTCCTCGCCGCGATGAGCGGGCAGGCAGTGCATCACCATTGCGTCCGGCTTTGCGTATTTCATGCTCTGCGCGTTGACCTGATAGCCGGCAAAGGCCTGCGCCCTCTTCTGCCTTTCGCTCTCCTGTCCCATCGACGCCCACACGTCGGTATAGATCACGTCGGCGTCCTTAAGCGCCTGCTCCACGCTGTCGGTGACGAGGAATTCTCCGTTCTCCTTGGCCCAGCGCATTATTTCGGCGTCTGGTTCATAGCCTGCGGGGCAGGCAATCGCAAAGGACATTCCCGTTTTGATTGCGCCGACGGTGAGACTGTTCGCCATATTGTTGCCGTCGCCGACGAACGCCATCTTCAGACCCTTGAACGATCCCTTGTATTCGCGTATGGTCATCAGATCGGCGAGCACCTGACAGGGATGAGCGTAATCAGTAAGTCCGTTGATTACGGGTATTGAGCCGTACCTGGCCAGATCTTCCACTTCCTGCTGCGCAAAGGTTCTTATCATTATCCCGTCGAGATAGCGCGAAAGCACCCTCGCCGTATCCTGCACGGGTTCTCCGCGCCCTATCTGAAGATCGTTGCTGGAAAGGAACAGACCGTATCCGCCCAGCTCGTATATCCCAACTTCGAACGAAACCCTTGTGCGGGTGGACGCCTTCTGAAAGATGAGCCCGAGTTTTTTGCCCTTTAAGTAGTCCTTCTGCACGCCGTTGACTCTTTCAAATTTAAGCTGGTCGGCAAGATTGAGTATGGACAGAATTTCCTCGCGGGTGAGATCCTGAAGTTTAAGCAGATGTTTCATTGTTCTATTACCTCTTTCAAAATTTTGATTGCCTGCTCCATTTGGCTCTTGCTGATATTGAGCGGCGGCAGCAGTCTGACCCTGTCGTGCGCGGTGAGCACGATAAGCCCCTTATCAAGACACCGCTCCGCTATCTCGCGCGCGGGCTTTGAAGTCTTTAATCCTATCATGAGTCCGAGCCCGGTGACCTCGATCACATTTTTAATGCGGCCGAGATGCGCCCTGAAATAGGCGCCCTTGCCCTGAACTTCCAAAAGCAAGCTGTCCGTTATCCTCTCCACAATGTTTACCGCGCCCGCGCAGGCGACGGGGTTGCCGCCGAACGTTGAACCGTGGTCGCCCCGCCCGAACACTTCGGCGCACTTGCCGAACAGCATGCAGGCGCCTATGGGTAATCCGCCACCCAGTCCCTTTGCGGTGGTAACTATATCGGGACGTATGCCGAAATGCTCGTAGGCATACATCTTTCCCGTTCTGCCGTTGCCGCTCTGCACCTCGTCGCAGATGAGAAGTATGTCGCGCTCGCGGCAGAACTTTTCAAGCTCTTTTACAAACTTCTCGTCCAGAACGTGCACTCCGCTTTCGCCCTGAACGCACTCTATCATTACCGCACAGGTCTTATCGGTATAGCATGCGAGCACGCCGTCCATGGACGGCTCGGCATATCTGAAACCGCCGAGGAAGGGATGGAAATATTTATGAAATTCGTCCTGCCCCGTGGCCGAAAGCGTGGCTATGGTCCTGCCGTGGAAGGAATTTTTCAATGTTATTATTTCGTTTCTTCCGTAGCGCTCGTTGCCGTACTTTCTCGCCGCCTTGACGGCGCATTCGTTCGCCTCGGCGCCGCTGTTGCCGAAGAAGACTTTCCCGGCGCCGGTCTTGCGGCACAGAAGCCCCGCAAGCCTTGTCTGCGGATAAGAATAATATAGATTGGAAGTGTGCTGCACCTCGTCCAGCTGGGCCTTTACCGCCGCCTTCCATTCCTCGTCGCACGCGCCGAAAATATTTACGCCTATGCCCGAGCCGCAGTCTATGTATTCCCTGCCGTCGGAATCGTACAAAATACAGCCGTTCCCCCTTTCAAACGCTACGCGAAAGCGTGCGTAAGTGGGCGCTATATACTGCTCGTCGTCGCTGAATATCTGATTTTTATCCATTGTCCACACCTTTGATTTACGCTAAAAATAAGACTGATTTAGTCAATAAATCAGTCGTTCAAACGAACATTGTGCCGCTGCCTTCGTCGGACAATAATTCTATTAAAATGGAATGACTGACCCTTCCGTCGGTGATGAAGACCTTCTTCACTCCGCGGCGGATCGCGTCTTTGCAGCACTCTATTTTGGGGATCATGCCGCCGGAAATTATACCCTGCTTGACGAGCGCGGGGATATCGGAGACATAAACTTTTTTAATGAGACTATCGGGGTCGTCCTTATTTTCCAGCAGACCCCTGATATCGCTCATGAGAATGAGACTTTCCGCCTCGAGCGCGCCGGCTATCGAAGCCGCCGCGGTATCGGCGTTGACATTGTAAATATTGCCTTCGTCGTCGTAACCGACTGTGGAAATAACGGGAACGTAACCAAGATCCAGAAGATCTGTAACGACCTGAGTGTTGACCTGATCTATCCGTCCGACGAAACCCAGCTCCTCGGACTGCTTGGAACATTTGAGAAGATGCCCGTCCTGACCGCAGATGCCGACAGCCTTTCCGCCGTTGCGGCAGATGAGATCGGTAAGATTTTTATTGGTCTTGCCGGCAAGCACCATGCGGACTATTTCTGCCGTCTCCGCGTCGGTGTAGCGCAGGCCGTTTATGAACCTGCTCTCCCTGCCCATCTGCTTTATCGTCTGCGAAATGTCCGGCCCTCCGCCGTGAACGAGCACTACCTTTATGCCGAGAGCGTTAAGAACGACGAGATCGCGCATGACGGACGACTTCAGATTCTCGTCTATCATCGCATTGCCGCCGTATTTTACGACAAGTATCTTATTGAAATATTTTTTAATATACGGCATGGCCTCGATAAGAAAGGCAGCCTGTTCCTGTTTATTCATCTCAAGTCCTGTAATCGCCGTTGATCTTTACGTAGTCGTATGTAAGATCGCACCCCCATGCGGTGGCGCGGAAGTTACCGCTTTTGAGGTCTATGCCGATAGTTATCTCGTCCTCGGACAGCACCTTTTTTGCAAGCTCTTCGGAAAAATCCAGACCGTGGCCGTCCTCGCAGACCTTTACCTGTCCCGCACGCGAAACAAACTTTACGTCTATAGCGTGCACGTCCACGTCGGCGCCCGAATAGCCGATCGCGCAGAGCACCCTGCCCCAGTTGGCGTCGGCGCCGAACATCGCCGCCTTGACGAGCGATGACTTTATCACCGATTTGCATACCGTGCGGGCAGCCTTTAAGCTCTTGGCTCCCGATACGGCGCACTCTATGAGTTTTGTTGCGCCCTCGCCGTCTTTTGCGAGCATTTTGCAGAGCTTGACGGTGCAATAACCGAGCGCCTTTATAAACCTATTGTACGCCCCGCCCCTGCCCTGTATGAGCTTGTTGCCCGCAAGACCGTTTGCAAGGATGAGACACGTATCGTTGGTGGATTGATCTCCGTCAACGGACAACATATTGAAAGAACCTTTCACATCGTCGGACAGAGCCTTGCGGAGCATATCGGGCGCGATGGCGACGTCTGTGGACAAAAATATCAGGTTTGTAGCCATGTTGGGGCATACCATCCCCACGCCCTTGGCTATGCCGCCTATCCTGCACTTCTTTCCGTCTATCGTAAATTCGACGGCTACTTCTTTGCTGACGGTGTCCGTAGTCATGATGGCTTCCGCCGCGGCCCGGCTGTTGTCGCCCAGCCCCGCGCACAGCTCGTCGATATGAGCAAGCATGGGGGAAAGATCGAGCTTCTGCCCGATTACTCCGGTGGACGCCACAGCCACGTCGTACGCGCTTATGCCGCACGCGCGCTCCACCATCGCGCACATGCCTTCGGCTATCTCCACTCCGTCGGCGTTGCATGTGTTGGCGTTGCCGCTGTTGACGATTATCGCCTGCGCGTAGCCGTCGGAAAGATGTCGTTTCGTAACCAGCACGGGCGCGCCTTTTACAAGGTTGGTCGTATATACGCCCGCCGCGCTTGCCCTGACGTCGCTGACTATCAGCGCGAAGTCTTTCTTGATTTTATTTTTACGTATGCCGCAGTGCACTCCGTTCGCCCTGAAACCGACCGGGGCGCACACGCCGCCTTCTATTTCGTTTATGTTCATAAATTCTAATCCGTTTCCCGTCGGCCGCGCGGCGGACGGGCATGTCCTGCCGGTTTGCTTAAGAATCCGCAGTTCAGCGCAATCCAGTATCCTCTTCGAGCCCGAGCATTATGTTCATGTTCTGCACGGCCGCACCCGAAGCGCCCTTTCCGAGGTTGTCAAACACGCTGAAGAGCATCATGCGCTCGGAATCGCCGCACACATAAATTTCCAGACGGTTGCTGCCGACTATTTTATTTGAGGGAAGATAGTCGGGGATCATGTCCCCGGGCACGACGCTTATAAATTTCTGTCCGCCATAGTACTCCGCAAAAAACTCACGCAAAGCCTTTGCGTCATACCGCTTTGCAAGCAGTCTGCCGTGCAGCGGCACGCCGACGCACATCCCGGCGTAATAATCGCAGATTACTGGCGAAAATACGGGCGGGGCGTTCAATGCGCACTCGGCAGTCATTTCGGGCAGATGCTTGTGCGCAAGCCCGAGGGCATAGTGTCTGGGAGACGACAGCGAGATATCCCTTTCGGGACTTTCGTACTGCGCGATGCCCTTCTTGCCCGCCCCGGAATAACCGCTGAGGGCGTGACAGACAAAGGGATAATCGCCGTCCGCTATGCCGCTTCTGACAAGCGGCGCCACGAGACTTATGAAACCCGTTGCGTAACAACCAGGATTGGCTACGCGCTTTGCTCCGGCGATCTCGCGCCTGCGTTCCGCGGACAACTCCGCAAAGCCGTAGACCCAGCCGGGCGCGGTGCGGTGCGCCGTGGACGCGTCGATTATGCGCGCCCTTTCAGAAGTAACAAGACTTACAGATTCTTTTGCCGCGCCGTCGGGCAGACACAAGAAACTTATGTCTGCCTCGTTCAGGCACTCCCTGCGCGCAGCTGCGTCCTTGCGGAGCTCTTCCGGCAGAAGGATCACATTTATATCGTCGCGGGCATTGAGCCTGTCGAATATCTGCAGGCCGGTGGTGCCCTCCTTGCCGTCGATGAAAACGTTGTACATTATTTGAGCTTCTTTTCGTCGAGCAGAGCTTTTACCTTTATGGGCAGGCCGAACAGATTGATGAAGCCCTGCGAATCCGCCTGATTGTAGCAATGGTCTTCGCCGAAAGTCGCAATGTCTTCGCTGTAGAGCGAGTTGGGCGACACTATGCCGGCATTCATGACGTTGCCCTTATAGATCTTTAATCTGACGTCGCCGGTGACGCACTCCTGCGTTTTGTCGACAAACGCGTCGAGAGCTTCCCTGAGCGGAGTGAACCAAAGCCCGTCGTACACAAGTTCGCCGTATTTGATGGCCACGTGCTGCTTGAAATGCATGGTCTGCTTATCCAGACAGACGGATTCGAGCAGTTCGTGCGCCGCATAGAGTATGGTGCCGCCGGGCGTTTCGTACACGCCGCGCGATTTCATGCCGACAAGCCTGTTTTCCACCATATCCACGAGACCGACGCCGTTCTTTCCGCCGATCTTGTTGAGCTTTTCGATGAGCCTTACGGCGCTCATCTTTTTGCCGTCTATCGCGGTAGGAATACCCTTTTCAAAGTGTATGCTGACGTATGAGGGCTTGTTGGGAGCCTTCCACGGCGACACGCCAAGTTCGCATATCCTGTCGTAATCGGGTTCGTTTGCCGGATCTTCGAGGTCGAGTCCTTCGTGCGAAAGATGCCAGAGATTTTTATCCTTGGAATAATTTGTCTCCCTGTTTATCTTGAGAGGTATGTTGTGCGCCTCGGCGTAATCTATCTCCTCGTCGCGGCTCTTTATATTCCAAATCCTCCACGGCGCGATTATGGGCATTTCGGGAGCGAATGCCTTGATGGCGAGCTCGAATCTCACCTGGTCGTTGCCCTTGCCCGTGCAGCCGTGACAGATGGCGTCGGCGCCCTCGCGCTTTGCTATTTCAACTATTCTCTTGGCTATTATGGGACGGGCGAAGGACGTGCCGAGCAGATACTTGTTTTCGTACACGGCCCCGGCCTTCATCGTGGGATAGATGTAATCTTCGATAAACTGCTTTTTCAGATCTTCGACGTACAGTTTGGAGGCGCCGGTCTTTAACGCCTTTTCCTCCAACCCCTCAAGCTCGGTGGTCTGGCCGACGTCGCCCGAAACCGCGATAACTTCGCAATCGTCGTAATTTTCCTTGAGCCAGGGTATGATTATGGACGTATCGAGACCGCCCGAATAAGCGAGAACAACTTTTTTGATCTTCTTTTCCATATGCAAACACCACAAAATTTTAATTGAAACAGGGTCTTTGCCCTGAACCTGAACAATTATACAATATATATAATATACAAGTCAAGCAAATTGGCATTATATTTAAAAGTTTTTGCAGCTCATCAATGAATAAAATTTCATAAAATATTGAAATAATTTATAAATATGCAAATATTCAATATTTGATGAATTATTATGCAATACGACATTCAGTAAAGCCGGGCGAGAAAGGAAAAACTTTCAAGTTGCTTTTCGGCCGCGTCGCGCGCGGGGAAAACCGCCTTGAGAAGAGCCTTGAACTGCGGCGAGTGGTCGCGACGGCGCGTATGGCAAAGCTCGTGCGCGATGACGTAGTCCTGAAGCAGGCACGGCAACATCAGCAACTTGTAGTTGAACGTTAAATTGTTTCTGCAGTCGCAGCACCCCCACCGCCCGCGGTAGGACCTGAACGATATCGCGCCGCAGTCAAACGCAAAGCGCCGCGCAAATTCGCGCACCCTTGCGCAAAACCTTCCGCCGAGTTCTGTAATCAACAAGTTTTTCAATGCGCGCGGCGAAGTCACGCTCACGCCGTCGGCGCCGATATGATTGCGCGCGCCAACCGTAAGGGGAAGTTCTTCTCCGTTGACAAGCACGCTCCCGCCGGAGATGACCGAAGAATACCTGCGGGCAATCTGCTCGTTTTCCGCCATGCGGCGGGCGATCCATGCCCGCCTGCGTTCAAGAAATTTCAGTATCCCGTCCGACGGAAGACTCTCCGGACAGCGCACGACGACGCTGTTGTCGTCGCTTATCCTGACGGAGAGCGAGCGCCTGTCGCCGCGGATGACCTTAAATTCAAACGGAGGACAATACGACATTGCACTGCACGCGGAGCTCTTCGCCGGCCCTGCCCTCTATCACCCATTCGCCGTCGGCGCTCATGCGCCTGAAGAAGGTTATCTTTTCGCCGCACTTGCACTGTTTTATATACGATATCCTGAACTTCGACGCCCATTTTCCCTTGAGCTCGTCAAGGGAAAAGACATCCATAAGCAGATCGGCGTATCTGGTATTGTTTACATGATTGTAGTGATCGCAATCCGAATAGCATACGGTTTTGCAATACGCGCTTTCGCCGTCCTCAACGCGCGGTATCTTCCAGCTGTTGAAATCGGTGGAGCGGAACTCGTTGTACCGAATATCCACGTCGGCAAACACCGCACTTGACGGAAGGAGCGAAAAAGTTGCAAGATCCACAAGGCACCAGCGCGAAGTGCCTACACCGACCTTTTCGTCGCCGACGAACAGCTCGAAATCGCGCATCACGATGAGATGTTTGGGCCTGACCGGCCACGTGTGCACGGTCAACGTTTCGTTGTAAGCCACCGGGCGATACAGTTCAACGTACCAGTTTGACAAAATGAATCCGATATTTTTGGGCTGAAGGTTTTTGTATCCGAACCCGAGCTCGTCGGCAGAAAGACAGGCCGACTCCTGCATTACCGCAAGAAAGGACGCCGGCCTTATGATATCCTGAAAATCGGCGTCCGCATAGCGGAAGCCATAATCTTTTGAATGAAGATACATCGTGTTACCCGCAATAATTTTATTTGATTAATCATATCACATTTGACACGCTCAAGTAAACCGTTTTGAAGGATATTATGTATAATTATGTCTGACATAGTACCATTTATCCCGTGAGAATATTGACATATAAAGTATAATGTGATATAATAATTACAAAATACGGGAGGAAACCGCAATGAAGAACGAGCATTATCCCGCTGAAGAGCCGGAGCAGAACCAAGCTGCGGAAGATAGCGAGCGCCGCGCGGACGGCGAAACCGACGCCGGCAAGGGAGCCATAAGCGCCGACCTTATACGCGGTCACATAAACACAATAATTTTGCGCACTCTGGACGAGCGCGACAAATACGGTTACGAGATAATAAACGAAATCGAGGAAAAATCGCACGGCCAGTACACATTGAAACAGCCCACGCTGTACAGCGCTTTGAAGAGACTGGAAAGTCAGGGCTACATAAAGGCATACTGGAAGACCGACGAGGTCTCTTCCGGCGGACGCAGAAAGTATTTCACACTCACCGAGCTCGGCAGAGAGTATTCCGAAAAGAACCAGTCCGAATGGGAATACTCGCGCACGGTAATAGATTCGCTAATTTCCGACCGCTCGTTCGATTTTTCCAGACCGGCCCCCACTCCCGTCGATTTCAATATCCTTAAAAAATCAGTGTCGCGCGTCTATACCGGAGGCAAGGACGAAGAGAATCAAAGCGACGACCGGCCGGCGGTAAATGCACCAAAGGCGGACGAAAGAAGCGAATACGCAAAAAAATACGACGAGATCGAAAATTCTCCGGTCAGAAACGAGTATTCCGGTCAGACAGTCGTCAACGATTTGTATGTCGGGCAGCCCTCTCCCGCCGAAAAGGAGACTGCGGCCGGAAACAATGTAAGCGGCGCGCAGAGCCCGCAATACGCAGCTCCGCAGGGCGATCCCGCTCACATGCAGGGAGGCGCTCAGCCCGCACAGCCGGACCCCGTCTATGCGCGCATGCAACCCGCGCAGGGTCAGACAGAATATGTTCAGGAGCAGCCGCAGCAATTTTATCAACCGGCCCCCGGACAGCAGCCCTATCCCGCCGAACAGCAAGTCTATCAGCCTTACACACCTTACGGTCAGCCCGTTCAGCAACCGCCCGCGATGCCACAACAATACCGGCAGGCCGACGGCATTGCGCCCGGACAGGCATTTCCCCAATACGTTCAGACAGACGAACAGGAAAGACAGACCCGCAATGCAATGCGCGAATTGTTTTCTTCAGGCAACGCACGCAGCGGCCAGACAGACGAAAGCGCGGCCGAAGAACAGCGGCGCGCGGCTCATGAAAACTTTTTGAAACTCATTGCCGAGCAGGATGAAAATCGAGGCACCGTTCCGAACTCGGACGCAATAGATACACAAAAGCTGATATACACAAATAAGCCTGAAACGGAAAGAGACTACAAAAAGCTTGTAAACAACATATTCAGCAAGGCCATAAAGGACGCTCCCGAGCAGGCCGAAGCGGAACCCGCACGCACGGACGAGCGCCAGCCGAACGCTCCGTCCGGCGAAGTTCCCGCATACGCTTCGTACGTATCCGACGCAATGCAGGACAAAGCGCGTTCCGACGGGCTCAAGGTCAGCTCCGCTTCTCAAGTCAGAACAAAGGGCGCGCGGAACACCACATTCAACAAGGGTGCCGTGCTGTTTGCCTGCTCCGTCATAATAGGTATAGTTCTTCTCATCGAGTTCGTCGTCTGCATATCGCTGATGCAGCCGCTCGGCATAGGAATAATGTACCCCATGACCATACTTCTGATAGGTCTTGTGCAACTGGCCGTGTTCGGCGCGATGTACGCTTGCGGCTACGGCAGAAAGAGCATACGCCCGGCTTCGCACGGTTATGTCGCCCTCTGCCTTGTGCTTACGGTCATAGGCATACTCATAATTTGTCTTGTAAGTTTCCTGCTCGACATAAACTTCGGCTCGGGCACGGATGTTGCAATAAAAATAGTCATTCCCTCCGTCACCGCTCTAAATGTTGCGATCTTCGGAGTCAGCTACTACTTCCTTGCAAAATAAAATTTTCATTGCATGCAGGCGCATATCTATGCGCCTGTATATTTTGCGCCCTGCCATGCCCGCCAAATCTGCCGCAGGCGGATTGTGCAGATCCGCGGCGACAGACCGGCACAAGCTGCATTTTGCGCGCTCGGCAATATATTCAATAAATCGCTCCGGCCGCCCGTTTATACGGTCGGCCGGAACATCTGACCTCTCAACGGTTACACTTAGCAGTATAATTCACCAGCACACAAAAGTGCCGGAGCGCTTTCATGCGCTCCGGCACTGTAACTGCCATTAATTATTTTGCATACTCGACGGCGCGGGATTCGCGTATCACGTTGACCTTTATCTGTCCGGGATACTCAAGTTCGGCCTCTATCTTTTTGGCAATATCCTTTGCAAGGAACATGGCCTGCGCGTCGTCGATCTGTTCGGGTTTGACTATAACGCGCACTTCTCTGCCGGCCTGAATGGCATAGCTCTTATCCACGCCGTTAAAGCCAGATGCAATAGATTCAAGCTTTTCCAGACGCTTGACGTAATTTGTGCCCGTCTCCCTTCTCGCTCCGGGGCGAGCGCCCGATATTGCGTCCGCCGCGGCGACGAGCACCGCTTCTACGGTCTTGGGCTCGCAGTCGCCGTGATGAGCGGCTATCGCATTAACGACGTTTGCGTTTTCCTTGTATTTTTTTGCGAGATCCGCGCCCAACTGGACGTGTGTGCCCTCCTGCTCATGATCCACGGCCTTTCCTATGTCGTGAAGCAGGCCCGCGCGCTTTGCAAGGTTGACGTCCAGACCCAGTTCGGAAGCCATCAATCCTGCAAGCTGCGAAACTTCGATGGAGTGTTTGTACACGTTCTGACCGTAGCTCGTCCTGTATTTGAGACGGCCTATTAGCTTTATCAGCTCGGGATGAAGACCGAAGATGCCGACTTCGAACATGGCGCTCTCGCCGGCGGCCTTGATCTCCTGATCGAGCTCCTTTCTCACCTTTTCCACGGTCTCTTCGATCCTTGCGGGATGTATTCTTCCGTCGGCTATCAGTCTTTCGAGCGTCAGCCTGGCCACTTCTCTCCTTACAGGGTCGAATCCCGAAACTATCACGACTTCGGGCGTGTCGTCCACTATCAGCTCGATGCCCGTGGCGTTTTCGAGCGCGCGGATATTCCTGCCCTCGCGGCCTATAATCCTCGCCTTCATGTCGTCGCCCGGCAGGGGCACGACCGAAACGGTTATCTCCGACGCATGATCGCTTGCACATCTCTGAATGGCGAGCGATATTATCTTCTTCGCCTCGGTTGTAGCCTCGTCCTTGGCCTGCTGCTCTATATTGCGCACCTGAATCGCAACGTCCCTGCGGGTCTCGTCGAGAATCTCCTCCGTGAGCAGCTGTTTGGCTTCGTCCTTGGTGAGCTGGGCGACCTTTTCAAGCTCCTGAACCATCAGATCGTGCTGATGATTTATCTTGTCCTGCGTGCGCTTGATCTCCTGCTCTTTGCTCTGCAGATCTCTCTTCTGCTTTTCGATTTCGTCGTTCTTTTTCAAAAGCGAATCTTCGCGCTTGTCAAGGTTGTCTTCCTTGGACTGCAACCTCTGTTCGAGCTTGTTGAGCTCCTTTTTCTTCTCGTTGGATTCTCTTTCGAATTCGTTTCTTAATTTTAATTCCTGTTCCTTTGCTTCAAGTATAGCTTCTTTTTTAAGAGCTTTGCACTCTGCGGCAGCATCGTCGACCATCTTTTTGGCGCGAGCTTCGACAGTACCCAACTTTTTATCGGTCAGTCTTTTATAGATGATCCAACCAACAAAGCCGCCGATCGCCAGACAGACGACGGGAAGCACTATCAAGAGCGCTATCGTCCAGCCTTCGAGGGGCGCAAGAAACAGGCTGCTTAAGTTGATGATTTGCATTTAAGCCTCCTGATATGATTATTGAAATATATAATAAAATCTTAAAAATAAGACTGCTATATATCCTTATTCAATTATATACCAACGAGCAATAAATGTCAATTTATTTGTGAAAATACCTGAATGCAACGCAAGCTTTTTTTGCTTACGCAGGCATATATGCGCCGCTTTGCGCGGTTTGCGGGCGCATTTGGTGCCGGCGGCGCAGGCAAAGGCGCGGCTCCGCAATGCTTTGCGGAGCCGCGCCTTTTTGAAACACGGTTATTTTTCCAGACGGAACAGCCATTCGTCCGCCGAAGCGTCCGAAGGCATGCGCCAATCACCCCTCGGCGAAAGCGCGACCGAGCCCACCTTTACTCCGTCCGGGACGCACGAGCGTTTGAACTGCTGCGAAAAGAAACGCCTGTAAAAATTTTTCAGCCACTTGTCGATCGTCTCGCCGTCGAACTCGCCTTTGAAGGATCTGCCCGCAAGATAGCGTATCTTTTCGGGAGCAAAGCCCCACCTGACGCAATAATACAAAAAGTAATCGTGCAGGACGTATGGACCTACGAGATCTTCCGTCTTCTGCGATATGTTGCCGCTTTCGTCGGGGGGAAGCAACTCGGGACTTATTTCGGTATCGAGTATATCTTCAAGCACCCTTCCGGTCTCGCCGCCCAGTCTTTGCGCTTCGTAGCGCACAAGATGACGGACCAGCGTTTTAGGCACCGAACAATTTACTCCGTACATAGACATGTGATCGCCGTTGTACGTTGCCCAGCCGAGCGCAAGCTCGCTAAGATCGCCCGTTCCGACCACAAGACCGCCCGTCTTGTTTGCGATATCCATAAGAATGAGCGTGCGCATGCGCGCCTGTGCGTTTTCGTAGGTGACGTCGAGTTCCGCGGGGTCGTGTCCTATGTCCCTGAAATGCTGCGTAACGCTGTCGGCTATGGATATTGTCCTCGGGGAAGCGCCGAGACACTCTATCAGCCTGAGGGCGTTGCCCAGCGTCTTGCCCGTGGTCCCGAACCCCGGCATCGTTACGGCGATGATATCCTTTGCAGACCTGCCCGCACGCCCGAACGCCCTGCACGCGACGAGAAGCGCAAGCGCTGAATCGAGACCGCCGGAGATACCGACCACCGCAGTTTTGGCACGGGTGTGCTCAAGGCGCTTCTTCAGTCCGGCGGCCTGCACGGACAGGATAAGTTCCGTCCGCTCGCGCAGCGAATCATCGTTTGCGGGAACGAACGGAGTCCTTGGGAAAACGCGCTCGGGTTCCCCGCCCTCCTCTGCCGTGAAGCCTATAATTTTATATTCCGAACCGCAGCCGCCGGCAAAAAACGTATTGGCCATCCTCATGCGCTCGGCAGTCAGTTTTTCCACGTCTATATCGGCACAGATTTTGCCGCGCTCAAACAGCTTGCTTTCGGCAAGAACGGAGCCGTTTTCACATATTATGTCGTGACCGGCAAACGCCATATCGGTGGTGCTTTCACCTTCGCCGGCGTCGCAGTAAACATATCCGCAGACCAGCTTGGCAGACTGCATCCTTACGAGGTCGCGCCGGTATTCGGCCTTGCCGACTATTTCGTCGCTGCAGGACAGATTGACTATGACGGTCGCGCCCGCCATGGCATGGGCAGCCGAAGGACTTACCGGCACCCAGAGGTCTTCGCATATCTCCGCGGCGACGGTGAGCGCGGGAAAATTGTCCGCGCGGAACAGCAGCCCGGTGCCGAAATCGACCGTCTGTCCGCAGAGCGTGACCTGCGAATTGCCCGGCCCGGCCGGCGTAAAGTTGCGTCTTTCGTAAAATTCGCCGTACGACGGGATAAATGTTTTGGGAACGACGCCGAGTATTCTTCCGTCGCAAATGGCCACCGCGCAGTTGTATAATCTGCCCAAGCGCGCCACGGGAGCGCCGACAAATACGAGCGTGCGCTTCGTGCGGGTGGCCGCGCAGATCTTTTCCAGCGCCTGCTCTGCGCCGCTGATGAGCACCTGCTGATTGAACAGATCGCCGCACGTGTAACCGCAGACGGACAGTTCGGGAAACACCAGCACCTGAACGCCGGAAACGCCTTTTATGATTTCAATTATTTTTTCGGCATTGAACCGCGTGTCCGCCACTTTAAGTTCGGGCGTTGCGGCACAGACCTTTACAAAACCGTACATCAGTCTCTGTCTTTTCTCGCTATGGATTCCTTATGTGCCTGCCTTATCTTGGCTTCAAGCTCGGCCATCACTTCGGGATTTTCGCAGAGATAATCCCTCATCTTCTCCCTGCCGTTTGCGATCCTTGCATCGTTGTAGCTGAACCATGCGCCGCTCTTGGTAAGGAAGCCGTATTCCAGCCCGAGGTCGATAAGGCATCCCTCCTGCGAAATGCCGTGACCGTATATGATATCGAATTCGGCGACCTTGAACGGAGGCGCAACCTTATTTTTGACAACTTTGCATTTGGCCCTGTTGCCTATTATTTCGCCGTCGTTTTTGAGCGCGTCCGCCTTGCGAATATCGAGACGGATGGTGGCAAAATACTTCAGCGCCTTGCCGCCAGGAGTGGTTTCGGGATTGCCGAACATGATGCCCACCTTTTCGCGCAGCTGATTTATGAAGATCACACAGGTCTTTGAACGGTTCGTGATCGCGGTGAGCTTGCGCAGCGCCTGCGACATGAGTCTGGGAAGCGCGCCGACATGCGCGTCGCCCATGTCGCCTTCTATTTCGGCCTTGGGCGTGAGCGCCGCAACCGAGTCGATGATAATAACGTCTACGGCGCTGGAGCGGACGAGAGACTCGCAGATATCCAGAGCCTGTTCGCCGGTGTCGGGCTGGGACACATACAGCTCGTCGGTATTGACGCCGAGAGCCTTTGCGTAAGCCGCGTCGAGCGCGTGCTCTGCGTCGATAAACGCCGCAACGCCGCCGTTCTTCTGCGCCTGCGCTATTATATGCAGCGCCACCGTGGTCTTGCCCGACGATTCGGGGCCGTATATCTCCATTATCCTGCCGCGGGGAACGCCGCCGACGCCAAGGGCGAGATCGAGCGAAAGACAGCCGGTAGAGATGACGTCTATCTCCGTGTTGACGTTGACGTCGCCGAGCTTCATTATTGCGCCCTTGCCGAACTGCTTTTCGATCATGGCTATGGTGGAATTTAGAGCCTTTTGTTTCTCTTCGTTCATGAATTGTTTCTCCTGATTACTTTAACATTTTGTAGACGAGGAAGAGCGCGTCGTTTATCGCGGTGCGCGTTATTCGCTCCCTGTCCCCTTTATAGTTGAATTTATATACCTTTATGTCGTCTCCGGTTCCGACGCCAATATAGGCCAGCCCCACGGGTTTGGATGTATTGTCCGAAGCGGGACCGGCAATGCCGGTGGTCGAGAGCGCCACGTCGCAGTTGCCCGTGCGCAGCAGACCTTCAACCATTTCGCATGCCGTTCTGTCTGAGACGGCGCCGTACTGCTTGAGAGTCATCTCGTCCACGCCGAGACGCTCGATTTTTGATCGGTTCGCATAGGTATTCAGACCTTCGAAATAGACTTCGGACATGCCCGGCACGGAGACGAGCCGCGACGAGACGCCGCCGCCCGTAAACGATTCGGATACCGAAAGTTTCATTCTGCGCAGTTTCAAAAGGTCGTAAAGCCGCCGTTCGATTGAAATGTTTTCAAGCGCATATATATATTGACCGAGCGAACAGACAAGCTCGCGCTGGATAGAGTCGGCGGTCATCTTGGGCGTGTTGCTCGAATAGGAGATCTCTATCGTCTGGTCGCCGAAACAGTCGTACACGGCAAAAGCGGTGTCCGCGCCGGCCTTTCCGGCCCTGTCAATCGACTCCCTGATAAGTTCGCCGGGAGCCGATATGCATTTTATATAAAACTTATCGTATCTCCTGCCGTCTCTTTCGTTAAGAAAGCGCACGCACTTTTCAGCAAAGGCGTCGCCGTCCTCTATTCTGCCCAGACAGACGCAAGCCCGTCCGGCCGAAAGCATGCCCAAGCCGTCGAAAACTCCGCCGTATATCCTCTGCAGATAATCGGATATCACCGAAAACTGCCCGTCGCAGCAGACCACAACGGCGTTTTCGCAGGATGAACGGCACTCCGTCAGCTGTTCGGATATCAATTTGGGATCGTCGAAACCGATAACCGATACCTTGTCGAAGTAACGGCAGGCCGAGGAAAAGACGCGCATAAAGCTTTCAAGACGCGCGTAATCGATATTGAGTTTTTTGTTCCTGATTATGATCAGACAGTTTGTCATCAGACTTTAAGCACTTGTATATTTTTAACTATATAATTTATCCCGGAAATTATCGTGAGCAGAGCTGCGAGCGCGAGCATTATCAGACCCGCGTAATTTACGGCCGCAACTCCGGCCGAATCGCCGAAAATTTCGTAAAATCCGCCAAAAGCCAGCAGGGCGATAACCGCAACATCCTGTGCCACAGTCTTGAACTTGCCGACTTTATCCGCGGCGATGACTATGCCCGCGTCGGCCGCAACCATGCGGAAGCCGCTGACTATGAGTTCGCGCGCGAATATCACGGCCACGCAGCAGCCGCCGGCTATCATTGCCCAATCGCCGAGAAAGGCGGTAAAGAACAGGGATTGAGTCAGCAATACTATCAGCGCCGAAGACACGAGCACCTTATCGGCTATGGGGTCGAGAAATTTTCCGAGATTGGTTACAAGATTGTATCTGCGCGCTATTTTTCCGTCCAGAAGATCGGTTAGCGACGCCAGCGCAAACACGCCGAGCGCCACAAAAAAGTGACCGGAAAAACAGAGATAGAAAAACAGAATGAATAAAGGGATCATGACCATGCGCGCAATGGTCAGTTTATTGGGCAGGTTCATCACTCCCTTGCCCGCCGCTATTTTATATGCGCGGCTGTTCGTATCCACGTTGTTGTTGCGTTGTTCAGCCATTATCAGTCCTCCGCTTCAAAATCGGGCGTGTGTCCGTACAGGTCGTAATCGTCGGCATCGTCCACAATCACATCGTAAAAATTCCCCTGAACGGCGTCGGGGCAGTTAAAACAGACCTTCCCGTCGATGTCGGGAGCCTGAAAGTACGTTCTGCCGACAAAGCATCCCCTGTCGTAATCTATCCCGTCGCAGACAACTTTTACGGTGCGGCCCCTGAATGCGTTCAGAAACCCGCGCGATATTTCGGACTGTACCTTGTAAAGCTCCTTCACCCTTCTCTTTTTTACGGAAGCGGGCACCTGACAGGCGAACTTTGCCGCGGGAGTGTCGGGCTCGCGCGAATACGCGAAAAATCCGCAGTCGGTCAGTTCTGCCTCCTTCAGGAATGCCTTCATTGCGGCAAACTCCTCCTCCGTCTCGCCCGGGAATCCGCTTATGAATGTGGAGCGGACGGCAATGCCGGGAACGCTTTCGCGCAATTTTCGGAGCAGCGAAAGGTAGCCGGCGCGCGTGCCCTTTCTGTTCATAAGCTTAAGTATCCTGTCCTCGCTGTGCTGCATGGGGATATCGACGTACTTTATCAGCTTGGGATTGTCGCGCAGTTCGGCAATGAGCTCATCGTCTATCGCCTCCGGATAACAATACAGCAGGCGGACGGCGCCGACGTTTTCGAGCGCGGTCAGACGCCTGACGAGCTCAACGAGACTCCTTTTGCCGTACAGATCCTCGCCGTAGCGCGTTATGTCCTGCGCAACGAGAATGAGTTCGGAAAGTTCGCCAAGCGACTGCGCCTCGCTGACCAGTTCGTCTGCCGGATAGCTGCGGTAGCGGCCGCGTATTCTGGGAATGAGACAATAGGTGCAGTAATTGCTACAGCCGTCGGCAATCTTCAGATAGGCGTAATGGTAGGGCGTGGTCAGCACTCTGTCCGCGGGCATGCGCCCGTCGCCCCTGCCCACGAAATCCGTTCTGCCTTCGGCATAGGAACGGCCGAGGGCTTCAAAAAATTTATCGTAGTCGTCTATGCCCAAAAACACGTCGGCTTCTGTCAGCGCGGGGAATATCTCCGATATGTACTTCTGCGGCAGACAGCCCGTTACGACAAGCTTTTCCAGCCTGCCGCCGTCTTTTGCCGCCGCGCACTCGAGCACGGTGTCTATGGCCTCCTCCCTCGCGCTGTTCAAAAAAGCGCAGGTGTTCACCACCACGACCTCCGCTTCGGCAAGGTCGTTGCAGATAGTGCAGCCGTTGTTGCGTATCAGCGCCAGCAGCTTTTCGCTGTCGACCCTGTTCTTATCGCAGCCGAGGGAAATAACGCCATATTTTTTAGAGCGCAGATCAATCATCGACGTCACCGTAAATGCGGGTAAATTCGTCCAGCGAGAGCAATACCTTCCTGGGTTTGGAGCCCTCGGACTGAGTGATATAGTTCATGTTCTCCATCCAGTCGATGATCTTGCACGCCTTGACATAGCCGATGGGGAATCTGCGCTGCAGCATGGACACTGAAGCCTGGTTGCTGGTGACGCAGAATTTGAGCGCTTGGATAAACTTGTCGTCTATCTTAACGTCGCCCTCGCCGTCCGACGAATCTCCGGCGTCGCCGCCTTCGGGCTCTTCAACGGTGTTTATGAAGTCGGAAACGCTCTGATCGAAGTATGTTTCGTTGTTCTTCTTGACAAAGTCGGTAACTGCCTGAACTTCGGGAGAATCTATAAAACAGCCCTGAATGCGGGCCAGGTCGGGGTTGGACGCCGAGCGGAAGTACATATCGCCGGCGCCAAGCAATTTTTCGGCGCCGCCGACATCGAATATCGTGCGGGAATCGTCGAAAGAATTGACCTTGAAGCCTATCCTTGTGGGAAGGTTGGATTTTATGAGACCGGTTATGCAGTCGACCGAAGGTCTCTGCGTGGCAAGAATGAGATGTATTCCCGCCGCGCGCGACTTTTGAACAAGCCTTATGATGCGGCTTTCGATATCCTTTTTGTTCTGAAGCATCAGATCGCCGAACTCGTCGAGGATAATCACAATTTTTGGCAGCTTCTCCTCCCCTTCTGGCAGATGGGCGTTGTATTCGTTGAGATTCTTGACGAGCGTGCCCGCCAGCGTCATCTCTTTGAACAGCGTGTAGCGGCGCTCCATCTCCTTTATTGCCCAGTTGAGAGCTTTTATGGCCTTATCCACGTCGGAAATTATCTCGTTTACGATAAGATGGGGCAGATTTTCGTATGAAATGAATTCCGATTGCTTGGGGTCGACGAGAATAAAGCGCAATTCGTCGGGACCGTATTTGTACAGAAGGCTTATGATGAGCGAGCTCAGACAGATACTTTTACCCGAACCGGTGGTACCCGCAACGAGAAGATGGGGCATCTTGGTTATGTCGGGGCAGTTGGGCCGTCCTTCGACATTCTTGCCGAGGGCAAACGTAAGTGTATTGGGTTTGCAGTTTATGAACTCGCTGCTCGTGAGCATTGTTTTGAGTCCGACGACGGTGCGCTTTCCGTTGGGCACCTCGATGGATATCGCGCCCTTGGAATAGTTGAGATAGGCAGTGACGTTTTCCTTCATGAGGGCCATCGCTATGGCTTCGCGATAGCGCATTGCACTCTTTATGTTGGTTCTGTCCTCGATTATGACGTCGTACCTCGTTATTGCCGGACCGACCGTCACATCGGATATGTGAGCCGCTATGCGGAAATTTTCCAGCGTCTCGATTATAAGCCTTTTATTGTCCTCTATCTCGCCGAGATTGGCGTTGTTGTTTTCGGGATAATCGGCAAGCAGATCGAGAGTGGGCCGCACGTACTTTTTCCAGACGTGCTTCGGCTTTTCGGGTTCGGGAGCGGGCTTTTCCTCCTCCGCTCTGCGTCCGACGAGGGGCGTACCCGTCTCCCTCTCCGGCCGAAGGGGCGCAGAAGACATTCTGTCACGGCCGAAGGGCTGCTGCGGCTCTTCCGAACGCCGTGCCGACGAAAAGTTTTCGCTCTCCGCGGGACGCAGGCCGCGAGTGCCGAGATCGGGCTCCTCCTCCACGAGATAATCGTCGCCGTCGCCGTCGAACAGATTTTCTCTGCCGGAATCCCTTCGGGACGATATGCGCGTTTCGTCCGGGCGGATATCGTCGGAAATATTTGAATTGGACGAACTGAAAATGCTTCGCAGATCGTTGGACCTGCTCTCCCTGCCTTCGTCTGCCGGAAGCTCCGTCCGTCTCAATGGCAAGTGCTCGTCCTCATCCGCACCCGTGGAAACGTCTGTGCCGCCAAGCACGTCGTCATCGGCGGCATTGTCGGCATCTTCATTCTTCGCGCCGGGCAGGCCGGAATAGTCGTCCGATCCGCGCCTGTAACCCAAGCCGACCTCATCGGCGGGCAAAGCCCCGCCGGAGACGTACGAGTCGCCGTAATCCGCGCCGTCGCCGCCCTGCGCTTCGGTTTCACGCCCGACGGGCTCTTCGACGTCGTCTGCTTCCGACTCCGCGTAGCCGGGCTCGTCGCAGCCGTGCACGAACTCCTCGTCGTCGGCATCGAACGACGGACCGTCATAGACCGGCTCATCGTAAGAAGGACTCTGCGGAACGTAGTCGTCGAGAGTCTGCGCCGGTTTGTCTCCGTATATGTACGCAGGAGCGGAAGGCCTGTCTTCGCGGCTTTCCACCTCGCGGGAATAGCTTTGCGAATAGCTGTCGGGATAGACCTGCGTCGCCTGCTCACGCTGACGATTGGCAAGCTTTTTCCCGGATGAAAAACTGCTCAGATAATCGTCGTCGTTGTGAACGGGATGATTGAAATAGGAATCATCGTTAAAAATCATATTTCTGCGGTAGCTTTCCGCGGCAAACTCCCCGTTTTCAAACAATATTCTGCGCCCGAGATTCTTCTGCGAGAATTTATCCTCATCGTCGTCGGACACTCCGCCGCTTTGCGGCTGCTGCTGCGAATAATCGGGGCGGCTGAGTATGTAGTCGCGCACCGACTGAACGGGCTTGGATTCAGGCTGCTGCTGAACGGGATGAAAATTGTTGACTATCTCGTAATTGTCTCCGACCGCAAAAGCGGAATCGTCTGCAACAGGCATTGGATCAGGCGCGGGCGCGGGTTCGCGTTCGGCGGCCGTTTCGGAATCCATGCGCGGAGCGCGGACGCGCCTGCTCCCCGCATGAGCGATGAAATCGTTTCTGACCACTATAAACGTCAGATAACCGCACAAAAGCAGAGCCACGGAAAAAATTACGTATGCACCTATAAAAGTGGTGCCGCGCGCCACGGGATAGACCAAAAGTCCCGAAACGGCTCCGCCGAACGTGTAGCCGGCATACCCCCTCTCCGCGGAGGAATAGCACTGTGCCAGATACGAACTGTAGCCGTCAAGCGCAAACCCGCGCGTAGTTACCGCATGGAAAAGCATGAAGAACATAGTTGCGGTCAATCCGACGACCAGAGCCGTCCGCAGCCGCACCGCGGGTTTTTTGCCGAACACCAGCCACACGCCCAAACATGCCGCCGCGGCCACGACCAGATAGCAGGCGTAACCGAACGTGCCGTACATGAATGCGCATATCGCCGCGCCGAGGGAGGAAAAAACGGTATTGTACGTAAGAAGTATCAGCAACATGAGCGCGCAGAACAAAAGCAGCGTCATGCCCAAGGTTTCTCTGGTAAAAATATATGAATGTCTGTCTTTGTCGTTTCTTTTCTTCACGAAACATACTCCGCGTAATAATTATTATGCCGTATATCATTATAACATCTGCACGCCGAAAATACAACAAAATGGCGGCGAAATATTACAATTCGCCGCCCGGATTTTTATTGGTCATGACATGTGCCGCCGCATGCGTGCGGCGCCTTGAGCGAGGGTCAGAGTTTGGTCTTGCCCTCCTCCGCTTTTATCAGGTTGCCCTCGTCGTTCCAGGAATACATCGCCCTTATCTCCCTGCCGACTTCTTCAAGCTGGTGCGAAGCTTCCAGATTGCGCTTTGCGATAAAGTGCGCTCTGCCGTTGTTGTTTTCGGCTATCC
This sequence comes from uncultured Clostridia bacterium, assembly GCA_949283125.1. Taxonomy (GTDB): domain Bacteria; phylum Bacillota; class Clostridia; order Christensenellales; family Borkfalkiaceae; genus Coproplasma. Next base: position 242,826 of record CASDRK010000017.1, read on the forward strand.
ACTTTGATGCAAACGTGCCGTCCTGGATCTCTTCCAGAACTTTCTTCATCTCCTTTTTGGTCTCTTCGGTGATGAGACGTTTGCCCGTCTCGTAATCGCCGAATTCCGCCGTGTCGGAAATGGAATATCTCATCATCGAAAAACCGCCCTTATAGATGAGGTCGACGATGAGCTTCATCTCGTGAATGCATTCAAAATACGCGTTTCTGGGGTCGTATCCCGCCTCTACCAGCGTTTCAAAACCGGCTTTCATCAACGCCGTGACGCCGCCGCAGAGCACGGCCTGTTCGCCGAAAAGGTCGGTTTCGGTCTCGCACTTGAAGGTCGTTTCAAGCACGCCCGCCCTCGCTCCGCCTATGCCTGCGGCATAGCCGAGGGCGATATCGAGCGCTTTGCCCGTATAATCCTGCGCGACGGCCACCAGACAGGGAACGCCCTTGCCCTCCTGATATTCCGAGCGCACGGTATGTCCCGGCCCCTTGGGCGCTATCATGAACACGTCCACGTTTGCGGGAGGAATTATCTGCTTGAAATGTATGTTGAATCCGTGAGCGAACGCAAGCGCCGCGCCGTCCTTGAGGTTCTTCTCTATGCTCTCCTTATACACTTTGGCCTGTCTTTCGTCGTTTATGAGCATCATGACGATGTCGGCGCGCCCGGCGGCTTCGGCCACGGTGTACACTTCAAAACCGGCAGCTTCGGCCTTGGGCCAGGATTTTCCGCCTTTGTGCAGACCGATGATCACCTTTACGCCGCTCTCCCGCAGGTTGAGCGCATGGGCATGTCCCTGACTGCCGTAGCCCACTATGGCCACGGTTTTATTTCTGAGAGCGTTTATATCGCAATCGGACTGATAATAAATTTTTGCCATATCAAAATTTTCCTCCGAAAAATTGTATGTACATTATTATATCTTTATAATCGCCGCAAGTCAAGTGTTATTAAAAATTATATTGAATTTTTCCGCATAAAAAATTGCATAAAGATGAATTTTGATATATAATTGTGAGTAAATCAAGCTGTATCGGTGAATAATTATGAATAATAGTTGTCTGAAACTAAAAGTGCTGCGCAACCTTTTGCGCGAACCTCTGTTTGCCGCTTTTCAGGAAGCCCTCTGCGGCGGCGAGCCTGAAAAATTTTATTATCAGCTGTATGAAGCCGGCGCGGAAAACAATTTTCTGTCCGGACTGTGCGAGCTGATCCTTGCCGACGACAACGCATTCGCGCGCACCTGCGCAAAGGGCGATACCCCTTCGTCATATCTGTTCGACGCATATGCAGGCGACCTCGACGCCATATTTTCCGCGGCGGCAAAGTTTGAAGGCGACGAACATTTCAGGCTGGGCGAGCCCGTGCCGCCCTTCGACGGCAGTCTTGACGGTGCGCGTTCGGCGGCAGGGCTTGCAGATCATTACGCGGCTCACGGGTACGGAAAATACATGAAGTTCAGGGCCTTTACCTATTCCGACGGTTCGCTGCTACCCATAGAAAACACTTCAGAAGTCACGCTGAACGATTTGAAAGACTACGAAAGCGAAAAGAAGCAGATATCCGACAACATAATCAATTTTTTGAGCGGACTGCCATATGCCAACATGCTGCTGTACGGCGACAGGGGAACGGGAAAATCTTCCACCATGCACGCAATGCTGAACAAGTATTTCGGACAGGGACTGCGCATAATAGAGCTGAACAAGCAAAACATGCTGTGCATTCCCGACATACGCAGAGCAGTGAGAGACATACCGCTCAGATTCATAATATTTATCGACGACCTTTCGCTGAACGAGGACGACGATAAAATATCCTCGCTCAAGGCGGGATTGGAGGGAACGGTGGGCGGCACGGCCGACAACGTTATGATAACGGCAACGTCCAACCGCAGACACATAGTAAAGGAGAGCTTTTCCGACAGGGAAAATTCCGTACATCCAGGGGATTCCATGGCAGAACAGCTCTCTCTTGCCGACCGCTTCGGACTGACCGTGATGTTTGCATCCGCGGACAGGCACACATATCTTTCCATAGTCAGACAGCTCGCCGACGAGCGCGCAATGAGCACCGACAGAGACAAACTGTGCGCGCTTGCCGAGCGCTGGGCTCTGGCAAAGGGCGGGCGTTCGCCGAGACGGGCAAGGCAGTTTGCCGACCTCGCATACGCGTGCGAGCGCCGCGGCGCGGAGATAGACTTTTAATCCGTCATGCGCCGCACCGTAAAATAAATATCTCCCGCGCCGAGGACGAGAATTTTATCGTCCGTGCCGACGCCTTGGAGAAATCTTTCGATATCCCGTTCGTCATCGGCGTAACGGGATTTTTTAACGGCTCTGGAGAGGGCGACGGCGCTTCCCGCCGCATCGAAGTACTCGCGCGCGGCAAACGTTTTGTATATCAGCAGGTCGTCCACACCTGACAGCACCTCGGCAAACCCGTCGAACAGCAGTCTGGTCCTGCTGTATGTGTGCGGCTGAAATATAACGTACAATCTGCCGCGGCAAACGGAGCGCGCCGTGCGCAGCGATGCGGCTATTTCGTCGGGATGATGTGCATAATCGGCGATAACTTCGCAGCCGCGGTATCTGCCTATGCTTTCAAACCTCCTCGCAATGCCGGAAAATGAAGCAAGTCCCTCCTCCACGCTCCGGGCGCGCAATCCGCAGGCCCTTGCCGCCGCAACGGCTGCAAGGGCATTAGCTATGTTGTGCCTTCCCAACACTTTTAAAGAGACCGAACAGAGATACCTTTCGTACTCAAATACTTCAAAGCTGTATCTGCCGCCGGAGCAGTTTATGGAACGCGCCCTGTAGTCCGCGCCCTCCTCCGTTCCGAACGTCACGTCTCCGCGCACGCATTCGTCGCCGAAAATGCTTACGCATCTGGATGAACGCCCGGCAAAGTTTTTGTAAGCTTCAGCAAGCTCTCTCTCGCCGCCGTAGCACTCGAGATGATCGGCCGCGGTATTAAGAACCACGCCCACCGTCGGCTTCAGCAACAGAAAATTTTTGTTGTATTCGCACGCTTCGGTTATAAAATAATCGCGGCCGCGGCAGACGCTGTTGCCGAAAGTTTTGTCCCTTCCGCCGATATGCGCAGTGAACGCCCTGTCGGAACAGGCAAAAATATGCGCAAGCATTCCGGTGCACGTAGTTTTGCCGTGACAGCCGGCCACCGCCACAACGCTTTCGTAGCGCCCGCACAGCATGGCGAGGAATGCCCCGCGCGACACCATTGTCTTATTCAGCGCGGCCGCACGGGCAAGGTGACGCTCTCCGCGGCCGGCAGCGTCGGTGTAGACTATCAGATCGCACCCGTCGAGTCCGGCATCGTCGTCTGCAAACGACACCTCAATGCCGCGGGCCATGAGTCCGTCCGTGTATTCGCCCGGAGCGCGGTCGCATCCGAACACCCTTTTGCCTTCATCGGCGCATATTGCGGCGAGCGCGCTCATGCTCGCGCCGCCGATCCCGACGAAATATATGCTGTGCACATCGTTCAATATCTTGCTGTCCATACAGCATTTTATGGCAATTATGCACGAAATATGACGAACCGCGCACCTTCCCGCCGAGCGGCGAAACGTGAGCATGGCCGGCCGGACAATCAGATGGCCGGCACATAAGCATAAAACCGGGCGGAACCCGTCAAGGCTCCGCCCGGAAAAATGCTTTGTCGATTTTAAAAACTCAATCCTCGCCGCGGCGGCCGAGATTTTTCAGAAGCCGCGCGAATTTGGGCACGCTCTTGTCGGAAGGGCGCTCGATGGTAACGTCCTCCTGCGGGCGGACATACTGCGCCTGCACAGGCTGCTGCTGAACGGGAGCCTGCGCATATCCGGCATTCTGCTGGGGATAAGCAGGCTGAGCGGGCTGCTGATATACAGGCTGCTGGGCATAACCTTGGACCTGTTGAGGCTGCTGGGGATACAACGGCTGCTGCATAACGGGCTGGGAGGGCTGATGCTGAACGGGCTGCTGAGGAGCCGCGCCCTGCTGGCGCTGTCCGAAATACGGGTCGTTATTTATGGGCATGCGCGAAGCGTAGCTCTGCTGTGTATAGAGCTGACCGGACTTATACGCCTTTTGCTGCTCTTCCTCCTTCTTGTTGTCGAAGCCGGGGAAACCGGTGGCGATGACGGTGATCTCAACTTCATCCTGAACGTTGGGATCTATGCGCGCGCCGAATATTATATTGGCCGAAGCGTCCACAACGCTGCGCACCAGCTCGGCCGCGTCGGCAACCTCGTCGAATGTCAGATCGGTGCCGCCGACCACGTTGAGTATAACGCCGCGCGCTCCCTCGATAGTGGTTTCGAGCAGAGGGCAGTTGACGGCCACGCGCACCGCTTCGATTATCCTGTTGTCGCCTTTGGCAACGCCGACGCCGAGATGGGCGATGCCCTTATCCTTGAGAACGGTCTTTACGTCCGCAAAGTCGAGATTGATGAGAGCGGGGTTGACGATGAGTTCGGCAATGCCCCTTATGCCCTGCTTTAAAATTTCGTCCGCTACGCGCAGAGCTTCGACCATGGGCGTATTCTTCTGCACGACCGTTTTTATCTTGTCGTTGGGGATGATGACGAGAGTATCTACATACTTTTTGAGATTTTCCAATCCCTTTGCGGTATTTTCCATGCGCTTTTTGCCTTCAAAGGCAAAGGGCTCCGTTACGACCGCAACGGTGAGTATCTTCATATCCCTCGCTATCTTTGCGATCACCGGCGCGGCGCCCGTACCCGTGCCGCCGCCCATGCCGGCGGTTATGAACAACAGATCCGTGCCCTTGATGAGTTCGGTAAGCTCGTCCTTGCTCTCCTCGGCGGCAGCCCTGCCGACGTCGGGATCGGCGCCTGCGCCCAGGCCCTTTGTCAGCTGCATGCCAATCTGCACCTTGTTTGCGCAGGGCGAAAGCGCGAGGATCTGGCTGTCAGTATTGACAACGATGTACTCCGCGCTGTTTATTCCGGCCTCGAGCATGCGGTTGACGGCGTTATTGCCCGCGCCGCCGACGCCTATAACTTTTATCTTGGCTCTGCCGGATATATTGTTCAATGCCTGATCGTTAAACATTTGTTGACCTCCGTTGTCGCGCATGGCCCGCCGGGCCGCGCCGCGTCGTAAAAAATAAAATTTCAGTCGTCGCCGAGAGCCGCGTCGAGCAGGCTGAACAGCGAAGAAAAAACAGGTTTGTCGTAGTAGGGGACTTTGGGAGAGAGCACCTCGACCTGACATTCGAGCCGTCCCGAAATATGTTCCGCGGTGCCGCGGACGGCCTTTACGCCCTCGCCGGTGATGTATAATGGCCTGCCTGCCATATCCCTTTCGGCGAAGGTCTGCCGGCACTCTTCCGTCATTTCACAGATGCCGTCGAGCCCTTCGCGTATGATGTCGCGCAGCGCGGCGGCCGAAAAACTGTAAACCTTGTCGCCGCTGCGTATCTCGCGGATAGCGGTCAGCCGCTCCTTTGCGTTGAGATTTACCCCCGAAAGGAACTGCGACGCGACGTCGAAGGGAATATCGAGTTCATCCATCAGAAGCGCGGCTATATGACCGACGCCGACGGAAAACGACTGACTGAACAGCAGGCCGTTTCCGCAGGCAATGCTGTAAGTTGATGAAATATAGCCGATATCCAGCAGCGCCGCACACGAATCGCGCAACTGCGGTTCGAGCAGATAGCAGGCTTCGGCCAGAGCCGAAGGAATAAACTTAAGCCGCTCGATGCCGCCGAACGGCCGGAACGCGATGCGGACGCATTCCGAAAAGGCGTCTTTGCACAAAAACCAGCTTATCTTTGCGCGCAGGCTGTCCGAAACGCAACCGCACGGATCTATCACCCTGCGCTTGTCCGACAGGATATAGTACACAATGCTCATATCCACAACGGAAAAGCCTTCGGCGTCCTCCGGCTGCGACATCGCCGCAACGCCGCGCGTATGAGAGCGGCGTATCCTGACGGGCGAAGCGAAATTTATCGAATCGTCCGTGACGCGCACCCGCAGAAACTCGCCGGGAACTCCGACATAGAACCTGCATATCTTGTCGCCTGCGGCGGCAAGAGTGCTGCGGACGACCTCCCGCACGGCGGAGTTGAACGAATCGACGTCGATGAGTTCGCCGTCCGCAAAGCCGTCGTAGGCGCAGCTGTATTTACTTTTGATGATGAAGGTATTGTTCACTCCCCTTTCGCCCACAGCCGCACAAACTTCGGATGAGCGAATATCCAATACCGCTACGCTTTTGTTACGCACTTTTGTATATTATCCTCCGCACGCTGACGTGCGTGAACTTATAATTCTATTATATAATAGTGTTTTGCAAATGTCAATTATATGACGCAAAAAAACGGCCCGACAACACAAATCGGACCGTATAAATTTGCAAATTGCTCCCGCAATATGTCCCAGCCAATCATATCAGAGGATTATAGACGGAGGAAATGTCCGGCCGGGCACCTCCGCCGGCCACGACGTTTATGCTTCCGCGCATCTTCTGACTTTCCGTAAGGTCTGAAAAACATTCCGCCGCCGCCGCCACTTTTTCGCCGATGCGGTCGTCGTAATCAAATATCACGATGTCGAGACCGCGGTACAGCGACAGGGTCATCGAGCGGGTATCGGTGATCTTATCGTAGTTGAGAACCACGGCTCCCACCATGTTGCGCACGCTGCCGAAACATTGCTCAAAAGCGTTGCAGGCCGCTATTACCGAGGGGAATCCCCCATCGTCCGCCGACACAAGAATATTGGGGCTCGAATCGGAGGGGTTTATGTTTTCGGCGCGCGTTCCCATATATCCGCCTTCGCTGTCGTACATGTCGTATCCGCCGGCAGGATTTGCCGCGGCGTAACGCTCCTGTCTTTCCCTTATCACTACGTTCAGTGTGCAGGGAAACACCTTTTCGCAACTCTGCACGACCAGCAGAGCGCCGTCCACGCGGGAGGACACGTCCTCGTCGCCTATGAGTGCAAGATTGTAGCCCTTAAGGGACTGCAACTCCTCTTTGGCCCTTTCAAACGCCTGATCTCCGCGGGACGAATGATATACATACTCCACGTTTACATTCCTGACGGAAAGCATGACGCCCACGCCGATAATAACGGCGACGCAAAACAACAGCGTAAGTATCACAGATACGATTTTTCTTATGTGAATGTTCATGATCTCTCATATCCCGACGCGCTTTATTTTTGCGCCGAGTCCGGCAAGCTTGTATTCGAAAGCGGCATAGCCCCTGTCGATGTGCTCGATGCCCAGAACTTCGCTTTCGCCCTCGGCCGCAAGCGCGGCAACAACCAGCGCGGCGCCGCCGCGCAGATCGTGCGCGACCGTAGTCGCGCCCCTGAGCCTTTCCACTCCGCGCACGAACGCGCTTCTGTCCACCACGGTTATGTCCGCGCCCATCCTGCGCAGTTCGGGCACGTATTTGAAGCGCGTCTCGAACAGATTTTCGGTCACGATGGAATTGCCCGAACAAACGGTGCACAGCGCAGTCATCTGCGCCTGCAAATCTGTGGGAAACCCAGGGTAAGGCTGGGTCTCCACGCTCTTGACCGCAACGGGACGCCTGTCGCTTCTTATAAATATTCTATCATTTTTTACGCGCAGTTTGCAACCGTTTTCCCTAAGTTTATGTAAAAGCGAGCTGATATTTTCGGCATTGGCGCCGACAAGCTCGGCCTCCCCGCCGCACATCGCCACCGCAATGGCAAAAGTCCCCGCCTCTATCCTGTCGGCGATGGGCTGGTACTCCGCGCCGCCGAGCTTTTTTACGCCGTCTATCCTGATGGTGCCCGACCCGGCGCCGCGCACCCTTGCGCCGAGCGCGTTCAGAAAATTTTGTACGTCTTCTATCTCCGGTTCGCGCGCGGCATTCTTGATGACGGTAACGCCTTCGGCCTTCACGGCCGCGAGCATGATGTTTTCGGTGGCGCCCACGCTGGGACAGTCGAGCATTATTTCATTGCCCGTCAGCCTGTCGCACTCGCAGAGTATGTAACCGTTGCTCTCGGTTATCCCGACGCCGAGACGCTTGAGCCCCGCGAGATGCAGATCGACCGGGCGCAGCCCGATGTCGCAACCGCCGGGATAAGCTATTTTTGCCCTGCGAAAGCGCGATATCACCGAGCCGAGCAAAAACACCGACGACCGCAGCTCGTGCGCGAGCGCGCGCGGTATCTCGCAGCTGTCGGCCGTGGAGCCGTTCACGATTATATCATTTCCGACATACTCCGCCCCGCAGCCGAGACAGGCAAGTATTTTTACCATGTTGCGCACGTCGGTTATGTCCGGCACGTTCAGCACTCTGACGGGTTCGTCGGTCAGCACCGCCGCGGCAAGAATGGGGAGCACGGCGTTTTTTGCCGTCTGTATGCCGACGCTGCCTTCGAGGCGGCGCCCTCCGCTTATTATGTACTTATCCATATCGACTCCGTTTATGTAAAATGCCGAGCAGCCCGAACGCAAATCTTTCAGGCTGCCCTCACTCTATTATATGGATTTCCGCCGCGCCGTGTTAATTGTTGGCCGACACGTTGTACAGTACGCCCATCGAAGTCATGGTGATTATAAGCGAAGTGTTGCCGCTGCTTACAAGCGGCAGCGGCAGACCCGTTGGTGGAATCATGCCGCTCACCACGAGCGCGTTTACAATTACCTGTATGCCGTAGACCAGCGTTATGCCCGCGGCAAGCAGATAGCCGAACGCGTCGCCGCACCGACGCGCTATGGCTATGCCGCGCCATACAATGAAGAGACATACGACGAAAAACAGGAAGATGCCGATAAAGCCGAGCTCCTCACCAATGACCGAAAGTATGAAATCGCTTTCGGCGAAGGGCAGAAAGCGGTACTTCTGCGTGGAGTTGAACAGGCCGACGCCAAACATTCCGCCGTTGCCGAGGGCGTAAAGCGACTGTATCAGCTGGTAGCCCTCCCCGCGCGGCGAAGCCCAAGGGTCGATGAATGCGCTCAGTCTCTGCAGCCTGTAGGGCTCGAGAGCAATAAGAACGGGCACCGCGACTACACAGGGGATCAGCATGAACGCAAATGTCTTCATGTTTGTTCCGCTGAGAAATACCATGGCAAGCATCAGAAGCGCCACGCACATGGTTATCGACATGTTCGGCTCGGCAATGATCAGCGCGCAGAACGCCACGCCGAGCCCGAGCACAGGGGCCACCCCCTTTATGCTGCGGGCCGCGGCGTAGTGCCCTGAAAAGTGCGCGGCCGCAAACAGCACGAACGCATATTTGGCTATCTCCGACGGCTGAACGGTGAACGCCCCGAAACCTATCCAGCGCGTTGCGCCGTAATTGGTGACCCCCACACCCGGCACAAACACGAGCGCGAGCATGACAAGCGACAAAACCGCGAGCGGAACTTTGAGCGCGGCCAGCCTTTTGTACGGAAAGAAGGCCGCGGCGGCCATGGCCGCAAGCCCTGCAACGGCGCCCGCTATCTGCTTGCCCGCAAAATAGAACCTGTCGCCGTAGCCGACTTCGCCGGCGTAATAACTTGCCGAATATACCATCACGCAGCCGAATGCGGCCATGCCGGCGACGCATGCGAGCAAAGCGAGATCGCCCCTGCCCTTCGGTCTTTCAAACAGCTTAATCTTCATGGCCGCAACCCATTGCAAGTTCGGCAAACGCATCTCCCCGCGCTTCGTAATTTTCAAACTCGTCCAGACTGGAACTTGCCGGACTGAGCAACACCGCCTGCCCGCGCGCGGCGCAGCTTCTCGCAAGCAGAACGGCACTGCGGAAAGCAGGACACAGCGATATGGACGCGTAGCCGCTCTCGAGCGCGGAATAGAGCAATTTGTAGCGGTTTTCCCCGTAGAGCACGGCATGAACGACGCGGCTGTTTTTAAGCCGCGCGAACAGCGGCGAATAGTCGTACCCCTTATCCTTGCCGCCGAGAAGCAGGATGGTCGGCGCCGTCATGCACTCCACAGCCTTGAGCGTTGCGGCGACATTGGTGCCCTTGCTGTCGTCTATGTATGATACCCCGTCCTTTTCGCCGAGATTTTCTATCCTGTGCTTCACCCCGCGGAATGAGCAGAGCGACCGCGCGACCGCGGACATATCCAGCCCGAGCACCCCGGCGACGGCCGCGCACGCCAGAGCGTTGTAAATGTTGTGTTCGCCACCCACCTTCATGTCGCCGCACGCAAACAGCCTGTTGCCCATGAAGCACACGCTGCCGTCCTCAAGAAAGGCCCCGTCTGCCCTGCGTTTTGCGGAAAACCACACAACCCTTCCCCTCGTTGACGACGCGAACGCGCGGACGCGTTCGTCATCGTAGTTGAGCACGGCGTACTCGCTTTCGCGCAGATTGCGCACGAGTTTGCTTTTCAGATACACGTAGTTTTCCATGTTGTAGTGCCTGTCAAGGTGATCTTCGGCGATGTTGGTGACAACGGCGACGTGCGGACGCAGTCCCGACAGGGTTTCGAGCTGGAATGAAGATATCTCCATCACCGCGAAATCGTCAAAGCCGAGCTCTTCGACCAGACCAAGCGCCGGCCGGCCCACGTTGCCGCAGGCAACGCTGCGCTTTCCGCAGTCGGCGAGCATCTTGTCTATCATTGAGACCACGGTCGTTTTGCCGTTAGTTCCCGTCACGGCGATCGCCGTCGCGCGCATAAACTGCGCCGCAAGCTCCTCTTCGCCCACTATCAGTTTTCCCGCCCGTCTGAACGCGACAGGCAGCGGATTGTCGATAGGTATGCCGGGGCTGAGCACGAGCACGTCGCATTCGCGCACGGCGTCCGGCAAGGCCTGCGCCGAAACTTCGACCGCGCCCGACGCGGCAAGTTCGCTCATGGCCGAACGCACGTTGTCGTCCACCACGTCGTCGTACATAAAGACCCGCGCGCCGCGGGCAAGCAAAAAGCGGGCGCTCGCCTGTCCCGACCTCGATATGCCCGCCACCAAAAATTTCTGACCCTGAAAATACATTTTACCTCACAAGAAAATAAGACAACTTATTCCGACGAGCGAGGTCACCGCAAAGTAAGCATATGAAATTTTGCTCTCCGAATAGCCCTTCATCTGGAAATGATGATGTATGGGAGCCATCAGAAAAATCCTTCGCTTCGTCCTTTTATAATATATTACCTGAACGATGACGGATATGCCCGACAGCACAAACATTATCCCGAGCACCGGAATGTACAGCACATTGCCCGAGAACACCGACAGGCAAGATATGAGCCCGCCGAGCGCAAGCGAACCCGTATCGCCCATAAACACGCTCGCTCTGCCGCAGTTGAATACGAGAAACGCCGCGACGGCGCCTACCGCCGAAAAGGCCACCGCCGCTCCGCCGTTGCCCGCCGCGGCCAGCATGGCGCCCATAAATGCGAGATATGCGGCCGAAGTGCCGCCGGCAAGCCCGTCCAGCCCGTCGGTAAGATTGACGCAGTTCACCGTGGCGATAAACACGAAAATCACAAGGGGGATTATGCCGGCGCCGATATCGAATCCGGCCCCTCTTCCGAACGGGACATACACATACGTTATGCGGTTTACGTAGCAGTAAACGGCCGCAACGACGGCGATGGCCGTCTGAAATATTATCTTCTGATAAGGTTTGAGCCCCTCGTTCTCCTTGCGGCGGATCTTGAGAAAATCATCCATGAATCCCACCAGAGCAAACCCCGCCGTTACCGCGAGCGTCAGATTTACGTCCCTGTCCGAAAAGGAACAGAAGCAAAAGCCGACTATCGCAGCCGCAGGTATGAACGCCAGCCCGCCCATGGTGGGCGTGCCGCCCTTGGAAGCGTGCTGTTTTACATAGGAAAGTATATATTGTCCCGCCCGGAGTCTTTTGAGAAGGGGCAACAACGCGGCGGTAAGCACAAACGACAGCGCAAACGCCGCAAGTATGCATGCGAGATAATTCACTGTTAATCGCCCAATATCTTTTTTATTATCGTATTGTCATTGTAGGCGTGTTTTATACCCATTATCTCCTGATAGGTTTCTGCGCCCTTGCCCGCCACAAGCAGTATATCGCCCTGCCTGAGCAGACCTATCGCATACTCCGTGGCCAGCTCTCTGTCGCTGATGGTGACGTACGGCGCGCCCGCTTCGCGTATCCCCGGCTCTATGCACGATATGATGTCGTAGGCGTCCTCATACCTCGGATTGTCCGAAGTGACGATGAGAAAATCAGCGTTTTCCGCCGCCTTACGACCCATTAATGGACGTTTGGACGAATCGCGGTTTCCGCCGCACCCGAAAAGACAATACAGCTTCCCCGTGCAAAGCGGCCTCAACGCAGACAGAGATTTTTCCAGCCCGTCCGGAGTATGGGCATAATCGACGAATATGTGCGCTCCCCCCGTAGTGGCCACCCTTTCGAGCCTCCCCGCAACTCCCTTCATGGCCGCCAGTCCCTCGGCTATCGAAGCTATCGGAACGCCGAGCGCATGCGCGCAGGTAGCCGCTGCAAGCGCATTGTAAACGTTGTGCATGCCTGGCATCGGGATATGTATGTCGTAAAGCTCGTCGCAGACGTTTATCACAAACGAAGACCCGTCTATCCGCATGTCGGGATCTATGGCAAAGGTGTCGGCGGGATTCTCCAGCCCGTAACTCAAGGCGTCCGGACGCACAGACAGCAACTCCGCGCCGAATGGATCGTCGGAATTAAGCACCGCCGCATCGCAGCGGTCGCAGCCGAACAATTTGGCCTTTGCCGCGCCATACGCGTTCATGTCGCGGAAATAGTCGAGGTGATCCTGCGTAAGATTTGTGAACACCGCCGCAGCAAAGCGCATCCCGTCAACCTTTCCCAGATCGAGCGCATGAGCGGAAACTTCCATAAACACATACTCCGTTCCGCAGTCCGCCATATCCGCCAGCACGGAGTGCAGAAAGACCGGATCGGGCGTGGTGAGTTCGGGCGCGATAAATTTCCGTCCGTACTCTATGCCGAGAGTGCCTATCGTTCCACAGCTCTTTTCACAGGCCGAAAAGATGGAGCGCAACATGCATACCGTGGTGGTTTTGCCGTTTGTGCCGGTGACCCCGACTATCTTCAGCCTTTTGTCCGCACAGCCGTAAAAGGCGCGGGCGAGCGGAGCTATTGCCGCCCGGCCGTCGGCAACGACTACCTGCGGCACCGGAAGATCGAGCTTTTTTTCGCAGACGACGGCCGCAGCGCCGTTTGCGCACGCTTCGGCGGCGTAGGCATGCGAATCCTCGCGCAGGCCGCGGTAACACACAAACAGTTCGCCGCGCCGCACGCTTCTGCTGTCGGTGCATATGCCCGCAATTTTCACTCCGCCGTCGCCGGCAATTTCATATTTATTCAATGCTTTGGCCAGTTCGGCCAATCTGATTTCTCTGTTCATATATCTGCTCACCCGCATGGTCTGATGTTTCTGATCCGGATTATATCTTCGAATATGCTCTTCGCCACGGGCGCCGCCACGGTGCTGCCGTAGTACGCCCCCTGCGGCTCGTCGACGATGACGAGCGCAAGATAGCGCGGCCGATCCGCAGGAAAAAAGCCGACGAAAGAGGACACGTATTTGCCCGAAGCCACCGCCCCGTTTTCATACTTTTGCGCCGTGCCGGTCTTGCCGGCCACCCTGTACCCTTCAATGGCGGCGTGCCGGCCGCTGCCTTCGCTGACAACGCCTTCCAGCATATCGCAAAGCAGCGCCGACGCCTCGCCGCTTATCGTCCTGTTTTTCAAAACGGGCGCAACTTCTTCCTCCGCGCCCCCGTCCGAAGGCTTCACGCTCTTCAATATGTGCGGCACGTAGTAATTGCCGCCGTTCACCGCCGAAGCGGCCGCGCAGGCCAGCTGAAGCGCGGTCACCGCCACGGTCTGCCCGAAGCCTATGCGAGCGAGATCGCAGTCGCGGACGAGAGACTGCGGAACGAGCATGCCGAGCGCCTCGCCCGAAAAATCTATGCCGGTGACGTTGCCCAGCCCGAAGGCCGAGAGGTACTCGTAAAAGAGGTCTTTGCCGAGCGCGAGCGCAATGTCGGTAAAACACGGATTGCAGCTGTTGTTCAACGCCTGCGCAAGCGTCTGGTTGGAGTGTTTGCCGTTGGCGTGATCCGACCAACATTTGATCGTCGTGCCGTCCACGGAGCGGGTCCGGCTGCCGTTGAACACCCGGGTAGGCGAATACGCCGAACCGTTGCCGTTCAGATACTCCTGAAGATCCACGGCCGCGGTGAGTATCTTGAAGGTGGAACCGGGTTCGTATATATCGCTGACGAGAACGTTGCGCGAGAGCGCATTTAGCTTCTGCGGCTCGTCGCGCGGGACGTCGTTCAGATCGTACGACGGACAGTTCACCATCGCGAGGATATCGAAATTGGAAGGATCGAGCACTATGCACGATGCGCTTTTGGCGCCCGTCGACAGGTAAACTTCGCGCACGGCCTGTTCGGCCGAAAGCTGGATATCAAGGTCGATGGTCAGCTTTATGTCGTCGCCGGGCACGGCGCTGCGATAGACTATTTTCGTGTCCTCGGTCTCGTTGCCGACGATGTCGGTAGTGTACATTATCTGCCCGTCGGTACCTCCCAGCACTTTGTCGTACTGCTTTTCCATGCCGGAAAGCCCCGCCCCGTCGCCGGAAGTGAAGCCGAGCACCTGACAGAGAACGTCGCCATAGGGATAGACCCGCTTGTTGTCGGCAGAAAAATACACCCCGTCGATATCGAAGCCGATGAGTTTTTCAACGCTCGCTTTGTCCGCCTGTCTGGCCACGGTCAGCTCCGAAACTCCGCCGTCGGTCAGCTTCTTCAGCAAAGTCTCTTCGTCGACGCCGAACAGTTCCGCCAGCACCCGGGCGGCATGCTCCTTATCCGTCACGGAGCCCGGACGGACGAACACGCTGAAGGATTGGGCATTACCCGCGAGCAGCCGGCCGTTCCTGTCGTAAATGCGGCCGCGCGCGGCCACGACGGGTATCTCCCTGTTCCACTGATCCTCCGCCCGCACGACAAGCTCGCCGCCGTCCACCACCTGTACCCAGAAAAAGCGCAACGCGATCACGCAAAAAAGAAAGGTTATTGCCAGCAACACTGACAATAACCTCTTTTGTAAAACTGTTAGGGAAAATGAAGAATTATCTATTTTTGCGCTCTCCTTGCAATTATGCCAGAATGAGACCGTGCGACCCGGCATAGTCGGCGATGTTGGCCAGACTTGTCGCGGCGTCGATCTGCGCGGTCGCTTCGGCAAGCGCTTCGCGCGCGGCGGTCACACCGTTCGCCACGACGGCGAGCTCGCTGTTGAGCCCGGCTATAACCGCGGAATTAACTATCACAAGCACGAACAGAGCCACCACAACGCTTATAAAAGTGGCGATGATTATCTTTTCGCGTTTGCCGAGGATGTGAGTTTCACTCTCCTTGGACACCGTTTTCGCGGCATACCTGTCGCTCTCCTCAAGAGTCTTATACTGTATAGTGGTCCTTGTGGGAACAAGGTCCTCGTTCTCTTCGTCTTCTACGTCAGAAGCGCGGACATCGGCGGCATAGCGCCTGTTTACGGCGCTGTCTGCGCGGAAGATCTCCGCGTCGGCGCGCGCGTTCGTCACCAGATAGGGACGCGCTTCGCGCTCTTCGCCCATGCGGGGCTCGGCCTGCACGGGGCGCACCGTCTCTTCGCGGACGGGACGCACGGGCTGCAGAATGCTTGCCCTCTTCTCCTCAAAGGTCTGCGCGGCAGCCTTTACGGGCTGCGCGGCCGTCGCTTCACCCCTCACTTCCCTGATGCCGAAATCGGGATTGATAAGCCTTTTGTAATTTTCCTTGATCTGCGCGTTGTGCAGTTCGTCTGCCGACATGCTCTGCGCATTCTGCAAGGTTTGTCTTTCAAGTACGGGGGTTGCGACTGCCATCTTTGTTCACTCCTTATCGCATTTTTTAAATCTTTTGCGCTATCCGCAGTTTTGCGCTCCTCGAGCGCGTGTTTATCGCCATTTCCTTTACTGTGGCGGTGACGGGTTTTTTTGTTATTATCTCTATTTCCTTTCTCTTGCCGCATACGCACACGGGCAGAGTTTTGGGACAGACGCAGTCGGCTTCGAGCATTGCGAACGCCTGTTTTACTATTCTGTCCTCGAGCGAATGGAAAGTGATTATCGCTATCCTTCCGCCCTTTTTAAGTCTCCGGGCAAGACCCGTAACGCAGTCGTACAATCCTTCAAGTTCGCCGTTGACGGCTATCCTGACGGCCTGAAAGCTCTTTCTCGCCGCGGGACCGTTCTGCTGGAACTTTTTGGGTATGCTGCTTTCGATTATTTCCACAAAATCGCCGCACGTCCTGATCGGGTTTTTCTGACGTCTTTCAACGATGTTTGCGGCTATCTGCGCCGAAAACTTCTCCTCTCCGTATTCGCGGAGTATCTTTGCTATTTCTTCGCGGGGATATGTGTTCAAAATGATTTCGGCGGTCAACGGGTTCGACCTGTCCATTCTCATGTCGAGCGGGGCATCCTTTTTCATGTAGGCAAATCCCCTCTCCCCGGTATCGAGCTGATGGCTGGAGACGCCGAAATCGAGGAGGACTCCGTCCAGCTCGCCGACGCCCGCTTGCGCAAGCACCCGCTCGTAATCTTTATAATTGGATTTGTAAATTTCAAAACGGCCCTCGAACGGGGCAAGCTTTGCTCTTGCGGCCGCTATGGCCTCGTCGTCGAGGTCGGTGGCTATCAGCCTGCCGGAGGGCGACGACCTTCTGAGGATCTCATACGAATGATTTCCGCCGCCGACGGTGCCGTCGAACCAGACGCCGCCGTCGCGGACGGCAAGCCCGCTCATACACTCTTCGAGCATGACGGGTATATGCGAAAACCCTTCCATCATATCCCCAGCTGCGAATAGATATCGTCGAAGTTGTTCTCCATATCCGCGACGTACTCGTCGTAAAGTCGTTTGTTCCAGATCTCTATTCTGTTGACCACGCCGCAGATGACGAGTTCCTTATCGTCCTTTCCGAGCTGTGCGTGCCTTCTCAGTTCGGGACTGAGCACCACGCGCCCTTGATTGTCCTCCTCCACCTGAACGCAGGTCCTTGCAAACATTCTTACGCGCTTCTGCGCTTCGAGGTCGGAAATCTTTGTGGCGCCCAGCTCTTCAAGGTACTCTTCCATCTTCTCCTTGGTGAATACGGAGATGGTATGGTTTGTGCCGTAGGCAAAATAATATTCGTCGCCCAGCCCTTTTCTGAGCTTTGCGGGGATGCGTATTCTGTTTTTAGCGTCGAGCTGATGGAAATACTCTCCCGTGAACATCGTCATGCCTTAATACCCTGTTAAACTAATGTAACAAAATAATACCACAGGTTTTGACCACTGTCAACCACTTATATGAATTTTTTTGATAAAAATTTAAATTTTCTTTATCGATAATAAATTATAACAAACAGTCAAGGCAAATTAATTGATTAATATAACTTTAAAATTCAATTATACCCCTTGAATTTTGCGCGATTTTACAAAAGTTTAGGTTAATACAACAAATTTTTATAAAATCCCATAAAGTGTACGCAGGTGGTCAGCCGTCCCTAAAATTTTTAAAAAATTTGCCCGAAATATCAAAACAGCGGCATTGAATGTTTATCGCAACGAATCTTGCTCCGTCTGTCCGACAACCCTGCGCATATCAATATAAATATTTCAAAGGCGCAAAAAATATATTAAAAAAATCCTGAAAGCGCACAAAAACAGTTTACAAGCCGTCATTTTTGTGATAAAATTACTCAAGATTTAAGTAGAACATAATTTTTCCAAAAGGAGAGACCCAAAGTGCCCAATATCAAATCCGCAAAGAAGCGTACTCTTGTAATCGAAAAGAAGACCGCACAGAACAAGATGATCAAGTCGGAAGTAAAGACCGAGATCAAAAAGTTCCTCGCAGCAGTCAACGCGGGCGACAAGGCTGCCGCAACGGCAATGTTCCCCGGCGTATGCTCGCTGATAGACAGCGCGGCAGGCAAAGGCGTTTACAAGAAAAACACGGCTGCCAACAAGAAGTCGGGACTGGCAAAAAAGCTCAACGCCATGGCCTGAATTTAAAACATCGACACCTGAAAAGGCGGACGAAAATCGTCCGCCTTATTTTCGTGCAAAATTTTAAATGCCGGCCGCAGCCGCGGGACAAAGAAAGGGCTCAACTCAAAAAATGCGCCCATGAGCGCGGCGCCGAAGCCTCCTCCGCGGCCCGGTCCAGCAGCTCCGAATATTGTCCGAGTTTATCTTCAACCTCCCTCTCCCATCCCCTCGGACGCATGCGGACGAGGGCTGTGAGTTCGTATATCGCCAGTCCGGGCGCATGCCGAGGCGAATGCACGGCAGAACACGCCTGACCGACGGCCCGGCACAGCGCAACGGCGGCCGGATCGCTTGTTTCGCGCGCGGCGGCGTGCACGCCGAGTATCGCCCGGCGCGCCGCAGGCATCTTTACCCGTCCTTCCGCCCACATGCGGCCCATCTCCACGGCGCCGGCAAATCTGTCGTCTTCGCCGAAATATTCCCGAAGAGCCCGCGCCGGGAATTTAGCCCCTTCGAGAGCCCAGAGCACTACCGTCCGGCGCGAAGACGCTTTCAGCGCGGACATCAGCCCGCAAAGGCACGGACTGTCCGACCCGAACAGAAGCGCGTTGCCCTTGCGCAATCTTATGTAAACGTCATCGAAATCCATATCCGCATTCTACCATGCACAGAGATTTTACGCAAGTTCCGCCACTCGGAACCTGCATTTTTTATGCAAAAAGGTCTCTGCCAGCCGCCATATTTTGTTATTTATTTGTAAAGCATGAAATAAATGTGAAAATTATTTTCATAATTGTAATATTTTGAAATGCTTTACAAAAAAATTGACACAGCGCGCGCGCACATATATAATCATATTCGGTTTGTTTTTACTAAACTTTTTGTTTACTTTTTCTAACCGTTTAGAGAAAATAAACTCAATGTTTAATCTCGTGCCTGAAAACATTGCGGGAGACATTTATATTTTATGGATATAGGAGCCAAAATCAAGAGGTTAAGACTTCAGCTGAATCTTTCGCAGGCTGAGCTGGCCGACAGAAGCGAACTGACCAAGGGATACATTTCGCAGCTGGAAAACAACGTGACATCCCCCTCCATAGCCACGCTGATGGACATACTGTCCGCGCTCGGCACCGACCTTGCGGAATTTTTCAAAAAGGACGACGACGCGAGAGTGGTGTTTTCTTCTGACGATTTCATCGAAAAGCGCGACGACGGCATGCTGCTGAAATGGATAATCCCCAACGCGCAGAAAAACCGCATGGAGCCGGTGATGATGGAGCTGATGTCGGGCGCCGCCACCCCGGTAGACTTCCCACACGAGGGCGAGGAATTCGGCTATATACTCGAAGGCAGGATACGCATCGAACTGGGCAAAAACAATTACATCTGCAAAAAGGGAGAAACCTTTTATTATACCGCAGACAAATCGCACAGGATAATAAACTGCGGCAAGACCAACGCAAGATTTTTGTGGATATCCACACCGCCTAACTTTTAAGGAGAGAAAAAATGACCAACCAGAACATCATTGAGCTCATCGACGTTAAAAAAGTGTTCGACGACGAAACCGTGGCCGTCGACAACTTCAACCTTCAGGTCAAAAAGGGCGAGTTCGTCACGTTCCTCGGCCCGTCGGGCTGCGGCAAGACGACCACGCTGCGCATGATAGCCGGATTCGATCTGCCCACATCGGGCAAAATCCTGCTTAACGGCGAGGACATATCCAACCTGCCCCCCAACAAGCGGCCGGTAAACACCGTGTTCCAGAAGTACGCCCTCTTCCCCCACCTCAACGTTTACGAAAACATAGCTTTCGGCCTGCGCCTTAAAAGAGTTGTGAACACCTACAAAAATCAGGCGGGCGACACATACACCAAAAAGGAGCGGCTGACCAAAAAAGAGATAGACCGCAAAGTAAAAAAGGCGCTGGAGATCGTCGACCTCGAAGGCTTTGAAAAGAGGAGCGTAAGCACCCTTTCCGGCGGACAGCAACAGCGCGTCGCAATAGCGCGCGCCATCGTCAACGAGCCCGAAATACTGCTTTTGGACGAGCCCCTCGGCGCGCTCGACCTAAAGATGCGCAAGGAGATGCAGATAGAGCTCAAGAACATGCACCGCCGTCTCGGCATCACATTCATATATGTTACGCACGATCAGGAAGAGGCCCTGACCATGTCCGACAAAATAGTGGTGATAAACGACGGCGACATACAGCAGATAGGCACGCCCACCGAGATATACAACGAGCCCGTAAACACTTTCGTTGCCGACTTTATCGGCGAAAGCAACATCTTCAACGGCGCCGTTGTGGGCAAATACAAAGTAAAGTTCTGCGGCGCGACCTTCGAGTGCGTGGACGACTTTGAGATTAATCAGCTCGTCGACGTGGTTGTCCGCCCCGAAGACATAATCATATGCAGGCCCGGCGAAGGACAGCTTAAGGGCAAAGTCATATCCACGGTGTTCAAGGGCGTACACTACGAGATAACCGTGGAAGTGGGAAAATACGAGATAGTGATACAGTCCACGGCATACGCAGAACCCGGCAAATCCATAGGCATGAAGATAGAGCCGGACGGAATTCATCTGATGATGCCCGTTTACACGATCAACCGCTTTGAAGGCGTAATAACGAAGAACAACACCGTTGAGTTCGGCGACGGCGAATTTGAATGCGACGTGACCTCCCTCTACCCCGGCTCGCACCTCGACGAGGACGGATACCTGATAACGGCCGCGGGCGAAAAGCTTGACCTGACGGGGACGGAAGTCAACGTGGAAGTGGACACGCACGACATAACCATGAGCGACGACGAAGACGAAGGCGGCGCGACGGGAACGATAATTTCGATGATATACAAGGGCGACCACTACCGCTATATCGTAAGGACGGAAGAGAACGAGGAAGATTACGTTTTGTCCTGTCCCGACATGTGGAACACCGACGACTTTGTAAGTCTTGTAATACCCAAAGACAAGATAAAGCTGACACTTAAACAGACTGCGGAGAACGAGAGCAATGAAACTGCGCTTTAACAGAAAACAGCTTTGCATACCGTATGCGGCGTTTTTGCTGCTGTTTGTGATAGTGCCGCTGCTGGTAATAATCTACTACGCCTTCACGAACGGCGAAGGCGAGTTCACGCTTGAAAACCTTACGGCATTCTTTTCGAGCACGAACACCATAGGCACGCTCATTTACAGCTTTGCGCTTGCAATAACCACCACGCTGGTATGTCTGGCAATAGCTTATCCCACCGCCTACATCCTTGCGCGCTCCGGATTCAAAAAGAAATACGTTCTGCTGTTGCTGTTCATAATGCCGATGTGGATTAATTTCACGCTGCGCATAACCGCGCTGAAGGAAATACTGACCGCAATAGAGGGAAACATAGCGGCGTATCCCTTTCTCAATTCCGTGATAGGCATGACGTATGACTTTTTGCCGTTTATGATACTGCCGCTTTACACCTCGCTTTTAAAGCTTGACAAAAACCTGTTAGAGGCGGCGCAGGATCTCGGTGCGGGCAAAATAAGGGTGTTCCTCCGGGTCACTCTCCCCCTCTCGGTGCCGGGGATAATCTCCGGCATAACCATGGTGCTCCTCCCGTCCATGACAAACTACGTCGTTTTAGACATGCTTTATAACTCAACCTATATCATGGGCAGCCTGATAGGCAGCTACTTCAACGCGTACGACTGGAACAACGGCTCCATGATTTCGCTCATCCTGCTCGTGATAATCTTCATAGTCACTCTGGTTACGAACAGATTCAGCGACAAGGACGATAACGGCGGCAGAGAGGTGATATTATGAAAAAAGTTCTTCCCGTTTTGTGGCTGTGCGCGGTTTTATGCTTTATATACGTGCCCATACTCATGCTTGCCGTGTACTCCTTCACCGACTCCACCATCGTCGGTTCGGACATCAACGCTTTTTCCTTTGAAAACTACATAAATCTGTTCGCCAACGAGGAACTGCGCGACATGATAACGGGCACCGTGGTGCTCGCGCTCGTCTCCGCCACCATCGCAACCATACTCGGCACCCTCGGCGCGATAGGAGGATTTTACTCCAAAAAGCTGGCAAAGAGTCTGTTGCACTCGGCCAATCAGATACCCGTGGTAAACGCCGACATCGTAACCGGCTTTTCCGTCTGCGTGCTTTTGATAGTTCTGCTCGGTGCGGATAAGGACACTTTTGTTCCGCTGGGCATAGGACACGTGGTGCTCTGCGCCCCCTTCGTATATCTTTCCGTTCTGCCCAAACTCAAACAGATGGACAACAACCTGTACGAGGCCGCGCTGGATCTCGGCGCAACGCCCGCCCAGGCGCTCTTCCGCGTGGTGCTGCCCCAGCTCGTGCCCGGCATACTCTCCGGATTCATGCTGGCGATCACGCTGTCGCTTGACGACTATTTTATAACCACATACACAAAACCTTCGACGTTCGACACGATAAGCACATACGTTTTCAACGCCACAAAGGGCGGACAGACGGAGATAAAAACCGCGCTCTGGGCGCTCTCCACCCTCATCTTCCTTATAGTCGTGATAGTCGTGATAGTAATGAATATAACTTCTTCAAAGAAGAAAGCCGAGGTGAACAATGCAAAAATTTAAAAAGACATTGTGCGTGGCCGCAGCACTGACCGTCGCGGCATGCTCCGTCCTTCCCATGTTCGGCTGTTCCTCCGAAAAAGACACGATAACCCTGCGCGTGGCAAATTGGGAAGAATACATCGACCTCGGCGAATGGGGCGAAGACGAACTGATAGACATAGAGAACGCGTTTGCCCCCTCGCCGGAGGACGGCGTTTTCGGCGAAAATGCAATGACAGACGACTTTGTGGAATGGTTCAACGCCAATCACGACTACGAAGTTGAAGTTGAATATTCCACATTCGGCACAAACGAAGACCTGTACAACCGCCTGTCGCTCGGCGACGTCTACGATTTGGTCTGCCCTTCGGACTACATGATCATGAAGCTTTTGGACGAAGGCGAGATAGAACCCTTTTCGGAAGATTTTTTTGACGAGAGCGACGAACACAACTACTACGCATACTACGTATCGGATTACATCGACGACATTTTTGCCGATTACGACTGGGACAAATACGCCGCCTGCTACATGTGGGGGACCACCGGTTTTGTGTACAATCCCGAGCTGGTAGACGCCGCCGACGTCGCCACATGCAATATTCTGCACAACGAAGCGTATAACCGTCAGGTAACGATAAAGGACAACGTGCGCGACGCATATTTTGCCACATTGAGCATACTTTACGGCGACGAACTGGCAAAAATCCCCGCAGGCGAAGCGGGCGAAAAGCAGCGCAGCGACCTGCTCAACGACACGTCGGACGCAACGATAGCCGCCGCGGAGGATATGCTGAAAGAGATAAAGGAAAACGTTTACTCCTTTGAAACGGACAGCGGCAAGGCCGATATGGTGACGGGCAAAGTGCTTGCAAACTATCAGTGGTCGGGCGACGCGGTCTATATTCTGGACGAAGCGGACAGCGACGAACTCAACCCCACGGAACTGTGGTACTCCGTGCCCGACGAATGCACGAATCTCTGGTTCGACGGCTGGGTAATGCTCAAAGACGGCATTGCGGGCGACGCACAGCGCAAGGAAGCGGCCGAAGCCTTCGTCAACTTTTTGTCCCGTCCCGACAACGCCGTAAGAAACATGTACTATATAGGCTACACTTCCGCGATAGCTGGCGACCTTGTGTTCAACTATATGAACCGGAACTACCGCTTTGTATTCGATCCCGACGAGGAATATTTCGACGAAGAACTGACCGAAGTTTATGAATACGATCTGAGCTATTTCTTCGGCGACGGACATATTCTCTACGCCGACGCGAGCTCGCTCGAGCTCGGCGGCGACTACACCGTCTCCACCGCAAAGCTCGGTCTGGACGACTACGGCAACGATATAGAGTACACTGTGTACAGCGGCGGCGAAATCGACCGCGGCCGCCAGCTTTTCGGACAGTACCCCACCGCCAACGTGATTGACAGAAGCGTGGTAATGCTGGACTTCGGCGACAAGCTGTCGGACATAAATCAGATGTGGATACACGTCCGCTGTCTGGACCTTTTAGATTTCGACCCCGCGGTGGTCGGCATAGTTGCAGCGATAGTCGTCGTGCTGATAGCCGCCATCCTCCTCTATCGCTTCCGCTATAAAATATTCATCAAAAAGTACCGCCCCCGCAAGGGCTACTCCAGAGTCGACACAATATAACAACTCCGCTTAAGACGGCAAACGTACACTTAAAACATTTACGGCGTGCATCTGCCGTCTTTTTTGCACCCGAAGCATAAACCTGCAATTAAAGATAGCCGCCCGCACATGAGTGCGGGCGGCGTGTTTTTGGTACTCCCGGCGGGAATCGAACCCACAACGGCCCCTTAGGAGGGGGCTGTTATATCCATTTAACTACGGAAGCATATTAAATTGTTTCCCGCCGACAAGCTTACGCATGTAGCGGGTATCTGCCGAAACCCCTGAAGGGGTCCCCTCGGCAGAGCAGCGGGCTTCGCCCTCGCGCGAACCCACAACGGTACCGAAGGCGCGGGCTGTTA
>CASDRK010000018.1 GCA_949283125.1 uncultured Clostridia bacterium
CGAAACCCCTGAAGGGGCCCCCTCGGCTAAGCGGCGGCACTTCGTGCCTTGCCCGACCCGCAGGGGTTCTCCTGCCCCTGTCAACGCAACAAACGGATAGGTAAAACTACCTATCCGTTTGCTGGTGGAGCTAAGGGGAGTCGAACCCCTGACCTTTTGAATGCCATTCAAACGCGCTACCAACTGCGCTATAACCCCGAAGCCGCAGGCGCGCCCGCGGTTAAATTTTTAAGCATAATGATTATACACTAAATGCGGCCGGCAATGCAAGCGATTATGCGGCACATTTTAAAAATGAGACCTTAAAAATTCAAAAAAATTTTTCTGCGATACGGACGTCAGGATATCCGGTTCTGCGTTGAGTTATTATTGAAAGCATAAATAAGGGGGATGTACGCATGAAAAAAGCCATCAAATTTGCCGTATTTGCAATAGGTGCGGCGTATATTGCCGCGGCCGGGCTGTCCGCCTGCCTGAACGCGGGCAAGTGCACGGTGCTGGCGGAGCCCGCCCGGCACGAGACCGTGACGTGGCAGGAGAAGAATGAGCCTGCCTATGCGGACATCGTCGCCGAAGTCAACGACTTTTCCGCGCGCTTTGCCGGGGCTGTCTATGACAAAGAGCGGCCGGAAGGCAACTTTGCGCTCTCGCCCGTTTCCGTGTATATGGCGCTTTCAATGGCCGCGCAGTGCGCGGGCGGGGAGGCGAGGGCGCAGGTGCTTGCGGCTTTAGGCTCCTCGCAGGGCTCCCTCGAAGCCGGATACGGATACCTCTGGCGCTCGCTCAACGAACGGTTTGAAACGGGCTGCGTATCGGCCGCCAACTCCGTATGGCTTCAGGAGGGCGTGCAGTTCAACGAAAACTGCGTGCGCGAGCTGGCGGAAAAGTACTATTGCTACTCCTACGCCGCCGATTTCCGCGGCGACAACGCAAACGCCAACGCGGCCGTGCGCAACTTTGCGCGCGAACACACCGACGGCATGATAGATAAAGATTTCGCCCTTTCCGAAGATACCTGCTTCGCGCTCGTCAACGCGCTGTATCTCAAGGACAATTGGAACCTGTTCGGCGACGAACTTTTCCTTACGGACGGCGAGTATGATTTCATGCAGGGCGACGGCAGCGTGCGGCGCGGCCGGCTGATGCGCGGCGGATATTCGCCCGGCAGGGCGGTGCGCGGCAGCAATTTCACCACGTTTTATGTTAGCACGCACGAAGGCTACAGGCTGCATTTCATCGTGCCCGACGACGGCGTAAAACTTAGCGAAGCTTTCAATGCGGAGGCCATCTCCTTCGCGTGCGGCATAACCGATTACGGCGTAGAGGAGGGGAACAAGCTTCACTACACCCGCTGTATCTTTCCGCAGTTTTCGGCGTCGTTCGACGGCGACGTGCTGGACGTGCTGCGCGACGACTTCGGCATCAGCGACATCTTTGACGAGAACGCCCGCGCCCTGACTTCGCTGCTGCCCGGCGGCGTGAACGATTTCGGCCGGCCGGTTTGGTGCAGCCGGGTTCAGCACGTGGCAAAACTGCAGGTCGACCGCAGGGGTCTGAAGGGTGCGGCCGTCACCGTCATTGTGGGCGACGGAGCGACGGACCCCGGGCCGACGGAAAAGATATATCATGACTTCGTCGTGGATCGCGCCTTCGGCTGCATCGTCACCGACGGTGCCGACGCCATTCTGTTCGCTGGGGCGGTCAACAAAATCTGACGCGGCCAATGCCCGCGGCTGTCCGAAGGGCGGAATTTTTCCGCCCCTCGGATATGATAGAATTACACACAAAGTGATGTATATGCGGTGTAAAACCTTAATTGCCTTACTTTCCTTACCAATAAAATGAGCAAACCGTAGCAAAAACGGTTGCGCTTTGCAAAACCGCATGCTATAATTTAAAAAAAGAATATTTCTGCCACCGGGTAGATGGAGCTGATCCGTACCGTCATCGTTAGGTCTTTGAAGATGTCGGCCCGGATCTTTTTATTTTTATATGCTTTCCGGCGCTTATTGAAAACAGCATGAAAAACTTTTTTAAATATTTCACGATATGGGAATGGCTCCTCTGGGGCTCCTCGTCCGCGCTGATAGTGCTCTCGTTCTGCATATTCGACAGGGCAAACTATCTCATACTTGTGGCTTCGCTCGTAGGCGCGGCTTCGCTCATCTTCAACGCCAAGGGCAATCCGGCCGGGCAGGCGCTCATGGTGGTGTTCAGCGTGCTCTACGGCATTATCTCCTTCGGGTTCCGCTACTACGGCGAAATGATAACTTACCTCGGCATGACGGCTCCCATGGCGCTCGTCGCGCTGGCCACGTGGCTGAAAAATCCGTACATGGGCAGGCGCTCGCAGGTGACGATAGGCGAGGTGAAGGGGAGGGAGTGGGTGTTGCTCGCCGTGCTGACCGCCGCGGTGACGTGCGCATTCTACTTTATTTTAAAGGCTTTCGATACGGCAAATCTGCTGCCGAGCACGGTTTCGGTGGCTACAAGTTTTTTGGCCGTTTATCTCACCTTCCGCCGCAGTCCGCTGTTCGCCCTCGCCTATGCGGCCAACGACGTCGTTTTGATAGTTCTGTGGTCGCTCGCCGCGGCAACGGACGCCTCGTACGTCTCCGTCATAGTCTGTTTTGTCATGTTTCTGGCAAACGACGTATATGGTTTTTTCAGCTGGCGCGCAATGCGGCGCAGGCAGCAGGCGCCGTCTCCGCGCTTTGGCGGCGACGAGTAAAGACTGCGCCTTGCGCGCGGGGCATTGCGGCCGCCGCGAAATTTGTTGACAACGGGGCATTATCAAGATATAATATCAATATGGAGACAAAACGCAACACCGAACAAAAACGCGTTATACTCGGCGCGCTGATGCAGGCCGACCATCCCACCGCTTCGGAGCTGTACGAAGAGGTCAGGCGCAGCAATCCCCACATTTCCCGCGCGACGGTATTCCGCGTGCTCGGGCAGTTCGCCGACGACGGCATTGTCCGCCGGCTCAATCTTCTCGGCAGCGACACCAGGTTCGACGCGCGCACCGCGCCGCACGCTCACTGCCACTGCGTCCGCTGCGGCAAGGTCACGGACGTGTTCGAAGGCGACTTCTCCCCGGTGCTCTCGGCAAAGAGCGTGGCGGGCTACGAGGTGCTGTCCGCCGAAGTGGAGTTCAACGGCCTGTGCCCTCAATGCTCTGAAAAAAAGATGCTCAATTGATAAATATAGTAATAATATAGCCGCGCGGCCGCAGATCTGCGGCCGCGCGGCGCGTTGTATATTTATGTTTTAAAGCATGTCGCATGCAGAAAAGCGCGTTTGCCTTTGCGGCGACAGGGTTTCTCGCAATGCGTTCGCCGCATTTATTTCAATTTATATCCGCATCTCTCTCGTCGCCGGGTGCGGCTTCTTCGTCCGGCTCGTCGCCCGCGCCGGAAGGTGCGGCTTCGCGGCCTTCGTCATGTCCCGCGTCGGCAGGCGCAATTTCCGCGTCCGCCGGGCGCAGACCCGCATATATGCGCCGATCAAGCCACTTTGCGCGCACCGCGGCAAAGGCTCGCTGCAGACCGATGAAGGCAAAGAACAGCGCCACGTATGCGGCGTACAGTCCGAGTATGTACAGCATGTTCAGCTCGTAATTCCAGATTTTAAGCGTCCATACCGGCGGGATTTCAAAGGGCAGGGGGTTGATCTGCGTAAAGGCGTAGTTGGGCATTATCAGCTCGCTCTCCGCAAGGAAATACCCGCCGTCCGTGTGCCACGTCATGGAAGCGGAAGTAACCAGCGCGCTGCACACCGAAGCGAGTATTATCACTATAAAGTAATATATCAGCGGCGCGATGCAGTCGCGCAGCGCAAAGCGGTACTGTCCGAGCGCCGAAGGCAGCAAGCACAGCGCAAATAAAAGCGCGTGCGTCAGCGTAAAATAAAGTATGGAGTAACTGCAGAAAATGCCGTAGTTGCTCATTTCGTCCTTGCCGAAGTACACAAACACGCTCACCGCGCCGGCGGCGTGCACAAAAAAGGCAGTCTCGTAAAAAAACTTTTTTCTCGTCAGCACCGAAAGCGAGGCTATGTAAACGCCTATGTTGCATATGAACAGCGGTACGCACGCAAGTATGGTGTGGTAAACGTTGTATCCGTCGCCCAGCACCATGCTGTCCTTGGAGTGGTACTGCACCAGCAGCACTATGGCCGCCGCGCCCAGCCATGCGTTGCGGTCGCGCTCGCTCCTGTTTTTAAGGAAAAAGTACGCGCCGGTCGTAAAGGCTATCAGCGCGGCTATGGCCAGCGCATGCCATATCGTAAAGTTTTTAAAGCGCAAAAAGCTGTCCGCGGGTATGGCGTCAATGTCAAAAAGATTTTCAAACACGTTCAGCGGCATGCAGGCAACAAGGGCCGCCGGCAGGCTTAAAAAGCTCTTTGCCCTTGTTCCCGCCCCGTCCCGCACGAACAGCAGGGCGCAGGCGGCCAGCATGAACGCGCTCTGGGCAAAGAACAGCGTCATGTTCAGCCACCGCGGGAAGAACAGGTTTACCGCGTTGTAAATTTCCTGCGCGGGCGTTTCGGCAACTTTCGTTATGTCAAAAAAGTCGCCGAACGTGCAGCAGCTCAGCACAATGAACGCGGGCGCAAAATATTTTACGGCGTCGGCGCAGCTCCGCCTGCGGTAAAACACGGCCATGGGCAAAAGCAGCAAAGCGCCCTTTTTCACCCACTGGCTCGCCGTGAACGCCGCCCCGAACTGCGATATGCGGTTGAATATGTAGTAGTCCGACACCGTGAACGTCAGCGCGAATGCGCACGCGAGCGCGGCGGCGGTCAGCGCGTACAGCGCGCGCCGCACAATTATCTCTTTCATGCGTTCATTATACTATATGTGCGCACCGATGTCAACCCGGGCGCGGGTCGGGCCGGCTGCGTGACCGCCGCGTTCCGCTCTGCGCCGTCCGTCCCGCTTTGCCCTGTTGATTTTTCGCGCGGGCCGTGCTATAATGTTTAACACACAACATTTACATGCTTTTAACACATATTTTATATTCCGGTGATATAGTTGATAATATGTGCGGACATGTCCTGCGCCGGGGCTTTCGGGTTTTTTGCGGTGCGTCATGTCCCGCCGTCCTGCGCGAGCGTTGTAAAAAAGGGGATTGAAATGTCAAAAGATTACAACAATTTCGATTATCTGTCGGTGTCCGTGAAGAGCGACCAGCTCAACCGCATATTGCAGTGCTACCGCACGCTGGGCTGGACGGAGGTCAAAACCGAGGACGACAGGCAGTATTACGACATGAAATACGTCCGTCTGCGCCGCCCGCACAAGTTTCCCAACAAGGACAGGTTGCAATACCTTCAGGTGCGCATGGAAAGTTCAATAAATTCGCTTGTGGAAATAACCCGCCGCGCTCACGTAAAGAGCAACGCGGCGCTCGGCGCGCTGGCGCTTGCGGCCGTTGTTTCTGCCGGCGCGGGGCTGTGGCTTGCGTTCGGGCACGTCGGCGCGATGCGCGTGTGCGGCATAGCGCTGCTTGTCGCCGCCTGCGCCCTCGTCGCCGCGGCCGCCGTGATCTGTCCCGTGATGCGCCGCCGCGAAAACGTTGACGAAAAGCGCAGGATATACGAAAAGCTGCGGCTGACGCAGTCGCTCATAGACGAGGCGGCAACGCTCGTCCCGTCCGCCGAAGAGGACGGTCTCGACGCCCCGGCGGAGGAGAGCATGGTATTTGCCGACGATTTGTCGGAAGGATCGCCCGAAGACGACGGGGAGGACGGCGCGGAGCGCCCCGGCAGCGAGGAGAACGAGTGCGAGGAGGAGACGGATGAATAATTCCATGCGCCCCATGCGCTCGCTGGAGGACAGGTCGCGCCGCCGCAGACAGCGGTTCACCGAGGACAAGCTCGTAAAGATACGCACCGAACACAACAACATAGGCCTGTTCAAAACCTGTCTTGCCGCCTTTCTGATACTTGCGCAGCTGGGCATAATAGTCGGGCTGAGCACGCTGCCCGCGCTCGCGCTCAGGTGGTATCTCATGATCCTTGCCGTGGTCAGCGTGCTTTCGGCGCTGTCGGTGCTGTCGTCGCACCGCAACAATCAGGCCAAGGCGGTATGGGTGTTCTTTATACTCGTGTTTTTCTTCGGCGGATTCATAATTTATTTCATGTCCAACGATAAATACATGTATGCCCGCGCCCGCCGCCGCCACAGGGACATCTTCGTGCGCAGCGCCGGGTTCGTTCCGCCATACGCTCCAGTGAACGCGCCCTCGGGCATAGGCAGCGTCTGCTCGTACCTGAACAATGCTGGCGGCTTTGCATCCTACCGCAACACCCGCCTTGAATATTTTCCTTCGGGCGCGGCTCTGTTCGACGACGTGCTCGAAAGTTTGAAGTCCGCCCGCTCCTTCATATTCATAGAGTACTATGCCGTTGCCGACGGGGTGCTGCTCAACCGCATCTGGGACGTGCTGGAGGAAAAACTCAAGCAGGGCGTAAAGGTAAAGATGCTCTACGACGACGTGGGCAGCCGCGCGTTTTCGCACAGGATGCGCAAAAAAATGCGGGCGGCCGGCGCAGAGGTGCGCGTGTTCAGCCGGCTGCTGTCCCGCTTCACTTTCGCCATGAATTACCGCGACCACCGCAAGATAATAGTTGTGGACGGCAAAACGGCCTACACGGGCGGCAGCAACATTGCCGACGAGTACGTGAACGAAAAGCACATGCACGGCTACTGGAAGGACACGGGCCTGAAGGTGGAAGGAGAGGCGGTGGACGCCTTCACTCTGTTCTTTTTAAGACAGTGGGAGTTCGTCACCGGGCGCAAGTCGGACTATTCGCCCTACTTCGGCCGTTTCGACAGGATAGAGAGCGACAGCGTGGCCGCGCCCTATGTGGACGGCCCGGAATACGGCCTCACCATATGCAAGAGCGTGTTTGAAAACGTCATTTCGTCCGCCGCCCGGCGGCTGTATATAATGACGCCCTACTTCATCCCCGACGACAGCGTTGTTCAGGCGCTTGCAAACAAGGCCATGTCCGGCGTGGACGTGCGCATAATCCTGCCGTCCGTGCCCGATAAATATTACGTCTATCTCGTCACGCGCGACAACGCCGAAAAGCTTATAAAGTACGGCGTAAAAATTTACTACCTGCGCGATTCGTTCGTGCACAGCAAGCTCGTCCTCACCGAAAGCTGCGCCGTCGTCGGCACGGTAAACTTCGACATGCGCTCCTTCTATCAGCAGTTCGAGGACGGGGTGGTCACCGACGATTTTTCAGTGGTGGCCGCCGTTGCGCAGGATTTTGAAAATACCTTCCCCGATTGCGAAAACCCCGCAAAAGCTTCCAAGGGCGGCATAGTGCGAACTGCGGCCGTCGGGCTTTTAAGGCTGGTTTCGCCGCTCATGTAAAATGCGTTGTCTGCGGTATATATGCCGTGCAATGCGCATACTGTCTTATAAGACCTGCTTTTAAAGGAGTATCTTTTATAAATGAAAAACGCAAAGCGCGCCCTTAGGATGTGGGCGCCGTTCGCTTTCAGCGCGGCGTTCGGTATACTTGCCGTGTCGCTTCACCACGTCGCATGTCCCAAGGTTATACCTTCGGTCTATATACAGGCGCCGCTGTACGCGCTGGTGCCCGTTCTGTTTCCCCTGCTCGAAAAATTTGCAAAAATCAGACTGCCAGGGTTTCTGGTGGCGGTCATCACGCTGCAGATAATAATCTCCGTGGATCTGGGCACGGCCCTGAATTTTTACGCCTTCATTCCCCATTACGACAAGATCCTGCACACCTTTTTCGGGTTCTGGTGCGCGCCGCTCGTCATGTATTTCATATCTCTCTGGGGCGGCGACGCAATGAACGCGTGGGGCAAAGGCGTCATCGTTCTGCTCGCCGTGCTGGGCGCGGCGGCCGTGTGGGAGGTCTCGGAATACTGCATGTCGCTTGTGCTCGGCACCGACCCGCAGCTGTGGAAGGGAGTGCTGGAAGATCCTTCCTATCATCCGCTCAAAGATACCATGTGGGACATAATAGTCGCCGCCGTCGGCACCGGCGTCTTCTTCGTCACGCTCGGCGTCGACAGGCTCTGCGGCGGAAAACTCTGGCGCGGCGTCCTCGCCGCCCGCCCCGCCGCAAAGGATTGCGGGCATGAGCCCGGCGAAACCTCCTCAGTGTCATAAACGCTTGCATTTTGCCCGTATATAAGTTATAATAGTCAAAACATTTATCAAGATCCGGAGATCAGCATATGCAGCAAAACAATCGCGAGCCCGCGCGCGGCGGGCAGCCGGACGGCGGGGAGCAACCCGCGCTCGGCTATGCCGACAAAAAGGAAGTGGCCAAGGGCGGCGTGCTCGGCTTTTTCATTGGTCTCGCCGTGATAGTGCCGGGCGTAAGCGGTTCGGCGGTGGCCATAATCTTCAGGCTGTACGAAAAGCTTCTGTACGCGTTCGGCAACATATTCAGGCAGTTCAAGCGTTGCATCGTCTTTCTGCTGCCCATAATAGCGGGCGGCATAATCGGCCTCGCCGGCGGCTTTCTGGCCGTTCAGCAACTGATAAATCTTATCCAGTTTGCCATAGTGGCCCTGTTTGCGGGGCTCATGCTGGGCGCCTTCCCCGCGGTTACCGACCAGCTGAAGGGCGAAAAGATCACGCCCGCCCGCGTCGCCCTGTTCGCGGCGGGGCTGGCCGTGCCCATAGCCTTTGCCGCGCTCTCCGTCGCGCTCGGCGACGAGGGCGGCAACGCTCTCACCGACCTGCCGTGGTATTTCTATGTGCTGTTCGCCGCGCTCGGCTTCGTGATATCCGTCACGCAGCTCGTGCCCGGGCTTTCGGCTTCCGCCATACTCATGATGTTCGGCTTCTACAAGCCGCTGCTCGATTCCCTGCACTTCTCCCACATCGCGCAGAACCCCGCCGTGCTCGGCGTTTACGCCTGTCTCGTCGTCGGTTTTCTCGTCGGTCTCGTCGTCGTGTCCAAGGGCATGAACAAACTGCTCCAAAGGCGGCGCGCCCCCACGTTCTTCACTGTGGCGGGCATGTCTCTGGGCTCCGTGATAACCATGTTCTACAATCCCGAAATCGTCGCCTACTACGGCCAATGGGGCTCCGACTTCGCGTGGTGGGAACTGCTCCTCGGCTTGGCTCTGTTTGCCGGCGGCGTGGCAGCGGCATATTTCTTCGTCCGCTACGAGCGCGCGCATTCCGCGCATTCCGCCCAAGTCTCCCCGCAGCCGCAAGGCGACGACGGTACGGCTTCGCCGGACGGCGGAAATGCTTCCGCGTGATATTTTCCGCAACAAAAAAACGGGGCGCGCCGTCTTAAATAAGACGGCGCGCCCCGCCGCTCCATATACCTTGCGGCGCGCACGCGCGCCGCATTTTTGCAAAAACAGTCTGCCCGTTCATCAAGAAGTCCGACGGAAAATCTTCTGCCGGACTTTTTCCGCCGTCGGCGGATCGTAAAGAGGAGGGCCGCGTCGGTCGCCTCCGCGACGTCGAAGGCGCTCTGCGCGTGCGCCGCCGCGCCACACGACGGCGCCGCGAGCCTTCGATATCAGTATAATTATACATCATAATCTGATGTAAGTCAATCTTTTTACATCAGTTTGTGGTATGTTTGATGTGTGAGTATAACAAAGGCTATAGGAAACAATTTAAAGTCCGCCCGCAGGGCGAGCGGCATGACCCAGCGCGAGACCGCGCAGCATATGCTGATGACCCAGCAGCAGTACAGCCGCTTTGAAAACGGCGTGTTTCAGCTAAATTACGAGCAGATACTCGGGCTGTGTAAGTTGTTCGATATGACGCCCAATTTTCTGTTCGGCTACGAAGACTGAATTTTTTCCGCGAGCGTCGCAGGTCGCGCCGCGGCAGCGTTTATAACGTGCGGGGCGCGGAAACATTCCGCGCCCCGCACAAATTTTCCGCGGCATGCGCCGCGTTTTTTTTATTGCAGATATTTTTTGAGCCGCTTTTTTATGGACTTCAGGTTTTCCCTGACCCTCTCGGGCGAAGCTCCGCCGTAGGACGTCCGCGCCCCGGCGCAGGCTGCGGCGCGCACGGCGTCGCATATGTCGTCGCCGAACTCGGGCGCAAAGGCGCGGTACTCTTCGGCCGTCATGTCCTGCAGCGTGCGGCCGTTTTCTATGCACCAGCGCACTATTCTGCCCGTAACGCCGTGCGCCGTGCGGAAGGGCACGTTTTTCCTTGCAAGGTAGTCCGCCACGTCGGTCGCGCAGCAAAACTCCGCCTCGGCGGCGGACGCCATGCGCTCCTTGTTCAGCGCTATGGCGGGCAGCAGCTCGGCCATTATGTTTATGCTGTTTATCGTCTGCTTTTCCGCGTCGAAAAATCCCTCCTTGTCCTCCTGCAGATCCTTGTCGTAGGCAAGGGGGATGGCCTTTATCGTGGTCAGAAGGGCCATCAGGTGGCCGTACACTCTGCCCGTCTTGCCGCGCATCAGCTCGGGTATGTCCGGGTTCTTCTTCTGCGGCATTATGGAGGAGCCGGTGGAGTACTCGTCGGATATCTCGAAGTACCCGAATTCCTCGGTGGAGTAGAGTATTATGTCCTCGCACAGGCGCGAAAGGTGGCTCATTATCATCGAGCAGTCAAATAAAAATTCGGCCGCGAAATCCCTGTCCGAAACTCCGTCCAGCGAATTTTCGCACGGCCTGTCGAACTCCAGCAGGTCGCACGTCATGTCGCGGTCGATGGGGTAGGACGTGCCCGCCAGCGCGCCGCTGCCCAAAGGCATCACGTTGGCGCGGTCGCGCGAAGCTCTCACGCGGTCCATGTCGCGCAGAAACATCTCCGCGTATGCGTTGAAAAAGTGCCCCGCGCACATGGGCTGGGCCTTTCTCAGGTGCGTGTAGCCCGGCATTATCAGCTTAAGCCCCGCCTTTGCTCGGTCGGTCAGGCTCTCCACAAGCCATGCAAGGCTCTCCGTCAGACAGTCGAAGGCCCCGCGCGCGTACAGACGGAAGTCCGTCGCCACCTGGTCGTTGCGCGAGCGCGCCGTGTGCAGTTTCTTTCCCGCGTCGCCTATGCGCTTCACAAGCTCGTTCTCCACAAAGGAGTGTATGTCCTCCGCGCCCTCCATGGCCAGCTTGCCCGCGGCAATGTCGTCGGCTATGGCGTTCAGCCCGTCGCGTATGGCCTTGCTCTCGTCCGCGGATATTATCCCGCAGCTGCCCAGCATGGCGGCGTGCGCTATGGACGCGGCTATGTCCACCGCCCACAGCCTGCAGTCGAAGGGCAGCGAGTCGTTGAACAGGTCGGCGTTTTCGGCGGTCGGCGCTTCAAAGCGCCCCTCCCACAGTTTCATGTTAAATAACCTCTGAATAAATTGACTTGAAGTCTGTTTCATTATATAATAATTGAAGAACTTAATCAAGTCAATTTTATTGGCCTGCAGGCAAAAACATGATAATTTTAGGCATCGACCCCGGTTACGGCACCATGGGCTACGGCGTGATAGAAAAATTGAACAACGGCAACATCGTCCCCGTCGACTACGGCGTGGTAAAAACGCCCGCAAACGAAAGCTTTCCCGTCAGGCTCGCCATGCTCGAAGAGGGGCTGAACAAAATTTACGCCAGATTCAGGCCGGAGGAGATAGCGGTGGAGGAGCTGTTCTTCACCAAAAACATCACAACCGGCATCCCCGTCGCCCATGCGCGCGGCGTGATACTCGTCTCCGCCGTAAAATACTGCGGCAGGCTCTTTGAATACACGCCCATGCAGATAAAGCAGGCGCTCACCGGCTACGGCAAGGCGGACAAGGTGCAGATGATGCACGTGGTCACGTCGCTGTTGCATCTCAAGTCCGTGCCCAGGCCGGACGACGCGGCCGACGCGCTCGCCGTGGCGCTCTGCCACGCCCACACAAACCGCTTCGGCGCGATGTTCGGCATACGCTGAAAGGGGCGTCCGCCGCTCCCGGCCGCATTTTTCGTCAAAGGATCGTTATGATAGGTTATTTAAAAGGCAAATTGTTGTATTCCACCGCCGAAACGGCGGTCATAGACGTCAACGGAGTCGGGTACGAGACGTACTGTTCGGCTTCGGCGTTTTCCAAAATGGCCCCGGGCGGCACGTGCGAAGTATATACGTATCTTCAGATAAGCGAGCAGAACGGCGCAACGCTTTACGGATTCTCCTCCTTGGAGGAAAAGAACATGTTCTTAAAGCTGATATCCGTTTCGGGCGTCGGGCCCAAAATGGGCATAGCCGTGCTGTCGGCCATGGATTGTTCCTCCCTTGCCGCGGCCATCGCCACGCAGGACGTAAAGCGGCTGTCCTCCGTAAAGGGTCTCGGCAAAAAGACTGCGGAGCGCATCATACTCGAGCTCCGCGAAAAGGTGGGCGCTCTTCCCCGGTCCGCGCCGTCGGGCGCGCCCGCCGCAGCTGTCCCCGCCGCCGAAGGCGACGAGGACGCCATCGTCGCCCTCCAGACGCTCGGCTTTACCCGCGCGGAGAGCGCAAGGGCCGTGGCCGCCGCAAAGTCCGCCGGAGCGGAGGGGATCGAACAGATAATAATGCAGGCCCTCAGGACGATGTGACCGGGCCCATGCGGGCACGCGTGCGCGCCGCCTTCCGCCGCCGGCAGGCTCACAATGCTGAAGGCGCGCCCGTCGGCAGCTTTGAAATGCGAGGTTAAACATGTTTTTCGACGACGAAGAATATACAACTGAAGACGAACACAGGCTGGTGCAGTCCTCAAAGGGCGAATTCGACGCCGAGGAAAACGTGCTGCGCCCCAAAACTTTGGACGCCTACGTCGGCCAAAGCAAGATAAAGGAAAACCTTACGGTGTACATGAACGCCGCAAAGAAGAGGGGGGAGACTCTCGAACACGTCCTTCTGTACGGCGCGCCCGGCCTCGGCAAGACCACGCTCGCCCACATCATCGCGGGCGAGATGGGCGGACAGCTGAAGATGACGTCCGCTCCCGCCATCGAGCGCAGCGGCGACCTTGCGGCCATATTGACAAATCTCAACGAAGGCGACGTGCTGTTCATCGACGAGATACACCGTCTCAACCACAGCGTGGAGGAGATACTCTATTCCGCCATGGAAGATTACGCCCTCGACATAATAGTGGGCAAGGGCCCTTCGGCGCGCAACATACGCTTTTCGCTCAAAAAATTCACGCTTATAGGCGCCACCACCCGCGCAGGCATGATAGCCAACCCTCTGCGCGATCGCTTCGGCATAATCTGCCGGTTGGAAATGTACTCTCCTGAAGAGCTGAAGGAGATAGTCTCGCGCTCGGCAAAAACGCTGGGAATAGCCATCGACGACGAGGCCGCCGCCGAAATTTCCCGCCGCTCGCGCGGCACACCCCGCATCGCCAACCGCCTTTTAAAGCGCGTGCGCGATTTCTCCACCGTCGGCGGCAGCGCGTCCGTCACGCTCGCCGACGCCCGCTTCGCGCTCGGCCGCATGGAGATAGACGAGCTCGGTCTCGACGAAGTCGACCGCAATCTGCTCAAGGCGATGATAGTCAAGTTCGACGGAAAGCCCGTCGGGCTCGAAACGCTCGCCGCCACCATAAACGAGGATGCGGGCACCATCGAGGACGTTTACGAGCCCTATCTTCTGCAGCTCGGCTTCATTGCCCGCACTCCCCGCGGCAGGGTCATCTTAAGCGGCGGATACAGGCACCTCGGCTGCACGCCCTCCGCCGCGCAGTCGCAGCAGATGACCATGTTTGAAAAAAAGACTGACTGAAAGCATGCCGTTCCGCCCGCGGCGCGCCGCGGGCGGAACGGCGGATAAATTATATAGTGCGTGTTATGCAGTACAAAAAGAGCGATTTTTATTACGACCTCCCCGAAGAGCTGATAGCCCAGACCCCCGCCGAACCGCGCGATTCTTCGCGACTGCTGGTGTACGACAGGGCGACGGACAGGGTTGAACACCGCATATTCAGGGACATAACTCAATATCTGAAGGCGGGCGACGTGCTTGTCGTCAACAACACGAAGGTGCTGCCCGCCCGCATATATGCCCGCACGGAACACGGCGGACATGTGGAAGTGCTGCTCTTGAAGCGCCTCGACAGGGACAGGTGGGAAGTGCTTGTAAAGCCGGGCAAAAAGTGCCGGGTCGGCACCCGTCTCGTCGTGTGCGACAGGCTTTCCCTGACCGTCGAGGGCATAACCGACAGCGGCGAGCGCATAGTTAGATTTGACTGCAACGGCGTATTCGAGGAGGTGCTCGAGGAGGTTGGCTCCATGCCCCTGCCGCCGTACATAAAGCAAAAGCCGGCCGACAAAAACCGCTATCAGACGGTGTATGCCAAAACGGACGGCTCCGCCGCGGCACCCACCGCGGGCCTGCATTTCACGCCCGAACTTCTGGAAAGGATAAGGGATATGGGGGTGGAGGTGGTTGAAGTGCTCCTGCACGTCGGGCTGGGCACGTTCCGTCCCGTAAAGGAGGAGATGATCACCGACCACAAGATGCACAGCGAATATTTCTGCGTCACCGAGCAGGCCGCCGCGGCCCTGAACAGGGCAAAGGCCGAGGGCAGAAGAATAATCGCCGTGGGCACCACTTCGGTGCGCACGCTCGAATCGGCCGCCGGCGACGACGGCGTGGTGCGCGCCGGCAGCGGCAACACGCAGATCTTCATCTATCCTCCCTACAAATTCAAGTGCGTGGACGCGCTCATAACCAACTTCCACCTGCCCGAAAGCACCCTCATAATGCTTGTCGCCGCCCTCACCGGCCGCGAAAAGATATTGCAGCTCTACAGGGAGGCGGTGGATAAAAGGTATCGCTTTTTCTCCTTCGGCGACGCTATGATGATCGTATAAGCGTCGCATCTCTTTGTCGCGGCCCAAGGTTCCGCCCGGTCGCGTACGTTTGGGTACGCTCCCTCGCGCCTTCCGCCCGCTCCTCGACCTGCTCGCATCTCCGGTCATCGTTTCTGCTTTGAGTCGCATCTCGTTGTCGCGGCCAAAGGTTCCGCCCGGTCACGTACGTTTGGGTACGCTTCCTCGCGCCTTCCGCCCCATTCGCCGTTTTTTTTAGTGCGGTCGGCGGAAAATTTTATGCGCCGGCGGTCTGCGATATCGTTTGACGGCGGGGCATATTTCTGTTACAATTCAGTAAAAATTTTTTTAATCGGGTCATCGGATGTCCAGTCAGTTTTCGTTTGAACTTCAGCATGTGGAAAAGCACACAGGCGCACGCGCGGGCGTGTTCCACACCCCTCACGGCGACATACTTACGCCCGTGTATATGCCTGTGGGAACGCAGGCCACGGTCAAGGGCGTGCTCCCCCGCGATCTCAAGGAGGCGGGCAGTCAGATAATACTTTCCAACACCTATCATCTGTATATGCGCCCCGGCGACGAGCTCGTCCGGCGCGCCGGCGGGCTGCACAAGTTCATGAACTGGGACAGGCCCATTCTCACCGACAGCGGCGGATTTCAGGTATTTTCGCTCACCAAACTGAATAAAATCACGGATGAAGGGGTATATTTCAATTCGCATATCGACGGTTCGCGCCATCTGTTCACTCCCGAAAAGGCGATAAGCATAGAGGAAAATCTGGGCGCGGACATAATAATGCAGTTCGATCAGTGTTCGGAATACGGCTACACTCACGAACAGGCCGAACAGGCCATGGAGCGCACATCGCGCTGGCTGGAGCGCTGCGTCGCGGCGAAGACCAGGGACGATCAGGCGCTGTTCCCAATAGTTCAGGGCAATTTTTACAAGGACCTCCGCACCGAAAGCTTAAAGCGCGCGCTGCCCTATGCCGCGGACGGCATTGCCATCGGCGGCCTCTCCGTCGGCGAGCCCAAGCAGCTCATGTACGATATGCTCGACCATCTCCGTCCCGACCTGCCCGCTGGCGTGCCCCGCTATCTTATGGGCGTCGGTTCGCCCGATTGTCTCGTCGAAGGCGTTTTGCGCGGAATAGACATGTTCGACTGCGTTCTCGCCACCCGCGTGGCGCGCAACGGCACCGCCTTCACGTCCAAGGGCAAGGTGGTGGCCCGCAATTCCGTCTGGCGCGAAGATTTTTCTCCCCTCGACGAAAACTGCGACTGCTACTGCTGCAAAAACTATTCAAAGGCATATATCCGCCACCTCATAAATGTGGGCGAGATGCTCGCCGCCCAGCTTTTGAGTCTGCACAACATCACCTTTCTGCACAGACTCATGGCGGGCATGCGCCGGGCGATATTCGAGGACGAGCTTCCCCGGTTCGTCGAAGATTTTTATGCGTCCTACGGCCGCGGGTGACGGGCGCCGCGGGCGCGCCAAGCGTGTCCGCACTGCGAAAATTGCGTGAAAATATGTTTTTGCCTTCAAATCGCTTGCCAATTCCTGTTAAAAATATTATTATAACGGGGTAACAATTAATTTTTTCGGAGAATAACAACCATGTTCAATTGCATTCTTTCGGGCGGCGCTGCCGATAATAGCTGGATGTCGTACGTGCTTTTGGCCGTGCTCGTTGTGGCCATAGTCGCCATGCTCGTCATCAGCACCCGCCGCAACAAAAAGCGTCAGCAGGAGGCCGAAAAGCTCATCAATGCCGTAAAACCCGGCAACAAGGTAAAGACCATCGGCGGCATCTGCGGCATCGTTGTGGAAGTGGACGAAGAGGAAAACACCTTCGTGCTCGAAACGGGCAGCGAAGCTTCCGGCAAGTGCTACGTCAAGTTCGACAGACAGGCCATCTATCAGACCGATGCCGTGGTCGAAGAAGACAACGCCAAGGACGAAAAGTCCGAAGAAGGTCAGGAGCAGGCTCCCGCCGCGGAAGACGAACCCTTTGCCGAGGTTCAGTCCGACGACGGACAGGCTCCCGCAGAGGAGAGCGCGGACAAAGCCGAAGACGGCGAGTGATTGCCGCGCCGCAAATGTTCTAAATATCGTTCCCTCCGCATACGGTAATGTAGGCGGAGGGATTCTTTTTGCCGCCTGACGGCGTCTCCGCCGCCGGAGGTTCTGATGATACGCGATATTTTTCAGGTAAGCAAGGCCGCGTGCGCCGCCGTCGTCTTCGCGCTCGCATATTCGCTCGTGTTCGCCGGGGTGTTCGGTCTGTTCCCGGTGCCCTCGTCGGCAATAATGCCCGCCAATCAGGTGTTCAAAATTCTGGCCGTCGCGTGCGGCGGGCTGCTGTTCATCCGCGGCGAAAGGGGGCTTGTTAAGGGCGTTGCCCTCGGCATATCTGCGGTGATACAGACGTGGCTGCTGTTTTCTACGATAGCCTGTTCTTTCCGGTTCGGCTGGACGCTGCTGCTCGAAATTGTGATAGGCGCGTTTGCCGGCGGGATAACGGGCGTGATAGCCGTAAATTTGCGGCGCGACTGAACTTTTTTTGAGCCGCGCGGCGCATACACATGCGCCGCGCGCAATTTTTTATTCAAAAAGACTTGCATTTTGCGCAACGTTTAATTATAATGAAATAAATCAACGCGAATCAAACGGAGGAGATTACAAAATGATCAGAACGATTGCCAAACCCGCTGAAAAGAAGATAACCGCCTGCGGCGAATGCAGGTCCACCTGCCAGTCGGCTTGCAAAACCAGCTGCACCGTCGGCAACCAGAGCTGCGAAAGGATAACCAGAGAGAGCAATCCCGAAAAGGAAGTAAAGTAATCCGGTCGCAAAAACCTACTGGGGAGCAGAAAGATCTGCTCCTCATTTAGTGTGCGCGGCGTCCGGCCGCGCGGCCGTCCGGTCAGATAAAATACATGTATCACGTTTTTAACTACAAGCAGAATTATTATATTTACGACGTCGGCAGCGGCAGTCTTCATTCGTGCGACAAAAAGACGGCCGACTACCTCGCGCACGGCGAGGGGCAGAACGTCGATATCTCTTACCTCTCGCAGGCGGACATCAATGAGATAGAGGAGGACGTCCGGGCGCTGGAAGAGCAGGGTCTTTTAAACGCTCCCGAAACTTCGGCCCGGCCCGTGAAGTCGGACGAGGTAAAGGCGCTGTGCATACACATCTGCCACGACTGCAACCTTCGCTGCCGTTACTGCTTCGCCGACGAGGGCGCCTATCACGCCGCCCGCGAGTTCATGAGCGAGGAGACGGCCAAAAGGGCCATAGACTTTCTGATAGAAAACAGCGGCGGCCGCCGCATACTCGAAGCCGACTTCTTCGGCGGCGAGCCTTTAATGTGTCTTGACGTTATAAAAAACGTAGTGGCGTACGCCCGCGAACAGGGCGCAAAGCACGGCAAAAAGTTTTTGTTCACCACCACGACCAACGCCCTGCTGCTCGATGACGACGCCATTGATTTTTTCAACCGCGAAATGGAAAACGTGGTGCTGTCGATAGACGGCAGAAGAGAGGTGCACGACGCCATACGCAAGACCGTCAACGGCAGGGGCAGTTTCGACGCCGTGCTGCCCAAAATAAAAAAGTTCGTTCAAAGCCGCGGCAACAAGTCCTACTACGTGCGCGGCACGTTCACGGCAAAAAATCTCGACTTCGCCGACGACGTGATGTTTCTCGCCGAACAGGGATTCGACTCCATCTCCATGGAGCCCGTAGTCACGGATATCGAAGATCTGATGATAAAGCCCGAACATCTCCCCGCCATAAAGGCCGAGTACGAACGCCTGTGCGATATGTATATACAAAAGTGGAAGGAGGGCAAGGGCTTCAATTTCTTCCACTTCAACGTCGACCTCGAAGGCGGCCCCTGCCTTGCAAAGCGCGTGTCCGCCTGCGGCGCGGGCAACGAATATTTTTCCGTCGTGCCCAACGGCGACATCTATCCCTGCCATCAGTTTGCGGGCGATCCCGCCTTTAAAATGGGCAGCGTGTACGGCGGCGGGCTGGATGCAGGCATCAGGCAAAAATTTGCTTCGTCCTGCCTGTTCACGCGCAAAAATTGC
The DNA here is from genome assembly GCA_949283125.1 of uncultured Clostridia bacterium. Taxonomy (GTDB): domain Bacteria; phylum Bacillota; class Clostridia; order Christensenellales; family Borkfalkiaceae; genus Coproplasma. Next base: position 18,882 of record CASDRK010000018.1, read on the forward strand.
AGCGACTGCTTTGCAAAATACATATGCAGCGGCGGCTGCAGCGCCAACAACTATCACTTCACGGGCGACATCCAGACGCCCTACGCCATCACCTGCGAGATGATGAAAAAGCGCACGGAGTGCGCAATGCACGTCCTCGCCGTAAAAAAAGGCATGGCGTAATCAAAATAGCGCTAAAAATATCGTCAATCAACCCATAATCGTTTGACGGGCGATATTTTTTTATTTATAATAGAGAAGTGCGTGAAACCCGCGCGCCCGCGCGCGGAAGATGAGCGCGGACGGGAGCGCCGTTCCCGTCGCCAAAGACAATATTTTCGCGGCGGCGGCGCGCTCGGCGCGCACGCCGTCCGATCTACGGCGCGACGCCGCGTGCGGAACATTTCTCCGCCGGCGTCCGGCAAAATACCCTCGCCGCAGGCCGCGCGCAAAACGTTGCGGGCCGGGCCCGGGCGAAAACACATCAAGGAGTTTTAAATGAGCAAGGTAAGATCTGCAATAACCGCCGCGCTGGTGGTGATTGCGATAATCGTCGCCGCGGTGTTCGGCGTCGCGTCCTTCAATGCGGGCGTGGCGCAGCGCTATAACGCCATTGCGGCGGAGATCCCTCTCGGAAGCGACTACACGGGATACGTCTATACGACCATCTATCCCGAAGGCGTCATCTCCGCAAGCGATTACAACGCCCTCGAGGGAAGTGACAAGTCCGCCTACGAGCGTCACGGCGGAGTGTACGTCAACCTCGAGGACAGCGATTACGACGATCTGGCCGCACTGACGGCCGACGTCGAAAGCGACGCCGCGGTTCTGTCCGAAAGATTTGCCGACCGCGGACTTTCGGATTACTCCGTCTCTGTCAGGGACGGTCTGTCCATAGTCGCGGCGGTGCCCTCCGGCTTTACCTATGCGGCCTACAAGGGCAACAATTCCACCGACCGTTCCTCCGCCCTTTCGTCGGCGGCCAACACGCTCGGCTATCTGCTTGCCGACGGCGAGCTGACGATACGCACCGTCGATTCGAGCATCACGCTCGGCGATTCCGACGACGCAGGCACTTACGATACCACCCGTTTTGCCGACGAATACACCGATGCCGACATTCTCGGCGACGGCTCCCCCACATATCCCTTCGTGGGCGCGGGCGAAAGCGCCGCCGACTATTTCTCGTCCGTTTCGGCCTACACTTTCGGCGGTTCCAACGTTCTGAGCTTCAGTCTAACTCAGTACGGCCGCGAGCGCATGCGCTACATCTCGTCCATAGCCGCCTACAGCGAAAGTCAGGTCATCTATGTCTGCGTGGGCGACACTCAGGTGCTGGCCATAACCTGCACCTCCACGATAGATTCGGACAAGATGCAGTTCTCCATGAACACGCTCTCCGCGGCGGAGGACGCCGCGGCCGTGCTCGGTTCCGTCATTAACGGCGGCGAGCTTTCGGTTGCATACCGGCCCCTCGTGTCCGCGCTCTCCTCGTCGGCCGCCGGCGGCGAAAACGCCGCGCTGCTCACGTTCGTTGCGTTTGTCGTCGTGCTCGCCGCGCTGTGCGTCGCCGCCGTCGTCAGATACAAAAAACTGGGCGGAGTGCTCTCGCTCTCGCTTATAATACTTGCGCTCGTAATGCTCTACGCGCTGTATATCCTCTCCATACTCACGACCTTCGCCGTCGTCGCCGTGTGCGCGGTCATGCTCGTGCTGTTTGCGGGCTCCAACGTGTTCCTGCTCAACGAGGTGCGCGCGCAGTGCAAGACGGGCAAGACCATGCAGGCCGCCGTAAAGTCGGCGTACAAGCGCACATGGCTGCCCGTGCTCGATATCCACGCGGTCATTCTGGCGGCGTCCATAATCGTTGCCGCCGTGTGCATCGGCGAAGCCGCGGCATGCGGGCTCATAGCCGTCGTCGGCTCCATAGCTTCCATAGCGCTGTGGTGGTTCACCAGGCTGATGTGGCACGTCTGCAGCGCGCCCGTCCGCAACAAGTTTGCCTTCGGCGGATTCAAAAGGGAGGTGTACGGCGATGACTAAGATAATCAGATTGCGCCACGTGGCCGTTATAGCGGGCATCGTGCTTATCGCCATCGGCATGGCCGTGGGTACGATATGCCACTTTGTCGCCGGCGGATTTTTCAACTACGGCGACGAGTTCGCGTCGTACAAGAGCGTGGAGATAACCACGTCCGTCCCCGAAGATTTCGACGGCGGACTGATACAGGGCGTCGCTTCGGACGAGCTTTCGTCCCTCGGCGCATATGAAACAAGCTATTCGCAGGGTTCGGGATATACCCCCAACACCGTGGTGTACAAGTTCTACGAAACGGTCTCCGACGACGAGCTGGCCGCGGCGGTTTCCGCAATCGAGGCGCGCTTTGCCGCCGAGGGCATGGAGGACGCTTCCGTTGCATGGCACACCAATCTCGGCTTTGCCGGCGGCGTATGGCAGCTCAACTACGTTGCCATCGCTCTCGCTTCCGCCGTCGTGCTGCAGGCGGTATATTTCGCCCTCAGGTACAGGCCGGGCATGGCGCTCTCCGCGCTGGCCGTTCAGCTCTTCGCGGCGGGATTGTACGCTTCGCTGCTTGCCATAACCCGCTGTCCCGTCGGGCTCGAAGCCATAGCGTTCGCCGTGATCGTCGCGGTGCTCAACGTCATCTGCTGCGGCGTGTTCTTCCAGAAGCTCAAGGCGTCTTTCAAGGACGATGCCAATGCCAAAACAAGCTCGCTCGAGCTTGTGGCCGACGGCGCCCGCTCCGCGGCAAAGGTGAATGCGTTCGTCTGCGCCGCCGCGGCTGTGTCTGTGGCAGTGTTCGCGATATTTGCCGTCATCGCCGCGCCCGCATGGGCAACTCTCGCGCCCTTCGGCGCCTGCCTGCTCGCGGTGGTTGCCTGCGCCCTCTCGTCCGGCGTGCTTGCGCCCGCTTCGTATGCGCTCTTCTGCGGCATGGACAGACGCGCAAAATAAACAGTAATTCCAAAGGCGGGTAATTTTACCCGCCCTTTTTTGTATTTGCGGCGCGTTCCGCGCGGCTCGTTTATTTATGAAAAAGATTCTTCCCGAGTGCGAATTTTCGCCCGAACAACTCAATATCATAGACGGACTGGCCGCGCGCACGGGGCTGTGCCGCGAAACCGTGCGCATACTCGTCGGCCGCGGTATCGACGACGAGCAAAAGATAAGCGCCTTTCTGCGCCCTTCCCGCCGGCATTTCGTCTCCCCGTTCAAAATGAGCGGCATGCGCGAGGCCGTCGAACTGATAACCCGCGCCCGCGACGAGGGCTGGCAGGTGGTGGTGTACGGCGACTACGACGCCGACGGCATATGCGCTTCGGCGATAATGCGCGGCGTGCTCGCCCAATTCGGCCTTGAACCCGCGGTGTATGTTCCCGAGCGCACGTCCGGCTACGGCCTGAGCGTCCGCGCCATAGACGAAATTTTCGACGAGCATTTTCCCCAGCTGTTCATCACGGTGGACTGCGGCATATCCAACGCGGAAGAGGTGGAATATATAAAGGAGCAGGGTGCGGAGGTGATAGTCACCGACCACCACGAGCTGCCCGCCGTCCTCCCCGACTGCATCTGCATTAACCCCAAGATATCCGACGGATATCCCTACGACAATCTCTGCGGCGCGGGCGTGGCCTTCAAGGTGGGCTGCGCATTGCTCGGCGAGCGCGCGCACGGCTTTCTCGATTACGCCGCCATAGCCACCGTTGCCGACAGCGTGCCCCTGACGGGAGAAAACCGCGACATCGTGGCCGAGGGCCTGCGCCTTATAAACGGCGGCGGCAGAAAGGCCTATTCCGCCTTTTTGGGCAAACAGGGCGACGCCGTCACGGCGCAGACTATTGCCTTTTCGCTCGCTCCCAAAATCAACGCGGCTGGCAGAATGGGCGACGCCAACGCCGCCCTCAAACTGTTCTGTTCGGAGGACGAGAGCGAGATATTCGACCTGTCGGTAAAACTTACGGAATACAATGCCGAGCGCCAGAAATGCTGCGACGAGCTGTATTGCTCCGCCAAGGCAAAGCTGAACGCCGAAGGCGCTCCCGGCCGGGTGATAATGCTGCGCGACGAAAGCTGGAACACCGGCTTTGTGGGCATAGTCGCCGCCCGTCTGGCCGAAGAGTACGCCCGCCCCGCGCTGCTGTTCGTAAAGAACGGCGACATGCTCAAGGGCTCGGCCCGTTCGGTGGAGTCGGTGAACATCTTCGAAGCGCTGAAGGCGTGCGGCCATCTGATAGCCGAATTCGGCGGTCATTCGCAGGCGGCGGGCGTAAACGTGTCGGAGGAAAACTTCGAAGCCCTGAAGAGCGCCCTCGACAGCTGGCTGGACGAAAACTGCCCCGCCGGCGCGTTCACGCCCACGCTGTACGTCAGCGGAGAGCTGACCGCTCCGGTTTCGCAGAAGTTCGCGCGCGAGCTGGAAATGCTCGAACCCTTCGGCGTCGGGTTCAAGCGGCCGCTGTTCTGCCTGTCCGCCGGGGCCTGTCAGGTCAGGCCGGTAAAACCCTTTTCGCCCCACCTTTCAGTAAAGAGCCCGTACATAGATCTCATGTACTTCGGCGGCGCGCACAACGCCGCGCTGCTGTCTTCAGACGTTCCCAAAAAACTGGTGTTTGAATACAACGTATCCACCTTCCGCGGCAGGGAATACGTAAAGGGATTCGTGCGCGACGTGGTCTACGGCCGCGGCTGCGCGGCCGCCGCCCGCCCGCAGATATTGGTCAACGACATGCGTCTGGCCTGTCTGCCCGCCGTCGGCTGCAGGGTGACTTACGTCACCGCTGACAGGGTGGAGGAGGAGATGGCCGCGTGCGCATTCTACGGCACGCTGTTCGTTGCGTTCGGGCAGGCGGCGCTCTCCCGCTTCGCGGGCGTCGCCGCGGATAAGCTCGACGTGGACCTGTTCGCCCTGTCCGGCCGCAACGTGGCCTCGTGCGTGCTCCTTTCGCCGCAGCCCGACTGCGACCTTTCCGGCTACGGCAAAATAATATTTCTGGACGATCCCGGCGCGGTCACTCTGCCTTCGCTTGAGGGCAAAGAGGTGTATATATGCCGCGATTACGACGCGTTTGCCGATTTTTCCGAACTCGATTGCGACAGGGACGGGCTGCTGAAGACGTTCAGGCTGCTGTCCGCCGGCGAAGCGACCTTTGACGGAGCTTCCGCCGAGGAAGTCGCCTTCAGGAGCGCTCCGGCCGGCGATCCCGTTCAGTCGATGTTCGCGCTCAAGGTGTTTGAACAGCTCGGGCTGATCTCCTTTGACAGCGGCCGCCTCGCCGTCCGCCGCGGCATAAAGACCGAACTGCGCAATTCGCCGCTTTACAACATGGCGCTGTCGCGCAGGTCAGACCCGTCCGGCCGTTAAAGAGCCGTAAAATATTTTGTCCGCAAGCCCTCGCGGCGCATGTCCCGGTGCGCGCGGCACGGCTGCGCGGTTGATATCAAAGAGTGTATGAAAACTGTATTAGACAAGATAAACGAAAATTATAGCGACGCCGAAAGACAGCTGCTGCTGAAGGCCTATCACTATGCCGAGGAGATGCACAAAAATCAGAAGCGCGCCTCGGGCGAGCCCTATTTCACGCATCCCTGCGCCGTCGCCGAAATACTCGTCGATCTCGGCATGGACACCCCGTCCGTGGCGGCGGCCTTTCTGCATGACGTCATAGAGGATACTCCCGCCACGCCGGAGGACATCCGCAGCCGCTTCGGGGACGAGATCTTGACGCTCGTCGAGGGCGTTACCAAGCTCGACAAAATACGCTTCCAGACCCGCGAGGAGGAGGACGCCGAAAACTTCCGCAAGATATTCGTCGCCATGGCCAACGACGTGCGCGTGATCATAATCAAACTCGCCGACCGTCTGCACAACATGCGCTCGCTCAATTTTCTTTCGCACGAGCGGCAGCAGCGAATCGCGCGCGAAACGCTGGATATCTTCACGCCCCTCGCCGGCCGTCTGGGCATTTCGCAGATAAAGTGCGAGCTCGAAGACCTCTGCCTTAAGTACCTCGATCCCGAAGCCTACGAATATCTGGCGGCAAACATACATCAGCGGCTGGAGGAGCGGCGCAACTTTGTCGACCTCGTAGTCGCCCAGCTGCAGAAGATGCTCAACGAGGACAACATAAAAGGCGAAGTCTTCGGCAGGCCCAAGCACTTCTATTCCATCTACCGCAAGATGAAGAACAAGGGGCTCACCCTCGATCAGATATACGACCTCACCGCGGTCAGGGTCATAGTCAACACCACCGAGGAATGTTACGAAGTCCTCGGCAAGATACACAAGCGCTGGAAGCCGGTGCCCGGCAGGATAAAGGACTACATCGCCACCCCCAAGCGCAACATGTATCAGTCGCTGCACACTACCGTCGTAACAAACTTCGGCCAGTATTTCGAAATTCAGATACGCACGTTTGAAATGCACAAAATGGCCGAGTACGGCATAGCCGCGCACTGGAAGTACAAGGAGCAGAAGTCGGGCGAAAACTCCTTCGATCAGCGTCTCAGCTGGATACGCGACGTAATGGACTGGCAGGGCTCGCTCAACGATTCCAAGGAGTTTGTGGACAGCCTTAAAAACGATTTGTACTCCAACGAACTGCTCGTGTTCACCCCTCACGGCAAGGTCATTTCGCTCCCGCTCGAAGCCACTCCCGTGGACTTTGCCTATTCCATCCATTCCGAGGTGGGCAACAAGTGCGTGGGCGCAAAGGTCAACGGCAAGATAGTTCCCCTCAATTCCAAACTCAAGACGGGCGACGTTGTGGAGATACTCACCTCCACAACCACCAAGGGCCCCTCGTGGGATTGGTTAAAGTTCGTAAAGTCCGGTTCGGCCAAGGCAAAGATAAGGCAGTTCTTCAAAAAGGAGATGAAGGAGGAGAACACCAAAACCGGCCGGGCCATGCTCGAAGCCGAAGCCAAGCGCAGGGGATATTCCTTAAACGACATCCTCACGGACGACTCCTTCAAAAAGCTTTCAAACAAGCTGGTCTTCGCCAACGTGGACGAGATGATGGCCTCCGTCGGCTACGGCGCCGTCTCCGTCAATCAGATAATCTATAAGCTCATCGACTATTACAAAAAGGAGATGCCCAAACCGGCCGAAGCGCTGGACACTGCAAAGCTCAACCACACCCCCGCGGGTTCGGTCACGGTCAAGGATATGTCGGGGCTTTTGGTGCGCTTTGCGCACTGCTGCAATCCCGTTCCCGGCGACAGGATAGTGGGGTTCGTCTCCCGCGGGCGGGGCGTGATAATACACCGCGCCGACTGTCCCAACGTCAAGGAGCTGGAAAGCGACCGCATACAGCCCGCCGAATGGACGGGTCAGACCGAAAAGGGCTTTATCGCCGGCATCAAGATACTTGCCACCGACGACAGCGGGATCACCGCGTTCATCACCTCCGAGATTGCCCAGCTGCAGCTCACCATGACGCAGATAAACGGCCGTCTGGGCAAGGACGGCAAGGCGCATTTCGACATAAACGTCAAGCTCAACAAGCGCTCCGATCTAGACCTGCTCGTCAATCACCTCAAAAAGGATAAACGCATAATAGACGTGTTCAGAACGTCCAACTGACCGGTCAATACCATGCAGATCTACAAAATATATCCCGTAGGCTTTGCCGCAAACAGCTATATACTCACGGCGGACAACAAAACGTGCGTCGTGATAGACCCCGCCCAGCCGCGCATCCTCGCCGAGTGCGCCGACAGGGGGCTTACCCCTCGGTATGCTCTGCTTACGCACTGTCATTACGACCATATCGGCGGCTGCGGAGCGCTGTTCGGCGCAGGTTGCCGCATATTGTGCGGCGAGGACGAAAAGGAGCTTGTGTACGGCGAAGACAACCGCGCCGTCTTTCACGGGATCGTCATACCGCACTTCGATATTTACAAAACTTTGGCGGACGGCGAGGAGATATGTCTCTGCGGCATAACCTTTAAAACCGTCGCCACGCCCGGGCATACGCGCGGCGGCGTCTGCTACGTGGCTGAGCGCACCGTCTTTTCGGGCGACACTCTGTTCCGCCGCAGCGTCGGCCGCACAGATTTTTCCACCGGGTCCTATCCCGAACTCGTCCGCTCCGTAAGAAAACTGTACGCGCTCCCGGGCGATTACGCCGTCTGTCCCGGTCACGATGAGGACACCACGCTCGAAGCCGAGCGCAGATTCAACCCGTATGTTAAGGAGTAACGCCCAATGGCTCGTCCCCGAAATGATGGACGTGGTGCGCCTTTTCGACTGCGAAGACCAGGATATAACGCACTATTTCTATTTTTACGGCGGACGCACATATGTGAACTGCATAGAGCATGCCGGCGAAATACGCGACTATCGCTTTGAATGCGCAACGCACGACGACGTGGAATTCAAGCGCTATGCGCGGCGTTCCGCCAAGCTCGCCGTGTACGAGCTGCTCTCCCGCGCAACGGGCAAAAGTTTCCCCTACGGCGCGCTGACGGGCATACGCCCCACCAAGCTTGCCTATGCGGAACAGGCCGCCGGGCGGGATTTCAGGCAGCTGTTCGCCGCGATGCACGTGGACGGCGCAAATATCGAATTCGTAGGCAGAGTGATGGAGGAGCAGGCACCCTTTTACCGCAGAAAAGGCGGGCAGGACCTGTTCGTCAGTCTGCCCTTCTGTCCCACCAAGTGCCGCTACTGTTCCTTCATAACCGCGCCGATATCGGCCACCGCGCAATACGTTGAATCGTATATATCCTGTCTCGAACGCGAAATAGCCTCGCTTAAACCGCTGCTTTCGGACGTGCGCTCCGTGTACATAGGCGGCGGAACGCCGTTTGTGCTGGAGCCGCGCGAATTGGCCCGCATATATGCCGCGATAAGCGCGCTTTCTCTGCCGGATTGCGAATACACCGTGGAAGCCGGCAGGCCGGATACGTTCACCGAAGAAAAGCTTAAACTTTCCAAGGATTCCGGCGTCAACCGCATCTGCGTCAATCCGCAGACCTTTTCCGACGCCACCTTGCAGAAAATAGGCCGCAGACACACCGCGGCGCAGACCTTTGCCGCATACGAAATGGCCGACAGGCTGGGCTTCGACATAAACGTCGATCTGATAGCCGGGCTGGAGGGGGAAAGCGTTTGGGATTTCGGGCGCTCGCTGAAGTGCGCGGCCGATCTCGCGCCAGCCAACATAACCGTGCACACGCTGTCGCTGAAGGCCGGGGCAAAACTCAAGGAGGAGACGCGCCGCCTGCACATCGACGGCATAGGCGAAATGATATCGCTTTCGCGCAGGGAGCTTGACGCCGCGGGATACCGCCCGTACTACATATACCGCCAGAAGTATCAGGCCGGCGGGCACGAAAACTGCGGCTGGGCAAAGCCCGGCAAAGCCTGCGCCTACAACATAGACGTGATGGAGGAGATATCCGACAATATCGCCGTGGGCGCAAACGCCATCTCCAAGCGCGTTTACGGCGACGGCAGCCGCATCGAGCGTTTCGCCTCGCCCAAGGATCTGCCGACCTATATGGCCAAGTGCGATAAGCTCATTGCAGGGCGGCTCGCCCTCTTCGGCGGCGAAGATTGATTCGGCGCGCAGTTTGGCGATTTTTTCGGCAAAAATTCAGCGCGGCGGGCCGTACGGTCCGCCGCGCGTTTTCAGGTTTTCCTCTGTCCGCGGTATGTTTATGGAGCGAAACGGACAAAAGGCAGCCTTGCAAATTTGCACACGCAAAGTTGTTTTGTGTGCCTACAGTTTGAATTATAGTCCCGTTTGCGCGCTTTGTCAACAAAAATCACTATTATAACACAGATATTGCGGTGGTGATTTTTGATAAGATAGAGCCATGCTCCTCAATGAACTCATAGCCGAAAAACTTGAATCTCTGCGCAGGGAGCGCAAAATGGGCGTGTACACTTTATGCAACAGGGCGGCGGTCTCGTACGAAACTTACCGCGGCATACGCATGAAGAAGAACAAGGATATATATCTGCGCACGCTGCTCATACTTCTGCGCGCTCTCGGCGTCACGGCCGAGGAGTTCTTTTCCGACCCGCGCTTTGCCGACGAGGAGCTGGACATCGATTTCAAATAAAATTTTTTCCGCGGCGTAACGCTGCTCGCGAGTGAGCAACGGGAATGCAACCGGGTCCGTTCGCGGAATGTGATGCAACGGAGCGAAGTTGCAAGGCGCGCTCTGCGCGGCTTGCTTAGAGCGCAGTTTGCCGCAAGAAGAACGTTGCCCGCGAACCGATAACGGGAATGCGACAGCGCCCGTCCGCGTAATGTGATGCAGCGGATGCTGTCTCCGCAGCACTAGCACTCGCGCAAAACCGTGGCTTTTGCGCGAAAGAGGACGAGCGGGGAATTTCTCAAAACAACACGGTGTGTTGTTTTGCCCCGCGAGATGAGCGAGGACATACGTCCCGTCCGAGCAGTGACCGAAAACGGCGTTGCCCTTGCGCCGTTTGAGAAGGGCAACGGAGCAAAGTTGCAAGGCGCGCTTTGCGCGGCTTGCTTAGAGCGCAGTTTGCCGCGACGCGTTTGACATTTTCCCGCCGATGTATTAAAATTTTGCCATGAACTACGTAACCAAAGAATTTCTGATACAGCTCGAAGATCTGACCGGCAAGGACCACTTCGAGCAAGTAAAACGCTCCAACAGGGCGGCTTCTTACTGCCGCGCCCGGCTGGGCGCCGACTGCACCGTCAATCAGGTGTGCGGTCCGGCTTGCGTCGAAAGTCAGCTCTGTCCCGACTGCGGCCGCCTGCGCGATTGTTTCGTCTCCGAAAAGTACTGCTCGGCCGACGGGACGCGCCGCGTTGTCAAGTGCGAGTGCATGCACTGCGAAGCGGTGTTTTTTGCCTATCAGGAGGGGCGCTGAAGCCGTCCTTTCTGCCGTTTCCGCCGTCCGGCCCGGCGACGGCGACGGAGCGCGCGTTTTTTTGAATTTTACTGCCGCAATTTACTTGCATTTATATATTTGTTATGCTAAAATACTTAAGGTTACGGTTACAAGGATGGCGCGAAGACTCAACGGCCCTCTTTGTTTCCCGCAGATAAACATTCCATAGGAGGATAATTTAAATGGAAAAGTCAGAGATCATCGCAAAATTTGCCACAAAGGAGGGCGACACCGGCTCCCCCGAAGTGCAGATAGCCCTGCTCACCGAGCGCATCAACCACCTCAACGAGCATCTCAAGGAGCACATTCACGACAATCACAGCCGCCGCGGTCTTTTAAAGATGGTCGGCCGCAGACGCGGTCTTCTGGACTACCTCAAGAGCAAGGATATCGAAAGATACCGTGCCATAGTCGCTGCTCTCAACTTAAGAAAGTAATTTTGAAACGGACGGGCGCATTTTACTTTTCGCCCGCCCGTTTTTTTGATTGCGCGCGGTTATGCCTGCGCGCCGTCACAATCTGTCCGCGGCGGGCGCCGCGGGCGCAAGAACAGACAAGGAGAACGAAACTAAAATGAACTTCAAACAATTCACAATGCCCGTGGGCGGACGCGACGTCATCATCGAAGTCGGCAAGTATGCCGAACAGACCAACGGCGCCTGCCTCGTCCGCTGCGGCGAAACGGCCGTAATGGTCTCCGTCTGCATGTCGGCGTCTCCCCGCGAAGGAATGGATTTCTTCCCTCTGCAGGTGGACTACGAAGAAAAGATGTACTCCGTCGGCAGGATCCCCGGCGGCTTCAAAAAGAGGGAGGGCAGGGCGTCCGATAAGGCCATCTTAACGGCGCGTCTCATCGACAGACCCCTTCGTCCCCTCTTCCCCAAGGGCCTGTTCAACGACGTTACGGTGATCGCGCAGGCGCTCTCCGTCGAGCCCGACGTTGCTCCCGAACCTCTCGCCATGATAGGTTCGTCGGTCGCGCTCGCCATTTCCGACATTCCCTGGGCAGGTCCCACGGGTTCGGTTGTGGTCGGTCTCGTTAACGGCAAATACGTCATCAATCCCGACCTCGCGCAGCGCCATGCCAGCACCATCCACCTCAACCTCGCCGGCACGCGCGACGCGATTTTGATGATCGAAGCCGGCGCGGACGAAGTCACCAACGACGAAATGGTCGGCGCAATCATGTTCGGCCATGAGGAGATAAAAAAGATCTGCGCATACATCGAGGACGTGATCGTGCCCGAAGTCGGCAAAAAGAAGCTTGAAATAGAGCTCTATCATATCCCCGAAGACATCGACGCCGCCGTGCGCGCATATGCGTCCGACAAGATAGACTGGGCGATAGATACCTTCGACAGGCAGGAGAGGGAGGCCCGTCAGGCTCAGGCAGAGAAGGAGATACTGGAGCACTTTGCCGAAATTTATCCCGACAACGTGCGCGAGATAAAGGACAGCGTATATTATCTCACCAAGGAAAAGGTGCGCTCCAAGATATTCGACAAGGGCATCCGTCCCGACGGCAGGGGTCTGAAGGACGTGCGCCCCATCTGGTGCGAACGCCACGTTCTGCCCCGCGTTCACGGCTCGGCCGTGTTCACCCGCGGTCAGACGCAGACCCTCACCACCTGCACCCTCGGCATGATATCCGAAAGTCAGAGACTGGAAGGTCTGGATGACGAAACCTCCAAAAGGTATATGCACCAGTATAACTTCCCCGGCTACTGCACGGGCGAAGCCAAGGCGCTCCGCTCCCCCGGCCGCCGCGAGATAGGCCACGGCGCCCTTGCCGAGCGCGCTCTCGTTCCCGTCATTCCCTCCGAGGACGAGTTCCCCTATGCCATCAGGGTGGTGAACGACATCATGTCCTCCAACGGCTCTTCCTCCATGGCTTCCGTCTGCGGCTCCACCATGGCGCTCATGGACGCGGGCGTGCCCATCAAGGCCCCCGTTGCCGGCGTGGCCATGGGTCTCATCAAAAATCAGGAGACGGGCGAATTCCGCGTGCTCACCGACATTCAGGGTCTGGAAGATTTCCTCGGCGACATGGACTTCAAGGTCGCCGGCACCATCAAGGGCATAACCGCCATTCAGATGGATATCAAGATAAAGGGCATTTCCGAGGAGATAATGCACACCGCCATAAATCAGGCCAACGAAGGCAGGCAGTTCATTCTCTCCAAGATGCTCGAGTGCGTGCCCGAAGTATCTCCCCAGCTCTCCGTCTATGCTCCCAAGATCATCGGCTTCGAGATCGCTCCCGACAAGATCGGCGACGTCATCGGCAAGCAGGGCTGCGTGATAAAGAAGATAATGGAGGAGACCAACACGCAGATAGACTTCAACGACGACGATTCCGGCCGCGGCTACATCTCCACGGTCGGCCCCATCGAAAACGCCGAGCGCGCAAAGGCCATCATTCTCTCCATCGCACACGATCCCGAGGTGGGCGATATGTTCGTCGGCACCGTCGTGCGCATCCTCAACTTCGGCGCGTTTGTCGAGTTTGCGCCCGGCAAGGACGGCATGATCCACATATCCAAGCTCTCCAACAAGCGCGTGGACAAGGTCGAAGACGTCGTCAACCTCGGCGATACCGTCAAGGTTGAGATAATCAAGATAGGCGAAAAGGGCATCGACCTTAAGTTGCTCGAAAAACTTTCTTAAGTTCTTTTGCGCCGACGAGCTTCGCGTTTCGCCGATCCCGGGCTTGCGTCCGGCCGCGCAAACCGCGCTGCCTTCTGCCCGCGGCCCTGACTTTAAGCTCGTGCGAAGGCAAAGGCTCCGGCGCATAATACGCTCTGCAATGCCGGCCATGTCCTCGGACCGGCGGCGTTGCCGGGTTACGCTTTCATACAAAATCGCGGCGGACGGCAATAAAGCCGTCCGCCGTTTTTGCGCGCCTTGAGCGCTTTTCAACCTTTTTCGGCCCGTATTGACAAACCTGTGCAGGCATGATATAATATGCCAAACAGAGGCCGCGCGGTCGGCGCGGCCGAGGAGGAGGAATATGAAATTTTTAAGTTGGTTGTTTTCGCTTGAAAGAAGGCACCGCTTCGGCGTGCGCGCCTTCGGCAAGGGCGGAACGGGCATAAGGCTGTTCACTATACTCATGTACGTAGTGCTGTTCGGCGGCACGCTCGGGCTGGAATACTGGGCGATAAACATGATGAATTCGGGCGAATTTTCCGGCGTGCTCATACTGATACTCGCTATATTGGTCGGCCTTGCCGCCGTGGAATACTGTGCGTCGTATTCGTTCGTGGGGTTCAGAATGTTCTTTACGGGCTGCGTAAGCAGACTCGCGTACGACAAGAACGCGGCCGACGGCGTGCCGGACGAAAAGCCCGCAACGCACCGCGCTCTCGACATGGTCGTGGCCGTTCTGGGCATAATCTTTGCCCTCGCCGTCATATTTGCTTTCATCGCAATGTTTGTCATCCTCATGTCGTAAAGCATGTTTTAAAACGCGATTGCCCCGCACATATGTGCGGGGCAATCGCGTTTCTGCATGTTTCGGCCGTCAGGAAAGATATGAAATTGCGCCCATGAATATGGCCTCGGCAAGCCGCTTGCGAAAGTCCGGGTCGCAAAGATTTTTTTCGTCCTCCGCGTTGGACAAAAACCCGCACTCTACTATTACGGATGGCGCTGCCGTGCATTTCAGCATGTAGTAATCGCCCGTAAGACTCTCGTTGTCTTCGCCGCACAGGTCGTTCAGTCTGCGCTGTATGTCGGCGGCAAGCTCCCGCGAGCAGGCGCTCGCCCCGTCGAAGAACACGTGCCCGCCCCGCCGCGAAGGCAGCGGGCAGGTGTTCTGGTGCACGGATATGACCATGTCCGCGTCGCAGTCCTCTATTATCTGTCTGCGCTTCTGCATGTCGCGCATCTTGAACCCTTTGGATGTGTCGCCGTACAGTCCGGCGGACGTTGTGCGCGTCATCACGCAGTCGAAGCCGGCGTTTGCGAATCTGCCGCGCAGCTCCCTTGCCACGGCAAGATTTATTTCGCTCTCCTTCACGCCCGTGGCCGCGCCGCGTACGCCCGCGTCTATGCCGCCGTGACCGGCGTCTATCACCACCGTCGGCAGGTCGTTCCGGGCGGTCGTCTGCGCGCAGCCGTCGGCGCATATCACCGCGGCCGTGCAGCATATCGCCGCGCCTGCCAGCACGGCCAGCGCCTTTTTGCCGATAATCAATATTTTCACGCTATATACTACTTTACGATTGCATTATTTATGCAAAAGTGCTATAATATAGTCAGTATTTTGACGGACGAGCCGCGCCCGCGCGCACGCGCATGCGCGCATGTCCGTTCCGCGCGAAGCAGACCGGGGCCGCCCGCCGTCGCGCGCGGCCAAAATCGGAAGGCGATAAACATGTCTGTATTTACCAAAACCCTTTCGCCCGCCGCGGCAAAACAACTTTCGCCCGTCACTTTGGCGTTCGTCGGCGACGCCGTGCACTCGCTCTTCGTGCGCTCGTCGCTCGTGCTGTCCGCGGACAGGCGCCCCGCCGAGCTGCAAAAGCTTGCGTCGGCCGCAGTGTCGGCGCACGGGCAGAGCCGGCTCTTGGGCGACATCGAAGGCGCCCTCACCGCCGAAGAGCACGAAATATATCTGCGCGGCCGCAATGCGAAAAAGGCCACGAAGAGCAAGAACGCCGACGTTGCGGAGTACAACCGCTCCACCGGCTTCGAAGCCGTGCTCGGCTATCTCTATCTGACGGGCAACGGCGAAAGAATAGTGCAATTACTGGAGAATTTCTGATGCGGACCGAAGGCAGAAACGCCGTTGCGGAGCTCATAAAAAGCGGCGGCGACATAGAAAAGATAATGATGGAAAAGGAGCCGCAGGGCAGTCTTGCGCGCATCTTTGCGGAGGCCCGCCGCGCGGGCGTCCGCGTACAGTTCGTCGACAAAAAGACGCTGGACAGACTCTCGGTGACGGGCCGGCATCAGGGCTGCATAGCGTTTGCCGCCGACTATAAATACAGCACGCTCGAAGACATCATCGCATCGTCGGCTCCCGGCCGGGGATTTGTGGTGGTGTGCGACGGGATAGAGGACGTGCACAATCTCGGCTCGATAATAAGGGTGGCCGAGTGCGCGGGGGCGGACGGCGTAGTCATTCCCGCAAACAATTCGGCAAGCGTCACCGAAGCGGTGATACGCATCTCCGCGGGCGCGGCCGAACACGTCAAAGTGGCCAAGGTCAATTCGCTCGGCAACGCCGTTCAGACCCTCAAAGCCGCGGGATTCTGGCTGTACGCCCTCGAAGCCGACGGCGCAAGCATATACTCCGCCGACCTGTCCGGCAGCGTTGCCCTTGTCGTGGGCGGCGAGGACAGCGGAGTCAGGCGGCTCACCCGCGAAAAGTGCGATTTCACCCTGTCCATTCCGCTCAAGGGCCGCGTAAATTCGCTCAACGCCTCCGTCGCGCTCGGCATAGCCGCATACGAGGTGGTAAAGACCCGATTATGACCGATGATCAGCTGATTGCGCGTTTCCGTTCGGGCGACAGATGCGCCTGCGACGCCCTGCTCAATGCCTACAAGCCCGCCGTGCTGCGCGTCGCCCGCCGCTTCTTTCTTTCCGGCGGGGAGACCGAAGACCTCGTTCAGGAGGGCATGTGCGGACTCTACTCGGCCATGCTCAATTTTGAAGGCGGCGATTTTTCGGCCTACGCCCATGCCTGCATAAAAAACCGCATAACCGACGCTGTCCGCCGCTCGGCAAATTTCAAAAATTTCGCCCTCAACAACAGCCTGCCCATCGACGGGCAGGTGCGCGAGATGTCCTCGCCGCGGGTCAATCCGGAGGACGAGCTGATAAATTCCGAAAGCGCGGACGAGCTGTCCGCCCTCATGCGCGACGTGCTGTCGCCCTTTGAATTCAAGGTCATGTCGCTTTACGTGGACGGCGCTCCCATGGCGGAGATTTGCGCCGTCACCGGCAGAACGTACAAGAGCGTGGACAACGCGATATGCCGTTCCAAGGGCAAACTGCAAAAAATATTAGGAGAATGAAATGGCTTATCTGGCCTATTACCGCACCTTCCGCCCGACCACGTTCGAAGAGGTGGTCAGGCAGGAACACATAGTAAAGATACTCAAAAACCAGATAGCGTCCGATAAAGTCGGCCACGCCTATCTGTTCTGCGGTCCGCGCGGCACGGGCAAGACCACGCTGGCAAAAATTTTCGCCCGCGCCGTCAACTGCGAAAATCCCGTCAACGGTTCGCCGTGCGGCGTCTGTCCCGTGTGCAGGGCGCTCTCTTCGGGCGCAAACATGGACATCGTCGAAATAGACGCCGCCTCCAACAACGGCGTGGACGAAATGCGCGACCTGCGCGAAAAGGTGCAGTATCCGCCCGTGGCCGGGCGCAAAAAGGTTTATATCATCGACGAGGTGCACATGCTTTCGCCTTCGGCCTTCAACGCGGTGTTAAAGACGCTCGAAGAGCCGCCCGCGCACGCGCTGTTCATCCTCGCCACCACCGAGCCGCAAAAAATACCCGCAACCATCCTCTCGCGCTGCATGCGGTTCGATTTCAAACTCATCCCGCGCGCCGACCTTGAAGAGCTTTTAAAAAGCGTATTCAAAAAGACGGGTAAGGATTACGAGGAGGAGGCCGTCTCGGCCATAGCCCGAGCCGGCGCGGGCAGCGCGCGCGACACGCTGTCCATTGCCGACATGTGCGCCTCCTACGCGCCGGGCAAACTCACCTATGCCGACGTCACCGCCGTGCTCGGCGCGGCCGACTTCGACAGCATAGCAAAAATAGTGGACTTCATATTCGACTGCGACGCGTCCGCCGCCCTTGCGGAAGTGGAATCGGTGCTTGCCACCGGCAAGGGCGTGGGTACGCTGTGTAAGGATATGCTTACTTTCCTTAACAACGTCGCCATAGCAAAACTCTGTAAAAACGCCCGCGAAATACTCTCCCTGCCCGAAGACAAATATGCCGTTTTGCATTCTTCGGCCGAACGGGCCGACGGGCACAGGATACTGCGCGTCACCGAAATCCTTGCCTCGTGCGAAAGCGATATGCGCTATGCGCTGAACGGAGCGATAACGCTGGAGACGGCGGTGCTCAAGTGCGCCCTGCCTGACAGCGACTACAACATCGATTCTCTCGTCGCGCGCGTCGCCGCTCTCGAAAAAAAGCTGGCGGAAGGCATTCCCGCCGCCGTGCGAGAGGTCGCTCCCGCACCCGCGCGCGCGGCCGTCTCCGCCGCCGACGGGGCGGCGCCGGCAGAAACGGCCACATCCGCCCGTTCGGAAGAAGGGGAAAGGGTCTGTACGGAAAAGCCGGCCGCCGCAATCAGAAAAAGTTTGACCCCGGCGGAGCCGACGGAGACTGACGAAGCCGATCCGTTTACGGCGGAGGAAAAGCCGGCTGCGGAGAGCGGCGGCCGGGCCGTGCAGCCCTCGCTCTGGGACGGCGACCAAGCCGAGGTGCACGCGGGCTCGCTCACCGAAGGGCAGAAGGCAAAGGTGTTCGCCGGGCTGTTAAAGCTCTTCCGCACCACCCGCCGCAACGCGGTGCTGTTCACGCTGTGCATGGATCTTGAAAGCTCGTTCGAAGGCGACT
Source organism: uncultured Clostridia bacterium (assembly GCA_949283125.1). Taxonomy (GTDB): domain Bacteria; phylum Bacillota; class Clostridia; order Christensenellales; family Borkfalkiaceae; genus Coproplasma. Next base: position 37,359 of record CASDRK010000018.1, read on the forward strand.
CGCTTGTGCTCACCACCGATACCGAAGCGGTGTTCAAGGCGCTCAACCGTGACGAGAACGCGCGGTTCATCCGCGAAGCTCTGGCCGAGCTGGGCGTGTTCTCGCACGAAGTCAGGCTGAAGCCCCGCGGCGAGAGCAAGTGGGAGAGCGCCGAGCGGCGCCTTAAGGAAAATTTCAAGGGCATAGACATAGACATCAAATAGCCCGCCCGCGGCAAGTGCCGCATTGCGGGGACATCGCACATATAATAAACTAAAAAAATCATAAGGAGAAGAAATATCGTCATGGCAGCTTATAAAGGCGGCGGCATGGGCAACATGCAGAATATCATGAAGCAGGCCCAGAAGATGCAGGAGCAGATGCAGGAAGTGGATAAGGAGCTGGAGGACTGGGAGATAGTGGGCACCTCCGGCGGCGGAGCCGAGGGCGACGAGACCGTCGTCGTCTACATGAACGCGAAAAAGATGATAAACGGCATAGAGTTCGGTTCGGCCATCTCCTCCACCGTGGATCTTTCCGACGAAGACGACGTGGAGATGCTGGAAGATCTCATCATGGCCGCCATCAACGACGGCTACAAAAAGGCCGAAGAGGTGTACGACGAAAAGATGGGTCCCTTCGGCAACATGGGCGGACTGGGCGGATTGCTTTAATGGAAATTTTCATCGAGCCGATAGGCCGGCTCATCAATCAGTTTTCCAAGCTCCCCGGCGTCGGCAAAAAGACCGCGCAGCGCTATGCCTACAGAATAGTTGACATGTCCGACGAGGAGGCTGCGGAGTTTGCAAAGGCCGTCACCGAATGCAAAAAGCGCGTGCGCTACTGCAGCATATGCGGCAACTTTACGGAGGACGAGGTGTGCGGCATCTGCCGCTCGCGCGATAAATCCGTGATATGCGTCGTGCGCGACCCGCGCGACGTCGTCGCCATGGAAAAACTGCGCGAATTCAAGGGCGTCTATCACGTTCTGCACGGCGTCATCGACCCCATGAACGGCGTGGGGCCCAACGATATACGCATAAAGGAGCTGCTCGCCCGCGTCGACGGGTCGGTAAAGGAGGTCATCATGGCCACCAATCCCGACGTCGAAGGCGAAGCCACCGCCATGTACATCGCAAAGCTGTTAAAGCCTTTGGGCGTCACCGTCACCCGCCTTGCTCACGGCATGCCCATAGGCGGCGAACTTGAATACACCGACGAGGTGACGCTTTCGCGCGCCCTTTCGGAGAGGAAGACACTATGAAAATAAGCGTGCTCGGTTGCGGCAGGTGGGGGTCGTTCCTCGCCTGGTATCAGGCAACGGTGCTCAACAACAGCGTAATATTATGGGGCGAACGGGGCAGAAAGTCCTACGAATGTCTCAAGGCCGACGGCAAAAACGAATATGTGGCTCTCGACCCTTCAATAACGCTCACGGACGATCTCGCGCTCGCCGTCTCATCGGCGGAGGTGATAATAGTTTCCATAAGCGCGCAGGCCCTCCGTTCCTTTCTGTCAGGGGTGGCGCGCTTCGATCTGTCGGGCAAGATATTCGTGCTCTGCATGAAGGGCATAGAGGAGGGCACGGGCAAGCGCCTTTCGGAAGTGGCCGCCGAGTGCGGCATCGACCCGTCCCGCACGGCGGTGTGGGTGGGGCCGGGACACATTCAGGCCTTCGTAAAGGGCATACCCAACTGCATGCTCATAGACAGCGCCGACGAGCGGCTCACAAGATATCTGGCGGACAGTTTCAAAAGCAATCTCATCCGCTTCTACTACGGCAACGACCTCATCGGCACCGAGGTGGGCGCGGCCGCCAAAAACGTGCTCGGCATAGTCGCCGGCATTCTGGACGGCTGCGGATATGCCAGCCTGAAGGGCCCCCTCATGGCCCGCGGCGCGTTTGAAGTGGCGTCGCTCATCAAGGCCATGGGCGGCGATTTCAGCTCCGCTTACGGGCTCGCACATCTCGGCGATTACGAAACCACGCTCTTTTCCGAATATTCCAACAACCGCCGCTACGGCGAAATGCTCGTCAACGGCGTCAGGTTTGAAAAACTTGCCGAGGGCGTGATGACGGCAAAGGCCATGAGCGAGCTGGGCGAAAAATACGGCATAGATCTGCCCATAACCAAGGCCGTGTGCGACGTCTGCTTCAACGCCGACGCGTTTGCCGGCGGCGACGGCAGGGAGCAGGTAATGCAAATAATTTTAAAGTTGTTTGAACGGCAAACAAAAACGCAGTTTTACGAAAAGTGACGGCAAAATCGTTTGCCAAACGGCCTGCGCAAGTATAAAATATTACCGTTTTTGTCAGATGCCTGCGCGCCGCGCGGGCGTCGCCGCGTTTATATCCGCCGGCACGGGTCGGGCCCGCCCGGCGAAAAACTTTCGTCAAGGAGTTTTATGTTAAGAACCGATTTAAGAAACGTAGCAATAATAGCCCACGTCGACCACGGCAAAACCACCCTCGTCGACGCAATGCTCCGCCAGAGCCACACCTTCCGCGAAAATCAGGCCGTGGAGGAGAGGGTGATGGACTCCAACGCCATAGAGCGCGAAAGGGGCATAACCATACTGGCCAAAAACACGTCCGTTCACTACAACGGCGTAAAGATAAACATCGTCGACACCCCCGGCCACGCCGATTTTTCGGGCGAGGTGGAAAGGGTGATGATGATGGTCAACGGCGTGCTCGTGCTCGTGGACGCGGCCGAAGGCCCCATGCCCCAGACCCGCTTTGTCGTGCAGAAGGCGCTGGAGATGGGCCACCGCCTGATAATCGTCGTCAACAAGATAGACCGTCCCGACGCCCGTCTCGCGGAGGTGCAGGACGAGATACTCGAACTTCTGCTCGAACTGGACGCCTCGGACGATCAGCTCATGTCGCCCGTGGTGTGGTGTTCCGGCAGGGACGGCACGGCTACCCTCGACATAAACACCCCCGGCAAGGACCTTACGCCGCTGTTTGAAACCATTCTGTCCCACATCAGACCCATGGAAGCCGACGTCGAAGGTCCCGCGCAGCTCCTCTGTTCGTCCATCGATTACAACGACTACGTCGGCCGCATAGGCATAGGCAGGATAGAGCGTGGCACCGTAAAGGCGGGACAGGCCGTGGTCGTCACCAACTACAACAATCAGTCCCTCCGCCAGCCCGGCAAGATAGTCAATCTCTATCAGATCGAGGGGCTCGGCAGGGTGAATTGCGAGCAGGCCTCGGCGGGCGACATCGTGTGCTTTTCGGGGCTGGAAAAGATAAACATAGGCGACACCGTCTGCGCGCCCGACTGCGTGGAACCGCACAAGTTCGTAAAGATAACCGAACCCACCGTGGAGATGACCTTTTCGGTAAACGATTCCCCCTTTGCCGGCAAGGACGGCAAGTGGGTCACCACCCGCCATCTGCGCGACAGGCTCTTCCGCGAACTGCTGCGCGACGTGTCTTTGAGGGTGGAGGAGACCGACTCCGCCGACAGCTACCGCGTGTGCGGCAGGGGCGAAATGCATCTGTCCATACTCATAGAAAACATGCGCCGCGAAGGCTACGAATTTCAGGTCTCCACCCCGAGGGTAATGTATAAGTACGTCGACGGGCAGAAGCTGGAGCCAGTCGAAAGGCTGATAGTCGACATCCCCGACGAATTTTCGGGCGCGGTCTTCCAGTCCATGGGCAACCGCAAGGGCGAGCTCCTGCACATGTCCGCCATAGGCAACCGCACCCGTCTGGAATTCCTCGTTCCCGCAAGGGGGCTGTTCGGCTACAAGTCCGAATTCCTCACCTCCACCAAGGGCGAGGGCGTAATGAACTCCGTGTTCTTTGAATATCAGCCCTACAAGGGCGACCTCAACCGCCGCTCCACAGGCTCGCTCGTCGCCTTTGAAACGGGCGAAGCCGTAACCTACGGCCTGTTCAACGCGCAGGGGCGCGGCACGCTCTTCATCGGCGCGGGCACGCCCGTGTACGAGGGCATGGTGATAGGCGAAAGCCCCAAAAACGAGGACATAAACGTCAACGTCTGCAAAACAAAACACCTCACCAACACCCGCTCGTCCAATTCCGACGACGCGTTGAGACTTATAACTCCCAAAAAGATGAGCCTTGAGGAGTGTCTGGAATTCATCGGCGACGACGAGCTGCTTGAGGTGACGCCCAAGAACATACGCATACGCAAGCGCATACTCGATTCCGAGCTGCGCGCAAAGGCCGCCGCAAAGATAAGAAAGGGCCTGGCGTAAGCGCGTGGCCAGTCACGGGCGAAAGGTTTTTCCGCGCGCAGGCCGCGCGGCGCGGAGCGAAAAAATGCAAGGCAGCGGGCCGCATGCAACTGCATGCGGCCCGCTGCCTCGTCCGTCTGCCGCAGAAAATATTTATTGTCCCCAAAACGGGGACTTTAACATAAAAAGTTTCAAAATTTGGTACACTTTTAGTCGGAGGAATTATGAGCAGTTTTGTTCCGCGGCTGAAAGAACTTCTTGCTTCGTGCGAAAAATCGCAGAGCGCGATAAGCAGGGAGCTCGGCGTGTCCAAGCAAAAACTTTCCAAATGGAAGACGGGCTACAACGAACCCAGCATAGACGAGATCGTCGCCTTGGCGCGCTATTTCAGCGTATCGTGCGACTATCTGCTCGGCGCGGACGACGACGCCCGCCCCGCTTCCGAAGTCTGAACGTTTTATTATATAAGTCATCTCGCGGCGCGGAAATTTTTTCCGCGCCGCGCGGCATACGGGCGCGTTGCCCCGCATATATATAGCACCGAAAGGGGGGAATATATGGATAACGTCATACACTCTCTGACCATTTCCGAAAGAAAGACTCTCACGGCTTCGGGCATAGAGGGCGTGCGCGATTTTTCGCCTTCGCGCATAACCCTCGCGTGCGGCGGCGGACGCATAATCGTGGGCGGGGCGGACATGAAAATAACCGCCTTTTCCAAGCAGACGGGCGACTTTTCCGCCGCGGGCAGGATAATGTCCGTAAAGTACGTTCAGGCTATCGGCGGCATCGGACGCAGGCTTCTTAAATGAGCGCCGCCGCGCAATTCGTCTGCTTCGCGGCCGTCGGCGCGGCCTGCGGCCCGGTGTGCGAAGTCTTTTGCTTTCTGCGCGCGGGCGCGGCCTGCTTCGCGCCCGCGCGCAGAAAATTCAACCGCGCCGTGACGTTTGCGTGCGACGTCGCGTTTTTTCTGTGTGCGGCCGCCGTCTTTCTGTTTGCCGCCGACGCGCTCGCCATATACGGCCTGCGGGCCTACATGCTGGTCGCTTTTGCGGCCGGAATGCTCATTTATTTAAAAAGTTTACACATTCTTGTTGCAATTTTGATAAATAAAGTGTATAATCATATAAGTAAAATACTATCCAAACGGAGGTCAAGGCTTGCAGCTCGAAGAAAAGCGCAAAAGAATAATGGCCGCGGTCACGGTCACAGGCATCGTTCTCATAGTCATTCTCTTCGCCGTCGTCATATATCAGATAGTCGATATCTGCGTGCTCAAAGCCCGCAGAGACCGCCTTCGTCAGGAGTATGAATACACCCTGACGCAGATAAGCGAAGCCGACGACTGGCTGGAAAACTACCGGCTCAATCAGGACGCCGTGTTGTACCGTCTGGCGCTTCTGAACGGATACAGGCCCGCAAAATGAAGATAGCGGCAATAGACATAGGTTCGAATTCCGTTCGCCTGATGATGTGGGCGGACGGAAAAACTTTATATAAGCGCATAAACACCACCCGCCTCGGCGAAGGTCTGGCCTTTTCGGGCAGATTGTCTGCGGCGGCCGTCGCGCGCACAGTCGCCGCGGTGGCCGATTTTGCGGCGCGGGCCGCGGCGGAGGGCGCGGACGAGGTCTGCGCCTTCGCCACCGCCGCGGTGCGTTCGGCGGAAAACCGCGCGGAATTTCTGCGTGAGGTCGAACGCGTCTCCGGCCTGCGGGTGGACGTCATCCCGGGAGAGGAGGAGGCGCGCATAGGCATTCTCGGCGCGCTCGGCCGCGCCGACGGCGGCATCATCGACATCGGCGGGGCCTCCACCGAAATAACCGTTCAGCGGGGCGGGGTGCGCATATACGGCCGCTCGGCCGACGTCGGCGTCGTCCGCCTGCGCGATATGTGCGGCAGGGACGCGGACAAGCTGTCGCGCTGCATTGCGTCGGCCGCGGAGAGCTACGGCAGCGTGCCGTGCGGCGGTCTCGGCATGTACGCGATAGGCGGCACGGCCACCACCATGGCCGCCGTTCTGCTCGGGCTGGAAAGCTACGATCCGGCAAGGGTGGACGGCACCCGGATCGGAGCGGCGGACGCGCGGCGCATGGCCGGCGATTTTCTGACCATGCCCGTCGAACAGATAAAAAAAGTCAGGGGCATGGACGAGCGCCGGGCCGACGTCATAGGCGGCGGGTGTCTGCTGATGTGCCGCATAATGGAGCTGCTCGGCATAAGCGCCGTCACCGTCTCCGAGAGGGACAACCTCGAAGGATACGTGCTGTCCAGATTCAATTTATGATCATACGGGGGGAAACATGAAAAGCAAAATCATATTCTGGGCGTCGCTCGCCCTGTCGCTCGGTCTGGGCGCGCTGTGCGGCTGGGTGTTCTGCACGCGCGTAGTCTTTCAGAACGCGGGGCTGGAAAGTCTCGTCCCGGCCTATATACTGTTGCTGTTTCTCAGCGTCGTGTTTTCCGATCTCGTCCACGAGGGCGCGCATCTAATCGTCGGGCTGTGCTGCGGCATGGGAATAAGGCCGGATAAATACCGCATCTTCCGCACGTCCTCGGTAAACGTCTTTCCCAAAGGCGCGCGCGGCATGCGCGGCAGAATGCTCGCCACAGTCGCGGCCGGGCCGGCGGCCAATCTCGCCTGTCTCGTCCTCGGCGTCATCGCGCTCTGCGTTCCCGGCGTGTCGGCCGTGTTCTGCGTGCTCGTTCCCTATTCGGCGTACATCTTGCTCATAAACGCCGTCCCTGACGACGCCAGCGGCGCAAAAAACGACGGCATGCTCGTTTTGGAGTTGCTCACCCGCGCCGACTCGGCGGAAGTAATGCTACAGATACTGCGCATACAGGGCATGGTGCGCGCGGGCACGAAGCTTGCGGACGTGCCCGAAGCCATGTTTTACGAACTCCCCCAGTTGCCCGAAGACGACGTGAATTTCATCATTCTCACGCAGCTGCGCTACGAATACTATCTCGCGCGCGGCAACGACAGCGAGGCCTACAAATATTTCCTGCGCTATAAGGACGTCATCAGGTATCTGCCTTCGGCGTACGGTGCGGAAGGCCGGTCAAAAGAACGCGGCGAAACGGCCGGGGATAACCGATAACTTGCGTCAATGCATGCGGCGGCGGAAAACATTCCGCCGCCGCGTTTTCGTGCGGCCGCGCGCTGCGCGGCCGGCCTTCGCCGGCCTTCAGCTCTCCTGGCACAGCCTGGCAAAACAGTGCGGACACAGAAACGCGTTTCGCGCGGCGCAGTCGCGGCAAACGTGGTTGCCGCACTTCGGGCACTCGTAAATAGCGCCCTCGCTTGCGGCTTTCGTCCAGCCGCGGCAAATTCTTTTATCCATATCTGCAGTATGCCCCGTCCGGCTTGCGGCATGCATGCCGCAAGCCTGCGTTTTTGCCTTTAATTTGCCCCTTTCGCCTTCAAAAGCTTGCATTCGATTATATAATATGGTATAATAATTAAAATAAAATTTCAAACAGGTAATGAGGTGCAAGATGCCCGAAAAAATCAACTCCAATTACGACGCCAACAGTCTCAAGGCGCTTAAAGGTCTCGAACCCGTCAGGGAACACCCCGGCATGTACATCGGCCCCACGGACGAGCGCGGCCTGCACACCCTCGTCAGGGAGGTCATCGATAACTCCATCGACGAAGCCCTTGCCGGCTACTGCGACAGGATAGACGTCACCATAACGGAGGACGGCAGCTGCACCGTTAAGGACAACGGCCGCGGCATTCCCACGGGCATAAACGAGGAGGAGGGCATCTCCGGCGTGGAACTGGCCCTCACCAATCTGAACGCCGGCGGCAAGTTCGGCGGCGGCAACAAGGCGGGCGGCTACAAAATATCCTCCGGCCTGCACGGCGTGGGCGTTTCGTGCGTCAACGCGCTTTCCGACACGCTGACGGCCGAAGTCTGCCAGAACGGCCACAGGTTCCGTCAGGTCTATCACTGCGGCGTGCCCGAAGAACCCCTTAAGATAGTGGGCGACACCGACGAAACGGGCACGTCCATCTGTTTCCACCCCGACGCCGCCATGTTTGAAACGGTGGATTTCAACTACGAAACGCTCAAAACGCTCCTCAGGGAGCTCTCCTATCTCAACAAGGGACTGACCCTCACGCTCACAGATTATCGCGGCGGCTCCGTCCGCACCGACACGTTCTGCTACGCCGGCGGCGTCGTGCACTTCATAGAGGACATAAACAAGGGCAAAAACGTGCTCTTCGCGTCTCCCGTCTATTTTGAATACAACGAAGGCGACGATAAATTTCTGGAGGTGGCCGTCCAGTACAACGACGGCTACAACGAGCAGATCTTCCCCTTCTCCAACAATATCCGTCAGCCCGACGGCGGAACCCATCTCGAAGGTTTCAAGGCCGCGCTCACCAAGGTTATAAACGACGCCGGCCACAGGCTCAATATCTTAAAAGAAAACGAAAAACTCTCCGGCGAGGACGTGCGCGAGGGTATAACCGCCGTCGTGTCCGTAAAGATAGCCGACGCCCAGTACGAAAGCCAGACCAAGAGCAAGCTGTGCTCCACATACGTGCGCGGCTTCGTGCAGAAGGCCGTGACCGACAAGTTCGGAACATATCTCGAAGAGCACCCCGCCGAAACGCGCGAACTCGTGCTGCGCTGTATAACCGCGCAGAGGGCGAGGGACGCGGCCAGACTCGCCCGCGAGGAGACCCGCCGCAAGGGCGTGCTGGAATCCACCAAGCTGCCCGGCAAGCTTGCGGACTGCTCCGACAAGCGCCCCGAACTGTGCGAGATTTACCTCGTCGAGGGCGACTCCGCTGGCGGCACCGCCAAGCAGGGGCGCGACAGGCGCTTTCAGGCCATTCTTCCCCTGCGCGGCAAGATACTCAACGTTGAAAAGGTGCGCATAAACCGCGTTCTGGAAAACGAGGAGATAAAGGCCATGATAACGGCGTTCGGCTGCGGCATTCAGGATAACTTCGACGAGAGCAAGCTGCGCTACGACCGCATAATAATCATGACCGACGCCGACGTCGACGGCTCGCACATACGCATACTGCTGCTCACCTTCTTTTTCCGGTACATGCGCCCGCTGGTCGAAAACGGCCACGTATATGCCGCACAGCCGCCGCTCTACAAGGTCTCCGGCAAGGGGATGGAAGATCTCTATCTCTACGACGACAAGGCTCTGGAAGATTTCCGCAACACCCATCAGGGCATGAAGTTTGAACTTCAGCGCTACAAAGGTCTCGGCGAAATGAACAAGGAACAGCTGTGGGAGACCACGATGGATCCGGCCAGGCGCACGCTCGTAAGGATAAACGTCGCCGACGCGGTGGAAGCCGACCGTATGTTCGGCATACTCATGGGCGAACAGCCCGAACTCAGAAGACAGTTCATCGAAGAAAACGCCAAGCTCGTGGAAGAGCTCGACGTGTAAGGAGGGTCGTTCCGTATGGCCAAAAAAATAACCAGCCCCGAACTCACCGAGGAATTTGCTAAGACCCTCGCCATGACCAAACTTCTCGACGTGGAAGTGGACGAGGAGCTCAAAAAATCCTTCATCGCCTACGCCATGGCCGTCAACGTTTCGCGCGCCATACCCGACGTGCGCGACGGCCTCAAGCCCGTGCACCGCAGAATACTCTATTCCATGCACGAGCTCGGCCTGTATTCCGACAAGGCCTTCCGCAAGTGCGCCCGCATAGTCGGCGACTGTCTCGGCAAATATCATCCCCACGGCGACAGCTCGGTCTATGACGCTCTCGTAAGGCTTGCGCAGGATTTCACCATAAACATGCCCCTCGTCGAAGGACACGGCAACTTCGGCTCCGTCGACGGCGACCCCGCCGCCGCCATGAGGTACACCGAGGCGAGGCTCTCCAAAATAGCCGCCGAAATGCTGCGCGACCTCGACAAGGAGACCGTGGATTTTTATCCCACTTTCGACGATACCGGCATGCAGCCCACGGTGCTGCCCTCGCGCTTTCCCAACATGCTCGTAAATGGCTCCGACGGCATAGCCGTGGGCATGGCCACCAACATACCTCCCCACAACCTCGGCGAGGTGATCGACGGCGTCTGCGCCATGATAGACGACCCCGACATCGAAGTCGACGAACTCATGACGTATATCCCCGCTCCCGACTTCCCCACCGGCGGCATGATAATGGGCAGGGGCGGCATACGCAAGGCCTACCGCACGGGCCGCGGCAACATAATCATCCGCTCCAGATGCGAGATAGAGGAATACCAGAGCGGCAACCAGACGCGCACGCGCATAATCGTCACGGAGATACCCTATCAGGTCAACAAGGCAAAGCTCATCGAATCCATCGCCGACCTCGTCAAGGACAAGCGCATAGAGGGAATATCCGACATACGCGAAGAATCCGACCGCGACGGCATGCGCATAGTCATCGAGGTCAAAAAGGACGCAAACGCGCAGGTCGTGCTCAACCTTTTGTACAAGCACACCAACCTGCAGATATCCGACGGGCTCATCATGCTCGCCCTCGTGGACGGCACCCCCAGAATACTCGACTTAAAACAGTTCATTTATTACTATCTCGAACATCAGAAGGACATAATAGTCCGCAGGACCAGATACGATCTGGCCAAAACCGAGGAGCGCGCCCACATCCTGCGCGGTCTCGTCATCGCCGAAGCATCCATAGACGAAGTGGTGGATGTGTGCAAAAACGCCAAGGACAAGACCGACTGCGTGGAAAAGCTCGTGGCAAACTTCGTCCTTGACGAGCGTCAGGCCACGGCCGTCGCCGAGCTGCGCCTGTATCGTCTCTCTCATCTCGAAGTGGACAAGCTCAACGAAGAGCTCGCCTCGCTGGAAGCGGCCATCGCCGATTACAAGGATATCCTTGCCAACGAAAGCCGCGTTCTTCAGATAATAAAGGCCGACCTTCTGGAAATAAAGCGCAAATACCCCTCCGAAAGAAAGACGGAGATAGCCGTCGACTACGGCGACATCGAGGACGCCGATCTCATTCCCGTCGAGCAGGTGGTGATATCGCTCACCCATTCCGGCTACGTAAAGCGCCTGCCCGTCGCCGAATACAGGGCGCAGCACCGCGGCGGCATGGGCGTCACCGCTCACAGGCCCAAGGAGGAGGACTTTGTGGAGAGCATGTGCGTCTGCTCCTCGCACGACGACATACTGCTTTTCTCCTCCTTCGGCAAGGTCTACTCCATGAAGGGCTATCAGATACCCGAAGCGGCGCGCACGGCCCGCGGCAGGGCTATCGTCAACCTCGTGCAGGTCGCGCAGGAAGAAAAGATAAACGCACTCATCGCCGTGCCTCAGGGCGCGCAGGGCTACATTGCCTTTGCCACGCGAAACGGCCTGATGAAAAAGACGAGCGTGGAGGAGTTCGCCCGCATAAACCGCAACGGCAAGATAGCCATAAAACTCAACGAGGGCGACGAACTCATCTCCGTGCATTTCACCACCGGCGCGGACGAAATAATGATAGCTTCGCGCGGGGGCAAGTGTATCCGGTTCCCCGAAAGCGACATACGCGCCATGGGCCGCGACACGGCCGGCGTGCGCGCAATACGCCTGGACGGAGAGGGCGACGGGCTGGTGGACATGCTCGTGGTCGATCCTTCAAAGGACGTGCTCACCGTCGCGGCCAACGGCTACGGCAAGCGCTCGCGGCTGGAAGATTACCGCGTTCAGGGCAGGGCCGGCAAGGGCATCAAGGCCGGCGTGTTCAACGAACTCACGGGCGAGCTCGTCAATCTGAAACAGGTCTCGGATGACGACGACATTATGATAATTTCCGTCGGCGGCACCATCATAAGGATGCACTGCTCGGATATCTCCACCATCGGCCGCGCCACAAGGGGCGTGCGGCTCATGCGCCTTAAGGACGGGCAGGTGGCCACGGTGGCCGTCACCGAGCGCGACGACGAATCGGAGACGCAGGCTCCCGAAGAGCAGGCCGCGGAAGTCCCCGCCGAGGAACAGACCGAAGGGGACGAGGAATAATTTTTTCGGGCGCGGATACAAACCTTTTTTGCAATCGAAATCTGCCGCGGCGCTTTAGCGCCGCGGCAGATTTTTTTCGTGCATTTTTTTGATTGCCCACGCACTATCCCTCGACCAACGCATGCATACAGCGCGGTCAGAGCAGGTGTGCGGTAAGTTTTTCCGTCATCGAACGCGCAAGCTCGGCAACGGTGTGGCGGCGGTACTCCACCCCGGCTTCGCGCATGGCGGACATCTGCTTTTGCGTTATCTCCGTGTACGGGTATATGCCGAACATAAAGGGGAAAAAGGCGTATATGAACTGCTGCGCGTCCTCTTCGCCGGCTCGCGGGCAGTGCGCCTTTATGCAGTCGGCAACCGCGCGCAGAGCGCGGCCGTACTCCCGCTTGAAGCTGACAAGCCGCTCTTCGCGGCTGCCCGATTCCATGTCGTAAAGGTTCATGGCCAGCAGTTTCAGCATGCGCTTGCGCTCTTCGAGCAGCGCGGCAAACCTCGGCGCGAATTCGCCGGGCGCGATTTTTTCTGCGGCCAGCTCTTCAAGGTCGGCCGTCCATGCCCGGTATTCCCGCTCCAGCAGCGCGAGAAAGATCTCCTCCTTGGTCTCGAAGTAGTTGTATATCGACGTGCGCGTGAACGACGTCTGTCCGCCTATCATTGCCAGCGTTATCTTTTTGAACGGCACCGACTCATACAGCCGCGCGCAGGCGTCTATTATCTCTTCTCTGCGCGCCGCCGTCAGCCTATCCGATGCGGCGGGCATCTTTCACTCCTTTGCCGCGTCCGCGGCCCATCCGGCGGAGCCGCCGTTTACCAGCCTGCCCTTTTTCCATGCGGCAGAGGGGCAGTGCTCTTTTAAGCTGCGCTCCGCGGCGGCAATGCCGCTCCCGCCCGAAGTGGCGAAGGGTATAATCGTCTTGCCGGTAAAGTCTCCGCTCTCCAGAAATGTGTCTATTATGCGCGGCTCAACATACCACCATATGGGAAAGCCTACAAAAATTGTGTCGTAGCCCGATATGTCCTTTATCTCCCCCGCGATGGCGGGGCGGCTCGCCGGGTCGTTCATCTCCAGAGTGCTGCGGCTGCGGCTGTTCCGCCAGTCCAGATCGGCGGGGGTATAGGGCTGCGCCGGCGCTATCTCGTACAGCTCCCCGCCCGTGGCCGCGGCTATTTTTTTCGCCGCTTCCGCCGTCACCCCGCTCGCAGAAAAGTATGCAACAAGTATTTTCTTCATGGCGATCTCTGCCTTACAGGCTCTCCTTCAGAATTTTTACCACCTCGTCGCGGGTGAGCACGCGGTATCCGCCCTGCATTATCAGCGTGCTGTCCGCAATGGCTTCTATCATGTCCGCCGTTGCGCCCAGCTGAGTTATGTTCATGGCAAGGCCCAGCTCTCTCATCCAGCTCTCCATGGCCGCAAGCCCGGCTTCGGCCGTCTGTTCGTCCGTTTTGCCGTCGGGGTCAACGTCCCATACGTTCTCGGCAAAGCGCACAAATTTTTTCAGCCCGTAAGGCATTATGTGGCGGTAGTATGCAAGCGAAACGGCCGAAAGCGTCATGCCGTGGGTGGCGTCGGTGTGCGCGCCTACGGCCTGACCCAGCATGTGCACCTCCCAGTCGGTGCTCTTTCCGCAGGCTATCAGCGTGTTCAGCGCCCACGTTGCCGTCCACATTATGTTGGAGCGCGCCTCGTAGTCGGTCATGTTCGCGTTGGCTATGCGCGAAGAGTGCAGCAGCGAGCGCATCAGCGCCTCTGCCAGATAGTCGCTAGTGTTGTCGTCTTCGCCGGAAAAATACTGTTCGCATATGTGGCTGAATATGTCGAATATTCCGGCCGTCATCTGATGGCGGGGCAGGGTGAACGTGTACTCGGGGTCGAGCACGGAAAATCTCGGCATCACCCTTTCGTCCTTGAACACGTGCCCTATCTTCAGCTTGGCGTCCGTGTTCGTGATCACTGCTCCGGCGTTCATCTCCGAACCGGTGCCCACCATCGTGAGCACGCAACCCACGGGCAGTATCTCGCAGTCCGGCTCCTCAAAGCGCACATAATATTTCTCCCACGGGTCCTCCTCGCAGTGCACCGAAACGGCCACGGCCTTTGCATAGTCGCACACCGAGCCCCCGCCCACGGCCAGCAGCAGATCGGCTTTGGCTCTGCGCGCTATCTGCACGCCCTCGTGCAATTTTTTCAAAGTGGGGTTGGGCATCACGCCCGCTATCTCCGCAACGTTTTTGCCGCAGGATCTCAAAATCTTTACGGTCTCGTCGTATATGCCGTTCTTCTTTATCGAGCCCCCGCCGTATATCAGCACGACGTTTTTGCCGTATTTGGGCAGCTCGTCTGCAAGATATTTTATCGAACCCTTGCCGAAATACAGCTTTGTGGGGTTGCAGTAACTGAAATTTCCTAACATTTATATACCTCCGCTTTGCTTACAGGATAATTATTCTGACATTGTGTCAGCATTAGTATTTTACCGCTGTTCTGACACTTTGTCAATACCTCTGCGAAAAATTTCACATAAAAATTTCCGGCCGCAGTCTTCGTTCTCTCCCGCAAACTTTGCGCGGGCGGAAAGCGGCGGACGCGCCGGGAGTCAGGGCGCGGAGCCGGCGGCGCGCCGCCGCGGCCGTAAAGAGCAGGGGGGAGCCGGCGCGGCTTCAACGGGGAAGCGGCTCCGGGCATGACGGCGCAGGAAAAAAGCGTGAAAAAAAAGCGCGGGAAAAATCGCGCGGGAGCGGCGCATTGTGCACCGCTCCCGCGGAAAGTTTTGAAATTCTGCCTGCAGACGGGCACGTCCGGGCGGCGGACTCACTGTCCGCTGCGCTCTATTTCCAGCACGGCGGGTTTTTTGCCGGTGGAGGAGGGCAGCAGTATCTGCATTATCTTTATCAGGCTGTTGGATATGGGGAAGGCCGCTTCCGTGGCCACGGCAAGTATCAGCAGCTTCGTGGCGTCCCAGTGCAGCAGCGACCATTTCGCCTCGTCGCTCACGTTGTACAGCATGTCGCCTATCTGCGGCACGCACAGCGCAACGGCCGTGGCCGCGACCATGCACGCAAACAGCACCAGCCGGTAGCCGTTGAAGGGCTGGCACACGCGGAACAGCATTATCAGTCCCGCAAACGTCATGGCCATCATGCACATCGGCACGTAGTAAGGCTCGTACGTCTGCGGCTCGAACACATACACGAGGTACATGGCCATAACGCAGCATATCATCAGTATCGCGCCCGGTATGCTCCGGCTCATTACGTGCGTTATGAACTTGCCCTGCACCCTCTCCTTGTTGGGCTGCAGCGACAGCATGAACGAAGGCACGCCTATTATGCATACTTCCAAAAGCAGCATGTTGCTGGGCATGAACAGGTAGGGCTGCTGCAGTATGAGCATGCATATCACGGCGAGTATGGCCGTGAACAGCGTCTTCATCAGGTACAGCGACGAGGAATTTTTAATATTGTTTATTACCCTGCGGCCCTCGCCCACGACTTTGGGCATGGAGGCAAAGTTGTTGTCCTTCAGCACCAGATGGCTCACGTTTCTCGCGGCTTCGCTGCCCGAAGCCACCGAAATGGCGCAGTCGGCCTCCTTCAGGGCGAGTATGTCGTTCACGCCGTCGCCCGTCATGGCCACGGTGTTGCCTTCGCTCTTTATGGCGCGCACCAGTATGGCCTTCTGTTCGGGCGTCACCCTGCCGAACACCGTGTATTTGTTCGCAACGCTCTCAACTTCCTTTTCGTTCAGTCCTTCGAGCGAGATGTATTTGTCGGCGTTTTCTATCCCGGCGCGGCGGGCCACTTCGGATACGGTTACGGGATTGTCGCCGGAAATTACTTTTACGGCCACGTCGTTCTGGCGGAACCACTTTATGGTGTCCACGGCGTCTTCGCGTATGTTGTCTGCTATGGAAATTATGGCCACGGGTTTGAGCACGGTGGGCAGCTTGTCGCCCGCTATGGCCGCCGGCGAGTGCGCCAAAACTATCACCCTCAGCCCCATCTGCGCATACTGTTTTACTATTCTGTCCACTTTCGCGGGCATGGGTTTGAGCACGAACTCTGGCGCGCCCATCACGAACGTGCCGGCTTCGTCGAACGTCACGGCCGAAAGCTTGCGCGCGGAGGAGAAGGGCAGCCGGGCCGTGGCGGACAGCACGTCGTTGTGCCCGAAGTGATTGTAAAGCGCTATCGAAGTCTGGTTGTTGTCGTCCAGCGCGGACAGTACAGACCCCATGATATCATTGAGCGAATACTCTCCTACGGTGTTCAGTATCACGCAGTCGTTCACCCTCATGCGGCCGTCGGTTATGGTGCCCGTCTTGTCCAGACACAAAACGTTCACCCTCGCCAGCATCTCAAGCGAATACAGATCCTGCACCAGCGTGTTGTTTTTGGAAAGTCTTATAACGCCCACGGCCAGCGCCATGGAGGTCAGAAGCATCATGCCCGAAGGTATCATGCCTATCACCACCGTGCACGTGCGCTGGATTGCGTAGTTTATCTCCGCCGAAAAGATGTAATCGGTCACTCCGCTCAGCGCGGTGTCGCTCAGCGGCGCGCCGTAGGTGGTGAAGAACATGCCTATCGCTATGGGCACTATCAGAAAACCCACGGCCTTTATTATCATCTTCGTGGAGTTCATCAGCTCGGAGTTGGGCCGCTTGTATTTTTTTGCCTTTGCGGTAAGCTTTTCAAGGTAGGTCTCCCTGCCCACCTTTTCCACGCGGAATTTGCCGCTGCCCGAAGCTATGAAACTGCCCGCGTACAGCATGTCGCCCGGCTGTTTTTTGATGGGAACGGATTCGCCGGTCAAAAGGCTCTCGTTAACTTCCACGCTGCCTTCGGCCAGTATGCAGTCGGCGGGCACCTGATTGCCCAGCTCCAGAATGAGCACGTCGTCCAGAACTATCTCCGACGAGGGCACGTCCGTCCGCTCGCCGTCGCGTATCACCTTGTACGTCGCCGAAGTCATTATGGCCAGTTTGTCTATCGAGCGCTTGGCGATGATCTCCTGTATAACGGCGATTATTATGTTGGCGGAAGTTATTATTATCACAAGATAGTTGGTTATGCCCGTCGTCCCCGCCAGCAGCAGGGCTATGAACGCGCACAGACACAGCAGGTTGAAAAAGGTGCAGATGTTGCCTATGAATATGCTTGCGTACGACTTTGAAAATTTCTTGTTGGTATCGTTGAACGCAAACTGGCGGAACCTCTCCTCGACCTGCGCCTGCGTCAGACCGTCGCCCAGCGCGGGCGAATATCTCTCCGTCTTGCCGGCGGCCTGCGCCTTGGCCGGGTGGCGCTTGAAGTATTTTATTATCTTTTCCTTGTCGAACCCTTCCGAAGGCCGCGCGGGCGAGGCGGTGGGTCGGGTCTCGGCCTCGGCGGTCACAGTCGTCGCGGGCGAAGTGTCGGCCACGGCCTCCGCCGCGGCGCTCTCGTCGTATATCTCCGAATTCGCCGGCCTTGCCGCTCTGCGCCTTTGGCTCCTTGCGGGCGCGCTCTCTTCCGGCGCGCCGCTGCCGGCGGCGGGCAGATCTGCGGTCTCCGCTCCGCGCGCGGCGGGGGCGGAAGCGTCCGCTCCGGACTCGCCGTCGCGGCCGGCTCTGTTGGATTTATAGTAAATTTTGCTCATCGTCTGTCCTTATACGTTTATCTTGCGCCGTCTGCACGGCGTCATACATATTGCCATTATAACATACGCCCGCCGTTTTTTCAATTAAATTGGGGCAATTCATTTGCATTAACGTCCTTTTTGGTTTATAATGTTTGCATATTCAAAAAACAAATGCAGGGTATTAAGCCATGATAGACATCAATCTTATACGCAGCGATCCCGACAAGGTCAGGGAGAACATAAAAAAGAAATTTCAGGACGGCAAGCTCCCCCTCGTGGACGAGGTGCTCGAACTCGACGCCCGCCGCAGGGCCCTTCAGCAGGAGGGCGATTCCCGCCGCGCGCAGCGCAACGCCATCGCCAAAAAGATAGGCGCGCTCATGCGCGAAGGCAAAAGGGAGGAGGGCGAGGCCGCAAAGGAGGAGTCCAGACTCAACAACGAGCGCATCGCGGAGATAGAGCGCGAAACCGCCGAGGCGGAGGAACGGCTCAAAAAGGATATGATGGCCATTCCCAACATCATCGCCGACGACGTGCCCATAGGCAGGGACGACAGCTGCAACGTTCAGCAGAACACCTACCTCACTCCCGAAGAAAAGCCCTTCGAAGTCCCCTATCATCTGGACATACTTGAAAATCTCGGCTGCATCGACCTCGACGCGGCAAGGCGCACCAGCGGCAACGGCTTTTACTATCTTGTGGGCGACGTTGCCCGTCTGCACTCCGCGGTGCTCGCCTATGCCCGCGACTTCATGATAGACAAGGGCTTCACCTACGTGATACCGCCCTTCATGATCCGCTCCGACGTCGTGTCCGGCGTTATGAGTTTCGAGGAGATGGACGGCATGATGTACAAGATAGAGGGCGAAGACCTCTACCTCATCGGCACCAGCGAACACTCCATGATAGGCCGCTTCATGAACACCACGCTGAAGGAGAGCGACCTTCCCCTGACGCTCACGTCCTATTCGCCCTGCTTCCGCAAGGAAAAGGGCGCGCACGGTATAGAGGAGAGGGGCATCTACCGCATACACCAGTTTGAAAAGCAGGAGATGATAGTCATCTGCAAGCCCGAAGAATCGGACTCGTGGTACGAAAAGATGTGGAACTACACGGTGGAGCTGTTCGTCTCCATGGGCATACCCTGCCGCACGCTCGTGTGCTGCTCGGGCGATCTGGCGGATCTCAAATACCGCTCGCTCGACGTCGAGGCGTGGAGCCCCCGCCGCAAGGGCTATTTCGAAGTGGGCAGCTGTTCCAACCTCACCGACGCGCAGGCCCGCCGTCTCGGCATCCGCTACAGGGACGCGGCCACGGGCAAAAACGTCTATGCGCACACGCTCAACAACACCGTCGTGGCTCCGCCCAGAATGCTCATATCCTTCCTTGAAAATCATCTTCAGGCCGACGGCTCGGTGTTCATTCCCGAAGTTCTCCGTCCCTATATGGGCGGCAAGGACCGCATAGTCCCCAATAAAAAATAATTAAAACAAACAGATAAAACAAACCGTTCTTTCTGCCCGCCCGCGGCCCGTTCCGCGGGCGGGCTTACTTTCCTTAAACCGCGGTTGCCCGCATGCGACGGGTATCCGCGACCCGCGCAGGCATGTGTAAGGAATATGGCGGCGCGATTATACAGGAATTCCTTACAGGTTTTGCGCTCGTTTTACGTCGCGTCGCGCGCGTTTGCCGCTGCCCGGGCGTTCGTTGCGGCGTCTGTGTTCGTGCGGGCACTGCATGGGCGCTGCGCGCTTGCCGTCATGCCGCGCTCATGCGCTGCCGCGCAAAATTTTCTGCCGCGCGGTCAGTTTCCGGCGCTTTGGGCTGTGTTATGTTAAAGAGAGGAAGATCTCCTCCGCGGCGCGTCGGGCGACTGAATATGTCGGGATGTCTTTTCTGCAAATTTTACAAAACAGGGTATTGCGCCGTCCGCCGCCGCGTGATATGATAAAGATGAAGAGAAAAGCGATACGATAAAGATGAGGAGGAAAAGAGGATGAAAGCAATTTCAAAAAAGCTGGCGGCTTTCGCCGTTTGCGCGCTCGCCGTCGTCGCGCCGCTTGCGCTCCGGCCGGCCGAAGCGGCCGCGGCCAATTCCGCGCAGACTTCGTGGAGCGGGCTCTCGTCCGCCGGAGCCGTAGTTGCGGACGGGCAGTGTCCCGTCGTGGTCGAAAGCGAAAAGCTGACTTTCGATATTCCCTCCTTCCCGTCCAATTACTACGGCACGGCGGATGAGTTCGCCGCTTACGATGCCCGCGTCACGGCCGAGTACGCCCTGTACAACCCCGCCGATTATGCGGTCACGGTCAATCTCGCCTTCCCGTTCGGCAAGCTGCCCTCCTACGCTTACGGTTTTTATGCCGACGGCGACTACGACCCCGCGGCCGGCTCCGCGTATGCCGTCGCCGTGGACGGAGAGGAGGTGCAAAAAATTCTTCGCCATACCTATTCGTCGGCCTACAGCGACTACGACAACGAAACGGACAAGGCGCGACTGCGCTCCGGATATATGCAGGAGGGGCTCTTTGCGCCCTCTACGCCCGTCACAATATATAATTACACTGTCAACGCCTCGGGCGAGCCCGGCAGATACGCTTCTCTCTCCGCGCCCTTTCCCTCGTTCCATTCGTCCTCGACGGCGCTCGTCTGTAGTTTGAGCGATTTCAATTATGAAGAAAAGCGCATATTCATGTCCTGCACCAACGGCCAAAGTTTTTCCGTGTATATACTCGGCGGGGCCATAGACCCCATAGTATGGTCCGTTGAAAACGGTTCGTGCACTCTCGACGACAAGACGGTCTCAACCACACTCGGCGAGCTTGCAACTCAAACGTACGACCCCGCGCGCGGAGTCTCCGAAGCCGACTGGTTCAACGCCGTCTGCGATCAGATAATCGATTCCGGGCGGGATTTCGGCGAAGGCATGTGCTTTTACGAGTGCGACAGCTTTTTCGTCGACCCCGAAAATCTGCTGCGCTGGTATGCATATTCGGTCACGCTGCCGGCGGGCGGCAGGGCGGTAAACTCCGTCACCGCGCCCGTCTATCCCGAGCTCGACACGGACGACGACATCTGCAGATATACTTACCTGCTGTCGCCGGCTGCGGACTGGGCGGATTTCGGCACGCTCGAAATAATCATCGGATCGCCCTATTTCGTCAATCACTGTTCGCTCGGCAGGCCCGAAAGAACGGAGGAGGGGTACCGCATGTCGTTCGACTCCCTTCCCGACAGCGAACTGACCTTCATTCTCTCCGCGGAGGATACGTGGTTCGAGTGGGGGTATCCCACGCGCCGGCCGTATAACGACATGACGGTCTGGCTGATAGCCTGCTGCACGGCCGCGGCGGCCGTCGCCGCCGGGGTCGGGGCGTGGCTGGTCGTCAGGGCCGTAAAACGCCGCCGCGACGACGGCGCTCGTTAGCGCGGAACTGTTGTCGTTTAAAAAGTCATGCGGGGGCGCGCAAAAAAATTGCGCGCCCCGAAATTGTTTTGTTTGTCGCAAAAACTGCGCAAAATTATGGGCCGGACGCCCAAAAGACATGCAACCAATTAAAAAATCATTTGACTAAACGGCGCAATGATAGTATAATCTACTGATGAATAATGAAAGCATAAATTGTTTAAAACTGTGCCCGACAGTGCAAACTTATGCGTGCCGGTCATATTTTATGCTTAATTTATTCACCCGGCGGACATCCGCCCAAGCACTCCGGGAGATTTTTTCATGAACGGACAATTCCAGGCATTCAAACGCAAAATCATTCTGCTCGCGGTCGTCAAAAGCTGCGCCGTCGGCATAGCGGCCGGTCTTGTAGCCGTCGCCGCGGCGCTGCTGCCGTACATCGCCGGCGCGGCCATGCTTTCTCCGATGGCGTATGCCGGCATAGGCGTCGGCGCGGCCCTCGTTGCCGGCGGCGCGGCGTACCTTGTCATGCTGCCCACCGACAGGCGCATAGCGCGCATGCTGGACAGCCGGCTCGGCCTGCCCGAAAAGGTTCAGACCATGATAGCCTACCGCGACAGCGCCGACAGTCTCGTCGCCATTCAGCGCGACGACGCCCAGAGCGCCCTCGCGGCGGCGGGCACGCGGCGCATAGGCATAAGGAGGGCGTGGGCCTACGCGCTCGCCTTCATTCTCGCGGCGGGCGTGTTCGCAACGTCGCTCACGTTCACGCTCTTAAAGCCGGAGCCGGAGATCAGCTATGCCGACACTACCGACTGGCAGATAGCCGCTCTGCGCGAACTCATGCAGGACGTGGAAAAAAATACCGCGTTCCAGGAAGAGTGCAGGCAGACCATACTCGAAGAGCTCAACGGCATAATGGACGCCGTCTACGACGAGCAGACCCAAACCATGCTCAGCCTTCCGCTGGACGAGCTCTATTCCGTCGTCACGGGCGCCATGGTCGATATAGACGGCGCCGTTCAGGCGACGATAACGTGCGAAGCTTACGGTCTTGCGCTGTCGCAGGCGACTGCCGACGCCGAGCTCAACCGCATGGGCATACACATTGCCGCGCTCAACACCAACACCGTGCGCGCGGAATTCACCAACATCAAATACAAATTCGACGCCACCGTGGAAGATCCCCTGCAGGCCGCGCACGACTACGCCGCCGTGATCGATGAGGCTCTCTTGAAAGTCGATTCTTCCCTCAACGCCCGCCTGCACGAAGCTTTGGCCGCCTATGCCGACGCTCTCGCCGCGGTCGCCGTCGACGAGGACGGAGCTGAAGACGCCAACAGGCAGGCCGCTCTTGCCGCCCAGCAGGCCACCGACGACGCCACCGTGGAAGTGAGCGCCATGGTCAATACGGACAGTCTTTCCCGCTCTGCCGGGAAGACCGTGATCTATCGTCTGCAGGAGATATTCGAAATCCCCGACGGCGTCATGCCCGCTCTCCACGTCCCCGTGGACGACGTGCCCGCTTCCGGCTCGACCGAAGACGGCGGCAAAGACGAACAGGGCGGCGGCGCCACCCGTCCGCCTTCGGCCTATGGTTCGGAAATTTACTGGCCCGGCCACGGCTACGTCAAGTACAGCGAAGCGCTCGACGGCGAGTACCGCAATAAATTCAACGAAAACGACGATGGTCTCGGCAAGGACTATCTCGATTTCATAAATGACTATTTCAACGCCATATCCGACAGGGAAAATGCCGGTTGACGCGGGAAAAGTTGTAGATGACGAATAAAAAAATTTTTATTAAAATTTAATTATATCATAAGGGAAACAACTATGGAAGATTTGGAAAAGGTCAAAAATTTCAGCCGCGCCATCTCCGATATCAAGCAGGAGATACGCAAGGACGTCGTCGGACAGGAGGAGATAGTCGACAGCGTCATAACAGCCATAATCGCAGGCGGCAACGTCCTTCTGGAAGGCGTGCCCGGCGTAGGCAAAACCAGGCTCGTCCGCTCGTTCTCCAAGGCGCTCTCGCTGCCCTTCTCGCGCATTCAGTTCACGCCCGACCTGATGCCTTCCGACGTCACCGGCACCAACATAATCGAAAAAGACGACGCCGGCAGGCTCAACACGGCCTTCCGCCGCGGCCCGATATTTGCCAACCTCATCCTCGCCGACGAAATCAACCGCGCCACGCCCAAAACGCAGGCGGCCATGCTCGAGGTCATGCAGGAGCACAACGTAACCGTGGGCGACACGACGTATAAGATGGACGAGCCCTTCTTCGTGCTCGCAACCGAAAACCCCATCGAGCAGGACGGCACCTATCCCCTGCCCGAAGCGCAGATGGACCGCTTCATGTTCAAGCTCATAATGCAGTTCCCCTCCGTAAAGGAACTGGCCGACATAGTAAACATGACGCAGATAACCATGGCCGAGACCGCAAACGCCGTGGTGGACGGCAAGACCATACTCGAAATGCGCAAACTTGCCAAGCGCGTGCCCATCATCGATGAAGTTCTGGACTATGCCATGAACCTTGTCGCCAACACCCATCCCGAAGTCCAGTCCTCGCCCGAAGCGGCCAAAAAGTACATCCGCTACGGCGCGTCGCCCCGCGCGGCGCAGAACCTCATCACCTGCGGCAAGGTGCGCGCGCTGATGAACGGCAACTACAACGTATCGTATGAGGACATCGACGCTCTGGCATATCCCGTGCTCCGCCACAGGATAAAGATAAATTACAACGCCGTCAACGACCATCTCACCGTGGACGACGTGATAGGACTGCTGCTCAAACAGACAAAGAAAAATTCCAAGTGACCGCTGCTGAACGATAATGGCTAACTTTGTTATAAACGAGGAGTTCCTGCAGCAGGTGGAAACGCTGCAGCTGCTCATCAAAAACAATGTCGCCGGCCTTTTCGGCGGCAATCATCAGACCAAGAATTTCGGCTCTTCGTGCGAATTTGCCGATCACCGCGACTACATGGCGGGCGACGACATAACCAAGATAGACTGGAACGCATATGCCCGGTTTGAAAAGCTGTATCTGAAGCTCTTTCTCGACGAAAGGCAGATGCACACCCGCATCTATATCGACGCCAGCCGCTCCATGGACTACGGCAAGGGCAACAAGGGCGATCAGGCGCTGCGAATCGCCGCGCTAATCGCCTACATTTCGGTCTGCGATATGGACAAGGTCTCGCTCTACGCCATTCACGGCGACAGGGTGGAGGAGGTCTTTTCCGGCGTCCACGGCAAGGACATGTATCTGGAGCAGATAGGCAAGCTCAACGACATAGTCTTTGACGGCGACAGCGACATAACCCGCGCCATTCTGCCCGAAAGCGTAGGCTACGGCGACGGGTTGTCCGTGATAATATCCGATTTTCTGACCGACAACGATTACGAAGGCGCCATAGACTATCTTTGCGGCAAGCGCAGGGACGTGTGCTGCATTCAGGTGCTCACCCGCGACGAGCTCAGTCCCAAGCTGCGCGGCAAATCCCACCTGTTTGACAGCGAGGACGTCCGCAAGTCCTATCGCCGCAATATCACAAAGGATATAATAAACGCCTATAAGGCCGCCGTGGAGTACATCACGTCCCGCATACGCAACTATTGCGAAGCGCGCGGCGCAAGCTATATCCTCGCCGAGGCCGACAGATCCGTCGGCGAAATATTCCTGGGCAAACTCTCCGATCTGGGGGTAGTCAAATGAGTTTTCTGTATCCTCTCGGACTGCTCGGTCTGATAGGCATACCCATTCTTATCATAATCTATATAATCAAGAACAAGTATACCGAACAGACCGTCTCGTCCACATATATCTGGACGCTCTCCGAAAGATTTTTAAAGCGAAAAAATCCCATAAGCAAAATAGCCGGTATCATCAGTCTGATACTCCAGATACTCGCCGTGCTCTTTCTGTCGTTCGGCATCGCTCACCCCGTGTTCACCATGCACGGCGCGGCCAACAGATACTGCATAGCGCTGGACTGCTCGGGCAGCATGCGCACGGTGCAGGGGGACGAGACCCGCTTCGACATCGCAAAGGACCGCGTGGAGGAGATCATCAACCGCGCGGCGGGCGGCAGCGCTTTCACTCTAATCTGCGTGGGCGACGCCACTACCATATACGAGGAAACCACCGACAAGGACCGCGTGCTCTCCATGCTTTCGCAGACGCAGGCCGACTATTCCCCGGCGTCCGTCGACAACGCTCTGTCTGCCATGCAGACGCTCTTCAACACCGATTCTTCCACGCTCAATTATTTTGTTACGGACAAGACGTACGAGGAGTGCTCCAACGTTGAAGTCATCGACGTATCCAAATACGTCGACAATTTCGCCGTGGGCTCGCTCTCGTACGAAAGCGGCGAAAAGATAGTCGTGCGCGGCACCGTAACGTCCTACAAGAGCGCGGCCGAACTCCCGCTCCGTCTGGACGTCGTGTCCGGCGGACAGACCTATACCTACGAACAGACGCTCTACGTGGCGGACTATCACGAGGAGCCGTTTGAATTTTCCACCGAGCTCTCCTCGTTTGAAAGTTTTTCGGTTACCATCGCGCGCGACGACGCGCAGCCCCTCGACAACACCGGCATAGTCTACAGCGTGGAGACCGAAAATACCTACAGGGCCCTGCTCGTCAGCGACGAACCCTTCTTTCTGAGGACGGCCTTCGGCGTCATGGAAAACGCCGAACTCACCGTGATGTCGCTGGCGGAGTACGACGAGCAGTACGCTTCGTCCGGCCGCTATCCCTCGGGCTACGGCCTTTACATCTACGAAGGCTACTCGCCTTCGGAGCTCCCCCGCGACGGCGCGGTCTGGTTCTTCGGCCCGCAGGGCAACATTCCCGGCGCCGGATTCGGCATTCAGGACGACAACGTGGAAATAGAGGGCTACGGCACGCTCGAATATTCCGATTCCACCACCGCGGAAATGCGCAGCATACTCAACAATATACTTTACAGCGACGGCGACCTGATCGAAGGCGGCACCGTGGCCGGCGACGCAAAGAACATAAAAATAAAGAGCTACATGCGCTGCAGCCCCTACGGCAACTATTCCGTAATAGCTTCCTATCAGGGTTATCCCGTCATATTCACGGCCGAATCTGCCCACGGCAGCCGCGAGGTGGTGTTCGCAACCACGTTCAGGGACTCCGACATGGCCGTCAGCATGGGCTTTCTGATACTCTTCCGCAATCTGCTTCAATATTCCTTCCCCGCCGTCGTGGATTCCACATATCACGTCTGCGGCGACACGGTCACGGTCAACGCCGCGGGCAATGCCGACAGCGTCACCGTGTCCTCTCCGGGCGGCGACGTCACTTATCTTGCCGCGTCGGGCGCGGGGGCTAAGTTCACTTTGGAAGAAGTGGGCACCTACACCATAACCGTGGACGTTGCGGGAACGCTCCGTTCCTACCGTCTGTATTCCGCTTTCCCCCAGACGGAGAGCCAGACGTCCGTTACCGAAGCTTCGTTCTCCCTTGCAGGGGAACAGACTTATGAAGGCTACGACGGGCAGTATGATGAACTTTGGTACATCTTCGCCCTGCTCGCAGTCGTACTTATCGCTGATTGGGTGGTTTACTGCTATGAGCAATATCAACTTCGATAATGCATATCTGCTGTTACTGATAATCCCGCTCGTAGCCGTAGTGATAGTTCCTTTCGCGCTTGCCGTGCGCAAGGACAACGCAAACGGGCACAACATCGCCTCGTGCGTGCTCCACGTGCTCATCGCGGTCCTCGTCGGCTTCGCCATAGCCGGAACTTCGATCCTTACTGTCATGACCGAGACGGAAGTGTACGTCGTGGCCGACGTGTCCTATTCGGCGTCCCGCAATCTCGATACCGTCGACCGCTATGTGCAGAACGTGCGCGAAGCCCTGCCCGCCAATTCCAGAATGGGCGTCGTCGCCTTCGGCCGCGACTGCGAGCTGATATGCGAGCTCGGCGGCGAAAACGTCAGCGTAAAGACCGCCGACGTCGACGACAGCGCGACCGACATCTCCGGCGCGCTCACGTATGCGTCGGGACTGTTCCACGACGGCGTCATAAAGCGCATAGTGCTCATCACCGACGGCGGCGACAGCAGTCCCGAACAGTCCTCCGGTCTCGCGGGCACCATAAACGCGCTTTACGACAGCGGGATATACGTCGACGCCATTTTCGTGGACGACAACCTGCCCGACGGCACGCACGAAGTGCAGGTCACCGATGCGGAGTTCAGCTCCACGGCCTTTGCGGGCAGACAGTCCGGCGCGTACGTTACCGTCAACTCGGGCAGCGCGCGCAACGCCGTCGTCACCCTCTCCGTCAGCCGCACGGGCGAGGACGGGGTAAGGGAGGAGCTTCCGCAGTATTCGCAGTCCACCTATCCAACGCTGTCGGTCGGCACAAACGTTTTCAGCTTCGAGCTGTGCACCGACGAGCCCGGCACTTACAACTACACAGTCGCCGTCTCCTGCGAGGACGAAGTCAATACCTTCAACGACAGCTATTCCTTCACGCAGACCGTGCACGACAAAATGAAGGTCGCCGTCATAGCCCAGTCCTACCTCGACACCAACGGCGGCGAGGACCTCGACAGGCTGCGCGCCCTCTACGGCGACGACGCGGAGGTGGACGAATACATCGTTGTGGGCAACGTCGATCCGGTGCCTTCTATCGTGGAAGATCTGTGCGAATACGATCAGATAGTGCTGGCAAACACCGACATAACCGCATTGTCTAACTATTCCGCGTTCATCGACGCGCTCAACACGCTCGTATCCTCATACGGCAAAACGCTCCTCACGTTCGGCAACACGTCCATACAGAGCAAGGACGACGATTCCCTCACCGCTCTGCAGGACATGCTCCCTTCCAGCTTCGGCGGCAACAACGCCGACGACCGCAACATGATATTTGTCGTCGACAATTCCTACTCCATGGATGAGTCGGGCTATATGGCCGCGGTCAAAAACGGTCTCAAGCTGATGATAGAGCGCTCCGTCTCGTCTGACAGTTCGGTCACGATAATAGCCTTCTGGGGTTCGGTCAGGAGCATAAGGGTGCCTTCCCGCGGGGAAGTCGACAGCGAAAATTACAATCAGCTTATGGATTTCATCGACGACTTCGAGGGCATGCAGGCCACCGATATCGGCCTCGGTCTCAACGAAGCGTCCAAATATATCGTCAGCGACAAGGTGAACGAGATCTGCCTTATAAGCGACGGAAGAAACTACGACGTCACCGCCATAGATCCCATATCCGAAGCGAGCGGCCTGTTTGCGCAGGGCGTGCTCACCAACTGCCTGTATGTGGGGCCCTCCGACACCGCAAACTCCGACGGCATAAGCGAGATGCGCCGCGTGGCCGCGGCGGGATGCGGCAACGACCCCGACGCCAACAATTACTACGAATGCACCAATCCCGAAGACATAGGCGACGTGGTGGTGGGCGAATATCTTCCCTCCGTCAACGATTACTACGTCGTGGGCGACACCGCGGTGAATGTGGAACTTGCCGGCGACGAAGTGCTTGAAGGCATCGCAAGCGTGCCCGATATAGGCGGCTATTTCTACGGCAGGTTAAAAAATTCCGCCACCAACGTGCTCACGGTGGACTACGATACGGGTCGTGTGGACGGCGACGGCAATCCCGTCACGGTCGAAGTGCCGCTGTATTCCTACTGGAGCTACGGCAACGGCAGGGTGGCTTCGTTCTCCTCCAGTCTGGGCAGCACAAGCGTGGGCTCCGGCTGGGTGGGCGACTTCGTCGGCTCCGGCGACGACACGCAGCTTGCCGAAGGCAGCACGTGGAATCAGCTGCTGCGCAACATACTCTTCACCAACACGCCCGAACAGCATGTCGATTATCCCTATCTTTTCAATCTGGAATATACCGGCGGCTACGCTTCCGCCGAGATCCGCCCCGCGCATGCCGTGGCTGCGGCTTCGGCGGTCGTCACGGTCACTTCGCCCGACGGCTCGTCGCAGGAATACGCCATGGCGTTCAACGGCACGCAGTATTCCTACGGCTTCCTGCCCGAAGACATAGGCACGTACTCCGTGCGGGTAACCTATACGGTTGAAGGAAAGCAGTACACCTCGTCGGGATACATCGACATTCCCTATCTTGCGGAATACGACAGCTTTGAATATTTCAGTCCTTCAACGCTCAACCTGCTGCTTGCCGGCAGGGGAACGGTAAGCGAGGACGGCTCCATTCAGCTCATCAATCCCGAAGACGAGCTCGATACCTATTCATTGTATCTGACATTGCCCCTGCTCATTGCGGCGGTCGCGCTCTTCGTTGTCGACATCATAATCCGCAAACTCAAGTGGAACGACATAAAGAGCCTGTTCGTCAAAATAAAGTAGAACGGAAGGTGACAATATGAAGATCAAAAAATTATTGCTCGCCGCCATGACCTGTGCTCTGGCCCTTATATTTGCCTTTGCGGCCGCCGGCTGCGATATCGGCAACTATTCCGGCGCCACCAAGGACCCCGGCTCTTCGGCCGGCCAGGGCGGCGACGATCAGGGCGGGGAAACTCCCGCCGGCGAAGAATCGCTTTACACCGTGACCATAGTCGAAGACGGCGAAGTGTTTCTCTACACGCAGGGCGTAAAGGCCAAGTGGCGCTCGCTCACCGACGGCTCTGTCTACGAGGCCGAATTCAACGCCGACCATGTGGCCACAAGTCCCGTCCCGCTGGACGGCAACTATCAGGTCACGCTCTCCGGCTTCGGCGACGAAGGCTCGTCCTCCGAAGGCTACACCTACAACACAAACGCCTATGTGGCCACGTCGCTCGCGCCCGACGTCTCCATCGAAGCCATAGTGCTCTCCGAATACAAAAGCGACCGCAACCACGACGGCGACACGCAGCAGTCCGCCTTCGAGCTGTCGGACGTCGGCGTCTACCGCGTTCAGATAGACAGCGCCGAGGACGAGGTGTACTTTTTGTACTATCCCCCGGCCGGCGGCACTTACGGCGTGCGCTCGTGGGTGGACGCCACCGCGGACGAAATAAATCCCTGCGCCAAATACTATGTCGGCAGTCAGGCATACTGGGGTCCGGCAACCATATATACGGGCGG
The DNA here is from genome assembly GCA_949283125.1 of uncultured Clostridia bacterium. Lineage (GTDB taxonomy): Bacteria > Bacillota > Clostridia > Christensenellales > Borkfalkiaceae > Coproplasma. The sequence continues at coordinate 67,692 of CASDRK010000018.1, forward strand.
CGACGAAACCGTCTCCTCGGGCGTCTACACGCAGAATTTCAAGTTCGACATCGAACTCACCGACGACATGGTGGGCGGCGGATTCCGCTTCAGTCTGTCGGCTGCCAGCCGTTACGGCTCGTATCCCGTGATTTTCGATTTCTACCTCGCCCGCGACGGCGGCTACGAGATGGACTCAGCCGAAGTCAAAATAATCCTGCCCGACGGCTACGTTAACAAGCTTGAAGATCCCGTCGGCTATCAGGCGTATATCGACAAAATGTCTGAAGGCGGCAGGCTTGCCGATGCCGATGTCGGCACGGGCACTCTCTCCATGATAGTCAGCCGGCAGGGCAGCACTGCGGGTCTGCCCAATTACGTCTTCGATGCGGAGCTCGTCGACCTCAGCGTTGATGACGGCTACTACCGTTTGAAGAACGAAGGGGACGAGGAGGGACATCCCACAGGCCCGCTCGTGTACATGTATCTCGATTCTAAGCAGCCGTTTGACCTGTTCAACGGACGCTCATTTACAAACATCGAGTATGAGAGCAAGCCTCTCAACATGCCCATGGGTCTGAACGAGGACGGCAAGAATGAGGTCTGGGACTACAGGCTCTGCCTTTACGGCTACAAGAAAGCAATGGAACAGCCTGAAGGCGGCGGAGACAGGTCGGGCGGGAAGTCGTCTTCGGCTGCGTCTTCAAGGCAGAATGCCTTCGGGCGGCCGTACAATTACGACGCCTACACCGATCTGCGCGGCTATGCCGAGTACTGCAACGCCGGCGGCATGTATCCCGTAAACGAACAGCTTAAGGAATTTCTGACCAATTTCATCAAGTCGCAAAGGCTGTACAATGACAGGTACGGCATGGCCGACAATGTCCTCTATAACGGCGCATATTACAACGCCTACGAAGATTCCATGTGGCTGCTCTTCTGCGCGTATTATCAACGCTGACGCGCAAAATTTTGCGGCGCCGCTTTGAAAGGTTGCCCGCATTTCCGGGCGCCGCTTCGCGGCAATGCCGTCCGCTTTAACTATGTCGCCGATATCCTCCCTTGCATAAAGGGGGGATATCTTTCTTTTTCCCGGCGTTATCGCGGACATTCCCGCCCGATAAAGCGATGGGGGCATCCTGTTGCATGCCGCCGCGATCGCCGGCGGTCATGCCCGCGCAAAGTAATGTAAATGGGATATCTTACTTTGCACCGCCGCAATCGCCGGCGGTTGCCCCGTCAAAGTAAAGACAAGATGAAGGGATATCTTATTTCGCTCCGCCGGCGCGCTCCCGTAAGCAAGCGCGATACGGTTTTTGAGCGCCGGGTGTTAGCCATTAAAATTTTTTGTGATTTTTTCATAAAACCTCTTGACAAGTCGGATAACTTGTGATATCGTTATCATGATAACGTTAACATTTTATCGAATGTTAGCGTAAATAAACTATTCAGGAGGATAAGGGAAACAATGAAAAGAAAAATAAAGCTTATTTTTCTTGTGCTCTGTTCGGTTGTGTGCGCCGCGCTCGGTCTGGCCGCATGCGCCGGCGGCGACAAGCCCGACGACGGCACGACCTATAAGGTGACGTACTCCCGCGGGGCGGACGACGCCACGGGCGATATCCCCGCAGAGCAGTCCTACGAGGAGGGCGAAAAGATAACTCTTTTGCCCGCAGACACGTTCGCGCGCGAAGGATATAAATTCGTCTGCTGGAACGACGGCACAAAGAATTACAACGCCGGAGCAACCTACACGATGCCCGCAAAGGACGTGATCTTCACCGCCAATTGGGAGAAGGATTCCGAAGAGCCTGATGAACCCGGCGGCCCCGACGAACCCGGCGACGAGGAGGACGTTCCCGTGCTTTCGGAACTCGATTCCAAATTTTATACCGCGTCCAACTGGGAATACATGACCAACAACGACGGCGCGGAGCAGGACGGCGGCGACATAGTCTATTCGCTTGCCGACGGCTCGGTCAAATTCCACCGCGCCAATCAGGCCATAAACTACGGCGACTTGACCAATGCCACCGTTTCGTTCATGCTCAAGGGCACCAACGACTGGAGCATCTGGTTCAATTCCTCGTCGCCCGATAATAACAACAACTCCAGCTATCGTCTGGCCTATGCCTACAGCGGCCTGCGCATAGCTCTTTCCTCCGCGCCCGAACAGGCCGCGGCCAACATCGTCGACACTTCCTACGCAAAGGGTGAGTGGAACCGCTTCGACGTGGTGTTCTCCACGACCGAAAACGCCGACGGCCAGAAAGTAACCGCGGTTAAGGTTTACGTGAACGGCGAGCGCGCCGCTCTCGCCGCAGGCGACAACACGTCGCCTGCGATAAATGTTGAAGGCAACGTGCTCACGCACACCCAGCCCGCAATGTTCAGCACGGGCACTTACATAGCGGTAAAGGTATGGGAGGCCGAAAACTACGTCCAGATCAAGCCCGTGGCCAAGGCCGAAGAGGAGGATGTTCCCGTCATAGCCGCCATAGGCGCGTCCATAACCGAAGGCGCGGGAGCTGGCAACTTCTACACCGAAAGCTATCCCGCACAGCTTCAGAACGCCCTCGGCGGCAGCTACAACGTGGTCAACTTCGGCAAGAGCGGCCGCACCGTGCGCACCGATACCGGCACGGATACCGACGGCACCCCCGTGCCCTGGCTGCAAAACCGTCAGTGGACGGGCGTTCAGGCCATAGTGCCCGACATCGCCATCATCAACATGGGCACAAACGATTCCAAAACCACCTATAATCCTGCTGTGGATACGGAAGATGGCTTGAAAGAGAATAAAGTAAAATTTGCCGAAGCTTACAATCATCTGCTTGACGAGCTTCTCGCGGTCAATCCCGACATGCGCATAATCATCTGCACGGTGCCCTATGCCTATTCGGGAATATACGACATCAACAACGACAACATTGCAAACATAATAGCCCCCGTTCAGCGCGAAATAGCCGAGGAGAGGGGCATGGAACTCGTAGACCTGTACGAGATCACCCAGAACAAGTCGCTGCTCTTCGGCGACGGCGTGCATCCCGGCACCCGCGGCTATGCGATGTTTGCCGAAGTGCTCTCCAAAACAGTGGTCGAAGGCGTCGACGCCCTCACCCCCGAATTCCTCGCCGACATCGACGAGCGCTACAACGATATTGAGTACGAAATCAACGATATCGCCGCAACCATCGCCGAGGAGAACGGTCAGATACTGCTCAAGGTCTCCGGCAATATAGTAATTGAGGATAAGGACAATATCCGCCTTGTCGTCGAAACGGGCAAGGACGGCGACGACGTGGGCGAAGTGGACGTCACGCTCGATACAAACGGCGACTTTGCAGTCAGCCTGCGCATCGACAATCTCAACGGGACCAACTGGTACAACACCCATCTGTATCTCAACGACGATTATTATTACCTCGTCATGCTCGACGAAACGGATCTCACCGTCGGCAAGTCCTTCACCACCGAAACCGACAAGGTTACAGTGCAGAGCTGGGAGAGCGGCGGCGAAAAGGTGTTCAGCTTCAAGGTCGAGGATTATAACGGCTACAAGGTAACGCTCTCCTCTTCCGAGATAATCACCTCCGACGGTCTCAAGTTAAAGCTTTCCGGCACATCCAACGTCGAGGGCGTGCGCCTGTATGTGGGCGTCAATCCCGAAGGCGACAAGTGGCGCGAGTACACCGACATAACCGTCGGCGAAGACGGCGCTTTCACCGTCGAATACGACCTTGCCGGTATCCCCGTGACCGGCGAATGGGTCAATGTCAGAATATATTATCCCGATAATTCTTACTTTGTCGTACCTCTCGCGCAGACGGTAAGCGACGGTAAGCCCGTATCCTCCGGCAACGTGTTCTATGCCGCGTCCACGCAGCTCGCAGTTGTAAGCTGGACCGACGGCGGCGTCGGCACGCTCAGCTTCAACGTGACCGCATGGGACGGCAGCTACAGCGCAACCGTCACCGAAGTCAGACTCGAAAACGGCAAAATGCTCGTCTCCGGCACGGCTGCAGGCACACAGACCTTAAAGCTCGCGCTCATCAACAACGATGAGATATACTCCGTGGACGTCGCCGTTGCGGACGGCAAATTCTCCGCCGAGCTCGATATCTCCCTCGTCACCAAACAGTACGAGTGGTATCGCCTGAATATATCCAAGGACGGCGATGTATGGCAGAGAGTGCCCTACTATGAGGGATTCGACACCGACCTTCAGTACATGCACGGCACGCGCCGCTATTACTTCACTACCGAGTACAGCAACACCGATTTCGCCCTCGTGTTCCAGGGCTACAAGTACGGCATAACCAATGCCGAGATAACCGAAACCGAAGGCAAGGCCACGCTCATAATCGAAGGCGTGCTCGCCGACGCTTCCGTTGCGGCGGAAAATATCGTGCTCGTGCTCAACAAAACGAGCGGCACGCCCGTCGAACTGAAATTGAACAACCTCGCTTCCGAAGCAGGCAAGTTTTCCTTCACCTGTGACATAAGCGAGCTTGAAAGCGGCGCGCCCTACTTCCTGCGCCTGTACAACGGCGAAGAAAAGATAGACGACATCAACTCCAGATGGGCGGCCGATATCCTCTTTGAAGAAGTGGAGATAGGCGAGGACGTCGTATATTACTTCTACCGCAATTCCCTCACCGATTACTATACGCTCGGCGTGGTGCGCGAGGACAGGAGCCTTCCCGCTCCCGCAGTGCCCGTGGTGGCGGTCTCCTCCGTTAAGTTCGAGGAGGGCAACCTTATTGTGACCGGCACGATGGAAAACGTTGAAAAACTGTACGTTTACCTCATCAACACCAACGTTGACGGCACCGAGGATAACTATGTCGAAGCCGTTCCCGGCGAAGACGGCGCGTTCACGGCAACGCTCTCTCTCGACGCTCTTCTGGCCTTCGACGTTGCAAACAACATTCCCTTCAATTTAAGGTATAAGGTGGACGACCTGTCCGCATCTACAGTAAACGTGGAGCAGGGCTCGCTCGATATAGCCGTCACCCATCAGTATAACGGCTACGAATTCAGCCTTGGCATAAACAACAAGTGCGTTGCCGTATATTACGACAAGCTCCCCGATCCCGCCGACCCTTCCGTCAAGGTCTCCTCCGTTGAGTTCGAGGATGGCAACCTCGTCGTGACCGGCACGGTCGCAAATATCCGGACGCTCGAAATCTACCTCAACAACACCTATGTCGCGGGCAGCGAAAGCAACTTCGTCTCCGCGCAGATATCCGAAGGCGCGTTCACCGCAACTCTGTCGCTGGATACGCTCATCGGCTACAACAAGGTAAACACTCCCTTCAATTTAAGGTATAAGGCCGACGGCGCAACCGGCACTTCCAACATCGGTCAGGGCTCGCTCGATCTCTCCTCCACCTGCAGCTACAACGGCTACAACTTCCGTCTTGCCGTCAACAGCGGCAGCGGCTGCGTGGCGGTATATTACGAAGCCGCGCCCGTCGTCTCCGATCCCTCCGTCGCAGTCACCGGCGTTGAGTTCGAGGAGGGCAACCTCGTCGTGAGCGGCACGGTCGAAAACGTGCAAAAGCTCTCCGTCGCCCTCATCGACAACGACAACGTGGTCTCCGTTGACGCGGTCATAGACGGCGGCGCGTTCACCGCCGAGATAGCTCTCGACTCTCTCACTTCCGCCAACGGCAACTGGTACTTCCTGAACATCGCCGCAGACGACGGCGAGTGGGAAAAGGTTGGCTGGTACGAAGGCTTCGACAAGTCCGCCGATCACAACTGGGGCGCCCGCCGCTACTACTATGCGGGCAGCTCCGACACGGTGGCCCTCGTCTACGAAAAGTACTATCTCACCCTCACCTCGGCGACCATAGCGGAGGAGGAAGGTAAGGTAAACCTTACTTTAAAGGGAGCCACCACCAACGAACAGCTCATCGTCAGCTTTGAAGGCAACGACGGCTATGCTTTGAAGCAGAACGTAGTCGTCTCCGGCGGACAATTCACGTTCGTTTACGACCTTGCGCAGCTTCCTTCCGACAAGGGCTGGATCAACGTCAGGATATACATTGCCGAAGGCGACACCGATTACTATTCACTCAAAATTCCCGAAGTGACCAAGGCCGACGGCACTCCCGTCGCCGAGGAGATGGTCTTCACCGGCACGGATAAGCAGATAACCGTAAAATCCTGGGCCGACTGGAAGCCCTTCAGCATGGCAGTGAGCGACTATGTCGCGCCCGCTCCCGAAGAACCCGTGATCAATGCGACTTATGCCGGTTTTGAGGGCGGATGCTTCGTATTCAGCGGCACGGCGGAAAATATCGAAACTCTCACGGTCTATCTGTACAACAATACCGAAAAGGTCGAAACGTACAGCGCGGTTGCCGATATAGCCGAAGACGGCGCCTTCACCGTCCGCATAGGCCTTGCGCAGCTCGCTCTTCCCGCGGGCAACTGGTACCGCGTGCGCGTATCCGTCGACGGCGGCGAAATAACCCAGCTCACCGACAGCGACTTTGCAAAGTCCTCGCAGCAGTACAGCTATGGCGACCGCACATATAAGTTCGAGGAGAACCTCGCCATATCCTATAAGGCGCACGGCTACGCATACACGGTGGATGTGCTTGAAATAAAGGACGTGGAAGGCGTTGCCACGCTCGTGATTGAAGGCACCTACTCGGCCGACGTTGAAGCTTCCTCCATACGCCTTCTGCTCGACAAGACGAGCGCGACCAAGGAACAGAAGTTTGTTGAAAACTCCTCTTCGGAAAAGGGCAAATTCAGCTTCAGCGCAGATATCTCCGCGCTTATAGCGTCGGGCGTAGATACGCAGTACAAGGAGGAGGGCTACTTCATTCGCCTGTACAACGGCGAGACCAAGCTTGCCGACATCAACTCTGCGTGGATGTCCGATCTGCAGTTTGAAGAAGTTACCATAGGCAATTCAACCTATTACTTCTACCGCAATAACGCAACCAACTATTACACCATCGGCATAGTCCGCTTTGAAAATCAGGCGGCATGATCGAAGCAGAGATATCCTGAATTTCTCCTTAAATATATTGCGGGGGCCCGGTTCTCGGGCCCCTTGCGCATTTCTGTAAATGTTAACGTTATAAATTGTTCGATTGACATTGACAAAGCCTGTCGAAAGGTTGTATAATTATAGTAATTCATTCAGTCGGCGGGGGAATGTGGGAATATGGCAACAATAAAGGACATCGCAAAAATAACGGGCTGTTCGGTCATGACGGTCTCTCGCGCGCTCAACAATCCGGAGCTTGTAAAAAAGGAGACTCTGGACAGGATAATGGAGGCGGTGGAGTCCACCGGCTATGTGCAGAACCGCGTGGCGCGCTCGCTGATAAAGGGGTGCACCTACAACATATGCGTGTACATACCCGCCTCGCTCGACGCCACCGAATCCTTCGTCGCGCAGACCATAAGCTCGATAGGCGAACGTCTGGGCGTGCTCGGCTACAGCCTCAGCCTGCGCCGCAAAATATCCATGGACGACAATTTCGACGGAATAATCGCCGCCGGCCTGAACATAGAGGACGAGGACGAGTTTGAAAAGATCTCCGCCAGCAAGCCCGCAGTGCTCTACGGCAACAGCGAACGCTTCAACAACTGGGTGGACGTAAACAACTACCGCGGCGTGTACAAAATGACGGAGTACATCATTTCCAAGGGCCATTCAAAAATAGCCTATATGGGCATGGATTTCCACGCCCACTACGTTGCGCAGCGCAAGCAGGGCTTTCTGGACGCGATGCGCGCCGCCGGGCTGGAAGTTCCGTTCGGATACGTCGTGTCTGCGGACAACTCCGAACAGGCCGGCTTCGACGCCTGCGTCCGCCTTCTGGCCGCGGCCGAGCCCACGGCCATAGTGTGCGCCACCGATCTCATCGCCGTCGGCTGCATACACGCCCTGCAGCGCAGGAACGTAAAAATACCCGCGCAGATAGCCGTGTCCGGCTTCGACGGATTCGGCATCGAAAACACCGTGTTTCCCAAGCTCACCACCGTGCGGCAGCCGCTGTACGACGTGGGCATAAGGCTGGCGGACGCCGTCGTGGACAGCATAAACGGCAGGCCGCTCAAACACGGCATATACATCGAACCCGAAATAAAGGCGGGCGAGTCGGTCTGACTCGCCCGCCTTTATTTTCCGCGGCCGCCGCGTCTGTGAATATTTAAAAAATTTTGTTGCAATTTATAAAAAAGTATTGACAGAACGATTTAGTAGTGTTATACTGTTTACTGATAACGTTAACATTCGCAAAATGAACGTTAACAATAATCAAATTAAGCAAAATTTTTTAAATTTGGAGGAGGAGTTATGAAGAGAAAGATCTTTAAGGCCGCAGTCGCTCTGGCGCTCGGCGGATGTGTGGCAACGTCGCTCGTTGCCTGCGGAGGCTCGGATACCGACGAAAACACCGTCACGTTCTATCACTATGCCGTAACCAGCACGCTCAACGCCCAGCTCGAAGAAAAGCTGGCCGATTTCACCGAGCAGACCGGCATAAAAGTAAAGCACATAGGCGTATCCAAGGACCAGTACAACGGCACCATTTCCACAAGGTTCACCAGCACGCGCAACAACGATATGGACGTGCTCTACCTTGACCAGCCCCTGCTCGCGCAGTACGCAAGCTCCAATCTGCTCTACAACATCAACGATTACGTCGTGGAGGACGGGTCCGGCGAAGCTACAGTCGATGCCGACAATTCCGTCGGGTTTGCCTTCAACAAATCCGCCTTCAACGACGGCGCCTGGCAGACGGTAATTTATGAAAACAACGTCTACGGCGTGCCCCTCACCATAAACACTTCCGTTCTGTTCTACAACGTCGCAACGATAATGGAAGCGGGCGGCTATGCAACCGAAGAGGAGGCGGTCAGCGCCGTCAACGCCATCAAAACGTGGGACGACCTCAAGGAGTTCGCTTCCCGCATCACTGGCCTCGGCTCCACGTATGCGCTCTTCGGCGGCATGGGCAGCGGCGGCTACATGGGCTGGTACACCCAGTGCTTCGTCGGCGCGGCAGGCGGAAAGCTGTACGATGAATCTTCCAAAACCGTTCTTCCCGACGACGACGGCACCGTTACGTCCGCCTTCGAGATGATAAAATACATGTTCGACAACTCTCCCGAAACCGTCTATAACTCCAACACCGGTTTCAAGGGCACCACAAGCGAGCCCGCGGGCAAAGTGATATTCTCGCTTTCGCACAGCTCCGACATAAAGGATCTGGAGGTGGCTTACACCACGTTCGGCGCCATACCCTTCCCCGGCAAGACCGAGGCCATAGGCTCCGTCTCCAACATGGGCGGCGAAAATCTTGTCATACCCGCCCGCTCCGAAAAGAAGGAAGCTGCCTTAAAGCTCATCAAATACCTCGTCTCCGAGGATTGCATGTCCTTCTTCCAGCAGTGCACAAACAACTTTGCCGCCGTCGACAAGTACGCCACGATAGATACGTTCACCACCGATGCGTCGTCGGCCACCTATCAGATGTACTCCGTGGTAAAGAACCAACTCGCCACCGCGCAGGTGCGCCCCGTCGTGTCCGGCTGGATGCAGGTCAACGACAACGGCATTCCCAACAATCTGCAAAAGTATATCGACGGCGAATGCTCCGTCTCCGAGGCGATAGACGCAGTCCGCGCGTATGCGGCCCAGTATCTCGACTGACGAAGGCAGGCCTTAAATGAAAGCGCAGACAGTACAAAAAATAAAGAGGAACGCGGCGGGATACGCATTTATCCTGCCGCTCGTCCTGTACTTTCTGGTGTTTCAGCTCGCACCCATGCTGATAGCGCTCATAATCAGTTTTACAAACTATTCGCTGCAGCATCTCACCGATTACACCTTCGTCGGGTTTGAAAACTATGTCGAGCTGTTCACCAATTCGGTAAAGTACCCCCGTTTCTGGTCGTCGCTCAAGACCACGTTTTTCTACATTCTTTTAACCGTACCGGCCAACATAGTGCTTTCGCTGGTCGTGTCCGCCCTGCTCAATTCCAAAATTAAGGGCGAAAAATTCTTCAAGACCGTCTTTTACATCCCGTCCGTCACCGTCGGCGTGGCCATAATGGTTATGTGGCAGCAGATGCTCGCCCCCGACGGGCTCATCAACCAGCTGTTCGGCACCGAGGTGGACTTCCTCAACGACGAAGCCACCGCGCTCGTAGTGTTTGCGTTCATGAGCATATGGGGCGGTCTGGGCTACAACGTGCTCATAATGCTCAGCGCCATGAAGAATATCGACCCTTCGCTGTACGAGGCGGCGGAAATCGACGGCGCCGGCGCCGTGCAGAAGTTTTTGTACATCACAGTGCCCGGCGTCATGCCCACAGTGTTCTTCTTCCTCATAACCGGTCTCATCTCCGGTTTTCAGGTGGGCGAACAGATGCTCATCATCTACGGCGACACCACCATGGTCAACAGCATATACACCTATGTGTACGGCATGTACTACGTGATGCGCCGCGAAAACAACTTTGCCGTAGCTTCGGCAATGTCGTACTTCCTGTTCATCATAATTCTTGTAATAACTTTGCTGCAGTTCGCCGTGCAGAACGGCAAACCCCGGTGGTTCAGCCGCCTGCAGGAAAAGAGGAGGGAAAGCCATGCAAAACAAGTCTGACGCGGCAAAGCTCCGCTTTCCCGCCCGCTGCGGCGCGGGCACGGTGGCCAAAAAGACGGCGGTCTACGCGGTGCTCGTGCTTTTGTGCCTTGCGTTCGTGGTTCCCTATCTGTGGATGATAGCCACTTCGCTCCGCACGGAAATGGCCTACAACAGCACGGGTTTCACCCTGCTGCCCGTCGATGAAAACGGCAACCTCGCCTTCCACTTTGAAAATTATTCGCAGGCCTTTTCGGCCCTCGACCTCGGCACGGTGTTCGCCAACACCATGATAGTGTGCGTCATAAACACCGTGGCAAACCTGTTCCTCAATTCGCTTGCGGCCTACGCGTTTGCAAGGCTCAGATTTTTCGGCCGCAACGCCACGTTCAGGATATGCCTGTTTTCCATGATGGTGCCCGGCACGGTAATGCTCGTGCCCAACTACCTCATCTGTGATTTCCTCGGCATAACCGACAGCCTTTCCGCGCTCATCATGCCCTTCCTCATGAGCATTTACAACATCTTCCTTCTGCGCCAGCAGTTTCTCGGCGTGGACAAGGAGATCGAGGAAGCGGCCAAAATAGAGGGCGCCGGCGTATTCCGCATCTACTTCAGGATAGTTCTGCCGCTCGTAAAACCCATGCTCATAGTGCTGGGCATAACCACGTTCATGTGGAACTATTCAAACTACCTGTGGCCGTACATCGTCAACACCGACCCCGCGCTCCGCACGCTGTCAACCTCGCTTGCAGAGCTCATGGGCGCAGACTACGATTTCACGGTCAAACTCGCGGGCGCGGTAATAGTTTCCGCCCCCATGATAATCATCTTCTTCGTATTGCAGAAGTTCATAATCGGCGGCACCATGGCGGGCGCCGTAAAGGGGTAAAAGATGTCAAAGGTATCGTTGAAACATATCTATAAGGTCTACGACGGCAAGGTGAAGGCGGTCAACGACTTCAACCTCGAAGTGGACGACAAGGAATTCATAGTGTTCGTCGGCCCCTCGGGCTGCGGCAAGTCCACCACGCTCAGGATGATAGCCGGTCTGGAGGAGATAACCTCCGGCGAACTGTGGATAGGCGACAGGCTCTGCAACCACGTGGAGGCGAAAAACCGCAACATCTCCATGGTGTTCCAGAACTATGCGCTCTTCCCCAACATGACCGTGTACGACAACATGGCCTTCGGCCTCAGGATGCACAAGGTCGCCAGGGAGGAGATAGACAAGAGGGTGAGGGAGGCTGCGGAGATACTCGGCATAACCGAATATCTCGCGCGCAAGCCCAAGGCTCTCTCCGGCGGCCAGCGCCAGCGCGTCGCCCTCGGCAGGGCGATAGTCAGGGAACCGAGCGTGTTCCTCTTCGACGAGCCCCTGTCCAATCTCGACGCCAAACTGCGCGCCAAGATGCGCACGGAAATAACCCGTCTGCACAAGCGCCTTCAGTCCACGTTCATATACGTCACGCACGATCAGGTCGAGGCCATGACCATGGGCGACAGAATAGTGGTGATGAAGGACGGCTACGTTCAGCAGACCGACACTCCCCAGAATCTGTTCCGCTGGCCCGCAAACAAGTTTGTCGCCGGGTTCATCGGCACCCCGCAGATGAATTTCTTCCCCGTCACGCTCAGGCGCGCCGAAGACGGCAGCGTATCTGTGCGCGCCGACGGCTTCAGCCTGACGGTGCCCGCCGAACATGCCTACAGAATAGATGAAAATTACCTCGGCGGCGACAGAGATGTCATCATGGGCATCCGCCCCGACGACGTAAGACCCGCAAAGGACGCCGTGGGCGGCGACGCCATAAAAGCTTACGTCGCGCTCGTGGAGGAGCTCGGCACGCAGACCCTCATCTACGCCAACACCGACGAGGGCGCGCTCATGACCGAAAACAGCCCCACGGCATTCTGCTCCGCCGCAGGCGAAGACGCGGGCATATCTGCCGGTCAATGCGTCTCGTTCAGGGTGGATACTTCCAAACTGCACTTCTTCGACGCGCATACCGAACTCACCGTCAAACATCGCATACCCGATTGTCTCGCAACGGCGCGGGCGTCGGGCGGGCGCCTGAATCTGCTGGGCGCAAGCCTTGCTCTGCCCGCCGCCCTGGCGGACAGACTGGGCGAAGGCGAATATGCCGTCGCCATTCCGTCGGCGGCCCTCTCGCTGTCGCCGGCCGGCATACCCGGCGTGGCGGAGGAGTGCGAGGAGCTTGCCGCCGGTTCGCACCTCGTCCGCGTCCGCTGCGGCGGCGCGCGCGTGTTCGTTCTTTCGGACTCGGCCGTCGCGGCAGGCGAGAACGTCGCTCTCTCCGTGTCCGCCGACATGCTCTCGTTCAGCGCCGACGGGCGCGAGGTCGTCTCCGCAGTCCCTTGCGAAAATCGTCTCGAGGGCCGCTTTGCGCGCGTAAAGGAGGGCAAGGAGCGCAATCATTACGTCGAACTCGACGGCGCGCGTCTGGCCTCTCCCTACGAATTCAGCCGCAAAATGTACGACCGCGGCAGGTCCATATTCAAAAAGAAACTGGCCTTCGCGTTCGGCGTGAACGACGCCGTTCTCGGCGAAGAGGGCGTGCCCGTCTCCGTGGAGGAGGTGCTCGATTACGGTTCGCGCAGGTACGCCGCGGTGCGGCTCGGATCGCAGAAGCTGTATGTGGCCTTCGAAGGCCAACTCCCCGCAGACCCCTGCATCACAATTAATTTTGACCGCGTCAGAGTCTACGACAGCGAAATAGACATTCGCCTGTTCTGACGCAAGGAGGAAAGATGAAAGCATACAAAAAGTTGGCCGCCGTGGCAATGGCGGCGGCAATGGCCGCGTCGGCCGCCGCTCTCGCCGGCTGCGGCGACGTGGATTATATCTATCCCGACAGGGTTTCGGTGTACGAAACCACCGGCACCAAGTCCGGCCTGCTCAGCCGCAAGTCGTCGCTGTCCTTTGTCGACGCTGGCGAGGAGGACTATACGCGCCAGACGGTAAACATCAGCACGGACGCGCTCTATCAGGAGTACGTCGGCTACGGCGCGTCCATGACGCACTCCAGCGCTCACCTGATAATGGAGGCGGACGAAGCCACGCGCACGGCCGTGCTCGAAGATCTGTTCTCGCGCGAGGGCGCGAATTTCTCCGTCGTCCGCATACCCGTCGGGGCCAGCGACTATATTCCCGGCGACACCTTCTTCACGTGCGACGACATGCCCGACGGGCAGACCGACATGTCGCTCGAACATTTCAATCTGGACAACGACGGCGACATAATTGCCGTGTGCAAGCTCATAATGCAGATCAATCCCGAAGTCAGGTTCATGGCCAGTCCCTGGTCGGCTCCCGTATGGATGAAGGAAAACGGCATGCTCGTCGGCGGCGGCTCGCTCAAGTCCGACATGCACGAAGTGTATGCCGACTATCTGGTCAGGTTCATCGAAGAATACGCCGCCGAGGGCATAGATATCTCCATGCTCACCATACTCAACGAACCCGGCGTCGGCGCGCTGTCCTATCCCACCATGGATATGAACGCTTCCGAAGCGGCCGAAGTCACCGCGCTGGTCGGGCAGAAGCTCGAACAAAAGAACATCGCCTGCTCCATAGTCGCATGGGATTTCAACTACGGTTCGTCCTCGTCCGGCTACGCCGACACCTATTTTGAAATGCTCTTCGAAGAGTACTCCGACACCGCCGGCTCATACATCGACACGGTGGGCTTCCACTGCTACGACGGCGACGGTTACTACAGCTCGCAAAACCTTTTCGGCCTCAAAAACGGCATCGAAAAGATATCCAAAGACTACGGCAAGGCCTCGCTCATAACCGAGATCACCGAAAGCGCCGCAAGCAACGACTTTGCCAGCAACCTCACTTACGCCGCAAAGAACGTCGTCGTCAATCCCTGCGCCGCGCAGACGGATATCGACGGCAATGTGTGGAACGGCTGCGGCGGCGCGCTTTACTGGAACTTCGTGCTCGACAGCGACGGCCAGCCCACGGCGGCTTCGCACGGCGGCAACGAATGCTACGGCGTCATCTCGCTCGATTCCGTCACCACCCAGAGCGGCGATACCTTCTATAAGTATTCCAAGTCGTCGGCATACTACGCCATGGCTCAGGTATCCAGATTCATGTACTCCGTGGACGGTGTGCCCTGCCGCGCTCTCGCCGCATATACCGACTATGCCGATCTGTGCGTAATGGCATATTACCGCAACGACGGCGCCATAATCGCCGTGGTGTGCAACACGAACGAAACCAACAACGCACCCGTGGACATTGTTATAGGCGATAAAAAGATAAGTTACGAAATGATGCCCCAGAGCATCGTAACGTTTGTCTGCTGAGGAGGAAGATAATGAAAAAACTGATTGCTTTGCCCTGCGCTCTCGCGTTTGCCGCCGCGCTCTCGGCCGTTGCCGCCTGCGGTGCCGGCACGCGCGAAGGCGAGGAGGAATTCTTCGCTTACACTCTTTCCGACGTGGTGATGACTCAGCTCGGCGTCAACACCTACGAGTTTGCTCTCTCCGCCGACTGCACCGGCGACAACGCCGATGTGTATCTCACCGAAAACGACAGGATAACCTCCTCCGACAAGCCCGTCGCCGTGCAGAGCGCGGCGGACGGCGAGCTCACCCGCTTCACGTTTGAAGCCGACCTGCAGCTCAGCGAGGAGTACTATCTCTGGGTGGTGGGCGAGGACAAGGAAGTCATGCTCCCCGTCACCGCGCCCAGCATGTTCCCTTCCATGGAGGAGAGGGTGTCCGGCGGCGCGCTCTTCCACTTTGCCTACACGGCGGGCGTTTCGTGGAGCTCGTTCTGCGACCCCGCGGGCAAATCCGTGTGGGTGAGCGAAAAGCCCGTGTACGACGAAACTGCGTCCGTAGTGCAAAAGGACATCCCCATCACCGACGGCGAGTGCATAATCCCTCAGTCGTCCTTCGGCGAAGATAAATACTATTATTCCGTCACCACCGCCAAAAACGGGTTGCTAACCATAATTTCCTGCCCGGTGACGCTCTCGTCGTCCGTGTATGAACAGTTCACCGACATAGGCGCCGGGCTGGACGGCGACGCCCGTCTCACCGTCACCGTCGGCGTCGCGGCCGACAGCGAGATAGCGGCCGGTTCGGCCGCCGACCTCCAGCTCGTCGTAAAGAGCGGGGCCGGCGACGAGATATACAGCGCAGACAGCGTGTGGGAAAACGGTGTGGCAAAGATGACTTTCGACTGCACTCTGCTCCTTGAATCCGACCTGTGGTACGACATGTGTCTCGCCTACCGCGGCGCGATAGTGTGCGACGTGCCCAAGCTGTTCGGTTCGTCCGAAGTCAGGGAGGGCTCCAACGTCACGATAGACGGCGTAAACTACTGCATAACCGACTGGAAGCCCGACGGCGCTCCCGATTCCGACGCGGCGCTCAAGGTCTACTTCGAGGAGAATACCACCGAATATGCCGACGCGTACTGCTCGTCCTACGTCGTCACTCTCGCCGACGGCGACAAGCTCGAACTCACCGTCAGGGTCAAGGTGAAGAGCGGTCTTGCGGCCGTGCCCGAGCTGGCCATAACCGCGGGCGACAAAACCAAGCTCGCAAGCGCGCAGGGCGTGCTTCAGGGCGACGAATACGTCTGCACGCTCGACATATCGTCCGTGCTCAAAAATGCCGGACAGTGGTACGATATCCGCCTGTTCTTCGGCGACGCGTGCACCGATCTTTTAAAGGATTCCTGCATAGCATACGGCGACTTCAGGCCTGCGGAGGACTATTCCTATAACGGCAGTTCGTACAGGTTTGAAGAATACAACGGCATCTTAAAAATCCAGCTCTTATAAACGGGCTTTTACAAATCATACAGGAGCGTAATTTCGCATGATCACTGCATATGTGACTCAAAAAACCAGTTTAAACCACTTCAGGGAGGTAAAGATCCGTCCCCTTAAAAGCAACTTCGGCGGCGGGCCGTGCAACGTGGTGGTGGACACCTCGCAGCGCTTCCAAAAGCACATGGGCTTCGGCGGCGCCATAACCGAAGCGGCATGGCGCGCGGCGTCCGTGCTGCCCGCGGCCGAGCGCAAAAAGGTGGTGGACGCATACTTTTCAAAGGACGGCCTGTGCTACAACATGGCCCGCATTCCCATACACACCACCGACTTTTCGGTAGAGCCCAGAACGTATGTGGCCGAAGGCGACAGCGAACTTTCAAGCTTCGATATGTCGTGGGACAGAGACAGGTTTGATTTCTACCTCGAATGCAGGCAGGCGGCGGGCGGCAGTCTGTTCACGATAGCCGCTCCCTGGAGCCCTCCCGGCTGGATGAAGGACAACGGCGAAGTTCAGCACGGCGGCAAGTTGCTCGATGAATATAAAGGCTCGTGGGCGCAGTACTGCTGCAAGTTTGCAAAGGGCCTTGCCGACCTCGGCATAAAGGTGGACGCCATGACCGTGCAGAACGAGCCCGAAGCCGTCCAGCGCTGGGAATCGTGCATATACACCGCCGAAGAGGAGGCGCTGTTCATACGCGACTATCTGCATCCCGCGCTCGTGGAAAACGGCCTTGCGGATATAAAGCTCGTGCTGTGGGATCACAACCGCGACGCCGTCGTAAGGCGCGCCGCAACTTCCTTCTCCATTGAGGGCGTGCGCGATCTGGTGTGGGGCATAGGCTATCACTGGTACTGCTGTGACAAAAGCGAAAATCTGTCCGTGGTGCACGCGCTCTATCCCGAAAAGGCGCTCTTCCTCACCGAATGCTGCGTGGAGCTCGCATATGACTCCACCACGGGCAAGTCGTCGTACGCCGGCGTGTGGGAACACGGCGAACGCTACGGCAGGCAGATAATAAACGACCTCAACAACTACTCGCAGGGCTGGATAGACTGGAACATATTCCTCAACGAAGAGGGCGGCCCCACCTATGTTGGCAACTTCTGCGAAGCTCCCGTTATGATAGACAAGCACACCGGCGCGGTGTCGTACATGTCGTCCTATTACTACATAGGTCACTTTTCAAAGTTCATCGCACCCGGCGCCACGCGCGTCTACTGCGGAAACGACGCCCTCTCCATGCTCTACACCGTCGCATACGAAAACCCCGACGGCAAAAAGATAGTCGTCATTCAGAACACGTCCAGCAAGCGCAGGGAAATAACCCTCACCGTGGACGGCAAGGGCACGGCGTTCACCGTCAGGCCCCACTCCATAATGACGCTGGTGATCGACTGATGCGCGACAGAAAAAAACTGGCCGCGGCCGCAGTCGCGCTCGCGCTGCTTGCGGCCGTCACCATAGGCGGTCTGGTCTGGACGATCACGCAGGCGGTCAGGTCGTCCGGATACATCCGTGCGGTAGCAACCGTCACCGCCTGCGAAACGCAGGATTTCGACGGCGAACAGGTCAACGTCCGCGTGTTCGTGGAATACACCGACGCCGACGGAGTGCGCCGCACCGATGCGTCATACATCGGCGACCTCAACCGCTGTTCCGTTGGGCTTACCATGAACGTTTATTATCCCAAGGATGGCGACAGGGGGTATGTTTACTCCAAGTCGAGCGATCTGGGTTTTGCGCTCATAATGCTGTGCGGCGGCGCGGTATGGCTGGCCGTGGCGGCGGGCGTGGTCGTCTGTCTGAACAGGTCGGGCTATTTCATGGCGTCGCCGCAGCCCGAAAAATATGAGTCAGACGATTGACATTCCGTCCGCGCCGTTATATAATGTAACCGTAATTTAAAGTAAGTTCTTTGGGGCGGGGTGAAATTCCCCACCGGCAGTGATTGCCCTCTGCGGCATAAGTCTGCGACGAAAGGCGTCTGCGCTTTGCGCGCCCGCCTTTCCCGATTCGGTGCAAATCCGAAACCGACGGTACAGTCCGGATGGTAAAAGAATGCAAGCGGCAATATGTTTTTTCCGCGCCCCGCAAACTGTGTTTGCGGGGCGCGCCCGCCAAAAATATCTGTCGCGCCGCCCCGGAAATTTTTCCGGGGCGGCATTCACTTTCACGGAATTGCTTTAAAAATAAATTTTAAGGAGTTCTGTCAATGTCTCTCAATCAAACCGATCCCGTCTCCGCACGTGACGGGGAACTGCCCGCGGACGGGCAAAAAGCAAAAAGGATAAACGTCCGTCAGTTCTTTACGGCGACCCGCATAGCCTATCTTGCCGTGTTCACCGCGCTGTCCTTCATTTTAAGGCTTCCGCCCTTTGAATTTTCAGTATTCCCCGCCGTCGACTTTCTGAAGATGGATTTCTCCAACACCTTCGTCATGATAGCGGGCTTTGCTCTCGGGCCCGTGTCGGGGCTGATAGTGGGCGTGCTCAAGGAGATAATGTACGGCCTGTTCTTTTCGCAGACGGTGGGCATAGGCGAACTTGCAAACATTCTGTTCATTCTCGCCTACGCGCTCGTCCCCTCCGTCGTGTACGTAAAGCACAAGGGCATAAAGACGGTGATGGTCACGCTCGCCATAGGCTGCCTTTCGCAGGTGGCGTTCTCCGTTCCCATCAACTATTTCCTCAATTTCCCGTTCTTCTTCTACGTCTACGGCCAGACGTGGCAGGGCGGCATGGAGTTCTATCTCGCCGTGTGGTATTGGGCGGTGCTGTTCAACCTCATCAAGGCCGTGCTCATCACGGTTGCCACGCTGCTTTTATACAAGCCGCTGTCAAGACTCATAAAGGCAACCGCCGCAAGGTTTGAAGGCAAGGGCGGGCGCAGGAGCGCGGACGCCTGAAGCGGCCGCGGGTCAAAACCGCACAATTGCATAAAAGTAATTGCAAAATGCTGCCGTACGCGCTATAATGTAAGCGTATGGCAGTTTATATTTCGAGGGGGGAGGAGCAGACTCTCCGCTTTGCAACTCAATACGCGCGCGGGCTGAAGCCGGGCGACGTGGTGCTGCTTGAAGGTGACATGGGCGCGGGCAAAACGGTGTTCGCAAAGGGCGTGGCGCTCGGTCTCGGCATTGACGACGACGTCACTTCGCCCACTTACGCATATATGAACGATTACGGCGGCAGGCTGTATCACTACGATTGCTACCGCCTCTCTTCGGGCGGGCAGGCCGCGGCTCTGGGATTGACGGACTACTTTTACGCCGGCGGCGTCTGCCTTGTGGAATGGGCGCAGAACATCACCGACGTGCTGCCCGAAAACTGCAAAAAAGTGACTATCAACAAACTTTCGCAAAATGCGAGGGAGATAATATATGACTGACTTTCTCGCCGTGGACACCTCGTCCGGATATCTCACCGTGCTTGCGCGCAAGGGCGGCAGAACTGTTGCGCGCCATACCGAAGACTGCGCCATGCGCCACTCCGTCATTCTGATGGACGAGATAGATCAGGCTATGGAGCAGGCGGGGCTGACCCCTGAAGAGTGCGCGTTCTTCGCCGCGGTCACGGGGCCGGGTTCGTTCACGGGTATAAGGATAGGCCTGTCCACCGTCAAGGGGCTGGCTCTGGCCGCGGGCAAGCCCGTCGTCGGCGTCACTTCGTTCGACCTCATCGCATACAATGTAAAAGGCGGCGCGCCCTTCGGGGTGGTCATCGACGCCATGCGCGGCAACTGCTATTTCGCCGCTTACGACGCCTGCGGCGTGCAGAACGTTGCGCCCCGCTGCGTCGCGGCGGCCGAGGTCGCCGCATGCGGACTTCCGCTTTACGGGTTTGAAGAGCTTGCGTTTGAAAATTACACCAAACTCAACGCCGGCGACTGTCTGCCCGCCGCCGTCGAGGCGGCGGCCCGCGGGGGCTTCGGCGGACTGCACGCGCTGTACGTGCGCAAAAGTCAGGCGGAGGAGAATGCAGAATGACGCTCCGCCGCTGGAAATTTGAAGATATCCTTGCGCTCGCCGCCCTCGAGGAGCAGTGTTTTCAATCGGACAGATGGTCCTACCGCACCTTCGCCGCGTGCTACGAAAACCCCGCCTTTTACGGCGTGGTGGCGGAGGAGGACGGCGAGATCGTCGGTTACGGCGGAATAACCGTGGCGGCCGACAGCGCCGACGTGGAAAACGTGCTGGTTGCCGAGCGCTTCCGTCGCTGCGGCTTAGGCGGCGAGATAGTGTCCGCACTCGTCGAACATGCCCGCGCGGCGGGCGCGGCGGACGTGTTTTTGGAAGTGCGCGTATCCAACGCGCCCGCCATGCGGCTGTATCTCAAGTGCGGCTTTGCCGGCGCGTATGCGCGCACGCGATACTATTCCGACGGCGAGGACTGTCTGGTCATGCGCTTGAATCTCGCCCGCTGAATTTATTTAAAGGGGGTAACGGCCATGCTCATCGGCGGCAGATTCGTCAGCGTCGCGCGCGAAGGCAGGGGCGTGCCGCTGCTCTTCGCTCACGGCTACATGTCCGATAAGCGTAGCTTTTACCATCAGATAAAGTATTTTTCGGGGCGCGGCTTTGAATGCGTCTCGTTCGACTTCCCCGGCTTCGGCCGTTCTGCGCCCCTCGTTGATGAGTGGTCCGTGGGCGATTACGCCTCATGGCTCGCCAAATTCATCGCCGCGCAGGATCTGGGCCGTCCCCACATCGTGGCGCACTCGTTCGGCGCGCGCGTGGCGTTCAGGCTTCTCGGCGAGCAAAACATGGCCGACAGGCTCGTCATCGTCGGCGGCGCGGGGCTTGTAAAACCGCGTTCGGCCGCATATATGCGCAAGGTAAAGGCCTACAGGGCGGTTAAAAAGATTGCCCCCGCGTTTGCCGAAAGGCACTTCGGCAGCGCCGAATACCGCGCCCTGCCGCCGGTCATGCGCGGCAGCTACAAAAAGATAGTCAACGAGGATCTGCGCTCCTGCGCCGCGCGCATAAGCAACAGAACGCTCCTCGTCTACGGCGAGGACGACCGGGTCACGCCGGCGGAGGAGGAGGGGCGGATCTTCCGCGCGCTCATCGCCGACAGTTCGCTTATGGTAATGCGCGGCGATCATTTCTGTTTCAGCCGCTATCCCGAAATTTTCAACCGCGCCGTGCTGGCGTTCCTTACGGAGGAGTAAATGGGAATTTTCATATCCGTGCCAAAGACCATAGAGTGCGTGGCGATAGCCGTGTTCTTCGCGTTCGCCATGCTGCTTTCTTCGGCAAAGCTTTTAGGCATACTTCAGTCCTGCACCTATTCGGGCAAAAAGCTCGTTATATGGGCGGCAAAAAAATACAATCTCACGCTCGGGCGGCATCTGCTGCTTGCGCTTTGCTGCGCTCTCGCCTGCGCCGTGCTCTCGCTCTCTTTCTCCTTCGCAGGTCAATGGGCGTGCGTCATAGGTCTCGCCGCGTACGTAATATTTTTTACGCTGTTCGTGATAGCCGATACCCGTCTGTCCCTGCGCAGCCCGGCCACGCTCACGCCCCGCTTCGGGCGGCTGATGGCTTCGGTCTGGCTGGTCAACGCTGTGATAGCCTATCTGCTCGTCACCTTGCTCAATTTTGCCGATCACGTGTGGGGCAACGCCCTCTTCGGCAATCTCAAGTACGTCGTTCTCTCCGTGCTCCCTCTGTGCATTCTGCCCATAGTCTGTCTGTCCAACGCGGTCATAAAGCTGTACGAAGTGCCCCGCAACGCGCGCTACGTCCGCGCCGCGGCGGCAAAGCTCGGCTCGGCGCACCTCACGGTCGTGGGCATCACGGGCAGTTACGGCAAGACGAGCGCGAAAAAGATACTCGCCGCTCTGCTTTCGCCGAAATACAGGGTGCTGTCCACGCCCCGCTCGCACAACACGCCGCTGGGCGTCTCCAAGACGATAAATCAGGCCGATATTTCGCTTTACGACGTGTTCATAGCCGAAATGGGCGCCAGACATGTGGGCGACATCGCCGAACTGTGCGCGCTCTGCCCGCCCGATTATTCCGTCATCACGGGCATATGCCCCCAGCATCTCGAAAGTTTCGGCAGCGTGCAGAACATAATAAAGGGCAAGGGCGAAATTTTGCAGAACACAAAAAAGCGCGCCTTCATCGCGGCCGACTGCTTTGAAGATTTTGTCTCTTTCGGCGGCGACAAGGTAAGGTGCGACGCCGCTTCGGATATCGTCGCCGACTGCGACGGCACGTCGTTCACGCTCACCCTCGGCGACAGCTCGCGCCGCGTTCATACCCGGCTTCTGGGCGCGCACGCGGCCTCCAACATAGCGCTCTGCGCTTGCTGCGCATACGAGATGGGCGTTTCGTTCGATGATATATGCGGCGCTATCGAGGGGTTGGACTATGTGGAGCACCGCCTTCAGCTTATAAAGAGCAACGGCGTGAACATAATCGACGACGGCTACAACGCCAACATAAAGGGCGCCGAAGCCGCGCTGGAGGTGCTTAAAACCTTCGGCGGCAGAAAGATAGTCGTCACCCCCGGGCTGGTGGAGCTCGGCATTCTCGACCGCGAGGAAAACGCCGCGCTCGGCGCAAAACTCGTCGGGTTCGACAATGTGATCCTCGTCGGCGATACGCTCGTGGGATACGTAAAGAGCGGGTATCTCGCCGCCGGCGGCGACGAGAGCAGGCTGCGCGTCGTGCCCACGCTGTATGCGGCGGAGGACGTCATAGCCGGCATCGTCTCCCGCGGGGACACCGTGCTGTTTCTAAACGACCTGCCCGACGTTTACGCCTGAAGGCGCTGCGTCGGACCGCGCGCGGCGTCCGCGCCGTCTGTCACACAAGAAGCACCCGAGCTGAAAAATTTTTGGCGGAGGTGTTTTTTTCATGCAAAAAAATATAGCTGTGTTCTTCGGCGGCGTTTCGGGCGAAAACGAAATATCCGTCATAACGGGCGTGATGGTGTGCAACGTTTTAAGGCGCGGGGGATACCGCGCCGTGCCGGTGTATATAACGCAGAGCGGCGAATACATCTGCGGCGAAGCCCTCGCCGACATAAAAAATTATGCCGGCGGCGCCAGGCCCGAAGGCCGCGCCGCGGCGTTTGTTCCGGGCGGGCTTGCTCTTTTGTCCCGCCGCGGCAAAATAAAGGAGCGGCTGCCGCTCTATTGCGCCGTCAACTGCTGTCACGGCGGCTGGGGCGAGGGCGGCGGCATAAGCGGGCTCTGCCGCGCCATGTCCGTGCCGCTGGCGTCGGCGGGCGTGTTTGAAAGCGCGGCCTGTCTCGACAAGCGCCTCACCAAACTGTTGCTTTCGGCCCTCGGCGTGCCCGCTCTGGACTATGAATACGTCACCGACGTCGCCGGCGCGCGGAAAATATCAAATTTTCCCGTCGTAGTCAAGCCGGTCAGTCTGGGCTCGTCCATAGGCGTTGTCAGGGCGGACGATCCCGATCAGCTCGCCGCGGCCGTCGCCGCCGCGCTCGAGCTGGACAGCGGCGCCATCATCGAGCGGTACATACGCGACCGCAGGGAGTACAACTGCGCCGTGTATGCGTCCGAAGGCGAAGTAGTCGTCTCCCCGTGCGAGGAGCTGTGCGGCGGCGATCTGCTCACCTACGACGACAAATACTCCGGCGGCGGCAAACGGATATTCCCCGCCGATATCGGGCGCGAACTGTCCGACCGCATCCGCGGCTGCGCGCGCAAGGTGTATTGCGCTTTCGGCATGCGCGGCGTGGTGCGCATGGATTTCCTTGCGGAGGGGAACGACGTGTACCTCAGCGAGATCAACACCGTGCCCGGCTCGCTTTCGCAGTATCTCGTCTCCTCAGATTACGCCGATTTCAGCGGCGTGCTCGCCTCGCTCATCGGCAGGGCGCGCGCGGACTTTGCCGCCGAGCGCTCCAAGCTGCTGATAAATACGGGCATCATCAACAATTTTGCCTCAAACGCTTGCAAAATAAAGTAAAAATATAGTAAACTTATTGTAAACCGCAAATTACGGGAGATATACATGAACAGAATAAAAATGACAACGCCCATAGTCGAAATGGACGGTGACGAAATGACGCGCGTGCTGTGGCGCTGGATAAAGCAATTGCTCATAGAGCCCTATGTCGATCTGCGCACGGAGTATTACGATCTGGGCCTGCCCGAGCGCGACAGAACGGACGACGCCGTGACGACGGCCGCGGCCGAAGCCACGCGCCGGCTGGGTGTGGCCGTGAAGTGCGCCACCATAACGCCCAACGCGCAGAGAGTGGAGGAGTACGGTCTGAAAAAGATGTGGAAGTCCCCCAACGGCACCATACGCCGCATTCTGGACGGCACGGTCTTCCGCGAACCCATTCTCATTGAAGGCATAACGCCCTACCTGCCCGGCTGGCGCAAGCCCGTCGTGCTCGCCCGCCACGCCTACGGCGACGTCTACAATGCCGTCGAGTGCCGCGTCCGCGCCGGGCAGACGGCTTATCTGGTCGTGGAGGACAAAGACGGCGAAGTTTCACGCCTGAAGGTGCACGGGTTCGACGGCGACGGCATAGTTCAGGGCATGCACAACCTCGACGGCTCCATAGCTTCCTTTGCGCGCAGCTGTTTCGGCTACGCGCTGGAGAGACGCCTGCCCGTCTGGTTCGGCGCCAAGGACACCATTTCCAAGATCTACGACCACCGCTTCAAGGATATTTTCGACGAGGTGTACCGCAGCGAATATGCCGAAAAGTTCGCCGGCGCCGGCATAGAGTATCTTTATACCCTCATAGACGATGCCGTCGCCCGCGTCGTGCGCAGCGAAGGCGGCGTGCTGTGGGCATGCAAAAATTACGACGGCGACGTGATGAGCGACATGGTCGCCACGGCCTGCGGCTCGCTGGGCATGATGAGCTCCGTGCTCGTCTCGCCGGACGGCAAGTACGAATATGAAGCCGCGCACGGCACCGTGACCCGGCACTATTATAAATACCTCAAGGGCGAGGAGACGTCCACCAACTCCGTCGCCACCATCTGGGCATGGTCGGGCGCGCTCAGAAAGCGCGGAGAGTTGGACGGCAACACCGCCCTTGCCGATTTTGCCGACAGGCTCGAACGTGCCGTCGTCGACGCTATCTCTTCGGGCTGCATGACGGGCGACCTCGTGCCGCTCTTCCGCCGCGAAGGCGTGCAGGCGCGCAAACTCTCGTCCCGCGCGTTCCTTCAGGAAGTTGCTGCCAGACTTTGACTATCCGCGATTTTGTCCTGCGCTTCGGCGTTCGGCGGCGCGGGAGACCGGTACGGTCTCCCGCGCCGCATGCGTTTGCGCCCGCGCCGAGCCCGGATGCGCGGATGTGCGGACAAAAATTTGCAATTTTGCCCGTTATCCGATAAATTTTTATTGATATTTGATTATTTATATGTTATAATATATGAAGTTTTTGCGTTGGGCGGGATACTGTCGTCAAACTCAACGCTCACATAGGATAGGAGGTTGTTATGAAAGAATGTGAAGGCGCATGCGGCACGGCCGAACAGGCCGCAAAGCTTCAGGCCGTCATAGAGCAGTCCCGCTCTACCCCCGGCTGTCTCATGCACATTTTGCAGGAGGCGCAGGCCATTTACGGCTATCTGCCCCTGCCCGTTCAGAAGACGATAGCGGAAGGGCTCAACATTTCCCTTTCGGAAGTTTACGGCGTCGCCACTTTTTACTCGCAGTTTTCCCTGAAGCCCAAGGGCAAATATAAAATATCCGTCTGCCTCGGCACGGCGTGCTACGTAAAGGGGTCGGACAAGATCCTCGGCGAAGTTGAAAGCGAGCTGGGCATCAAGTGCGGCGAATGCACCGAAGACGGCCTGTTCTCGCTGGACAGCTGCCGCTGCGTCGGCGCATGCGGTCTTGCACCCGTAATGATGGTAAACGAGGACGTCCACGGCAGGCTCACGCCCGACATGGTCAAGGGCATACTCGACGGATACAGGAGGAACGAGGGATGACTATAAAGGAAATAGACAATATCCGTTCAAAAAAGAAGGCGCTCATCGACGTCCGCCGCGTCGTCCGCGAACAGGGCGAAAAGCTGGCCAAACAGACGGGCTATCGCAAGCAGGTGCTCGTCTGCGGCGGCACGGGCTGCACTTCGTCGCACTCCATGAAGGTCATCGAACAGCTCGAAAAGTCCGTCAAGGAACTTAAGCTCGACGACGTTTTAATAGTCAAAACGGGCTGCTTCGGGCTCTGCTCGCTCGGCCCCATCATGATAGTCTATCCCGAGGGCGCGTTCTATGCACAGATGACGCCAGAACACGCCAAAACCGTGGCCGAGACCCATCTCGTAAAGGGCGGCAGCATAGTAAAGGAGCTGCTCTATCAGGGCACGGTGGCGGAGGACGGCACCATAATCCCCTTTGCCGAAACGCCCTTCTATAAAAAGCAGATGCGCATAGCTCTGCGCAACTGCGGCGTCATCGCTCCGGAAGACATCGAAGAAGCCATCGCCGCCGGCGACTATACCGCGCTCGAAAAGGTGCTCACGTCCATGAGCCCCGACGACGTGATAAACGAAGTTTCCGCATCCGGCCTGCGTGGCCGCGGCGGCGCGGGATTCCCCACGGGGCGCAAATGGTCGTTCGCCAAGGCGTCGCAGGGCGACGTAAAGTACGTTGTCTGCAACGCCGACGAAGGCGACCCCGGTGCGTTCATGGACAGGTCCGTGCTCGAAGGCGACCCCCATTGCGTGCTGGAGGCCATGACGATAGCCGGCTACGCCATAGGCGCCCATCAGGGCTACATATACGTGCGCGCGGAATATCCCGTCGCCGTTCACCGCCTTCAGATAGCAATAAGGCAGGCGCGCGAATACGGCCTGCTCGGCAAAAACATACTCGGTCAGGGCTTTGACTTCGACATAGAGATCCGTCTCGGCGCGGGCGCGTTCGTCTGCGGCGAGGAGACCGCGCTTCTCACTTCCATCGAAGGCCATCGCGGCGAACCCCGTCCCCGTCCGCCCTTCCCCGCAGTCAAGGGCCTGTTCGACAAGCCCACCATAATCAACAATGTCGAAACATGGGCCAACATCAATCCCATAATCGTCAACGGCGCCGCGTGGTTCGCCCGCATAGGCACGCGCACTTCTGCCGGCACAAAGGTTTTCGCCCTCGGCGGCAAGATAACCAACGTCGGCCTTGTGGAAGTTCCCATGGGCACCACCCTGCGCGAGATAGTGGAGGAGATAGGCGGCGGCATTCCCGGCGGCAAAAAGTTCAAGGCCGCGCAGACGGGCGGCCCTTCCGGCGGATGCATCCCCGCGGAGTGCATCGATACTCCCATAGACTACGATTCGCTCCTCGCCATCGGCTCCATGATGGGTTCGGGCGGAATGATAATTCTGGACGAAAACGACTGCATGGTCGATATCTCCAAATTCTATCTCGAATTCACCGCCGACGAAAGCTGCGGCAAGTGCACCCCCTGCCGCATAGGCACAAAAAGGCTTCTGCAGCTTCTTACCAAGATAACCGAAGGAAAGGGCGAACCAGAAGACCTCGTAAAGATAGAGGAGCTTGCGTCCCATATGAAGCAGTCCTCGCTGTGCGCGCTCGGTCAGTCCGCGCCCAACCCCATACTGTCCACCCTGCGCTACTTCCGTCAGGAGTATGTGGACCACATCGAAAAGAAGCACTGCGCCGGCGGCGTATGTAAGGCTCTCCTTACTTACTCCATCGACCCCGAAAAGTGCCGCGGATGCACGCTCTGCGCCCGCAACTGTCCCACTCACGCCATCACCGGCAAGGTGCGCGAGGCGCACGTCATCGACAAGGATATCTGCATAAAGTGCGGACTGTGCCTTGCCAACTGCAAGTTCGGCGCCGTGGTAAGGAATTGAGGTGAATAATATGGCAAAAGAAGTAACGTTAACTATAAACGGCATCTCCGTCACCGTTCCCGAAGGAACCACCATTCTGGAAGCGGCCCGTAAGGCCCACATAGTAATACCCACCCTGTGCTATCTTAAGGACGTGTCGTGCGTGGGCTCGTGCCGCATGTGCGTGGTGGAAGCCACCGGCGCGCGCGGACTGGTCGCTGCCTGCGTATATCCCGTCGCGGAGGGCATGGAAGTGCGCACCAATACCGCAAAGTGCCGCGAAAGCCGCAAAATGACGCTCGAACTGCTCCTTTCAAAGCACAAAAAGAAGTGTCTCTCCTGTGAAAGAAACCACAACTGCGAGCTGCAGAAGCTCTCGCTCGGCTACGGCGTGGACGAGGACAGATTCCTCGGCGAGGACTTCGTCCTTCCCGTCGACGACTCGGCGCCCTACGTCGTGCGCGATAACGACAAGTGCATCAACTGCATGCGCTGCGTGGCCGCCTGCCGCAAACAGCACGTAAACGCCATCGGCCCCATCGGCCGCGGCTTCAACGTGCACATAGGTTCGGCCTTCGACATGCCCCTTGCAGAGTCGGTCTGCGTCGGCTGCGGTCAGTGCATAGTCGCATGCCCCGTCGGCGCCCTCTCCGAACGCTCCACGATAGACGAGGTGTGGAACGCCTTTGCCGATCCCACCAAAAAGGTGGTGTTCTTCACGGCGCCCTCCGTGCGCGCGACGCTGGGCGAAGCTTTCGA
Source organism: uncultured Clostridia bacterium (assembly GCA_949283125.1). Taxonomy (GTDB): domain Bacteria; phylum Bacillota; class Clostridia; order Christensenellales; family Borkfalkiaceae; genus Coproplasma. Next base: position 96,685 of record CASDRK010000018.1, read on the forward strand.
CATGCCCATAGGCACCAACGTCGAAGGCAAAATGGTGGCGGCCATCCGCCGTCTCGGCCCCTGCGAGGTGTTCAACATGGACGTAACGGCCGACCTAACGATAATGGAGGAGGCCTCCGAACTCATAAACCGCATCAAGACCGGCAAACCCATGCCCATGTTCACGTCCTGCTGCCCCGCGTGGGTCAAGTTCGTCGAACAGCGCTATCCCGAGATGATACCCCATCTCTCGACGTGCAAGTCGCCCCAGCAGATGTTCGGCGCGCTGCTTAAAACGTACTGGTGCGAAAAGCATCACATCCGCCCCGAGGATCTTTATACCGTCTCCGTCATTCCCTGCACGGCCAAAAAGTACGAGTGCCACCGCGAGGAGATGGAGGGCGAAGTCAACGCCGCCATCACCACGCGCGAGCTTGCCCGCATGATAAAGACGGCCGGCATCGAATTCACCAAGCTGCCCGACGAGGAGTTCGACAATCCCTTCGCCGCGGCCACGGGCGGCGGCGCCATCTTCGGCGCGACGGGCGGCGTAATGGAAGCAGCCCTGCGCACCGCGGCGCACATGCTCGACGGCAACTTCGAAGTGCTCGATTTCTTTGCCGTCCGCGGCTCCAATCCCATAAAGGAGGCCACTTATCTCGTGGCGGGCCACACCCTGAAGGTGGCCGTAGCTTCGGGACTGGAAAACGCCGTGACCATTCTCGAGCAGATAAAGTCCGGCGAAAAGCAGTATGACTTTGTGGAAATAATGGCCTGCCCCGGCGGCTGCGTCAACGGCGGCGGTCAGCCCACCCTGTCCGACAGCGTGCGCAACAATTCCGACATAAGCTTAAAGGACGCGCGCGCGAAAGTGCTCTATCTTTCGGACGGCCACGCGGATATCCGCCGTTCGTCCAATTCCCCGGTCATGGACATGCTCTACGAAGATTACTTCATCTTCCCCAACAGCCACAAGGCTCACGAGGTGCTGCATACGACCTATAAAGAGGACGAAAGGATTTAAATGCTTTCATGTTTGCGCCCGCCTGCGTGCGGGCGCGTTTTTTTGCCGCGGACGGCGACGCCGTCCGCGGCAAAATTTACTTAATAAACCTATGTTAAAATTTTTGCCCCAAACGCTTGACAGCCGGGCCGCGCATATGATATCATAATCGCATAGGAGGATTTAAGCATAGTGGACGACAGCCCAAGTAGCGTGCCCCGACGTGCGTGCATTTTAATACTTGACTTTGCCGAACATGACTTTTCTGCATCCGGAGCAGAGGGGTTGTGTTTTTTGTGTTGTAAAAAAGCAGAAGATAAACAATAATCCACAAATTTTCTGTTTCCACCAGCGCGCGCAAAGTTATGCGCGCCTTATGCTGAAATTGTAATGACTGCAGGCGAAATTGTTTTAGCGCTCGTGCTTCAGGTGGTGCTGATATTTCTCAACGCCATCTTTGCCAGCGCGGAAATCGCGGTTATTTCTGCCAACTCTACCAAAATGGAAAAGCTTGCCGAGGACGGCAACAAGCGCGCGAAGCGCATATGCCGCCTCACAAAAAACTCTTCCAAATTTCTTTCCACCATTCAGGTCGCCATAACGCTGGCTTCGCTGCTCGGCTCGGCGTTCGCCGCCGACAGCTTTTCGGAGCCGCTCACAAACGCCATGATAGGCGCGCCCGGCCCCGAAAACAGCCAGTATTATAATGTTGTGAGCACCATAGTGATGATAGTCATCACGCTCATCCTTTCGTACTTCTCCATAGTATTCGGCGAGCTCGTCCCCAAGCGCATAGCCATGCGCAATGCCGAAAAGCTTTCGCTCATACTCTCCGGCATACTCACGTTCGTGTCATATGCCTTCGCACCCTTCGTATGGCTGCTCACGGTGTCCGCAAACGGCATTCTCCGTCTCATCGGCATCAAGCCCGAAGACTCGGGCGAGGAAGTAACCGAAGAGGAGATCATGCTCATGGCCGAAGCCGGCAGCGAGAAGGGCTCCATCGACGAAAAGGAGAACGAGTTCATTCAGAACATCTTCGAATTCAAGGAAAACGACGTGGGCGAAGTGTGCACGCACCGCAAGGACGTGGACTTTTTGTTCGAGCGTGACGATCTCTCCGTGTGGGAGGAGACCATCAAGCAGTCCAGCCATACATATTATCCCGTCTGCGGCAAGGACGTGGACGACGTGGTGGGCGTGCTCAACACCAAGATATATTTCCGTCTCAAGGACAAATCAAGGGAAAACGTGCGCGCGCAGGCCGTCATGCCCCCCGTGTTCATTTCCGAAACCATGCAGGCAGACGACCTGTTCTACCGCATGAAGACCACGCGCGAATACTTTGCCGTGGTGCTTGACGAATACGGCGGCATCAACGGCATAATAACCATACACGACCTCATCGAACTGCTCGTTGGCGACCTGCACGAAAAGGGCGAAGCCCCCGATTACGAAATCAAAAAGACGGGCGAGGACACGTGGGAAGTCACCGGCCTTGCGCCCTTCGACGAAGTAATCGAGGCGATGGATATAAAACTCTCCGAAGAGGAGAAGGCCGAAGACGATTACGAAACCTTCGGCGGCTACGTCTGCGAGATGCTCGGCGAAGTGCCCGACGACGGCACCGCTCCCGAATGCGAAAACGAGCTTGTAAAGGTACAGGTGCTGCTCGTGGAAGAGCACCGCATCGAAAAGATGCGCATAACCAAAAAGCAAAAGCCTGCCGAATCCGACGACGAGGACGACGACAAAAAGTTCCGCCTGTTCAGAAAGGACAGGGAGGAAGAGGATAAGGAGCAGGACGCCGCCGAAAAGCAGGACGGCGGCAAAACGCCTTCCGAAGTTTCGCCCTCCGGCTCAGACTGACGGCGCCGTCGTCCGGCGCTCCGCCGCCCGCAAATAACCGGCGCGGACTGCATCTGCAGTCCGCGCCTTTATTTTTGTACAGCTTTCAATTTGCCGCGCGCTCCGCCTTCGGCTCACGCGGTTATTTCAAAGGGATTTACTTTGCCTTCGCCGAACGCGTTCATGCTCTTCAGCGCGCACTCCACCATGGCGGAGGTGGCCTCCTCGGTAAAGAAGGCATAGTGCGAGGTGAATATCACGTTGGGGAATTGTTTCAGATAAAATATGTCCCGCTTGTCCACTATCCTCGCGCGCAGGTCTATGTGCGCCACGCCGTCCTCGGCCTCGATCGTGTCCAGCCCCGCGCCGCCTACCTTCTGGCTCTCCAGCGCGGCTATCAGCGCGTCGGTGTCCACAAGTCCGCCGCGCGCGGTGTTTATCAGCAGCACGCCGTCCTTCATCTTCGCTATGGCTGCGGCGTCTATCATGTGTCTGTTTTGCGGGGTCAGCGGCACGTGCAGGGTTATTATGTCGCTCTCTTTGTATATCGTGTCGAGGTCGGTCATCTCCGCGCCGTCGGCCGGCTCTTTGGCAAAGGGATCGTATGCAAGCACGCGGCAGCCGAATCCCTGCAGATTGCCTATCACCGCCCGGCCTATCTTGCCCGCGCCTATTACGCCCACGGTCAGATTTCTCATCTCCCTGCCGCACATGCCGTCCAGCGAAAAATCGTTCACCAGCGCGCGGCATACCGAAATTTTCGCCTTGCGCAGCAGCATCAGCATCAGCATTACCGCAAAGTCGGCAACGTTGTAGGGCTCGTAATATGCGTTGCTCACGCGTATTCCGCAGCGCCTGCACGCATCCAGATCTATGTGGTTGAACCCTACCGTGCGCGTGGCCAGAAATTTCACGCCCAGCCCCGCAAGTCTCTCTATCATGGGTGCGGACAAATCGGAAAATCCCAGCGTGGTCACGCCCTCGCAGCCCGCTGCGCGGTCAACGTTGCCGGCCGTCAGATTGTCGGCGCACAGCTCAACTTCCAGTCCGTATCGTCCCGCCCTCTCAAAGTCCTTCAGTTCGTAATCTTTTACTTCGAACGCGGCTACCTTCATCCTGTCTCTCCTTTATTTTTCATGTATTCAGACGTACGCTCATACAATACCACTCTCCGCGCGATTTGTCAATGCCCGCGCGTTTTTTTTCGCGCACTGTTGCAATCAGTTGACAATTTAACACGCGCGTTTTTTTTCGCGAACGGTTTCGGCTTCCATGCAAAGGCTGCGCGCCCGTCGGGCGGGCCGTTAAAATTTTTTTGTTTCAAACGTTTGACAAATGCCTGCGCCATCGTTTATAATGATTTCAATTTAATAGACTAAATCGGCGAAGTAAAGAGTAATCTGCAAATGGCGGGCTGTCAAGAGAGTTCCCGGCGGTGGAAAGGGAGCGCCTTCCGCAGATGAATGGGTTACGGAGAGCGGGCGTGAAGGGGCAAAAAGCCCTGCGTAGCGTCCGACGGGTCTTTCCCGTTACAGAAAGAGGGCATTGTCTGATGCCCGTAAACAAGGCCGCGCTCGCGGTGAAATTGGGTGGCAACACGGATATATTCGTCCCAAACGGATATTATCCGTGTGTTTTTTTATACGGAGCTCGCCGTTCCGCCGCCCGTCGGGTTTAGGGCTATTAAAATATTGCGGTTTGCGGCGCTCGCCGCGGCGGACTAAAGGAGGTAAAACAAAATGTCTGCAAACAAAATCCCCTACAAAATGTATCTTTCCGAAGAGGAGATGCCCAAAACCTGGCTCAACTTAAAGGCGTTCATGCCCGAAGATCACGCGCCCTTTTTAAATCCCGCCACGGGCAGACCGTGCACGGCGGACGAGCTGGAGCGTGTGTTCTGCCGCGAATGCGTGGAACAGGAGCTCAACTGCACGGACAGGGAGATAGAGATCCCCGAAGGCATACGCTCTTTTTATGCAAATTTCCGCCCGTCGCCCCTCGTGCGCGCCTATTTTCTCGAAAAGGCTCTCGATACCCCCGCGGAGATATACTATAAGTTCGAAGGCAACAACACGTCGGGTTCGCACAAGCTCAACTCCGCCGTCGCGCAGGCCTACTACGCAAAGCGTCAGGGTCTGAAGTCCGTCACGACCGAAACGGGCGCGGGGCAGTGGGGCACGGCTCTGGCCATGGCCTGCGCCTTTTACGGGCTGGATCTGCAGGTGTTCATGGTCAAAACTTCCTACGAGCAGAAACCCTACCGCAGGGAAGTCATGCGCACTTACGGCGCGTCCGTCACGCCCTCGCCCTCGTCCACGACCAGGGCGGGCAGGGATATCCTCGCCCGGTTCCCCGGCACGGGCGGTTCGCTCGGCTGCGCCATAGCCGAAGCCGTGGAAAGGGCGCTCGATACCCCCGATTGCCGCTATGTACTCGGCTCCGTGCTCGACCACGTCCTGCTTCATCAGACGGTGATAGGGCTGGAGAGCAAGACAGTCCTCGACAAATACGGCGTCCGTCCCGACGTGGTGATAGGCTGCGTTGGCGGCGGCTCCAACTTCGGCGGGCTCATCGCGCCGTATATGGCGGAAAAGCTTCAGGGCAAAAACAATATCGACTTCGTCGGCGTCGAGCCGGCAAGCTGTCCTTCCATGTCCCGCGGGCGTTACGCCTACGACTTCTGCGACAGCGCAAAGATAACCCCCCTCGCCAAGATGTACACGCTCGGCTGCGGGTTCATGCCCTCGCCCGACCATGCCGGCGGGCTGCGCTACCACGGCATGAGCCCCGTGGTCTCAAAGCTTTACCACGACGGCTATATGCGCGTTGAAGCGGTAAAGCAGACCCAAGTTTTTGCCGCTGCCGAACGCTTTGCAAAATGCGAAGGCATACTGCCCGCCCCCGAATCCGCCCATGCGGTCAAGGTCGCCGTGGACGAGGCGATAAAGTGCAGGGAGAGCGGCGAAAGAAAAGTCATCCTCTTCGGTCTCACCGGAACGGGCTATTTCGATCTCGCCGCCTACAAGTCGTATAACGACGGCACCATGAAGGACTACGTCCCCGACGAGGCCGACCTCGCGCGCGGCTTTGCAAGCCTGCCAGCCATTGACTGACGACGGATACGGCCGTCCGTAACGTAAAATAAATTCACATATTTTGCAAATTCTTTACATTTTGCATTGACTTGCACTCCGCCCCGTGATAGAATATTCATGCGGGCGGAGTTTCCCTTTGCCTGCTTCTGAAAAAAGGAGAAATGCAATGAAAAACAAGTTCAAAAAGCTCATTGTCGGATTGCTGTCCCTTGTTATGGCGTTCGGCACGTTTGCATTTGTCGCCTGCGGCGACGATGCGGATCCCGGCGACGGTCAGCAAAACGACCAGACCGACGGCGAGACCCCGGGTGGCGAGGAGAACCCCGGCGACGACGAGACCCCGGGCGGAGAGGAGAACCCCGGCGGTGAGGAGAACCCCGGCGGTGAGGAGAACCCCGGCGGCGGGGACGACACGCCCGTTCTTCCCACCGACAAGACGCCCACGATATACCTTGCCGGCGATTCCACCGTCAAAACCTATTCCGACTCCCAGTTCATCGGCGGATGGGGACAGTATCTCGACCTGTTCCTCGACAGCCAGATAGTCGTTGCAAACGCCGCGCAAGGCGGACGCAGCACGCGCTCGTTCATCAACGAGGGCAGGCTGTACAACATCGACGACCCCGAATACAGCTACAACTTCTCCGAAAATAACGGCAACTCCATCGAGGATGTGATCAAGGAGGGGGATTTCCTCTTCATTCAGTTCGGTCACAACGACGACGACACCAAAAAGGAAAGCTCGTATTCCACGATGTACAACCGCATGGTTCCCCTCGGCACTCCCGACGAGAACGGCATATATCCCACCGTCGAACCCACCGAGGACATGAAAAAGCCCACCACATATCTCCCCGAAGAGTACACCTCCAACGTGTCCGACACGGCAGGCGCTCTGGAGGAGATAGCAAAATACGGCTCCGAATACTATGCCTACGACAGCGGCGCAACGTATAAGGGCTATTTGAAAGTTTACGTCGACTTCGCTCGCGAAGCGGGCGCCACGCCCGTGCTCGTCACGCCCGTGGCAAGAACGGGCTTCAATTCCGACGGCACGCTCAAGGACGGCCCCGGCCGCCACGGCGACGATTTCGCATACGTCAAGGCCGTGCGCCAGCTCGCCGACGAGGAGGACGTTCTGCTCGTCGATCTGTTCGATTACACCAAGACCGTGCTCGAAACCGCCGGCCCGAGCTATGCGGACTATCTGATGGCGCTCGTTCCCAACGACCTCACCGGCACGTGGCCCACCGATTACGACAATATCTACGGCAATGCGGAACTGGGGTTTGAAAAGATAGAAGGCACGCACTACAACAAGTACGGCGCGTTCATAACCGCGGCAGCCGTCGCGCAGACCATAGTCGAGTGCGGCGCGTCCGTAACCGCCAACGACGGCAAGGAATATTTCAACTTTGCTTCGCACGTGCTCGCCGAGCCCGAACAGTTCGTGGATCCCTCCAACCGCATGCCCATATCCACCGTGGCAAAGGTTGAAGACGTTCTCGACAAAGTCAGCGTCACCAATCCCGACAGGGTCTACAAGCAGGCCGACGAAGTCATCGCCGCAATCGATGCCCTCGTTGCAAAGGGCCCCGTCACGGCGGAAAATTATCTTGCGCTTCAGCCCGAATGCGAAGCCGTCCGCGCGGAGTACGAGTCGCTCAACTTCGACATCAGAAAGGACGTCACCAACTACGACAAGCTTGTGGAGATGGAGGAGGCGATAGCCGCGCAGATCGAGGCGGCCAGACCCAAGCCCGTCGAAGTGATAACGCTCGACGCAAGCGCCGCCGTCGGCGCGGCCGCGGCGGACGGCAAAACGTATGTCAGCGGCCCCGTCACCGTGGGCGATCATGTGTTCAGCTTCTCCTCCGGCGATATGGAGATCAGAACAAATTACAAATCTTCGCCCTTCGACTATGGCGGAAAGACCTATCAGGCCACCACTCAGTGCATATACATACCGGGCAGTTCCAACCTTACGTCTTCCGCAAAAAGATATATTGAATTTACCGTCGAAGGTCCCTGCACCATAACTGTTGCCGCGCAGTCTACAAACGCGTCGCAGGTCAGAAACGTTCAGCTCGTCGGCGTGGCTTCCAACACCGTGCTCGGCACGTTCGAGGCCGCGGCGGGCACCACCGTCACCTCCGTGGAAGTTGCCGAAGGCGGCACCTATCGTCTCGGCTCTGCGGGAAGCGGCATCGCGGTCTATTATGTCATAATAGAATATTTTGAATGAGCCTTTACGGTCAAGCGCTGCGGCGCGGACATTTTGTCCGCGCCGCTTTGCGCTTTTTCGGGAAAAAGCATTGCAAAACATGCAAGCCTTTGGTATAATAAAGGGGTATGAATTTAGTCTTTTTCGATATCGAATGCGCCAGCGTGCACAAGACCACCGCCAAGATATGCGCCTTCGGTTACGTCGTGTGCGACGAACAGTTCAATATCATAAAAAAGGAGGACATCCTCATCAATCCCAAGGGCGGGTTTCATCTCACCGACCGGCGCGGGGAGAAGGGGATAGAGCTCCCCTACGACTATTCGGAATTCAAAAAGCATCCGCCCTTTCCCGCGGTATATTCCTTCATCAAGGAGCTTCTGGAAGACAAAAACAACCTCGTTTTCGGCCACGCCATCATGAACGACGTGAAGTATCTCGATCTGGAGACCAGGCGCTTTCATCTTCCGCCCTTCAATTTCAGCTTTTCCGACAGTCAGATAATGTACATGACGCACATAAACGACTTTTCGCGCCAGTTCGGGCTGGAGTACATAACGGCCAATCTCAATGTGGACTTCACCCCCCACCGCGCCGCAGACGACGCCTACGCCACGATGAAGATAGTGGAAGAGCTCTGCCGTCTGCGCGGAGTTTCGCCGCTCGGCATAGACGCCGACCTCGGCATAAAGCGCGGCAGAATAAGCGGGCACAATGCCGTAAAGCCCTCGTCGCGCGCATTCGACGGATATGTAAGGGAGCGCGCGGCCGCGCGCGAGCGCCGCAGCCGCAACCGCACAAAGTTTTACATTTATCTCAGCCGCCGTAAGCGCAAAAAGTCCGGCCCGCTGTTCGGTCAGGTGTTCACATTTTCGCGCAATATCGAAGACGACGTAGATACTTCCATCCCCCTCGTGGGCGAAATTTACGAAAAGGGCGGCACATACACTCAAAAGCTCAACGAATGCACCGTGTACGTCTGTCAGGATAACGACGACACCGTCCGCACGAAAAACGCCCGCCAGCTCGGCGACATGCGCATAACCGATGTGGCGGGGCTGAAGGAGCTACTGAAATGACGGCCCTTCCCAAGGCGTTTACCGAACGCATGGCACGCGACCTCGGCGACGAGGCCGCGGCGTTTTTTAACTGCTTCTCGCTTCCGCCCGTCAGGGGCATACGCGTCAACACGCTCAAAATTTCTGTGGCGCGGTTCAGGGAGATATCGCCTTTCGACCTTTCGCCCGTCCCGTGGGAGCCGAACGGATTTTACGTTTCGGAAGAAAAACCGGGCAAAACCGTGCTCCACGCCGCCGGCGCTTACTATGTGCAGGAACCGTCCGCCATGTGCGCCGCGCCCCTGCTCGGCGCGCGCCCCGGCGAGCGCGTGCTCGACCTCTGTTCCGCACCCGGCGGCAAGGGCACGCAGCTCGCTCAGGCCATGCGCGGCGAGGGCGTAATAGTGCTCAACGAAATCAATTTTCAGCGCGCAAAGGCGCTGTCGTCCAACGTCGAACGTCTCGGCATAACCAACGCCGTCGTCACCTGCGCCTCTCCGGGCGAGCTCGCCGAAAAACTTGCGGGCAGCTTCGACAGGGTGCTCGTCGACGCCCCGTGCTCGGGCGAAGGCATGTTCAGAAAGGATCCCGCGGCGGCGGAGGAGTGGAGCCCCGCCAACGTAAAAATGTGCGCGGCCCGTCAGGCGGAAATTCTCGAATGCGCCGCGCGCCTTCTCGCTCCGGGCGGAAGGCTGGTGTACTCCACGTGCACTTTCGCGCGCGAGGAGGACGAGGAGCGGTCGGCGGCTTTCCTCGCGGCTCATCCCTCATTTTCGCTTGAACGCGAGGTCAGGCTCTGGCCGCACAGGGCCCGCGGCGAAGGTCACTACGCCGCACTGTTCAAAAGCGGGGGCGAAGGCCGCGCGCAGTTCCCAGCGCTCGCCCGTCCGCGCGCCGACAAAAGGAGCCTTGCCCTGTTTGCGGAGTTTTCCTCGCGCTTTCTCAACGTTTCGTTCGGCAATATCCATGCCGTCGGCAACAGGCTTTACAGCCTGCCGGAAGGCTGTCCCGACCCCGGCGTCCAGCAGCTCCGCGCAGGCGTGGAACTGGGCGAGGTGATAAAGGACAGGTTCGAGCCCGCCCACGCGCTCGCGATGTGTTTGAGGGAGGGACAGGCCGCATTCATAGAACTCGACGAGCGCTCCGCCCTGTCTTATCTGCGCGGCAACACCTTCGCCTGCCCTGACGTGTCAGGCTGGGCGGTGGCTTCCTGCCTCGGCCTGCCGCTCGGTTGGTGCAAGGTTTCGGGCGGCACGGCCAAAAATCACCTGCCCAAAGCTCTGCGCATCTGACGGCGAACCGCGCGCGCTTTCCGCCGTTCGGCCGGCAAATGCCGCGCCCGCACGGCCGCGCGCCGTTTATTCTTTGTTGCGGCGCCCTGCTCAAGTGAATAAAAAGTCGGAACGCATCCTCTCGTTCCGACTTTTTTATATGTTGCATATTCCTGTCTTACAGGTTGTTTGTGCCGCCCTTTTGCGGCTGAAAAATCTGCGCGCTGCGGAAAATTTTCCGCAGCGCGCTCTCTTCACCGCTCATCGCGGCGGGATTCAGTTGTTTTTGTCTTCGTCGCCGCTTTCGGATTGAGAAGAGGATTGCTCTTCCGCGGGCTGTCCGGCTTCGTCGCCGTCCACCGCGTTGTCGGCCGAAGGCTGTTCGTCGGCGGGCTGTCCGGCCTCCGACTGTTCGGTCTGCTGCTCTTCCGCGGGTCCGGATTCGGGCAGGCCCTCTCCGGTTTCGGGCAGCGCGCCGGTCTCGCCGTTCGTCTCGTCGCTTATGGTCGTCTCGCCGTGCTCTTTGACGTAAGTGCGGACATAGCGCTTGTTCTTTTTGTAGTTATAGGTGTTCTTGCTGACCTGCGGCTTTTTGCCCACCTTCTTTTTCAGGTCTCTCAAAAGCAGCACTGCAATGGCGATCAGTATGGCGACTACCATGATTATCGAGGAAGCCAGCAGCCATACGTTTGTGTCGCCGCTGTTGCCCGCGTCCGTCGTCTCGTCCTCCGTGGCGTCGGGGGTAGTGCTCATGGATATGCTCTTGTCGGTCGCGGTGTAGTCGATGAACATGTTCAGCATGGGCGCGCCGTTCAGTTCCGTGCCGTCTGCGCGGTACATATCGTTCACCTTCAGCACTGCCAGCTGTTCGGTATAGTCGCCGTATGCGTAGTTGTATCCGCTGTCGCCCTCCTCAGCGGTCTCGCCGTTGAAGGGCACGTAGCTTGCCGAATCGTACAGCGAGTAGGTGTAATACTGCGCGGAGTAGTCGTAAATATCCACGCTTACGTTTTTACCCTCGGCAAGCGCTTCGTAGTATGCGATGTTCTCGTCGTTGGATTCAAAAACTATCCCGCTGTCGGCCGCGCGCAGCGCGTCGCGGTATGCGTCGATTATGTTGCCGGAGTAGAGGGACAGCAGCGAATTGAACGTGCTCTCGTCAAGCGTCACGGAGCTCTGGTCGAACATCACATAGCTGCCTTCCTGCACGCCGGCGTGCGTCTCGCCGTCGCGCGTGCCGCTCCAAAGCTCCAGGCGGTATGCCTTGTCCGCGCTGCCCGTGCGTATGAAGAAGTTCACGGTTATCCACTTTCCGGCCAGCTCGGGATTGGTAATGGCGTCAATTGTGAAGGAGTAGGGCGCGCTCTCCTGCGCGGTGTAGCGGGGAACGGCCACCTCGATGTCGAACGCCTTCACCTGCTTGCCGCTGTCGGGCTGTCCGTCTACGAAGTAATTGTATATCACCTGTCCGTCGAGCCCGGATACGTAGGAATATACCCTGTCGCCGCCGTCGGTCACAAGGTAGTGGCTGGCGTATGCGGTGCGCGCGGCGTCGGCATAGTAAATCTCGCCCTCTTTTACGTTGTCGAACGCAACGGAGTTGCCGTCCGCGTCGTAATAATCTGCGCGCTCGTCGTAGTATTCGCGCTCAAGGTTGTAAAGGTTTGCGTACAGATTGCCGTCCGAGTCCTCATACAGACCGTCGTCGCGCAGCGTGTAAGCGATGTTTGCGCGCTGCTGTTCCCTCGTCCAGTCCTCGTCGGGTTCGCCCTTTAGCACGTTTCCGTCGTTGTCGTACCAGAACGTGTATGCGGGGGTCTTGAACGAAAGTGTCTGCTTGCTGTCGGGGTCGCTGTCTACCAGATACACCGTCGCGACCGCTCCGGCCGAAACCTTTACGCGCACGCTCACGGCGGTGTAGCCGTTTGCGCTTATGGTCGAATTTCCGCCGAAGAAGCCGTAGTTGTATATCGCGGCCGTCTTGCCGGCTATCTCCCTCACCGTGTTCACTATCAGAAGGGGCTGGGTGGAGGTGGGGCCTACGGCGGTATCCCACGTCGCGTCCGCTCCGAACAGCGCGTGCAGGGGGCTGCCGGCGTCAACGCTGGTCAGCAGCTCCGCATAGGTCGCCTTGTATGCGTCAAAGTATTCCTTGTTGATGAGTCCGGCGTAGTCGTGGCCGTTCTTCGCGTCGTATTCCGTCGGCTCTACCGGCACGCTCTGCACCGAAGAGCTTGCGCCGTTCACGCCCGTGTAGGAAGAGGGCTGCGCTATCTCCGTCTCTATCTTTTTATTGTCGGCGGGATCGTCCAGACTCTCCGTCTCGTCGGATTCTTCGGTTATCGAAAGCTCCGCGGCCCTCGCTGCAGATTCGGTAAAGCCGAACGCCGTCTCGTCGGCGTTGAGCACGGATATGTTGGATACGGCCGCCCAGCCGCCGGTGTAATCGGCCTTGGCGGTATCCTTTATGGTGGTGGGGCCGTAATTTATGACGAGCTCGAAGGCCTGATCTTCAAGCTCTTCTTCGCACGATACCAGCGCAAAGCACTGTATCCAGCCGTTGTACACGTCCTCGGTGTCGTTTATCGTAACGCCTTCCACGGTTGTGGAGTCCGCTTGGAACGAGCCCGCGTTTTCCTCGTTGCCCTTCTGTCTCGCCGTCACGGTCAGCGCCGCGCCGTCGCCCAGCTCGCTCGTCTTTATCCAGAAGGAAACTATCTTGTAATCGCTCTCGCCGTCGAACGTGAACGAAGGGTCGGATATCACCGCTTCGTAGGCCGCGCCCCATGCGCTCAGCATAAGCAGGGTGTTGGCCTGTCCGCCCGTGCCGGGCAGGTCGGCCGCCGTCTTCAGTTCGTCTTCGAGCATGCCCGAATATTTGCTGGTCAGATCGGTCGGCCACGTCCAGCCGGCGCCTATCGAAAGGTTGGCTATCACGTCCTCGGACGCGTCGAGGTTGAGGTCTTTGTTCAGATATGTGTTCTCGCTTTCGGGCTCGCCCACCTTGCCGTATATCGTCGCGGCGCCGTTGCCCCTGCTCGAAACGTATCCGTCCTCGTCCACGGTCAGTCCGGCCGCAAGGTTTGTTTCGTCAAGCTGAACGGGGATGCGGATACCGTCCATTGTGTCGGAGACGGAAGTGGCAAGATCCACATAGTAGTAGCGATAGTTGCTGTAGTTTTCTACGGGCTTGTCACTCTGGTCGAATATTTCGCGGTCAACGCGGAACACCTTGTCGCCGTCCTCGTCCAGAAGGGTGCAGGTGGTGTTCTTTTCGCCCGCAACGCGGCTTTCAAACGTGTCGCTGCCGCCTGCGGCCTCTATCATGTCGTCCGCGTTCAGATATTTTTCGTACGTTATGTCGTCGAAGAAGGCATAGCCCTCGGTCTTGCCGGCGCCGCTCTGTCCCAGACCCACGGTTAAGATTATCGTGGTTTCGGCAAAGTCGCACGCGCTCACGTACAGGGTGTACTCCACCCAGCCGTTGTTGCCTTCGGCCCAGGTACCGTCCGTCTCGTTGTAGGGGTTGAGCACGTCGGTGTTTATGTTCTCTATCCTGAATACGTCTATCTCCGTGCCGCCCACGCTCTGTTCCAGCTCGATGTAAGCGCCGCGGTCGAACAGCGCCTCGGTGCGCTCGTCGTTATTGCCGCCGAAGTACAGATCGCTCGTCTTCACCCACACGCTTATCTTTGCGGCCGTGTTGGCTTCGAGGGTGAGGGTGGTGGAGGAGTTGTAGTAGGTGGCGGAGCCCTGCTTGTCGTCGTCCACGTAGTTGTGGATCATCAGCACGTTGCTCTCTATCTCCGTTCCCTCGGCAAAATCGGCCGAAGTGTACAGCTTTCCGTCTTCGTCCTCGTAGTAGGTTATCTCGCTCCCGTCGGCGCCGTACAGCTTGTCCCCGTCCCAGCGGTAATCGTGCGTGTGGGGGTTGGCGATGTACTCCGCGCCTTCGGCGATGTAATCTTCCTCGTCGTCCTCCTCGGCTTCGACGATGGCCGAAGCGGGATCTCTGAAGGGCAGGTCTTCTGGGTCGGCGCTGTAGTTTACGTAATTTTCGTCATCCGTCTCCAGCTTCGCGTTGTCCCAAAGCTTTTGGGGCAGTTCGGGGTCGGTCAGCTCGCTCCAGCTCGCGCCGTCGGTGCCTATTACGCCCGATTTGGAATGGGACGCGGTGGCGCCGGTCGCGGTGCCGCTCGACCAGTTGTCGGGCGTGCCGATGACGTATGTGCCGTCGTTGTCCTCAAAAAACTCAAAGTTGCCGTTCTTCAGTACCTGCTCGTCCACGCGGGTGGAGGTATCGGTGTCCTCTTCGCCGCTGTCGGCGGGCGGTTGCGAGCACGCGCCCGCAAACATCGCAAACGAGGTCGCCACGGCCATCGCCGCGAATATCGCCGACCTGTATTTTGCGCTTCTGGTTTTAAACTTTTTGCTCATTTTTTGTTTCCTTGAAAATAGTTGCAAAATTTTCTTTTTACGGGCGCGGGGCCGTGCGACCCTCCGTCCGGACATTACCATTACATTTTAATATAAATTAGCCTTTTAAGCAACTATTTCTGCGTGAAAATCGGGCAAAAAATAAAATAAATCGCGCGCTGCCGCCGGCCGTTCGGCCAAACCCGACAATCCGGCGCATGACCGCCGCGCTTTTTGCGCATGCTTAATTTGCATGAACCATTCCAATCAAAAACCCGCGGCGTTCAGAATGGCGCTCGGCGGGGCGCTGATAGGCGCGGTCAACGGTCTCTTCGGCGGCGGGGGCGGCATGATAGCCGTGCCCGTTCTCAACGGCACCCTCGGCTATCCCGCAAAACAGGCGCACGCCACGGCGATAGCCGTCATCGCTCCTCTGTGCGCCGTCAGCGCGCTGTTCTATCTGTTCGGCGGGCACGTCCGTCTCCCCGTCGTCATTCCCGCCGCCCTCGGCAACGTCGCGGGCGGCGTCATCGGCGCAAAACTTCTGGGCCGTCTGCCCGGCCCCGCCGTGCGGCTGTGCTTCATCGCCGTCATGCTTGCGGCGGGGATAAGGATGATGGCGTAGCATGTCCTTTCTCGTCTACGCTGCGGCCGGCTTTCTGTCCGGACTCATAGGCGGCATGGGCATGGGCGGCGGCACCGTGCTCATCCCCGCGCTCACCGTGTTCTGCGGCGTGGAGCAGCACGCCGCGCAGGCGGCCAATCTGCTGTCCTTTCTGCCCATGGCCGCGTTTTCGCTCTCGGTCCACAAAAAGCAGGGGTTAATGCGCACGGACGGCATATTGTCCGTGATATTGCCCGCCGTCGCGGCCTCAGCGCTCGGCGGGGCGGCAGCGCTCGTATTGCCCGCGTCGGCGCTGCGCAGGCTCTTCGGCGCGTTTCTCGTCGCGCTTGCCGCGCGCGGCGCGCTCGGCTTTTTTTCTTCGCCGCGCGACTGAACCGCCGCGGCGCTCTTTGCGCGGGCGGCGCAGGAGCTTTTTCAGCGGCTGCATGCCCGCCATGCCCGCCGCTGCGAATGCCGCAAGCGTGAACGCCGTCACCGCGCCGCCGCACAGCAGTATGTTGGCCGCCGGCGACAGCCCGCCTGTCAGATTTCGCAGCAGGCGGCCGAACAGACAGCCGCCCGCGCATATCGCCGCGCTCGCCGCCGCATGCCGGCCAAAGCGCGCCTCCGGACATTTGCGCTTCAGCAGACGCGCGTTCATCGCGGCGGTTATCGCATAGCTGCCCGTCATCCCTATCATGTACGAATAGATCCCCGCGCGCGGCGTCAGGATGAAGATGCTCGCCAGCATGAACAGCGCGCCCGTAAAAAAGTATATCAGCGTCTGTACCTCGCAGTTCATGGAATTGAGCACGGTGGTGGTCATCATGGAGATGCACATCGGGAACAGCATGAACGAAAAATCGCGTATCACCCTGCCGCTGAAGGCGTTGCCGAACAGCAGCTCGCCCGCGTCTTCGCCGAGCGTGAACAGCGCCGGTATCAGCGCGGCCGCAATGAGGACGGCCGTCTTTATCGTCCGCTCCACGTCCCGCGCGAGCGCCTGCCTGCGCCGCGCGTAGTAATGCTCGCTCATCTCGGGCGCGGCCACGACGGCTATCGAGCCTATCAGCGAATTGGGTATGAACAGCACGGGCAGGCTCATGCCCGTCACGGCGCCGTACAGCGCAAGCGCCTGCGAGTTGTCGTATCCGCAGGCCGTTATCAGCAGTGCGGGCAAAAATGTGGCCACCACCGAATTTATCAGCGAGGCGGAGGTGCGCATGGCGGTTATCGGCATGGCGGAAGCCAGCAGCGGCTTCAGCTCCGCGCGCGGGTCTACGAATCTCCCGCCGCGGGCCAGATACCACCCAACTGAAACGATAAAGGAAAACACATACGAGATCAGCGCGGCGGCGGTGGCCCTGAACGCCCCGTCCGACGGCGAATCGGCAAACAGCACCAAAAGCGTGCCCAGCACCACCATCACGGCGTCCTCGGCAAGCTCAATAAGCGAATAGGCAACAAACTGCTTGTTGCCCCAGAATGCGCCCCTCATAACGGCGTAAACGGAGGTGAGCACCAGCCCCGGCAGCAACAGCACGAATATGTTCAGGCTCTTTTCGTCGGGAAACAGAAAGGCTATCAGCCCGCGGCCGAAAAATATTATCACGGCGGCCGGCACGGTGAATATCAGCGTGGCCGCCACCCCAGCGGATACCGCCGCGTGCTTGCCGCGCTCGGTGCCCGTGGCGCTCTGTTTTGCCATCATGCGCGACACCGTGACGGGCACTCCGCTCGAAGCCGCCGTCAGAAAGACCGAAAACACCGAAAGACATATCTGGTATATGCCCAGCCCCTCCGCGCCGAGAAAGCGCGAAAGTATTATCCTGTACGCGAACGACAGCGTCTTTTCTATGGTCGAAAAGGCCGTGACCTGCGCGGCCGATCTGTAAACGTTGCTTGCCATTACGCTCTATTTTACCCGTCCGCCGCGCAAAATATGTTAACATCCGTCGCCTTTTGTCGCATAGAATATATAGATGTTTGCTCTCGTATGCGACCGACCGCGCTTTGCGCGCATTTCCGGGCCCGATTCGGCCCGCCTTGCGGAGGAGCTGTTCGGCTGTCCCGCCGGGCGCGGGGAGAGGGGTGCCATATGTCCCGTCACTCCCGCGCCGTGCGACTGCGTCGTCGCCCGGCCGTTTGAAGACTTTGCCTCCATCGCGGCCCGCGTCGGGCTGGAAGAGGAGGCCCTCTCCTCGTTCAACGGCGGCGGAGCCGTCTGGCCGGGCAGAAAAATATGGCTGCCGCCGCGCTGAGCGCGCACCGTCCGCGACCCTGCGGCGGGCCGGGCGCGGGCATAACAAAACCCCTGTCTTCCGCATAGAATAAAGTAAACCAAACCAAATTTTTACGGAGGTAAAAAATGTCCTTTTATTCCAATTTTCAGTCCGCGCAGTGCCCCGGCGCCATTACGGGCAACGCCCTGAACGGACTGTGCGAAAAGGTCTGCATACAGGCACAGAAGATATTCGACGCCTGCATAAAACAGATCCAGACGGAAAATTATACGCTTACCCTCACGGACTTCACGCCCGCCGATCCTACATATCCTCTCACTTTCGTCAGCGCGCGCTCTGCGTCCTCCGCGGGTGAAATAACGTCGCTTTCGGTCGATCGCCTCGCCGACAAGCCCGGCTGCGCCCGCGTTCAGGCCGCCGTCTCCATTCCGGTTGAGGTGGCCTACACCGACGCCGACGGCACGGAGGGCGTGGCGCAGGCCGTAATATCCGTTTCAGAAGACGTGCTCCTGTCCGTGCCGGCTCCGTCCATCATGCCCTATCGCGTCACCGCCGAAGCTTCGGCCGTGTGCGCGGAGGGCGCGTACAATGCCGAAGCGCAGACCTTTACCGTCAGCGCATGCATAACCGTCATACTCAAGGTGGCGGTAGACGTGCAGATACTTCTGCCCTCGTACGGCTATTGCGCCATTCCTCCCGCGCAGGATTACTCGCAGGAGGTGTGTGCGGGCTTTTTCGAACTTCCCCTGTACCCGCAGTCAAAGGGCTGCGGCAAGTGCAGACAGTGACGTCCTAAAGGCGGCGCGGCTGCGGCCGCGCCGCATATATTTTTATGTTTTTTATAGTACTATGTCACGCATAATCGGTTAAATAATGGACATTATATAAAATTGCGTCTATTATCTTGCCGCAACGCAAAAACACTTTAAAACGCGGGAAAAGTGTGCTACAATGTATGCATGAACATATTTGCCATAAGCGATCTGCACCTTTCCGGGCTTTCGGATAAGCCCATGGACGTATTCGGCCGCAACTGGGAAGGTCACTTCGAAAAGATAAAAAACGACTGGCTTTCCAAGGTGCGCGGCGACGACGTCGTGCTCGTCTGCGGCGACATAAGCTGGGGCACCACGCTGGAAGAGGGGCTGTTCGACCTGGCTTCGCTCAAGGGGCTTCCGGGCAAAAAAGTTTTCGTGCGGGGCAATCACGATTACTGGTGGAACGGCATAACCAAGCTTCGCCGCGCCGCCCCGGACGACACGTTTTATTTTTTGCAGAACGACTGTCTCAGGTTCGGCAACGTGGTGCTCTGCGGCTCGCGCGGCTGGACGTGTCCCGGCAGCCCCGACTATACTCCGCACGACGAAAAGCTGTATCTGCGCGAGGCCGAGCGGTTCAGGTTGTGCTTCGGCGAGGTAGCCAAGGTCAGGGAGGATGGCGACGTCCTCATCGCGCTCATGCACTATCCGCCCATGGGGCTCAGGCTGCAGCCCACGCTGTTCACGCAGCTGTTTGAAGAAAACAGGGTGGACAAGGTGGTGTTCGGCCATCTCCACGGCGAGGTTTTCTTTCCCTTCCGCCACGTAAAAGACGGCGTGGAATACATTCTCACTTCCTGCGACAAAGTCAATTTTTCCCTGCAAAAAATTTTGTGATGATTTCGGCGGGAAATTTGTCCGCTTTCTCTTTACTTTTGCGCCGTTTGATGATATACTTTTATAAATAAAAAATTTAGGCGGCGGAAAATAAATTGGCGGCAACGGTGTTAGCGGTTTTTTCAATATTCTCGTGACCCACGGGCGGAAGGATTGTGCGTTTTGAATGCGTGCGATCATTTCCGCTTTTTTTATGCCGGTCAATCAAAGGCGCAATAAAAATTCAACGTTCAAGGATATACAATCATGCTCAAAACAAAAGATCTGACGGGACTTTGTAACATCTCCGCCGGGGAGATAGACGAAATCCTGACCCTCGCCGCGTCCTTCAAGCGCAGGATAAAGGCGGGCGAAAAAAAGTTTTCCGACCTTGAAGGCAGGACGCTCGTCACGCTCTTCTACGAAAACAGCACCCGCACCCGCACGTCGTTCGAGCTTGCGGGCAAGTATCTCGGCGCGCACGAGGTCAACATATCGGCCTCGTCCAGCTCGGTGCAGAAGGGCGAAACGCTGATAGACACGGGCAAGACGCTCGACGCTTTGAAGGTTGACTTCATTGCCATCCGCCATCCCATGGCGGGCGCGCCTCATCTTCTGGGCAGAACGGTCAGGGCGTCCGTTCTCAACGGCGGCGACGGCATGAACGAACACCCCACGCAGGCCCTTTTGGACATGCTCACCATGCGCGAAACTTTCGGCTCGCTCTCCGGGCTCAAAGTGGCCATTTTAGGAGACATCAAGCACAGCCGCGTGGCCAAATCCAATCTGTTCGGTCTCTCCAAAATGGGCGCGCAGGTCTGGGTGTACGCGCCCAGAACGCTCATTCCCGCAGGTTTCGAACAGCTGGGCGCGCACGTCGCCCGCTCGCGCGAGGAGGCGATAGAGGGCGCGCACGTCGTGATGGGGCTGCGCATCCAGCTGGAGCGTCAGTCCGGCGGGCTCTTCCCGTCGCTGTCCGAATATTCCCGCTTTTACGGCGTGAAGGAGGAGATGCTCTCGCTGGCCGCCCCCGGCGCGATAGTGATGCATCCCGGCCCCGTCAACCGCGGCATAGAGCTCACGCCCGGGCTCATCGACGGCGACAGCAGCCGCATAGAAGATCAGGTAACTTCCGGACTGTGCGTGCGCATGGCCGCGCTCAGACTGCTTTGTCAATACAGGGAGAAAAATTCGCTATGAAAACGCTCATAAAGAACGGCAACGTGGTATTTAAGGACTGCGTGAAGAAGAAGGACATACTCATCGAAGACGGCAAAATAGCCGCCGTGGGCGACGGCCTTTCGGGCGCCGACGAGGTGATCGACGTCGCCGGCAAGACGGTCATACCCGGCATAATAGATATGCACGTCCACCTGCGCGAACCGGGATTCGAGGGCAAGGAGGACATAGCCTCCGGCTCGCTCGCCGCCGTTGCGGGCGGGGTCACGCAGGTCTGCTGCATGCCCAACACCGACCCGGTGTGCGACAATGCGGTCGTGGTCAGCTACATAATCAACAGGGCGAAGGAAGTCGGCCTGTGCAAGGTGCGTCCCATAGGTGCCATAACCCGCGGCGAGCAGGGCGAAAGCCTTGCCGACATCGGCAAGATGGCAAAGGCGGGCGCGGTGGCACTTTCGGACGACGGGCGCTCCGTCATGAATTCCAACGTCATGCGTCTCGCCATGGAGTACGCTTCCGACTTCGGGCTCAAGTGTCTGTGCCACTGCGAGGATAAGACTCTCGTGGACGGCGGCGTCGTAAACGAGGGCTACAATTCCACGCTGTGCGGGCTCAAGGGCCAGCTGCGCGCGGTGGAGGACATAATGATCTCCCGCGATATCTGTCTGGCACGCAGTCTCGATCTCCCCGTGCACATCTGCCACGTCTCCACCTATTCGGGCGTGGACATAATCCGCGCGGCCAAGGCGAGCGGCGTAAAGGTCACCGCCGAGACCTGCCCGCACTATTTTATCCTCACCGACGACATCATAACCGGCTTTGACACCTTCACCAAGGTCAGCCCCCCCGTCAGGGAGGAGCGCGACCGTCTGGCCGTTATCGAGGGCCTGAAGGACGGCACGATAGACTGCATAGTCACCGACCACGCCCCCCATTCCCGCAAGGACAAGGAGGTGGAATACAACCTCGCCGCGTTCGGCATGAGCGGGATAGAGACGAGCTTTGCCTTGAGCTACACCTATCTCGTCGGAAGCGGCGCGCTCACCCTGCCCGAACTCATGCGCAGGATGAGCTATAATCCCGCAAAGGTGCTCGGTCTCGAGGGCGGAGAGATAAGGGAGGGCGCCGTCGCCGACCTCGCCGTGGTGGACCTTGAGGAGAGCTACGAGATCGACGGCGAAAAATTCTTCTCCAAGGGCAAGAACACCCCCTTCAACGGCTACAAGGTCAAGGGCCGCGTGCTCATGACTCTGGTGGACGGCAAAGTGAAATTCGATATCCGCAAGATCTGACGGCTCAAAGCCGCAAAATAATATTTTTTACAGGGCAGAGATATGATAGACAAACTCATTGACAGAATCGTAAAACTTCAGAACCCCACCTGCGTCGGGCTGGACACGGATTTTTCCTATCTTCCCGACGAACTGCGCGAAGGCATCTCCACCTTCGAGGGCGTGGCCGAAGGCCTGATAGAGTTCAACATGAACATCATAGACAAGGTCTGCGACATAGTCCCCGCGGTCAAGGTTCAGGTCGCCTATTACGAACAGTACGGCTACGAGGGCCTGCGCGCCTTCGATTACACCGTAAATTACGCCGCCGGCCGCGGTATGTTCGTCATCGCCGACTGCAAGCGCAACGACATAGGCTCCACGGCTTCGTGCTACTCAAAGGCCTACCTCGGCGCTGCCGACGTAAACGGCAAAAAAATAAAGGCCTTCCCCGCCGACATGCTCACCGTCAACGGCTATCTCGGCACGGACGGCATCGCGCCCTTCGTGGAGGACTGCAAAAATCACGACAAGGGCATATTCGTGCTCGTAAAAACTTCCAACCCTTCGTCCGGCGAACTGCAGAACCTCAGGCTTGAAAACGGCAGATGCATCTACGAACAGATGGGTGCGCTCGTGGAGGAATGGGGCAGGGACACGATAGGCTCGTACGGCTATTCCGACGTCGGCGCGGTGGTCGGTGCCACCCATCCTGAGGAAGCGGCAAGGCTGCGCGCGCAGCTCAAAAACACCTTCTTCCTCATCCCCGGCTACGGCGCGCAGGGCGGCAGCGCCCAGATGCTGCGCTGCTGCTTCGACGAGCGCGGTCTCGGCGGCATAGTCAACAACTCGCGCGGGATAATCTGCGCCTGCAGAAAGCCCCGCTACAGCGGCATGTCCTATGCCGAGGCGGCCCGCGCCGCCTGCATAGACATGCAGCAGGATCTCGCGTCGGCCATAGGGAAGATGGGATCATGAAAGAACTTGTCTGCACGGTAAAGAAAAATACCGAAATAGCCCTCGGCATATATTGCATGACCGTCACCCTGCCGGAGGAGGTCGAAGTTTCGGGCGGGCAGTTTCTCAACATATCCACCGGCAACGACGCGCACCTTTTAAAGCGCCCCTTCGGCATAGTGCGTAAGGTCGGCAGGGACGTAACGTTCTGCTATCAGCTGCGCGGCGACGGCACCGTCTGCCTGTCGCATGCAAGGGAGGGCGACAAACTGGCCGTCACCCTGCCGCTCGGCAACGGCTTTTGCATACCGGCCGAAGCCAAAAACATCTCGGTCGTCGGCGGAGGAGTGGGGATATTCCCCCTGCTGTCCGTCATCGAAAGCGTCAGGGATAAAAATTACCGCTGCTATCTGGGCTTCCGCTCAACGGCCTACGCGTGCCTTTTGGACGACTTCAGGGCGGCAAGCTCGTCGCTTTGCGTCGTCACGGACGACGGCAGCCTCGGCGCCAAGTCCAACGCCGTATCGGCGTTCTTTGCCGACGGCGGCGAAAACTGCGACCTCATAATCGCCTGCGGCCCGCCGGTCATGCTCAGGGCGCTGAAAGAACGGTTGAAGGAACGCGGCGTCGCCGTGCCCTGTCTGGTCTCGCTCGAGGAGCGCATGGGCTGCGGCATAGGCGCCTGTCTGGTATGCGCGTGCAAAAAGAGCGACGGCTCCAACGCGCGCGTCTGCAAGGACGGCCCCGTTTTCAATATAGACGAGGTGGAGCTCTGATATGGCAAATTTATCTGTTAACATCTGCGGGGTGCAGTTCAAAAATCCCGTCATCGCCGCCAGCGGCACATACGGATTCGGCAGGGAATTCAACGAAGCGTACGACATATCCTGCATAGGCGGCATATCCACCAAGGGCACCACGCTCGAGCCCAGGGCGGGCAACCCCGTCCCGAGGATAGCGGAGGGCTCCTCCGTAATACTCAACGCGGTCGGTCTGCAAAATCCCGGCGTGGAGCGGTTTATCGCGGAAGATCTCCCCTTTCTTAAGGACAAGGGCATCGTAATTATAGCCAACGTCGCGGGCAGCACGCTCGAAGATTACAAAAATATCTGCGCCCGTCTCGACGGTCTCGTCGACATGGTGGAACTCAACATCTCCTGTCCCAACGTGCACGCCGGCGGCATGGCGCTCGGCATAAAGCCCGACAACGTCAAAGAGGTCACCGGGCTGTCCAAGTCCGCCCTTTCAAAAACTCCGCTGATAGTCAAACTCTCTCCCAATGTGGAGAGCATCCCCGCCAACGCCCGCGCGGCCGAAGAGGGCGGGGCGGACTGCATTTCGCTCGTCAACACTTTCACGGGCATGGTCATCGACCTCGAAAGGCGCCGGCCCGTCATCGCCAACAACACGGGCGGCGTTTCGGGCGCCGGCATAAAGCCCATAGCTCTGCGCATGGTCAGCGAGGCGGCGCGCGCCGTAAAGATACCCGTGATAGGCATGGGCGGCATCGCCACCGGGCGCGACGCCCTCGAATTCATGTGCGCGGGCGCTTCGGCGGTGCAGGTGGGCACGGCCAATTTCACCGACACTCTGGCCATGCCCCGCATCATAAGCGAGATGAACGACTGGCTCGACCGTCACGGCATTGCCGACGTCAACGAAATGGTCGGCACGCTCAGGCTGAACGGCTGAACTTTTTCTTCCGCGCCGCGTGCGCAAAAATAATCAAGGAGTAAAATAATGTCTTTAACATACAAACAGCAATTCATCAGATTCATGGTCGAAAGCGGAGTGCTCAGATTTGGCACTTTCACGTTGAAGAGCGGCCGTGTCGCCCCCTATTTCATAAACACGGGCAACTATAAAACCGGCCGCCAGCTTGCAAAGCTGGGCGAATATTATGCCGCATGCATAGCCGAACACGGGGTAAAGGCCGACTGTCTCGTCGGCCCCGCATACAAGGGCATACCCCTTGCGGTCACCGCCGCCGTGTCGCTGTGGAACAATCACGGCGTCGACGTGAACTATTGCTTCGACCGCAAGGAGGCAAAGGACCACGGCGAAGGCGGGCTTTTCGTCGGGCATCAGCTTTCCGACGGGGAGGACGTCGTGATAATAGAGGACGTAATGACCAGCGGCAAGGCGTTAAGGGAGATATTGCCCAAGCTCGAAGCGCAGGCCAAGGTCAACGTCGCAGGCATGATAATTTCCGTGGACCGCATGGAAAAGGGCCTCAACTCCGATCTGTCCGCCGTGCAGGAGGTGCTGCGCGATTTCGGCATAAAGGTGTATTCCATAGTCACCATGGCCGATATAATCGACGCGATAGAGCAGGGCATAATAGAGGGTAAGGAATACCTTACCGCCATGAAGGAGTATCGCGCAAAGTACGGCGTGAACTGATTTTCTTCCGCGTTATCGCATTTCAGATCTGTTTCTGTAATAAATGGGTTCTATAATAAATGTTGAGCGAGAGAACTCACTCCAACAAATTTTCTGCCGCCGCGGCATGGCCGCGGCGGCGGTTTTCATCTCTTCCGCACAGTATTCGTCCCGCGCGCCCCGGTATAGCCCCTGCGCGCGAAACCGCCCGCGTCAACGATAAATTTTTATCTGTTGCGGCTTTGCTCTTTTTGTCGGCAATTTACTTTACTTTTACAATTTTTTGTGTTATATTTGAGGAAAATTTTGTTTTGTTGCAACATATAATTTTAGTTTTTAACAATGTTGGCGCGCCGGTCGCGTCGCGTCGCGCCGTATTAAACTTTAATTATAATGCAAGGGAGAAATGCGATGAGGAAAAACAAGCTTCTTGCAATGGCGGTCTCCGCCGTGCTGTCTTTAACGATGTGTCTCTCCGCGTGCGCGTCCGACGACGAAGCCGGCACGGGCGGCGACGATCAGGGCACCCAGCAGACTACGCCCGGCGGCACCGACGAGCCGGGCGGCGAGGACAACCCCGGCGGTACAACCGAGCCGGGCGGCGAGGACAATCCCGGCGGCACCGACGAGCCGGGCGGGGAGGACAACCCCGGCGGCACCGACGAACCGGGCGGAGAGGACACGCCGCCCATTCTCGACGCGGCAATATCCTATTGCTTCGCCGGCAACGAGAGCGCGGCTTTGGAGTGGGACGACAATGCTCCTTCCGCCGCAAAGGTGGAGTACAAGCCTGCCGGCGGAAGCTCCTATGCTGAAGCGGACGACATGCTCATCCGCGCAGTCGACGCCGACACGGCGAGGGTGGACGTCGTCGGTCTGAAGGGCGGCGAAACTTACGACTTCAAAATAACCACCTCGGGCGGACAGACGCTGAACGCGACCTCCGTCACGGTCGGCGCATACGATCGCTCGGGCTACGCCCACTTCAACTACGACAAGGGCGTGGGCGCGTACAACGACGACGGCACGCTCAAGGACGGCGCGCTCGTCATCTACGTCACCGACGAAAACAAGAACGACATTTCCGACAGCGCCTATGTCAACGGCGTTAAGGAAAATATCGACAGCCTGTTCAGAAGTCCCGATGAGGTCAGCATAGGCTATTTCCTCAATAACAGGCAGTACTCCAATGCCGAAAAGGAAAAGTACGGCATACAGGCGGCAACGTTTAAATATGGCGCCGTGGCCGTCCGCGTGCTCGGCAAGGTCAATGCCGAGGATGCTTCCGATGGCTCAAAGAGCCTTATCGAAGGCCTCACCGCCTACGATTCCACCGCCAACGGCGGCACCGAGGGGGACAACGGCCGCATGGCCCGCATGGTAAACGCCAAAAATCTCACCATAGAGGGCATAGGAACGGACGCCTGCGTCTGGGGCTGGGGGTTTCACTTTGTTTCAAACGATAATCTGCATAAGTACGAAGGTTCGGGCAAAAGCTTCGAGGTGCGCAACATCACCTTTGCAAATTATCCCGAAGACGCCGTCGGCATGGAGGGCACGCAGGGCACAAAGGTGGATGCCGCCGGCTCCATAACCTCGGGCGCCTCCGATGTTAAAGCCGACCTTATCTCCCCCGTTGAGCGCTGCTGGATACATCACAACACATTCCTGCCCGGCTATTGCGCAAATCCTGCCGAAAGCGACAAAGCCGAAGGCGACGGCTCGTGCGACTTCAAGCGCGGACAGTATTATACCGCGTCGTATAATTACTTTGAATACTGTCACAAGACCAACCTCATCGGTTCGTCCGATTCCTCGCTTCAGTTCAACATATCTCTTCATCACAATTGGTGGAACAACTGCGGCTCGCGCATTCCGCTCATAAGGAATGCAAACGCGCACTTCTACAACAACTATATTTCGGGAGACAGCAGGGACGACAGCGCCAAGCTCAGCTACGTGACTTCGGCAAGGGCCAACTGCTATCTGTTTGCCGAAGCCAACTACTATGACGGGTGCAAGTCCGTTGCCGAAGTCGCCAGCGGCGGCGTGGTCAAGGCGTACAACAACATGTATTACGCCTGCTTCAACGGCGACGCTTCCGTCATCGTCGAAGAGCGCGACGCCGCAGTGCAGAACAACTGCAAGTTCACATATCGCAATATGGATTATTCCGGCTTCGACACGGACCCCGAGCTGTTCTATTATGACGCCGTAAACAAAGTCAGCGATTGTTATATCACTTCCCCCGTACAGGCGAGGGAGGAGGTCATGATCAATGCCGGCGTTCTCAAATACGATTACAGCAATATCGATTGCACCATGAACGAGACGACGCCTTCGTCCGCCGTTTCCGCCACAAGGGAGGGGGTGACGATCGATCTCGGTCAGGCCAAGGACGGAAGCGTGCTCAACGGCGTAGTCTTTACAAACGGATCGGGTTCCTCCTCGGGGTTCAAGGGCAAGGGCCAGCTCATAACTTTCACTCTTGCAAGGGAGACCGACATCTCCGTCACGTCCTCCACCACAGGGGAAAACGCTCCCGAACTTCTTGCCGCGGACGGCACGGTATGGGCGGCAAAATTTAACGAGGTAAATGGTCTCACCCTGCCTGCCGGCACATACTTCATAGCCACAGGTCTCAAGGATAAGGAAGCTGTCATCACTTCGCTCACCTTTGTCGACGGCGCCACCGACGAGGAGCGCGTCGCCGCGGTGGAAGAGGCCATAGGGGCTATCCCCGCAACGGTCACCCTCTCCGATTCCTGCATTGCCGCGATCGAAGCCGCAAGCGCTGCCTATAATGCCCTTGCAGACGATCTCAAGCCGCAGGTCGATGGCGCGCTTGTCGATAAATTGAACTCCGCCGTGGCCGATATGAACGATCTGCTCGTGGCCGACGTCGAACGGTTGATAGACGCCATCGGCACGGTTGCCGTCGGCAACGACTATCACGGCGAGATAGAGGCCGCCCGCGCCGCCTACAACGCGCTGTCCCCGCAGAATAAGGAAAAAGTCTCCAATTACGACAAGCTCACCGCCGCCGAAGCGGCCTACGCCAATATCGCTGTCGAAGCGCTTCAGAACAGAATAAACAATCTCGCCGCACCCTCGTCCGCGAGCGGAAGGGAGTCCATGGAAGCTCTGCTCGGGGAGTACGAATCCGTTTCCGCCGCCTACGGAGCTTTAGACGACGGGCAGAAGGGGCAGATAACCGGCTACGGCAAGGTGACCGAAGGCATCGCGGCGCTGCAGGATATGCTCCGCCCCTATGACCTCGCCGACATGATAGACGCTCTGCCCGCAAGCGGCTGGACTTCGTCCGATCATTCGGCCATCTCTGCGGCCAAGCAGCTCTACAATTCGCTCACCGCGGAGCAGAAGGCCGTCCTAACTCAGGAACAGACAGTCAAGCTCGAGGCCGCAATAGCTTACTACGACGAGGAGATGGCCAAAACGGTAATCGTTCTGTTCAGCAAGAGCAACACAGCCGATTATTACTCATCGCTCGGCGTTACCATAACCCAAGGCAACTACAAGAGCGGTGAAACTTACACCTGCAACGGCCAGACGTATTCCGATCCCCTGAAGATCGAAAGCAAGACGTCCGTAACGATTACGGTCGGCGCGGGTAAAACGGTCAACCTGTATATCAGCAAGGCCGACGGCGCAATAAAAGTGGACGGCACTTCCTACGAGGCCGAAAACGGCTGCGTGACCGTCACCGGACTTTCCGAAGGCACTCACGTGATAACAAAGGACGACAGCTGCAATCTCTATTATATCGTCATGAATTGACGGTATAAGCCGCAAGGCCTAAATATCCGCGCGGCGATGCGGCCGAATGTTTTCAAAATGTCGTCAACCTTATGCCGCCCCGAAAAAAGCTTGGCTGCGCCCGCGCATTTTCGGGCACCCGGCGCGAAATGATCGGCCGGCAGAGTGGTTCGCAACGGCAAAACCCCATCAAAAAAGGAAGGGCAAGAACCCTTCCTTTTTTGTGTCTGCGGAGCATTAAAAAGCTGCGCACTGCGGTATTAAAATATAAGCGCGTGGAGTGTCTTATGTCATACGCTTGAACGGTGAATTTGTGATGCTCAAGTATTTTATCTCTGCGTTGAGTTATTGGCAGGCATTGTGTTCATTTTTTTATTGTGGTAAACATTATTGCAGCTGATGCTGATAATCCGGCGTTGCGTATGGCATTAACAAGTTCTGAATTTCTTATATCTTCCAATTTTTGCTTGTAAAATTCTTTATCCGTATCGCTCATATCTGAACATTTCAAATAGTTCAGGTATAAGCTTTTTATTTGTGCAGTAAAATTTTTCGGTCCGTCTTTTAAAGCCTTTCTGCCAATTAAATTCATGATTATAAAGGGAATTCCCCACCAAATTAAAATTGACGACCCGACGCACTTTGACACAATAGCTCCTGTCGAATCATATGTTCCATATGAGTAAATTTCCTTGGGAAGGGATACTCCTACGATTATTAAAACGGTTCCGATAATTAAAAGTACCGCGCCGATAATATTCCAGATCTTTAAACTTTTTTTCACGGCTGATGCATGTTTTTTGCGGTATTCTGTAACTTCAATTTCATATAATTCTTCAGCTTCAGCGATTATCATTATAAAGTCTCCTGTTTTTTCTTTGCTTGTCTTTTGTTGATTTCGTTTGTAAATTTGCTAAATGAATGGTTGCTTTCGGATTTTAAAATGTATTTCTTTTTTGAATGTCTGAATCCGGTTGCTGTTTCTTTGTCGCAACTCCCGACATTTTCACATAAGTTTATAATTGAATCGGCGATATTATCTGTCGTTAATTCTTTCATCTGTAATTTAAATCCTCCAAATAAAAAAGTGCGCCAGCCGGAGCTGACGCACGAAAAACGCAAACTTCGACTGTCGCCAAACAATTCTTATATAGTACGGATAGTCTGTACCACCATAAGTGAAATTTGCATTTTTGCTAAATTCATTAAGGTGATACAGTAAAGTATATTACTGTTTTAAAATAATAAAAAAGTCCGTACTCCTCAATATGGGCTATAAGAATTGTTTGGCATATTCAGTATAGCATACTGTTAAATAAAAAGCAATAGGCTGATGCAGTATTTTATATTTTTAAAATTATGTGGCGAGAGAAAGAGATTCCCGCTTTAAACGGACATAATACGGAAAAACAGCGGGAGAGCGCTGGCTTATTTTTAGATAGTGGCACTCGAACATGGGCTTAATGCCGTCCCGAAAAAAGCTTGGCTGCGCCCGCGCATTTTCGGGCACCCGGCGCGAACCACTCGGCCGGCGTATGGTTCGCAACGGCAAAACCACATCAAAAAAGGAATGGCAAGAACCCTTCCTTTTTTGTGGAGCTACTGGCCGGACTCGAACCGGCGACCTATTGTCACCCCAAAAAATTTCGCTTTGCTTCAATTTTCTGGGGGCCCCGTATAATATAGTCAGCAGGTCTTACGGTTCTTGCTCAAACAATGTCAACAAAAAAGAAGAAGGAAAAAATCCTTCTTCTTTTTTGTGGAGCTACTGGCCGGACTCGAACCGGCGACCTGCTGATTACGAATCAGCTGCTCTACCAACTGAGCCACAGTAGCAAATCTTTGCAAAAGCATTAACATTATAAATGATAAATTGTTTTAACGCAAGCAATTTTTATCCCCGCAAAAAAATTATTTCAAATATTTGCGCACATACTCTCGTCGGGCGTCAAGTAGTATATTGTATGGGCATCAGGGTCGGGCGCGCAGTCGCCGCAGCGCTGGCCGCGGCGGCGCTGATAATAATCGCATCCGCAGTCGCGGCGGCGCCGTCGTGCGTAAGCAGAGCGGTATTTTCTGTCCGCTATCATTTTGTGTGCTACAAGAGCGCCGACGACGCGCACACTGCGGCTTCCGTCTCGTCCGTCGTGCAAAGTCACGGCGGCGCGGGCTACATCGTAAAAACCGGCGACGATTATCGCGTGGCGGCCGGCTGTTATTACTCGGCGGAGGATGCCCGGAAGGTGTGCTCCGCCCTTTCGGATAGCGGTCTCGCATGCGACGCGGTAGAAGCGGGGGTGGACGGATACGATCTCCCGCGCGATCTCGCGCCGCAGGCCGACGCCGTCCTCGGCGCCATCCGCACGCTCGACCAGCTCGGCAGAATAATTTACGGCGCGGCCAACGGTCTGGACGGCGGCACTATGACGGCGGATGCCGCGCTTTCGCTGATCGCCGACGCGCGGTCGGCGGCAGCGGCCATAGTCGCCGGGCAACGCGAAAACGCCCTCGGCGAGGAGGCGGCCTATCTTGTCGCGCTCATGGACGATATCGGCTCCGCAAGCGTGACGGCGCGCGAGGTGCGCGCGCTTCAGGTCGCCGTCTGCGACGCCGTGCTGAACGTCAGATTTGTGTAAAGGCTGTACATTTGGTTTTTGCCGTGGTATAATCGGGTCATGGAATACACTCTCATCACCGGTGCAACCGGAGTTCTGGGTGGCGCGTTTGCCGATGAATGCCTGCGCCGCGGCGAAAACCTCTATCTCACCGGCAGGAGCGCCCGGGCCCTCGAGGAGTTGAAGTCGCGTCTGCTGACCGTCCGGCCCCGGGCCAACATAGAGATATGCGCGTGCGATCTCGCCGACGAACGCTCGCGCGAAGCATTGTTCTGCCATGCGGAAAAATTTGTTTTTTCGCGCCTTATCAACGCCGCCGGCGCGGATATTCAGAAGGCTTTTCATCTGTACGACCAGAAAAAACTTGCGTTTCAGGTGCGCGCCGATTTCGAGGGCGCGGCGGCAATGTGTCTGTTTGCACTCGGGCACAGGGCGGCGGAGCTGAAAGTAATCAACGTTTCCTCGCTGTGCGGCGAATACGCTATGCCGTATTTTGCGCTGTATGCCGCGTCGAAGGGCGCGCTCACTTCCTTTTCGCTGGCGCTGGCGGAGGAGTGCAGGGGCACGGGCGTATGCGTCACGGCCGTGTTGCCGGGCGCCATATATACCCGCCCGGACGTGTGCGAATATATCGCGGCGCAGGGACTGTGGGGCAGACTGGCGGCAAAGACTCCGCAATATGTGGTTGCCGGGGCGCTTGCCGCTTCGGACGGCGGCAAAAGGCGCGTGATTTTGGGCGCGGCCAACAAACTGGCGCACGCCCTTTCGCGGCTCGTTCCGAAACGACTTATGATAAAGATTAACGCGGCGGCGCGCAGGGGCGTATCCAAGGACGCGTTCTGAAAGCCCGGACGGCAACGGCGGCGCGCCGTCATAAATGTTGACGGCGCGCCGCCGTTGTGCTAAAATATCGTCAAACACGTTACGGAGACAGACAAATGAGCAAGGCAGACAGCATCTTTATCGATAACATGAACGACATTTTGAACAACGGAGTGTGGGATACCGACCTTCCCGTCCGTCCCCGCTGGAGCGACGGCACGCCCGCGCATACCGTTAAAAAATTCGGCATAGTCAACCGCTACGATCTGCAGGAGGAATTTCCCGTCCTGACCATCCGCCGCACGGCTTTCAGGTCGTGCGTGGACGAGCTGTTGTGGATCTGGCAGAAAAAGTCCAACAACATCCGCGATCTGCATTCAAAAATATGGGATCAGTGGGCGGATGAAAACGGCTCAATAGGCAAGGCCTACGGCTATCAGCTGGGCGTTAAGCATCACTACAGGGAGGGCGATTTCGATCAGGTGGACAGGGTGCTTTACGACCTGAAACACAACCCTTCGAGCCGCAGGATACTTACAAACATCTACACTTTCGCCGACCTGCACGAAATGAACCTGTATCCCTGCGCGTATTCTATGACTTTCAACGTATCCGGCGATAAGCTCAACGCCATACTCAACCAGCGCTCCAACGACATGCTCACCGCCAACAACTGGAACGTTGCGCAGTATGCCGTGCTGCTCGTCATGATGGCGCAGGTTTCGGGACTGAAGGCGGGCGAGCTTGTGCACGTCATCGCCGACGCCCACATTTACGACAGGCATATCCCCATCGTAAAGGAGATAATCGCCATGCCGCAGTATCCCGCGCCCAGACTAGTCGTCGACCCGGACGTAAAAAATTTTTACGACTTCACCGTGGACAGCTTCCGTCTGGAAAATTACGAATGCAACAAGAAAAAATACGACATACCGGTGGCGGAGTGACAACGATGAAGGCGATAGTTCACGCGGATAAAAACTGGGGCATAGGCAGGGGCAATTCCCTTATGTTCCGCCTGCCCGCCGACATGAAATTTTTCAGGGAGACAACAACGGGCAACACGGTGGTTATGGGCGGCAACACGCTGCGCTCCTTTCCGGGCGGCGCGCCGCTGAAAAACAGGGTCAACATAGTGCTGTCCGCAAGCGAGCCGGAACGTGACGACTGCATCGTCGTGCGCGGCGCGCGGCAGCTGTTCGACGAAATAAAGAGGACTGAAGGCGAAGTCTATGTGATAGGCGGCGCAAGCATATACGAAATGCTGCTGCCCTATTGCGCGGAAGCGCTCGTCACCAAGGTCGACGCCGACGGCGGCGCCGATACCTTCTTTCCAAACCTCGACGCGGACGGTAATTTCTCGCTCGCGGCCGAAGGGCCGGAGGCGGAGACCGGCGGATATAAGATCCGCTTCTGCCGATATGTCAACAACAATATAAAGCCTCTGCCCTGACGTGCAGACGGCGCGGGGCGCGGCCTTTTCGGCCGCGCCCCGCGCCGCTTTTTTTTCGCGCCGTCACGCCGCCCGTCTCCCGCGGCATAATATGGTGTTGTACAGTCTTTTTTACGGGAGATGAAGTTGTGGAGTTTTTTGTTTGTCTGCCCGGGTGGCAGCAGGCGCTCATCGCCTGCACGTTCACGTGGGCGATGACGGCGGCGGGGGCGTCGCTCGTATTCTTTTTCAAAAATATCGGCCCGTCCGCGTTCAGTTTCATGATGTCAGGGGCATCGGGCATAATGCTTGCGTCGGCCTTTTTTTCGCTGCTTCTGCCCGCGCTCGAAAGCGGCGTGCGCTTTCCCCATCTGGCGCTCACGGCGGGCTTTGTCTGCGGCGGACTTCTGATAGTCCTTGCCGACGTCGCCGTCGACCGGCTCGATCTGTTCCGGGCGGCAAAGTCCCGTCCCGTCGCCGTCACCTGCGCCGCCGTCACCATTCACAACATTCCCGAAGGAATGGCGGTGGGGGTGGCCTTTGCGGCCGCCGGCCCGGGCGCCGTGGCCGCGCTCATGCTCGCCTTCGGCATAGGCGTGCAGAACTTTCCCGAAGGCATGTGCGTCGCCTTTCCACTGCGCGCCAACGGCTGTTCGCGCTTTAAAAGCTTTTTCATAGGCCAGCTTTCGGGCGCGGTGGAAATAGCCGCCGGCGTGTCCGGCGCGCTCGCCGTCTCGTTCGTTTCGGGCGTGCTGCCCTTTGCGCTCTCCTTTTCTGCGGGCGCAATGCTCGCCGTGGTCTGCTCCGAACTTATCCCGCAGAGCTTTGCGCGCGGCAAACTCAAGGCCGCCGTCGGGGTGGTGGCGGGCTTTGCGCTCATGATGGCGCTCGATATCGCGCTGGGCTGAATCCGTCGCCCGCCGCCCGTATAAATATCCCTTTCGGCGACCAAAATAACGGTATGAAAAAGGATATCGATCTCACCAGACGCGACGAGCGCGAAAGCTTTATAAAACCTGTAAAGACGGGGGACTGCAGATGACGGACGCGGGCGCGAAAAATCGCAATAAAAACTACCTCGAATACGTAAAATCGTGCGAGCCGCGCACAAAACACTTCAAAAACTGCGCGGCCGCGTTCGGCGTGGGCGGACTGATATGCTGCATCGGTCAGTTTTTCAGATACATGCTTCAGTTCGCGGGATTGACGGGCGACGTCCTTGCCGGGGCGGTATCCGTCATTCTCATCTTTTTGGGTTGCCTGCTCACCGGGCTGGGCGTGTACGACCGCATCGGCCGCTGCGCCGGGGCGGGTTCTATCGTGCCCATAACGGGTTTTGCAAACTCCGTGGCTTCGCCAGCCATAGAATTCAAAACCGAAGGCTGGATATACGGCATGGCCGCAAAAATGTTCACCGTCGCCGGCGCAATAATAGTTTTCGGCGTTTTCGCCGGGGTCGCGACGGGTTTGGTGTATTGTTTTGTGTAAATGTCTGTTTACACAATATGTTGTGCAATGTAAAAAATTTTCAGTCCATATTTAGTGAAATACTATTGACAACGCGCGCGAATGATGATACAATAAGCGTGCTGATAAGAGGGCTTGCGCGCAACTGACGAATGAGCGGACGACCGCATGGGAGCGCGCGTGGTCGGTTTTTTGTCGTTCGTCTGGGCAAGGTTTATTCTCGGGATAAACTTGTCCGTTTTTTAGTTTTATTAAACATAACACCTTCGGAGGCGTCTATGACCGGTCGCGTTCATTCGTTTGAATCCTTCGGCACGGTGGACGGGCCGGGCATACGTTTCGTCGTGTTTCTTCAGGGCTGTCCGATGCGCTGTCTCTACTGTCACAATCCCGACACGTGGAGCGTCTCGGCGGGTACGGAATACACGGCGGAGGATGTTGCGGGGCGCGTCCTGAAATACAAAAATTATTTCACGGGCGGCGGGGGCGTCACCGTATCCGGCGGGGAGCCGCTCATGCAGGCGGAGTTCGTCGCCGCTTTATTTGCCGCTCTGAAGGACAAGGGCATACACACCGCCCTCGACACGTCCGGCGCGCTGTACGACGAGGACAGGCCCGAAGCCTTTTCGTCTCTGCTGTCCCTGACCGATCTCGTATTGCTCGACATCAAGCACATAGACGACGGCGAGCACATAAAGCTCACCGGGCGCTCAAACAAAAACATACTCGCCTTTGCCCGGCGGCTGGCGGAGCTGGGAAAAAACGTGTGGATACGCCACGTGCTCGTGCCGGGCATCACCGACGACGACGGCTGTCTGACGCGGCTTAAGGCATTCATCTCCTCGCTCGGCAACGTGAGCAGAGTCGAAGTGCTGCCCTATCACACCATGGGCGCGGTAAAATATAAAAAGCTGGGAATTCCTTACCCGCTTGAAGGCGTATTGCCGCCCTCGCCGGAAAGGATAAAAAACGCAAAGGAAATTTTAAGTCTGAAATGATAAAACTCATAGAAATAAGCGGCGACGGCTGTGCAGGCTGCCACGCGCTTCTGCCTTCGCTCAACGCGGTCGCGTCCGAATTCGGGCTGGCGGCGGAGAGGATAGACGTGGAGAGTTCGCCCGAAGCTATCGAAAAATTCCATGTGGAGCGCATTCCCACCGTCGTGCTTGCCGACGGCGACAAGATAATAGCCAAGTGTTCCGGCTATCAGCCGGAGGAGATACTTTCGCTCTGGGTCGAAGCCAAATTGCAGGCTTACTCGTCCGGAAAGTGATCTGCCCGGCAGGCCGCCTGCGCGGCTGTGCCGCCAGTCCGTCCGCGCGGCGGAAAAAGCTGCCTGCAGCTATCGCTTGACAAACGCGAAAATTTATATTATTCTACAGATAAATAAGATTAAATCTTAATAAGAGGTATATATGACATACAAAGCATGGGAAGGATTCGTTCCCGGAAAGTGGAGCGAGGACGAGGTGAACGTCCGCGACTTCATTCAGCGCAATTACACTCCCTACGAAGGCGACGGCGCCTTCCTCGAAGGCCCCACCGAGGCCACGAAGAAGCTCTGGGCGGAGATACTCGACCTGTCCGCAAAGGAGCGCGCCGCCGGCGGCGTGCTCAAGGCCGACACAAAAATCGTCTCCACGCTCACCAGCCACAAGGCGGGATATATAGACAAGGAGCTTGAAAAGATAGTCGGCCTCCAGACCGACGAGCCCTTCAAGCGCGCGCTGCAGCCCTTCGGCGGCATAAGAATGGCCGAAGAAGCGCTCGCAATGTACGGCTACAGCATAGATCCCGAAGTAAAGGAGATCTTCACGAAATACCGCAAGACCCACAACGATGGAGTGTACGACGCCTACACGCCCGAAATGCGCCGCGCGCGTTCCGCGCACATACTCACCGGCCTGCCCGACACTTACGGCAGGGGCAGGATAGTGGGCGACTACCGCCGCGTCGCGCTGTACGGCATCGATTACCTCATGGAGCACAAACAGCGCGACAAGCTGAACATGGACGGCGACATGACGCCCGACAAGATACGCGACCGCGAGGAGCTTTCCGAGCAGATAAAGGCGCTCGGCGCCCTCAAGCAGATGGCCGCGGAATACGGCATGGACATATCCCGTCCCGCCGAAAACGCGCGCGAAGCCATTCAGTGGCTGTATTTCGGCTACCTCGGCGCCATCAAGGACCAGAACGGCGCCGCCATGTCGATAGGCCGCAACTCCACGTTCCTCGACATATACATCGAGCGCGACATTGCCCGCGGTCTGCTGACCGAAAGGGAGGCGCAGGAACTCATCGACCAGTTCGTCATGAAGCTCCGCATCGTGAAATTCATGAGGATAAAAGAGTATAACGAGCTGTTCTCCGGCGATCCCACGTGGGTCACGG
The DNA here is from genome assembly GCA_949283125.1 of uncultured Clostridia bacterium. Taxonomy (GTDB): domain Bacteria; phylum Bacillota; class Clostridia; order Christensenellales; family Borkfalkiaceae; genus Coproplasma. The sequence goes on from CASDRK010000018.1 coordinate 134,356, forward strand.
AGTCGATAGGCGGCATGGGCGTGGACGGCAGAACGCTGGTCACGAAGTCGTCGTTCAGAATACTGCACACGCTCAAAAATCTCGGCCCCGCGCCCGAACCCAACCTCACGGTGCTCTGGTCCAAAAATCTGCCCTCCGGCTTCAAAAAATTCTGCGCGGCGACCTCGATAGAAACGTCGGCCATCCAGTACGAAAGCGACGATCTCATGCGCCCCGAAATGGGCGACGACTACTGCATCGCCTGCTGCGTAAGCTGCATGCGCGTGGGCAAGGACATGCAGTTCTTCGGCGCGAGGGCCAACCTTGCAAAGTGCCTGCTCTATGCCATAAACGGCGGCAAGGACGAACTCGTCAAGGATAAAAAGACGGGCAAGGCCCTTCAGGTCTCCCCCATGTACGCGCCCGTTCTCGGCGACGGCCCTTTGGATTATGCGGAAGTCGTCGCCAAGTACGAGCAGATGATGGACTGGCTGGCCGGACTGTACGTCAACACGCTCAATCTCATCCACTACATGCACGACAAGTACAGCTACGAAGCGCTGGAAATGGCCCTGCACGACACGCAGGTGCGCCGTTTCTTTGCCACGGGCATAGCCGGCCTTTCGTGCGCGGCCGACAGCCTTTCGGCCATAAAGTACGCAAAGGTCTATCCCGTCCGCAACGAGGAGGGCCTGGCCGTCGATTTCAGAATAGAGGGTGACTATCCCAAGTACGGCAACAACGACGACCGCGCTGACGATATAGCCGTGTGGCTGGTAAAGACCTTCATGAACAAAATAAAGAGCCACTACACCTACCGCGAAAGCGTGCCCACCATGTCCATACTGACGATAACTTCCAACGTCGTGTACGGCAAAAAGACGGGCAACACGCCCGACGGAAGAAGGGCGGGCCAGCCCCTCGCCCCCGGCGCCAACCCCATGCACGGCAGGGATTGCTCCGGCGCGCTCGCCTCGCTCGAGTCCGTGGCAAAACTTCCCTACGAATACTCGCGCGACGGGATCTCCAACACCTTCTCCGTAACGCCCGCGTCCCTCGGCAAGGACGACTGACGGACGTTTGAAGGAGCTGCGTAAGGTTTTCCTTACGGCAAACATCAATATTAAAGAGGTAAAATGCAATGTCAAGAGTCGATAATCTGGTTAACATGCTCGATGCATACGTCGCCGACGGCGGCTATCATCTCAACGTAAACGTGTTCGACAGGGCCACCCTGCTGGACGCGCAGGCCCATCCCGAAAAGTATCCCCAGCTCACCGTAAGGGTATCGGGATATGCGGTGAATTTCAACAAGCTCACCAAGGAGCAGCAGGACGACGTCATTTCAAGGACCATTCACGAAAGCTTTTAACCGTTTCATGGTCTCGTTTCAGCAAAAAAGCCGCGTTTTGAGCGGCTTTTTTTGCTTATATCCTTTACAAACTCAACATTATGTGATAAAATGTAACATAAATAATCTGCGGCCTTGCGGCCCGCACGGATAATCAAAAGGCGGAAAATCATGTCAGACGTTAAATTTCTCATCAAGGACGGCACTCTCTACAGATACGAGGGCGACGACGCCGAAGTCGTCATCCCCGCCGAAGTCAGGCGCATAGCGCCGGAAGCTTTCAGGGACTGCAAAGGGCTCATAAAGGTGGCCACGCCGGTAAAGCTCGTGCGCATAGGCAACCGCGCCTTTTACGGCTGCGACAATCTTGCCGAAGTCGCCATGCCCGGCGCGCTGTTCAGGCGCGTGGACGCGGGCAAGATCTTTTCCCGGCCGGACGACATCTATTTCCGTTTTTATGCCTCGGCGGGGCTCGGCGCCGAGTTTGACGAGGAGTACGGCGCGGAATGGGACGACGCCGCCGACGACAGCGTAAGGCCCGTCCCCGGCGAAAGAGCCGCCGCCATGCCCGTAAAGACTGCCGACGAAGCCGCGGCGGAGGTTCAGGTAAAACACGAACCCCGCGCCGACGTAAACCGCGGAGTCATCACGGGCGCGGCGACCATACTCGTCGACGTCAGCCGGAGCAGCGTCTCCGGCGAAGAAGACGCGCCCGGCGAAGCTGCGGCGGAAGGTGCGTCCGTCGGGGAGACGGACGAATGCGCGCCGGCGGACGACCGCACGCTGAGGGAGAGGATAGAATGCGTCGTTCCCGCAGACGCCGCGCCGGAGGGCATTTCGCCCGCGCGCAGAAAGGAACTTCTCAACCTCACGGATTTCCTCATCGAAGATACCACTCTGGTCAAATACATAGGCGTAAAACGTCAGGTGGAGATACCCGAATTCATCACCCGCATAGGCGAGGGCGCGTTTGCCAACAGCGACATTACCGACGTCTACATTCCCTCAAACGTCAGGTACATCGGCGCGCGCGCGTTCACGTGGTGCGAAAGTCTCACCGGTGTGACCATTCCCGAGGGCGTGGAGCTCGTCGACGACCTGGCATTTGCCAACTGTTCGGCTCTCGTCCGCGCGGATCTGCCCGAAAGCCTGCGGTTTATAGGCGAAAGCGCGTTTCATGCCTGCTCCTCGCTCGAAAAAATAGTCATTCCTCAGGGCATCTCCTCGGTCAGCCGCCGCGCGTTCGATTTCTGCACGGCGCTCACCGACGTCATCCTGCCCGAAAGCGTCAGCGTGCTCTGCGACGGAGCTTTCTCGCATTGCGACAGTTTAAGGAGCGTGCATTTCTCATCCGGGCTCAAAAAGATATCCGGCTGGGCGTTTGCCGAGTGCGGCGAACTTGCCGATTTCGACCTTCCCGAAGGACTGGAGGAGATAGGCGACGTGGCGTTCATGAACTGCAAATCGCTCCGGCGCGTCGTCGTGCCCGAAACGGTCGGGTCCATCGGCCGGCAGTGCTTTGTCAACTGCACGGGGCTCATTCTCATTCTTTTGCCCGAACACCTGCGCGATCAGGTCAGGGCGCAGAAGGCTTTCCACGGCGTGACGGGCGCGGAAGCGGAATACGTCTGACGGACGACATCGTTTTCAACGTGCGGGCGCGGGCATCGTATGCCCGCGCCCGACGATATTTTGCCCCGACATTCGGGCGCTGCGGCGCGGAATTTATTTACAAAGCCGCAGCCGTATAGTATAATGTATTGCATACAGGTATCCGGGGGGACTCAAAGGTGTCCGGCAAACCAAAGAAAAAGTCAAAGGGCAGGCTCGGCAAAGGGCGCATCGCCGCGGCGATAGTCGCGGCCGTCGTCTGTCTCATATTTGCCGCCCTCGCCGTAACAAACGCGTTTGTGCCCGTGGTGTATCTCTCCGCCTACATGGTCGCGGCGCAACCCGGGGAACGCGGCGTGCTCACGGTGACGTTTCTCGACGTCGGCTACGGCGACTGCACCCTGTGCGAGCTGCCCGACGGAAAGATCCTGCTCATCGACGGCGGCGACGGGTCCTATCCCAACAACCTCGCGATTCTGCGCAAACTCAATTCGCGCGGGATCGACTGCATCGATTATCTCGTGTGTTCCTCGCCCCTCGGCGAATACTGCGGCGGTCTGGCGGAAATAGTCAGATACAAGCAGGTAAAAAACGTGTTCATGCCCGCAATAGAGAACGAACACGTGACCCCGGCATATGCCGGGGCCGCACAGGCCCTGCGCGACTGCGGGGCCGAGGTGGAAATTTCCCGCTACGGCGCCGGAGCATGCGGGGAGGACTACTTTTTCACCTTTCTTTCGCCCTCCGCGCCCGAAGACCCCGCCGGGCACTATTCCGCGCTCGACGGTTCGGCCACGGAGGAAAATATTTTCAACGTCTCGGCAATACTCTGGCTGGAATATGCCGGCACAAGCTTTGCGTTCGCCTCTTCGGCGGGCGGCGCCGCGCTCTCGTCCGTCGTCGACGATTACAAGCTTACGACGGCCGCCGGCGACGCATATGCGCCTGTCGGCAAATTCAGCGTGGAGCTGACTTCGTGCGACGTCGTATCCGTGCCCGGTCACGGCAGGGAGGAGTGCACTTCGGCGAAATGGTATGCCGCCCTTACGCCCGACGTCGCCGTCATATCCGTCGGCGAAAATTATTCCGGATATCCCTCGCCGCAGGCTGTCGCCGACATAGGCAGCTCCGCCCGCGCCATGCTCACCAGCCATAGCGGCGATATCGCCGTGAAGGTCACGGAGCGGGGGTACGAGGTGACTTCGGAGAGATAGAGCACATTTTTGCGCGTTCATGCCGCGGCCCGGCAGGAACGGTTCAAGGAGATCGATATGAAGCTTACCACAGCAGGCGAATCCCACGGCAAGGAGCTGGTGGGCATAATCGAAGGCCTGCCCGCAAATCTTCCCATAGATATCGGCGCGATCGACGGATTGCTCGCGCTCAGGCAGAGCGGCTACGGCCGCGGCGGCAGACAGAAGATAGAAAGCGACCGCATAGAGATACTGTCCGGCGTGCGCAACCGTCTCACGCTCGGCAGTCCGCTCGCCTTCCGCATAGCCAATCGCGATTACGACAACTGGAAGCCGTACATGGCGCCTGAGGGGGCCGATACGTCGGCCAAAAAACTCACCAAAGTGCGCCCCGGTCATGCCGATCTTGCGGGCGTTCTCAAGTACGACCAGACCGACGCCCGCAACATACTCGAGCGCGCCAGCGCAAGGGAGACCGCCGTCCGCGTGGCGGCCGGCGGCATTGCCATGTGCTACCTCGGCGAGCTGGGCGTGCGCGTGTCAGGCTGCGTAAGGAGCGTGTGCGGCATACGCGACGACGCAGAGCACTCCTTTGAAGAGCTTGCCGCCGCCAGGGCGCAGCCGCTGTTCATGCTCGACTCCGCCGCGCAGGCGCGGGCCATGGAGCTCATCGACGAACTCAGGGCCGGGGGCGATACGGCCGGGGGCACGGTCGAAGTGCGGGTAAAGGGGCTTAAAAGCGGATTCGGCAGCTGCATGCAGTATTCCTCCAAGCTCGACGCCGCGCTCTGCGCCGCGCTCATGAGCATTCAGGCCATAAAGGGAGTGGAAGTCGGCATGGGCTTCGGCGTCGCCGACAGGCGCGGTTCGGCCGTGCACGACGAAATTTATATCCGAGACGGGCGCATAGTCCGCTCCACAAACAATGCCGGCGGCATCGAGGGCGGAATGTCCAACGGCGAGGAGATAGTCCTCCGCGCGGCGATGAAGCCCATACCCACGCTGATGCGCGGGCTGAACACGATAGACCTTGCAACGGGCGGCCCGGCCACCGCCGCCGCCGAGCGCAGCGACGTCGCGGCCATATGCGCGTGCGAAATAATAGCCGAAAGCGTTGTCGCTTTCGCCGTGGCGCAGGCCGTCGCCGACAGGCTGGGCGGAGACAATATCAGGGAGGTAAAGGAGCGGTATTCCCGCCTGCCGTAACATGAAAAAACTTATCATCAGGACCCCTTCTGGCAACAGCGCCATATATTGCGGCGCGGGCGCGTTCGCCGCGCGCGCCGGGCAGCTTTCGGAAAGACGGCTGTTCGTCGTCACCGACTCCAACGTTTTCGCGCTGTATTCCGGCGTCATAAACGAATATTTCGGCTCCTGCCCCGTGCACGTAATGCCCGCCGGCGAACGCAGCAAAAATCAGCGCAGGCTCTTTTCCATTCTCGCCGACATGTCAAAGTCGGGCGTCACCCGTTCATACACGCTCGTCGCCATGGGCGGCGGAGTGGTGGGCGACGTGGCGGGGCTTGCGGCGTCGCTCTACATGCGCGGCATCGACCTCGTCCAGATACCCACCACGCTTCTGGCGCAGGTGGACAGCTCCGTCGGCGGCAAAACGGCGATAGACTTCAACGGCGTGAAAAACATGATAGGCGCGTTCTATCAGCCCTCCGAAGTGATAGTCGACCCGATGTTTTTGAAAACTCTCCCCGCGCGCGAGGTGCGCTGCGGGCTGGGCGAAATAATAAAGTACGGCGCGCTTGACGAAAACATATACGAAAAGCTGACAAAAAATGCGGGAAGACTGTTTGAAGAGAGCTTTGCCGAAGATATAACTTACGACTGCATAGCCCACAAAGCCGCCGTTGTGCGCGCCGACGAGCGCGACACGGGCGGCATGCGCAAAACATTGAATCTCGGTCACACCACCGGCCACGCGTTCGAGCTGTATTACAAGCGCAGATCGCACGGCGAGTTCGTGCTCATCGGCATGTATTACGAAATCTACATCGCCGCAAAGATGGGCGTATGCGACCCCGCATACGGCCGCAGTCTCGTCGGGCTCATCAAAAAAGTTCTGGGCGCGGTGCCCGGTTACGACGACGCCGGCAGGGCCGCGCTGTTCGCAAAGTTCGATAAAAAGAATACCGAAAATTCGCAGGTGTCGATGGTGGTCCCGGCCGCGCCCGGTCGCAGCGAGGAGCTGGTCCTCCCCGTCGGCGAGTACTGCGCGCTGATATCTGAATGCGCCGCGCGCATAAAGGAGAAGGAAATATGATGAAACTCGCCGTGATCGGCAAGGACGTGTCCCGGTCCGACAGTCCGGGCATGCACCGCTTCATCGCCCGCAATATGGGCAACGAAATAACTTACGACGCCGTGTCCGTGCCCGAGCAGGCCTTCGATAAATGGATAGACGGCATAATATCCCGTTACGACGGGTTCAACGTCACCATTCCGTACAAGCTTGCGGTGATGCCGCGGCTTAAAAGCATAACCGGCGACGCCGCCGCCTTCGGGGCGGTCAACACGGTAAGGTGCTCCGATCTCTCCGGGCACAACACCGACGGACTCGGCTTCATGCTCATGCTCAGGAACAACGGCGTGGACGCTCGCGGCAAAGACGTGCTGCTTCTCGGCGCGGGCGGCGCTGGCAGGGCGGTGGCCAAAAAACTTTCGGCCGCCGGGGCGCGCGTATTCGTGTACGACCGCAATCCCTCCAACTCAGCCGCCGTCGCGGCGGAATGTCCGGGCGCGGTCGCGCTCGGCTCGGTATGTCCCGCCGACTATTACATGATAATCAACGCCACGGGCGTGGGCATGCACGACACCGAGGGACTCTCGCCGGTGGGCGAGGACGTGCTCTCCCGCACGGAGATAGCCGTCGATCTGATATACGTCCCCGCCAAAAGCGCCTTTTTATCCGTCGCCGAGGGATTGGGCAAGCGCATAATAAACGGCATGGCCATGCTGTTCTATCAGGCTTATTATGCCGAATGCATCTATTTCGGCGCCCGTCCGGACGACGCGCAGGCCGCCGCATTGTTTGAAAAATATTTAAAGGAAGCGTAAGAATATGAAATTTCTGTTCATCAACGGCGTCAATCTCAACATGACCGGCCGGCGGGAAAAGGGCGTGTACGGCACGCGCACCCTCGGCGAGATAAACGCCCGCGTCGCCGCTTGCTTCAAAGGCGACGAGTGCGAATTTTTTCAGAGCAATATCGAGGGTGAGATCTGCTCGCGCCTGCACGCGGCGCAGGACGAGGGCTGGGACGGCATAATCCTCAACGCCGGCGCGTTCACGCACTACAGCTACGCCATACGCGACGCCATAGCAGCAATAGATATCCCCGTCGTCGAGGTGCACATGTCCAACGTGCACGCGCGCGAAGAGTTCCGCCACACCTCCGTGATATCGGCCGTGTGCAGGGGCGTAGTCGCAGGCTTCGGCGCCGACAGTTACATTCTGGCCGCGCAGAGCTTCAAGCTATGAAAAAGATAGTCCTGTGCGGCATGATGGGCAGCGGCAAGACCACCGTGGCCGGGGCGTTGTCGCGCATTTACGGCCTGCGCTGCGTCGACACCGACGAGCTCATAACGCGTAAGTTCGGCCCAATAAACGACATATTCGCCACACGCGGCGAGGAATATTTCCGCGACGTCGAAAGTCTCGTCGCGGAGCAGGCCGCCCGTTCACCGGACAACGACGTCATCGCGCTCGGCGGCGGCTGCGTTCTGCGCGCTGCCAACGTCCGCGCGCTCAGGCAGAGCGGAGTCATCTTCTATCTGCGCGCCGCCGCGCAGACCGTTATCGAGCGCGTGCGCGGCGACTCTTCCAGACCTCTTTTAAAAGGCGACCTCGAGGAGCGGGTCAACTGCATTCTGGCCGCGCGCTCGGCCGTCTACGAAAGCGTGGCCGACGTCGTCATAGACACTGACGACAAGTCGCCGGAAGAAATAGCAAAGATAATTACGGAGCACATGCAATCATGAAGACCGCGCTCATCACCGGCGGCACCAAGGGCATAGGCAAGGCCGTCGCCCAGCGCTTTCTGGAAGCCGGATACGAAGTCATATTGAATTATTTCCACGACGAGGAAGCGGCGCTTGCCACGCAGAACGAATTCAACGAGCTCGACTATTGTCCCGTGCTCATGCGCGCGGACGTGTCCGACGAGGGACAGGTCAAGGATATGTTCGGCGAGATATTCCGCATCTTCGGCGGTCTGGACGTTCTCGTCAACAACGCCGGGATATCCAAGATAAACGTCATTCAGGATACCACTCTCGCCGATTGGGAGGAGGTCGTGGGCGTAAATCTCCGCGGCGTGTTTTTGTGCAGCCGCGAAGCCGCCCGCGCAATGATATCGGCCGGCAGGGGCGCCATAGTCAACATAGCCTCCATATGGGGCGAGGTGGGCGCCAGCTGCGAGGCGGCATATTCCGCCACGAAGGGCGGAGTGATAGCTTTCACCAAGGCTCTCGCCAAGGAGCTTGCTCCCTCGCACGTCACGGTCAATTGCGTGTCGCCGGGCGTCATCGATACGCAGATGAACGCCGACCTCACCGACGACGAGGTGGAAGAGCTCATAAATCAGATACCTCTCGGCAGGCTGGGCAGCGGCGAGGACGTCGCCGCCGCCGTGCTGTTCGCGGCGGAAAGCAGCTACGTGACGGGCGAAGTCATCTCGGTGGGCGGCGGATTTGCAAAGTGATATCTCCGCGGCGGCCCGCTTTCTCCGTTGCGGCGCGGGTCGGCAATGTTTTCCGCGGGTCGGTCGGACGGCCCCGCAAGGGCGCCGCGCACTATAAATGCCGCGCGGAGCGGACGCAGGATGCGGCCAATAAAAAATATTAAAGGAAATCGGAGATTTTTTTCGTATATAAAATTTGTGATGGAAGATAACAGCGTGCGTTCAAGGACATATGCCAACGAAAGGCTCACTCTTTCGCGCTATGCCGCCCTTTCGCAGAATACCGCGGGCAGGGCGAGGGCGGAGGAGCCCTGCGCCATGCGCACCGACTATCAGCGCGACCGCGACAGGATAATCTACTGCAAGTCCTTTGCGCGGCTCAAGAACAAGACTCAGGTGTTCTTTTCGCCGGAGGGCGACCACTACGTCACGCGGCTCACGCACACGCTCGACGTCGCCCAGATCGCCCGCTCCATTGCGCGCGCCCTCGCCCTGAACGAAGATCTCGCCGAAGCCATAGCGCTGGGGCACGATCTCGGGCATACGCCCTTCGGGCACAGCGGCGAACGCATACTCAACAAGCTTTCGCCCGCGGGGTTCCGCCACAACGAGCAGTCCGCGCGCGTGGTCGAAAAGCTGGAAAAGGACGGGCGCGGCCTCAACCTCACCGCCGAGGTGCGCGACGGCATCCTCAATCACAACGGCGACGGCGCCGCCACGCTCGAAGGCAGGTGCGTGCACCTCGCCGACCGCATAGCCTACATAAATCACGACCTCAACGACGCTATCCGCGCGGGAGTGCTCAAGGCGGAGGACGTTCCGGCCGACATCGTCGGCGTTCTCGGCGCCACTTCGCGCGAGAGGATAAATACCGCCATAACTTCCGTCTGGCGCAACAGCGCGGACAAACCCTTCGTCGCCATGGAGGAGAACGTAGGCAGGGCGAGCGACGAGTTGCGCTCGTTCATGTTTTCGCGGGTCTACCGCACGGCGTACGCCATGGGCGAGGAGGAGAAGGCCGAGCGCATGCTGTCGGAGATGTACTTTTATTTTTCCAAACATCCCGGCGAGCTTCCGCCCACATACAGGGCGGTCGCCGACAGCGAAGGCGCCGACCGCGCCGTGTGCGATTACATATCGTCCATGACGGACAGATATGCCGTGTATATGTTCAACCGCATATTCGTGCCCAAGGGGTGGATGTTCATAGACGAAATGGATTGAATCCCGCGCGCCAGTCGGTTGCGCGCAGACAAAGTTGCAAGGAGTCGCCGTGCCCGTTTTAGATCAGGAGTTTTTGCGCACGCTCAAGGATAAACTTAATATCGTCGACGTTGCGGGCGGATACTTTTCGCTGGAAAAGCGCGGCTCCAACTATTGGGCGTGCTGTCCCTTTCATCACGAAAAGACGGCGTCTTTTTCCGTGAACGAGAGCGGACAGTTTTATCACTGTTTCGGCTGCGGAGCTTCGGGCGACGTGATAAAGCTCGTGTCCGAAATGGAGTCGCTCGATTTCATCGACACCGTCAAGCTGCTTGCCGGGCGCGCCGGGCTGCAGATGCCCGCGCTCGCCGCCGACAGCGGCCGCACCGCCGAACTCAAGCGCCGGCGCGACGCAATTCTGAAGATAATGAACGACTGCGCGCATTTCTACCTCGACAATCTCAATTCGGGCAAGGCCGACGCGCACATCCAGTATATTCTCAACCGCAAAATACCTTCGGGCGTGGTCCGCTCCTTCGGGCTCGGCGCCAGCCTCAACTTCACCGACCTTCCGGCTTATCTCCTCAAAAAGGGCTATTCCAGGCAGGACATCGTGGACAGCGGAGCCGTAAACGAAGTGGACGGCCGGCTCGTGGACGCGCAGGGCGGCAGGCTCATCTTTCCCATCATCAACGCGCTGGACGAGGTGGTCGCATTCGGCGGCAGGGTGCTCAAAAAGACCGACTTCGCCAAGTATAAAAACACCAGAGAGACGGCGGTGTTCAACAAGAGCAAGACGCTGTACAACATAAATCTTTTAAAAAAGCTGAAAAGAAGCCAGACTATCAGGGAGGTAATAATGGTGGAAGGGTATATGGATACCATTTCGCTCTATTCCTCCGGATTCAGAAACGTGGTGGCAAGCATGGGCACGTCGCTCACGCAGGATCAGGCCCGTCTGATAAAGCGCTATGCGGATACGGTGCTCATCTCGTACGACGGCGACGCCGCCGGGCAGAAGGCAAATCTGCGCGGGCTGGACATCCTCAAGGGCGAGGGGCTCAACGTAAAGGTGGTGCCCCTGCCCGACGGTCTCGACCCCGACGACGTGATAAAGCAGCGCGGCGCGGACGGCTACAGGCGCTGCCTGGACGCGGCCATGCCGCTCATAGATTACAAGCTTTCGGTGCTGTCCAAGGGCTACGACCTGACAAAGAGCGAGGACAAGCGCCGCTATGCTTCCGAGGCGATCAGACTGATAAAGACCGCCGACAGCGCCGCGGAACAGGAGGATCTGCTTAAAAAACTGCGCGACGCCACGGGATACACCTACGAAAGTCTCAACCGCGACCTTGCCGCCGCGCCCAGCCAGCTGGAGATAAAAAGCGATAAGCGCGAGGAGCGCGCCGACAGCGCGAACGCTTCGCTGAAGGCGTCGCGCTTCGTCATAGCCAGCCTGCTCTTCGGCGCGGACTACACGCGGGACACGGACGTGAAAGGCATACCTTTCACCAATCAGATACATCAGATACTCGCGCGGTACATACTGTCCAAAAGGCTGATGGAAGAGCAGGTGCATCTCAGCGAAATATTTGAATTTTTTGAAGAGAACACCCCCGAATACGACGAGCTTACGCGCATTCTGGACTATTCCGACGGCGCCGGGCTCACGGGCGAGGTGGCCGAAAAATATTATGCCGACAGTCTCGTCAGGCTCAGAACGGATTTCATCGACGGCGAGATAGACGAGCTTTCGGCAAAGATAACGTCGTCAGACGACGTCGGGGAGCGGAAGCGCTGCGCAGCACGCATAACCGAACTTTTGAAACAGAAGGAAAAAATCAAAAACGGAGTACAATAAATGAATCTGTCCGATCAGAAGTTGAACGATATCCTGAAAAAGATAATCGAAGATCACCAGGCCAAGGGCTCGATAACCACCAACAGCCTGTGCGACATCATGGAAAAGTACGAAACCACGCCCAACCAGATGGATTACGTGTACAAATCCATCGCCGAAGCGGGCATCCAGATAATCGACGAGGCCGAAAGGGACAACGAGCTCTACGAACAGGCCCTGTCCGACATAGGTCTGGACGACCCCGTAAAGATGTATCTGAAGGACATCGGGCGCGTGCCCCTGCTTTCCGCCGACGACGAGATAGAGCTCGCGCGCAAGATGCAGGAGGGCGACGAGGAGGCCAAAAAACAGCTGTCGGAGGCCAATCTCCGTCTCGTCGTCTCTATCGCCAAGCGGTATGTCGGGCGCGGCATGCTCTTCCTCGACCTCATTCAGGAGGGCAACCTCGGTTTGATGAAGGCCGTGGAAAAGTTCGATTATCAGAAGGGCTTCAAATTTTCCACATACGCCACGTGGTGGATAAGGCAGGCCATCACGCGCGCCATAGCCGATCAGGCCCGCACCATCCGCATACCCGTGCACATGGTGGAAACGATAAACAAACTCACAAGGGTATCGCGCATACTTTTGCAAAAATACGGCCGCGAACCCACTCCGGCGGAGATAGCGCACGAAATGAACATCTCCGAAGAGCGCGTGCGCGAGATCCAGAAGATAGCGCAGGATCCCGTCTCGCTTGAGACGCCTATAGGCGAGGAGGAGGATTCCCACCTCGGCGACTTTATCGAAGACGACCGCGCCGTCACCCCTTCGGACAGCGTGTCCTCCACAATGCTCAAGGAGACGCTGCTTTCGGTGCTCAACAGTCTCACCCCCCGCGAGGAAAAGGTGCTCCGCCTGCGCTACGGCGTGGACGACGGCCGCCCCCGCACTCTCGAAGAGGTGGGCAAGGAATTCAACGTCACGCGCGAACGCATACGCCAGATAGAGGCCAAGGCGCTGCGCAAACTGCGTCATCCCTCGCGCTCCAAACACCTCAAGGATTTCCTCGATACCTGACATGCGCCCCAAAACATTCGGCGGCGCCGGCGGAAGGATACCCGCCATATGCTCCCGGCTGGAAAAGTGCGGCGTGTTTGCCGACGTCGGGTGCGACCACGGCTACTGCGCGCAGTACATGTTGAAAAACGGACTTTGCGATTTTGCCGTCGTGTCCGACATAAGCCTTAAGAGTCTGAACAAGGCCGCAACGCTGCTGTCGGACTATGCGGCAGCGGGCAGGGTCAGGGCGGTTTGCTGCGACGGATTGCGCGGCGTCGGGAACGCAGACCTTGTGCTGATAGCCGGAATGGGCGGGGAGGAGATCGTCCGCATATTCGACCGGAGCTACGTGCCGCGGTCGTTCGTGCTTCAGCCTATGAAAAACGCTCCGCTCGTCAGGCGGTATCTCATCGACCGCGGCTGCGCCATAGTGGAGGACGACCTGTTCAGGGACGGCAGATTTTATTTCATCATCAAGGGCAGGGCGTCCGGCGGAACGCCGGCCTATTCGGAAGCGGAGCTGGCTTTCGGGCGCGACAGCCTAAAAAATCCCCTGCTCAAAGACTACCTCGCGGAGGAGATAGCCAAGACGAGCCTGTATCTTGGCCGGGCAGGCGGCGAAGCCGGCCGCAGGACGCTTGCCGGCAAACTTGCATTTTTAAAGGGAGTGTACAGCGGTGAAATTGTCTGAAGCTTTCAAAATAATAGAAGATAACGCCGCGCCCGTCGCGCTCAGCGACGAGCTGTGCTCAAAATACGGACACTACGACAACAGCGGCATAATGCTCGAAAATTCCGGCGAGATAACGGGCGCGCTCTTTTCGCTCGATTTTACGCCGGACGCCGCCGCGGAGGCGATAAAGCGGGGCTGCAACCTCATAGTCACCCATCATCCGGCCATATATCACGGCATAAAGCGCATAACGCCTTCGGACGATCTCGTCTCCCGCGCGCTCGTCGAGTGCATAAGGCACGATATCGCCGTGGTGTCCATGCACCTCAATTTCGACAGCGCCCCCCTCGGCATAGACCATTTCCTGATGCAGGGGCTGGGCGGCGTCAAAGCCGACGCGCTTTTAAATTCGCTGTCCTCGGGCGGATACGGCAGGATATACGACATCAAACCCGTAACGTTCAGGGAGTTCGCCGGGCGCGTCCGCCGCGTGTTCCGCACGCAGCGTGTCTTCGCGTACGGCGACGATGAGCGTCTGATAAAGCGCGTGGCGTCATTCTGCGGGGCGGGCTGCAGCGGCGAGGCCGCCGGTATGGCAATCGAAGGCGGCGCCGACGTGCTCGTATCCGCCGACATCGCCCATCATATGATAACCGGGCTATTTTACAACGGCGTAAACGTGCTTCAGCTCACGCATTACGCCTCCGAAGTCTACGGCTTCAAACAAATGGCAAAAAATCTCGCGCCCCATCTCGGCGTGCCCGTTTGCGTCTATGTGGACGCTCAACTCATGTAATTTTCAAGGAGACACATCATGACACAGGTTGAAAAACTCTTAAAGTATCAGGAGACGGATTCCCGCCTTTTAAAGGCCGAACAGAAGCTCAACGAAGGCGAATCTTCCAAAAAGTACAGGCAATCGCGCGCGTACATGAAAAAGGCCGCCGAAAAGCTTGACCAGATAGAGGCTAAGGCCAGCGAAATGAAGGACAATATCGACCGGCTCTCCGCAAGATACGACGAACTTGCCGAAACGCTCAAGGATTTCGAGCATCTCGACGAGCTCGCCGAGCAGGACAACGCCATCGCATTTTACAAAAGGAGCGCGCAGTCGCTTGCCGACGACTTAAAGGCGCTCAGGGCCGAGATAAACGCCCTCACTTCGGCCGTCAGGGAGCAGGTGGAAGAGTATCAGACCCTTAAAAAGAACGTTATAGCCGCGCAGAAGCAGTTTCCCGCCGTGCAGGCCGAGTTTGCAAAATACAAGGAGGAGGTGCAGAAGGAGGCCGACGGCATTGCCGCCGAGCTGAAGGAGCTGGCCAAGGGCATAGACGCTGACGTGCTTAAAAAATATCAGGCCAAGCGCAGCGAAAGGGTGTTCCCCATTCTCTGCAAACTCAACGGCGACGTGTGCCCGCTCTGCGGCACTGCGCTCTCCATCGCGGAAAAGGAAAGCGCTTCGGCCGGCAAGGTCATCGAGTGCGAAAACTGCCACAGATTTTTGTATAAATAAGGTTGCGGCCGTCGACCGGCGGCCGCGTTCTGTGAAAAATCCCCGCGCGGCTATGCGGCCGCGCGGGGATTTGTCGCTTCCTCAAGTTTTTCCGCCGTCGGGAGCGCATATGTTATTATATGCGCTTTTGCGGAACATATGTCATCCGACCGAATATTTTTTGACTGCGTCAATGTCCTGTCCCGCGTCTGTGCGTCCACAAAACGGGCTCGCCGGCCGTCTCCAGCCCAAGCTTTTTCTGCAGAGCGTACGAGGCGGAATTGCCGAATATGATGTGGCAGTACGGCGTGCTGCCGGCTTCAAGCTTTTTGTTTATCATAAAGCTCTCCAGCTCGGTCGCGTAACCCCGCCCGCGGAAGGGCGGGAATATTTCAAGCATGCCCATGCTGCCTTCGCCGTGTTCGCCTATGTATCCGTAGAATTTACCGTCGGCATGAGCGGTGAATATCATCCCGCGCCGGCGGGCAGCTTCAAGTTCTTCGCGGTCGGCAAAGCGGTATGTGGCCGCTATTGTCTCCAGCTCGGCTTCATTTGCGACCGATATGTCCAACTTCCCGCTCAGCGGCAGCGGCTCGCCGCGGGTATATACGCTCTGATGGCACGGGTGCTCGCAGACGAGCCCGTAGCGTCTTTCGGCGTATTCCGACATGAGCGGCTGGCTGAGTATCACAAGGTCGTAACTTTCCCGCGCGGCCATGACTTCCCGCCCGGCCTCCTCGTTCTCGGCGGAGACGCACAGTATCCCGCTCGGCGCGTCCTCAACGAGTATCGCACACTCGTTTTCGGCTATCGTTCGTCCGCCCCGCCTTAAAAATTCGTGTATCATCACGTTCTGCAGTCTGTCCCGCTGCCAGAATTTCAACATGAACATATTATATCGCGCCGACGCCTTTTAGTCAAACCGTTGACAGGGCGCGCCGCGCGCGCTAAAATATAATAAAAACGCATTCAAGGAGCTTAAAATGAAAGTATTGCTTATAAACGGCAGCACTCACGAACACGGCTGCACCGACGCCGCGCTGAATATCGTCGCAAAGGAGCTCAACGTCCAGGGCGTCCGGACGCAGATATACTGGGTGGGCACGGGCGCGGTGCATTCCTGTCTCGGCTGCGGGCATTGCCGCACCGCCGGCAAGTGCGTCTACGACGACGATATCGTAAACAGTCTCGGCGAACTGTGCAAGGACGCGGACGGCTTCGTGTTCGGCTCGCCCGTGCATTACGCTTCGCCCGCGGGCGGATTTTTGGCCGTGCTCGACAGGCTGTTCTATTCGCACGGCGGCTATCTCAGATTCAAACCCGCCGCAAGCATAGTTTCGGCAAGGCGCGCCGGCACCACCGCTTCGTACGACGTGCTCAACAAATACATAGGCATATCCTCCATGCTGCAGGTGCCTTCAACTTATTGGAACGGCGTTCACGGCAGCAGGGCGGAGGACGTTTTAAAGGACGAGGAGGGGGTGACGGTAATGCGCGCCGTAGCCTCCAACATGGCATGGCTTTTAAAGCTGTTGGACAGCGCAAAAGGCACGGAGCTGGAAAAGCCCGTCATCATCAAAAAGGCGACCACCAATTTTATAAGGTGACGCGCGCCGGCCTGTGGCACGGCGGCATCGATAAACAGATAATTAAGGAATTCCTTACTAATTTGACAACAACAAAAGCGGCCTGCATGCGCAGACCGCTTTATTTTTTATGAAATGTTACGGCGTGACCCTGTTTATGTCTCTGGGGAACATGGTGGCATAGCGCACGTTCTTGAATCCCAAAAGATGCATCGTCAGCCTTTCAAGTCCCAGTCCCAGTCCGCCGTGGGGAGGGGCGCCGTACTTGTGCAGCATGAGGTAGGTTTCAAATTCGTCCGGGTTCATGCCCAGCCGCTTCATCTTTTCCACCTGCATGTTGTAATCGTGTACTCTCTGTCCGCCGCTCGTTATTTCAAGTCCGCGGAACAGCAAATCGAACGAAAGCGTCACTTCGGGATCTTCGGGGTCGTCCATTGTATAGAAGGGACGCTTGCTGCTCAGATAGTGCGTCACGAACAGAAAGTCGGAATTGTACTGCTGTTTGGCCCATTTGCCGAGGAAGGCTTCCTCTTCGGGCTCAAAATCCTTCATGTCCGTAATGTTTTTCAGCTTCTTTACGCAGAGTGCCTTCGCGTCTTTGAACCTTATGCAGGGTATGCTTTTGATTTCGGGGATATCCACCTTCAGAAGTTCGGTTTCGGCCGCGTATTCCGTCTTTAATAGGTTCATGATGTACTGCAGCGCGCCCGTCTCCATGTTCATTATGTCGGTAAAATCTTCTATGAAGCCCATCTCGAAATCCATGGAGATGTACTCGTTCAGATGGCGCGACGTGTCGTGATGTTCGGCTCTGAAAACGGGACCTATCTCAAACACCCTTTCGTAAACGGGCACAAGCGCCTGCTTGTAAAGCTGGGGGCTCTGCGCAAGAAAAACCGTCTTGCCGAAGTAGTCCAGCTTGAACACGTTGGTGCCGCCCTCGGCGCCGGCAAAATTAATCTTGGGGGTGTGCACTTCCGTAAAATTCTGACTTGTAAGGAATTCACGGAATCCGCGCTGAATACCTTCCTGTATCTTGAATATGGCGCGCTCTTTGGGGTTGCGCAGGGTAACGGGGCGGAAGTCGAGGTTGGTAGCAAGGTCGCAGTTTATCTGCTTTTTGGAAATCACCACGGGCGGAATGTCGGCGGGGGTGGAAAGAATTTCGATATTGCTTATCTGCAATTCATATCTTTCGCTGCCGTCGCGCGTTTCGCTGGGGACTACCTTTCCGGTAATTTTTGCCGAACACTGTTCAACAACGTCGCCGCTTAAGCGGTAGTCCGAAAATTCGGGCGAATACACGCACTGAATAAGTTCGCGCGCGGTGCGCACGATTATGAACGCAAAGTCGCTCATGTCTCTTATGTTGTGAATGGCGCCCTTTATCGTCACCTGCTCGCCTATGTGGTTTTTAAATTCGCAATAGGGCATGCTCGTCACGGGCACGATCCCGGTCATGTCTTGCATGGTTTACCTCTTGAATATAAATAATTTCAACAGTAATTTTACTTTAATTCTCGGCAAAAATCAAGCGTTTACGCCCGACCATATAAATATATGCTTAAATCGCGCGCCGCGCATGGGATTTGCGGGCTTTTCTTTGCCCCGCCGCAATTTTGCTGAAAACCCGCCGGGGAAATTCCCGACGGGCGAAAGAACAAATAAATCCGCTTATGCCGTGATATGAAAAAGTATTAACCCGCTTCTCGCAGGTGGGTGCGCCGAAACGGAAATTATTCGGACTTTCCGTAAAAAGTTACAGACCTTGCCTATTCCCGCAAACGTTTCGCTCCCTGATTACATCTGTGGATTACGAATTTCCCATACCACGCGCACAGCAGACCTGTATATATTATAGCACCCCGTAAAATAAAAATCAACGCCGTGAGCGAAAAATCTTCTGCATGATTTTGTCTGCGGCGGTGCGGCAGGCGGGCGACGAACGGATGTATGCGCCAGGCGCGGCGCGTTTTGCGGCCGGGAACAATGCAAAAAGTTTACTGACAGGTGTGAACGGTTTGATGTTTGCGTCCGCAATGCGTGATAAGTTTACTCAAAATTTAATAATTTTTTACATTTGTGATTGACAAAACAAAACACGCGTGATAGAATGTGTAATGTAAAAAATGTATAAGGGTAATGCGGCCGCAAAGCGCAAAAGTTTGTTCGCCGTCCGCCCTTGTCAAATCGGAATTATCCGCGTGCCTGACGCGGATAAGGTGCAGCGCTGCGCGCTGCACCGCATATAACTTTAATGGAGGAATGTAATGAAAAAACTCAAAGTTCTGCTCTCCGTAGTACTGACTTGTGTTTTGGCTCTGTCCATTGCCGGCTGCGCGACCAACGACACCGGCGACGGCGGCGACGGCAATGGCAGTAGTGATGTGATTGTCCCTGTGGATATATCGCTCAATACGGAAAATGCCAAAACGCGTTATTCCGCCGGTGAAGCATATACCGCGGAAGGACTTGTTGTAACGATAACGGAACATAACGAAACTCAGGACACTGACTTGGCGCCCCGTTCGGTTGAGCTTACAGACGAAAATCTTACGATTGATTCTTCATCGTTCGATAACACCGCAACAGGCAAATATGAAATAGTTGTCTCTTACGAGGCAAACGACGAATCTGTTGAAGCTTCATACGAAGTGTCGGTTAAGGTAGGTGCGGGTGTAGTTATTGAAAAAAATTCTACATCTTACGATTTCAGTGTAGAAGGCACGGAAATAGACTTGTCGGACATGTCTGTGTATATTGTCGGAGCCTATGGCGAAAAAGGCAGTGCACTGTCCGCATCCGATTATGAAGTTTCCGCATACCTCGGCAATGAGGAAGTTGCTTTAACCGAAGGCAAATTGATTGTCGATAAAGCAGGCGCGTACAATATCTGGGCTTCGGTAAATGATTATACCATACCCGGAACTTCGCAGAAGGTCGATATTTCAGGCTTCGTGCTCGTCTATGTAATGGATTCTCTCCAGAGCATAACGCTCAACACCGAAGGCTCCGTCCTCACGCAGGAAGCAGGCTCCGACGTTATCAGCGACACGTGGACGTTCACCGCAACCTATTCCAGCGGCGCAACAAAGCAGCTGACTTCCGAAGATGTCGAAATAGAAGGGCTTGATACAAAAACGCCCACAACAGCCGGCTCCGCTACGGTCACCTATACCGAACAGAACGCCAAAGGCGAGCTCATACCTGTTGACACAACGGTTGCATACACCATAACGGAAAAAGCTGTTGTTCCCGGTCAAACCAATACATATACCTTCAGTCTCACCGAACTCAAGGAAGCTTTGGGCGGTGCTGCGGTAACTGATAAGACTGCACTTGAAGCGGGCGCGTTTACCGGCAGCAATGCGTTCATTACTGCAACAATAGCAGATCCGACAAAGGACATATACAG
>CASDRK010000019.1 GCA_949283125.1 uncultured Clostridia bacterium
CTCTCATGTAAGCAGTAAAACATTAGAAAAAAATCTGGCGCTTATAAACGCCAGACCGAAAAAGATTTTAGGATTTAAAAAACCCGTTGATTTATTCTTCTTTTTCTTAAACAAGTGTTGCACTTAGTTTGACAATTCAGTCTGTGTTTTTCGCAGTCCGCCGCCCGCTTCGGCACTCTGCTCCGACAAAAATTCCGACAAGACGGACTCTTGTGCCCTTTCGGAAGTCCCGCCGCTAATGATCCGGCGCGACATTTTTTGCCGCGAAAGAGGTAAAAACTTTTCCGTTTCCGTAAGTTTTTGCGCAGCGGCGCAAAAACTTACGATGAGCCGTGAAAACAAGTTTGATTAAAGCAGAGATCTATAGAGAGCTATGATATCTTCCTTTGTGGGATCCTTGGGATTGCCGGGGCGGCAGGCGTCGTCCATTGCCGACTGCGCGAGGAAGTCTATGTCCTCCTCCCTCACTATACCCTTTAAATTTTCGGGTATGCCGACGTCCTTGGAAAGTTTAGCCACCGCGTCGCAGGCGGCCTTTCTTGCATCTTCAAGCGTCATCTTATCCACGCCCTCAACACCCATTGCCTTGGCGATGTCGCGGTACTTTTCGCCCGTGGCTTCGGCATTATAGCGCATTACGGTGGGCAGAAGAATGGCATTCGCCACGCCGTGAGGGGTATCGTACACCGCGCCCAGAGCGTGAGCCATGGAGTGCACTATGCCGAGCCCCACGTTGGAAAAGCCCATGCCTGCTACATACTGGCCGAGAGCCATGCCCTCGCGCCCCTCCTTTTCTCCCTTTACCGCCGAGCGGAGCGAACGGGAGATTATCTCTATGGCCTTTAAGTGGAACATGTCCGTCATCTCCCACGCGCCCTTGGTTATGTAGCCCTCTATGGCGTGGGTGAGCGCGTCCATGCCCGTCGCGGCGGTGAGGCCTTTGGGCATTGTGCTCATCATATCGCTGTCCACTACGGCGACTACGGGGATATCGTGCACGTCCACGCACACGAACTTGCGCTTCTTTTGAACGTCGGTTATAACGTAGTTTATGGTGACTTCCGCAGCCGTGCCCGCCGTGGTGGGAACGGCGATTATGGGCACACTCGGCTTTTTGGTGGGAGCGACGCCTTCGAGAGAGCGCACATCCTCAAATTCGGGGTTGGCGATTATTATGCCTATCGCCTTGGCAGTATCCATGGAGGAGCCGCCGCCGATTGCAATTATATAGTCGGCGCCGCTCGCCTTGAATGCGGCAACGCCCGTCTGCACGTTTTCTATCGTGGGATTGGGCTTTATGTCCGAATAGAGCTCATAGGCGAGCCCCTCTTCCTTTAATACGTTCAGCACCTTGTCCGTGACCTTGAATTCTACGAGGTCGGGGTCGGAGCAGACGAACGCCTTTTTGAGCCCGCGCCTTTTTACTTCGCCGGGGATTTCCCTTATCGCGCCCGCGCCGTGGTAGCTTGTTTCGTTCAAAACTATTCTGTTTGCCATAATTAAATCTCCTTTTGATAAAATACCAAGTTATTTTAAATAATTGACGGCGCAAGCAAAACCTCGTTTTTGCGCAGCGCAACCCAATTTGCGCATACCTGCGCCTCCGCGGTGGGAATTGCCGCGACTATATTATACAAGTGCTACTTAAGGTCGCGGCAAGGGCGGCGGCGCCGCCAAAATAACGGCAAGTTGCAGGCGTCGCCAGCCAAAACTTGCGTTAAACGTTAAGAAAATCTTTTCTGTAATTTGTCACCTTGAAGAGTTCCAGAAGTTTTAACATATCCTCGTCCTTAATGGTGTTTATGCGGGGAAGGTGCGCGGTGAGCATATAGATCTGCGCCGCCTTTTCGACCGTCTCTATCAAGCCGAAGGTCTCATCAAGAGTCTTACCCGCGCCATATATGCCGTGCATTGCCCATACAACCAGGCGGAATTCCTTCATCTTTTCTGCCGTAGCTACACCTATCTCCGTTGTGCCGCACAGCATCCAGGGGAGCACGCCCACGCCGTCGGGGAATACCACTATGCACTCCGTGCACATCTCCCATAATGTATGCGTAAACTTCTTTTCGTCCAGCTCGTGCACGAAGTTCATTGCGAGCGTATTGGTGGGGTGCGAGTGCATTACCACCCTGTTTTCGGGGTCTACCGAAAGACGGGCGATATGGCTCATCATATGCGCGGGGAATTCCGAAGTAGGTCTGCCGCCGTCCTTATAGCCCCACAAGAGCTCCACTTCCTTGCCGCCCTTGCCTATGCGGACAATGCCCAGATTTGTTTCGGGATCGTCCTCCACGTTTTTGAAGTACTTGCCCGTGCCCGTGACGATAAATATCTTGCCTTCCAGAGGGCTTGCGTCGAAGTCTACTTCGTTTACGCCCATAAGGGGAATGGTGCGTATGACTTTATTTAAGTCAAGGTATTCTTTGACTTCCTCTTCCTTTAAAAGATAGCTTATATTGCCGCCGTTGCGCTCATCCCAGCCGAGACGGTACATATTTGACGCCGTTTTGCACATTTCCTTTAAAAAGGGCGCTGTAAAAACATCTTTCATCTCTTATTTAAAACCTCGCTTTCATATTTCTTTATCTCGGTAAGGTAATCCTCCTTCAAGCCCTCGCGGGAGAGGTACTCCTTCCACACGGCGCCGAAGGGCATGTCCTTTACCTCTTCCTGTGCGACCATGAGCTCGGTAAATGCCGCACTATCCTGCAGCGAACGCAGTTTTTCGTGAGGAATGAGCAGCGCGTACAACAGCGCCTTCTGCATTGCCCTCTGCCCCGTCACCCATGCCGAGAGCCTGTTTATGCTTGCATCGAAGTAGTCGAGCCCTATCATAACTTTATCTATGGCGTTGTTGCGCACGATTTCCTTTGCTATCTCTTTGAGTTCGTCCTCGAAGAGCACGACGTGGTCGGAATCCCACCTTACGCCGCGGGTGACGTGCAATGCAAGTTTATCGTAGAACGCGAGCAATGCGGGAATTTTATCCGAAACATATTCCAGCGGGTGATAGTGACCGTTATCCAAAAGGCAGCAGATGGTATTCTTTGCCGCGTAATTTTGGTAGAATTCGTTTGAACCCACCGTATAGCTCTCCACGCCTATGCCAAACACCTTGCTTTCAACAGCTACCACCACTTTATTTCTATCATATCCGCACGCCAGTATTTTGTCAAGGCTGTCCTTTAACCGAAGACGGGGCGTCAGTCTGTCGGCGGGAACGTCCTTGAAGCCGTCGGGTATCCATATATTTACAAGGCAGTGCGAATTGAACTCGTCCGCGAAGTACTCCGCGATTTTAAGGCAGGCTATGCAGTGGTCTACCCAGAACTTTCTTATATCTTCGTCGGGCGAAGAGAGAGTCAGCCCGTCCTTTACGTTCTTATGCGAAAACATGGTGGGGTTGAAGTCTATGCCGTCCAAACCCAGCTCATTGACAAACCCCACCCACGGTTTGAAGTGCTCGGGGCGGTAGGCGTTCCTATCCACCTTTTCGCCGTTCAAAATTGCATAACTTGCGTGCAGATTGAGCCGCTTTTTGCCGGGCATTAAGGAGAACGCCTTTTTAATGTCGGCTTTGAGTTCTTCAAAATTCCTCGCGCGGCCGGGGTAATTGCCCGTGGTCTGTATGCCGCCACTAAGAGCCACGCCGCCGTCCAGACCTATAACGTCGTCCCCCTGCCAGCAGTGCACGGATATGGGAATATTCTTCAATGCGTTCAATGCCGCCTCGGTATCTATGCCCTTTTCGGCGTATTCGCGTTTTGCAAGTTCGTACATGTTCATATAAAAATTATTCTCCTTATTGCGCGATGAATATTTTCAACGCATCTGTATTTTAAGATTGCCTATAGCCGTCGCTTCAATGGGCAGCGCGACCACCTTTATTTTACAAGCCTTTTCGGTAAGCTCGTTAAGGTATGTGTTCTTTGCTCCGCCGCCCACTATGTAGAGCTCCTCCGCCCTTATGCCCGTGTTGCCTTCAAGCTCCTTTAAACTTTTAGCATAGCTTGCGGCAAGGCTTAAAAAGGCGCATTTGAAGTAGTCGCCGCACGATTTGGGCGGACTCTTTAAGCTGACGTCAAAGGCTTTTCTCATGCGCTCGGGCGCAAGGAACTGCGGCGCGTTGATATCGGCAATGCCTTCAAAACTGCTCTTCCGGGCTTCGGCAATTATATCTTCAAAGGGCTTTTGGGGGCAGAGTTCCTCTTTTAGGCGGTTGACCACCCACATACCCATGATATTTTTCTGGTAGCGTACATAGCCAACGCCGCCCTCGTTTGACCAGTTGCCCGCAAGGCTGCTTTCGTCGGTATGAGCAACGGGCGATTTTATGCCGAGGAGCGACCATGTGCCCGAAGAGATATACGGCCGGTTGCCGTCCATGGGTATGCCCTCCACCGCGCTTGCCGTGTCGTGCGAGGCGCATAAAACCACTTCGATCTGCCCGCCGACCTCGGCGGCAATATCATCTTTGAGCATACCAACGCTTTCGCCCGGGGCATACAATTTACCGAAAATTTCTCTTTGAAAACCGAGCAAATCGATGATATCCCCGTCCCAATCGCCCGTTTGAGCGTTGACAAGTCCCGTCGTCGTGGCGTTGGTGTACTCCTTCTTTTTTACGCCCGTTAAAAGATAATTGAGATATTCGGGAATCATTAAGAAGTCGGTGACAACGGACAGCCTGCCCCTCTTTTTATCCTCGTACAACTGATATATGGTATTGAAGGGCTGGAACTGTATGCCCGTCTTTGAATACAGTTCTTCAAACGGAATAATGGAATGCACTTCGTCAATGACCGATTTGGTGCGCGAATCCCGATATGCAAGGCACGGCATAAACGGCCCGCTTTCCGTCATAAGAACATAATCCACGCCCCAAGTGTCGATTGCAAGAGATTGTATCTGCGGATACTTTGGAAGAGCGCGTTTGATGCCTTTCTTTACGTTTTTGAACAGGTTGTCAATGTCCCATACGAGATGACCGCATTGCGTTTTTGTACCGTTTGGAAAGCGGAAAACTTCTTCCGTTATAATTTTTCCGTCCTCTTCCCATCCGACGATATGCCTGCCGGAAGATGCCCCGATATCGATTGCAAGATAATATTTTTTCATATAAAGTCAAATTGTTGCCGCCGCGCGCAAGCGGCGGCAACATCATACATTTTTACTCGGCCGAAGGGGCGGAATTGACAATAAAGATTATGCCGTTCTGCAAGCTGTCGACAGGCAGATACGAACCGTAAGCTTCGACGACCGTCTCTATGTTGGAAGTTGCGCCGTAATCGGGCTGATCGCCCTTGGCTATATACCAGCAGCCGGGGATGACCGATACCGCGTCGGCTATGATCTTATCCGTAACAACGCCATTGACCGTAACGTTCTGCACATTATCTCTTGCCCCCGCTTCCACTATCGGAGTATAGGCAAGTATCTGAAGGGTATAATATACGTCTATCCTGCCGCCGACGCCGCCCACATTGAGCGCGCCAACTTCTTCGTCAAGGGAAGTACCCGTTGTAACTATTCCGGCAGTCACAGTATTGTTTTCCGTTACCATATAGCGCTGCGAGCCGACTATGCCACCCACATTGACGGACGATTCGCCGCTTTCTTTAACTGCTTTAACAGTTATATCGGCATTGACCGTACAACCGGAAATTGCCGTACCCGAACCGCTCAGTCCGCCCACGTTGACGGTTATGCAGCTATCTTCGGCGGCAGTGCCATTGTCCTCGTAGTTTAAAGTGAGGGCCACGTCGGTCTTGCAGCCCGTCATTGTGGAGTAGTTTTCGCCGAGCATGCCGCCAAGATAAATTTCGCCGCCGTGAGCAATCTTGTTTGTGGCATTGAGCGTTATGCTGC
The DNA here is from genome assembly GCA_949283125.1 of uncultured Clostridia bacterium. Classification (GTDB taxonomy): domain Bacteria; phylum Bacillota; class Clostridia; order Christensenellales; family Borkfalkiaceae; genus Coproplasma. Next base: position 5,872 of record CASDRK010000019.1, read on the forward strand.
CCGAAACTTCGCAGTTCGTGACCACGTTGGTCCAGCCGCCCGCTTCAAGACCGGCAACCACCGTGAACAGGTTAGTGCGGTAAGTGAGGTCGCTTTCATCGAAGGTTGCGGTTATCTCGCAGTTTGTCACCTTTACGTTTGTGAGGGTGGACATCATGTCGAAAGCCGCAAGCGTGCCGACATACAGATAGTCGCCGCTGTGGGTGACTTCGATGACAGGCGAAGCGATGGTGAGGTCGTGTATGTCTGCGCCTGCAAGGGCGGAGAACATGGCCGTTGTGCCGTCGCAGGTGACGCCGTCATCGAACCAGACGGAGCCTTCGCCCGAATAGTTTTTGTTGAGCTCGGCGGAGACTATCTTGAGTCCGTTGATGGTGTGACCGTTGCCGTTGAGCGTGCCGCGGAAAGAGTAAGTCCACCACTCGGTGTTGTAGTATTCGTAGTTGGAAAAATACGCGCCTATCGGCTCCCAGTCGCCGGTCAGCGTTATATCGGCCGTCAGTTTGTAAGCGCCGTACAGATCTTTACCGATGTCTTTGAGCTGTACCGGCGTGGCTATCTCCTCTTCCTGCACCCAGCGGGCATAGAGGGTGAGCGTGTCGTTCCCGTCGGCGGCGGCGCCTATGAGCATGCAACCGTCGGAAATGGCATGCGCTTCCTTCTCCTCCTCAGTCATTGCGTTGTACTTGGCAATGCCTGTGGTGCTCAGCTTCTGCCCGAAGAACCACATATACTTTGATACACCGTTGACGATGTCGGCGTCGGCAATCTCGGCCTTGGTATGCCAGCCAGCAAAGTGCCAGCCCGCGCGTTCGGGGGCGGCGGGAGCAGCAGAAATATACGCTTCCTCCGGCTTACCCTTTACTTCGGCGGTGCTGTACACGGTGCCGGTGCCGTCGTTGAGCATATAGTTTATGGTGTAGGTTATGCTGTCCTCGTCCATATCGATGACAAAGTCTACTTCGGCACTCGGAATAGCAGTTATATGAACGGTATAAGCCTTATCAGTGAGGGGGCACACTATGTCTCCCGAACCGTCGGAAGGCGTTAATGTGAGCACGTCATCTTTAATAGACCATGTGCCGCTTGCCCACGAGGACACGCCGCCCATATCTACATATACGTTGTACACGCCGCCCTCTTCGAGCGCGAGGTGTGCGCTTGCCATGCCGCCGTAGATGCTGACTACGTTTGAGGTATAGAGCGCCTTGCCGGGTTCTTCGGGTTCCTCTTCTTCGGGCATGTCCGCGCCGCAGTTGTCGCACTTGCCGTCGCCGTCTTCGTCGACGTGCTCGGTGCAGGGCTCTTCGGGCCCGGAGCCTTCGGGGGCAAAGTTGAGCGTGAGGTCGCCGACTACGGGTATGCCCTTTACTTCGATAGTGCCGCTGTATGTCTGCGTTGCGTAGTCGCAGGTGAGCGTGTATGTCTCTTCGGGCAGCACTTCTGCCTCGTCCTCGGTGACGGTGAGCACCATGTTGTATGCCGCGTCCAGAGCATAGGTACCCGCCGCGGTGCGGGTATATTCGCCGCCCTGATAGTAGCTTATGGAGAGCACCCAGGTGCTGTCGCCGTACAGCTCGAGCTTACCGCCCTGACCCGCAGCCGTAGTTGCGGTGAGCGTTATTGCAGCTTCGCCGGGTTCTTCGGGTTCCCCTTCTTCGGGCATGTCCGCGCCGCAGTTGTCGCACTTGCCGTCGTTATTTGCATCGACATGCTCGGTGCAGGGTTCTTCGGGTTCGGGGGTTTGCCCCTCGCCCACCTTGTCGGCAACGGGGTCGAGCTTGAAGGTCACGTCTGCGCTGGGCAGTTTTACGGGTATGGAGTAAACGCCGTCTTCAAGGGCGTATTCCTTGGGCTGCCCGCTGGTAGCTTCGGCAAGGTAGGTGGCGTTGTCGCCTGTCTCCCACTCGGCAGTCAGCGTGAGCGAGCCGCCTTCGACCATCTCCCATTCGCCAGAGAGCCAAGATGAGTAGCCGTCGCCCGAGTCGACGTTGACGTTGAACACGTATTCGCCGTCGACGCTTTCAAATGTCATATAGGCCTTGCCGACGCCCACCCAGAAGGTTTCAACGCCGGTCTGATAGATCGTACCCTCGCTGGCCGGGGGAGCTTCGGGCGTGCACGCGGCGAGCCCCGCGGCGGAACAACCGACACACAGCGACGCGAACGCCGCCAAAAAGAATTTTTTATTCATTACTTTCCTCCGTTTATTTTTAAGGCCAGCCGCCGTGCGACAGCCCTTTTAATTTATTTTCAAAAGGTGTATTGACCCGCTTCGACAATGTGTTTTTGCCCGTCGGGGAGGATGACTTCCGCCGCGCAGTTAGAGGGAATAGTTACGGCATATGTGTAACCCTTTTGCGTCTTTTGCCAGCCGCAAGAAACTTTTCCGTATATGCTCTGATATTCCGCCTTTGCATAGGTTAAACTGCCGCCCGGCTTGGGAGAAATGACGAATGCATTTTCGCCCGCCACCTTTATGCCGCACATGTCGCCCATCAGCCACTCGCACACGGCGCCCTTGGAATAGTGATTTAAGGAGGCTATGCCCTTGTCAGGCGTCATGTTGCCCTCCCAAGCTTCCCATATGGTGGTCGCGCCGTTCTTGGGCATGAACAGCCAGCCGGGCATCTGCTCGTTTTCAAGCAGTTTATAGGCGTACTCCGTATCGAGCTCTTCAAGCACATTGAGTATGAACGGCGTGGACAAAAAACCCGTACCCAGCCGCCAGCCGTAGTTATCCAGGGCCTTTATGAGCCGCTTTTTTGCAAATTCCTCCTGCTCCTTTGTTAAAAGCCCCATATAGAGCGGACGGACAAGCTTGGCCTGCCTGTCGGTATCGAGCGTGAATTTGGGCTTTGTGACCATCTCCCGATAGGCGCGCTTTGCACCCTCGCTGTATTCCCCGATGCGGGCAAGTTCTTTATCGCATTTTTTGCCTAAAATTTCGGCAACTTCCAGCACCCGCTTTAAAGTGAAATATGTGTAAGCCGTAGATTCTTCGGGGTGGGGTGCGGCGAAGTCGTACCACCTGAAGGCCATTACGTCGTTGGGCTCCGCCCATTCGCCGTATGACTGTCCCGCGTTCACCGCATACTTGCGGTTTTTACGCGAAATGCCCATGGGCTTTGCATATGGCCCGCCCCACCTGCCGGCGCGCTTTATCATAAAGTTTGCGTATTTAAGCATCCCCTCGTAATTTTCTTCCAGAATGCGCCTGTCGCCGTACTTTTGATACATATACAGGGGGATATACACACCCGCGCATGCCCAGCCGACAGAGCCGTTCATCACCCACATGAACCAGTCTTCGTTGGCAAACGGGGCGATCTGCGGCAGTCTGCCGCTCTTCCACTGTCTGTCAAAGATGTCGCGCACGTGCTTGCGGGCAAACGCCGCGTAATCGACCATATACGAGGCGGTGTTAAAGAACACCTCGCTGTCGCCCGTCCAGCCCATGCGCTCGCGCGTGGGACAGTCGGAGGGAAAATCGGTGGAGTTGCTCTTTAACGACCAGCGCGTTATATCGAAAAACTTGTTTATGAGCGGGTGCGAGCACCCGAATGCGGCCGTCTCTTCGAAGGCGCTGTACACGGCGACCGCCGTGAAATCCTCCTTTTTAAAGGGTATGTCCGTATCCACCTGCGCATATTGAAAGCCGCCGTAAAAATATTTGGGCGCGTACTCATTTAAGCCATCTTTGCAGGTATAGTCTATCTCCTGCAGGGGCGTGCGCTTGCCCTTGTGTATGCACTGAATGTTTTTAAGCGTGAGCTCGCCGTCGTCGCCGAGCATCTCCCCGAGGGTGATATGAACCCTTTGCCCCTTGCGAGCGTTGAGCCTGAACGAAATATACCCCGAAAGGTTCTGCGGAAATTTGAGAACTTTTTTGCCCGACGGCGTAGTTATGATTTCAACTGGCGAAAACCTTTCCATCTCCTTTACGGCGACGTTATCGGACGCGGTGAGGTTGGCGGTATATTTTACGGCGACTGCCTTCCCCGAAAAAGTGGGAACCATGCGCGCATCCACCGATTCGCCGTCCTTTAAGTCGGCAAAGCGTATGCAGCCGTCGTTCGACCACGCCCAGCTTTCATCCGTGCATATGCGCGCGATTTTGCCGTCGGACGCGGTGAGTTCGAGCTGCGCAAGAAGTTTTGTCTGCGTGCCGTAGGTGTTTCTTCTGCCCTTTGCCCCGTTGCTGCCGCGGTACCAGCCGTCGGCAAGCTCCGCCGTCATCACGTTTGCGCCGCCCCTTACAAACTCCGTCACGTCATACGTCTGATACTGGATGCGCCTGCGGTAATCGGTGGAACCGGGTGCGAATATCTGCTCACCCGCCTTTTTGCCGTTGAGCTTTACTTCGTACAGGCCGCACGCCGTTACATACAGCCTTGCCTTGACAATATCGGTTGCGGTAAAATCTTTTTTGAAGCAGTCGACGGGATAACGCTTACTTTTATTTACCCGATAGCTGCCCGCTATCCACTTCGCCTTCCAGTCGTCGGGACTTAAAAGACCGTATTCGAAGAACGCCGTTGCGCCTTCGCCTTCTTTATCGTTTTCGTCCCACAGAGTGACCGTCCACTCCACCCTTTGGCGGGAAACGGGGTTTAAAGGATATTCGGCGCGCATGGTAGAAGAGTTTACTTTTCCGCTGTCCCACACCGTCTTGCCGTCCGATACGGCGACTATGCGGTATGCCGTCTGCTTCTTTCCGCCCTCGCAGTTCCACATGAGACGGGGATTTTTTATGTCGATGCCTACGGGGTTTATTAAATATTCCGTCTTTAAATTTATGGCTTTCATTGTTTTTCTCCGTTTTCTTTCCAGAATTTTACCGCCCTTTCCATCCAGCCTTCGGCGGGCGTGCCTGCCGCCGCGCCCCAGCCGTGAACGTTGCCTTCGACAGGCATAAGTTCATAAGGAACGCCGTGGTCTTTGAGCGCTTCCGCCATCAAGATGCTGTTTTTGAATGATACGACGTTGTCTTCTCTGCACTGCCATATAAATGCGGGAGGATAGTCGCCCGTCACCTGTTTTTCAACCGAATACGCGTTCTGCGCGTTTATATCGCCCGCTCTTGCTCCCAGCAAATTTTTGCGGCTGCCGATATGCGTGTATTCCCCCATGGTTATCACGGGATAGCACAGTATTTCGGCTTCGGGCTTTTTGAGCCCGTATTTTGCATAGCCGAGACTTTTTGTGCCCCAGCAGGCGGCGAGATGTCCGCCCGCCGAAAAGCCGCACACCGCATAACTTGGCCCGACATTCCATTTGCCGCAGCCCGCAAATATATATCCGAGCGCGGCGGCAACGTCCTCCGCGGGATAAGCGCTGTCCGCTATTTTGCCTACGGTGTAGTTTACTATAAAGGCGTTATAGCCCAGCGCGTTGAACCTGAGCGCAGTGGAGTAACCCTCCACCAGCGAACACACGTCGCCGTAACCGCCGCCCGGCATGATGAGTACAAACGGAGCGCCCCCGCCGATAATAAACGCATATACTCCCGTATTTTTCCTTTTGAGCGGAATATAGAAAAAACTGCCGTTTTCGGCGCGTGTCCGCATTTTATTGAGCGAATCCGCCGTATCCAAAACGTTTATCGGGTAAAACCATGCAAGATTTTTTATTGAATATACCTGCATCAACGCCGCATACGGCCTGGGCGCTATCACGTATTTTTTGAAGGGCGCAAACTGTTTGCAGTGCCTTATGCTGTACAGCCGCGTACGCGGCGTAAACTGTTTTTTCATAATTTATTTTACAAATTCGTACAGATACTCTTCCATTCTCGGCGTCCACCATTCAAGGTAGCCCGCCTTTGTGGGGTGAATTGCGTCCGCCATATACAGCGAACGCTGCTCTTCCGTTATATTGTTGAACGCTTCGTCGGTGTACAGATCGATAACGCCTACGCCGTATTCTTGTTGAAGTTCACCAAGCGCGTCAACCATAGCAGAATACGGTTCGCTTTCATAATACGAGTTCGTATAAAAAACTACAGGACAATCCCACGTATCGCCAACATACTCGATTATGTATTCAATCGCGCCGCACACCGTGGAAGTATTGTAACTTTGCGCGTCCTTTCCCGCAACTTCGCCCAAGGGCTTATTTTGGGTAGCGTCGTTGGTGGAGAGCTGGCATATAAACAAATCGAAGCGCACCCCTTTATCCAACTTTTCCATGCGGGATATGTACGAATTATTGCCGTCTGAAAGCGTTGTGCCGCTGACCGCCTCTTTAACAAAATTTGTGCCGTCGCGCTTTGCAATATAATCTGCAAACGACACGCCCTGCGAATAAGCGCCGTATGTCACCGACGAGCCGAGGTAGAGAATATTCATGCCTTTTAGCGGACTATCTTCAAGTTCCCCGACATTTTCAACGCTGTACCGCTCATCGTTGCCCGCAAGTTTGGCAATGCGCATATCGAACAGACCGCCGAACGGCGGTATGCCCCACAAGCTGCCCGCGACGAGCAAACCTATAAGACAAGCAGCAAGCAGAAATGCGACGCTAGAAGATATTATGATTGCAATCTTCTTTTTAGATTTTTTCATCTGCGCAGCCACTTAAAATCATACCTGTCTATCAGATTTTCGATTGCGGGCTTTATATATTTTTCGCACCACAGCAACTGTCCCCTGCGATTGAGGTGTATTCCGTCTTCGACGAAAAGTTCCTCCGCGTAATTTTTGCCGTCGAAAGTCATCTCTTCGGCATTCACGAACGTCATATAGTCGTACCTCGAGCACAGCTCCTCGAGGGCGGCGTTTATCCTGCGCGTGAGCGCGGCATACACGCTTCTGCCGGGGAGCAGGAGGCCGCTCATCACAACAAAATGCGCGTCCGGCAAACGTTTGTGAAAGGCGGCAAACATGTACTCCTTATACCGCATGCACGCCCTCACCTTGTCTTCGTCGCCGCCGGAAAGGCAGATGTAGTCGTTAGAACCCGTCTGAAAGAACACTGCAGCGGGGTCATACGCATACAGCAGCGCGCCCGCGCGTTCGACGAGGTCCTTATCCGTGCTGCCGCCGAAGCCGTGGTTCTGCACCCTGTACTCCGCAAGGTCGCTTTCCATCTCCGTCCACAGGCGGAAGTTGGAAGCTCCGTAAAACACTATTTCGCCCTTGCTCTTATCCGCGTCGTACCTTAAAGTGATTTCTTTCTGTTCGCAGTCAAAACTCATTATTTTCTCCTTGAACACTCTGTCCGGACGTGCCTGGGGGCGGATTTGCCGTTTTCCGCCCAGGCGGCCGCCTTCAGGACAAATACAGCCTCCAATTTTTGCCGGCAAAGCGGCTGTTCACGGCATAAAGTTCGCGTTTAAGTTGTCCCTTTATCTCCTTGATTTCCAGTTTAAGCCGCAAAATATTTTCTTCTGCGGATATTACGGGCGAATAGTCATAATCGAAACTGCCCGCAGCGCCTTGTTTTTTCCATAGTGCGCGTTCCTTTCTGCCCTGCGCCATGCAGTCTTTGATCTGCCCTTTCATCTGCTTTATCTGTAAGCGACGCTCGTCGATGCGTGAGCCGAAATCGTTTCTTGCTTCAAGAAGCGCCGTCATCCTTTCGTTGCAGAACAGGCCTTTGGCCGTCTCGATTTTCCAGCTGTACTCGTCGCGCATGGCGGCTATCTTTTTGCGCGCTTCATACTTTTCGCGCTGTCCGGGCGTCATCTTGTCAAGTTTTGCCGCCAACTTGTCAGCTGCAAGTTTAGCCTTTTCGTCCGCCTTTATCTTGGCGAGCCGCTCTTTTTCGGCCTGTTTTTCCTGCTTTATGCGCACGGCTTCGATATGTTTTTCAAGCTCGGTGTTGTAGTCGAGCCCTTTCTTTTCGCAGCGCTCTTTGAGCTCGCGGCGATAAATTTCTTCCGCTTCCGCATCAAGTTGTCTTTGCTCTTCGGCGGCGCGCACTTCGGGCTCCACCCAGACTTCGCCCCTCGCTTCGCATTCGGCCTTCTGACGGGCGCGGATAAAGACGAGCTTTTTATCCACCGTCTTTTCAACGGTTACGGGAATGAGCATTAATGCGTACACAAGGCTTGAAATCGATTCGATACCCACAAAGAAGAGTATGAACGCGGTATTTACGGCTTCCGACTGGTTTACCGCAATTGTGTATACGCCGTCGGCGGCAGCCTTGAGCTGTGAGGGGTCTATCTGAAGGGTATAGCCGAGAGCAGCAATTTCTGCAAGCACCTGCTGCAGCGTTGCGGCGTCGGCGGTGAAGGGCTGAACATAGCCCGCAGCGGTTATGCCACCGTTGAATATGCCCGTAACAAAACCTGCGGCAGCCGTGAGTATTACGGAATAGACCGACATTGCCACACCGTCGCAGCGGAAGCCGTTCTTCCACTCCAGGTTATCCAGAGCATCGGAGAACAGCGCCATGAACACATAGGAACAGGGCAGTCCGCCGATATTCTTTATGAACTGACCGACGAGCACTATGGGCATATTTGCGGGAGCCATCCAGCAAATCGCAGACCCGACCGCAAGGATGAGGAAGCCACAGACGGTGATATTCTTTTTGCCGAATTTTTTGGCGAGCGGCCACACGGCGAAGATGCCTATACCCATGGGTATGCCGCCGAGAACGGAGACGAGCGTCTGCGTTATGCCATCGGAATATGTACCCAAAACGTAGTTGCAGTAGTAGGGCAGCGAAATATTTTTCAGTTGCGTGGTGAGCGTATTCAAAAGGAAATATACAAGGAGGAGCAGCATGTATTTATCGGTAAATATCGCCTTGAGCTGCAGAGTGAAGGGCAGTTTCTTTTCCTCTTGCCCGTTGCTCTCCGCCGTGACGCGCTCCTTGGTGAAGTAGTATTCCACAAGCACAAGGGGCAGCGTTACGCACGAAAGCACGCTCATGGTTATTATCCACATGGTCTTGCTGGTGCCGAGCGCGGGCATTATGAGCATGGGGAAGACGAGAGCTACCAGTATGCCGCTCATCATTATAGAAGAAATATTATTGAACACCGCCAGCACGCCGCGCTGGGAGGTGTTGCGCGTAGACAGCGGCACCATCAGATTATGGCTCATGTTGTATATGGTGTAGGCTATGGAATAGTACAAATTGTACGAAAGCATGACCCATACCACCTGAAGGGTGACGTTGCCCGAGGGCACCACAAAGAGCAGCACGCCCGCAACGGTTAAAAGCGGCGCGGAAAGCAGCAGCCACGGCCGCGCCTTGCCATGCTTGGTGCGCGTGCGGTCGATGACGGCGCCCATTATCACGTTGGTTATGGCGTCGATTATCTTTGAGATGACGGGGAATATTACAAGAAACATTCCTCCCCAAAGCGTGCCGAGACCTAAAACGTCGGTATAGTAGACGTTGAGGTAAGTTGCCATTACGGCGTTGAAAAGGAGCGCGCCGCAGGGACCCGCAAGGTAGCCCAGCCATTTCTCCTTTCCCGTCACGTTCTGCGATTTCAATTTGCTGTTGAAAATTCTTGCGTCGAGCATCTTCCCCGCAGTCGCCATCATCTGTTCTCCTCCTCTTCCTTCGGCAATTTCGGTGCTTTTATTTTAGTGCAGAAGCACTTTATTCCCCTGATTATATGTCCGTTGGCAAGCTCCATAAACCCCTGTGCAAAGTTATAAGGCATAGATTTTCCCGCAGACATCGACATGGATATGAGCGAATTGCTTTCAAGAATTCTTTTCATGAAGTGCGCGCCCTTGATTTTATTGTCCCGTTCGGGACCTTCGGGCAATCTGCGCGCCGCCCTCATCTGTCTGTTCGCAACGCCCAGAACCGCGGAATAGAGTATTCTGCCCATAATCCCCGCGTCCGCCAGACATGAAAAACGGCTTTCCAAAGTTATTGGCTTTGCCGGAACAGCTTCCGGCACGGGCATTCCGCACAGCTCGCAAAACAGCGCGTCGGTGACGCGGGTCACGGCCGCGCGGCCGTAAATTTCCATTGCCGCGGGGGAATATATCCCCTCCGCGCTCTCCCCTTCCACACAGGTATCCGCGTAATATATGGGGGTGAAAGCGTCTTTGCACAGCTCCAGCCTGTACCTGCCGCCCTCCACCTGCCATCCGCCGGCCGCGACGTTGTAGAATGCGAGGTCGGAGACGGGTATCTCCAGACGGACGCGCTCGCTGCGCCCCGCCGGCAGGCGGACTTTTTTAAAGGCCTTGAGCTCCCTGACCGGCCTGAACACGGCCGACGCGGGCAGACCGGCATACACCTGCACGACTTCGGCGCCGTCCGCGTCGCCGACGTTCGTCACGGTGCAGGACACCGCGATTTTTTCGCCCGAGCGGGCAACGGTGCAGTCGGAATATTCAAACCGGGTATAAGACAGGCCGTACCCGAAGGGATAGCGCACCCTTTTGCCGGCCGTGGCGTAATAGCGGTATCCAACGAATATGCCGTCCTTATACGTCTCGTTTTCGGCCTTCCCGAAGGTCACGGCCGAGGGCACGTCGCCGTAGCGGACGGGCCACGTTTCCGCCAGCCTGCCCGAAGGATTTGCCCTGCCGAACAACAGGTTTGCGCACGCCCTGCCGCCGCTCTGCCCGGGCAGATACATGTTGAGTATCGCGCCCGCCTTATCTGCAAACGGCAGTTCCACGGGAGCGCCGCCGAACAGAACGACGACGACCTTTTTGCCCGTCCCGCAAAGCGCGTCGATGAGCGCAAGCTGATTTTCGGGCAGGCGCATATTTTCGCGGTCACAGCCCTCGCTCTCCACATAGTCCGTAAGCCCCGCAAAAATCAGAATTTTTTCATACCCTTCTGAAAGCGCGAGCGCTTCGTCGATATATTTTTGTTCCGTGCGCGTATTGCTTTCGGCATATCCGCGGGCGAACTTATATTTTATGCCCATATTGCCGAAGGCTTCCTTAGGCGTGGTTATGCGGGTGGGATTTATCATCGAACTGCCCGCGCCCTGATAGCGCATCTTTTCAAACAGCTCGCCGCACACGCACAGCTCCCCGCCTTCGTCAAGGGGCAGAACGCCGTCGTTTTTCAAGAGCACGGCGCAGTCTTCGGCAATCTCGCAGGCGAGGCGGTCATGCGCTTCAAAATCGCAGTCATCGGCAAATTTCTTGGCATATTTTTCCACCATGTTCAGCACGTTTTCAACGGCCCTGTCCAGATCTTCCATGGCGAGCGTGCCGTCCTTTATGCCGTCCAAAATCCATTTGCGGCATATGGCCGTGTCGCCGGGCATTTCCAGATCGAGCCCCGCCCGCAGCCCCGCAAGGCGGTCGTGCGTCGCGCCCCAGTCGGTCATCACAAGCCCGTCAAATCCCCATTCGTTGCGGAGCACGTCGGTTAAAAGCCACTTGTTCTGCGAGCAATACACGCCGTTTATTGCGTTATAGGCGCACATCATCGTGGCCGGGCGGCTCTCCCTGACTATGATTTCAAACACTTTTAAATATATTTCGCGGATGGCGCGCATATCGGCCATGCTGTTGCCCATAAAGCGGCAGTTTTCGGAATTGTTCATGGCAAAGTGCTTTACGGAAACGCCCACGCCCTCGCCCTGTATGCCGTTGACTTCGGCGGCAGCCATTTTTCCCGCAAGGTACGGGTCTTCGGAAAAGTATTCAAAGTTGCGCCCGGCCACGGGGTTGCGCTTGATATTTGCGCCAGGGCCGAGCACTACGTGAATGCCGTATTTGTGAGCTTCTTTGCCGATCGCCCGACCGATTTTATAGGAGTTTTCCGGGTTCCAGCTTGAAGCGACAGTTGCCGCCGTGGGGAAAGCCGTTGCGGGAAGGCTGCCCGTTACGCCGTTATCCCCGCCCTCCGTCTGCACGCGCAGCCCGTGGGGGCCGTCCGACATGCGGAGCGAAGGTATGCCCAGACGGGGCACCGGGTTTGTGTACATAAAATCCGTGCCGGCCACGAGCGCGGCCTTTTCCTCCACGGTGAGTTGCTTAATCGTTCCTTGGATATCCATTGCTCAAACCCCACTTTTTTTGTTATTGCAAAACAATTATATCACGTTTATTTTTTATTTGCTTTACATATCTGTATCGACATGCTAAAATTTGTATCAGAATTTGCAATCTGCGCGCGGCATGCCGCGCGCCGGGGAAGATGCGGACATGAAAAATTTCGACTTTAGATACGTATGCACGTCCATAGGCAATCTTGCGGGGATGCCCGTCCGCCTTTATAAAAACGGCAGACAGGCATTTTATTACTCCGTGGCAAAGCTCCCCAAAGATCCGCTGTGCGCTTACGAAAGGGACATTCTTGGCATAACGGGAAACGTGGGATATTTTGTAACGAACCACTTCAACTACTACGGAATAGTAAATTCGGGGGAATACAAAATAGTGATAGGCCCCACGCGGCAGACAGAAAATTCAGCCCAGGAGCTTAAGGAGCTGGCATTCCGCGCGGGCGTGGAACCTGACGACACCGAAATGTTCGTCGCCGCGATGAAGACGATAATACGCATGCCGCTTGAAAGCGTTATGCAGATGATGTGCATGATAAACTACATACTTAACGACGAAAAGACCGGCCTCGAAGATGTAATTTTATATGAGCCAGACAACGTTAAATTTAAAGAACTGATGACCAACGAACGGAGCGCCGCAATGCAGGAATTTGCAGAGGGCGGCGAAAACGTGCACAACACTCTGGAACCGGAAAAAACCGTAATGTCGTTTATTTCGCAGGGACAGACGGAGAAATTCAAAGAATGGGTGAAAAACGTAATGCCCACGGTGAACGGCGGAAAACTTGCGCGCGAACAGTTAAGACACCTTAAAAACACGCTGATAGTAACAGCCACCCTCGCCGCGCGCGCGGCTATCCGCGGGGGCATGGATACCAACGACGCGCTCTCTTTAAGCGACCGGTACATACAGAAATGCGAACTGATGACAGACCCGATGATGATTACGACCATGCAGTACCGGATGATCGCCGACTATTGCGAGAGGGTTGAAAAAATACGGCAGGGCAGCAATCCGTCCAAACTGGTCATAGCCGTAACAAACTATATTCAGCACCACCTTTCCGAGCCGATAACGACGGAAAGAATAGCCGAACACCTGTTTATGGGCAGAACGCGCCTTTCGGCCAACTTCAAAGCGCAATCGGGCATGACTCTTTCGGAATTCGTGCAGAGACAAAAGCTGGATGAAGGCAAACGCCTTTTGCGCTTCACCGACAAATCGGCCGCGGCGATAGCGGCATATCTCGGGTACAGTTCGCCGGCGCACTTTACCACGGTTTTTAAAAAATATTTCGGCTGCACCCCCGCCGGATATCGCGAAAAGCACGGCAGATAAAATTTGCCCGCGGCGAGATTGCAAATCGCGCCGCGGGCATCCGCTTTGGCTGAAAATATATTCCTGAAGCCATTACATGTTTTTCGCCGCAACCCGACCGTCAGGGCAGAGCGCCTGCGTAAGCCGCGGTTTGCGCCGCAATGTTAATAAGAGAGCCTGTATGTGGCTTCGAGCCCCCTGTCGGGATGATACTTCCACGTTACGGTTATGCCGCCGTAGCTTGCACTCTGCCGCCCGTCAACGGCGGAAGTGTGCAGCATATCGTTCCACACGTACGACGGGAAGCCGAAATAGTCGTTGAGGTCTTCCACCATGGCCGCCGAACCCGACACGATGTAACTGTCCAAATCGGAGGGATTTGTGTCGACGGATAAAAACGACCCGTCGGAGGCGAGCTTGTAACATCTGCTTATCGAGCCGTAATTGGAGAGCAGCCAGCTGTATGCCCTGCTCAGGCGCGACCCCTGCCCGACGCCGCCTCCGCCGCCCGGCGACTCGTAATCCGTGCCGTAGAGGTAGCTTTCTATGACTTCCACCTTGCCGGCACTGCAGCCCGCAAGGCAGCAAAAGGACAGCGCGGCCGCAACGGTTAAAAGCACAGCAAATTTTTTCATGGCATCACCTGTCAAGAAGTTCTCTCTTCATCTTTTCGTACTCTTCCTGCGACAGCGCGCCGGAATCGTAAAGTTTTTTAAGCTTTAACAAATTTTCGTAACCGTCGGAATCCGACAGCGGCTTCTGACCGGCAGGCTCGGTGCGGACGGGCTGCGCGGGAGCAGCGGATTCCTGAGTTATAAATACCGAAAGATTGCCGTTGTCCAGCCCGTACAGCTTGTTGCGTATGAGCTTTACGTCGCACAAAAAGGTGAGGATCAGGCTGCCGAAAACCCATGCCAGCCAGCTTAAAAAGGGAGTCAATAGCAAGAGCAAAATGCCTAAAAGTATGCCCCCGTCCACACACACTATTATGCCGCCGATAACGCCCAGCACGGCAAAGATTATGGCACAGACGAGTATTATGGTGCGCACTGTTTTGAGTTGTTTGTCGTTTTTATCAAACATTGTCGTTACCTCCGATAATTTTGAGTTTCTGCGCGGCATACTCCTCTTCGGTCAGCACTCCGGCCGCGCGCAGTTGATTTATTTTTTCAAGTTCAGCCATCCAGTCGGCCGCCGGCGCGGCGGACTGCCCGGCGGGCTGTTCGGGAGCGGAACACAGTCCGACCAGCTCCCTGCCCCTGCGCGAGCAGGCGAACACGTAGTACGCCGCGGCGCACAGCAGCACCACCGCCGCGGCGCCTATGGCCATGAATATGTCCAGATCGCAGCCGTACCACACGGCGATGACGGCAGACAGCACGGCTCCGACGCCCACGATGACGTGCGACGCAGCGGGCGTGAGCCTGCCGCAATAATCCAGCCAGTAGCCCAACAGCGCCAGCGCGGCTGACGCCAGCGTGAAGTAGTTCACGGAATACGACATGAGCGCCACGGCATAATATCCACCGTAACCGCCGCTGTAGACGGTGCCGTACCCCACCGCAGGCATGAGCCCGCACACAAGGGACAGCACGGCAAAGAACACGCACGCCTGACGGTAAAACGGAGAACTTTGGGCATCCTTGCGGCGCACAACGGCGCCCAGCAGATACGCCGCGCCGAACATTGCCGCCACGAGCGCGCCGAATATATGCATTTCGTATTCGTCGATGCAGCGGATAAGCCACATGGCGAACGCGGCGGCGGCAGTTACGGCGAACGTTATGTGCAGCGCGGCGAACTTTCCGCGGCCGGCCGAAATCAGTGCCGCCGCAAGGAGCGCCGCGCCGAGGACCACCCCGAGCACGCCGAACACAATGGTAAACGTGTAATCATAGGGATAGAAGAACACGACCGAAGCGCACAGATACAGCCATACGGCCACGGCCAGAGTTGTGAAATACTTTTTTTGAGACATGGTTACCTCCGGTAAAGATATGTTTTGATCAGGCCGTCTCTTCGGCCGCCGTCCTTAAACGGTACACTGCGCCGACGGGATCGTAGACGAGTTCGCGGCCGCAAGTTTCCTTACAGCAAGTACGCAAAAGGGCAATATACCGCCTGAACGTCGCCACCGAAAGTTTGTACTCCTCGCACCACTCGGCAAGCTTTATCCCGGCGCCATCGCGCAATTTGTCGTACATGCGCAACAAAACGTAGCTCTTGTTCATTGTTGATTTTCATAGGGCGCTCTATATCTCCTTTTGTATTTTGGCCTGACTTCCCTCCCCGCTGTCATACGGCGCGCGTCCGCGCCGGCCGGGGGAAAGTTCCGCCGGTTGCAACTACTGAAAGTGTAGCACATTCTGAACGGCTTTTGTTGAGCGTCGTTTTCCAAAGCGGTGGAAATTTGCGCTTAATTTTTGGAAAAACACGCTTAATTTGCATTTTCCGACATAAAAAACCCCCGGCGCGGCGGCAAAATTGCCGCCGCGCCGGGGGGATTGCCCGTCATCCAATCACACAATATCCATGCGCACCTTTATGCGGAAAAACACTCTCCGGTCAAGCCCCGCTTCAAAGCGAAGCCGTTCGCCGCGATATGTAAACGATACCCCGCTGCTGCACAGCCGGCTGCTGCCGTCGGGAGAGTCACACAAGAGTTCGGGACAAATGCCGCCGGAAGCGGACGACGACTCAAGTTCAAACGTTATCCTTATCCGCTCACCCGTCTCTGCGACTGGCGTCACCCAGAACGGCTCGTCGCCGAACACGATGAGCGCGCACTCCTTCCCGTTCTCCAGAGCGAACGGCGCGCCTTCGCTCCTGCCGTCGGAGGGCGACTGCTCTTCGAACACGGCTTCGAGACATTCGCCGCCGCGCACGGAGATATAATTGAAGTTGACGAAATTGCCCGACTCATCGCGCCAGCCGATAAAGGTATGGCCGTCCTTGCTCAACACGGGCAGAGCAAAATGCCTGCCGCTCAGATGCCGCTCGCTTTCGCCGTCCTTCAATGTTATGCCGTCCGTCCCGGCTTCAACGCATACTATCTCCGCTCCGCTGTCCCAGCCGTCGGAAAATTTTTCCCTCTCCTCCACGGTCAGCAAGGTATATACCCTGCCGAACGTGTTGCCGTATTCACCTTGCCCGAAGGCGAACGGCTCTATCTCCTCCACACCTTCGGGCAGGTATATCTCCGCCCTGTTTGTGCTGACTCCGCACTCGAACGCCAGCGCATACCCGCCGATATACTTCAATGTATCGGGCAGCACTATGCCGCCTTCGTATATCACCGCATCCGAAAAGGCATTGCTTTCCAGTCTCTCCAGCCCTTCGGGAAGCACGGGAACGTTGTGGATAAAACTGCCCGAAAAGGCGTTTTCGCCTATGCTTTTAAGGGCGGAGCCCTCCTCAAATTCAAGCGACAGCTCCGTCTGGCTGAAACAATGCGCGCCTATCTCCTCCACGCTTGCGGGAATGACGACGGGCTGCGTTATGCACATATAATTGAAGCAATTTTCACCCAGCCGCTTTACCGTGCCGGGAATTTCCAGACTGTTCAGATAAAATGCTTCGGGGTATTTATCGTCGTATCCGTCAAAGCGCCCCTCCACCGCGACCACGGGTTTGCCGTCGATATATGCGGGAATGACCAGATCGATATTTTGCCCGAACTGTCCGGTGTACCCGGTGACTACGGCGCTCTCCGGTCCGATTTTGTAGTTAAAATTGCGCGCGCTGCCGCTGACCATTATCTCCTGCCACACGGCATAGAGCGTGAGGTCGGACCGCTGTTCCGCGGGCGTTATCGCGATAAATTCCCCGCCGCCGTCCCGCGCGGTGTTCCAGCCGAGGAATATCCACCCGCCGCGCTCGGCTTCCGGCAGAGTCACCTGCTGGCCCCATGCGACTTTTGCGGGCGCATAGCCGACGATACTGCCGCCGCCGGTCACGTACGTTATGTCGTATGTAAGCCCCGCTTCGCGGTATTTTGCCGTGAGCGTGACGTTGCCGATGTTTTCCGCGTCTATGACGGACACGCGTTCGCCGTATTCCGAATACCAGCCCTCAAAGTCGTATCCGGCGAGCGTGCATTTTGGAAGGACTAAAGTCTGGTCGAAATACATCTGGTATTCAAAATACTCGTGCGTGCCGCCGCCGAGGGCGAAAGTGCCGCCGGCTCCGTCCAGACATATCGTGTATTTATTGGCGGTAAAACGCGCATATACCGTGGTCAACCGCATTATGTTGGAGGCGTTTATCTCGTATATTCGTTCGCCGCCCTCCGCCGCCGTAAACCAGCCGGCAAAGGTATGCCCGCCCCTTACGAGCGGTTCCAAAGCAACGCTGTCGCCGTAAGTTATAGCGTTGGGATTGGACCGACCCTCGTATGTGCCGCCGTTCAGCTCGTACACCACCGTATAAACTTTGGGGGAATATATTGCGTAAAGGGTGACGTTGTCGGTCACGCCGTACAGCCTTTTTACCCACTCTCCGCCGCCGTCCGCCGCGGTGTTCCAGCCCGCAAAGTCATAGCCCGGTTTTACGGCGCCGCCGAGAGTGTGCACCTCGCCCGCGCCGACGGAGACGGGATTGTTCCCCGTCAGCTCGCCGCCGTCCGTTTGGTACGTAACGGTAAAGTTTTCGCCCGACTGCTGCCAGCGGGCATACAGCGTAAGATTTTTTGCACCCGCGCCGCCCACGCTCTCGTAGCGGATCCCGCCCGAAGGGCGGTCGTACCAGCCCAGAAAGATATACCCGCCGCGGAGCGGTTCGTAAAGGGTATATTCCTCGCTCGCCGTGACAGACGAGGGATTGCAGGCATCGAGCGAACCGCCGTTGAGTTCATAGCGCACGGTATATACCTCGTCGCTCCACCTTGCGTACACCTCTATATCCGAAGCTTCGCACTCCACCTGTTCCTCCGGCTCACCCGAATAATCGGGCGAAAGATACCAGCCCATAAACTCCGCCCCGCTCTTTTGCGGAACGGGAAGCTGAACGGCGCCGCTTTCCATGTTGAAAGTGTAAACGGCCCCGGCCGTGAACGCGCCGCCATTAAGCCAGTAATCAATGGTATATTCCCGCGCGGCGAACACCGGATAATATTCCGCGCTCGTTGTCACTTTTACGGGGAAATCCACCGCCTGTCCCGCGCCGTCGACAAAATATTCAAACATGTAGCCGGCCTTTTCAGGCTTTTCCGGCGTGAACCAGTCGCCAGAAGACACGCTGTATTCCCGCCCGTCCACTGTGACGGTGTATTTCTGTTTTAAGGCGTCGGGCAGAACTATCGCAGAAACCACCGCCGCCGCGCACAACAATGCGGCGGCGAGCACGGCGACAAGATAGTTGCGCCGGCGACGGCGCGCCTGCACGGGCGTTTCGGTTGCGACGTCGTCCGCAATGCCGAAGTACAGCCCGGACGCCGGCACCCCGAAGTGACGGGAAAGCGCGCCGAGCTGCACCATATCGGGACACGTGACGCCGCGCTCCCACTTGGAGATCATGTCGGGTGAGACCCCGGCGGCGGCAGCCACTTCTTCCTGACTTTGCCCCTTTGCCCTGCGCGCGGACGCTATCGCCCTGCCCTCCTGCACCATATCGAAGCTGCCGGCAAACAGCTCGCCTTCTTCGGGCAGGCCGAGCAGTTTTTCCAGCGACGCCCCGAGCGCAGAGGCAATGCCGCCGAGCAACGCAAAATCGGGCTCGGACACGCCCCTCTCCCACTTGGATACCGTCTGCAGGTGGACATTCAATCTGTCCGCCAGCTCCTGCTGGGTCATTCCCGCCGACCTTCTTAAATTTTTTAATCTTTCCCCGAAGTCATTCATATCTCACCACATCAAAATGCTTGTCAATATAAAACCGCTTTGCTTAATTATCGGGCGACGACCGCCTTTTGCCAAAATTATAACATGTCCGACGCCGAATTGCAATATATGCCGATAAATAAATAATATGTCTTTTGATTGCGTTATTCTCCGCGCCCGACGCGCGGCGGTTGCCGGCCGCGCGCGGCCGGGCGCGGAGGAGCTTTTAAAAACCCACGCCGGGGCAAAGCCGCTGCCTTCCTCACGGCCGCCATGCGGACTTGCCGCAACAAAAAACATGCCGTCGTGCGGAAAAATTTTTCCGCGCGACGGCATGTTCTGCGACAATATGCAACGAGTATGCAGTTGTAAATCCGCTCGGGGAAGCAGGGCGCGCCGCGCGGCGAAAACGCCGCGGCGGAGCGCAAAAGCCCCGCACATATGCCGCAGACAACGCGACCGCTCACTGCTTATCTATCGTTCTGCCGTACAGTGCGGAGACGTTGCCGGAATAGCGCTGCATGTTTTCGCACGATTTCAGCGGTATGCTGTCCTCGAAGTCGTTCAGCTTTTTGGCCTGCTCGCGGGTGAGCTTGGAGGGAATGTCTATCTGCACGTCCACATACAGATTGCCAGTGCCGTTCACCGTGCGCACGCCCGCCCCCCTTATGCAGAAGCGCGTGCCCGACGCCGTGCCTGCCGGCACGGTCAGCTCCTGCGTGTCGTCTATGCCGGGCACCTGTATTTTGCCGCCGAGCACGGCGGTTTTATAGGATATGGGGACGGTTACGTACAGATCCCTGTCCTGCCGCTTCAAAAGCCTGTGGGGCTCTATCTGAAAGTACAGATACAGATCGCCCGGCTCGCCGCCGCCCTGTGCCGCCTGACCGTAGCCGCGCTTTCTGAGCGAGCTGTCCGAATCGACGCCCGCGGGAATGTTGACGGTGAACCTTGTCTGGTTGCGCACAAAGCCCTTGCCCTTGCAGTCGGGGCATTTTTCAAGCACTTTTTTGCCCGTGCCGCCGCAGTCGGGGCAGACGCCGACCTGTATGGTGCGGCCGAAAATGGTGTCCTGCTGATACTTTACGCGGCCCGAACCGCCGCACTTGGAGCACTTCTGGAATGCCGTGCCGCCCTTTGCGCCCGTGCCGTTGCACGATTTGCAGGGCTCGTTGCGGAAATAGCTTATCTCCTTGGAGCAGCCCTTTATGGCATCCAGAAAGGACAGCCGTATGGTCTGTTCGATATTGGCTCCGCGGGCGGGCGCCTGACGGGCGGCTCCGCCGCCGAATCCGCCGCCGAACATGGACGAGAAGATGTCGCCGAGGTCGCCGAATCCGCCCGAAAAACCGCCGGAGAAGGGATTGCCGCCCGAGAAGGGATTGCCGCCGCCCATGCCGGGATGATCGAGCTCGAAGTCGTACTGCTTGCGCTTCTGCTCGTCCGAAAGAACGGTGTGCGCTTCGTTTACTTCCTTGAACTTTTCGGCCGCGGCCGCATCGCCGGGATTGCGGTCGGGGTGATACTTCAACGCGAGCTTGCGGTAAGCCGACTTTATTTCGTCCTGCGTGGCGTTTCGGCCCACGCCGAGTATTTCGTAATAATTTTTATTGGATTCAGCCATTGTTTTGTGTCCGTTTTTGAAGTGTTTTATACTTGATTTAAGCAGCGCGCTGCCGCGCACTGCTTAAACGCTTGAAAGATATTCTGCCTGAACCGGGCGATCACGCCGTCAGTTGTGCTGTGTGAATTCGGTGTCGTCGCCGCCGTTGCCGCCGTTTGCGGGATCGGAGCCCGCCGCGCCCTGCGCCTGCTGGTACATCTTTGCGATCACAGGCTGGACGTCCGACTGCAACTTTTCAAACGCGGCCTTGATGCGGTCGTTGTCGCCGCTTTCAAGTTCGGCTTTGGCCGCGGATATGGCCGATTCAACGGTGTTTTTATCCTCTTCCGAAAGTTTGTCGCCGGCCTCCTTTACGGTCTTTTCCAGCGAGTCTATCATGCCCTCGAGGTTGTTTTTGTTGTCTACCGCTTCCTTGCGCTTCTTATCCTCTTCGGCATACTTTTCGGCGTCCTTCACGGCCTTGTCTATCTCCTCTTCGGAGAGGTTGGTGGAAGCCGTAATGGTTATGTTGGTGGACTTGCCCGTGCCGAGATCTTTGGCCGTGACGTTGACTATGCCGTTGGCGTCGACGTCGAACGTAACCTCTATCTGGGGCACGCCGCGGGGTGCGGGGGGAATGTCGGTGAGCATGAATTTGCCGAGCGACTTGTTGTCGCGCGCAAACTTTCTTTCGCCCTGAAGCACGTTTATTTCAACGCCGGGCTGATTGTCGGCCGCGGTGGAGAACACCTGACTCTTTTTTACGGGGATGGTGGTGTTGCGCTCGATGAGGGGCGTGGACACGCCGCCGAGCGTTTCGATGCCGAGCGTCAGGGGCATTACGTCCAGAAGGAGCACGTCCTTGACTTCGCCGGAGAGCACGCCGCCCTGAATGGCCGCGCCTATCGCAACGCATTCGTCGGGGTTGATGCCCTTGAAGGGTTCCTTGCCCGTTATCTCCTTTACCTTGTTGAATACGGCGGGAACGCGGGTGGAGCCGCCGACGAGGATGACCTTTTTGATGTCGGAATAGGTGAGTCCGGCGTCGGCCATGGCCTTCTTCATGGGCTCGACCGTGCGATCCACGAGTTCGGAAGTGAGGTTATCGAACTTCTGACGGGAGAGGTCGATGTCGAGGTGCTGGGGCTGGCCGTCCACCACGGTTATGAAGGGCAGGTTGATGTTTGTGTTGGTCATGCCGGAAAGCTCTATCTTGGCCTTTTCGGCGGCCTCCTTGAGTCTCTGCATGGCCGCCCTGTCCTTGGACAGATCCACGCCCGTCTCCTTTCTGAAGGTATCCACAAGATATTCTATTATCTTGTTGTCGAAGTCGTCGCCGCCGAGGTGGGTGTCGCCGTTGGTGGCGAGCACTTCAAACACGCCGTCGCCTATTTCGAGAATGGACACGTCGAAAGTGCCGCCGCCGAGGTCGTAGATCATGACCTTCTGGCTGCCCTCCTGCTTATCCAGACCGTATGCGAGCGCGGCCGCCGTGGGCTCGTTTATGATTCGGAGCACGTTGAGACCGGCTATCTTGCCCGCGTCCTTGGTGGCCTGACGCTGACTGTCGTTGAAGTAAGCGGGGCAGGTGATCACGGCGTCGGTGACTTTTGTGCCGAGATAGCTTTCGGCGTCGGCCTTGAGCTTGGAGAGTATCATGGCCGATATTTCCTGAGGGGAATAGCCCTTTTCGATGTTGACTTTATAATTTTCGCCCATGTGGCGCTTGATGGATATGACCGTCTTGTCGGGCTGGGCCACGGCCAGACGCTTTGCCGCCTGACCGACGATGCGCGTGCCGTCAGCCTTGAACGATACGACCGAAGGCGTGGTTCTGTTGCCTTCGCTGTTGGGGATGACGACGGGTTCGCCGCCCTCCATTACCGCCACGCAGGAGTTGGTCGTTCCCAAATCTATGCCTATTACTTTTCCCATGATGTATTTTCTCCTTTCCTATACAAGGTTATTTACTGTTTTATTGCCGGCCGTTTCGCCGGATCTTCCGCTTGGCGCGGAGGAATGTTTTTACGCCTGGCGCGGCCCGGCCGCAGATCAGGACGTTACTATCACCTGAGCGAATCTGATGACTTTTTCACCCTGCCTGTAACCCTTTTTGAGCACGCGGTTCACGCAGTTGGGCTGCTCGCCATCGCCGCAGGGAACGTTCATTATCGCCTCCGCCACGCCCTCGTCAAAGGGGTCGCCGACGTTTACGGCTATCTCCTCCACTCCCAGCGAAGCGAGTATGGCATTGAAACTCTTTATTATCTTGTCTATGCCCTGTCTGGTCTTTTCGTCGGACGCGCCTTCGTAGGCGTAGCCGAAGTTATCCGCAACGGGCAGAAGCTTCAGCACGGCTTCGGCTTTGCCTTCGGCAAATGCCTGCGCAACGGAGGCCTGATTGCGCTTGCGGTAGTTGTCGTACTCGGCAGATACCGAATACCACTTGCGCCTGTAATCGTCGGCGGCGGCAAGCGCCTTTTCCAGTTCGGAGGGCTGACCTTCGGCGGATTGCTCCGCCCCGGCCGGCTCTGCCGGCTCCGCCTCGTCCCGTCCCGGCTGCTCGCGGGACTGCTGTTCGGGGAGAGGAGACTGCATGAGTTCCTCTTCGTCGCTGTGTTTGAGTTCGTCCTTTTTCTTTGCCATCTGAATTTTTTTCCGTGATTGGTTTACAATTTAAATATAACTCGCAAAAGTTGCGCTTAAACACCGAACACAAAAAATTTTTTAAAAACGCGCAAAACGCGGCGAAGACCGGCCGTTGCGCGCGACATATTATATTGTAATCATATCGCAAGCGCCGCCGCGGCCGCGTCGCTTCGACCGCGGCGGGCGCCCTGGCGCGCATTTTGTTCGCCGCGCGCTATTGACTATTTTTGAGTCGTGTGGTACAATTTGAATATGTATATAGTGAGAAAGCTGCCGCTGAAAAAGCTGTTCAACACCCGCGATCTGGGCGGAATGCCCGCCGCGGACGGCAAAGTCATAAGGCGCAACAGACTTATACGCAGCGGAAAACTTTATAAACTGCCCCAAAAGACCGTGGACAAGCTGAAAAAGAAGGGCGTGAATCTTGTGATAGATTTGCGCATATTCACCGAGCGCGAGGAATATCCCGATACGGTGATAGAGGGCGCGAAGTACGTGCATCTGCCCGTTCTGTGCACGGCCACGCCGGGCATAACGCGCGAAAAGAGCATGACCAAGACCATGGCGATAGAGTCGCGCCGCATCAAATCGGAATTCGGCACCGCCGACAATTACATGGTGGCGATGTACAAAATGGTGCTGTTTTCGGACGAGCCGGCAAAGCTACTGAAAGAGTGCCTGCGCCTTATAATAGACAACGAAGGCTGCGTGCTGTGGCACTGCAGCGGCGGCAAAGACAGGGCGGGACTGGTGGCCATGCTGGTGGAGAGCCTGCTGGGCGTGGACGAAAAGGTGATAGTCGAGGACTATGTGGCTTCGCACCGCTTTCAGAGGGGCAGATTTTTCTGGAACAGGTTCGGCCTGATGATAGCCCCGCTGGTGCCCAGGTTCAAAAAAATACTGTTCGGCATGATGGCCGCAAAGCCGCGGTACATCATCGATACGATGAACGAAGTAAAGGCGCGGTACGGCAGCGTTACGGAATACTGCAGGCAGCGGCTGGACATAACCGACGCCGACATACAAAAGATGAGACAAAAATACCTTGAACCGCCCAGACGCGGGCTGTTCTCACAGAACTGAACGCATAAAAACAACGTTGCGGCCGCAGTCTTGAAGGACTGCGGCCGCAACGCATATCGCTGAACGAATATGCCCGCGGCCGCCGACAGAAAGGGCGGCCGCGGGCATTGACGCGCATATATGCCTTAACCGTTATAACCCATGGGGTTGAGCGACTGCCACTTCCACTGCGAAGCGCACATGTCCTCCAGCGTGAGGCGAGCGCGCCAGCCCAGCTCGCGCGCGGCCTTTTCGGGCGAAGCGTAGCAGGCCGCTATGTCGCCGGGGCGGCGGGCGTCCACGACGTACGGAAGCTTTTTTCCGCAAGCCTTTTCAAAGGCGCGGATCATGTCGAGCACGGAATAGCCGACGCCCGTGCCGAGGTTGTATGTGTACACGCCGCCGGCGGCGCAGCCCTTTATGGCGGCGATGTGCCCGCGGGCGAGATCGACCACGTGGATATAGTCCCTGACCCCCGTCCCGTCGGGCGTGGGATAGTCGTTGCCGAACACGTGCACGCACTTGAGCTTGCCCGTGGCCACCTGAGCGACGTACGGCATGAGATTGTTGGGTATGCCCTTGGGATCCTCGCCTATGAGCCCGCTCTCGTGCGCGCCGACGGGATTGAAATAGCGCAGCAGCACGACGCTCCATTCCCTGTCCGCCTTCCACACGTCCGTGAGCATTATTTCCTGAAAATACTTGCTCGTTCCGTAAGGATTGGTGGTGCCGCCTATGGCGCACGTCTCGTCGAGGGGAAGGCGCTCCGGCGTGCCGTAGACCGTGGCCGACGACGAAAACACTATCCTTTTGCAACCGTGGTCGCGCATGGCCGAAACGAGGGCGAGGGTGCCGCAAATGTTGTTGTCGTAATATTCCGCGGGCTTTACGCAGGATTCGCCCACGGCCTTGAGCCCGGCGAAATGTATGACCCAGTCTATCGCGTTTTCGCTGAATATCCTGTCGAGCAGGGCGCCGTCGCGCACGTCGCCGCGGTAAAATTTCAGCTCTCTGCCCGTGATTTTTTTTACGCGGTTCAGGCTCTCTTCGCTCGAATTGCAGAGGTTATCCACGACGACAACGCCGTAACCCTCGTTGAGAAGTTCCACCACCGTATGGCTGCCGATGAATCCGGCTCCGCCCGTGACGAGAACAGTTTGCATAACGTCCGCCTCCGTTGAATTTTTCACACAACAGATTATATATCGGCGGCGGACAAATGTCAAATATTATTCCACGGTAACGCTCTTGGCGAGGTTGCGCGGCTTATCCGGGTCGCACCCCCTTAAAAGGGCGGCGCGGTAGGCGACGAGCTGCAGCGCGGCGGCCGTGAGAAAATGCGACAGATGGGCGGGCGCGGGCGGCAGAAGCCAGGCCGCGTCCGTCCGCGGCGACAGCCTGCGGTGCACGTCGGCAAGCGTGGTGACGACGGCTACGCGCCCCCTGCGCGAGAGTATCTGTTCCACGGCGTTTTCGCACTTTTCTGCCAGCCCTTCATCGGTTATGAGCACTATCGCCAGCACGCTTTCGTCCACAAGGGCGAGCGTGCCGTGCTTGAGCTCGCCAGCGGGATAGCCGTCGGAGAAAATGTACGAAACCTCCTTAAGCTTCAGGCTGCCCTCCACCGCCGCGTCGGCGTCGGCGCCCCTGCCGATGAAGAACACGGCGCGGCTGCGCACGCACAGCCGCGCGATTTCGAGGGCGCGCGAACCGTCGGCCACCACCCGCTCGATGCCGTCGGCCGCCTTTAAAAGCTGCGCGGCGCGCACGTCGGCGCGGCCGGGTGACGCCAGAATGTGCAGGCACGCCAGCTGACCGACGTAACTCTTTGTGGCGGCCACGCATATCTCCGTGCCGGCGCAGACGGGTATGACCTTGTCGGCGACGCGCGTTATGGCCGAATAGCCGACGTTTGTTACGGCCACGAGATAGGCGCCCGCCTCCCTCGCCGCCCGGGCGGCCATTACCGTATCCGCCGTTTCGCCGCTCTGACTGACGGCTATGCAGACGGAGCGTGCGGTGAGACCGGGCGGGTCGAAGCGTGCCTCGCTGGCTATGTGCGCCGTCACGCAGGCGTCGTACGCCCCGCCGAGCAGGCGCACCCCCGCAAGGGCAGCGTTGTAGGCCGTGCCGCAGCCCAGCAGCGCTATCCTGTCCGCCGCGCCCAGACGCGAGTGAACCTCTTTAAGTCCGGGAAGCCGCGCGACGCTTGCGCACGTTGCGCGCACGGTGCGGGCGTTCTGGCCGATTTCCCGCAGCATATAGTGGGGGCAATCGCCCTTGTCGCTGTCCGGCTCGACATCGCGCACCGGGCTGAACGCGCGCCCGACGGGCGAAAGCTCCGCGTCGAATATCTCTATGCCGGACGGCGTGACGAGAGCTATATCCCCCTCTTCCGGCACGCAATAAAACGCCGACCTGCCGCCGAGGGCGCAGATGTCGCTTGCCGCCATGAAGCCTTCGCCCCTGCCGAGTATGAGCGACGAACCCCGCCTTGTGACCGCAAACCCGTCGAAGTCGGCGCAGAGCACGGCCAGCGCCCAGCACCCTTTCAGCCGCGCGCAGGCAAGGCGGAGCGCGTCCGCCAGATCGCCTTCGTAGTAAAAATCCAGAAGATGAGCGACCACCTCGCTGTCCGTCTGCGAAGCAAAGACGTGACCCGCGGCGCGCAGTTCGGCCCGAAGTTCGGCATGGTTTTCTATGATGCCGTTGTGCACGACGGCGAACCGGCCGAACGCGTGCGGATGGGCGTTGGCGTCATTGGCCTCGCCGTGCGTGGCCCAGCGCGTGTGGCCTATGCCCACCGTACCCTTGAGCTCTTTTAGCGAAAGTCTGAGCCCTTCCACCCGCCCGCCGCGCTTGGCGGTGAAAATTTCGCCGCGGTCGCGCGTGGATATGCCCGCCGAATCGTAACCGCGATATTCAAGTTTTTTAAGACCTTCAAACAGTATTTCGGCCGCGCGATCGCGGCCGGCGTAACCGACTATTCCGCACATTTCACCCCTCCGCAACCGCGCGGGCTATCCGCGCGCACACGCTTTTGCACAATTCGCCGTCCGGGCACTCCGCCATTATCCTTACGGCGTTTTCGGTGCCCGACGCCCGCACGAGCACCCTGCCCCTGCCGCCGAACGCCCTTTCGGCCCGGGAAATTTCGCGCAGCACGGCATAGCTGCGGGCGCGGCCCTTATCGCGCACGGGCACGCTTGCGCAGACCTGCGGCCAGAGTTCCAGCCCCTCCGTAAGGCGAGAAAAAGTTCCGCCCGAACGGACGAGGGCCTGCGCCAGAAATATGGCTGTGACTATTCCGTCGCCCGTATTTTCCACCTTGTCGATTATTATGTGCCCGGACTGTTCGCCGCCGAGCGCCGCGCCGCACTGCCGCATTTTTTGAGCGACGAAGCGGTCGCCCACGTCGCACCGTTCCACGGCGACGCCCAGCCTTGCAAGCGACTGCACCAGCCCCGAATTGCTCATCACGGTCGCCACGACCCTGTCGCCGCCGTCCGCGCCGCAGTCCAGCAGATGGCGCGCGAGAATGTACATGACCCCGTCGCCGTCCACCACTTCGCCACGCTCGTTTACGGCGATGCATCTGTCGCCGTCGCCGTCAAAGGCAAAACCGGCATCGAGATTGCGCGCCCTGACGAGCTCACACAGCCGCGCGGGAGCCGTGGAGCCGCAGTTTGCGTTGATGTTGACTCCGTCCGGACGACAGCCTATGGCCATTACTTTTGCGCCCAGCGCGCAGAACGCCCGCCGCGCAAGGTTGTAGGCGGCGCCGTTGGCGCAGTCCAGCCCGAAGCTGCAGCCGGAAAGCGAACGCGGAGCAAGCTCGGTGAGGTACGCCGCATAGCTGCTGCGCCCCGCGGAAAAATCGTGTATGGCCCCCACGCCGCCGTCCACAGCCTGCGGCAGCGGCCCGGAGCCGCCCGCAAGATATTCTTCGAGAAGCGCGATATCCTCATCCGAAAGTTTCGCCCCCGACTCCCCGAAAATTTTAATGCCGTTGTCGCCGAAGGCGTTGTGGCTGGCGGACACGGCTATGCCGCAATCCAGCCCGAACGCGCGCACGGCATACGCCACCGCGGGGGTCGTGGCCACGTGCATCATGTAAGCGTCCGCGCCCGAGGCCGCAAGCCCTGCGGCAAGGGCGTATTCCAGCATGTAGGAAGACCTGCGCGTATCCTTGCCTATCGCCGCGCGGCACTTGCGGCCGCGCCCCGCGCCCAGCCTGAAGCCGAGAAACCTGCCCGTTTCAAACGCATGCAGGGCGGTAAGCTCGCTGCCCGCCTGCCCGCGGAATCCGTCGGTGCCGAAAAATTTATTCACAAAAGCGCCTCCCGGGACGATAAAGGTTTATATGCGATAAACAAATCATAGCTTTTATAAATGCCCTCATCGGTCGTTGAGATACCTTCCGCAGGCGCCTTCGGGCTTGATTTTCAAAGGCGGACGGGAGAGCGCGAGACTTTTTTGCGGCACGTCGCCCGACAACACCGTGCCAGCCGCCACATATGCGCCCGCGCCGATATGCGCGGGCGCGACTACTACGCTGTTACTGCCTATGAACGCGTTGTCTTCCACATATGTATGCGCCTTTGTTTTGCCGTTGTAGTTGGCGAACACCACGCCGCACCCCACGTTTACGCGCGCGCCCAGTTCGGCGTCGCCTATGTATGAAAGGTGCGCCGCCTTGCAGCCTTCGCCCAGCACGGCGCGCTTCAGCTCCACAAAGTCGCCTATGCGGCAGCCGTCGCCCGCGGCGCAGCCCTCGCGCACGTTGCAGTACGGGCCGAGCGTGCAGTTTTTGCCGATTTTTGCGCCGTTGACCACGCACCCGGGCAACAATACGCAGCCCTCGCCCAGACTTGCCGCCCCGAAGATATGGCAGGGCGAATACAACACGACGCCGCGCGCGAGCGTGCAGCCGCGCGAAACGAAAATTTCTCGCCCGACTGCGCGCACGCCCATCCGGCGCAGGGCGGCCGCCGAAATAAAGGGAGATTTTTTGAATATCTTCACCCTATATAATATGAGGTCGCCCGCACCAATGTGCGGGCGACCTCTTTAAAGCAAAGGTGAATTATCATATCAAGTGCAACAGAGAGACTAAAAAAGTAGTTCATATAAATCAACGTGTTATAATAAGGCTACCAAACACAAATCATAACGCGGAGGAAATATATGAACTATACTCATCTTACCATAAATGAACGC